>NZ_JBVKBY010000001.1:0-1377957 GCF_055656945.1 Streptomyces sp. NPDC111606
GGCGTTGATTTTTGGCACGCTGTTGAGTTCTCAAGGAACGGACGCTTCCTTTGTACTCACCCTCTCGGGCTTTCCTCCGGGCGCTTCCCTTCGGTCTTGCGTTTCCGACTCTATCAGATCCTTTTCTCGATCCGATTCCCTGTCGGTGGGATGCCTAGAAGCTTTGGGCTTTCGCCTGTCGGCCTTTCGACATTCACTACGTTAGCCGATTCCCCCGCCCGATTCATAATCGGGCTCTGCGCAATCGAATTCGGGCATGCGGGCACGCCGGAATCGACCCCGCTTAGGGGTTCTCCTAGGTAGTGGGTTGGCCGCTCCGGCTGCTGACTTCGCAGTACCCGGTTCAGCGGCTCGGGCCACGTTACGCGCCTCGTATGAGCGCGTCAACTTCGGCGACGCTTCGGGGCGTGGGCCCGATAGGGGCTCACCGTGGGGTCGTTGGCGATCCAGTAGCGCCAGGGGTGGACGTCTCCGTTTCCGCCGTCGCCGCCCACGCCGGTGCGGGGGCCGTTGCGTACCTGGTCGGAGGGGGTCGGGGTGCCGGCCAGGATCCTCAGGGGGGTCTCGCCGGAGGCGCAAGCGTCCGTGCCGTCCAGGGCGCGGTCCACGCCAAGAGCGGTCGCCAGGCGGGCCGGGCCTTTGGCCAGTTCCTTGTCGTTGCGGGCCGAGAGTCGACGTGTGCGGGCGAGCTCGGCGCCCTCGACGATCTCGCCGGCGCGCAGCAGGACCGCGCTCGCCCGGCCGTCGGGGCCGCACACCAGGTTCATGCAGTGCCACATGCCGTAAGTGAAGTAGACGTAGACGTGTCCGGGGGGACCGAACATCACTTCATTGCGGGGCGTGCGACCGCGATAGGCGTGGGAGCCGGGGTCATTCAGGCCGTCGTAGGCCTCGACCTCTGTGAGGCGGAGGGTGATCGGACCGTCCGGGGTGCTGCGAACGAGGATGCGGCCCAGGAGGTCGGGGGCGACTTCAAGGACAGGCCGGTCGAAGAAGTCCCGGGGCAAGGGCGTACGGTCGGGGGTCGCGATCATGCCGTCCGAGGGTAGTGCAGACGGGTGGTGGCGACGGGGTGGTCAGGGGGCGTGCGGCTTGCCAGGGTGGGAGCGCGGAACCGGCCACGGCCGGATCGCGTTTGTAGGGATCAAGGGATCCACTCTGAAAAGAGGAGAGTCATGGCGTTCAAGAAGCTGCTCGCGAGCCTGGGGGCCGGCGGGGCTTCGGTCGAGACGGTGCTGACTGAGGTCAACGTCGTCCCGGGCGGTGTCGTCCAGGGTGAGGTGCGGATTCAGGGCGGGTCCGTGAACCAGAACATCGAGGGCCTGTCCGTGGGCCTGCAGGCACGGGTCGAGGTCGAGGGCCAGGACTCGGAGTACAAGCAGGACATCGAGTTCACGAAGATGCAGCTCGGTGGTGCTTTCGAGCTGCAGGCCGGGGGTGTGCACGCGGTGCCCTTCGGGCTGGAGATCCCGTGGGAGACGCCGGTCACGACGATCGACGGTCAGACGCTGCGCGGCATGAACATCGGTGTGACGACGGAGCTGTCGATCGCGCGGGCCGTGGACTCCACCGACCTGGACCCGATCAACGTGCACCCGCTGCCCGCGCAGAAGGCGATCCTCGACGCCTTCATCCAGCTGGGCTTCCGCTTCAAGAACGCGGACATGGAGCGCGGCCACATCCGCGGTACGCGGCAGAAGCTGCCGTTCTACCAGGAGATCGAGTTCTACCCGCCGCAGCAGTACCGCGGGATCAACCAGGTCGAGCTGAGCTTCGTCGCGGACGAGCACACGATGGACGTCGTCCTCGAAATGGACAAGAAGCCGGGGCTGTTCAGCGAGGGCAGTGACACCTTCCGGTCCTTCCAGGTCGGTCTGAACGACTTCCAGGGGACCGACTGGGCGGCGTACCTCAACCAGTGGCTGTCCGAGGTCGGCAGCAAGCGCAACTGGTTCTAGGCTCGGAACTGCTGATTCCACCGGTCCATCAGGAGGTATCGAAGTGACCGAGCTCAAGCGGCGGCCGCTGCCCCACGACTTCCATCCGCCTGTGCCGTCCTTCACGGTCACGAGCGAGGACGTCGAGCAGGGCGGGACCCTCAAGGACGCTCAGGTCCACGCGGCGGGCAACACCTCGCCGCAGCTGCGCTGGGAAGGCTTCCCGGCCGGGGCCAAGAGCTTCGCCGTGACCTGCTACGACCCCGACGCCCCTACGGGCAGCGGGTTCTGGCACTGGGTCCTCTTCGACATCCCGGCCTCGGTGACCGAGCTGCCGGCCGGTGCGGGCAGCGGCAAGTTCGAGGGGCTGCCGGAGGGTGCCGTACAGGCGCGGAACGACTATGGGTCGAAGGAGTTCGGCGGTGCCGCGCCGCCGCCCGGGGACGGGCCGCATCGCTACGTGTTCACGGTGTACGCCGTGGACCAGGAGAAGCTGGGTCCTGACTCGGACGCCAGTCCGGCCGTCGTCGGCTTCAACCTGCGGTTCCACACGCTCGCGCGTGCGCATGTGATCGCCGAGTACGAGGTGCCCGCCGAAGCCTGACGTTCATGGAACGTTTGCCCGCCCCCGGTCATGGAAGTGATCGGGGGCGGGCATTTTTTATTTCGTTGTCCATCTCGGCGTGCCCGGCCAGAGTTGATCCCAGCCCGCCACGGGGTGGGCTGCTGCACACGGGAGGTGGGCTGGTCATGCGGGACACGCTGGTACTGAACGCGAGCTTCGAGCCGCTGTCGACGGTGACGTTGAACCGAGCCGTCGTTCTGGTGCTTCAGGACAAGGCCGTCGTTGAGCAGGCCCACCCCGAACTGCGCATGCGCGGAGCCGCGGTCGACATACCCGCGCCCCGGGTGATCAGGCTCTGCAGGTACGTACGGGTGCCGTTCCGAAGACAAGCGCCATGGTCGAGGCGGGGTGTGCTGGTGCGGGACCGGCACCGGTGCGCGTACTGCGGGCGCAGGGCCACGACGGTGGACCACGTGGTGCCGCGGTCGCACGGTGGGCAGGACACGTGGCTGAATACGGTCGCTTCGTGCGCCGACGACAATCATCGGAAGGCCGACCGGACGCCTGAGCAGGCGGGTATGCCGTTGCTTCGGGAGCCGTTCGAGCCGACGCCTGCCGATGCGATGTTGCTGACGCTGGGGGCCGACGAGTTTGCTGCGCTGCCTGATTGGCTGGCGATGGACGCGGCCTGACCCGTCGCCGGAGACTGCCAGTTGTTCGTCGGCTGCGGGTTGTGGGTGGCTGGTCGCGCAGTTCCCCGCGCCCCTGAAAGCCCTTGGGGCTCGCCTTACTTGGAAGGCGAGCCCCATCGTCGTATGGCCGTATGCGTCTCAGTCGATCGACGGCTTCTCTCGGCGTTCCGTGCCTGTGCCGGAGCCTCCGTTGCCCGAACCCCCGCCCAGGCCGCCCAGGCCGCCCAGGTTGCCCATCGCGCCCGACAGGCCCTTGAGGGCGTCGCCGATTTCGCTGGGGACGATCCAGAGCTTGTTGGCGTCGCCTTCGGCGATCTTGGGAAGCATTTGGAGGTACTGGTAGCTGAGGAGCTTCTGGTCGGGGTCGCCGGCGTGGATGGCTTCGAAGACCGTGCGGACCGCCTGGGCCTCGCCCTCGGCGCGCAGGGCGGCGGCCTTGGCCTCACCTTCGGCGCGCAGGATCTGGGACTGCTTCTCGCCTTCGGCGGTGAGGATCGCGGCCTGGCGCGTACCTTCGGCGGTGAGGATCGCGGCGCGCTTGTCACGGTCGGCGCGCATCTGCTTCTCCATCGAGTCCTGGATGGAGGTGGGGGGCTCAATTGCCTTGAGTTCGACGCGGTTCACGCGGATGCCCCACTTGCCCGTCGCCTCGTCGAGGACGCCGCGCAGGGCCGCGTTGATCTCCTCGCGGGAGGTCAGGGTGCGCTCCAGGTCCATGCCGCCGATGATGTTGCGGAGCGTGGTGACGGTGAGCTGCTCGATCGCCTGGATGTAGCTGGCGACTTCGTAGGTGGCGGCGCGGGCGTCGGTCACCTGGTAGTAGATGACCGTGTCGATGTTCACGACCAGGTTGTCCTGGGTGATCACCGGCTGGGGCGGGAACGGTACGACCTGTTCGCGCAGGTCGATGCGGTTGCGGATGGTGTCGATGAACGGGACCACGATGTTGAGGCCCGCGTTGAGTGTCCGCGTGTAGCGGCCGAAGCGCTCGACGATGGCCGCGCTGGCCTGCGGGATGACCTGGATCGTCTTGATCAGGGCGATGAAGACCAACACCACCAGAATGATCAGGACGATGATGACCGGTTCCATGGTCTTTCCCCGTACCCCTTCTCCGCCGCGGCTTTTCCGCAGATCTTATGGTTGTTGAAGATCTTGCTGGTCGAGTCTGACAGACCGTCGCGGAACTCGCGGCGGGTTCACGCCAGTTACGTCGTGCGAGGTCACATGACGATCGCCGTGGCCCCCTCGATGTCCACGACGTCCACTTCCTGGCCTACTTCGTAGGCGCGGTCGGTGTCGAGGGCGCGTGCCGACCAGACCTCTCCGGCGAGCTTGATCCGGCCGCCGGAGGCGTCGACGCGCTCCAGAACGACGGCCTGTTTGCCCTTCAAGGCCTCGATGCCGGTGGCGAGTTGGGGCCGCTGTGCGCGATGTCTGTTCGCGATGGGCCGTACGACGGCGATGAGTGCGGTCGACACGACGACGAAGGACACGACCTGGACGACGGCGTCACCGCCGAAGATGCCGGCCACCAGGGCGGCCGCGACGGCGCCCACCGCCAGCATGCCGAGTTCGGGCATCGCGGTGATCACGAGCCCGATGCCGAGCGCTGCGGCGCCGATCAACCACCAAACCCACGCGTCGATTTCCACATGGTCATGGTAGGACCGCGGGCCCGGTCGCGGACAGGGCGCCGATCGTTTGAAAAGCCGTTCTTACCGGGGTTTTGCGGGGTGAAGGACCGGGTCAGGACAGCGGGAGGCCCTGTGCCGTCCAGCGGTCGCCAACCTGTTCGACGACGAGCGGGAGGCCGAAGCAGAGGGAGAGATTGCGGGAGGTGAGTTCGAGCTCCAGCGGGCCCGCGGCGAGGACCTTGCCCTGACGGATCATCAGGACGTGGGTGAAGCCGGGGGCGATCTCCTCGACGTGGTGCGTGACCATGATCATGGAGGGCGCGATCGGGTCGCGGGCGAGGCGGCCGAGGCGGCGAACGAGGTCCTCGCGGCCACCGAGGTCGAGGCCGGCGGCGGGCTCGTCGAGGAGGAGCAGCTCGGGGTCGGTCATCAGGGCGCGGGCGATGAGGGTGCGCTTGCGCTCGCCCTCGGAGAGGGTGCCGAACTTGCGGTCCACGTAGTCGCTCATGCCGAGACGGTCGAGGAAGGCGCGGGCGCGCTGTTCGTCGATGTCGTCGTAGTCCTCGTGCCAGCCGGCGGTCATGCCGTACGCGGCGGTCAGCACGGTCTGCAGGACCGTCTGCTTCTTGGGCAGCTTGTCGATCATGGCGACGCCGGCCGTGCCGATGCGCGGACGCAGTTCGAAGACGTCGGTGCCGGGCTTGCCGAGGGTCTCGTCGAGAATGGAGACGGTGCCCTGGCTGGGGAAGAGGTAGCTGGAGGCGAGGTTCAGGAGGGTGGTCTTGCCGGCGCCGTTCGGGCCGAGGATGACCCAGCGCTCGCCCTCCTTGACCGACCAGGAGACCTGGTCCACCAGAGCCCGGCCCTCGCGGACCACGGATACGTCCTGAAGCTCCAGAACATCGCTCATGAGCGCGTTGTCTCCCCTTGCAGTGTGACCGGTCTCGGCGTCTCGGCGTCTCGGTGGTCGCGTGCGCCTGCGGGCGCAGCCCTCAACGAAATCTACGCCACCGGTCGGGCGCTTCATTCCATCGGTCCGGTCCTTAGGGTGGGGGCATGCTCTCGGAACCGCGTTCAGGACGCCTTGCGGCTTGGGGAAATGCCCTTTTGGCCGGACTTATCTCACCGGACGACGCTGTGCTGGAGATCGTCGGGGACGATGCCGTGCACAGGGTGGAGGGGCTGCCGGGTGAGTCGGCGCCCGTCGGGCTCACGCTGGCGCTGGGCCGGCTGCGGACGCTCGGGGTCAGCGGGCTGCGGGTGGCGCTGCCCGCGCCGGGGCATCCGCTGGGGCTGAGCGGGCCGCCGGAGTTCAATGCGCGGGCCATGGATGCCGAGGAGGCGGTGATCTGTCACGGCGCCGCGTTCGGGATGGTGCCGGAGATGTACGAGGCCGGGCCCGATGGTGATGTACATGTCGAGGTCGTCTGGCATGTGCTGCCGGTGCGGGAGGCGCCTCCTGCCGATGTGCCGTCTCTGGGCGAGGCCGAGCGGGAGCTGGCGGAGGCCCTGCGGGAGGCGACCGAGGTGTTGTCGCGGCTGGATGTGGCCGGGTCGGGGCCGGTTGCCGAGGCGGCGATCGATGCGTACCGGGCTCGGGCCGAGCGGGGGCGGGAGGTTTTGGCGCCGGGGTATCCGCCGCGGGCCGTGCGGGTGCTGGAGCTGGCGCAGCGGGTGGGGTTGTTGATCTCGCTGGCCCATACGAACGGGCACGGGGGTGCGGTGAGCTCCGCTGAGATGGGGGCTCGGGCTGAGGCCCTGCGGCCGGTGGAGCGGGTGGCTCGGCGGGCGCAGGTCGCTTCGTACAACGCGTATGTGGAGGAGCGGGAGCGGGGCGTGCGGTGAGCGTCCGCTGGGTGTGGCCGGCGTTGGTGTGACCGTCCACTGGGGGCTCCGCCCCCAGACCCCCGTTTCGGCCTGGACGGCCTCGTCCTCAAACGCCGGACGGGCTGGATTGCGCCGGCCGGCGCTGCAGAGTCCCCGAGCCCGCACCGACAAACAGACCGGCCTCCCGGGGTGGGGCCGGGAGGCCGGAGGTCACTGCTTGCTTCGGGTGGGCGTCACTTGTTGACGGCCAGGTTGCCGAAGGCCGGGTTCAGGATGCCGACGACGTTCACGCTGTTGCCCGCGACGTTGACCGGGATGTGAACCGGGGCCTGGACGAGGTTGCCCGAGGCGACGCCCGGGGAGCCCACGGCCTTGCCGTCGGCGTGCGCGCCGTCGGTGGCGGAGGCCATTCCGGCACCCGCTGCCAGCAGGCCACCCGCCACCATCGTCACGGCCGCTGCCTTCTTCAGGTTCTTCACTTTCAAGCCCTCCTTGCGATTGCCGCGGCAGTCGCCGCAGCACGCACTGGAGAACGGTGGAGATCCACGAAGGATGCGCCATCCGGGGGACATTCCCACGACGGTATGAATCTCAGTCCGGAGCGGAACCCTCCGTATTGCCGTCCGTCACGTCCTGCGGAGAGCGTTTCAGCCGGTCACGCCATGGCGTACGGCCCACAGGGCGGCCTGGGTGCGGTCCGCCAGATCGAGCTTCATCAAGATGTTTGAGACGTGTGTCTTGACGGTCTTCTCGGAGAGGACCAGGGCCCGTGCGATCTCGCGGTTGGAGCGGCCGTCCGCTATGAGGCCGAGGACCTCGCGCTCGCGGTCGGTCAGCGACCCGGCTCTTCCCTGCCCCGAGTTGGCCTCCTCCTGGGACAGCAGGGCGCCCGCGACCTCGGGTTGGAGCAGGATGTGCCCGGCGTGCACGGAGCGGATGGCGCCGGCGAGGGCGTCCGGGTCCACGTCCTTGTAGACGTAACCGGCGGCGCCCGCGCGCAGGGCGGGGATCACGGTGCGCTGTTCGGTGAAGCTGGTGACGATCAACACGCGCGCGGGGTTGTCGAGTTCGCGGAGCTTGCGCAGGGCGTCGACGCCGTCCATGCCCGGCATCTTGACGTCCATCAGCACGACGTCGGGCTTGAGTTCCTCGGCGCGGGCCACTCCCTCGGCACCGTCGGCGGCCTCACCCACGACCTCGATGTCGTCCTGTACTTCGAGGAAGGTGCGCAGGCCCCGGCGGACGACCTGGTGGTCGTCGACGAGCAGCACCTTGATTGCGTCAGCCACCGGGGACCTCCATCTCGATCACGGTGCCCTTGCCGGGCGCCGATTCCACGGTCAGCGTGCCGCCGACGCCGCTGGCCCGGTCCCGCATGGAGACCAGGCCCAGGTGGCGCCCGGCGCGGCGTATCGCCTTCGGGTCGAAGCCGCCGCCGTCGTCCGTGATGCGCAGTACGGCTCCGCTGCCGCGCCGGTCCAGCGTCACGCCGACGTGCTCGCCGCCGGAGTGCCGCAGGGCGTTGTGCAGGGCCTCCTGGGCGACGCGCAAGACGGCCTCCTCCTGGGCGGAGGGCAGGGCCTTCACGCCGCGGCCGGCGAAGGTCACGCGCGCGGAGTGGGCGCGGTCGAGGACCTGGATCTGGGTGCGCAGGGTGGCGACGAGGCCGTCCTCGTCAAGGGCGGCGGGGCGCAACTCGACGACCGCGGCGCGCAGTTCGTCGGCGGCCTCGGCGGCGAGCGCGGCCACCTGGTGCAACTCGCCCTTGGCGCGGGACGGGTCACGGTCGATCAGGGCGGCCGCCGCCTGGGCCGTCAGGCGCAGGGAGAAGAGCTTCTGGCTGACCGCGTCGTGCAGTTCGTGCGCGAGGCGCGAGCGTTCCTCCGCGATCGTCAGCTCGCGGCTGCGCTCGTACAGGCGGGCGTTGGTCAGGGCGATCGCGGCGTGCTGGGCGAGGATGCCGAGGAGGTCCTCGTCCTCCTCGGTGAACCCGCAACTGCCTTCCGGCTTCGGGCAGTTCTTGTTCGCCAGGAACAGCGCGCCGATGACCTCGTCGCCGTCGCGGATCGGCAGGCCCAGGAAGTCGGACATGTCGGGGTGCGCCGATGGCCAGCCCTCGAAGCGGGGGTCCTTGCGGACATCGGCGAGGCGCTCGATCTCGGCCTCCCGGAGCATCGCGGCGAGGATGCCGTGCTGGCGCGGGAGCGGACCGATGGCCTTCCACTGTTCGTCGCTGACTCCGTCGACCACGAACTGGGCGAAGCCGCCGTGGTCGTCCGGGACGCCGAGCGCCGCATACTGCGCGTCGAGCAGCTCGCGGGCCGAGGCGACGATCGTCTTGAGGACGTCACGCACCTCGAGATGCCTACTCATGGCCAGCAGCGCGGAGCTCACCGCGGCGAGGCCGGACCTGGGGCCTTGACTCATGCCCTCACGGTACCGGCGGGGTGTGACAGTCGGATCGGACCTGTGGCGGCGGCCAGCTAGGGCGCCGGTCCTAGTCCTCTGGTCCCCCGATCAGCGGCGTAGGGCGAACGGCCCCCGGTGCGGCTTAGGACGAAGGGCCCCGCGGCTTTGCGGCCCGCGTCCGAGGCGGTGCGGGCGGTCCCGTTCCTACGTTGGGGGCACCGCCGATCGGAGGCGGCCAGGTACGAGGGGACGGTTGTCATGTCGGTAGCAATCATCACGGGCGCCTCGAAGGGGCTGGGGCGGGCGCTCGCCGAGGCGCTGGCCGCGCGCGGCTGGGACCTGGTGCTCGACGCCAGGTCGGCGGAGGTCCTCCAGGAGACGGCGGCCGGGCTCCGGTCGTACGGCACGCGCGTGCAGGCCGTACCCGGGGACGTCACGGATGCCGGGCACCGGGCCGACCTGGTGGCCGCCGCCTGGCGGCTGGGCGGCGTCGATCTGCTGGTGAGCAACGCCAGCGCGCTGGGCGCCGAGCCGCTCGTACGGCTGGACGAGCTGCCCCTGGAGGGGCTGCGGCGGGCGCTGGAGGTGAACGTCGTCGCCGCGCTGGGCCTGGTCCAGGAGGCGCTGCCGCTGCTGCGGGCGTCGGGGACGGGCGCGGTGATCACGCTCAGCTCGGACGCTGCCGCCGAGGCGTACGAGACCTGGGGCGGGTACGGCGCGTCGAAGGCTGCCTTGGACCATCTCGCGGCGGTGCTCGGCCAGGAGGAGTCGGGGCTGCGGATCTGGGCTGTCGACCCCGGGGACATGGCCACGGACCTGTATGCGGCGGCCGTACCGGACGACGACGAGCCACGGCCGACGCCGGCCGGTGTGGTGCCGGCCTTCCTGCGGCTGCTGGACGAGCGGCCGGCGAGCGGCCGCTATGGGGCGCCCTCGCTGCTGGAGGGACGGCGATGACTCTGGCGATGGGGGTCCCCCCGCGCGAGCCTGTTCGAGCGTGGGGGAGGGTGCCCGAGGAGCTGTCGGCCCGGATACCGGCCGAGCAGCGGGGGCCGGGGCTGGACCGGGATGCCGTACGGCTGCTGGTGTCGCGGGGCACCGACGTGACGCATCACGCGTTCGGCGAGCTGCCGCGGCTGTTGCGGGCCGGGGATCTGCTGGTCGTGAACACCTCGGAGACGCTGGCCGCCGCCGTGGACGGGCGGATCGGGCGGACACGGGTGGTGGTGCACTTCTCCACGCGCGGGGACGACGGGCGGTGGGCGGTCGAGCTGCGGGATCCCGACGGGCGGGGCGCCACGCGCGCGCATATATGGGGCAGCGCGCGAAGCGCTCGTGGGAAGGGTGGTCGCGGGCGGCGGGAGGGAGGGCCCGCGGGAAGTGAGGTGCGGCTGCCGGGCGGGGTGCGGCTGGTGCTGGAGGAGCCGCTCAGCTCGGAGAGTGAGCGGCTTTGGTGGGCGCGGGTCTCAGGGGCCCGGGAGAGCTCCCCCGCGGCGGGCGTTCTCGGGCTCATGCGTGAGCACGGGCGGCCGATTCGTTACTCCTATACGGAGCGCGACCAGCCGCTCTCCGCGTACCAGACAGTGTTCGCGCTGCCGGCCGCCGACGGGACGGGCAGCGCGGAGATGCCGAGTGCGGCGCGGCCCTTCACGCTGCGGATGGTGACGGAGCTGGTCAGCCGGGGTGTGCAGTTCGCGCCGATCACCCTGCACACCGGGGTGGCCTCGGCGGAGGCGCACGAGCCGCCGTATCCGGAGCGATTCGCGGTGCCGGAGGCCTCGGCTCGGCTGATCAACGCAGCGAAGGCAGGGGACGGCAGGGTCGTCGCCGTAGGGACGACGGCCGTGCGGGCGGTGGAGTCGGCGGCGGGCGCCGACGGGGCCGTACGCGCGCGTGAGGGGTGGACGGACCTCGTCGTCACGCCGGAGCGCGGGGTGCGGGTGGTGGACGGGCTGCTGACCGGGCTGCACGAGCCGGAGGCCTCGCATCTGCTGATGCTGGAGGCGGTCGCCGGGCGGGCCGCGATCGGCCGCAGCTACGAGGCAGCACTGCAAGGGCTCTACCTGTGGCACGAGTTCGGCGACCTGCATCTCATCCTGCCGGAGGAGGGCCCTCACACAGAGCGTTGCGCCAGCAACTGCCGGTGAGACTGTTGCGCGGGCGATGTGAGCCCGCGCATAGGGCCCAGGTCACGTACGAAAGTCCGTAGTAGGTAGTGACGTCCCTTTTGAGCGGGACAGACGGTCCTGTCTGTCCCGTTTTGCCCTTCCTGGGTCCACTACCGGGGATCGTACGTCACACCTTTGCCACGCCATTTTGCGGCCGCTAAGAATTGCTCTCGTCGCTCAGCGCCGTGGGTTCAGCCCGCGGCGTTTGTGCAGGAAGCACCCGTGTCCCCTGACGGACAGCGAGCGACCTCCGCGCTATTCGAAGAGGTCCCACTGCCATGCTCAAGAACACCAAGAACCGTCTTAGTCGCACCCTCACCAAGCGCCACAAGATCGCGATAGCCGGCGTCGGTACGCTCGGCGCCGCCGCTCTCGCCCTGTCCGCCGTCCCGGGCAACGCCCAGACGACCACGGCCGACGCCCCCACGGGCAAGGTGGCGTACAGCAGCGAGCAGATCAAGGACGTCAAGCCGAGCGTCACCACCCAGCTCGCCGCCGCCGGTGTGAAGGCCGAGGAGATGTCGGCCAAGCACAAGGCCGCCGTGGCTGCCGCCAAGCACCGCGCCGCCGTGGCCCACGACAAGCACGTGGCCGCCAAGGCCGCCGCCGCGAAGAAGGCCGAAGCCGCGCGCAAGGCGAAGGCTGCCGCGAGCCGGGACGCCAAGCGCATCCAGGTCAAGCCGGTCGCCGCCAAGACCTACGCGAACAACCTCGACGGTTGGATCCGCGAGGCCCTGGACATCATGAAGAAGCACGACATCCCGGGCACCTACAACGGCCTGCACAAGAACATCATGCGGGAGTCCTCGGGTAACCCGAACGCGATCAACGACTGGGACATCAACGCCCAGAACGGCGTCCCGTCGATCGGTCTGCTCCAGGTCATCAAGCCGACCTTCGACGCGTACCACGTCCCGGGCACGCCCAAGAGCCAGTACGACCCGGTCGCCAACCTCACCGCCGCTGCCAACTACGCGGCCGACCGGTACGGCTCGATCGACAACGTCAACAGCGCGTACTGAGCGAGGTAGGCGCGGGCCTCTGATCCGTACGCCGAAGGGCGGCACCCTCCTGACGGGTGCCGCCCTTCGGGCGTGGTACGGGGAGGCTACTTACGCATGACCTCGGGCTCGTGGCGGCGCAGGAAGCGGGCCACGAAGATGCCGCAGATCACGCCGAGGACGATCAGGGCGAGCATGTCCATGGTCCAGGCGCCGACCGTGTGCTCCCACAGGGGGTCGTTGCTGTCGCCCTTGGCGGGCGGGCTGATCTGGTTGAAGTCGAGCGTGGCACCGGCGGCGGCGACCGCCCAGCGCGACGGCATCAGGTACGAGAGCTCGTTGACACCGATGGAGTTGGCCAGCGGGAACAGGCAGCCGGTGAAGACGACCTGGACGATCGCGAACATGACCAGGAGCGGCATGGTCTTCTCGGCGGTCTTCACCAGGGCCGAGATGATCAGGCCGAACATCATCGCGGTGAAGCCCAGTGCCATGATCGGAATACACAGCTCCAGCAGAATCTGACTGCCGAGAATCAGGCCCTCGTCCGGGATGGTGCGGGTTGAGAAGCCGATGACACCGACCATCAAGCCCTGCAGCACCGTGATCAGGCCGAGCACGAACACCTTGGACATCAGGTACGCGGACCGGGACAGGCCGGTCGCGCGCTCCCGCTCGTAGATGACCCGTTCCTTGATCAGCTCACGGACGGAGTTGGCGGCGCCGGCGAAGCAGGCGCCCACCGCGAGGATCAGCAGGACGGTGAGGGCCGTGCCGTTGGCGACGGGCTTGCCGGTGTTCGGGTTGATCTCCGTGTTGACCAGGAGGTCCTTGCCGGAGTCGATGAGCAGGCTCACCGAGCCGAGGACGAGCGGCAGGATCACCGTCAGGGCCAGGAAGCCCTTGTCGGAGGCGATCACCGAGACATAGCGGCGCACCAGGGTCAGGAACTGCGACAGCCAGCCCTGCGGCTTCGGCGGCCTCATCGCCTGCATGGGGGGCATCTGTACGGACTGCGGAGCAATCGCGTCGATGTCCGCGGCGTACATCTGGTAGTGCTGCGAGCCCTTCCAGCGGCCCGCCCAGTCGTAGTCGCGGTAGTTCTCGAAGGCGGAGAAGACATCGGCCCAGGTGTCGTAGCCGAAGAAGTTCAGCGCCTCCTCGGGCGGGCCGAAGTAGGCGACCGCACCGCCGGGCGCCATCACCAGGAGCTTGTCGCACAGCGCCAGCTCGGCCACCGAGTGCGTGACGACGAGCACCGTACGGCCGTCGTCGGCGAGGCCGCGCAGCAGCTGCATGACGTCGCGGTCCATGCCCGGGTCGAGGCCCGACGTGGGCTCGTCCAGGAAGATCAGCGACGGCTTGGTGAGCAGCTCCAGGGCCACCGAGACGCGCTTGCGCTGGCCGCCGGAGAGGGAGGTGACCTTCTTCTCCTTGTGGATGTCCAGCTTCAGCTCGCGCAGCACCTCGTCGATACGGGCCTCGCGCTCGGCGGCCGTGGTGTCGGCCGGGAAGCGGAGCTTGGCCGCGTACTTGAGGGCCTTCTTGACGGTCAGCTCCTTGTGCAGGATGTCGTCCTGCGGGACCAGACCGATGCGCTGACGCAGCTCGGCGAACTGCTTGTAGAGGTTCCGGTTGTCGTAGAGGACATCGCCCTGGTTGGCGGGCCGGTAGCCGGTGAGCGCCTTGAGCAGGGTCGACTTGCCGGAGCCGGACGGGCCGATGACCGCGACGAGGGACTTCTCCGGGACTCCGAAGGAGACGTCCTTGAGGATCTGCTTGCCGCCGTCGACCGTGACGGTCAGGTGGCGGGCGGAGAAGGAGACCTCACCGGTGTCGACGAACTCCTCGAGGCGGTCGCCGACGATCCTGAACGTCGAGTGACCGACACCGACGATGTCCGCCGGGCCCAGCAGCTGCGAGCCGCCCTTGGCGATCGGCTGGCCGTTGACGTAGGTGCCGTTGTGGGAGCCGAGGTCGCGGATCTCCATACGGCCGTCGGGCGTCGAGTGGAACTCGGCGTGGTGCCGTGAGACCTGGAGGTCGGAGACGACCAGCTCATTCTCCAGGGCACGGCCGATACGCATGACGCGGCCGACGGAGAACTGGTGGAACGTGGTGGGGCTGCGGTCGCCGTAGACCGGCGGCGCCCCCGCGCCACCACCGGGACCCTGCTGCTGCGGGATGTGAGCGGCGGCCTGCTGCGGCTGCTGCCAGCCGGCCTGCTGGGCGTTCTGCTGCGGCGGGGCCTGCTGGGCCCAGCCGGGGTTCGCGCCCTGCGCGGCGTACGGCTGCTGCTGCGGCTGAGCCTGCGGCGAGGCGACCGAGGCCGCGGTGCCGGAGAGGTTCAGACACGGTCCGTCGGTCGCGTTGCCCAGGAACACGGCCGAGCCGCCGCCGATCTCCAGGTGATGGATCCGCTGGCCCTGCACGAACGTGCCGTTGGTGCTGCCGTGGTCCTCGATGACCCAACTGCGGCCGCTCCAGCTGATCGTGGCGTGTCGCCAGGACACTCTGGCGTCGTCGAGCACGATGTCACCCTGCGGATCACGTCCGAGGGTGTAGGGCCTGGACGGGTCGAGCGTCCAGGTCCTTCCATTCAATTCCAGTACGAGTTCCGGCACTCCAGCCCCACTGAGTAGTCCCCCGAGTTACCCCCAACACAGGGAGTCTAGGGATGTCGAACATCGTCGGGAACTATTTCAGGCTCCGCCCCCTGACCGAAAGTCGGGCCTTGTGAGGACCACGCCCACGCGCTTCGAATGGTTCCGTTGACGGGGTTGAAATCAGTCCGGAGAGTGGTAATCCACGCGAGGGGGACATGCGCGGCGAACACCCGCCGCGCCGCGGATCGGGGGGTCTGCCATGAACGCGTCCACGAACGTCGAGAGCGCGAGGCACGGTACACGGCTGCCGTGGGGAGACATTGTGTTGTCCGCGATCGCCGCAGTGAGCTGGGCATTGATCGGGATGGCGGGCACGGCGGCACTCGGACTGCATCTGCTGGAGGCCGACGCCGCGGGCTCCCTCGGGCCCATGACAGCGGCGGTGGTGGCCCTTGGGGCGGGTGGTTCTGTCACACCGTCCGGCGATGTGTCCGCTTTCGGGCTGACGGGCGCGGAGGCGTCGACGGCCATCGAGATCACGCCACTCGGGGTGAGCCTGGTCGGCGCGGTGCTCCTGTCGTGGTTCTTCCTACGGTCCTTGCGCGGCGCGGGAGTTGTGATCGCACCGTCCGAACTCCTCGCGCGCGCGGGCACGGTGGTCGCGCTGTTCGTGGCGATGCTGGGCGGGCTGGCCTGGGCCGGGCACGACGTCATCACGATCGACGGGAGCTCGCTGGGGCTCGACGACCTGCCGGGCGTTGGCGGGGGCGGGGGCGGTCTCGAGATCCCCGGAGTGGGTGACATCGGGGACATCGGCGGGCTGCTGCCCGACCAGATCGGCGACCTCATCGACGCGAAGGCGGCGGTCGGCTTCACGGTGGACACGGCGCCGACGCTGCTCGGTGGGACAGCCTGGTCCGCGGGCATCCTGCTGATCGCCCTGCTGGCCTCGCGCCGCACCCCGCTGCCCCGCGGCTGGGAGGCTCTGCACCGCGTCGTACGGCCCGCCGCGTCCGCCCTCGTCACTGTGCTGCTGGTGGCGGTGGCAGCCGGGCTCGCGGCGGCGGCGTACGCCGCGATCGGTGACGACCACCCCAAGCGGATCGCGGGCGCGGCCCTGCTCGGCGCCCCCAACGGCGTGTGGCTCGGCATCCCGATCGGCCTGCTCGTGCCGTTCGACGGCCGGGCGACGGGGGCGCTGGTGGGCCTGCTCCCGGACCCCCTGGACGATCTTCTGAACAGCGGTGCCGACCAGTCCGTGACGCTGAGCAGGCTCGCGGAACTGGACGGCCGGGTGTGGCTGCTGGGAGTCGCGGCGGCGGTGATGATGCTGCTCGCGGGCGTGCTGACGGCCGTGCGCACACCGGTCGCGGCAGGCGCCTTGGCGAGTCCCGGTTCACGGGACGTACGGGATCCGGGTGCCCTCCGCTTCGCGGGGCGGTGCGCGCTGCGGCTCGGTGTCGCCACGGCCTTGACGCTGCCGTTGCTCGCATGGCTGACGGAGCTGTCCGTGGACGCCTCCCTGTCGGTGCTGGGCTTCGACGCGTTCGGCGCCGGGGTGCGGTTGCAGGGGAACCTCGGTGTGGCGCTGCTGCTTGGGGCGGCTTGGGGCGCGGGGGCGGGCGGTGTGGGAGCGCTCATGGCGCGGGCGACGGGGGCGGCGGGGCAACGCGCTGCGCCGCTTGCCCGCGGGGCGGTGGGGAGCGCGGTGCCGGGTGGGACCGGAGTGGCCGCGCCGTGGAGCACGGCGAGTTCGGCGGCCGAGGGTTCCGGGGTTTCGTCGGACGCGAGCCCGTCCGGGCCCTACACCCCCGGCACGCCGTACCGGCCGCCCAACCCGGGGACGAACCCGTATCTGCGGGTGCCGGACCAGCTGCGCGAACCGGAGGACGCGCGGCCGCCGGGCGCGGCGCCGCCTTCCGGGGGTGCGCGGGCGGCCGGAAACGCGCCGGGACCTGATGCGCGGTGGGGGCGCGGTGGTGTGCGGCGCCCTGGTGACCCGCCGGTCGGCGAGCCGCCGGCTGGTGAGCCGCCGTCCGCCGGTGACGACGACGTGTACGGGGCGCCCACGGTCGTACGGCCGATTGCGCCGCCGCCACGGTCGCCCCGGCCGCCGCGGCGGCGTGGAGACGGGCCGTCGTCCGGAGGGGCCGATGGACCGCCCCCGCCGCCACCGCCTCCTCCCCCGCCGCCGCCGGGGAAGCCGAAGGGGCGCTCGTGAGCCGGGCACCGGGGCGTGTCTCGGGGTGATCCGAGTGCTCGGGGGCGGCTGCCGGTTCGTGACCGCGGGCCCGCTGTGACTGGTCGCGCAGTTCCCCGCGCCCCCTTCGGGGAGCGACCCCACCCACAGGTGCCACTGGGGTGATGCACAGGCAAGGGTGCGCCCGTGGCCGTAACGTAAGGCTCGCGCCACCCCGTCGACACCCAGTGTTCCGTGTCCGCTAGACGGACCTCAGGGGCGGCAGGCACTCGGTGCCGGATACGGTGGAAGCACCATGAGCGCTTCTCAGACCTCTGACATCCCCACCCTTCTCGTCAAGATCTTCGGGAAGGACAGGCCGGGAATCACGGCCGGACTCTTCGACACGCTGGCCGCCTACTCCGTCGACGTGGTCGACATCGAGCAGGTCGTCACCCGTGGCCGGATCACGCTGTGCGCGCTCGTGACGCAGCCTCCGGCCGGGATGGAAGGGGACCTGAGGGCGACCGTCCACAGCTGGGCCGATTCGCTGAAGATGCAGGCGGAGATCATCTCCGGCCTGGGCGACAACCGGCCGCGTGGCCTCGGGCGCTCCCTGGTGACCGTGCTCGGCCACCCTCTGACCGCGGAGGCGGCGGCCTCGATCGCCTCCCGGATCACCAAGTCGGGCGGCAACATCGACCGTATCTTCCGGCTGGCCAAGTACCCCGTGACGGCGGTGGAGTTCGCGGTGTCCGGTGTGGAGACCGAGCCGCTGCGCACCGCCCTGGTGACCCACGCGGCGGCACTGGGTGTCGACATCGCGGTCGTCGCGGCGGGTCTGCACCGGCGCGCGCAGCGTCTGGTCGTCATGGACGTGGACTCGACCCTCATCCAGGACGAGGTGATCGAGCTCTTCGCGGCGCACGCCGGCTGTGAGGACAAGGTGGCCGAGGTGACGGCGGCCGCGATGCGCGGGGAGCTGGACTTCGAGCAGTCGCTGCACGCACGCGTGGCGCTGCTGAAGGGGCTGGACGCCTCGGTGGTGGAGAAGGTGCGCACCGAGGTGCGGCTGACGCCGGGCGCGCGCACCCTGATCCGGACGCTGAAGCGGCTCGGCTATCAAGTGGGGGTCGTCTCGGGTGGGTTCACGCAGGTCACCGATGATCTGAAGGAGCGGCTCGGGCTCGACTTCGCCCAGGCGAACACCCTGGAGATCGTCGACGGGCAGCTGACCGGCCGGGTCACCGGCGAGATCGTGGACCGGGCGGGCAAGGCGCGGCTGCTGCGCAGGTTCGCCGCCGAGGCGGGGGTACCGCTGTCCCAGACGGTCGCGATCGGTGACGGTGCCAACGACCTGGACATGCTGAACGCGGCCGGCCTGGGCGTCGCCTTCAATGCCAAGCCGGTGGTCCGGGAGGCCGCGCACACGGCGGTGAACGTGCCGTTCCTCGACACGGTCCTGTATCTGCTGGGCGTCACCCGCGAAGAGGTCGAGGCCGCGGACATGCACGACGACGAGGTCTGACCGACCCGCGCGCGACGCCTCACATGCGCAGGGGCCCGGCGCCGCGACGGTGCCGGGCCCCTGCGCGTGGGTCTATCACTCGGAGGGTGCCCAGTAGTCGAGCAGCGTGGCCACGCCGGGCTCCAGGGTCTTCCAGCTGCCGCTGAAGGACAGGACGGCGAAGGCGGCGGTCGGGAAGCCCCGGCGGCTCATCCGGTCGCGCGGATCGGTCTCGGCCGAACCGGAGAGGATCTCGGTGAGGCCCTGCACGCCCGGGTTGTGGCCGATCAGCAGGACGTTCTGCGCGTCGTCGGGCGTTTCGTTGAGCACAGCAATCAGTTCGCCGGGCGAAGCCTCGTACACCCGCTCTTCGTAGACGGTTTTCGGCCGGTGCGGGAACTCATGGACGGCGAGCTTCCAGGTCTCCCGGGTCCGGGTCGCGGTGGAGCACAGGGCCAGGTCGAAGGGGATGTCGGTGTCGGCCAGCCTGCGGCCGGCCTCTGCCGCGTCCATTCGGCCCCGGTCGGCGAGCGGCCGCTCGTGGTCGTTCACCTGTGGCCAGTCGGCTTTCGCATGCCGGAAGAGGACAATCCTGCGGGATTCTGCGACGCTCATGAGATCCAGCTTCGCATGAAACAGGCCACGGGGCGCAGGGAGTTGACGGGCGGCTTCGGCGGTGCTCAGCGCGTGATCAGCTGCATGATGCGCTCGAAGAGCTGGGTGATCGCGGGCTCGGCGGTCGCGGCTTGCGCGTCGGACGGGTCGAGAATCAGCATCAGCAGCGTGATGAAGGCGAGCGTCGGCAGGGCGAGGGCCCACCAGGGCAGCCGGATGTCGGCACGGCCCGTGGACGCCGGGTGGGGCGGGGTGTGCGTGCGGGCCGACATGTCGCCTCCGTGAGTCTTCGAGTGGTCCGTGACCGTCTCTCGCGGTCACACTTCGAAGTTACGGACTCCGTGACTCTCAACCCATCCGGTGATCCACCCAGTTGACCCTGACACTCACCCCCTAGGGGATGGTGGTGCTAGCCCCACCATCGCCGGGCCGCGGTGTGTCGAGGGACGTCCGCGACGAGGCGTGCGTCAGGGCGAGGCGATCGTCGCGACGACGGCGATGATCACGAAGATGGCGAAGAACGTGCCGAAGACGAGCAGCAGCTTCTTCTGGCCGTTGCGGGGGTTCGGGTCGAGCACTGGCATACGGCAAGTCTCGCACCCGCGGGCCGGGGCGGGTCCGCCGGGGTGACGCTCAGCGGGCCGCTTCTTCCTCGACCGTGCGGTTGCGTCCCGCCAGGACCCCCACCGCCATCTGCGGGATCATCAGGCCGGCCATGAGCGCGATCGGGAGCCCCCAGCCACCGCTGTGCTGGTAGAGCACACCGACCAGGAGAGGGCCGGGGATCGAGATCAGATAGCCGGTGCTCTGCGCGAAGCCCGACAGCTGGGCCACTCCCGCACTGGTCCTGGCCCGCATGCCGACCATGGTGAGGGCCAGCGGGAACGAGCAGTTGGAGACGCCGAGCAGCAGCGCCCAGACCCAGGCGCCGGCGACCGGCGCGAGGTACAGACCGGCGTACCCGACGAGGCCGCAGGCGCCCAGCGCGAGCACGATCGGCCCCTGGTGGGGCAGCCTGGTGGCGAGGCGCGGGATGACGAAGGCGAGCGGCACGCCCATCACCATCGTGAGGGCGAGCAGCAGCCCCGCCGTGCCGGCGTGCACACCGGCGTCCCGGAAGATCTGCGCCATCCAGCCCATCGTGATGTAGGCGCCGGTGGCCTGGAGCCCGAAGTAGACGGCGAGGGCCCAGGCGGTGCGGCTCCGGGTGATCCGCAGCTGGGGTGCGGCCACGCGCGCGTGGTTCTCCGTCGCGGCGGACGCCGCCCCCCGGTCCCGTACGAAGGGAATCCACGGCAGTACGGCCACCGCCGCGAGCCCCGCCCACACCGTGAGCCCGGTCTGCCAATTTCCGCCCAGCGCCTCGGTCATGGGCACCGTCACCGCCGCGGCGGACGCGGTGCCGAGGGCGAGGGCCATCGAGTACAGGCCGGTCATGGAGCCGACCCGGTCGGGGAACCAGCGCTTGACGATGACCGGCATCAGGACGTTGCTGACGGCGATGCCCATGAGGGCGAGGGCGCTGGCGGCCAGGAAGCCGCCCGTGCTGCCCACGTACGGGCGCAGCAGCAGGCCGGCGGTGATGGCGACCATGCCGGCGCACACCACCGCGCCGGGGCCGAAGCGGCGGGCGAGCCGGGGCGCCATGACGCCGAAGACGGCGAAGCAGAGCGGGGGCACGGAGGTGAGCAGTCCGGCCACGCTGCCGCTCATGCCGAGCCCGTCGCGGACCTCTTCGAGGAGGGCGCCGAGGCTGGTGATGGCGGGGCGCAGGTTCAGCGCGGTCAGCACGATGCCGAGCACGACCAGCCGTACCGTCCACGTGCCGCTCCACGCGCGCGTGGCGGGCTCCGTCGTGGTGGGTGCCTGCGGGGTGCGTATTCGCGTGGACGTCGCCGTCCGGTTTTCCTCACGTGCCATGCGGCCCATCATAGAATCATGGGATGATTGGTTGTCCACCCCTGGGCCGTCCGGCCCCGGCCCTACCGTGCGAAGGTGTGCCATGCCCCTGAGCAACCCCCGTCGTTCGGCACTGTCCGAGCAGGTCATCGCCGCGCTGCGGAACCAGATCACCTCGGGCGAATGGCCGGTCGGCACCCGCATCCCGACCGAGCCCGAGCTGGTCGAGCAGCTCGGTGTGGCCCGCAACACGGTCCGTGAGGCGGTCCGCGCCCTCGCGCACAACGGCCTGCTGGACATCCGCCAGGGCTCCGGCACCTACGTGGTGGCCACCAGCGAGCTGGCCGGCGTGATGCACCGCCGCTTCGCCGACGCCGACCCCCGGCACATCGCCGAGCTGCGCTCAACGCTGGAGTCGGGCGCCGCGCAGCTGGCCGCCGAGCGGCGCACCGAGAAGGACCTCAAGCAGCTGGACGCGCTGCTGGCGCGGCGTGAGGAGGCCTGGGAGTCGGGCGACACGGAGGCGTTCGTGACGGCCGACGCGACCTTCCACCTGGCGGTCGTCGCGGCCTCCCACAACGACGCGATGATCGCGATGTACGCGGACCTGGGCGAGGTCCTGCGGGACTGGCTGCGCGACGACGTCGGCGCGGAGCTGACGCCGGAGTCGTACCTGGACCACGCGCGGCTGGTCGACGCGATCCACGCGGGCGACGCGTCGGCGGCCGGGTCGGAGGCGGCGGGCTATCCGTTCCACTGCAATCCGGGGCGCTTCAGCGCTCCTGGCGGTGGCTGACCCACGCCGAGCCGACCTCTTTCCAGCAGCGCCCGGTCAGCCGCACGGTCTGCGCGGGCTCGGCGTCCACCGGGGAGCCGTCGCTGTCGATGTCCCACCAGCGGGCGCACTCCACGTGCAGGCTCACACGGTCGGTCTCCGGATAGGGGTTGTGGCAGTACGCGGTCACTTGGGAGCCGGTGACGCTCACCCGGCACGCGGCGCCGAACGGCTCCCAGGGCTCCGCTTCCGCTTTCGCGGCGTGCACGCGTGCGTGCGCGTGGGCCATCGCCTCGTACGAAAGGGGCACTACGAGAGCGACGGCAACGGTCGTCGAGGCCAGGCGGCGGGAGAAGCGCACAACGGGACCTCCTCGGCCGTACGGGGGAGGGGCTCGCGTGATGAACGCGTACTCCAGACTGCGCTGCCGCAGTCCTCCCCCGCCTCGCCGGATGAGCCGAACGGGTGACGCCCCGCTCCCTCGCGCACGGCGGGAGAACGGGGCGTCGACGGCGTACGGGAGATCAGGCGCCGATGGCGTGCAGGCCGCCGTCCACGTGGACGATCTCGCCGGTGGTCTTCGGGAACCAGTCGCTCAGCAGGGCGACGACGCCCTTGCCGGCCGGCTCCGGGTCCTCCAGCTTCCACTCCAGCGGAGAGCGGCTGTCCCACACGGACGCCAGCTCGGCGAAGCCGGGGATGGACTTGGCGGCCATGGAGCCGATCGGACCGGCCGAGATCAGGTTGCAGCGGATGTCGTGCTTGCCGAGGTCACGCGCCATGTAGCGGTTCGTGGCCTCCAGGGCGGCCTTGGCCGGGCCCATCCAGTCGTACTGCGGCCAGGCGAACTGCGCGTCGAAGGTGAGACCGACGACGGATCCGCCCTCGGTCATCAGCGGCAGCAGCGCCATGGTCAGCGACTTCAGGGAGAAGGCGGAGACATGCATGGCGGTGGCCACGGACTCGAACGGCGTGTTCAGGAAGTTGCCGCCGAGCGCGTCCTGGGGCGCGAAGCCGATGGAGTGCACGACGCCGTCGAGCTTGTCGCCCAGGTGCTCACGCACCTGGCCCTCCAGGCGGGCGAGGTGCTCGTCGTTGGAGACGTCGAGCTCCAGGACCTTGACCTTCTCCGGCTGGGGGAGCTTCTTCGCGATGCGCTCCGTGAGCGTCGGACGCGGCCAGGCGGTCAGGATGATCTCCGCGCCCTGCTCCTGGGCCAGCTTCGCGGTGTGGAAGGCGATGGAGGACTCCATCAGCACACCGGTGATGAGGATCTTCTTGCCCTCGAGGATTCCAGCCATGGTGATCAGTGACCCATTCCCAGTCCGCCGTCAACGGGAATGACGGCTCCAGTGATGTACGAGGCGTCGTCCGACGCGAGGAACCGCACCGCAGCGGCGATCTCGTCCGGCTGCGCGTACCGGCCGAGCGGCACCTGCGTCACGATGTTCGCGCGCTGCTCGTCGGTGAGCACCTTGGTCATGTCGGTGTCGACGAAACCGGGCGCGACGACGTTGAAGGTGATGTTGCGCGAGCCCAGCTCACGGGCGAGGGAGCGCGCGAAGCCGACCAGGCCGGCCTTGGAGGCGGCGTAGTTGGCCTGCCCGGGACCGCCGTACAGCCCGACGACCGACGAGATGAGCACCACGCGGCCCTTCTTGGCGCGCAGCATGCCGCGGTTGGCACGCTTGACCACGCGGAACGTGCCGGTGAGGTTGGTGTCGACGACCGAGGTGAAGTCCTCCTCGGACATGCGCATCAGGAGCTGGTCCTTGGTGATGCCTGCGTTGGCGATCAGAACCTCGACCGGGCCGTGCTCGGCCTCGATCTCCTTGTAGGCCTGCTCCACCTGCTCGGTGTCGGTGATGTCGCACTTGACGGCCAGGAAGCCGGCCGGCGGCTCTCCCGAGCGGTACGTGATCGCGACCTTGTCGCCGGCATCGGCGAAAGCGCGGGCGATGGCGAGGCCGATGCCCCGGTTGCCTCCGGTGACGAGAACCGAGCGGCTCAACGGATCACCCTTTCGATTGGGGTCTGAACACACCCGCCCGAACACTGGATGGCAGGCGGCTTCTCCGAAAACCTATCGGGCCGGTCGCGCCGGGGGACATTCGGGCACCGACAGTGGCTTACGGGTGTCACTGTCGGGTCCCTACAGAAAGGTGCGCGGTCCAGCCGGAAACGTGTGGTCCGTGGGCCCGGCCGCGCGACATGATCGGTACCGACAGGCCACGACAGCAGGGAGACCTCCGTGCCCCATACGATCGATGAAGCCTTCACGGCGCTTCCGCTACGCGCACTGGCCGACGCGGCGCTGGCACGCGCGCGTGCGCTGGGTGCCGAGCACGCGGACTTCCGGTTCGAGCGGGTGCGCAGCGCGTCCTGGCGGCTACGGGACGCCAAGCTCGCCGGGTCGTCGGACACCACCGACCTCGGGTACGCGGTGCGGGTCGTGCACGGCGGCACCTGGGGGTTCGCGTCCGGGGTGGACCTGACCCTGGACGCCGCCGCCAAGGTCGCCTCGCAGGCGGTGGCGATGGCGAAGCTGTCCGCCCAGGTGATCAAGGCCGCCGGGTCGGACGAGCGGGTGGAGCTCGCCGACGAGCCCGTGCACACCGACCGGACGTGGATCTCGTCGTACGAGATCGATCCATTCACCGTGCCCGACGAGGAGAAGTCGGGGCTGCTCGCGGACTGGAGCGCGCGGCTGCTGGCGGCGGACGGGGTCAATCACGTCGACGCCTCGCTGCTCACGGTCCACGAGAACAAGTTCTACGCGGACACCGCCGGGACCGTGACCACTCAGCAGCGGGTCCGGCTGCACCCCCAGCTGACGGCCGTGTCGGTGGACGAGTCGACCGGCGAGTTCGACTCCATGCGCACCATCGCGCCGCCCGTGGGGCGCGGCTGGGAGTACCTGACGGGTACCGGCTGGGACTGGGCCGACGAGCTCGCGCGCATCCCCGAGCTGCTCGCCGAGAAGATGCGGGCGCCGAGCGTCGAGCCGGGGCCGTACGACCTCGTCGTCGACCCCTCCAACCTGTGGCTGACCATCCACGAGTCCATCGGCCACGCCACCGAACTGGACCGCGCCCTCGGCTACGAGGCCGCCTACGCCGGCACCTCCTTCGCCACCTTCGACCAACTCGGCAAGCTCCGGTACGGCTCCGACCTGATGAACGTCACCGGTGACCGCACCGCCGAACACGGCCTCGCGACCATCGGATACGACGACGAGGGCGTCGAGGGCCAGTCCTGGGAACTGGTGAAGAACGGCACGCTCGTCGGCTACCAGCTGGACCGGCGGATCGCGAAGCTGACCGGGTTCGAGCGGTCCAACGGGTGCGCGTTCGCCGACTCCCCCGGCCATGTGCCGGTGCAGCGCATGGCCAACGTGTCGCTGCAGCCGGATCCGGCCGGGATGTCGACGGAGGATCTGATCGGCGGCGTCGACCGGGGCATCTACGTGGTCGGCGACCGGTCCTGGTCGATCGACATGCAGCGCTACAACTTCCAGTTCACCGGGCAGCGGTTCTTCAGGATCGAGAACGGGCGGATCACAGGCCAGCTGCGGGACGTGGCCTACCAGGCGACGACCACGGACTTCTGGGGCTCCATGGCCGCGGTGGGCGGTCCGCAGACGTATGTCCTGGGCGGCGCCTTCAACTGCGGCAAGGCGCAGCCGGGGCAGGTCGCGGCGGTCTCGCACGGCTGTCCGTCGGCCCTCTTCAAGGGAGTCAACATTCTCAACACCACGCAGGAGGCCGGTCGATGAGCGCCCGTACCAAGAAGCCGCACGAGATCGTCGAGCGGGCACTGGAGCTGTCGCAGGCCGACGGATGCGTCGTCATCGCCGACGAGCAGTCGACCGCCAATCTGCGCTGGGCCGGCAACGCGCTGACCACGAACGGCGTCACGCGCGGGCGGACGCTCACCGTCGTCGCGACCGTGGACGGCAAGGAGGGCACGGCCTCCGGGGTCGTGTCGCGGTCGGCCGTGACGGTGGACGAGCTGGAGTCGCTGGTGCGGGCCGCCGAGGCCGCCGCGCGCGCCGCCGGGCCCGCCGAGGACGCACAGCCGCTGGTGACCGAGGTACCGGCGTCGCCCGACTTCACGGACGCCCCGGCCGAGACGTCGTCCACGGTGTTCGCCGACTTCGCCCCGGCGCTCGGTGAGGCGTTCGCACGCGCGCGTGCGGGCGGCCGGGAGCTGTACGGCTTCGCCAACCACGAGATGGTGTCGACGTACGTGGGCACGTCCACCGGGCTGCGGCTGCGGCACGACCAGCCGAACGGCACGCTGGAGCTGAACGCCAAGTCCCCGGACCGCACCCGCTCGGCGTGGGCGGGGCGCTCCACGCGGGACTTCAAGGACGTGGACCCCACGGCGCTGGACGCCGAGCTGGCCGTACGCCTCGGATGGGCCGAGCGGCGCCTGGAGCTGCCGGCGGGCCGGTACGAGACGCTGCTGCCGCCGACCGCCGTGGCCGACCTGCTGATCTACCAGTTCTGGTCGGCTTCGGGGCGGGACGCGGTCGAGGGCCGGACGGTGTTCTCCAAGCCGGGCGGTAAGACGCGCGTCGGCGAGAGGCTGAGCGAGTTGCCGCTGACCCTGCGCAGCGACCCGAACGAGCCGGGTCTGGAGTCCGCGCCCTTCGTGATCGCCCACTCCTCCGGGGGCGATCAGTCGGTGTTCGACAACGGGCTGCCGCTCGGCGCCACCGAATGGGTGCGCGCGGGCGAGCTGAAGCACCTCACGACCAGCCGGCACAGCGCGGGGCTGACCGATCTGCCGGTGGCGCCGGCCGTGGACAACCTGATCCTGGACGGCGGCGAGGACCGCTCGCTCGAGGAGATGGTCGCGAACACCGAGCGCGGGCTGCTGCTGACCTGCCTGTGGTACATCCGCGAGGTCGACCCGGCGACGCTGCTGCTCACCGGCCTGACCCGGGACGGGGTGTACCTCGTCGAGAACGGCGAGGTGACCGGCGAGGTGAACAACTTCCGGTTCAACGAGTCGCCGGTGGGTCTGCTGGGGCGGGCGACGGAGGCGGGGCGCACGGAGAAGACCCTGCCCAGGGAGTGGGGCGACTGGTTCACCAGGGCGGCGATGCCGGCGCTGCGCGTCCCCGATTTCAACATGAGCTCTGTCAGTCAGGGCGTATAACCTCGTACTCGGCTGTCACCCGACTGCCCGAGATCATCAAGGAGACACGAGAACCGTGACGGACATCGTCGACGAGCTGAAGTGGCGCGGCGTGATCGCCCTGTCCACTGACGAGGACGCATTGCGCAAGGCGCTCGCGGACGGTCCCGTCACGTTCTATTGCGGTTTCGACCCGACCGCGGCCAGCCTGCACGTCGGCCACCTGGTCCAGGTGCTCACCATGCGCCGCCTCCAGCAGGCGGGCCTGCGCCCGCTGGCGCTGGTCGGCGGCGCGACGGGCCAGATCGGCGACCCACGCCCGACGGCCGAGCGCACGCTGAACGACCCGGAGACGGTCGCGAACTGGGTGAACCGCCTGCGCGCCCAGATCGAGCCCTTCCTCTCCTTCGAGGGCGACAACGCCGCGACGATGGTGAACAACCTGGACTGGACGGCCGGCCTGTCGGCCATCGAGTTCCTGCGGGACATCGGCAAGCACTTCCGCGTCAACAAGATGCTGACCAAGGACTCCGTCGCCCGCCGGCTCCAGTCCGAGGAGGGCATCAGCTACACGGAGTTCAGCTACCAGTTGCTCCAGGGCATGGACTTCCTGGAGCTGTACCGGCGGCACGACTGCACGCTCCAGCAGGGCGGCAGCGACCAGTGGGGCAACCTCACGGCCGGTCTGGACCTGATCCACAGGCTGGAGCCGCACGCCCAGGTGCATGCTCTGGCGACGCCGCTGATGACCAAGGCGGACGGCACCAAGTTCGGCAAGACCGAGGGCGGCGCCATCTGGCTCGACCCGGAGATGACGACGCCGTACGCGTTCTACCAGTTCTGGCTGAACGCGGACGACCGGGACATCTCCACCTACATGCGCATCCTGTCCTTCAAGTCCCGTGCGGAGCTGGAGGAGCTGGAGAAGCAGACCGAGGAGCGTCCGCAGGCCCGTGCCGCACAGCGTGCGCTGGCCGAGGAACTGACGACGCTGGTGCACGGCGCCGATCAGACGGCCGCCGTGATCGCCGCGTCCAAGGCCCTCTTCGGCCAGGGCGAGCTGGCGGAGCTGGACGACCGGACGCTGGCCGCGGCGCTCTCCGAGGTGCCGCACATCCAGGTCGAGCAGCTCGGCCCGGTCGTCGACCTCTTCGCCGAGGTCGGCCTCGTGGCCAGCAAGTCCGCCGCGCGGCGCACCGTGAAGGAGGGCGGGGCCTACGTGAACAACGTCAAGGTCGCCGGCGAGGACGCGGTGCCTTCGAAGGAGGAACTGCTGCACGGGCGGTGGCTGGTGCTGCGGCGCGGGAAGAAGAACCTGGCTGCGGTCGAGGTCACCGGGGTCTGAGCGGACGTACACACAGCGATGGGGCGACCTCCTGGAAGGGAGGTCGCCCCATCGGCATGATCACACTCAGGTCTGCTGCTTGCGCTTGCCCAGCGTCGCCATGTACAGCATGTCGCCCAGGTACACGATGATCACCGCGGCGACAACCTGGAACAGGTGCCTCCACCAGTCGATCCCGCTGGTCGACTCGACGCCGAACCCGCGGGCGACGGCGTTGCCGACGATGGCGCCGATGATGCCGAAGATGGTGGTCAGCCAGAGGGGGCTGTGCTGCTTGCCCGGGATCAGCAGCTTGGCGATCAGACCCAGCACGAATCCCACGATGATGGCCCACAACCAGCCCATTGCTGCCTCCTCGCACGGCTCGGGGTGAGCAGTACGCCCAGTGTTGGTCCGGCCCTGGTACGCCGCATGCCGGGTACCGCCGTACGCGTTACGGCTGTGGGTGTTCCTCCAGGTGACAGGTGCCCCGGTCTCGTAGGCGGCGGAGGCGAGGCGTACCGTGGGAGGTGTCCCGGCCCGGGTCCCCGACCGGGGGTGGACGGGTACGGGCAGGGCGAGAGTCCGATGCGGGCGGATGGTGGAATGTGATGCGGAAGCTGCATGCGAGCGGCAACACCGAGGTGTTCCGGATCACCGGGGCCCGGGCGGGTCTCCAGGACGATGTGCGCGCCCGGCAGCGCCGGTACATCATCTCGATGTCGGTCCGCACGGTGTCGGTGATCCTCGCGGCCTCACTGTGGAACGTCGAACGGCACGTCGCGATCGTGGCGTTGGTGCTCGGCGCGGTCCTGCCGTACATCGCCGTGGTGATCGCCAACGCGGGGCGGGAGAATGCGCCAGGTCTGCCGTCCACGTTCGTGACCGCGCCGATGCGGCCGATGATCACGCCGCCGCGGACGAATGACGGTTTCGCGGAATCGGTCCCGGAAGATGTCGTGGGCGACTCCGCGCCGGGGACACAGAGCAAACCCCACGACGGGGCGTGATCCCGCGGACCCCTTCCCTCCGGAAGCCGAGTCCAAGCCAAGCTCAGGAAAAGCTCAGATCAATAGTGTTGTTCCGGTGCCGGGCGACGGGTTACCCGTGACATACTTCGTAGGCGCTCCGCATCCCCCGTCGGAGCGACAGACCGACGCCGGGCAGCTCCCCCCGTGGCTGCTCGGCGTCGCCTTTTGTGCGCGAATCTGTGAGACGAATCTGTGAGTGACGAGACCCCGATCTGCTCCGCCAAGGGGTGCCGTGCCGACGCCGTGTGGGTGCTGGCGTGGAACAACCCGAAGATTCACACGCCGGAGCGGCGCAAGACGTGGCTCGCCTGTGAGGAGCACCGCGAGCATCTGTCGCAGTTCCTCGGGGTGCGGGGGTTCCTGAAGGACGTGGTCCTGCTCGCGGAGTGGGAAGAGGTCCCTTCAGCCACCGATGGCTGACATCGGCCGGTCCGGCTGCACGAACGACGGGTCGTCCAGACCCGCTCCCGCCTTCTTGCCCCACATCGCCAGCCGCCAGATCCGGGCGATCTCCTCGTCGGGGGCGTCGGAGCGCAGCGCCGCGCGCAGGTCCGTCTCCTCCGTGGCGAACAGGCACGTACGGACCTGACCGTCTGCCGTCAGGCGGGTGCGGTCACAGGCCGAGCAGAACGGGCGGGTGACGGAGGCGATGACGCCCACCACGTGCGGGCCGCCGTCGACGAGCCAGCGCTCCGCCGGGGCCGAGCCGCGCTTCGCCTCGCCCTCGGGGGTCAGCTCGAAGCGGGTGCGCAGGGACGTCAGGATGTCCCCGGCGGTGATCATGCCGTCGCGCTTCCAGCCGTGCTGGGCGTCCAGGGGCATCTGCTCGATGAAGCGCAGTTCGTAGTCGTGCTCCACGGCCCAGGCCAGCAGGTCGGGGGCCTCGTCGCCGTTCAGGCCCGGCATCAGCACCGAGTTGACCTTGACGGGGGTCAGGCCCTCCTCGCGGGCGGCGTGCAGGCCCTCGATGACGTCCTTGTGGCGGTCGCGGCGGGTCAGGGTCTTGAAGACGTCCGGGCGGAGGGTGTCCAGGGAGACGTTGACCCGGTCCAGGCCTGCGGTCTTCAGGGCGGCGGCGGTGCGCTTGAGGCCGATGCCGTTGGTGGTCAGCGACATCTGGGGGCGGGGCTCCAGGGCCGCGACCCGCTCGACTATGCCGACCAGTCCGGGGCGCAGCAGGGGCTCGCCGCCGGTGAAGCGGACTTCCTCGATGCCGAGGGAGGTGACGGCGATGTCGATCAGGCGGACGATCTCGTCGTCCGTGAGCAGGTCGGGCTTGGCCAGCCACTGCAAGCCCTCCTCGGGCATGCAGTAGGTGCACCGCAGGTTGCAGCGGTCGGTCAGCGAGACCCTCAGGTCGGTGGCCACTCGGCCGTAGGTGTCGATGAGCACGTGGGCCCCCTCCCTCGTCACGACCAGATTCAACTTCGTTCACCTGCGAGCCTACGTGACCGCACTGACAGCGACACCGGCCCGATCCCACGACGTACGACGCGGCCGCGTCGTAGGGATCTACGACGCGGCCGCTCGAAGGGCGCTCCCGGAGGGCTTGCTAGTGGGCGCCGGTGCCGGTCAGGGACCGGACCTCCAGCTCCGCGTACTTGCCGGCGTCGGGCTCCTCCTTGGACAGGACCGTGCCGAGCCAGCCCATGAAGAAGCCGAACGGGATCGAGATGATGCCCGGGTTCTTCAGCGGGAACCAGGCGAAGTCGACGTCGGGGAACATCGCCTTGGGGTCGCCGGAGACGACGGGCGAGAACAGCACCAGGCCGACGGCGACGATCAGACCGCCGTAGATCGACCACAGCGCGCCCTGGGTGGTGAACCGCTTCCAGAACAGGCTGTAGAGGATCGTCGGCAGGTTGGCGGAGGCCGCGACCGCGAAGGCCAGGGCGACCAGGCCGGCGACGTTGAGGTCGCGGGCGAGGGCGCCGAGGAGGATGGAGACGGCGCCGATGCCGATGGTGGCGAGACGGGCCGCCCGGACCTCCTCCTTCTCGGTGGCCTGGCCCTTCCTGATGACGTTCGCGTAGATGTCGTGGGCGAACGACGAGGACGAGGCCAGCGTCAGACCGGCGACGACCGCGAGGATCGTCGCGAAGGCCACCGCCGAGATGGTGGCGAGCAGGATCGCACCCCACGCCGAGTCCACGCCGCCCAGATGGAGGGCGAGCAGTGGTGCGGCCGTGTTGCCGGACGGGTTGGACGCGATGATCTCTTCTTGGGAGATCAGTGCGGCAGCGCCGAAGCCGAGGGCGATGGTCATCAGGTAGAAGCCGCCGATGATGCCGATGGCCCAGTTCACGGACTTACGGGCGGCCTTGGCGTTGGGCACCGTGTAGAAGCGGATCAGGATGTGCGGCAGGCCGGCGGTGCCGAGGACCAGGGCGATGCCGAGGGAGACGAAGTCCAGCTTGGAGGTGCCGGTGGCGCCGTACTGCAGGCCGGGCTCCAGGAAGGCGGCGCCCTTGCCGCTGTTCTCGGCGGCCTTGCCCAGCAGGTCCGAGATGTTGAAGTTGAACTTCAGCAGCACCAGGAACGTAATCAGGATCGTGCCACCGATCAGAAGCACGGCCTTGACCATCTGGACCCAGGTGGTGCCCTTCATGCCGCCGATGGAGACGTACACGATCATCAGGACGCCGACGAGACCGACGATGAGGATCTTGCCCGCGTCGGAGGTGATGCCGAGCAGCAGCGAGACCAGGACACCGGCACCGGCCATCTGGGCCAGCAGGTAGAAGATCGACACAACGATCGTGGAGGTGCCGGCCGCCGTGCGCACCGGGCGCTGGCGCATGCGGTAGGCGAGGACGTCACCCATCGTGTAGCGGCCGGAGTTCCTGAGCGGTTCGGCCACCAGGAGCAGCGCGACCAGCCAGGCGACCAGGAAGCCGATGGAGTAGAGGAAACCGTCGTAGCCGAAGAGGGCGATGGCGCCCGCGATGCCGAGGAAGGACGCGGCGGACATGTAGTCGCCGGAGACGGCGAGGCCGTTCTGGAAGGCGCTGAAGGACCGTCCGCCCGCATAGAAGTCGGCGGCGTCCTTGGTCTGGCGGCCCGCCCACACGGTGATGAAAAGGGTCGCGACCACGAAGAGCGCGAACAGGGTGATGATCAGCGGCCGGTGCTCGCTGGCCTCGTTGGCCGCAAGGGTCATCGCGGGGCTCATGCGCCGCCCTCCATACGGGTCTTGATGGCCTCGGCCTTGGGGTCGAGCTTGGCGCTTGCGTGCCGCGCGTACCACCAGGCGATGAGGAACGTGGTGACGAACTGGGCGATACCGAAGACGAACGCGATGTTGATGTTGCCGAACAGCTTGGTGCCCATGAAGTCGCCCGCGTAGTTGGACAGCAGGACGTACAGCAGGTACCAGGCGATGAAGGCGACGGTCAGCGGAAAGGCGAAGGAGCGGTAGGAGCGGCGCAGTTCACCGAACTCCGCGCTCTCGTGCACCTCGACGAACTCCTCGGTGGAAGGGAGTTTGTGTTGCTCTTTCGAGGGGGGCGGTGCGTCGGTGGCCACGGAGTCTCCTCGCGTTGCGGGCGCTGTTGCGACGTTGGACGGGGACGGTTCGGGGATCGGGGACGGATCAGGAGTGGGGGACGGGTCGGGTACGGGCATGACGGCTCTGTTCCTCGCAGTGACGCGGATCACTTGAACCGGCTGGCGATGCTAGGGCCCCGGCGCGTGATCCAACAGGGGGCTCGATCGTGCTCGCGCCTCCTGTCCAAGGTCACGGCGCCACGCGAGGACCGGTTCAACTCCCCGCACTTCTTTCCGAAGTCGATCGGTCGGATTGCTGGCCAGCAGGTTCGGGGATAGCTTCGCCTCTGCACCACTCGTCATGTACCTGCCTGAGCGCCAACCGGTGTCTCGGGTGGTCTCGTTCCGGATGATGTGGAGATCCCATGGCTCATCTGCGGTCCAGACGCCGACTCGGCCTCGCCGCCCCGCTCGCCCTGTCCCTGACGGCCTCGCTCGGCTTCCTGCCGACGGCGGCATCGGCCGCAGCCGCGCCTCCCGCGCAGCCCGTCGCGCAGGTCACGGACGCGCCCGCGCTGGCCTACGTCGTCAACACCCGCCAGGACCGCCGCACGATCGAGTCGGTGAAGAAGGCAATCGCCACGGCCGGCGGAACGGTCGTGATCGCGTACGAGAAGATCGGCGTGATCGTCGTCCACTCGGCGAACCCCGACTTCGCGAAGGCGATGCGCAAGGTGCGGGGCGTCCAGTCGGCGGGTGCCTCGCGTACGGCCCCCCTGACGGCCGCCGGGACCACGGACGAGGGCCCCGCCCAGCTCATGACGGAGCAGCAGGCGGCGCGGACGCAGAGCGCCGCGGCGGGCGCCGACGAGCCTCTCGAGGCCGATCAGTGGAGCCTGCGCGCCATCGGCGCCGACCGGGCGGCGAAGATCAACCCCGGCAGCCGCAGGGTGACCGTCGCCGTGATCGACAACGGCGTCGACGACACCCACCCCGATCTCGCGCCGAACTTCTCCGCCGACCAGTCCGCGAACTGCGCGGGCGGCAAGGCGGACACCAGCCCCGGCGCGTGGCGGCCGTACACCACCACCGACGCCCACGGCACCCATGTGGCGGGCGAGATCGCCGCGCCCCGCAACGGCATCGGCATCGCCGGCGTCGCCCCCGGCGTCAAGGTCTCCGCCATCCAGGTGAGCGACCCGGTCAACGGCCTCTACTACCCCGAAAGCGTCGTCTGCGCCTTCGTGTTCGCCGCCGATCACGGCGTCGAGATCACCAACAACAGCTACTACGTCGACCCGTGGCTCTACAACTGCATGGACGATCCCGACCAGCGGGCCATCGTCGACGCGGTCAACAGGGCCCAGCAGTACGCCCAGAAGAAGGGCACGTTGAACCTGGCGTCGGCGGGCAACTCCAACCACGACCTCGCCTCCGACGCGATCGTCGACAACAGCAGCCCCGACGACTCGACGCCGGTCGAGCGCACCGTCGACCCGCACGAGTGCTTCGACGTACCGACGCAGCTGCCGGGCATGGTCACGGTCAGCGCGACGGGTGTGCAGAACGTCAAGTCGTACTACTCCACGTACGGTTACGGCGTCATCGACGTCGCGGCGCCGGGCGGCGACCGGCTCTACCAGATCCCGGACACCCCGTCGAAGAACGGGCGCATCCTGGCCACCCTCCCGGACGGCAAGTACGGCTTCCTGCAGGGCACGTCGATGGCCTCCCCGCACGCCGCGGGCGTGGCCGCGCTGCTGAAGTCCCGGTACCCGCACGCGACCGGCACCCAGTTGCACGCGCTGCTGAAGGCCCAGGCGGACAACCCGGGTTGCCCCGAGTCGTACGACCAGGACGGCGACGGCAAGCAGGACGCGGTGTGCGAGGGCGGCAAGCGGGTCAACGGCTTCTACGGGTTCGGCATCGTCAACGCGCTGGACGCCGTTGACTGAGTCGAAAACGACTCCGTTGACTGAGTCAAATACTGCATAGTGCAGTCATGACTCCGATCAGCACTCCGATCAGTTCTGCCTGGTCCGCGGTGGGCGGCGATCCCGCCCTTCTTCCGCGACTGTCGACCGTGGTGCGGGAAGGCGCGTTGCGTGCGCGCCTTCCTGTACGGGAGTTGGCGCGCGCGTGCGTGGGCGCGTGTGCGCTGGCCGCCGCCGAGCTGGGGGCACGGCGGGCCGGGCTTTCCGAGGTGCCCGGGGTGCGGCTGGACGACGGGGCGATCGCCACCGCGTTCGTGAGCGAACGGCATCTGCTGGTCGACGGGCGCGCACCGGTCAACTTCGCCCCGCTGTCACGGTTCTGGCGCACGTCGGACGGCTGGGTCCGCACCCACGCCAACTATCCGCACCACCGGGCCCGGCTGCTGGCCGCGCTGGGGGTGACGCAGGAGGATCCGGACGCCGTGGGGGCGGCGCTCGCCGAGCGTTCCGCGCGCGAGGTCGAGGAAGCCGTGTACGCGGCCGGCGGGCTGGCCGTGGCGCTGCGCACGCCCGAGGAGTGGGCGGCGCACGAGCAGGCGGTCGCGGTGGCGCGGCGGCCACTGGTCGAGCACGAGCGGTCGGACACGGCACGCGCGCGTGCGCTCCCGTCCCTCGACGGCTCTCCCCTGCTGCCCGCCGCCGGGGTACGCGTACTGGACCTCACACGGGTCATCGCCGGACCGGTCGCCACCCGCACCCTCGCGCTGCTCGGCGCCGACGTCCTGCGCGTGGACGCGCCGCAGCTGCCCGAACTCCCGGACCAGCACGCCGACACGGGCTTCGGAAAGCGCTCGGCGACGCTGGACCTGACGACGGACCGGCGCGCATTCGAGGAACTGCTCGCGACGGCTGACGTCGTCGTCACCGGATACCGGCCGGGCGCCCTGGACCGGTTCGGGCTGTCGGCGCCGGCACTGGCCGAGCGGCGGCCGGGGCTGGTCGTGGCGGAGGTGTCGGCCTGGGGGGCGTACGGGCCGTGGGGCGGGCGGCGCGGGTTCGACAGCCTCGTGCAGGTCGCCACCGGGATCGCCGCGACCGAGGGAGGCATGGCCGACGGATCGGCCGGGCAGCCCGGAGCGCTGCCCGCGCAGGCCCTCGACCACGGGACGGGATATCTGCTGGCGGCTGCCGTGCTGCGGGCTCTGACCGAGCAGTCGGAGCAGGGGTACGGCCGGTGCGTACGGCTGTCGTTGGCGCGTACGGCGAAGTGGCTGACGACCGGGATCCAGCCGGGCCCGGACGGGGCCTTGGCGTCGGAGGCGGAAGCGTCGGAAGCGTCGGAGGCCTACGGCGCGCCCGATGCCTGGCTCACCGAACGGGACAGCGCGCTCGGGAAGCTGCGGTACGCCCGGTCTCCGGTGTCGTTCGCGGGCGGTCCCGTCGACTGGGCCGGGCCGCCGGGGGCTTGGGGCGCGGATTTGGCGCGGTGGGTCTGAGCGCCGGGGGCCACCGGCGCCGTACTTCCGTACGGAATGCCGCACCACCACTTGTTTTCTGGTGCTTGCCCGACTATGTGATTTTTGTGAAGATCTTGAGGTGACGTTGACAAGACCTTCCCTCGGCGTGGTCGACGGGAGCGCGCCAAGACCCCGCCCCGGCCTCGGCCGGGCCGTGGCCGTTCTCGTCCTGGTCGCGCTGGCGGCGCTGATCCCCCTGCTCGGGCCGTCGGCCGCGCTGCACGGCACCGGGGAGGCCGCCGCGCCCGGCACCGGTGGGATCGGACTGCTGCGCACGGTGCTGTTCGCGGCGCTGTGCGTCCCGGTGGGCGAGCTGTTCGTGAACCGGCTGGCCCGGTCCGTGCCCGGCGCTCCCCCGGCCATGCCCCGCAGTTGGGCGCCCTACGCGGCGGCGGCCGGTTTCGTCGCCGCGCTCGCCCTCGCGTCGGTCGTGTCCACCGGGAACCTCGTGCCGAACAGCCCGGCCGACCTCGACGTGGGCGGCCTTTACGCGACGCGCGACGGCAAGCTCGCGCTGCTGGAGGTCAACGCCTTCGCCGTGGCCGGGCTGTGCGCCCTCTCACGCCGGCCCGTCACCCAGCTCTGGCCACTGGCCGCGGTCGTGGTCGCCGAGGCGCTGCGCGCGCACCCACCGACCGAGCACAGCCCCCTGCTGGGCGCGGGTCTGACGCTGGTGCACCTGACCTGCGCGACGCTCTGGGTCGGCGGCCTGCTGTATGCCCTGCGAACCCTGCGCGGATGGGGTGTCAGGGAGGCGGGCGCGGCCCTGCTGGGCCTTTACGCGCGCGTGGCGGCCGTGCTGCTCGCCGCCATCACGGCGACAGGGGTGTGGAGTTCGCTGCGCCGGATGCCGCCGGACACGGTTGTGCACCAGCTGACCGAGACGGCGTACGGGCGTGTCCTGCTGGCCAAGGTGATCCTGATGGTGGCCGTGGTCGCGCTCGCCCTGTGGGCACGGATCCGGCTGCGCCGCGCGACCGACCCGCTGGCCGCCTGCTCGCCCGCGCGGGCGGAGGTCGTCGCCCTGGGCGTGGTGGTCGCCGTGTCGGGACTGCTGACGGCACTTCCGGTGCCGATCCGCTGGTGAGGTTCCGCAGTGAGGGCAGGCTTGTCAGGGCTCCGCGATGAGGGAGAGCTTGACGCAGAGGGCTCCGCGATGAGGGCTTCACGGCGCAGCAGTCGAGGGCACGTCCGAGCCGTACGCCGACGCGGGGATCCTTACGCGCTACACCCCCGCCACGTCCAGCAGAGTCCCGGCCGCGTACGTGACCCCCATGGCCAGCGCCCCGCCCGCCATGTTGCGCAGCACCGCGCGGGGTGGCGCGGCGGCGCCCAGGCGGGCGCTGCTCCAGCCGGTCAGGGCGAGGGCGGCCAGGACGGAGGCGACCGTGACCGCCAGCCGCCAGTCCGCCGGCGGCAGGACCATGGCCAGCAGCGGCAGCAGCGCCCCGGCCGTGAACGCCACAAAGCTCGCCCACGCCGCGTGCCAGGGGTTGGTCAGCCGGTCCGGGTCGATGCCGAGCTCCACGCGCGCGTGCGCCTTCAGCGCGTCCCGTTCCGTCAGCTGGACCGCCGCCTCCATGGCCACCTCCCGGGACAGCCCGCGTCGTTCCAGCAGTTCCGCCAGTTCCTCCAGCTCCGCCTCCGGCCGCTCCCGCAGTTCTCTCTTCTCCTGGGCCAACGCGGCCTTCTCGGAGTCACGCTGGGTGGAGACCGAGACGTACTCCCCCGCCGCCATCGACATCGACCCGGCGAGCAGCCCGGCCAGCCCGGCCGTGAGCAGCGCCGCACGCTCGTCGGTCGCACCGGCCACGCCGACGACGAGCCCCGCGGTCGAGACGACGCCGTCGTTCGCCCCGAGAACCGCCGCCCGCAACCAGTTCAGCCGCTCGCTCAGCGCGCCGCCGTGGGCCTCGTCATGCGTGGGTTCGGTCATATGCGGAGGATCGCACCGCACGGGACATCGGGAACGTACCGACGCTCCCGGGCCGGTGCCGGGCCCAGCCCGTGCGACCGCCGCCGCTGCCCGTGGTCCGCAACACCGCGCGGACGCCGACCGGTTGACGCGCTGACGTTCGTGGCGCTCGAACGGGCAGGCGGGGCAAGGCACCTGACGGGCAGGAGTGTCAGTCCCGGCCCGTATCCTCAGTGACCATGCTCGAAGACCGTGCGACCGCAGCGCCCTCCCCCACAGCATGGCCGACCGCGTACCCCCAGGGATACGCGGTCGTTGACGTGGAGACCACCGGCCTGGCCCGGCACGACCGGATAATCTCCGCGGCGGTGTACCGGCTGGACGCGCGCGGCGAGGTCGAGGACCACTGGTACACGCTGGTCAACCCGGAGCGCGACCCGGGCCCGGTCTGGATCCACGGTCTGACGAGCGAGGCGCTGGAGGGCGCTCCCCTCTTCACGGACATCGCCGAGGAGTTCTCGGCCCGGCTGGACGGCCGGGTCCTCGTCGCCCACAACGCCGTCTTCGACTGGCAGATGATCGCGCGGGAGTACGCGCGCGCGGAGCGCCGGGCCCCGGTGCAGCAGCGGCTGTGCACCATCGCGCTGTCGAAGGAGCTGGCCCTGCCGCTGCCCAACCACAAGCTGGAGTCGCTGGCCGCGCACTTCGGCGTCGTACAGCAGCGGGCGCACCATGCGCTGGACGACGCACGGGTGCTGGCGGAGGCGTTCCGGCCGAGCCTGCGGGCCGCCGCAGCGCGCAGTGTGCGGCTGCCGCTGCAGGAGTGCCTGCCGCTGACCGAGTGGCGGGACACCGCGACGGCGGCTCCGAGGATCGGTCAGCAGGCGGGCTCGAACAGCGGCTACGGCGGCGGCAGCGGGTACACCGGCTACAGCAGTTATCAGCCGACCGGTTGGCGACCGTCCCGCAAGAGGCCCGCCTGCCCCTATCCCAACCCAGGTCGCTACGAGGACGGCCATCGGCTCAAGCAGGGCATGCGGGTCGCCTTCTCCGGAGACACGTCCGTCGAGCGCGACCTGCTGGAGGACCGTGCGATCGAGGCCGGGCTGCATGTGTCGACGAGTCTGTCCCGGCTGACCAGCCTGCTCGTCACGAACGACCCGGACGCGGGCACGTCCAAGGTCGTCAAGGCCCGCCAGTACGGGACGCCGGTGATCGACGAGGCGGCGTTCGGACAACTCCTGCGGGATGTGGAACCGGCGTCGGAGCGGTGACCGTACGGACGGGTGATTGCCGCGCGACTCGCCCGGAGCCCCCTCGCCCGGGCCGCGGGGACGGCTCACCCTGTGGCGCATGGCGACATGTGAAGTGTGCGGAAACGACTACGGCATGACCTTCGAGGTGCACGCGCAGGGCGCGGTGCACGTCTTCGACTGCTTCTCCTGTGCGATCCACCGCATGGCACCCATCTGTGAGCACTGCCGTGTGCAGGTCATCGGGCAGGGCGTCGAGGTCGACGGTCACTGGTACTGCGGCGCCCACTGCGCCCGCGCGGAAGGAAAGGCGGGGATCGTCGACAAGGTGTGACCCGGTACCCGCCTGAACCCACCCCACGACCGAGTTGTACGGTCGTGGGGTGTACCGCTTCCTGTTGTCCCGGCAGTGGGTGATCCTCACGCTGGTCGCCCTGCTGCTCATCCCCACGATGATCAGGCTGGGCATCTGGCAGATGCACCGCTACGAGGAGCGCAGCGCCCGGAATCAGCTGGTCGCCGACGCCCTGGGCGCCGAGCCGCTGCCCGTGGAGAAGCTGACCTCTCCGGGGCACACGGTGACCTCCAAGGAGCGGTACCGCACGGTGACCGCGCAGGGCCACTTCGACACCGACCGGGAGGTCGTGGTCAGGCGGCGCGTCAACTCCGACGAAGAGGTCGGCTTCCACGTCCTCACCCCCTTCGTCCTGACGGACGGCAAGGTGCTGCTGGTCAACCGCGGCTGGATCCCCGCGGACGGGCCCAGCCAGACGGCGTTCCCCAAGGTCCCTGCGCCGCCGAGCGGCCGTGTCACCGTGACCGGGCGGCTGATGCCCGACGAGACGACCGAGGCCAGCGGGATCAAGAACCTCAAGGGGCTTCCCGACCGCCAGGTCATGCTGATCAGCAGTGGTCAGGAGGCTCGGCGTCTCGACGCCTCCGTGCTCGGGGGGTACGTCGTGCAGACGGCTCCCGAGCCGACGGGGGACGCTCCGGAGCTGATCGGCAAGCCGGGCAACGAGAACGCTCCGCTGAACTACGCCTATGCCCTGCAGTGGTGGCTGTTTGCTGCCGGGGTTCCTGTCGGGTGGCTGGTGCTGGCTCGTCGGGAGGCTCGTGAGCGGCGGGCTGCGGAGACGGAGAAGTCGTCGGCGGACACGGAGCCGGTGGGTGTCTAGTACCGGGCGTTGACGGGGGGCTTTGCGCCCGCCCGCCATTCCCGGATCGGACTGCCGGGCGGCTGCGGCTCCGCGCCCCTCACCGGCGTCCACCTGACCTGCGTCTAGCAGCAGCGTCCCTGTCTGTGGTCCTCCCGGTGCTGGCGGCCCAGTAGCTCCGTCAGTTCGTGGACGTACCAGCGCACCGCCCTCGCCCAGCGTGCCGCCCTCACGACCGGGCCCCCACGAGAGGCTCGCCCGTCCGCTCGGGCACGTCGAGGCGGGACTCGACGTACGGGGCCTCCGTGGTCGGCAGGGTGCCCGGCGTGCGGATCGCTCGGACGCAGACCACTGTCGCGTTGACGATCACGATCGCGACGAGGAGCAGGAAGAGGGCGATCAGTACGCCGTCGACCGTGGAGTTGGTGACCACGGTGTGCATGTCGTCGAGGGTCTTGGCGGGGGGCAGGACCTGGCCGGAGGCGATGCCGTCGGCGTACTTGGTGCGCTGGGCGAAGAAGCCGATCTTGGGGTCGTCGGAGAAGATCTTCTGCCAGCCCGCGGTGAAGGTGATCGCGACGACCCAGGCGAGGGGGACGCCCGTCACCCAGGCCCAGCGCAGCCGACCGGACTTGATCAGGACCGTGGTACAGACCGTCAGTGCCACGGCGGCGAGGAGCTGGTTGGCGATGCCGAAGAGCGGGAAGAGCTGGTTGATCCCGCCGAGCGGGTCGGTGGCGCCGGTGTAGAGGAAGTAGCCCCAGGCCGCCACGACGAGGCCGCTGCACAGCCAGATGCCGGGCTTCCAGTTGACCCGGCCGATCGGCTTCCAGACGTTGCCGAGCATGTCCTGGAGCATGAAGCGCCCGACGCGGGTGCCGGCGTCGACCGTGGTCAGGATGAACAGCGCCTCGAACATGATCGCGAAGTGGTACCAGAAGGCCTTCATCGCGGCACCGCCGAAGACGCCGGAGAAGATCTCCGACATGCCGACCGCGAGGGTCGGGGCGCCGCCCGAGCGGGCGATCAGGGTCTGTTCCTCGACGGCCCGGGCCGCCTGGGTCAGCTGGTCGGGGGTGATGGTGAAACCGAGGCCCGCCACGGCCTGGGACGCCGACTCGGCCGTCGTACCGAGGAGGCCGGCGGGGGCGTTCATGGCGTAGTACAGGCCGGGCTCCAAGGTGGCCGCCGCGATCAGCGCCATGATCGCGACGAACGACTCCATCAGCATCGCGCCGTAGCCGATCAGCCGGACCTGGGACTCCTTGCGGATCAGCTTCGGCGTCGTCCCCGAGGCGACCAGCGCGTGGAATCCGGAGAGCGCGCCACAGGCGATGGTGATGAACAGGAACGGGAAGAGGGATCCGGCGAAGACCGGGCCCGCGCCGGTGGAGGCGAAGTCGCTCACGGCCTCCGCGCGCATCACGGGCGCGGCGACCACGACCCCGACCGCGAGCAGCGCGATGGTGCCGATCTTCATGAAGGTGGAGAGGTAGTCGCGCGGCGCGAGCAGCATCCAGACGGGGAGTACGGAGGCGACGAAGCCGTAGCCGACCAGGCACAGCACGAGGGTCGTCGGGCTGAGGGTGAAGGCGCCGGCCAGCGAGGACTCCTGGATCCAGCCGCCCCCGACGATCGCGAGCAGCAGCAGTGCCACGCCGATGAGACTGGTCTCGACGACCCGGCCCGGGCGGATGCGGTGCAGCCAGAAGCCCATGAACAGGGCGATCGGGATGGTCATGGCCACGGAGAAGGTGCCCCACGGCGAGTGGGCGAGGGCGTTGACCACGACCAGGGCCAGCACACCCAGCAGGATGATCATGATGGCGAACACCGCGACCAGGGCCGCCGCGCCGCCCACCCGGCCGATCTCCTCGCGGGCCATCTGCCCCAGCGACTTGCCGTCCCGCCGCATCGACAGGAACAGCACGACCATGTCCTGCACCGCCCCGGCGAAGATCACCCCGGCGACGATCCAGAGGGTGCCGGGCAGATAGCCCATCTGGGCCGCGAGCACCGGGCCGACCAGCGGGCCGGCGCCCGCGATCGCAGCGAAGTGGTGGCCGAGGAGCACCCTGCGGTCGGTCGGCTGGAAGTCGACGCCGTCCTCCAGGCGTTCGGCGGGGGTCGCCCGGCGGTCGTCCGGCCGCAGTACGCGGCGGGCGACCCAGCGGGAGTAGAAGCGGTAGGCGATGGCGTACGAGCCGAGCGCGGCGACCACCAGCCAGACCGCGGAGATCTCCTCGCCCCGGGCCAGCGCGAGGACGCCCCAGGCGACGGCGCCGACGAGGGAGATGGTGACCCACAGCAGGATCGATCTCGGTGCTATTCGGGACTTTTCCGGCGCCTGACGGCCGTTTTCGGGCAGGGCTGAGCTCGGCATGGCGGCTCCTGGGACGAGTGACGGGATCGAAAGTCTGTGCAAGAGTTGCCCACCCGCCGGAGATGGTTGACAGCGAATTCCCAGGAGATTTCCCGGCGGTTCCCTGTCATCCGTTCCGGCCACTCGCGCAACTCCCTCGCGAGGGCACAGGCACACCAAGGACGGTGACCCATGGCTGATGGCGCCATGACCGCGACGTTTCTCGCCGTGATCGGCGGGGCGTCGCTGCTCGCCGTCACCGCGCGGCGCCTGCACCCGAGCGACCGGTTGCCGTCCCTGGAGGGCTGGGCGCTGGCCGACCGCAGCCTCGGCCCGGTGTGGACCTGGCTGCTGCTGGGCGGCACGATCTTCACCGCGTACACCTTCGCCGCCATCCCGGGCCTGGCCTACGGCAACGGCGCGCCCGCCTTCTTCGCGGTGCCGTACACGGTGATCGTCTGCCCGCTGGCCTTCGTGCTGCTGAGCCGCCTGTGGTCCGTGGCCCGCCGGCACGGCTATGTCACCGCGGCCGACTTCGTGCGCGGCCGGTACGGGTCGCCGGCGCTGGCCCTGGTGGTCGCGCTGACCGGGATCCTCGCGACGATGCCGTATCTGGCGCTGCAACTGCTCGGCATCAGGGCGGTACTGACGGCCGGGGGCGTGTATCCGCGGGGTGCCGCCGGTGATCTGGTGATGGTGGCGCTGTTCGCGGGGCTGGCCGTCGCCACCTATCGGCACGGGCTGCGTGCTCCGACCGTCATCTCCGCGCTGAAGGCCGTGGCCGTCTTCGTCTCGCTGACCGCGGTGACCTGGCTGGTCCTCGACCGGCTCGGCGGCCCGGGTGCCGTCTTCGACGGTGCGGCCGAGCGGCTCGGCGGCCCGGCGCTGCTCCTCACCCCCGAGCAGCAGCCCGCCTACGCCACCCTCGCCCTCGGCTCCGCGCTCGCCCTGCTGATGTACCCGCACGTGCTCACCGCAGGGTTCGCCGCCGACGGCCCGCGGACGCTGCGCAAGGTGTCCGTGGCGCTGCCCGCCTGGACCGGACTGCTCGCCCTGTTCGGCTTCCTCGGCATCGCGGCCCTCGCGACGGGGGTGCGCGCCCCGGCGGGCGGTGCCGAGGCGGCCGTACCGATGCTGGTCGACCGGCTGATGCCGGCTCCGCTGGCCGGGCTGGTGTTCGGGGCGATCACGGTGGGGGCGCTGGTGCCGGCGGCGGTGATGTCGATCGCGGCCGCCACGAGCTTCGTACGCAATGTGTACGTCGAGTACGTCCATCCGACGGCCACGCCCAAGCGGCAGGTGCGCATCGCCAAGGCGGTGTCGCTCACCGCGAAGCTGGGCGCGGTGGCGTTCGTGTTCGGGCTGCGCGACCAGGACGCCATCAACCTCCAGCTCCTCGGCGGGGTCTGGATCCTGCAGATCTTCCCGGCCGTCGCGGTCGGCCTGTTCACCCGGCGGCTGCATCCGCGGGCACTGCTCGCCGGGTGGGGTGTCGGCATGGTGGCGGGGACCTTCATGGTCGTACGGGAAGGGTTCTCGTCGGTCGTGCCCCTCGGTACCGGGCCGGAGATCTACGCCGGGCTCGCCGCCCTGTTCCTCAACCTGACCGTCGCCCTGGCCGCAACCCCGGTGCTGAGCCGCCTCGGCGTCCCACGCGGCACCGATCTGACCGACCTGCCGTCGCGCCTGAGCCTCAGGCGGCGCCCCGAGACGGGAGCGACCAACCCGTGAGACAGCATCGAGACGCGCTGCACAGAAAGGCGCCCGCGCCGGGTGGCGCCGCCGCCGTACCGGCCGTGCCCCTCACCCCCGCGGTGAGCGACCCCGCGGACCTGGAGCGCGAGGCCGGTCTGGCCCGCCTGTTCGAACTGCACTACTCGTCGATGCTGCGCCTGGCCGTGCTGCTGGGAGCCGACGATCCGGAGAACGTCGTCGCGGAGGCCTACTACCAGATCTACCGGAAGTGGCGGCGCCTGCGGGACACCGAGGCGGCGGAGGCGTATCTGCGCTCCACCGTGTGCAATCTGACGCGGATGCGGATACGGCACCTCCAAGTGGCCCGCAGACATGTCGAGAAGCCCGTCGAGGAGGTCATCGCCTCCGCCGAGAGCACCGCACTTCTGCATGACGACCAGCGGGTGCTGATCGATGCGCTCCAGCAGTTGCCGGCCCGCCAGCGCGAGGCGCTGGTGCTGCGACACTGGCTCGGCCTGAAGGAGAGCGAGATCGCCTCGGCGATGGGGATCTCCTGCGGCTCCGTCAAGACCCATACGGCGCGCGGCCTCGCCGCCCTGACCCAGGCGATGGAGGCCCGGCGATGACGCATCGAGACGCGACTCCGGCGCGCGGCACCGATCCGGACCGCACGGAGCGGGAGCTGCGCGAGGCCCTGTCCGCGCTCGCCGACGGGGTGCAGGCGGCGCCCGACGCCTACCGCACCGCACGCGGCGAGTGGCTGCGGCGGGAACGCAGGCGGCGGCTCGTCCTCGCCGTCCTGATCGCGGTCGTGTTCGCCCTGGCCACCCTGATCGGGCTGTGGGTGCTCAACCGGGCCCCGGCCGATCCGGGCGTGATCTTCTCCGGCACCGGCTCCCCGGCGGCCGGATCACTCCCGCGGCCCCACCCCTGATTGGCCCATCGGCCCTTGGGGAACCCGCACTTGCGTGCCCCAGCGAATCGAGGACTACGCCCTCATCGGCGACGAGCAGACGGCCGCCCTGGTCGGCAGGGACGGTTCCGTCGACTGGCTGTGCCTGCCCCGCTTCGACTCGGGTTCCTGCTTCGCCAAGCTTCTCGGCGACAAGGACAACGGCCACTGGCGCATCGCCCCCAAGCACGCGAAGGGCCCCTGCACCCGCCGCGCCTACCGCCGGGACACCCTGGTGCTGGACACCGAGTGGGAGACCGACGAGGGCGCGATCCGCGTCACGGACCTGATGCCCCAACGCGACCGCGCGCCCGACGTCGTACGCATCGTGGAGGGCCTCAGCGGCCGCGTCACCGTACGCAGCACCCTGCGGCTGCGGTTCGACTACGGCTCGGTCGTTCCCTGGGTACGCGAGTCCGACGGGCACCGGGTGGCCGTCGCCGGCCCGGACTCGGCGTGGCTGCGCAGCGAACCCGAGGTGCGCACCTGGGGCAGGAACTTCGGTACGCACTCGGAGTTCACGGTCGAGAAGGGCGAGAAGGTCGCGTTCGTCCTCACCTGGCACCCCTCGCACGAGCCGCGCCCGCCGCTCGTCGATCCCTACAAGGCGTTGCACAGCAGCGTGCGGGACTGGCGGAAGTGGGTGGGGCACTGCCGTTATGACGGGCCGTACCGCGACGCCGTCGTGCGCTCCCTGATCACTCTCAAGGCCCTCACCTACCGGCCGACCGGCGGCATCGTCGCCGCCCCCACCACCTCGCTCCCCGAGGAGATCGGCGGTGTCCGCAACTGGGACTACCGCCACTGCTGGCTGCGCGACTCCACCCTCACCCTGAACGTGGGCCTGTCGGCGGGCTACCGGGAGGAGGCGGAGGCCTGGCGCGACTGGCTGCTGCGTGCGGTCGCCGGCGACCCGGCCGACCTGCAGATCATGTACGGCCTGGCGGGCGAGCGGCGGCTGCCCGAGTTCGAGGTGCCGTGGCTGTCCGGCTTCGCCGGCTCCGGTCCCGTACGCGTCGGCAATCTGGCCGTGAACCAGCTCCAGTTGGACGTGTACGGCGAGGTGATGGACACGCTGGCGCTGGCACGGGAGGCGGGACTGCCCACCAAGCCGCACATCTGGGCGATCCAGGCCGCCCTCGTCGACTGGCTGCGCACGGCGTGGCGGCAGCCCGACGAGGGGCTGTGGGAGGTGCGCGGCGGCCGCCGGCACTTCGTGCACTCGAAGGTGATGGTGTGGGTGGCCGCGGACCGGGCGGTGCGCAGCCTGGAGAAGAACCCGAAGCTGGACGGCGACCTCGACGGCTGGCGCGAGTTGCGCGACGAGGTGCACCGCGAGGTGTGCGAGAAGGGCTACGACGCCGAGCGGAACACCTTCACGCAGTCCTACGGCTCCTCGGAACTCGACGCCGCGCTGCTGCTGATCCCGCGCGTGGGCTTCCTGCCGCCCGACGACCCACGCGTCGTCGGCACCATCGACGCGATCCGCGCCGAGCTCAGCCATCAGGGCCTCCTGCGCCGCTACAGCACCGACGGGACCACGGTCGACGGGCTGCCCGGCGGCGAGGGCACCTTCCTGGCCTGCTCCTTCTGGCTGGCGGAGGCGCTGCACATGATCGGTCGTACGCAGGAGGCACGCGAGCTGTTCGACCGGCTCGTCGGGCTCGCCAACGACGTGGGTCTGCTGGCCGAGGAGTACGACCCCGTGGCCGGCCGCCAGCTGGGCAACTTCCCGCAGGCCTTCAGCCACATCGGCCTGGTCAACACCGCCCTCGCCCTGTTCGGGGACGACGGGGCAGGATAGGGGCCATGGATCTTGGACTGAAGGACCGGGTGTACGTCGTCACGGGAGCCACGCGCGGACTGGGCAACGCGGCGGCGCGTGAGCTGGTGGCCGACGGGGCGAAGGTCGTCGTGACCGGCAGGGACGAGGAGCGGGTCGCCGCCGCGGCGGCCGAGCTGGGGCCGAACGCCGTGGGGGTCGCGGTGGACAACGCCGAAGCGGATGCCGCGGCGCGTCTGATCGCTGCCGCGCGGGATGCCTTCGGCGGGTTCGACGGCGTCCTCATCAGCGTGGGCGGGCCGCCGGCCGGGTTCGTCGCGGACAACACGGACGAGCAGTGGCAGGCCGCGTTCGAGTCGGTGTTCCTCGGGGCGGTGCGGCTGGCCAGGACGGCGACGGCGGAACTCGAAGAGGGCGGTGTCATCGGGTTCGTGCTGTCGGCCTCGGTGCACGAGCCGCTGCCGGGGCTGACCATTTCGAACGGGCTGCGGCCGGGGCTCGCCGGGTTCGCCAAGTCGCTAGCGGACGAATTGGGGCCGCGGGGAATTCGGGTCGTGGGACTGCTGCCGTCACGGATCGACACGGACCGCGTGCGTGAACTGGACGGTCTGTCGGCCGACCCGGAGGCCACTCGGGCCGCCAACGAGTCGCGGATTCCGTTGCGTCGGTACGGCACCCCGGACGAGTTCGGGCGTGCGGCGGCCTTCTTGCTGTCTCCGGCCGCGTCCTATCTGACGGGGATCATGCTGCCGGTGGACGGCGGAATGCGGCACGGGTTCTAACTCACCCTTTCCGCACCGTGTTTGACGCCCCGCAGGCGGACCTCCGCCGGCAGCGACGCTAGGCCCGCCGAATTGCGGGCGTGGCCCAGCGCCTGGGTGGTGAGGTCGTTCAAGGCGGTCCCGGGATCCACGTGCGGTTCCAGCCGGAGGCGCACCCGGGCCTCGGGAGTGCTGCGCCTGCCCGTCAGCTGGACGCGGGCCCGCTGGACGCCCTCCAGACCCGTCGCCTCACCGGCGAGGACGCTCTCCAGGGCCCGGCCCCGCAGCAGTGCGCCCTCGCCGTCGCCGGTGTCGACCAGGACCTCGGCGAGGCGGTGCCGGCGCAGGACCGAGGTCAGCCACCACAGGGCGAGCAGCACCAGGACGGCCAGCACGGCGATCACGGTCGGCCACCACCAGCCGTCGTCCCGCCAGCGCGTGCGTTCGGCGTCGCTGAGCAGGACGTCGTGCCGGCTGTCATGGATCCACCAGGACGGGGGATCCAGCCCGAGCCCGACCGCCAGTACGGACCCGCCGATCACGAGCAGCACCAGCCCGACGAGCCCGATCAGCACCCGGTTGACCACCCTGAGCACGGCCCTCACCCCTTCCGTCCCGGCCGCCGCACATGCACCGACAGCGACGGCGGGCGGGTCAGTCCCAGGCCCCTGATCGCGTCGGCGAGCGTGGCGTCCAGGTCGCCGCGTACGTCGTCCAGGTCACGGAAGTGCGACACGGCGCGGACGTCGGCCCGGGACCTGCGCATCCGTACCCGTACCGACTGGACCCCGGAGACCTCCATGGCCCGGTCGCGCAGGACCAGGGCGGCGAGGTCGCGGTGGAGTCCGGCGCGGACGTCGGGGTGGGTGCGCCGCATCGGCAGTACGGACCGCAGGCCCGGCGTGATGGCCAGGACGAGCAGCCAGAGGCCGAGCACGGCGGCGACGCCCGCGCCGACGAGCACCCAGATGTCGTCGAGGGGACGCTCGGCGAGTTGCTGGGCCAGTTCCCGGCGCCAGCGCATCGCGGGCCGGTCGGCGCGCACGGAGGCGATGTCGTAGAGGAACATGCCGGCGACGAACAGGAGCACGAGCGCCGTGATCGCCGCCGGGATCCGACGCGCCGACCAGAAGCGGCGCTCGCCGCCGCCCTTCTCGTCGACCGGGGGCGGGGGGTCGTAGTCCGCCGCCGACGCCGACTGGTCGAGGGGGGCGGGTCCGGCCTCTTTCTCCAGGACCGGCAGTCTCTGTGTGGTGCCCTCGGAATCCTGGGACTCGCTCATCGCGTCCTCCCCTGCGCCGCGCCCGGTCGGGACGCCGGGTGCAGCCGCTCCACGTGCACGGCGACCTCCGGCACTTCCATGCCCACCAACGCGCCTACCCGCTCGATGACGTGCCGACGCACCGTCGCGCACCGGGAGCCGATGTCGGTGGGGTAGTCGAGTTCGAGGTGGACGAGGACCCGCGCGGTCCCGTGGTGCACGACGACGTTGGCATGCGGCCGGGCGGCGTCCTTGGCAAGGCTTCCCACTGCCTCGCGGGCAGCCTGGGAGGCGACCTTCGCCACGACCCGGTCGGCGATCCGGGTCGCTCCGCGTTCGCCCGGAGGGACGATGGCAAGGGGTCTGCCGACTTCACCGGCCCCCGTGCTCACCGGCGTCACCGCCGCCGTTCGTCACGACGCCGGAAGAAGTCACCGAGCTCGTACTCCCCCTCCAGGAACCGCCCGACGACGAAGCCGACGGCGCCCAGCCCCGCCACCAGCAGGAAGGCGCCGAATCCGCCGAAGTATCCGGCGAAGCCCAGTGCCATGCCGGCGATCATGCCGACCACGGCCATGCTCATGCTGCGCTCCTCAGCTCCTCAGCCGCTCCCCGGCCACTGCGTTGTCGGGTCACCGGCGCCTCACTGGATCCGACGCTCCTCTTCCTCTTCCTCTTCCTCCGGAAGCTTCACATCGCTCACCGCGATGTTGACCTCGACGACTTCGAGTCCGGTCATCCGCTCGACGGCGTTGATCACGTTCTCGCGCACGTCCCGGGCCACGTCGGAGATCGACACGCCGTACTCGACGACGATCTCCAGGTCGAGCGCGGCCTGTACCTCGCCGACCTCGACCTTCACCCCACGGGACACGGACTTCGTCGTGCCGCCCGGCACCCGGTCGCGCACAGCCCCGAAGGTCCGCGAGATACCGCTGCCCATGGCGTGCACACCGTCCACATCGCGTGCGGCCATCCCGGCGATCTTCTCCACGACGCCGTCCGCGATGGTGGTCCGGCCACGGGCACCGGGTTCTCCCCCACCGCGCCTGGTCACCTGACTCTTGCGGGTGCTGAGGGCCTCGCCCTCCGTCCGCCGGCTCTGCTCCGTCGTCTCACTCATGGCCGTTCGTCCTTTTCGGTCGTCGTCCCTCAACCACCGTAAGCACGGTTACGCGATTGCGCCCCAGGGATGCGGCAGGCTGGAGGAATGACGACGACGGACAGGTGGACGCAGGCGGTCCGGCAGCAGCTGGGGCTCGGCAGGCTGCTGCCCCTGGGCGGCGCGCGCGATGGCGCGTGGATCTCCGAGAGGGCGGCCGAGGCGGTGCTGCGAAGCGCGGCCGAGGACATGCGCGGGGTACGGCTGGACGAGCTCCGGATCGGGCTCACCGACCCCCAGGACACGCAGGAGGCAGCCGTACCGCCGCCGCCGAGCGCGCTGCCACCGGGCCCCCTGCGGGTGACGGCGGACTTCGCGGCGACGGCGGCCGAGGCACTGCCCACGACGGCGGAACGGCTGCGTGGACTGCTGGCGACGGCAGCCACGGAGCGTCTCGGCCTGATGGTGACCGAGGTGGATCTGCGGGTGACGGCCCTGCTCGACGAGGACGCCGAACCCGCTCCCTCACGTCAGGCCGAGCCGACGCGGGCCGCGGAGCCCGCAAGCCCCGACGAGGAGCGCGTCGCCGCCGCGGCCCTGGCGGTCCCGGGGGTGATCCGACTGACGGGCACCCTGGGCGGGTTGAACCGTCCGGTCCACTTCGAGGAACGACAGGACGAGGCCGCCCTGCCGTGTCGCCACGTGCGGGTGGAGATTGCCGTGCGCGCGGACCGCCGGGCGGTGGAGGTGGCCCGGGAGGTCCGCGAGTGGGTGGGAGAGGCGCTGACGGATCGTCCGACGGTGGCGGTGCTGGTCACAGCGGTCGGTTGATCAGCGCATGACTCAGTCGCCGAGGCCGGCCAGATCCCGCAGCCGGCGCGCCTGCGCGGCCCGCTCGGCACCGCGCTGCTCGTCGTAGGTCCGGTCCACGGCACCACGAAGCAGCGCCTTGGTCTCGACCACGGCATCCCGCGGCGCGGCGACGATCGCCGCCGCCAGATCCCGTACGGCGTCGTCGAGTTGGTCCGCGGGCACGGCGAGGTTGGCCAGCCCGCTGCTGACGGCCTCCTCGGCCAGCACGAAGCGGCCCGTCACGCAGATCTCCAGCGCACGGCCGTATCCGACCAGCCCGACCAGCGGGTGCGTACCCGTCAGGTCCGGCACCAGCCCGAGGCTGGTCTCACGCATGGCGAACTGCACGTCGTCCGCGACGACGCGCACGTCACAGGCGAGCGCGAGCTGGAAGCCCGCCCCGATGGCATGCCCCTGCACGGCGGCGATGGACACGACGTCGTTACGCCGCCACCAGGTGAAGCCCTCCTGGAACTCGGCGATGGCAGCGTCGAGTTCACCGTCGCTGCTGCGCGCGAGCTCGATGAACGAGGGCTCGTCCTCGATCCCGTCGGGCGTGAACATCTGCCGGTCGAGCCCTGCGGAGAAGGACTTGCCCTCACCGCGCAGCACGACGACCCGCACGCTGCCCGGCACGGCCCGCCCGGCCTCGGCGAGAGTCCGCCACATGGCGGGGCTCTGCGCATTGCGCTTGGTCGGGTTCGACAGCGTCACCGTGGCGATCGCGCCGTCGACGGTGAGCCGTACGCCGTTCTTGTCGAGCAGGGGAGCGAGGTCCTGGTCGGGCGAAGCCATGGGGTGCCTCCGATGAGTGCGGTCATCATGGGATGCCCGGAAGGGCACCCCCTAAGTGACTGCACAGTAACCACCCGGCCGATCAGACGACCGACCGGGTGGCCACCATCGAAGCGATGGGCCGCCCGGTGTCAGCCGGCCGCCTTTTTGCCTCGCGTCGCGCCACCACGCCCACGAAGCGTGACGCCCGACTCGCTGAGCATCCGGTGTACGAAGCCATACGAGCGGCCGGTTTCCTCGGCCAGCGCCCGAATGCTCGCACCGGAGTCGTACTTCTTCTTCAGGTCTGCCGCGAGCTTGTCGCGCGCGGCGCCGGTTACCCGGCTGCCCTTCTTCAGAGTCTCGGCCACCCGTGCCTCCTCATGGGAAGTGCGCTCTGGTCTCCTCATGATCACCCCTCCGGGGCTTCATGGCCACCCATTCGGCAAGGTCCGTGAGACATGGTTGTGACGACAGGAGCACATCCCCACATGCGGAATCCGCGATTCCGGAGAATGTTGTCCGTACGGCCGAACGGGTTCTTTTACGAACTCCCAGGTCAGCGTCGTGAGACGGCCGAGCCCTTGTCGATAAAGGACTCGGCCGGGAAATCGATGTAGTACACACCTCGGTACGAGGAGATCTCACACAGATGATGGATCACCGATAGGCCGAATGATCCATACGCCGTTGATCACGCATTCGATCAAGCCAGGGCGACGAGATCCGCGTAGTCGGCGCCCCACAGGTCCTCGACACCGTCCGGCAGCAGAATGATCCGCTCCGGCTGCAGCGCCTCGACGGCGCCCTCGTCATGGGTGACGAGCACGACCGCGCCCTTGTAGGTGCGCAGCGCCCCGAGGATCTCCTCGCGGCTGGCCGGGTCGAGGTTGTTGGTCGGCTCGTCGAGGAGCAGGACGTTCGCCGACGACACCACGAGGGTGGCGAGGGCGAGGCGGGTCTTCTCACCACCGGAGAGGACACTGGCGGGCTTGTCGACGTCGTCGCCGGAGAACAGGAACGAGCCGAGCACCTTGCGGACCTCGACGAGGTCCATGTCGGGGGCGGCGGAGCGCATGTTCTCCAGGACGGTGCGGTCGGCGTCCAGGGTCTCGTGCTCCTGGGCGTAGTAGCCGACCTTGAGGCCGTGGCCGGGGATGACGGCGCCGGTGTCCGGCTGCTCGACACCGGCGAGGAGCCTCAACAGGGTTGTCTTTCCCGCGCCGTTGAGACCGAGGATGACGACCCTCGATCCCTTGTCGATGGCAAGGTCGACGTCGGTGAAGATCTCCAGCGAGCCGTACGACTTCGACAGGCCCTCCGCGGTCAGCGGGGTCTTGCCGCAGGGCGCGGGCTCGGGGAAGCGGAGCTTGGCGACCTTGTCCTGCATGCGCACCGCTTCGAGGCCGGCGAGGAGCTTGTCGGCCCGCTTGGCCATGTTCTGCGCGGCGACCGTCTTGGTCGCCTTGGCGCGCATCTTGTCGGCCTGCGAGTGCAGCGCGGCGGCCTTCTTCTCGGCGTTCTGCCGCTCGCGCTTGCGGCGCTTCTCGTCGGCTTCGCGCTGCTGCTGGTAGAGCTTCCAGCCCATGTTGTAGATGTCGATCTGGGCGCGGTTGGCGTCCAGGTAGAACACCTTGTTGACGACCGTGTCGACCAGCTCCACGTCGTGGGAGATCACGATGAAGCCGCCGCGGTACGTCTTCAGGTAGTCGCGCAGCCAGACGATCGAGTCGGCGTCGAGGTGGTTCGTCGGCTCGTCGAGCAGCAGGGTGTCCGCGTCCGAGAACAGGATGCGGGCGAGCTCGATACGGCGGCGCTGACCGCCGGAGAGGGTGTGCAGCGGCTGGCCGAGCACCCGGTCGGGCAGGTTCAGCGCGGCGGCGATGGTGGCGGCCTCGGCCTCGGCGGAGTACCCGCCCTTGGTGAGGAACTCCGTCTCCTGGCGCTCGTACTGCCGGAGGGCCTTCTCGCGGGTGGCGCCCTGGCCGTTGGCGATGCGCTGTTCGTTGTCGCGCATCTTGCGGATCAGGACGTCCAGGCCGCGCGCGGAGAGGATGCGGTCGCGGGCGAGGACGTCGAGGTCGCCGGTGCGGGGGTCCTGCGGGAGGTAGCCGACCTCGCCGGAGCGGGTGATGGTGCCGCCGGCGGGGATGCCCTGGCCGGCGAGGCACTTGGTGAGGGTGGTCTTGCCGGCGCCGTTGCGGCCGACGAGGCCGATGCGGTCGCCCTTGGCGACGCGGAAGGTCGCGGACTCGATGAGGATGCGCGCACCGGCGCGCAGCTCGATACCGGAGGCGGAGATCACGGACAGACTCCAGGGCAAGGTGGGTGGCGGGATGGGCGGCTGAGGACGTTCCCGCCGTCTAATGCGCGAGGAGAATGGCCATGAGGCCAGTCTAACGGGGCGGTGCAACCACTTTTTCTGGGTTCACGTGTTCGGGCCGGGGCTCGGCGCCCTTCTCGCGGACTTCGTTGCCGAGCGGTCGGCGGTGCGGGGTGATCTGCCCCAGGTCGTCCACTGCGATGACCTGCGCGGTCAGGACCGGGCGGGTACAGGGCTGGGTGAGGAGAAGCGTCTTGCCGTGACGTACGGCACGTGCGGGCTCGAAGGCACAGCCCTCGCGGGCGGGCAGCACCCAGCGCAGGTCGCCGTCCGCGATGCGGTAAGCGGCGACGCGGTGCGGAGTGACGACGGCGAGCATGCCGCGGCCGAGGGCATGCAGGACACCGGCGCCGCCGTGGTCCGGCAGCCACTCGCCGGCCGCGGGCAGGGCGCGGTGCCAGCGCACCGAGCGGCCGTCGGTGGCGGTGACCATGCCGTCGTCCCAGAGCGTGATCACCTCCCCGCGCGCGTGGAGCGACCCGAGCGGGCGGCGGCCTTCGCGGGCGTAGCGCCACAGGGGGGCGCCGGTGACGGGGTGGTGGGCCTCGAGGGCCGCTCCGCGCGTGCGGAAGCGGAGGGGCGTCGGCGGCGGCTGCGGCTGCTGTGGGGTGGTGCCGGGGCGCACACGCGCGTGGGCGGCCGCGTGGACGGTGAGGTGGTCGCCGTAGGGGGCGGGGCGGGCATGGTGGGCGATCGCGAGGAGCGGGAGCGCGAGGAGGAGCGCGAGAACTGTCGGCAGCAGGCGGGAGCGGGTGGCTGTGGCGGGCTTGGGGGCGGTGGCTGCGGGAGCCGCGGTCGCTTCGCTGCTCTCGGCCGCCTCGACCGGCTCAGTGGCCACCACACCCCCTGGTCTCATCGGCCCGGGTGTCATCGGCCGGGTCTCGTCCGGCTGTGCCTGAGCCCGCTTCCCACGGATCAGGCGCAGCAGCGTAGCCCTGCCCGGGGCCGGTGGCGGGTGCCTGCCGTCGGGACACGGCGAGGGCGCTCGGGCCTTCCCCCGCTTGGCCGCTTCGGTTCGCGGGCCGTTGTCAGTGGTCGCTGTAAGACTGGCAGCGGTCGGTGTTCCGGCGGTCGACAGCGATGGACCACGAAGCTGGATCACGGCGATGGGTCACGGCGATGGGTCACAAAGGAGTGATCGGTATGGCAGGCACGAGCGGTGGGCGTCCGAGCATCTACCCCACGCTGCTGTACGCGGACGCGAAGGCGGCGATCAAGCAGCTCACGGAGGCCTTCGGGTTCACGGCGCTGGCCGTGTACGAGGGCGAGGACGGCTCGGTGGCGCACGCCGAGCTGGCGCAGGGCAATGGCGCGGTGATGCTCGGTTCCAAGGGCACCGGCAGCGCCTTCGACAAGGTGATGAAGGACGCGGGCACGACCGGGGTGTACGTCGTCGTGGACGACGTCGACGCACACCACCGGCGGGCCGTGGAGCAGGGCGCAGAGATTTTGATGCCCCCGACGGACCAGGACTACGGCTCGCGGGACTACATGGCCCGGGACATCGAGGGCAATGTGTGGAGCTTCGGCACCTACGCCCCCGAGATCAAGGGCTGAGCGCCGGTCCGGCTCAGCTCCCCCCGGTGTGCACCTGGAAGGCGGCCCGGCGTACGGCCTTGGCGAGGGCGGGGTCGGGGTGTGCGGCGGCGAGCGCGACCAGGACCTGCACGGTGCGGGGGTGGCCGACGGCGCGCACCTCGTCGAGGAGCGCGGGCACGGTCGGCTGCACCGAGGACTCCAGGTGCCGTACCAGCATCGGGGCCTCGCCGTGGTCGGCGACGGCGGCGGCGGTGTCGACCCACAGCCAGGTGGCCTCGTCCCGGGTGAGCACCTCGTGGGCGTCCTCGGGGTCGATGCCGTCGTGCTCGGCCAGCCACAGCAGGGCGTACGGGCGCAGGGTCGGCTGGTCGAGGACGGCACGCACGTCGGGCTCGGCGGGGGCGCCGACGACGCGCAGCGCCTCGAAGGCGAGGCCGCGCAGGAGGGCGTCGTCGCCGCGGGCGGCGCCGAGGAGTTCGGTGACGGCGCTGCCCACGGGGCGGGCGGCGAGCCAGGCGCGGTATTCGTCGCGGGCGGCGTTCGGGCGGAGCTGGGCGCAGCCGCGGAGCATGGCTTCGGCGGACTGCTCGATGTTCCCGGCGGGGCTCTGCGCGGCGACGCAGATCTGCTCCAGCTTGACCCAGACCGCCCAGCTGCCGAGCGGGGTGAGCGTCGCCTGGCCGTCGCCGCAGGTGAGGGCGCCGACGGAGGCGAGGGCGTGCAGGGCCCAGTCGAGGAGCGGGGCGAGGGGCGTGTCCTCGGCGGCCGTGGCTTCGGCGACCGGCGCGGGCTGGGGCTGGGGCCCGTAGGGGATCTCGCACCTCTCGGTGCGCAGCTCGGTGACGCGCTGCTCCAGCAGGTCCAGGAGCTGCTCCACCGGGACGGGCCCGGCGGACAGCTGGAGGAACGAGAGCACCTGGGGCAGGGCCGAGACGACGTCGGCCACGGCGCCGTGCTCGTGGTCCTCGGGTTCCGGGTGGGCGAGCGACCAGGCGTCGAAGAGGGCGACCCAGCCGCGCAGCACGGCGCTGTCGTCACGGTCCCAGGCACGCAGGCGCCAGCCGGGGCGGGCGCTGTCGCCGTGCACCTCGACGAGTCCGGCCAGGCGGGCGGTGTCCCAGTCGGCGCGGACCTGAGTCACGGTCAGGCCGAGGTCGCGGGCCGCGCGTTCGGCCGTTGCCTCGGAGAGGGTGCCTTTGCCGTCGGGGCTTGCGCTGTCGCGGCCGGGGCGCAGCGCGGTGTCGGCCCAGTGGGCGACGCGGGCCGCGGCGGCCAGACCGGAGCGAGCCATTCTGGCCAGCTCCGCCCGGGCCGGTGTGCCCTCCGGGGGGCGGGGCGCGGGGCGGCGGGGGCGCCGCTGGTTCACAGCTCGTGGGGCGGCGGCCAGGGGTCGCGGGCGGACGAGTCGAAGCCTGGAGTCGCGCGGGATACGGGACGTCACGGGTGCAGTCTTCCGGTTGACGGTCCGAAAACCCAAACGGAATGTCACGAGGGGCGACGGGGATGGCCAACGCACGGGGTCCTGCGAGCGGCAAGGGGCCGAATACAGGCCACTGGTACGGGGTTAAATGGAATCTGCGGGACCAGTGTGGGAGGGGTGGGCCGAGGGGCGTCGCACCGACGTCACATCAGCGGTGTCAGGAAGCGGCGCAGCGACTCCTCGTAGAACTCGGGGTCGGCGTTCCACATGGCCGCGTGGGGTGCGCGGTCGACGGTCTGGAGGGCCACCAGGTCGGGGCGGGCGTCGGCCAGCCGGCGGGAGAGGCTCCAGGGGGCCACCCGGTCGTCGGGTCCGTGGAAGATCAGGGTCGGCACGGTGAGGTCGTCGCGGTTGCCGTTGCCGTTGGCGCGGTCGGCGTTCAGGCCGGTGCGGCCCTGTGCCGCGCGGACCGCGAGCGGCAGCAGCACGCTCGGCGTGTGGCGGGCCGACGCGAGGGCGCGCAGGGTGGCCTCCCAGCTGAGTACCGGGGAGTCCAGGACGAGGCCCGAGACACGGTCGCGGAGCCCGGAGTGCGCGGCGGCGCGCAGCGCCATCGTGGCGCCGGTGGACCAGCCGAGCAGGACGAGTTGCTTGGCGCCGTACCGCACGGCGTAGCGCATCGCGGCGTCCAGGTCGCGCCACTCGGTCTCGCCGAGGTGGTTCAGGCCGTCCGGCGGGCGGGGCGCGCCGAGGTCGCCCCGGTAGGCGAGGGCGAGGACCGGGAAGTGGCGGCCGCTGAGGAACTCCATGACGTTCATGGCCTGTTCGCGGGTGGTGCCGAGGCCGTGCACCGCGATGACCCAGGTGTCCCGCGCGCCGGGGACGAACCAGGCGGGCAGGGCGCCGAGTTCGCCGGGGATGTCGACGTCGGCGTGCTCCAGGCCGAGGGCGTCGCTCGGGTTGCCGACGTACACGTTCGGGGTGAGCCAGACGTTGTCGCCAGGTTCCAGGGTGCCGTGGGTGACGCGCTCCAGTCGGCGTACGACGGTGTCGGCGGAGTGCCTCGCCGCGGCGAGGACGGGGCCGACGACCGCGTGCGAGCCGTCGCCGGAGAGCCCGTAGGTGCCGGGGCGCAGGGAGGCCAGGTCGCGGGTGAGCGCGATCTGGCCGGCGGCCGTGGCGTGCACGGTGAGGCGGGGTTCGGTGGGCAGGGGCCTGCCGGGGGGCGCCGTCAGTGCGACGCCACTGGCGAACCGCCCGGCGGCGACGCTTGCGGCGCCGGCGGCCAGAGCCACGGTGACGGCAGCGGCCGTCGCTTTGACAGTGCGCACCCCTCCAGTGTCCGGGCGGATGGGGGTGGCGGCCAGTGGGAGGTCACTGCCGTGGGCTGTGCGGGGTCACTGCCGTGGGCTTGCGGGGTGTGCGGCGTCGGCGCGGGCCTGCTGGGGGCTGCCGCCCCCAGACCCCCGCTGTCGGCCTGAACGGCCTCGTCCTCAAACGCCGGACGGGCTGAAATACCTGGACCGGCGTCGGATTACATCCGTGGGCACCCGCACCCGCACCCGCACCCGCACCCGCACCCGCACCCGCACCCGCACCCGCACCCGCAAAGCGTCACCCCCGCTGCCCGTACCCCCGCAACCGCTCCACCACCTCCCCCAGCTGCCCCTCCGACAGCAGCGTCGGGGACAGGCCCGGTACCGAGGATGCCGTGAGCCACAGGCGGGACATCCACTCGAGCTGGGCCGTGCGGTCGTAGGCCTGGTCCAGGGTCGTGCCGTAGGCCATCGTGCCGTGGTTCTGGAGGAGGCAGGCGGTGCGGTCGGTGAGGGCCTGGAGCATGTTCTCGGCCAACTCCTGGGTGCCGTACGTCGCATAGGGGGCAACTCGGACGGGACCGCCGACGGCTGCGGCCATGTAGTGGATCAGCGGGAGCTCGGGCACCAGGGTCGACACGGCCGTCGCGTGGACCGCGTGGGTGTGGACGACGGCGCCGGCGTCCGTGGCGCGGTAGACGGCGAGGTGCATGGGCAGCTCGCTCGTCGGCACCAGCGTTCCCAGCACCTGCCTGCCGTCCAGGTCGACCCCGGTCACATCCTCCGGCGTGAGGCGGTCGTAGGGCACTCCCGACGGCGTGACCAGCACGGTGTCGTCGACCCGCACCGAGACGTTCCCGGACGTGCCGACGACCAGGCCGTCGGAGACGGTCCGGCGGGCCGTCGCCACGAGGGCCTCCCATGCCTCCGCCTCCTCGGGGCGCACACTGCGGCCCCACGACTCCCCCACTTCCTGTGCGCCCTCCCGCGCGTCCCGCGCGCCCCGCCGGTCCCGCCGCTCCTCAGCCATGCGGCGATCCTGCCAGGCGGGGCGGCGGCACGGCATCAAGTCTCCGCCGGGCCGGGGCACTTTAGGGGAGGAGGACCGGCGTCCGGCAGGGCGCATACCGGGACATAATCACTCGCCTGCCAGCTTGGCCTGGGATCGATCAGGATTCAACGATCTTCCCGTAGCCTCTGGCTGATTTGTCGTGCACGTCGCCATTCCGGGGGGAAATATGGCCCGTGATCGCAAACCGTCCCGTCACCGCTCCCGCCTCCTGGCGGTTTCCGTCGCAGCGCTCACGCTCGGCGGAACCGCACTCGCCGAGATACCGGCCGCGGCGGCCGGCAAGCCCAAGGGCCATGACGTCTCTTCCCACCAGAAGAACGTCAACTGGCAGAGCTCGAAGAGCAAGGGCGCCAAGTTCGTCTACGTCAAGGCGACCGAGTCCCACACCTACCGCAACCCCTACTTCGGCCAGCAGTACAACGGCTCCCGCAACGCGGGCCTGATCCGCGGCGCCTACCACTTCGCGCTGCCGAACAAGTCGTCGGGCAGGACGCAGGCCGCGTACTTCGTGCGCAACGGCGGCGGCTGGCGATCCGACGGCTGGACCCTGCCACCCGCCCTCGACATCGAGTACAACCCGTACAGCAAGCACAAGTGCTACGGGCTGAGCAAGGCCAAGATGGTCAGCTGGATCCAGTCCTTCAGCAACGAGGTGAAGCGGCTGACCGGCCGCCGCCCGGTGATCTACACGACCACGCACTGGTGGAACAACTGCACCGGCGGCAGCCGCGCCTTCGCGTCGAACCACGCGCTGTGGATAGCCCGCTACAACTCCTCCAGCGCGGGGGCACTACCGGCCGGATGGCAGTTCTGGACCATCTGGCAGTACGACAACGGCAGCGGCAGCCTGCCGGGTGACCAAAATCTCTTCAACGGGTCCATGAGCCAGCTGAAAAAGTTTGCCCGAGGCTACTGACCTTGCGGCGCCTGGGCCGCGCGATGGCCGAAGGAGAGGGGCCTCGCCCACCGGACGATTAACCCCCTCACCCGGACACCGTGCGGCTCACCTCAGTTCACCTTCCGTTCACTCAGGTTACCTACGTTCGTCCGGCCAATGACCTCGAACGATTGCCTGGGTAAATGGAAAACTTCTCGCTGATCCTCGCGATTGTGGTCGTAACCGCACTCGCGTTCGATTTCACGAACGGTTTCCACGACACCGCCAACGCGATGGCCACCACCATCTCGACCGGTGCGCTCAAGCCCAAGGTCGCGGTGGCCATGTCCGCCGCGCTGAACCTTGTAGGCGCTTTCCTCTCCGTGGAGGTCGCCAACACGATCTCCAAGGGTCTCGTCGACGAGACCGGCATCCGTCCCGAGGTCATCTTCGCCGCGTTGGTCGGCGCGATCCTCTGGAATCTGCTGACCTGGCTGGTGGGCCTGCCCTCCAGCTCCTCGCACGCCCTGATGGGCGGTCTGATCGGCGCCACCATCGCCTCGGCCGGCGTCGGCGCGGTCCACGGCGACGCGCTCGTCACCAAGGTGCTGATCCCGGCGATCGCCGCCCCGCTCGTCGCGGGAATCGCCGCGCTGCTGGGCACACGCCTGACCTACTCGCTCGGCAAGAAGGCCGACGGCGAGTCCGCCAAGAAGGGCTACCGCGCCGGCCAGATCGCCTCGGCCGGCCTGGTCTCCCTGGCCCACGGCACCAACGACGCGCAGAAGACCATGGGCATCATCACCCTCGCCCTGGTCGCCGGCGGCACCCTCGCGCCCGACTCCGACCCGCCCATGTGGGTCATCCTCTCCGCGGGCCTGGCCATCGCGCTCGGCACCTACCTCGGCGGCTGGCGCATCATCCGCACCATGGGCAAGGGCCTGACCGACCTTCAGCCGCAGCAGGGCTTCGCCGCCCAGACCAGCGCGGCCACCGTCATCCTGGCCTCCTCCCACCTCGGCTTCTCCCTGTCCACCACGCACTCCGTCTCCGGCGCGGTGATGGGCGCGGGCCTCGGCCGCAAGGGCGGCGTGGTCCGCTGGTCGACGGCGACCCGCATGTTCGTCGCCTGGGGCCTGACCCTCCCGGCCGCCGCGCTGGTCGGCGCGATCGCGGAGTACGTGACGGGCTTCGGTGCCTGGGGCACGGCCGTCGTCGCGGTCTTCCTGGTCGCCTCCAGCGCCGCGATCTGGAAGATCTCCCGCCGCGAGGTCATCGACCACACCAACGTCAACGAGTCCGACGAGCCGGCCGGCGTGGTGACCACGGCCATGGCCGCCGTGACCCCGCCGCCCGCGGGCACGGCGACCGAGGAACTCACGGCCACCATCCCGGCCCAGTCCTCGGAGCCGAAGCCTTCGAAGGCCTCCGTCTGACGCACCCGGTCATTCCAGTCACTCCCCCCTCACTCACTCAAGAAAGCAGAAGCATGAAGATCGACTGGGCGGCACTCGGCTCCGTCTTCGGCGTCAGCCTCGTGGTGACCGTGGCCCTGGTGGGTCTGTTCACCCTCGGCATCGCGGGCCTGTCCCGGCGCGAACGGGCCGTGGCGCAGGGCGACTCGGCCTCTCTCGCGGTCACGGGCGCGTACGCGTGCTTCGCGGCATGCGCGGCGGCAGTGGCGTACGGCATCTATCTGATCGTGGCCTGACGCACGACGCGCACCACCTGAAACACCCGAGGTGCGGGACGGATCACCGTCCCGCACCTCACTGCTGTGTGGGCCTTCGCACACTCTCCCTTCGCAGGTCAACGGCAAGTTGACGGCCGTTCCAACCCCGTGGTGGACTGCCGGAGCCAAGTGCGGCGGCAGGAGAGGAAGCCGGTGTGAATCCGGCGCGGTCCCGCCACTGTCACCGGGGTAGATAGCCCCGGGAGCCAGGAACTCTCACCGCCGGTCTCGTCGAACCAGGGCGCGGACACCCTGAGTGAGGACATAACGCGATGCTCGCCTGCCGATCGACATGCAGAACCGGACCCTCGTCTGACTCGACGATCGGCTGACCCCGATGCGTGCCGATCGCGTCTTCGCGTACGGCGCCGCCGCCGGACTTCTCGGTGATCTGCTGCTCGGCGATCCTCGCCGAGGGCATCCGGTCGCCGTGTTCGGGCGGACCGCCGACGCCGTGGAACGGGTGTTGTGGCGCGACCACCGCGCCTTCGGTGCGGTGCACACCGCCGTGTGCGCCGGTGGCGCCGTCGCGCTCGGTGCCGCCGCAGCTCGTCTCGTACGTACGTCCCCCGCCACTTCCGTCGCGCTGACCGGCGCCGCCACCTGGGCGGTCGTCGGGGGGACTTCGCTCGCCCGGGAGGCCCGGGGCATCGGGCAGGCACTGCAAGCGGGGGACGTCGAGGCGGCACGTGCCCGGCTGCCGCATCTGTGCGGGCGGGATCCGCAGGCACTGGACGCGGACGGCATCGCGCGGGCGGTCGTCGAGTCCGTCGCCGAGAACACCTCCGACGCGGTCGTGGGGGCGCTGGTGTGGGGCGCCGTGGCAGGCGTTCCCGGGCTGGTCGGGTTCCGCGCGGTGAACACGCTCGACGCCATGGTCGGGCACAAGTCGCCCAAGTACCGGCGCTACGGCTGGGCTTCGGCGAGGCTCGACGACGTGGCGGGGTGGCCGGGATCCCGGCTGACCGCCGTACTCGCCGCCGTCGCCGGGGGTGACCCCCGTGGGGCGGTACGAGCGTGGCGCGCCGATGCCGCACAGCACCCGAGCCCCAACGCGGGGCCCGTGGAGGCCTCGTTCGCGGGGGCGCTCGGGGTCCGGCTGGGCGGGACGCTGTCGTACGGCGGACGGGTCGAGCACCGGCCCGTGCTGAACGGGGACGGGCGGGCCGTCGGCACGCAGGACATCGAACGGGCCGTACGGCTGTCGCAGCGCGTCGGTTGGCTGGCGCTCGGCGTCTGTGTCGCCGCGCGCCGCATCGCGAAGGGGCGTACCTCATGACGGGCGGTGGTCTTCTCGTCGCCGGCACCACATCCGACGCCGGCAAGAGCGTCGTCACCGCCGGGATCTGCCGGTGGCTGGTGCGGCAGGGAGTGAAGGTCGCGCCGTTCAAGGCGCAGAACATGTCCCTCAACTCGTTCGTGACGCGTGAGGGCGCCGAGATCGGGCGGGCGCAGGCCATGCAGGCACAGGCGTGCCGGGTCGAGCCGACCGCGCTGATGAATCCCGTGCTGCTCAAGCCCGGTGGGGAGCAGAGCAGTCAGGTCGTGCTGCTGGGCAAGCCGGTGGGTGAGCTGAGCGCACGCGGCTATCACGGCGGGCGGCAGCAGCAGTTGCTCGGGACCGTGCTCGACTGTCTCGCCGAGTTGCGGGGCACGTATGACGCGGTGATCTGTGAGGGGGCCGGCTCTCCGGCCGAGATCAATCTGCGGCGGACCGACATCGTCAACATGGGGATCGCCCGCAATGCCGGGCTGCCCGTGCTGGTGGTGGGTGACATCGACCGCGGGGGCGTGTTCGCCTCCTTCTTCGGGACGGTCGCCCTCCTCTCACCCGAGGATCAGGCGCTCGTCGCCGGGTTCCTGGTGAACAAGTTCCGCGGCGACGTCAGCCTCCTGGAGCCGGGGATCGACATGCTGCACGGCCTCACCGGACGGCACACCTACGGCATCCTCCCCTTCCAGCACGGCCTGGGCATCGACGAGGAGGACGGGCTGCGGGTGTCCCTGCGCGGGACCGTCCGGGAGTCGAACGTCGCCCCGCCTGTCGGCGAGGACGTGCTGCGGGTCGCCGTCTGTGCCGTGCCGCTGATGTCAAACTTCACCGACGTCGACGCCCTGGCCGCCGAACCCGGCGTCGTCGTGCGGTTCGTGGACCGGCCGGAGGAACTGGCGGACGCCGATCTCGTCATCGTCCCGGGGACCCGGGGGACGGTCCGGGCGCTGGAGTGGCTGCGGGAGCGGGGGCTCGCGGAGGCCCTGAAGCGCAGGGTCGCCGACGGACGGCCCGTCCTCGGCATCTGCGGCGGCTTCCAGGTCCTCGGCGAGCACATCGAGGACGAGGTCGAGAGCCGGCGGGGTCATGTCGAGGGGCTCGGTGTGTTGCCCGTGCGGGTGCGGTTCGCCCGCGAGAAGACCCTCACCCGGCCGGCGGGAGAAGCCCTCGGCGCGCACGTCGCGGGGTACGAGATCCACCACGGGGTCGCCGAGATCCATGGCGGGGAAGCCTTCCTCGACGGCTGCCGGGTCGGCCAGACCTGGGGCACGCACTGGCACGGCTCGCTGGAGTCGGACGGTTTCCGGCGGGCCTTCCTGCGCGAGGTGGCCGCCGCCGCGGGCCGCCGCTTCGTGCCGGCCCCCGACACGTCGTTCGCCGCGCTGCGCGAGGAGCAGCTCGACCGGCTCGGCGACCTGATCGAACAGCACGCTGACACGGACGCGCTCCGGCGGCTCATCGAGTCGGGCGCGCCGCAAGGACTGCCTTTCATTCCACCGGGAGCGCCCGCATGAGCACTGTGTTGTTGTTGTCGACCGCCGACACGGACCTGTTGGCGGCCAGGGCCGCTTCCGGTGCCTCGTACCGGATCGGCAATCCGACCCGCGTGGACGTCACCGAGGAACTGCCCGCGCTCATCGAGGGCTCGGACATCGCCGTCGTACGCCTGCTGGGCGGCAAACGGGCCTGGGAGGACGGGCTCGCCGCGCTGAAGGCCTCGGGCATCCCGACGGTGCTGCTCGGCGGCGAGGCCGTCCCGGACGCGGAGTTGATGGCCGAGTCGTCCGTCCCGGCCGGTGTGGTGGCCGAGGCGCTGAGGTATCTCGTCGAGGGCGGGCCCGCCAACCTCACCGAACTCGCGCGGTTCCTCTCCGACACCGTGCTGCTGACGGGCGAGGGGTTCGTCGAGCCGCAGAAGATGCCGGAGTTCGGCGTCCATGGCGAGCGTGCCTTCGTCGGCGGCCGTCCGACCGTCGGCGTGCTCTTCTACCGGGCCCACGAACTCAGCGGCAACACCGCCTTCGTGGACACCCTGTGCGACGCGATCGAGGCCCGGGGCGCCAACGCTCTTCCGGTGTACTGCGGTTCGCTGCGCGGCGCGGACGCGGAGCTGTACGAGATCCTCGGCAAGGCCGACGCCCTGGTCGCCACCGTCCTCGCGGCCGGCGGCACGCACGCCTCGCAGGCGTCGGCGGGCGGTGACGAGGAGGCGTGGGACATCGGCCGGCTCGCCGAGCTCAATGTGCCGGTACTGCAAGGCCTCTGCCTGACCTCCTCGCGAGCCGCGTGGGACGAGTCCGACGCCGCCCTCTCCCCCATGGACGCGGCGATGCAGGTCGCGATCCCGGAGTTCGACGGGCGGCTCGTGACCGTGCCGTTCTCCTTCAAGGAGCAGGGCCCGGACGACGTGCCCGTGTACGTCGCCGACCCGGAGCGGGCCGGGCGCGTCGCCGGGATCGCCGTACGGCACGCCGAGTTGAAGCACAAGGCGAACGGCGAGAAGAAGCTCGCGCTCGTCTTCACCGCCTACCCGACCAAGCACTCGCGCGTCGGCAACGCGGTCGGTCTCGACACGCCCGCCTCGGCGGTGCGGGTGCTGGACGCGCTCAGGGACGCCGGGTACGGCCTCACCGAGTACCCGGACAACGGCGACGAGCTGATCCACCAGCTCATCAACGCCGGTGGCCACGACGTCGAGTGGCTCACCGAGGAGCAGCTGGCCGCCGCACCCGCGCGCGTGCCGCTGGCCGACTACCGGGCCTGGTTCGACAAGCTCGACCCGGAGCTCAGGGACGGCATGCTGGAGGCCTGGGGCGAGCCGCCGGGGTCGCTGTACGTCGACGGGGACGACATCGTCCTCGCGTCGCTGCAGTTCGGGAACGTCGTCGTGATGATCCAGCCGCCGCGCGGCTTCGGCGAGAACCCGATCGCGATCTACCACGACCCCGACATGCCGCCGTCGCACCACTACATGGCGGCGTACAGGTGGCTGGACAACAGCTTCGGCGCCGACGCGATCGTGCACATGGGCAAGCACGGCACGATGGAGTGGCTGCCCGGCAAGGGGCTGGGGCTCAGCGGCGGGTGCGCCCCGGACGCGGTCCTCGGGGACCTGCCGCTGATCTACCCGTTCATCGTCAACGACCCTGGCGAGGGCACCCAGGCCAAGCGGCGCGGGCACGCCACCGTCGTCGACCACCTCGTGCCGCCGATGGCACGGGCCGACACCTACGGCGACCTGGCCAAGCTGGAGCAGCTGCTCGACGAGTACGCACTCGTCTCCGACCTGGACCCGGCCAAGGCTCCGGCGGTCCGCGCGCAGATCTGGACGCTGGTCAAGGCGGCCGAGCTGCATCACGACCTGCATGTCGACGACCAGCCGGACGACGACGCCTTCGACGAGTTCGTCATGCACATCGACGGCTATCTGTGCGAGATCAAGGACGTGCAGATCCGCGACGGACTGCACATCCTCGGCGGCGGTCCGGTCGACGAGGCGCGGGTCAACCTCGTGCTGGCCGTGCTGCGCGCCTCGCAGGTGTGGGGCGGGCAGGCCAATGCCCTGCCGGGCCTGAGGGCCTCGCTGGCCGCTCACTTCGGGCTCGACGAGAAGGAACTGCTGGGCGAACCGGGCGCGCCGTTGAAGGTGCCGGTGGAGCTGTCGGATCTGGTCGACGGCCCCTCACGCACGGCCGCCGACGCGATCGACCTGCTGGAGCAGCTGTGCCGGCGGATCGCGGAGGGGATGGAGGAGCGCGACTGGGCGGTCACGGAGAGCCGTGCGCTGATCGGCGACGTCCTCGGCACCGAACTCCCCGACGCCGTCGCCGTGTTGGAGTTCGCCTGCAACGAGGTCGTGCCGCGTCTCGCCCGTACGACGGACGAGATCGGCCACATCCTCAAGGCGCTCGACGGCGGTTACGTCCCGGCGGGGCCGTCCGGTTCACCGACGCGCGGGCTGGTCAACGTCCTGCCGACGGGGCGCAACTTCTACTCCGTCGACCCCAAGGCCATTCCGTCCAGGCTGAGCTGGGAGGTCGGGCAGTCGCTCGCCGACTCGCTGGTCGCGCGGTACCTCCAGGACACCGGCGACTACCCGAAGTCGGTCGGCCTGACCGTCTGGGGCACGTCCGCGATGCGCACCCAGGGCGACGACATCGCCGAGATCCTCGCGCTGCTGGGCTGCCGCCCGGTCTGGGACGACGCCTCGCGCCGGGTGACCGGCTTCGAGATCATCGGCCTGGAGGAGCTCGGACGGCCGCGCATCGACGTCACGGTGCGTATCTCCGGCTTCTTCCGGGACGCGTTCCCGCACGTGGTGGGGCTGATCGACGACGCGGTCCGCAAGGTCGCCGAGCTGGACGAGCCCGCCGACCGGAACTACGTACGGGCGCACGCCGACGAGGACACCGCCGAGCACGGCGACCGGCGGCGCGCGACGGCCCGTATCTTCGGCTCGAAGCCGGGCGCCTACGGGGCCGGCCTGCTGCCGCTGATCGACGCCCGCAACTGGCGCTCCGACGCCGACCTCGCCGAGGTGTACGCCGTCTGGGGCGGCTACGCCTACGGGCGCGGGCTCGACGGGCGGGCGGCGCGCGGCGACATGGAGACCGCGTTCAAGCGGATCGCCGTCGCCGCGAAGAACGTCGACACCCGCGAGCACGACCTCGTCGACGCCGACGACTACTTCCAGTACCACGGCGGCATGGTCGCCATGGTGCGGCACCTGACGGGCGCGAACCCCGAGGCGTACGTGGGTGACAGCGCCGTTCCGGACCAGGTGAGGACGCGGACGCTGGGCGAGGAGACGCACCGCGTGTTCCGCGCCCGGGTGGTCAACCCGCGCTGGATGGCGGCCATGCGCCGGCACGGCTACAAGGGCGCCTTCGAGATGGCGGCGACCGTGGACTACCTCTTCGGGTACGACGCCACGGCGGGCGTGGTCGACGACTGGATGTACGAGAAGCTCAGCGCCGAGTACGTCTTCGACCCGGAGAACCGGGACTTCATGAAGAAGTCCAACCCGTGGGCGCTGCGTGGCGTCACCGAGCGTCTGCTGGAGGCCGCCGACCGCGGGCTGTGGGCCGAGCCGGACGCCGAGACGCTGGAGCGGCTGCGCGCCACCTACCTGGAGCTCGAAGGCGACTTGGAGGGCGACGACCAGTGACAACCCCCTTCCCCTTTACGGCCGTTGTCGGCCAGGACGACCTGCGGCTCGCGCTGCTGCTGAACGCCGTGTCCCCGGCGGTCGGCGGTGTGCTGGTGCGCGGCGAGAAGGGCACCGCCAAGTCGACGGCGGTACGCGCGCTGTCGGCGCTGATGCCGGAGGTCCCGGTGGTCGCCGGGTGCCGTTTCTCCTGCGACCCGGGCGCCCCCGACCCCGCGTGCCCCGACGGGCCGCACGAGGCAGGTGCCGGCTCGCGGCGCCCCGCCCGCATGGTCGAACTCCCCGTCGGCGCCTCCGAGGACCGGCTGGTCGGCGCGCTGGACATCGAGCGTGCGCTGGCCGAGGGCGTGAAGGCCTTCGAACCCGGGCTGCTCGCGGACGCCCACCGCGGAATCCTGTATGTCGACGAGGTCAACCTCCTGCACGACCACCTCGTCGACCTGCTCCTGGACGCGGCGGCGATGGGTGCGTCGTATGTGGAGCGCGAGGGTGTCTCCGTACGACATGCGGCGCGTTTCCTGCTCGTCGGGACCATGAACCCCGAAGAGGGCGAACTGCGGCCGCAGTTGCTCGACCGGTTCGGGCTGACCGTCGAGGTCGCCGCCTCGCGGGAACCCGAGCAGCGGGTGGAGGTCGTACGGCGGCGGCTCGCGTACGACGACGATCCGGGCGGGTTCGCCGCGCGGTGGGCGGACGACGAGACCGCTGTGCGTCAACGCATCGTCGCCGCAAGGGAGTTGCTGCCCTCGGTGCGGCTCGGCGACGGGGCGCTGCGGCAGATCGCGGCTACCTGCGCGGCCTTCGAGGTGGACGGCATGCGGGCCGACATCGTGATGGCCCGTACGGCCACCGCGCTGGCCGCGTGGGCCGGGCGGACCGAGGTGCTGGCCGAGGACGTCCGGCAGGCGGCGCTGCTGGCGCTGCCGCACCGTCGCCGCCGCAACCCCTTCGATGCGCCGGGGCTGGACGAGGACAAGCTCGACGAGACGCTGGAGGAGTTCTCCGGTGACGACGAGAGCGACGAGGATCCCGATCCCGACGGGCCCGGCGGGGGTGGCGGGCAGCCGCCGTCCGAGTCCGACGGACCACAGGGCGCGGACTCCGGTGCGCGGCCCGAGGCCGGCGAGGACGGGGAGCCGCAGGCTTCCGGGGCCGGGGAGCAGACTCCCGCGCGGGCGTCCGAGCCCTTCCGGACGAAGGTGCTGAGCGTGCCCGGCATCGGTGAAGGTGCCGCCGGGCGGCGTTCGCGGGCGCGGACCGAGCATGGGCGCACGACCGGCGCGCGGCGGCCCCGGGGGGCGCTCACCAAGCTGCACCTGGCGGCCACCGTGCAGGCGGCGGCGCCGCATCAGCGGGCGCGGGGGCGGTCCGGGCGGGGTCTCGTCGTGCGGCGGGACGATCTGCGGCAGGCCGTTCGGGAAGGGCGCGAGGGGAACCTGGTGCTGTTCGTCGTGGACGCCTCCGGGTCGATGGCGGCCCGGCAGCGGATGAGCGCTGTGAAGGGCGCTGTCCTGTCGCTGCTGCTGGACGCGTACCAGCGGCGGGACAAGGTGGGGCTGGTGACGTTCCGGGGTACGGCAGGCGATGTCGCGCTGCCGCCCACGTCGTCGGTGGATGCCGCCGCGGCCCGGCTGGAGTCGTTGCCGACCGGTGGGCGTACGCCGCTTGCGGCCGGGCTGCTGAAGGCGCACGAGGTGCTGCGGGTGGAGCGGCTGCGGGATCCGGCCCGGCGGGCGCTGGTCGTGCTGGTGACCGACGGACGGGCCACGGGCGGTCCCGAGCCGGTCGCGCTCGCGGGGCGGGCGGCCCGGCTGTTCGCGGCCGACGGTGTCGCGTCCGTGGTCGTCGACTGTGAGTCCGGGCCCGTGCGGCTGGGGCTGGCGGGACAGCTCGCGGGTGAACTCGGCGGTACGGCGGTGACGTTGGACGAGCTGCGGGCGGAGTCCATCGCAGGCCTGGTCAAGGACGTACAGAGGAGGGCCGCGTAATGCCGCAGGGACAGCCGAGTGTCGTGCCGGACGACGGACTGACGACACGTCAGCGTCGTAACCGGCCCCTGCTGGTCGTGCACACGGGGATCGGCAAGGGCAAGTCGACCGCTGCCTTCGGGCTTGCCCTGCGCGCCTGGAATCAGGGGTGGCCCATCGGGGTGTTCCAGTTCGTCAAGTCGGCGAAGTGGAAGGTCGGCGAGGAGAACGCGCTGCGGGTGCTGGGAGCGTCCGGGCAGGGCGGGACCGTGGACTGGCACAAGATGGGCGAAGGGTGGTCCTGGGTTCAGCGGGACGCCCAGATGGACAACGAGGACAAGGCCCGGGAGGGCTGGGAGCAGGTCAAGCGGGACCTGGCGGCCGAGACGTACAAGCTTTACGTGCTCGACGAGTTCGCCTACCCCATGCACTGGGGATGGGTGGACACCGACGAGGTCGTCTCCGTGCTGCGTGACCGGCCGGGGACCCAGCATGTGGTCATCACCGGGCGGAACGCGCCCGAGAAGCTGGTCGGCCTCGCCGACCTCGTGACCGACATGTCCAAGGTCAAGCACCCCATGGACGCGGGCCAGAAGGGCCAGAGAGGCATCGAGTGGTGAACGCGTGATGTCCTCCTCCGTCCCTCGACTGGTCATTGCCGCGCCTTCCTCCGGCAGCGGCAAGACCACCGTTGCCACAGGGCTGATGGCCGCGTTCGCCGCGCGGGGGCTTGCCGTGTCCCCGCACAAGGTCGGGCCGGACTACATCGATCCCGGGTATCACGCGCTCGCGACCGGGCGGGTGGGGCGGAATCTCGACGCGTATCTGTGCGGGCCGGAGTTGGTCGGTCCGTTGTTCCTGCATGGGGCGCGCGGGTGTGACATCGCCGTCGTCGAAGGGGTCATGGGGCTGTACGACGGGGCCGCCGGGGAGGGTGAACTGGCGTCCACCGCGCAGGTGGCGAAGTTGCTGCGGGCGCCGGTGGTGCTCGTCGTCGACGCGTCGTCGCAGTCGCGGTCCGTGGCGGCGCTGGTGCACGGGTTCGCGTCCTGGGATCCCGAGGTGCGCATCGGGGGCGTGATTCTGAACAAGGTCGCTTCGGATCGGCACGAGGAGTTGCTGCGGGAGGCCCTGGAGTCGGCCGGGGTGCCCGTGTTGGGGGTGCTGCGGCGGGCGGCTCAGGTGGATACGCCGTCGCGGCATCTGGGGCTGGTGCCGGTTGCCGAGCGGCGGGGCGAGGCCGTGGAGGCGGTTGCGGCGATGGCGGCGCAGGTCGAGCGTGGGTGTGATCTGGAGGGGTTGCTGGGGCTGGCGCGGGGTGCGGGCGCGTTGTCCTGTGCAGCTTGGCATGCGGCTGACGTCTTGGCTTCTTCGCCCCCGCCGCCCCTTCCCGTCCCGAACCTGGGGGCTGCGCCCCCAGACCCCCGCTTCGGCCCTGAAGGGGCGCCGTCCTCAAACTCCCCCAGAGGGGGCACCCCCAGACGGGCTGAAATACCGGAACAGCCGGTGGTCGCCATTGCCGGCGGACCTGCGTTCACGTTCTCCTACGCCGAGCACGCCGAACTGCTCACCGCCGCCGGTGCCGAAGTCGTCCCCTTCGATCCGCTGCGGGACGAGGAACTGCCCGACGACACCCGGGGCCTGGTCATCGGTGGCGGGTTTCCCGAGGTGTACGCCGCTGAGCTGTCCGCCAACGAACCGCTGCGCAAGGCCGTTGCCGCCCTCGCGGGGAGCGCTGCTCCGGTGGCCGCCGAATGTGCGGGGTTGCTCTATCTGAGCCGGGAGCTGGACGGGCAGCCCATGTGCGGTGTGCTCGACGTGACCGCGCGGATGAGCGAGCGGCTGACGCTGGGGTATCGGGACGCGGTCGCCGTGAGTGACAGTGTGCTGGCGGCGGCCGGAACGCGGATGCGGGCGCACGAGTTTCATCGGACCGTCGTCGAGCCCGGCTCGGGGACGGCTCCCGCCTGGGGGGTCAGGACCCCGCTGCGGCGGGTCGAAGGTTTCGTACAGCAGGGCGTGCACGCGAGTTATCTGCACACGCACTGGGCAGCACAGCCCGGTGTCGCCCGTCGGTTCGTGGAGAGGTGCCGGACGTCATGAGCAGCAGCAGGTTGATCGGAGTCGGGGTCGGTCCCGGCGATCCGGAGCTGGTGACCGTCAAGGGCGTCAACGCTCTGCGCGCGGCCGACGTGGTCGTCGTACCCGTCATGGACACCGGTGAGCGCGGGCGGGCCGAGGCCACCGTGCTGCACTACGTGCCCGAGGACAAGGTCGTGCGGGTCGTGTTCGCGCTCAACGAGCGGACCGATCATGCTCGGCGCGAGGCCGCCTGGGACGCGGCGGGTGAGCGGGTCGCCGAGCTGCTCGAGCAGCATGGCGCCGTCGCCTTCGCCACCATCGGCGATCCCAATGTGTACTCCACGTTCACCTATCTCGCGCAGACCATCGGCGAGGCGGTGCCCGGCACCGTCATCGAGACCGTCCCCGGCATCACCGCCATGCAGGACCTCGCCGCGAGGTCGGGCGCGGTTCTCACCGAGGGGACCGAGCCGCTCACGCTCGTGCCCGTGACCGCGGGGGCGACGGTGCTCAAGGAAGCTCTCAGCGGGCCCGGGACCGTCGTCGCCTACAAGTTCGGCCGGCAGGCGGGTGAGGTCGCCGAGGCGCTGCGGGAGACCGGGCGGCTCGAAGACGCGGTGTGGGGGTCGGCGCTGGGGTTGACGGAGGAGTCGATCCGGCCGGCCGCCGACCTCGACGGCTCCCCCCTGCCCTACCTCTCGACCCTCATCGCACCCGCCCCGCGCGACGGCGGGCGGGGCGGCAAGCTCTGACGACGCCGGTCCCACGCCCCGCACACCAACCCCCGCCGACCCCTGTAGGAGAGGACCCAATTCCCATGGCCGATGCCCCCACCGGCAAGGTGACCTTCGTCGGTGCCGGCCCCGGCGCCGCCGATCTGCTGACGTTCCGTGCCGCGCGTGCCATCGCCGAGGCCGACGTCGTGATCTGGGCGGCCAGCCTGGTCCAGGCGGAGGTCCTCCAGCACGCGCGCGAGGACGCCGAGATCCTCGACTCGGCGACCATGTCTCTCGAGGACGTGGTCGCCGTGTACGAGCGGGCCCGCGCCGACGGCCTCAAGGTGGCCCGCATCCACTCCGGCGACCCCGCCCTCTGGGGCGGTACGCAGGAGCAGCTCGACCGGTGTGCCGTGATCGGCGTCGGGACCGAGGTCGTGCCCGGGGTCTCCGCCTTCTCCGCCGTCGCCGCGCTCGCCGGGCGCGAGCTGACCATCCCCGAGGTCGCGCAGTCCGTCGTCCTCACCCGGCTCGGCGGCGGCAAGACGCCGATGCCGCCCGGGGAGGAGGTCAGGGAGTTCGCCAAGCACGGCACCACCATGGCGATCTTCCTGTCGGCCGCCCGCAGCGGTCAGCTCGTACGGGAGTTGCTGGAGGGCGGGTATCCGACGTCCACGCCGGTCGTCGTCGCCTACCAGGCGACCTGGCCCGAGGAGCTCGTCGTGAAGTGCACCATCGAGACCCTGGAGGAGACCGTCAAGGAGCACAAGCTCTGGAAGCACACCCTGTTCCTGGTCGGCCCCGCCCTCGACGCGCACGGCACCCGCTCGCACCTCTACCACCCCGGTCACTTCCACGGGTACCGCAAGGCGGACCCGCAGGCGCGCAGGGCGCTGCGTGAGCGGGGAGCCAGTACGTGATCACCGTCGTCGGCACGGGGACGGGAGCGCCGGTTCCCGAGGACGTCCTCGCCGGGGCCGAGCTGGTCGTCGGCGGGCGGCGGCACCTGGATGCCGTACGGCTGCCCGAGGACGTGGAGCGGATCGTTCTCGGGGCGCTGGCGCCCGCCCTCGACACCATCGCGGAGTACGTCGAGAAGGAGCGGCCCGTGGTGGTGCTCGCCTCGGGCGACCCGGGATTCCTCGGGATCGTGCGGGCGCTGGCCGAGCGGTTCGGGTCGGAGCGGCTGGATGTGCGTGCCGGGGTGTCCTCGGTGGCCGCCGCGTTCGCGCGGGTCGGGCTGCCCTGGGACGACGCGGTGGTGGTGAGCGCACACGGGCGTGAGCCGCGTACGGCGGTGAACGTGTGCCGGGCGCATCCCAAGGTGGCGGTGCTGACCGGGCCGGGCGCGGGGCCGGCCGAGCTGGGCGCGGCGCTGCGGCACACCGGGCGGGTTCTGGTCGTCGCCTCCGCGCTGGGCGATCCTCGGCGCGAGCGCGTGGAGCGGGTGACGCCCGCCGAGGCCGCGGCACGCGACTGGGGTACGGCGGTGAGCGTCGTGCTGTGCCTGGACCCCGAGCGGGCCGTCGGGGCGGTGCGTACGGTGGCCGGTCCTGCGCCGGGGCCCGCCGGATGGGCCCTGGACGAGGCCGACTTCACACACCGCGACTCGATGATCACCAAGTTCGAGGTGCGGGCGCTGGCCCTGGCCCGGCTGGGCCCGCGGCTCGGTGACCTGGTGTGGGACATCGGCGCGGGCTCCGGATCGGTGGCCGTGGAGTGCGCCCGGCTCGGCGCGGCGGCCGTCGCCGTCGAGAAGGCACGGGACGGTGTGGAGCGGATCCGCGCCAACGCCGCCGCGCACGGCGTCGACGTGCACGTGGTGCACGGGGCGGCGCCCACCGTCCTGTCCGACCTCGACGATCCGGACGCGGTGTTCATCGGGGGCGGGGGGCGCGAGCTGCCCGCCATCGTCACCGCGTGCGCGCGTCGGGCGCGGCGGACGGTCGTCGTCGCCATGGCCGCGCTCGACCGGGTGCCCGCCGCTCGCGAGGCACTCACCGGTGCCGGGTTCTCCTGTGACGGAGTGCTGCTGCAGTCGTCGCGGCTCGCCCCGCTGCCGGGGGACGTGACCCGGCTCGCGGCCACCAATCCCGTATTTCTGCTGTGGGGTGTCAGAAACCCCGTGTACCGAGAGGGAGTTGCCCAGTGATCGGCCTCATTTCCGCCACCGCGGCGGGGGCGGCTGCGCGGGACCGGCTGGTCACGGCGTGGCCGGACCGGGTGCGCGTGTACGACGGTCCCGTCGGGGACGCCGTACGGCGGGCGTTCGCCGAGTGCGAGCAGCTCGTGTGTTTCCTGGCGACAGGGGCCGTCGTACGGCTCGTTGCGCCACTGCTGGCCGACAAGGCGACCGACCCGGGTGTGGTGTGCGTCGACGAGGGCGGGCGGTTCGCCGTGTCGCTGGTCGGCGGGCACGGCGGCGGAGCCAATGAACTCGCCCGGCAGGTCGGAGAGTTGCTGGGGGCCCAGCCCGTGGTGACGACGGCGACCGATGCCGTGGGGGTGCCCGGTCTGGACACGCTCGGGCTGCCGGTGGAGGGCGATGTCGCCGGGGTCTCGCGGGCGCTGCTCGACGGGGAGCCGGTGGCGCTGCGGGCCGAGGTGGCCTGGCCGTTGCCGCCGCTGCGGGTCGGCGCCGACGGGGCGTACGTCGTCCGGGTGACGGACCGGCTCGTCGAGCGCGTCGCCGAGCGCGAGGTCGTGCTGCGCCCGCCGTCCCTGATCGTCGGCGTCGGTGCCTCCAAGGGCGCCCCCGTCGACGAGGTGCTCGGGCTGATCGAGAGCACGCTCCGCGAGGCCGGCCTCTCCCCCCAGTCCCTCGCCGAACTCGCCACCGTCGACGCCAAGGCCGACGAGCCCGGCATCGTGGCGGCCGCCGAGCGGCTCGGGGTGCCGGTGGTGACCCACTCCGCCGAGCAGCTCGCGGGCGTCGAGGTCCCCAACCCCTCCGACGCGCCCCTCGCCGCCGTCGGCACGCCCTCGGTGGCCGAGGCCGCCGCTCTGATGCGCGGCGGTGAACTCCTCGTACCGAAGCGGAAGTCCGAGCGCTCCGACGGGCGGCCCGCGATGGCGACCTGTGCCGTCGTACGGCGTCCGGGGCGCGGGCGGCTCGCGGTCGTCGGGCTGGGGCCGGGCGCGCGGGACCTGCTGACGCCCCGCGCGAAGGCCGAGCTCCGGCGCGCCTCCGTGCTGGTCGGGCTCGACCAGTACGTCGACCAGATCCGCGACCTGCTGCGGCCCGGTACCCGGGTCCTGGAGTCGGGGCTCGGCGCCGAGGAGGAACGGGCGCGCACGGCCGTCGAGGAGGCCCGCAAGGGGCAGGCGGTCGCGCTGATCGGCAGCGGGGACGCGGGCGTGTACGCCATGGCCTCCCCCGCGCTCGCCGAGGCGTCCGACGACATCGACGTGATCGGCGTGCCGGGTGTGACCGCCGCCCTCGCCGCCGCCGCGATCCTGGGCGCCCCGCTCGGCCACGACCATGTGTCCATCAGCCTCTCCGACCTGCACACGCCGTGGGAGGTCATCGAACGGCGGGTGCGGGCCGCCGCCGAGGCGGACATCGTGGTCACCTTCTACAACCCCCGTTCCCGGGGCAGGGACTGGCAGCTGCCCAAGGCCCTCGCGATCCTCGCCGAGCACCGGAAGCCGACGACGCCGGTCGGTGTCGTACGGAACGCGTCGCGGCCGGACGAGTCCAGTCGGGTCACGACACTGGGCGCCCTCGACCCGGCGACGGTCGACATGATGACGGTCGTGACCGTCGGCAACACGGCGACCCGGGACATCGCGGGTCGCATGGTGACGCCGCGCGGCTACCGCTGGCAGGCATCGCAGGAGGGAGCGGAGTGAATCGCGTCGTCCATCCGATAGAGGAGGAGTCCTACCGGCGGCTGCGCGCCCGCCTGGACACCTCGCACTTCCCGCCGCTGACCCGGGCCGTGGTGGAACGGGTCATCCACTCCGCCGCCGACCTCGACTACGCCACCGATCTCGTCATGGACGAGGGTTCCCTCGAGAAGGCGCACGCAGCCCTGCACGCCGGGGCGCCCGTCGTCGTGGACGTCGAGATGGTGGCGGCCGGGATCACCCGGCGGGAGACCGTCTGCCGGCTCAGGGACGCGGTGGCCGGTCCCGGGCTGACGCGTTCGGCGCACGCGATACGGCTCGCCCACGAGCAGGTCGGCCCCGGCGCGCTCTGGGTGATCGGCAACGCGCCGACCGCGCTGGAGGAGCTGCTGACCCTGGACGCCGCCCCGGCGCTCGTCATCGGGCTGCCCGTCGGCTTCGTCGGCGCGGTCGAGTCCAAGGCCGCGTTGCGCGAGAGCGGTCTGCCCGCCGTGAGCAACGTGTCCGAGAAGGGCGGTTCGGCGGTCGCCTCCGCCGCGCTCAACGCCCTGCTGTACCACCCCCTTTCGCACCCCGATTCGCATTCTGATTCGCATTCTGATTCGCATTCCGAGGAGAAATCGTGACCACCCCGCCGCCCGCCCTGCTCATCGCCGGTCACGGCACCCGGGACGAGGCCGGAGCCGAGGCGTTCCGCGACTTCGTGCGGGAGCTGGGGCGCCGCCACCCCGAACTGCCCGTCGCGGGCGGCTTCATCGAGCTCTCCCCGCCGCCCCTTGGCGAGGCCGTCACCGAACTGGTCGAGCAGGGCGTACGCCGCTTCGCCGCCGTGCCGCTGATGCTGGTGTCCGCCGGACACGCCAAGGGCGACATCCCGGCCGCGCTGGCCCGCGAGAAGGAACGGCACCCCGGGATCTCGTACACCTACGGCCGCCCGCTGGGCCCGCACCCGTCGCTGCTGTCCGTCCTGGAGCGGCGGCTGGACGAGGCTCTCGGCACCGAGGGCCGCACGCCCGGGGACCGGGCCGACGTCACCGTGCTGCTGGTCGGGCGCGGCTCGACCGACCCGGACGCCAACGCCGAGGTGCACAAGGCGGCGCGGCTGCTGTGGGAGGGGCGCGGATACGCGGGCGTGGAGACGGCGTTCGTGTCGCTGGCGGCGCCGGACGTGCCGAGCGGGCTCGACCGGTGCGTGAAGCTGGGGGCGCGGAAGATCGTCGTGCTGCCCTACTTCCTCTTCACGGGCATCCTGCCGGACCGGGTGCGGCACCAGACGGAGGGCTGGGCGGCGGCCCACCCGGAGATCGAGGTGCGCTCCGCGGACGTCATCGGTCCGGAGCCGGAGCTGCTCGATCTGGTGATGGAGCGGTACGAGGAGGCCCTGAAGGGCGATCTGCGGATGAACTGCGACTCGTGCGTGTACCGCATCGCGCTGCCCGGCTTCGAGGACAAGGTCGGCATGCCGCAGCAGCCGCACTTCCACCCGGACGACGACGGCCACGACCACGGTCACCACCACCATCACCACGGCGCCCACTCGCATGCCCACTGAGACACCCGGTCCGGCGCACGACCTGCGGCACCACGGCGACGCCGAGGTCCGTGACGCCGGCGCGGCGCTCGTCGACCTGGCCGTGAACGTCCGCGCGGACACGCCACCGGTCTGGCTGCGCGAGCGCATCGCCGGGTCACTGGGCTCCCTCGCGGCCTACCCCGACGGGCGGGCCGCGCGGGCGGCGGTGGCGGCGCGGCACGGGCTGCCGGCCGAGCGGGTGCTGCTGACGGCGGGGGCGGCGGAGGCGTTCGTGCTGCTGGCACGGGCACTGAAGGTGGTCAGGCCGGTCGTCGTGCATCCCCAGTTCACGGAGCCGGAGGCAGCGCTGCGGGACGCGGGCCACACCGTCGACCGGGTGCTGCTGCGCGAGGAGGACGGCTTCCGCCTCGACCCGGCTCTCGTCCCCCAGGACGCCGACCTGGTCGTCATCGGCAACCCGACGAACCCCACGTCGGTCCTGCACCCGGCCGCGTCGATCGCCGGACTCGCGCGTCCCGGGCGGACGTTGGTGGTGGACGAGGCGTTCATGGACGCGGTGCCGGGCGAGCGGGAGGCGCTGGCCGGGCGGACGGACGTGCCGGGCCTGGTGGTGCTGCGCAGCCTCACCAAGACGTGGGGGCTGGCCGGACTGCGGATCGGCTATGTCCTGGCCGCCCCCGAGACCATCGCAGAGTTGGAGCGCGCCCAGCCCCTGTGGCCGGTCTCCACGCCCGCGCTCGCCGCCGCCGAGGCGTGCGTGTCACCGCAGGCACTGGCGGAGGCGGCCCACGCTGCTCACCGCATCGCCTCCGACCGCGCCCATCTCGTCGCCGGCCTCGGCGAGTTCGCGTCGGCGGGACTCCGGGTCGTCGAGCCGGCCGAGGGTTCCTTCGTCCTCGTACGGCTGCCGAGAGCCACCGCGGTACGACAGCACCTGCGCGGCCTCGGGTTCGCCGTCCGGCGCGGGGACACCTTCCCCGGGCTCGGCGAGGAGTGGCTGCGGCTGGCGGTGCGGGACCGGGCGACGGTCAGCCGCTTCCTGCGGGCGCTGGAACGGGCGATGGCTCTCGCGCGTGACTGAGCCGGGCCGGCACCCGCTCCAGCGTGCCGTGATCGGTCAGCTCCGGCCGCGCCGCGCCAGCGCCACCGCTCCCCCGCCCGCGACGAGGAGCGCTACCGCGCCGCCCGCGATGTACGGCGTCATGGAGTTGCCGCCGGTCTCGGCGAGGCCCTCGTCGGCGGCCTCGCCCTGGGGCTTCACGTCGCCGGCCGGCTCGGCGCTCGGGTCGGCGCTCGGGGCGGCCTCCTCCTCGGGCGCGGCCGGGGTCTCACAGGTCGCCTCGGCCAGGGTCAGGGTGCCCTCGACCTCGGCGACGTTCAGCTTCAACGGGTTGACGGACACCTTGAGTTCGAGGGCGGTGGCGGCGGCCGTGTCAGAGGTGCTCTCCGTCCTGGAGTAGTCCAGCCGCACGTCTCCGACGCCCGGCACCTGGACGTTCGTGGTGCCGCCGGCGGTCAGCGTGACCTTCTTGCCCAGCACGGTGACGTCGCCCAGCAGGTTGGACGAGGCCGTCGGCTTCTTGCCGGCCTCGCAGGTCGCCTTGGAGGTGACCTGGCCGACCTCGATGAGCGAGAGCAGCGGCAGGCCGGGGACGTGGACCTTGGCGTGGGCGAGGTTGGTGTACCCCTCGGCCCTGCCGCCCTCGACCGTGGCCTTCGACGAGGCGACCTCGGCGCTCAGCACGTTGAACGGCTTTCCGCCGTCCACGCCGTTCAGTTCGGCCGTCAGCGTTGCCTTCTCGGCGCTCCGCGGCGCCTGTACCTCGTTGAGCGAGACCGCGAGCGGGACGTTCACGGTCTTGTTGAGCAGGGAGACGTCGAGCCCCGTACGGAGCACGACGGCGCTCGCGCGGCCCTCGTCGCCGGTCGCGTGCGCGGGGCCCGCGGCCAGAACCAGGGGTCCGGCGGTGAGGGCGGTGGCCGTCGCGACGGTGGCGAGACGGCGTGCGGGCAGGCGGAAGTTCTTGCCGTTCAAGGTGGGGACCCCCAGAGAGGACTTGCTCGGGACCCGGCAAGAATTGCGTACTGAGAGTGAAGAGTCAGCAATCCGCCAGGACTTCACTCCAACGTGACTCTCCCGTGAATGCTTTCGATTCTCTGGGCACGGATGTTCCTCGAAGTCACCCCCGTACCCCCTTCTGTGCGAGCGCTCGCGTGAACACGTGGGCGCGGGCGAGGGAGCGGGCGTCGACACCGGACTACCCGTCGTTACGCTGCGTCAACCGGCTGCCCGAAACGAAGGGAAGCAGAAGATGGCCGACCAGGACGAGGAGCGGGACTACGCCGCCGCGCTCCGCACGGCCGAGCGGCTGCTCGGCATGCCGTTGGAGCGCTTCCTCGAACCAGGTGCGGGAGAGCCCGCCAACGCGGCGGACTTCAAGCGCCTCGCCACGGTCCACACCTTCGGCGACGCATGGCCCCGGACCGATGTCCTCGACATCCGCACCCGGGCCCTGGTCTCCGTGACGATCGCCGCGACCCTGGGCACCCTCGAACCGCTGCGCGGCCAGCTGCGCATCGCCCTCAACAACGGGGTCACCCCGGAGGAGATCGTCGAGGCGTTCATCCACATCGAGGCCTACGCCGGTGCCGCGCGCGCCTTCGACAGCTACCGGGTCGCCCGCGAGGTCTTCGCCGAGACGGCGAGCGGCTAGCCGACCACGTGCCCGTTCAGCACCACCCGACGAGGTGCCGCCAGCACGCGTACATCGGCCCGCGGGTCGGACTCGTAGACGACGAGGTCGGCCGCGGCGCCCTCCTCCAGGCCCGGGCGGCCGAGCCAGGTGCGGGCCGACCAGGTGGTCGCCGCGAGGGCCTCGACCGCGGGGATGCCGGCGGTGACGAGTTCCGCGACCTCGGCGGCCACCAGGCCGTGCGGCAGGGTGCCGCCCGCGTCCGTGCCGACGAAGACGGGGATGCCGGCGTCGTAGGCGGAGCGGACCGTGTCGTAGCGGCGTTCGTGGAGCCGGCGCATGTGGGCCGACCAGCGGGGGTACCGGGACTCGCCGCCGTCGGCCAGCTTCGGGAAGGTCGCGATGTTCACCAGGGTGGGGACGATGGCCACCCCGCGCTCGGCGAACAGGGGGATCAGGTCCTCCGTGAGACCCGTGGCGTGCTCGATGCAGTCGATGCCCGACTCGACCAGGTCGCGCAGCGAGGACTCGGCGAAGCAGTGCGCCGTCACGCGGGCGCCCAGCCGGTGGGCCTCGGCGATGCCCGCCTCGACCGCCTCGCGCGGCCAGGTGGGCGCGAGGTCCCCGAGGTCGCGGTCGATCCAGTCGCCGACCAGCTTGACCCAGCCGTCGCCGCGCCGGGCCTCCTGGGCGACGTAGGCGACCAGGTCCTCCGGCTCGATCTCGTGGGCGTAGCCGCGGATGTAGCGGCGGGTGCGGGCGATGTGCCGGCCGGCCCGGATGATCTTCGGCAGGTCCTCGCGGTCGTCGACCCAGCGGGTGTCGGAGGGCGAACCGGCGTCGCGGATCAGCAGGGTGCCCGCCTCGCGGTCGGTCAGTGCCTGCTTCTCCGCGATGTCGTCGTCGACCGGGCCGTGCGCGCCGAGGCCCACGTGGCAGTGCGCGTCGACCAGGCCGGGCAGGGCCCAGCCCTCGACGGTCCGCACGTCGCGCGCGCCCACGGGACGGTCGTAGGAGATCCGGCCGTCGATGACCCACAGCTCGTCCCGGACGTCGTCCGGTCCGACGAGGACCCGGCCCTTCAGGTGCAGCACAACCCCGCGATCGCTCATGCACCGCACCTTAGTGACCGGCCAGGGCCTGTTGCGACAGTGGCCTCGTCGCCCGAAGGGCGGCCGCGCGGCGTCCGGTGCGTGCTCTCGGCGTGCCGGCCGAAAGCCCTCGTACCGGGCGTACTCGGGTTTTCGGGCGGTGCGGCGAGAGCGCGTGCCGGACGCCGCGCGGCAGAGGCCACTGTCGCAACAGGCCCTAGTCGTTCCTGCCCACCTGGTCCGAGGTCTCCTCCTCCACCTCGGCCATCGCCGGGTCGAGGAGACGGGAGAGGAAGTGGCGGGTGCGTTCGTGCTGCGGGTCGCCGATGACCTGGTCGGGGGTGCCGTCCTCGACGATCACTCCGCCGTCCATGAAGACGACCCGGTCGGCGACCTCGCGCGCGAAGGTCATCTCGTGGGTGACGACCATCATCGTCATGCCCTCGTCGGCGAGCATGCGCATGACGGCGAGGACATCCCCCACCAGCTCGGGGTCGAGCGCCGACGTCGGCTCGTCGAACAGCATCACCGCGGGACCCATCGCGAGGGCGCGGGCGATGGCGACGCGCTGCTGCTGGCCGCCGGAGAGGGAGGACGGGTACGCCGTCGCCTTCTCCGACAGGCCGACCCGCTCCAGGTTCTCGGCGGCGACCTTCGCGGCCGCGGCCTTGTCCCGCTTGAGAACCCGGCGCTGCGGCAGCGTGAGGTTCTCGGTCACCGTGAGGTGCGGGAACAGGTTGAACTGCTGGAAGACCATGCCGATACGGCGGCGTACGGCGTCGATGTCGACGTCTTCGTCGGTGAGCTCGGCGCCGCCGACGAAGACCTGGCCCTTGGTGGGCTCTTCCAGCAGGTTCACACAGCGCAGGAGCGTCGACTTGCCCGAGCCCGATGGGCCGATGACGCACACGACCTCGCCCTGGTTGATCTGCAGGTCGATGCCGCGCAGCACTTCGTTGTCGCCGAAGGACTTGTGCAGGCCGCGGACTTCGATCTCCGGGCCGGCCTTGAGAAGGCTCTCGCTCATTTCACGGCCTCCTGGGCCTTCGCCTCCATGCGGCGTACGACGAAGCCGAGCGGGATCGTGACCAGCAGGTAGCACAGGCCCGCGACCAGGATCGGCGTGGAGTTGGCGGTCTGGCTGGCCAGGTCACGGCCGAACTTGGACAGTTCCCGCTCTTCCAGCGTCACACCGAGGAACAGCACCAGCGAGGAGTCCTTGAAGAGCAGGACGAGTTCGTTGGTCAGCGGCGGGAGGATGATCCGGAAGGCCTGCGGGATGATGATCGAGATCATGGCGCGGGCGGGCGAGAAGCCGAGCGAGCGCGCCGCTTCCATCTGTCCCTTGGGCACCGCCTGGATGCCCGCGCGGATCGTCTCCGCCATGTACGCGGCCGCCACCAGGCCGAGCGCGAGAGCGACCTTGCCGTAGGTGCCGCCCGGGATCTCCGTGCCGGGGAAGGCCAGCGGCACGGCGACACCGATGAAGATGAAGATCAGCAGGGCGGGCAGCCCGCGGAAGATCTCGATGTAGATGCCGGCGAGCCAGCGGTACGGCCCCACCGACGACAGCCGCATCAGCGCGATCACCATGCCGAGGACCAGTCCGACGACGAAGCCGGACAGGGTGTAGAGCACGGTGTTCTTCAGCGCGAGCGTGATGACGTCCGGGAACATCTGCTCGGCGATGTCGCCCTGCGCGAACTGGTTCTGCAGACGCCCCCAGTCGGCCGCGACCGCGAAGGCGATCACGGCCGCGACGAAGACGACGTACTGGATGCCGCGCGACAGGCTGCGCTTCTGGCGCCGGGTCAGGCCCTTCTTCCTGGGCTGCTTCGGCTGCAGTTGTACGTCTGTGTCGGCCATGGGGTCAGGCGGCGGGCGAGGCAGAGGCGGCGGACTCGTCGTACGGGCCGATCCACTGCTCGTACAGCTTCTTGTACGTGCCGTCGGCCTTGGCGTCCGCGATGGCCTTGTTGATGGCCTCGCGGAGCTTGGTGTTGCCCTTCTTCACCGTGAAGCCGTACTGCTCACCGGTGTTGATCTGCTCGGCGACCTCGAAGGCGGCGGCGTTGGCCTTGTCCTTCAGCCAGCCCTGGACGACCGGGTAGTCGATGACGACCGCTTCGACCTGGCCGGTGCGCAGGCCGTTGATGACGGCGTCGGAGGACTCGAAGGAGACGGGGTCCAGGCCCTTGCTCTTGGCGTAGTCCTCGCCGGTCGTCTGCGCCTGGGCGCCGACCTTCTTGCCCTTGAGGTCGGCGAAGGACGAGATGCCGCTCTTCTTGTCGACCAGGACGGCCTGGGTGGCCTCGAAGTACGGGTCCGAGAAGTCGACGTTCTTCTTGCGCTCCTCGGTGATGGTCATGCCGGCGGCGGCGAGGTCGCAGCTGCCGGCGTTGAGGGAGCCACCGGTCTTGAAGTTCTCGAAGGGCTGGTCGACGATCGTCTGCTTGACGCCGAGGTCGTCCGCGACCAGGTCGATGAGGGAGACGTCGAAGCCCTGCACCTTGCCGTCGATCTCCGACTGGAAGGGCGGGTAGGGCAGGTGGGTGCAGGTGGTGAGCTGGCCCGCCTTGACGACTTCGACACCGCCGGCGGCCGTCTTCGTACCACTGCCGCCGCTGTCGTCGGAGGAGCAGCCGGCCACGAGCACCAGCCCGGCCGTCGCGGTGGTGGCGGCCAGAATGCGGGTCCGGCGCCCGAAGGTCGTCTTCACGGGGGAGCCTCCTGTGAGGGAACTGTAGCTTCCGATTATAAGGAGAGGTTTGAGGTCCTCAAACACAACTGATGGTTAGGGGGCTGTTTGACCTAAGAAGTCGGGAGCCGGCTGGGGTGTTGGGGCCCCCGGTTACCCTCGTCACGTCCATCTGCGGACCCGAGAGAGCTGAGAGAGCGACGTGAGCCCCGCCGTGAACCACCCCTTCCTGGACCTGGCCCCGCTGAGCGCCGCGCGATTCGCCGCGATCGAGGACCGGGTGGCCCGGCTGCTCGGGACCGAACAGGACGTCGTGATCATGCAGGGCGAGGCGCTGCTGCCGCTGGAGGGGGCGATCCGGGGAACGGCCGGGCCCGGTACGACCGCGCTGAACGTGATCACCGGGCCGTACGGGCAGACCTTCGGGGACTGGCTGCGGGACTGCGGCGCGACCGTGATCGATCTGGCGGTGCCCTTCCACACGGCGGTCACGGCCGATCAGATCCGGTCGGCCTTCGCCGAGCACCCCGAGATCGACTTCGTGTCCCTGGTGCACGCGGAGGCGGCCACCGGCAACACCAATCCCGTCGCCGAGATCGGTGAGGTCGTGCGGGCGCACGGGGCGCTGTTCTACCTGGACGCGGTGGCGTCGATCGGCGCCGAACCGGTGCTGCCGGACGCCTGGGGCGTGGACCTGTGCGTGATCGGGGCGCAGAAGGCGATGGGCGGTCCTGCCGGGGTGTCGGCGGTGTCCGTGAGCGAGCGGGCGTGGGCCCGGATGGCGGCGAATCCGCGAGCGCCGCGGCGGTCGTATCTGTCGCTGCTGGACTGGAAGCAGCGGTGGATCGACGGAGGCCGGAAGGCCCTGCTGCACGCGCCGGCACAGCTGGAGATGCTGGCTCTGGAGGCTTGCGTGGAGCGGATCGAGGCGGATGGGCTGGATGCGGTGATGGGCCGGCATGGGGCCGCTGCGGCGGCCACGCGGGCCGGGGTGCGGGCTCTGGGCGGCGGACTGGAGCCGTACGTGTACGAGGACGGCGAGGCCGCGCCGGTCGCCACGACGCTTCGGACCCCGTCCGGCGTGGACGCCTCGTCTGTGGTTGCCAGGGCTTTGGGCCCGGACTCCGCGTTGCCGCTGGCCGCGGGTGGGGGTTCCCTGGCCGGGAAGATGATCCGCGTGAACCACTACGGCCTGGACGCTCGCCAGGATTTGGTGGAGTCTTGTGTCGTCGCTCTGGGCGCGGCGCTCGCCGAGTTCGGAGTGGCGGTGGATCCGGAGGGGGCCCGGCGGGCCGCCACTGCGGCATGGACGGAACGGCGGTAGGGCTCAGGTGCTGTCCTGGGAGGCCATGAACTCCCTCAGCAGACTCAAGGGCTCGATCGCGGGTTCAAAGCCTCTTCGCACGGCTTCGGCCAGCCAGGACTCGGCTGCCGCCAGCTCTCCGCGCTCGGCCAGCAGGGCGCCAAGGTTGTGGGCTGCTCGGCAATGCCCGGCCTCGGCGGCCTTGCGGCACCAGAACTCTGTCCGCTCCTCGTCGCCGCGCGCCGCGAGATAAGACGCGCAGGCGAAAGCAGTGTCCGCATCCCCTTGCTCCTCGGCCCGCTGCCACCAGTGCTCCGCCTCCGCAGCGTCACCAGTCTTGTCGAAGAGCATCAGACCGAGCAGGAAGGCAGCCTCCGGAAACTCCTCGGCGAGCGCGCGGAGCCTTTGCTCCGCTTCCTCCGGCTCTCCGGATGCGATGAGCCAATCGGCGAGTCGGAGGCTCGCCTGTCGGTGTCCTGCATCGGCAGCCGTGCGCCACCAAGAGGCCGCCTCCTCGTGGTCGCCCCGCTCGGAAAGCAGGCCGCCGACGTTGTAGGCAGAGGCGGGGACGTGCGGTGCCGCGACCCGCCACCACCGTTCGGCTTCCTCGAGCGTCCCTTCCTCGTAGTGGCGGGCGCCGAGATTGTGCGCGGCGTCGGGGCGGCCTGCTTCGGCGGCCCAGTGCAAGATGGTCTTGGCGATGTGCGGCTGGCCCGCACGCCGCATGAACTCAGCGAATCCGATGGCGTCTTCGGCGCCTTCGGCTTCGCTGAGCAGTTCGAGAACGAGCGGCTGGGCTTCCTCAGGACGCCCTTCGCCGATCAGCAGACCGATCAGGTTGAGGCAGCCTCTGGCGTCGCCTGCGTCCGCAGCGCGGCGCAGCGCCGTCTCGGCTGCGGCAAGATCGCCCTCTCCAAGGTGAAGCACTCCAAGGTTATTGAACGACTCGACACGTCCGGCCTCACCGGCTCGCCGGTGCCAGTTCTTGGCCCCCTCGACGTCGCCTTCGCCGGACAGCCACTCGGCAAGGTTGAACATGGCCACCTTGTGACCGCCCTCGGCCCCCGCGGCGTACCATCTGGCGCCCTCTGCCTGTTCGCCCCGACGGCTGAGGAGCACGCCGAGTTGGTTGGCTGCCTCCAGGTTCCCCGCCTCGGCGGCCTGCCGCCACCATCGCTCGGCCTCTGCGAGATCACCGCGTTCGTCGGCGGCTCGGCCCAGTCTCTCCGCGGCTTGGGCCTGGCCTCTGTCGGCGGCCCTACGCAGCCATAGCTCGGCCTGGTCATCACCGCCGCGCTGGAGCAGGTGCCCGTACACGTACATGGCCTGGGTGTCACCTGCCATGGCTGCCTCCCGCCACCATGGCTCTGCCCCTGTCTCGTCCCCACGCATGTGCAGGAGCGCCGCCAGAGTGGTGATCGCCCTGACATAGCCGTCCTCCGCGGCCCTCCGCAACCATGATTCGGCCGGCCCGTCCTCGCCCTTTTCGCGGTAGTGCATGAAGAGATTGAAGGAGGGGAGAGCCTGCCCGGCCTGAGCTGCTGCCCGCCACCATCTCTCGGCCTCCGCCTCCGCGCCCTTCATCTTGAGGACGGCGCCGAGGTTGGTTCGCGCGACTGAGCTCCCCGCCTCGGCAAGCGGGCGTAGCAGCGGTTCGACCTCGTCCGGATCCGCGCGCTGGAACAGTTGCGCGGATGTGTAGTTGATGACTGCTTCCTCCTCGCCGGTCTCGGCCAAGGGCCGCCAGGCCTCCTCGGCGACCGCCCACCGCTCGGTGAATGACGCCGTCTGGGCGACTAGCGGGCGTGTCCGCTCGTCGGCGTGCTCCAGTGCCTTGAGCCACAAAGAGTCCGGTGGATCGGGTACCTGGGCATTTCGGGCGACCGAGTCGACCAAGTAGTCGAAGGGCCTCTTGGTCCCCTCCTGTTCGCCCTCCATCAGCAGGCTCGCGACGCCGTACCGGACCTGAGAGGCCCAGTCGAGGGCGTCGGCGTAGGACTCCGGGCGCAGCGCGGACCCGCCGAGGGCACGAAGGTATCCCTCGTGAACCTCGCGCAGCAGGGCTTCCGGCAGGTCACCGATCATGCCGATGTGAGCCAGGTCCACGGCGGCCGCGACGAGTGCCGCACCTCGAGGATGTCCGCCCTTGGCGGTTGCTCGCTCCGCCCTGCGCCACTCGCCGAGAAGTTCCGGTCCGGCGGCCAGGTACTCGGCAATGCCATGTGTGCCATGCCGCTTGAAGGCCTCACTCAACCGACGGTCGTCGATCTGCGCCACCCGAGCCAGTTCTGTGGCGCTCCACAACCGCCGCACGACTATGGGCTCCACCATGTTCAGTACGCGCAGTCCGGTCTCGGCCGCCATGCGGCTGGGGCCGCCGTCGGCGGAGGCCCCGTCGGCCACTTCGCGCAAGGTGTCGTAGCGCTCGTCCCGCAGGGTTGCCAACACCACGAGGCGGGCTCTGATCAGCGATGCCAGCAGGGACGGTTCGAGGCCACCGCGTCCGAGATAGTGCTCCAGATCGTCGAGCCACAGGACATGCCGTTGGTACGCGGGCCTGCCGGGCACTCGGCGTAACGCTCGCAGATCAGCGCCCCAGGGCGGGGCGAGGAGCAGATGCCCCGGGAGTACGGCCCGTGCCGCTTCGAGGGCCGTGCGGCTTTTGCCGGCGGTCGAGTCACCGGTGAGTAGCACGAGCCCGCCCGTCTCACCCGCCGTCCTCAGTTCGGCCCGCACCCGGCCGTCCACATCGCGCAGGACGTAGGGCGGTAGCGCCGATCCATCGCTTTCCCCGGCACGGGCGCGGTGCACACCGAGGCCGAGCAGGTCGGTGTCGCTCACCGGCTGCCAGTTCCCCAGCGCCGTCGTCTCCGTCGCGTCGGCGGCATAGTGATGATGGATTCCACCGGCGACGTAGCCCGCCGCGACCCCGCCGTGAGAGGCGAGAACAGGGGCCGACTCGGTGCCGAACCACGGGGGAGCGACGGCGTCCGCGTCTTCGGGGACTCTCGGATCAGCCGTACGCGCCGCCAGGGACAGTCCTGGACCACGCCCTGCCATCAACCCGCCGTGTGCGGCGGGAAGGGCGAGGGCCGTCGATGCGTTGAGGTCGACAGCGGGCTGGGGTGGGCTGGAGTTGGCCGGTCCGTTCAGCCCTGGGACGGATCCGGCGCCTGAGGGCGTCCGATGTGCGCGCCTCCATGGATGACTCCCGCCGCGATCGAACCGTCCTCGGCTCGGATGTCCACATTGCCGCCCACGGCCAGGCCCCCTTCGCCGGCAGATGCCCCGCCTCGCGGGGTCTGCTCGGCCAGCACGGCACGCAACTCCTCGGCGGCCCGGGCTCGTTCGTCTTGCTCCAGACTCTCCAGCAGGGCCTCGATGCGTGCCTGCCAGGCCGCCTCCTCACGGATACGCAGCCGCTCCGCCTGGCCCGCCTCCGCTGACTGAAGATCATTGACGGTCCGGTCCAGGCGTTCGAGTTCCGCTCGCTCACGCTGTCCGTCACCGCGCCCGAACCAGCGGGCCACTGCCTGTCGCAGTCCGGTCCACACATCCGTTCCAGCCGCCTGCACCACGGCTGCACCGCCGGCGGCGGCCAGCGCTGTCAACGCCTGCTCCAGCATCCCCGTTCACCCTCCCCAGGATCACCGATCTCGCCAGCAAAGTAAGGCCCCGTCCCGATCCTGCGCAGCGTTACCGGAAAAAACGACCGTATGGGCCATGGTGGGGGCCATGGTCACCAACGCTCACCACACCCTCCCCGACGGCCGCCCCATCCCTCTCATGACCGGCGACGAGCGGCCCATGCTCGAGAGCTGGCTCGACTTTCATCGGGCCACGCTGGAGCTGAAGTGTGCGGGGCTGGCGGACGCGCAGTTGCGGCGGGCTTCCGTCGAGCCGTCGGGGCTGACGTTGCTCGGGCTGGTGCAGCATCTCGCGGAGTGTGAGCGGAACTGGTTCCAGCGGGTGGTCGGCGGGCTGGACGTGCCGCCCGTGTTCGGGGAGGGGAACGAGACCGGGTACGGCCTCGAGCCCGGGCGTGGGATCGGCGAGGCGCTCGGGGCCTGGCAGCGGGAGATCGCTCGGGGGCGGGAGGTGTGTGCCGGGCGGGGGCTGGAGAGTGTCGGGCGGATCCGAGGCGGGGCGATGGCCGGGGTGGAGGTCAGTGTGCGGTGGGTGTTGATTCACATGATCGAGGAGTACGCGCGGCACAACGGTCACGCCGACATTCTGCGAGAGTGCATCGACGGTGTAACCGGAGCCTGAATTCAACGTAATTCCAGGAATTCCTTTAGGGGTAGCTTCCCATCCTCTTCTGCCCGCTTTCTCCGGACCTAAACACAAAGATTTCGCGAACGCCAACCGACGTAATTCGGGCAGGTCTCGTAGGAGTTACACGGCTGTGACGCGTTCCACATCGTGACCGTTTTGGGATGGATTAGCCGGGCAAACTCGGGCGTTTCGCACCCTCTAGGCAGTATCACTCACGCCCGCGTGATAACACACCCGACTCTGATACGTAACCCCTGACGGCAATGCAATTTTGAATTTCCCTCGGTAAATTCAATTCGCATGACTGCCGCACAAGCAGACCTGCAAATCGACCGACCGGCGGTGGCCGACGGGGCCGCGCTGTGGCGGATTGCCCGTGACTCCAAGGCCCTCGACCTCAACTCGTCGTACAGCTATCTGCTGTGGTGCCGCGACTTCGCCGGCACATCGGCCGTCGCCCGCGACGAGCGCGGGGAGCCGGTCGGCTTCGTCACCGGATACATCCGGCCGGAGCGTCCGCACACCCTGCTCGTCTGGCAGGTGGCAGTGGACGACGCCTATCGCGGACGCGGCATCGCCGCCGCGCTGCTCGACGGGCTCGTCGCACGGGTCGGTGGCGAGTACGGCGTCACGAGCGTCGAGACCACCATCACACCCGGCAACACCGCCTCCGAACGCCTGTTCGGCGCCTTCGCCGAGCGGCACAGCGCCGCTCTGGAGCGGGAGGTGCTGTTCCCCACAGACCTTTTTCCGGACGGACCGCACGACCCGGAAGTGCTTTACCGCATCGGTCCCCTCTCCCTCTGAACTTCCCCCACGCAACGAGGAGCGATTCGTCGTGACCATCACCCAGCCCGACCTCAGCGTCTTCGAGACCCTCGAGTCCGAGGTGCGCAGCTACTGCCGCGGCTGGCCCACTGTCTTCGACCGCGCGCGCGGCAGCCGCATGTACGACGAGGACGGCCACGAGTACCTGGACTTCTTCGCCGGCGCGGGCTCACTGAACTACGGGCACAACAACCCGGTCCTGAAACGGGCCCTGATCGACTACCTGGAGCGCGACGGCGTCACGCACGGGCTCGACATGTCGACGAGCGCCAAGCGTGCCTTCCTGGAGTCCTTCCAGAACATCGTGCTGCGGCCGCGTGACCTGCCTTACAAGGTCATGTTCCCGGGCCCCACGGGTACCAACGCCGTCGAGTCGGCGCTCAAGCTGGCGCGGAAGGTGAAGGGCCGCGAGTCCATCGTGTCCTTCACCAACGCCTTCCACGGGATGTCCCTGGGCTCCCTCGCCGTGACCGGCAACGCCTTCAAGCGGGCCGGGGCGGGCATCCCGCTCGTGCACGGCACGCCGATGCCGTTCGACAACTACTTCGACGGCACGGTCGAGGACTTCCTGTGGTTCGAGCGGCTCCTGGAGGACCAGGGCTCCGGACTCAACAAGCCCGCCGCCGTGATCGTGGAGACCGTGCAGGGCGAGGGCGGCATCAACGTCGCCCGCCCGGAGTGGCTGCGCGCCCTGTCCGAGCTGTGCGAGCGGCAGGACATGCTGCTCATCGTCGACGACATCCAGATGGGCTGCGGCCGTACCGGCGCCTTCTTCTCCTTCGAGGAGGCGGGCATCACCCCGGACATCGTCACCGTGTCCAAGTCCATCAGCGGTTACGGACTGCCCATGTCGCTGTGCCTGTTCAAGCCCGAGCTGGACATCTGGGAGCCGGGCGAGCACAACGGCACCTTCCGCGGCAACAACCCCGCCTTCGTCACCGCCACCGCCGCGCTGGAGACGTACTGGACGGACGGGTCCGCGATGGAGAAGCAGACCCGCAAGCGCGGCGAGCAGATCGAGCAGGCGTTCATCTCCATCACCGAGGAGAACCTTGCCGACGTGCGGGAGTACCGCGGGCGCGGGCTCGTGTGGGGCCTGGAGTTCCACGACAAGGATCGCGCCGGCCGAGTGGCGAAGCGAGCCTTCGAGCTGGGGCTGCTCATCGAGACGTCGGGCCCCGAGAGCGAGGTCGTGAAGCTGCTTCCGGCGCTCACGATCACCCCGGACGAGCTGGACGAGGGGCTCAGCATCCTCGCCCGCGCCGTACGGGAAACCATCTGAAACACCACCTAGGAGGCATCGCAGCACCGTGATCGTCCGTTCGTTCAAGGACATCGAAGGCACCGACCGCCACGTGAAATCGGCGTCCGGTACCTGGGAGAGCAAACGCATCGTCCTCGCCAAGGAGAGGGTCGGCTTCTCGCTTCACGAGACGATCCTGTACGCGGGTACGGAGACGTCCATGTGGTACGCGAACCACATCGAGGCCGTCGTCTGTGTCGAGGGCGAGGCCGAGCTGACCGACCACGAGACCGGGCAGACGCACGCGATCACGCCCGGGACCATGTACCTCCTGGACGGGCACGAGAGGCACACGCTGCGGATCAAGGAGGACTTCCGCTGCATCTGTGTCTTCAACCCGCCTGTGACCGGCCGGGAGGACCACGACGAGAACGGCGTGTACCCGCTGCTCACCGAGCCCGAGGAGGTGTGAGAAACCCATGACCACCGTCACCGATCTCTACCCCAGCCGCGGCGCCACCGAGGTGTCGACCCCGCGCCAGGACCCCGTTGTGTGGGGCTCCCCCGACACGCCGGGGCCGATCGGGGCCACCGAACTCCAGTCGTTCGAGCGCGACGGCTTCCTGGCCATCGACCAGCTCATCACGGACGACGAGGTGGCCGTCTACGCGCAGGAGTTGGAGCGGCTGGTCACCGACCCGGCGATCCGTGCCGACGAGCGGTCGATCATCGAGCCGCAGTCCAAGGAGATCCGGTCCGTCTTCGAAGTGCACAAGATCAGTGAGGTGTTCGCCTCCCTGGTGCGCGACGAGCGGGTCGTCGGCCGGGCACGGCAGATCCTCGGGTCGGACGTGTACGTCCACCAGTCGCGGATCAACGTCAAGCCGGGCTTCGGGGCCAGTGGGTTCTACTGGCACTCCGACTTCGAGACCTGGCACGCCGAGGACGGTCTGCCGAACATGCGGACGGTGTCCGTCTCGATCGCGCTGACCGAGAACTACGACACCAACGGCGGGCTCATGATCATGCCCGGCTCGCACCGGACCTACCTCGGGTGCGCGGGGGCCACGCCGAAGGACAACTACAAGAAGTCCCTGCAGATGCAGGACGCGGGCACGCCGTCCGACGAGGCGCTGACGAAGATGGCCTCCGAGTACGGCATCAAACTGTTCACGGGCAAGGCCGGTTCGGCGACCTGGTTCGACTGCAACTGCATGCACGGCTCCGGCGACAACATCACGCCGTTCCCGCGCAGCAACGTGTTCATCGTGTTCAACAGCGTCGAGAACACGGCCGTCGACCCCTTCGCGGCCCCGATCCGCCGCCCGGAGTTCATCGGCGCGAGGGACTTCACCCCGGTGAGGTAACCCTCACAGCCACGCCAGCGACGCGGCTCGCTCCAGTACGTTCTGGGCGGCGGTCGCGTCGCCCGTGGTGCCCCTCGGGACTGTCTGCGGGGATCGGCGGCCGCCGATCAGGAGACAGAAGTCGAGGGGGTCGAGGGTGAGTTCGGCCTGTACGGGCTCGTCCTCGGAACCCAGTACCCATTCCTCGCCCCCGGTGACCGAGAAGAGCACCGGGGGCGCGGTGGGTCCCAGGGACAGGCCGAGGATGCGGACGGCAAGGCGGATCAGCTGTCCCAGATGCTGCTCGGGCGGTGGCGGTACGGTGAGGCCGAGCGCGCGGCCGATGTCGTCGCTGTGGATCCAGGTCTCGAAGGCGCGCACCAGGAAGTGCTCGGCGACGGGCAGCCGCAGCCCCATCAACGTCACGGCCCGGGCGGCGAGTTCGGCGTCGTGGGCCTCGGGTGCGCCGAGCAGTTCGTCCGCCTGCGCGGCCCAGTCGGCCACGGTCTCGTCCGGCGTACGGCTGTGCTCATGGGCGATGACCTCCGCGGTACGGCGGTTCCAGGCGTCCTCCCACCGCGGTCCCTCCTCGGCCGGCGAGGGCCGCACGCGGGAGCCGGCGCCGAGCCGGGCGGCCAGGTGCTCGTCGGCGGCGAGGAGGTGGGCGACGGTGGCGTGCGCGTCCCAGTCGTGCACGACCGGCGTGGTCCAGCGGCCCGCGAGCTCGGGCAGCAGCACCTTCAGCCCGGCAACCGCGGCGGCGTAGGGCGCGACGTGCGCGAGCACGGCAGGGCCGGCGGCAGGGCGCGTGCGCAGGGCGAGGGACAGCGCGGGCGGCGCCCCCTCGGCAGGCCACCCCGCGGGAGCACCGAGCGGCGGCCCCTCCAGCAGTCGTACCGTCTCCCGCAGCCGCTCCGCCTCCGCCGCGCAGCTCTCGCACTCGGCGAGGTGCGCCGGGACCGCCTTCTCCTCGGCCGGATCGAGGGCGCCGAAGGCCCACGCGGCCAGCAGGTCACGTACCGCCTCGTGATCGTCGGTCACCGCGCGCCACCTCTCCGTGCCCGTTCCCGGTTCGTGCCCCTCTCGCCATCATGCGCCTCTTTCGAGCGCCGGGTCCGGTGGGTCGGCCAAAGTCTCCGCCAAGGTGCGCAGGGCGGTGCGCAGCCGGGTCTTGGCCGTGCCCTCGGGGATGCCCAGCTCGGCGGCGGCCTGCCGGTAGGTGCGGCCGGCGAAGTAGGCGAGGTGCACGACCTCCCGTTGGGGCTGCGGGAGTTCGGCGAGCGCGGTGTGCAGCAGGAGGGAGCGTTCCCGGTCGACGACCGTCTCGTCCGGGCCGGGACCGGTGTCGGGGATGGCCTGGAGCACCGAGTCGTCGGCCCCGGCGTTCTTGCGGTGCCGGGCCTCGCTGCGGACCCAGTCCACGGCCCGCCGGTGGGCGACCACGGACAGCCAGGTGCGCAGCGAGCCACGGCGCGCGTCGAAGGTGTACGGCCTGCTCCACAGCTGGGCGAAGACCTCCTGCGCCACGTCCTCGGCGGCGGCCGCGGAGCGGGTGACGCGCACGGCGACCCGCCGCACCAGCCCGCCGTACGTCGCGTACACCTCGGCCAGCGCGGACTCGTCGCCGTACACCAGCCGCCGGTGCACCTCCGCGTCGGCAGGCGGCTGTACGGACGTATCGCCCGGGTACTCCACCGGCACCACCACCCCTGGTGCCCTTCCTAGCGTCCCGGCCGAGCCCGCGCCAGTGGTTCAGGAAGACAGGACGTCCAGCAACCGGTCGACATCCTGAGGGGTGTTGTAGAGGTGGAAGGCCGCGCGCAGGTTGCCCGCGCGGTCGGAGACCTGGATTCCGGCCGCGCCCAACTCGGGCTGGCGGTGGCCGAGTCCGGGCACGGACACGATCGCCGAGCCGGGGGCCGGCACCGGCTCGTGGCCGAGCGTGGCGAGCCCGGCGCGGAAACGGTCGGCGAGGGCCAGGTCGTGGGCCTGGATGGCGCTCACGCCGAGTTCCTCGATCAGCTCCAGGGAGGTGCGCAGCCCGGCGAAGGTGAAGAGGCCGGGGCTGATGTCGAAGCGCCGGGCGGAGCGGGCGAGGTTCTCGACGGGGCCGTAGCAGCTGTCCCACGGGACCTCCCCGGCGACCCAGCCGGCGAGCAGCGGGGTGAGTCCGCCGAAGTCCTCGGGGACGACGCAGAACGCGGCTCCATGCGGGCCCATGAGCCACTTGAAGCCGACGGCGGCGAGGAAGTCGTATGCGCCGGCCTCCATCGGCAGCCAGCCGGCCGACTGGGAGGCGTCGACGTAGGTGCGCGCGCCGTGCGCCCGGGCCGCCGCGCACACCGCGGGCAGGTCGGCGACACGGCCGTCGGCGGACTGCGCCGAGCTGACGGCGACGAGCGCGGTGTCCGGGCGGACGGACTCGGCGAGACGGTCCAGCGGGACGGCGCGCACCTTGAGGTCGCCGCGCATGTGGAAGGGGTTCACCAGGGAGGCGAAGTCGGCCTCCGCGGTGAGGACTTCGGCTCCTGCGGGCAGCGAGGCGGCGATCAGCCCGCCGTACTCGGCGACGGAGGCTCCGGTCGCGACCCGCTCGACGGGGACGCCGGCCAGCCGGGCGAAGGAGGCGCGGACGGCCTCCACGTCCTCGTACAGCGGGCCGAGCGGCGTGCCCTCGGCCCGCATCCGCACGGCCTGCTGCACCGCGGTCACGGTGCGGGCCGGCAGCAGGCCGTTGCTCGCGGTGTTGAGATAGACGTTCTTCGGGGCGAACTCGGCACGGACGAGGGTCTCGAAGGTCTCCATGGCTCCACTCTGAGCCCTCGGCACCTCTCGGTCCATTGCGATTCTTTGCGTGGTTTCACCAAGCGGCGCTTATGAATGCGCCCCGACCTGCGCGTTCGGTCAGTGCTGCGGCACCGCGCAGCCGTCCGGACCGCACGCGTCCGCGTCACCCCGGTCGATGAGCGTCAGCGGCGACCGCTCGCCCCACGCCTGCGTGAGCGCCTGCTCGAAGACCTCGGCGGGCTGGGCGCCGGAGACGCCGAACTTGCGGTCGAGGACGAAGAACGGCACTCCGGTGGCGCCGAGCTGGGCGGCCTCGCGCTCGTCGGCGCGGACGTCGTCGGCGTAGGCGTCCGGGTCGGCGAGAACCTTGCGGGCGTCGTCGGCGTCGAGTCCGGCGGCGACGGCCAGCTCCACGAGCCGCTCCTCGCCCTCCGCGAAGACGGACCGCTCCTCGGCGAAGTTCGCCCGGTAGAAGACCTGGATCAGCGCGTCCTGCCTGCCCTGCTCCTTGGCGAGGTGCAGGAGCCGGTGCATGTCGAAGGTGTTGCCGTGGTCGCGGCCCTCGGTGCGGTAGTCGAGTCCCTCCGCGGCGGCCTGCGCACCGAGGTTCGCCTCACCGGCCTGCGCCTGCGCCGCGCTCATGCCGTACTTCTTCGTGAGCATGGTGATCACGGGCTGGATGTCGCCCTTGGCGCGCCCCGGATCCAGTTCGAACGAGCGGTGCACGACCTCGACCTGCTCGCGGTGCGGGAAGGCCTCGAGCGCCTTCTCGAAGCGGGCCTTGCCCACATAGCACCAGGGGCAGGCGATGTCGCTCCAGATCTCGACGCGCATGTCTTCGGCTCTCCAGGTCGTACGGGATGCGGAGACCCCCTCCGCCTAGTGCATGAACGTTCAAACAGCGGCGTTCATTCCCCGGGCACGCAGTAGCGCAGATTCAGGTGGTGGTCCCCTTCGGCGGGCGGGTTGTCCGGGTCCGGGATCCAGCCCTGACGGGCGTAGAAGGCCTGGGCGCGCCGGTTGTCGGCATGCACGTCGAGCACGGCCGTGAGCCTGCCGTCGGCCCGCCACTCCTCCGCACAGGCCGCGTGCAGGGCCGTACCGACACCGCGGCCCCAGTGCTCGGGATCGACATGGAACTGGAACAGCTTGACCGTGTCGGCGGGGGCGTCCTCCGGGGTGCGGAAGGAGGCCAGCCCGATGAGGCGGCCGTCCTCCACGACGCACAGCACATGCCCGTCCGGCCGCGCGATGGCGCCCTGCCAGGCCGCGAGCCAGTCGGTGCCGTCCTGCGGGAGCCCGTCGGGGTAGTAGGTCGCCCGGGCACGCGCGTGCAGGGCGGCGACCGTCTCCGCCTCGGCGGGCAGGACGGTACGGATCACCCGGGTTCCGGTCACTCTGTGGCTGATCATGCAACGGAGGACGTGCCCTCGGCCGCCCCGGTTCCGAGCCGGCTGAACTGCGCCCGGTAGCCGCTCGGCGTCAATCCGGTACGGCGGACCAGATGCCCCCGCAGCGAGTCGGCCGTGCCCAGGCCGCAGGCGCGGGCCACCTGGTCCATGGGCAGGGCGGTGGTCTCCAGCAGCTCCTTGGCGCGCTCGATGCGCTGGTGGAGCAGCCACTGCAGCGGGCTCACCCCGCTCTCGGCGTGGAACCGGCGGGTGAGGGTGCGCACGCTGACGCCGGCATGGCGGGCCAGGTCGGTGAGGGTGAGCGGCCTGTCGAGGTTGCGCATGGCCCAGCCGCGGGTGTCGGCGCAGGCGTTGCCGCGCTCGGGCGGCAACGGGGTCTGCGTGAACTGGGTCTGGCCGCCCGGCCGTACGGGCGCGACGAGGGCTCGGCGGGCGACCTCGTTGGCGACGGCGGCGCCGTAGTCGGTGCGGATGATGTGCAGGCACAGGTCGATGCCGGCTGCGTAGCCGGAGGAGGTGACGTACGGCCCGTCCTGCACGTAGAGCACATCGCCCCGCAGGTCGACGTGCGGGTAGCGGCGGCGCAGCTCCTCGGCGTGCGCCCAGTACGTCGTGGCCCGGCGTCCGTGCAGCAGGCCCGCCTCGGCGAGTTGGAAGGCGCCGGTGCACAGGGACGCGATCCGCTTGCCGGCGTCGGCGGCCTCGCGGACGGCGGTGACGATCCGCGCGTCCGGCTCGAAGGGTTCCCCGGTCCCGGCGACGAGCACGGTGTCGGCTGCCCGCACGGCGTCGAGTCCGTGCCGTACGTACAGGTCGAGCCCGCCGCTGGTGGGCACCGGTCCCGGCTCGGCCGCGCAGATGACGACCTCGTAGCCCGCCCGCCCGGCCACCTCGACCTTGCCGAACAGCATCTCCGGGATGGCGAGGTTGAACATCGAGACCGGCGACGGTGCGACGACGGCGATGCGGTGCGGGGCGCGTGACTGGGGCATGGCCAGAACCTCCGGGTGCATGGCATTCCGGCCACTACTGTACGACCGCGCGGATCCGCAGCATGGAGGGCATGTCCACGAACCAGACCCTCAAGAGCGACGAACTCGCCCTCTCCCCCGGCGGGTTGGGGCCCAAGAGGCCGTCCTCCGCCCTCACCCTCACGGCCGGCCTCCTCGGCTTCGCGCTGGTCTGCCTCGACGCGTCCATCGTGAACGTGGCCCTGCCCGCGATCGGTTCTTCCCTCGGGGGCGGAATGTCCGGCCTCCAGTGGGTGGTGGACGCCTACACCCTGGCCTTCGCCGCGCTGATGCTGTCCACCGGTGCGTTCTCGGACCGGGTGGGGGCGAGCCGGGCGTACGCGATCGGTGCCGCCGTGTTCACGCTGGCCTCGGCGGCCTGCGGTCTGGCGCCGAACCTGCCGGCGCTGATCGGGGCGCGGGTGGTGCAGGGCGTGGCGGCTGCCGTCGTGCTGCCGGCCTCGCTGGCGCTGGTGCGGCAGGCGTACGCCGATCCGGCGCGGCGCGCCCGTGCGGTGGCCGTGTGGGCGGCGGGCGGTTCGGTTGCGGTGGCGCTGGGTCCGGTGGCGGGCGGTGTGCTGACCACGGCCTGGGACTGGCGCGGGATCTTCTTCGTCAACCTTCCCGTCGGCGCGCTGATCCTCGTGCTGCTGCTGCGGGCCCCGCGCTCGCTCCCCCGTCCGGCACCGCTGGACCTGCCCGGCCAGGTGACGGCGGTGGTGGCGCTCACGGCGCTGACGTTCGCGGTGATCGAGGGCGGGACGGCAGGCTGGGCGGCGCTGGCGGTGGCCGTGTTTGCGGTGGTGGCGTTCCTCCGGGTCGAGGCACGTCACCCGCACCCGGTCGTCCCGCTGAGTCTGTTCCGCAACCGGACCGTGGCGGTGACCGTCGCCGCGGGAGCGGCCGTCAGCGTGGCCTTCTACAGCATGGTCTTCGTCTTCTCGCTCTTCTTCCAGCAGGTGCAGGGCCGTTCGGCGCTCCAGGCCGGGCTGATGTTCCTGCCGATGACGGGCCTGATCGCGGTGACGAACGTGGTGGCCGGCAAGCTCGCGGGACGCCACGGCGCCCGGCTGCCCATGCTGGTGGGGCAGGGCCTGGCCGTCGCGGGCCTGCTCGCGATGCTGTACGTCGACACCGAAACGCCTCCGACGCTGGTGGCCCTGCTCCTCGTCCCCATGGCGCTGGGCTGCGCGCTGACGGTGCCGCCGCTCACCGCGGCGATGATGGACGCCGTACCCGCCGAACGGGCGGGCCTGGCGGCCGGCGTGCTCAACGCGGCGCGGCAGATGGCCGGGGCGCTGGGCATCGCCGTCTTCGGGGCGCTGATCTCCGGCGATTTCGTGGCGGGGATGCGGCTGAGTCTGGGGATCAGCGCGGCCCTGCTCGCGGTGACGGGTCTGCTCAGCTTCCGTCTCGCAGGTCCTTCGGCCAGTCGGGCCTGAACTCGAGGTGGTCGTACGTCACCACGCACCCCTCGCCCATCGGCGACTGCGTCATGAAGCCGACGAGGGCCGCGCCGGTCTCCTCCTCGTCGCCGAGGGTGAAGAGCCGGACGAAGGTCCACCGCTCGCCGTCGCGGGAGGCGTGGAAGGCGAAGGCGCGGCCGGTCCGGCTCACCCGCAGCCACACCGAACTCCCCTCCACCGTGAAGGAGTTGGCGTCGTCGGAGTGGCCCCGGGTGACGACCGTGCAGACGGTGGGCACGTCCGGGGAGTACTCCAGGCACAGTTTGGCCCAGGCCCGCTCGCCGACGTGGACGTAGAGGACCCCGGCGTCGAAGGCGCCCGCGAATCCGACGGTGACGCGGGCGATCAGCTGGAAGTCGCCCTCGGGCGCGCCGAGCAGCCGGGGTGCGTCGGAGGCGGCGTCCAGGGCCTCCCCGGTGGGCGGCACGAAACGGTCCTGCCGGGCGCCGGCCCAGCCGGAGAGCATGCCGTCCTCGTAGGACCAGTGGCCGTCGGGGCCGTAGGTGCGCAGCAGGAAGGGCAGTCCGGGGAGTTTCAGGTCCATGGCGGGATTCTTCCAGGCGGGGCCCGGCGGCGGAGGCCCCAGGGGTGATCCCGTCAGCGCGACTGGAGTGCGTCCAGGGCCACGGCCTGGGCGATGGCGAGACGCAGGTCGAGATCGGGCGAGGCCACGTCGACGAGATAGCGATCGCGCAGCCCTATCTTCTTGTCGACGCTTATCACCTGCTTGTCGCCCGAGGTGAAGTCGAAGTGGTACGGCCACACGAACGGCACCAGATCGAGCGGCAGCAGTTCCCAGACCCGGCGCAGCACGGCCACGACCCGGTTGCGCTCCTGGCCGACGGCCGCGACCGAGCCCGGCTGGTCCAGCTCCCACGTCGAGCGCAGCAGCGAGGCGGCGAACTTCTTGCGGAACGTGCCGACGAGGTTGTCCGTCGCGTCCCGCACGTCGTAGACGGCGCCGACGTCGAGGACCTGACGGGCCTGGGCGGTGAACAGGACACGGTTCTTGGACTCGTCGGTGTAGAAGGTCATCCGCTCCTTGAGCGTCATCCGCTTCTGCTCGGCGAAGGCGAGGACCCGGCCTTCGGAACCGTCGGGCAGTGTCTCGGCCACGACATACCGGTTGATCATGAAGGTGGTCTTCTGCCGGATGATGAAACGCTCGTTCGCCTGCTGTCGCGCGCTGTCCACTGTTCCGCTCCCCGAGCCGCTGATCTCCGCTGCCGGCTCCGTCGTCCGGCGATTCCATCCTCACCGCGCGACCCGGCCCGGGTCAGTCTCCGTAAGTCGTCGTCCGCAGCGACCAAAGATGACGGCCGCGATGGGGAGCGGGTGTTCACTTTCGTCGCGCGCGGGTGCGCCTAAGGGCGGATGCGGGCCCAGGGGGGCGGCTGTCTATCGTCTGCGCGTGGACGCAAGCCTGACACCCCGTACCGACCGGCCGCTTCGCGCCCGGCTCGCCGCCGCCTCCCCGTGGCCCCGTAAGCGGATCGTCGGGGAGGCCGTGCTCACCGTCGTGCTCTCCGGGACGGCGGGTCTCTTCGACGGCGATGCCGGGTTCGGAGCGCGGGGCGTCGCCGTGGCCCTGGTCGTCGCCGTACTGACACTGGCCCGCCGGTCGCTGCCGGCGACGGTGCTGCTCGCCTCGTCGGCCATGGCCGGGGCGGTGACCGGCGCGGCGCTGCTGCTGACGTACGCGAGCTGGTCGGCGGGCAGCCGCATCATGCGTCCCGGGCGGGCGCTGGCCGCGTACGCCGCGGGATTCGTCCTCTACTGCGCCGTGGGCGCCCGCAGCGCGGCCGATGAGGAGATCCAGCTGTCGCTGCTCATGACGGCCGCGCTGGCGGCGGCGACGTTCCTGGCGATGGTGGTCGTGCCGGGTCTCGCCTCCCGCTATCGCGCACAGCGTCACGCGCTGCTCGACGCCCTGCAGCGGCACAACGCCCAGCTGGTGCGCGAGCAGGCGATGGTGGCGCGGCAGGCCCGCCTCCTCGAACGGCAGCGCATCGCCCAGGACATGCACGACAGCCTCGGCCACCAGCTCGCCCTGATCGCCGTGCACACCGGGGCGCTGGAGGTGGACCCGGAGCTGGGCGACCGGCAGCGGGAAGGGGTGGGCATCCTCCGGGAGGCCTCCAGTGCGGCGATGCGGGAGCTGCGCGAGGCGGTGGGCATCCTGCGGGACGGCGTCGAGGCGCCTGCCGGGCAGCGGCCGGACCCGGCCGACGCCGAGCCCCCGACGGCCCGGGTGGCGGCCGCCGTCGACGGCCTCGTCGAGGCGTCGCGGGCCGCGGGCGCGGCGATCGAGCTGCACCGCTCCGGCACCGTACGTCCCCTCGCGCCCGCCGCCGACCACGCGGCGTACCGCATCGCCCAGGAGGGCCTGACCAACGCGCACAAGCATGCGCCGGGCGCCCCGATCACGGTGGCGCTGCGCTACGAACCCGACAGTCTGGTGGTCGAGGTGGCCAACGGGCCCGTGCCGGCCGGGGCACCGGCGGCCCCGCCCGCGGTGAGCGGCGGCCAGGGGCTGGCGGGCCTGCGCGAGAGGGCACGGCTGGTCGGCGGCATGGTGCACACCGGCCCCGGTCCCGACGGCGGTTTCCGCCTCGCCGGTGTGCTGCCCTACGGCGGTGGCGAGACCCTGCCCCGCCCGGACGGCGCGACCTCCGTCTCGTCGGACGACGACTTTCGGGGGCAGCTCGGCGGGGGCGCGGCGGGCGACGGTGGAGCGGTCATCGACCGTTCCGATCCGCAAGGGGAGTTCGCCGCCATCATGAGCAGCAAGAAGAAGGTCGCCCTCGGCTGTGCCGTCACCTCCGTCGTCCTCGTCGTGGGCGTTCTCGCCCTCGGGGCCTGGGGGTTGATGGCGCTGTTCGACGAGGTGGAGAGCGGCACCATATCGCCGGGCGTGTACAAGTCCGCGAAGGTCGGCGACGCCGAGAAGGACGTGACGGCCAAGCTGCCCGAGGGCAGTTCCCTGCTCACCGAGGGCCAGGAGAAGAACGGCCCGCCGCTGCCCGAGGGCGCGACGTGCCGTCACTATCTGGACATCGACGACGACGTCGTCTACCGGTTCTGCTTCCGCGACGGGAAGCTGGTCGCGAAGGAGACCTTCAAGGACGAGCTCTGAACGGCGGCACCGGGTCGCACGGGTGAGCGGATCCGGCATGATGGCGGGGCTCTGCCATCCGCTCATCACACCGACACCGCGCAGGAGGCCGCGTGATCCGGGTCCTCGTCGCCGACGACGAGCCGCTCATCCGGGCCGGCATCAGGATGATCCTCACCTCTGCCGACGACATCGACGTCGTCGCGGAGGCGGGCGACGGCCGGGAGGCGGTGGAGACCGCCCGGAGCACCGCGGTCGACGTGGCCCTGCTGGACATCCAGATGCCGGTGATGGACGGGCTGACCGCGCTGGCCGAGCTCGGCCGGGCCGCGCCGGGGGTGCGCGTGCTGATCCTGACCACGTTCGGCGAGCGCGACAACGTCCTGCGGGCCCTCGGCCACGGCGGCGCGGGCTTCCTGCTGAAGGACTCCGCGCCGCAGGAGCTGATCCACGCGGTGCGCGCGGCGGCGGCCGGCAACGCCTATCTGTCCCCGGCCGCGACCCGCCACGTCGTGGACATCCTGGCCTCCCCCGCCGCCACCGCGCGCGGCGAGGAGGCCCGCCGCCGGCTGGCCGACCTGACCGCCCGCGAACGCGAGGTACTGGCCCTGCTGGGCGAGGGCCTGTCGAACGCGGACGCGGGGGCCCGGCTGCACATGAGCGAGGCGACGGTGAAGACGTACGTCAGCCGCATCCTGACCAAGCTCGACTGCGAGAACAGGGTGCAGGCGGCCCTCCTGGCCCGGGACGCGGGCCTGGAGGCGGACCGGGGCTGACGCGGACGAACCTCAGCGCTCCAGCGTGCCGTTGAACCGTCGGGGGAGCCCCAGCGGGTTGTCGTCCCGCAGCTCCGCGGGAAGCAGCGCCTCGGGCGCCCCCTGATAGGCAACCGGCCGCAGCCACCGCTCGATGGCCGTGCCGCCCACCGACGTGGACGTCGAGGTCGTCGCCGGGTACGGACCGCCGTGATGCTGAGCCGGCGCCACGGCGACACCCGTCGGCCACCCATTCACCAGCACCCGGCCGGCCAGCGGCGTCAGCTCCGCGAGGATCTCCGCGCCGCGCCCCTCGCCCGCCGCCTCCTCGGCCGACAGGTGAACGGTCGCCGTGAGGTTGCCGGGCAGCCGGGACAGCACGGCCTGGGCCTGGGTGTCGTCGTCGTAGCGGACGATGACCGTCACCGGCCCGAAGCACTCCTCCAGGAGCAGGTCGTACGCCCCCTCGGCGGTCAGCTTCTCGGCCGCGACCGTCAGGAACCCGGCGCTGACCGTGTGGTCCCCGCCCGCCCCCGGCGTCACCGGCGACTCCACGTCCGGCAGCCCGGTGCGCTCGGCGACCCCGGCGATGAAGTTGTCCCGCATGCGGTGGTCCAGCAGGACGCCCGCCTCGGTGTCGCTGACGGCGTCCGTGAGCGACTTCAGCAGCCGGTCACCGGCCGCACCGCTCGGCGCGAGCACGAGCCCGGGCTTCACACAGAACTGGCCGACGCCCATCGTCATCGAGCCGGCCAGCCCGGTGCCGATGGCCTCGGCCCGCTCGGCGGCGGCGGCCTCGGTGATCACGACGGGGTTCAGGGAGCCCAGTTCGCCGTGGAAGGGGATCGGGACCGGACGGGCCGCGGCGGCGTCGAAGAGGGCACGCCCGCCCCGTACCGAACCGGTGAAGCCGGCCGCGGCGACCAGCGGGTGCCTGATCAGCTCGATGCCGGCGTCGAAGCCGTGCACCAGGCCCAGCACGCCCGCCGGGATGCCGTGCTCGGCGGCAGCCGTACGCAGCACCTTGGCGACCAGCTCGGACAGCGCCGGGTGGTCGGGGTGGGCCTTGACGACGACCGGGCAGCCCGCGGCCAGCGCGCTCGCGGTGTCGCCGCCGGCCACGGAGAAGGCGAAGGGGAAGTTGGAGGCCGAGTAGACGGCGACGACGCCCAGGGACACCTTGTAGCGGCGCAGGTCCGGGATCGGCGGGGTCGCGGTGTCGTCGGGGTGGTTGATGACGACGTCGAGGAAGGCGCCCTCGTCGACGATGTCCGCGAAGGCCCTCAGCTGGTAGCAGGTGCGGGCGAGTTCACCGGTGAGGCGGACCGGGCCGAGCGCGGTCTCGGCGTCAGCGGCCTCGACGAGGTGGTCCTTGGCGGCCTGGAGCCGGTCGGCGGCACCGCGCAGGAAGGCCGCGCGGACCGAGCGGTCGGCGAGCGCACCCCGCGCCTCGTGCGCGGCGCGGACGGTGGCGTCCACCTCCTGGGCTGTGGCCTCCACCGCAACCTGTTCACGCTGCTTCCCGGTTCGGGGGTCGACACTCCAGACTGGTGCTGCTGCCACCGCGGGTCCCTCCACATGTAATGCCGCAGTACTGGGTCATCCACCAGGGTCGTTCGATATACTGAACGTTGTCTCTGATGATGAATATGCTGCGGAGACTATTTCCCGTCGAACGAAGGGGTCAAGGGCGATGTCGGCTGTCGAGACGGGGGGCGGAGCGCAGGTCAAGTCCGCGGTACGGACGGTTGAACTGCTCGAATACTTCGCCGGACGCCCCGGTATGCACTCCCTCGCCGCGGTCCAGGAGGCCGTCGGTTACCCCAAGTCCAGTCTGTACATGCTGCTGCGCACACTCGTGGAACTCGGCTGGGTGGAGACGGACGCGACGGGCACGCGGTACGGCATCGGCGTACGGGCGCTGCTGGTCGGCACCTCGTACATCGACGGCGACGAGGTGGTCGCGGCGGCGCGGCCGACGCTGGACCGCCTCTCGGACGACACTACGGAGACCATCCACCTGGCCCGTCTGGACGGCACGAACGTCGTCTACCTGGCCACCCGCCAGTCCCAGCACTACCTGCGCCCCTTCACCCGGGTCGGCCGCCGGCTCCCGGCCCACTCGACCTCCCTCGGCAAGGCGCTGCTGAGCACCTACACGGACGAGCAGGTCCGCAAGATGCTCCCGGAGACGCTCCCCGCGCTGACCGAGAACACGATCACCGACCGCGAGAAGCTCATCGAGGAGCTGCACCAGGTCCGCGAGCAGGGCTTCGCCGTCGACCGCGAGGAGAACACCCTCGGCCTGCGCTGCTTCGGCGTGGCGATCCCGTACCGCACGCCGGCCCGCGACGCGATCAGCTGCTCGGTGCCGGTGGCACGGCTGACGCCCGCGCACGAGCAGATGGTGAAGGACGCGTTGTTCGACGCGCGCGACAGGCTGACGCTGGCCACTCGTAGGCTCTGACTCCATGGATGTGGAACTCCGCGAGGTGCACGACAGCGATCTGCCGGTCTTCTACCGGCAGTTGAACGACCCGGAGGCCCTGCGGATGGCGGCCTTCACCCCCAAGGACCCGGAGGACTGGGACGCCTTCGACGCCCGCTGGAGGCGGATCCGGTCCTCGGACGACGTGATGCGCACGATCCTGGCCGACGGTGACGTGGTGGGCAGCGCGGCCGTGTACGGGGAGCCTGGCGAGCGGGAGGTCACCTACTGGGTCGACCGCGCGTACTGGGGCCGGGGTGTCGCCACGGCCGCCCTGCGCGGGCTGCTCGCCGAGGTCCCCGAACGCCCGCTGTACGCGCGGGCGGCGGCGGACAACGAGGGCTCGCTGCGGGTGTTGTACAAGTGCGGGTTCCGGGTGACCGCGTACGCGCGGGGCTTCGCGAACGCGCGGGGCGAGGAGATCGACGAGGTCGTGCTGCACCTGGAGGGGTGAGGTCCTCTCCCCCGTGAGGCGGAGAGGGATCATCGCCGTGCAGGAGGCGCCGGCCGGTGCTCTCGCGGGAGCGTGGCCGTATGACGCAGACACTCGCTCCCGCCCCGGAGACCGACCACGCCGTCGGTCCCGGCAGGTCCCGTCGCGCCCTGCGGGCCGTCGCCATCGTCTCCTGCGTGCCGTATCTCTCGCTCAAGGCCGCCTGGATCGCGGGCAGTCGGGTCGGCATCCCGGACGGCAGCTCGCTGCTGGAGCACCGGGCGAGCATGGCCGTCGCCAACAGCGTCACCGTGCTCATGGACGCGGCCGTCGTCGTGCTCGCGCTGCTGCTGACCCGGCCGTGGGGGCTGCGGGTGCCCGCGTGGCTGCTCGCCCTCCCGGCCTGGGTGGCCACGGGACTGCTCGCGCCGATCATGGCCGGGTTCCCGATCCAGCTCGTCGTCGACGCGCTCGGCGGGCCCACGAACACCACCGCCGATGGTGAACCGTTCCTCGACGCCTGGGTCTTCGGGGTCGTCTACACCGGGTTCATCGTGCAGGGACTCACCCTCGGCGCCCTGCTCGTGCGCTACGCCCGCGACCGCTGGGGCCGGCTGTGGGAGGGGCGGGTGTGGGAGCTTCCGGTCGGCCTCATCGGGGCGGCCCAGCGTGCCATCGCCGTCGCGGCGGCCGGCTGCGCGCTGCCGGCACTGGTCGCCCACCTGCTGTGGGCGTGCGGCGGCACCGCCGGGCTCGACGCGACCCACCTCGCAGACCGGACCAGTGGCTTCTACGTCATGGAGGCCCTGTCCGCCGTGTTCCTCGCCATGGCCGTCACCGGCGCACTCCTCCTCGCCTTCCGGCGCGGCAGGGCCCTGCCTGTCGCGCTGCCCCTCGCCCTCGCCTGGGTGGGCTCGGCGGCCGCGGTCTGCTGGGCCGGCTGGTTGTCGCTGGCCCCGCTCACCGACGTGGCGGACGGCCCTACAGCGGTGCTGAGCCTCACCTACGCTGGCCAGATGATCGTCGGCATCCTCGTCGCCTGCCTCGGGGTCCACTTCCTCGCGGAGCGCTCCGCGAGCCGGAATCGTCGTACGGCGTGAGCCGGTTCATCGGGTTGCTGTTCGGGCGGCGGGCGCGCCGGCGCTGGATCCATCTGATCCTCGGCGGCGCGCTCGCCATGCCGTACGTCTTCGTGGGCCAGCTCGTCGTCGGTCCCGCCACCAACTCGCGGTACGTCTTCAACGACCTCCCGCTCCAACTGCTCTCCTTCGCCGTCGGGTTGCCCCTCGCCACCCTCACCGCGGCCCTGTTCCCGCTGACCCGGCCCATGGAGGCGGGTGCGGTGCGGTCGCTGTGCGGTGTCGACGCGGGCCTGCTCGCCCGCGGGCCCGCCCGTACGCGGGCGGCGAAGGGGCGGGCGGCGGCCTGGTTCACGCTGCATCTCGGGTTCGGCGGGATCATCTCGGGGATGTCGCTGGCGGTGCCGCCGTTCGCCGGCTTCCTCACCGCGCTGCCGCTGCTCGTGTGGCTGGGCGGCGCCCGGCTCGTCGACCTGCCCGAGGCCCTCGACCAGACCTGGGGGCTGGCGCTGGCGCCGGTCGCGGGCGTGGCGACGCTCGTCGCGCTGGCCGGCTGCGCGGCCGTCTGCGGCGCGCTTCTCGCCCGCTGGGCGCCCGCGTTGCTCGGCACCACGCCGGAGGACCGGCTGGCGGTGGCCGAGGCGCGCGCCGCCGACCTCGCCGTGCGCAACCGGCTCGCGCGCGAACTGCACGACTCCGTCGGCCACGCCCTGAGCGCCGTCACCCTGCAGGCGAGTGCGGCCCGCCGGGTCCTCGGCACCGACCCGGAGTTCGTCCGCGAGGCCCTCGCCGCGATCGAGGACACGACCCGGCGCACGGTCGGCGAACTCGACGCCGTACTCGGTGTGTTGAGAGACGGCGACGCGCCCGGCACGGCCCCGGCGCCCACCCTCGGCGCCGACCTCGCCGGGCTGCTGCGCCGCACCCGCGCGGGCGGGCTGCGGGTGACCTCCACGGTCGACGCCGACCCCGACGCCCTGCCGCCCGTCCTGTCCCGCGAGGCCTACCGCATCGTGCAGGAGGGGTTGAGCAACGCTCTGAAGCACGCCGGGGAGCGGGTGAGCGTGACCTTGCGGATCGTGATCGCCGAAGGGCACCTGGAGATCACCGTGGAGAACCCGCTGACCCACGCGCCCACCTGCCGCCCCGGCGGCGGCCACGGCCTGCGCGGCATCGCCGACCGCGCCCGGCTGTTGGGCGGGACGGTGGCGGCGGGGCCGGCGGAGGGCTGGTGGAGACTGCGCGTACGGCTGCCGATGACCTGCCCGCCGACCCCGAGGGAACGCCCATGACGCCCCGCCCCACGATCCGTGTCGTCCTCGCCGACGACGAGCGCATGGTCCGCAGCGCCCTGCGCGCCATCCTCTCCGCCGAGCCGGACCTGGAGGTGGTCGGCGAGGCAGCGACCGGCGCCGAGGCAGTGTCCGTCGTGCGGGAGCGGCGGCCCGACGTGGTCCTCATGGACGTCCGGATGCCCGAGATCGACGGCATCCGGGCCACCGAGCAGATCCTCGCCACCCTCGACGAACCGCCCCGTATCGTCGTCGTGACCACCTTCGAGAACGACTCCTACGTGTACGACGCCCTGCGCGCCGGAGCGGCCGGGTTCCTGCTGAAGCGGGCGGACGCCGACGCGCTCGTGCAGGCCGTACGGCTGGTCTCGCACACCGACACCCTGCTGTTCCCGTCGGCCGTACGCACCCTCGCGGCCGAGCACGCGCGCGCGTACCCCGCGCCGCCGCCCTGGGTGGCGAGGCTCACAGGCCGGGAGAGCGAGGTGCTGCGGCTGATGGCGCAGGGCCTGACCAACGCGGAGATCGCACGGCGGATGGAAGTCGGTCCGGCCACCGTGAAGTCGCACGTGGCGGCGGTGCTGGCGAAGACCGGCACCCGGGACCGCACGCAGGCCGTGATCGCCGCGTACGAGGCGGGCTTCATGAACGCCCGATGAGAAATACGGGCGCAAGGGAACGATTGCCCCCATCCGGATCGTCCTCTCGGGTGGGATGAACAAGACGATCAGGCGGGCGTCCGTCTTCACGCTGCTCCTGGTGTTCGCTCTGCTGGTCAGGGCGACCTGGGTGCAGTTCTACGAAGGCCAGGCCCTCGCGGACGACAAGGACAACCGGCGGAACACGATGGCGCTGTACAGCCAGCCGCTCGGCAACATCATCGTGGGCGGCGAGGCGGTCACCGGCTCCGCGCCGACGAAGAGCGGCGACCTCGCGTACAAGCGGACCTACACGGACGGCTCGCTGTACTCGGCCGTGACCGGCTACAGCTCGCAGGCGTTCGGAGCCACCCAGCTGGAGGGCGTCTATCAGGACCTGCTCGACGGGAGCGACACCCGCGTGAAGAGCGTGATGGACACCATCACCGACAAACGGGCCGACCCGGGCAATGTGGTCACGACGATCGACCCGGATGTGCAGAAGGCGGCCTACGAGGCGCTCGGCGACAACAAGGGCGCCGCAGTCGCGATCGACCCCAGGACGGGGAAGATCCTCGCGGTCGTCTCCACTCCGTCGTACGACCCGTCGCGGATCACCACGGGCGACTCGAAGGCCTGGACGCAGCTGACCAAGGACGCCGAGAAGCCGATGACGAACCGCGCGCTGCGGCAGCCGCTGCCGCCGGGTTCGACGTTCAAGCTGGTCGTGGCGGCCGCCGCGCTGGAGGACGGCCTGTACTCGTCGGTGGATGAGAAGACGGACAGCCCGGACCCGTACCCGCTGCCGGACACCAACCGGAAGCTGGGCAACGAGAACCCGAACGCCCCCTGCAAGGACGCCTCGATCCGGGTCGCCCTGCAGTACTCGTGCAACAACGTCTTCGGCAAGATGGCCGTCGACCTGGGCCAGGACAAGGTCAGGGAGACGGCCGAGAAGTTCGGTTTCAACGACGAGGAGCAGGACGTCCCGGTGCGGGCGTACACCAGCGTGTACCCCTCCGACATGGACAAGCCGCAGACCGCGCTCTCCGGCATCGGCCAGTTCGACGTCACCGCGACCCCGCTGCAGATCGCCATGGTGTCGGCCGCCATCGCCAACGGCGGCAAGTTGGTCTCGCCGCACATGGTGTCGCAGATCACCGACGGCGGCGGCGATGTCCTGGAGAACTACGACGACAGCGCCGAGACCGAGGAGATCATCAGCTCGGACACCGCCGAGCAGCTCCAGTCGGCGATGCAGACGGTCGTCGAGAAGGGCACGGGCACGAACGCGCAGATCCCGGGCGCGACGGTGGGCGGCAAGACGGGCACGGCCCAGCACGGCGAGAAGAACAGCAAGACGCCGTACGCCTGGTTCACGTCGTACGGGAAGTCCGACGGCAAGGAGGCCGCCGTGGCGGTGATCATCGAGCAGTCGAACGCCGCCAGGTCCGAGGTCAGCGGCAACGGGCTGGCCGCCCCCGTGGCCAGGAAGGTGATGGAGGCGGCGCTCAAGAACTAGCGGGTCACTTGACGCCCAGGATTTGCTCGATCGGGTTGATGGCGAAGTACACGAGGAACAGCGCTGACGTTCCCCACAGCAGCCAGTGGATGTCCTTCGCCTTGCCCAGCACCGTCTTGATCACGACGTAGGCGAGGAAGCCCGCCCCGATGCCGTTCGTTATCGAGTAGGTGAAGGGCATGACGGCGATGGTCAGGAATGCCGGGATGGCGATCTCGTACTTGTCCCAGTCGATGTGCTTGACCTGGGTCATCATCAGGAAGCCGACGGCGACCAGCGCGGGGGCGGCCGCCTGGAGCGGGACGATGGTGAGCAGCGGGGTCAGGAAGAGGGCCAGGGCGAACAGGCCGCCGGTGATGAGGTTGGAGAAGCCGGTGCGCGCGCCTTCGCCGACGCCGGCGGCCGACTCGATGTAGGAGGTCGCCGAGGACGAGGAGGCCGCGCCGCCCGCTGCCGCCGCGGCGCCGTCGATCAGCAGCACCCGGCCGAGGTTCGGCACCTTGCCCTGCTCGTCGAGGAGACCGGCTTCGGCGCTGATGCCGACGACCGTGCCCATGGTGTCGAAGAAGTCGGACAGCACCAGCGTGAAGATCAGCAGCACGACGGTGATGGCGGTGGTCTCGCCGAACGCGCCGAACAGGCTGAAGTCGCCGATGAGTCCGAAGTCGGGGGTGTCGACCACCTTGTCGGGCCATGCGGGCGTGGTCAGACCCCAGGCCTTGATGTCGGCGACCGAGTTGATGACCATCGCGAGGACCGTCATGGTCACGATGCTGATCAGGATGGCGCCCTTCACCTTCCGGGCGAGCAGGGCGACCGTCAGCAGAACTCCGAGGCAGAACACGAGGATCGGCCACCCGGTGAGGGTGCCGGTGCCGCCCAGCTGAACCGGCACGGTGGTGTTCGCGACGTCCGGGACACGGCTGACGAACCCGGCGTCGACGAAGCCGATGAAGGCGATGAACAGGCCGATGCCGACGCTGATCGCCTGCTTGAGGGGCTGCGGGATGGCGTGCATGACGGCCTCGCGCAGCCCGGTGACCACCAGCACGCAGATCAGCAGGCCTTCGAGGACGATCAGGCCCATCGCGTCGTCCCAGGACATCAGCGGGGCGATCTGGAAGGCCACGACGGCGTTCAGGCCCAGGCCGGCGGCGAGGGCGAGCGGGAGGTTGCCGCCGACGCCCATGATGATCGTCATGACCGCGGCCACCAGGGCGGTGGCGGTGGTGAGTTGGACCGCATCCAACTGGTGGCCGAACTTGTCCTTCGCGCTGCCCAGGATGATGGGATTCAGGACAAGGATGTAGGCCATCGTGAAGAACGTGGCGAAGCCGCCCCGTATCTCACGGGCGAAGGTGGAGCCCCGTTCGGAGATCTTGAAGAACCGGTCGACGCTGTTCACGCCTGGCGGCGGGGCAGTTGACCGGTCGGCCACCTTCTGGGAATCGGACATGGCGGTTGCTCCTAGCTGCCTGACTGATCGGTGTGCGGATGCTGGCTGGATTGTTCCCGCGTTGAACGCGCTTCAGGTTTTCCCCGTGTTACGGAATCAGGCCTACTTTCGTGCGACGTACCACACGTCGTTCGAGACTTCGTACGACAGGGCATTCGATCGCTGCTACGCTTCCCGACCTCTCAGCATGATCGCGGGATGATCGCCGGACGATCACATGTCATACACATGCCACTCATAGGCAAGGAGGGCCGCCCGTGGGCACGGTCGTCGACGACGCCGCCTCCGTGGAGTTCCATGCCTTCTTCGAGCGCCACTATGCCGAACTCGCGCGCCTGGCCCACCTGCTGACGGGTGAGGCGGACGCGGCCGACGATCTGGCCGCGGACGCGTTGCTGGCGCTGTGGCACCGCTGGGACCGGGTCCGCGCGGCCGACCGTCCGGTGGCGTACGCACGCGGCGTCGTGGCCAACCTGGCCCGCACCAGAATCCGCAGCGCGGTCCGGGAGCGGCGCCGGGTCGCCCTGTTCTGGTCGCAGCGCGAGGAGAAGGCGGAGAACCCGGACATCGCGGGCGTCGTCGACGTCCAGGAGGCGTTGCGTGGACTCCCGTTCCGCAAACGCGCCTGTGTGGTGCTGCGGCACGCCTTCGACCTCTCCGAGAAGGACACCGCGCTCGCCCTCGGGATATCGGTCGGTACGGTGAAGAGCCAGACCTCGAAGGGGATGGCCGAGCTGCAACGGCGGCTCGGGACACAGGCCGCTCCCCTCGAGGTGCACGCGGCGGCGATGGTGCGCACCGAGGGCGCCGCGGGAGGGAACCGATGATGCGGCGGGACGTGCACGACGACCTGCGCACCCGGCTGCACGAGGCGGCCGAGGCGCACGAGCCCGACCGCGAGCGGATCCTGGCCCGGGTCGAGCGCGGCATGGCGGACCCCTCCGGGCAGACCCGCACCGACCACCGGGCGAACCGCCCACCGGTGTACGGCTGGTTCCGCGTGGTGAGCGCGACGGCGGCGGTCGCCGGAGTGCTCGCCGTCGGCGGGTACGCGGTGGCGTCCGCCGTGCAGGAGGACACCCCGCAGCAGTCGGTGGCCACTTCACCGACGCCCACCCCGCCCCCGGACGCGTCGAGCGGCGCCCCGGTCCCGCCCGCCCCGTCGACGGACCCGACGCCCGAGCGGACGCCTGAGTCCCGCGGGACGACCACGGCGCCGACCCGGCAGCCGAGCGCCACGGCCGAGCCCCCCGCCGCGAAGGGCGAGCGGGACGGCCCCCTGTGGTCGGACGGCTCGGTGGACCCGCACAGCAATGACTTCTGGGCGCAGAGCAATCTGACCCTGAAGACGAGTGAGCAACTCAGCGCGCTCACCGTCCGGTTGAAGATCAAGCAGACCGGCGGGGTCAGAACGGCAGGCGCCTGGCGCTCGCTGCCGGAGGAGGACTTCACGCTGACCGTCGAGGAGGAGGACGGCTTCCTCGTCTACACCTGGACACTCAAGGAGGGCCGTACGGTCCGCGAGGGCGCGTGGGTGTTCGCGGGGCAGTACGATCATGAGCGAGGCGGCCGGGACGCGCGGGGCGACAGCTATGCGATGACGGCCGAGGCAGGCGGCGAACAGCTCTCCGTGGCGGGCGGCTTCGCGGCGCACGGCGACAACGACTCGACGGCCGACGGGGATTCGTAAGGCACGATCCGCAAGCAACCTCCCGCAGTCTCTCGGCATCTGACATCACGAACGCGACCCGCCACCGCGTACGCGTGAGCGGAGCCCCCTGGACCTGCCGGCATGAGCCCCCCTCGGCCGGCAGAGCGGAACGCCCCGCCGGTGACGACCGGCGGGGCGTTCGCGCGTGGGTTGCCGCGCCCCCGCGAAAGCGAGCGAAAGTTTCGCTCCCGCACGTCCCTCGCACACCGATTGACGTGCTGTTCCCCGCCGATGACACTCCGAGGCAGCGTGAGCGAACACAATCCCCCACCCGAACCCCCAGAGTCAGGGCCGACAGGGCGGCGAGAGCGGTACGACGAGACATGGAGTGCGGTCCTTTCGTCGTGCGGTGGGGGGAGGGACAGGGGACGGTCGCGGGACGGAGTCGCCAAGCCGGACGTGCAGGACACGGGGGGTGCTCGCGGAGGCCGGAGCGGTCCCGGCGATCAGGCCGCCGCCCGCCGCCGCGGTCATCCCGGCCGGCAGGGTGCGTCTGCGTATGTCAGCACTCCGCCTTCCATGGCTGCCAGTCGCCGAGGTAGGCCGCGCGGGTGGCCGACTCGGCCTGTTCGGCGGTGAGTTGGGGTCGGTTGGCCGGGACGGTGACGACCGCGCCGGGACCGCTGTTGCGGTACTCGGCGAAGCGCTGGTCCTGCCACGGGAAGCTGTCCGACATGTTCGTGTAGGGCGCGACCGCGTCGATGCCGGGGCCGAGGTGGGTGTCCCGGACGACGAGGCCGGGGCGGGCGGTGGTGTCGGAGCTCGGCACCCAGGGGCGGGCCAGCTTGTAGTGGGCGTCCGGGGCCTCACTGCTGATACGGCTCCTGGTCACCAGGTAGCCGCGCGGGTTGGCGGCCGCTGTCGAGGGGGCGAAGGCGAAGCCGTACGGGGCCGCCGAGAGGTCGGTCCGGGTCAGGGTCCGGAAGTGGCAGTGCTCGTAGACGGCCGTGGCCCGCCCGAAGACGAAGTCGACGTCGCCCTCGACGTGGCAGCGCGAGAAGTACTGGCGGGCGAAGACGCCGAGGGCGATCGAGTCGGCGTACAGGGTGTCCTGGTGGCCGAGGAAACGGCAGTGGTGGAAGGCCGACCGGTCGCCCTGGACCTTGATGGCGACGGCCTGGGTGCCGCTGATGCCGGGGTGGTCGGCGCGCAGCCAGTCGTTGGCGAAGGTGAGATCGCGGGCGGTGAAGCCGTCGGCCTGGACGAGGGTGGTGGCGGAGCCGGTGGTGCCGTAGGTGCCGCCGCCGGGCTTGGGAGTGCCCGCGGCGTTGTCGTACACGATGACGACGTCACGCGGGTCGCCACTGGCGCCGAGCCAGCTCATCCCCGTCCGGGTCACGTCCACGGCCACGGTCTCCCGGTACGTCCCCGGCGCGATGACCAGCGTCCGGCCGCTGCCGGTCGCCGCGGTGACGGCGGCCTGGACGGAGGTGAAGTCGCCCTGTCCGGACGGGTGGACGTAGAGGGTCTGCGGGGTCAGGCGGGCGGCCGGTGAACCGTAACGGCCGAAGGGGCGGGGCGGCCTGGGGTTGCCGGCGGCCCGGGCTGGGGTCGGCGCGAGGGCGAGCGTGGCGGCGGCGCCGGTGGCGGCGAGCAGGAATCCCCTTCTGGGCAAGGGGCGTCGGAGGTGGGGCGAGGGCATGCGGGTGCTCCTTGGGAGTGCGGCTCTTCAGGGGTGCGGTGCTTCCTCGCGTGGGCCGGGCCGGGGCGGCGGGGCCCCGGCCCGGTCGGGAGAGGAGGGGGTCAGCGCAGCTTGCCGGCGCCCGCGCAGCGGTCGACGATGCCCGGCACCGCCTTGGGGTTGTCGACCTTCGTCCGCAGGGTCGGCGTCCAGCCGGCACCCGACTGGAGGGTCTCGCCGGGGATCTCGGCGTTGTGGACGGCGATGAGGTCCGTCAGCCTGCCGTTGACGTAGTTGTTCTCAGCGGTGAGCGGCGCCTCGTTCCACTTCTTCAGCGCCTTGCCGACGCTGACACCGGGGGCCAGCGAGAGGGCGTTGTGCGTGGCGTACAGCTGCGAGGAGGCGCCGATGCCGAAGACGTACGCATAGTGCTGGTCACCGGTGACGACGAAGTGGTTGTTATACGAGTCGACCTGCCCGAACCTCACCCGGGGCGCCCGCTCGACGATCCCCTCGAAGCGGTTGTGGTGCAGGGTGACCTTGAGCTTGCCGGTGTCGGTGGAAGCCGCGCTGTCGCTGTTGCCGATCAGCATGGTCTTGTCGTGATCAGTGAACGAATTCCAGGACACCGTAACGAGGTTGGCGCCGCGCACGATGTCGAGGAGCCCGTCGTGCCGCTGGTAGACCTTGCCGAAGTACGTCGGCAAGGTGCTGTCCGGGTACCGGCCGTCGGTGAGCGTGTTGTGGTCGATCCACACATGGGTGGAGCCGTACACCACCACGCCGTCGTACTCGGAGTTCCAGGCGCCGGTCTTGTTGTCGTCGGTCGGGTCCCACTGCGGGAAGCAGTCGACGGGGGCCTCGATGGTGAGGTTGCGCAGGATGACGTTGTCCACTCCCTTGATCTGGAGGCTGCCGCCGAGGATCCCGGAGCCCTTGCCGACCCCGACGATGGTGGTGTTGGCCGGGACGTTCGCCTTGATGGCCCGGTCCTGCCGGGCGGCGGACGCGGCGCGCAATTCCTCCTGTTCCCCGCTGACGGGACTGTCGTGGCCCCACACGGCGGGGTCGTAGTCGGCGAGATACCGCTGCAGGTCGTACCCGTCCGCCGCGAAGGCGTCGCAGCCCTCCGACACGGCGTCGATCACGCCGTCGACCTTGATGATCCTGGGCGCGCTTCCACCGTCGGCGAGCGCCTGCCTGAACTCCGCCCAGGTGCTCACGGTGTACACGTGCGCGGCGTCGGCGGCGGCCCCGCCGGTCGTCCCGGCCCCCTCGGAGGCCCAGCCGTCACTCGCGCCGAGGACCTGACGGCCGAGGTCACGGGGCTTTGCCTCCGCCCCGGTGCCGGTGAGACCGAGGACGAGGGCCGTGCAGCCGATCAGAACGGCCACTCTCTGCGTGGCATGCCCATGCCATATCTGTGCGTTCATTGTGCGGCTCTCTCTTCTGCGATCTGAAGGTTGACTAAGCGGCGGACGCTTCCGGCCAGGTGATCCAGGACTCCGGGATCGCCTCGCCCAGTCGGCGCACGTCCTGCGGGCCGAGCACCCGCGTACGCAGCAGCTCATGCACCACGAGACGCGCCACGGCGATCGCGCCGGGCGGGTTGAAGTGCGTGTTGTCCTGCTCGGTGGCGGTCCAGTTGAAGTACGTCTTCGTCTCTTCGACCCCGAGCCGCTGCCACAGCGCGAGGGACAGGGCCTGGATGTCGAGCAGGGTGACCCGCTTCTGCTGGGCCAGCGCGCGCATCGCTGCCGGATAGTCGCCGTGGGTCGGCAGAGCGTTGCCGTCACCGTCGAACCTGCGGCGCTCGACGGCGGTGGCGAGTACGGGATGGGCGCCTCGGGCACGGGCGCCGTCGATGTAGAGACGCAGGTAGTCCTGGTAGGTGGTCCAGGGCTCGGTGTACCGCGTGGGGTCGGTGGCCTTCTCGTCGTTGTGCGCGAACTGGATGAGCAGGAAGTCTCCGGGCCGGATGGCGGCAAGGACGACATCCAGCCGCCCTTCATCGACAAAGCTCTTGGAACTACGGCCGTTCACCGCATGGTTGGAGACGAGCAGGTTCTTGCGCAGGAAGAAGGGGAGCGCCATTCCCCACCCGGTCTCGGGTGCGGCGTCGGCGTATTTCTGGGCGGCGGTGGAATCACCGGCGATGTAGAGGGAGCGGATGCGGCGGCGCTGACTTGCCTCGGCGGTACCGATGCCCGAAAGGGCGAGAGGAACGGCGGCGACGGCCGCCGAACTGACCTGTCTACGGGTAAGAGACACGCGGGTGCCTTTCAGCGCGGGGGGTATCCCCCTGGGGGCGCGGGGAACCGCGCGACCAGCCACAACAAGACCCGCAGCCGGCCGCACAGCGAAGCGACCGAGCTCTCAGCCGTTACGCGACTTCCACTCGGTCTGAGCCTCATTCAGCTGATCGGCCACCGTGTCCAGGAACTCCTTGGCGCTCATGTCCCCGTTCAGCACCTTCTGGAGGTTCGGCTCATTGTCGGCCTTGGAGATGGTGTTCCAGTCGGGCAGGTAGTACGGCAACTGCACAATCGTCGTCGACCCGTCCGTCAACGCCGCGGCAGCCAACTTCGTCGGCTCGGCCTCAGAAATCCACGCGTCCTTCGCCGCGTCATTGTTCGACGGCACCTGACCGGCCGCCTTGTTGAACTTCGAGTTCTCGTCATGCGACGTGGCGAACTCGATGAACTTCCAGGCGGCGTCCTTGTTCTTGGAGCTCTTGAACAGCCCCATCCCGTCCACAGGGTTGGACACCTGAACCCGCTTGCCGGAGGAGCCGACCGGCTGCGGAATCCCCCGGAACTTGTCCGTGCCCAGGGCTTTCACATGGTCCTGGTACGACCCGAGGTTGTGGTTCAGCATCCCGATCGTGCCGGAATCCCACTGGGCGACCATCTTGGTGAAGTCGTTGTTGAGGTCGGCGGCCGGAGTGACCTTCTTGTAGAGCGCGGCGTACTTCTCCAACGCGGCCACGTTCTTGGGGTCGTTGACGGTCGTCCTCGCACCGCTCGTGTCCCAGAAGGACGTGATCCCGGACTGCCCGTACATGGCGTCCAGCGCCTGGGCGATGGAGCCGGCCCCACCACGGATGGTGTACCCGAACTTGTTCTTCCCGGCGTCGGTCAGCTTCTCGGCGGCCTCGTAGAACTTGTCCCAGGTCGCCGGCTCGTCCAGCCCGGCCTTCTCGAACAGGTCGGTGCGGTAGTACAGCACACCGTTGTTGGCGGAGGTCGGCACCGAGTACAGCTTGCCGTCGCCACCCCCCGCGGCCTTCAGCGAGGCGACCATGTCCTCGTTGAGCTTGCCGTTCAGGGAGGACTTGGCGACCCGGTCGTCCAGAGGGTCCAGCGCGTTCTGCGCGGCGAACCCGGCGAGCATCGCCGCGCCGACGCCGCCGACGTCCGGCAGGCCGCCGCCCTGGATGGCGGTGTCCACCTTGGACTGGTAGTCGGTGGACGGGATCCCGACGTACTCGACCTTGATGTCCGGGTTGGCCTTCTCGAAGTCGGCGATGATCTCCTTCCAGATGTCGGTGCGGACACCGCCGTTGTTGTCCCAGAAGACGATCTTTCCGGTGCCGCTGCCCTCGGCGCCCTTGTCACCGCCCGCGCTGCTCCCGTCGTCACCGCAGGCGGTGGCGGTCAGGGCGAGGACGGAGCCCAGAGCGACGGCCACGGCGGCGCGCCTGCTTCTGCGAATGCTGATCTTCATTGGTCGGCTCTCTTCTTCTGGATCAGACGGAGATGTGAAGGTGTGGGGGTCTTCGGGGCGCGAGCGGAACTCAGCGCCGGGCATGCGGCGCCCGGCCGTCGGCACCGTTGAGGTGGCCGATCCGCTGCTGCGGCCCGGAGAAGCGCGTCACGAGCGCCGGCACGGCGGCCGCGGGGTCCAGGCGGTAGTCGTAGAAGTCCCGCGGCTCGAAGGCGGCACCCCACTCGTCGTGCCGGCCGGTCGTGTTCCTGAGGATCGACCCGCGTTGCACCAGCTCCGCGGTGGCGTCGGCCTGGTAGGGGTGCTGGACGTCGCGGTAATAGCTGTTCTCGATGACCATCTTGGTCCGGCCCCGCGACCAGTTGCCGTAGGTCCACACCGGGTCACCCGGATCGGCCTGTGCCGTCAAGTAGTTGTTGTACAGATGCGCGTAGGCGGCGTTGTCCACGGACGGGTTGCGCTGCTTGGTGTCGGCGAACCAGTTGTGGTCGATCGTTATCTGCGTCCTGACGTTGGACGTCCAGCCGAGTCCGAAGGTCTTGTTGTTGTTCTCGAACCGGTTGTAGGAGACGGTCACGTACTCGCTGTCCTTGCGCACGTCCAGCTGGCCGTCGCAGATGTTCGAGAAGCGGTTGTGGTCGATCCAGACGTGGTGGACGGTGTCCATCTGGATGCCGTCGAAATCGGTGTCCTTGCAGTCCCAGTTGCCCTCGATCGCCGAGTCGCGGATCGTCAGGTTGCGGATGATCACGTTGTGCGTGCCGGGTTCGAGGTGGAACTCGCCCTGCACCAGTTCGCCGCTCCTGCCGACGCCGACGATGGTCTTGTCCGAGGCGACGGTGATGCTCGCGCCGAAGGGCTGCGCGGTGATGGCGCCCCGCACCCGGATGACGTACGGCTCCGTTGCCGCCGCGTACTTGGCGAGGGAGGCCTGGTCGGTGACGGTGACGACCTCGCCGCCCGCGCCACCGGTCGTGCCCCCGGCGAGGGAGGCGAAGCCGTGGGGTCGGTCGGTCCAGCGATCGACGGAGGACGAAGCCGCCGTCGGACTCGCGGCGTTGGCCTCCCCGATCGCCTCGAGGCTCAGCGCGGCGACAAGGCCCAGCACGGCGGCCAGGACCGTGCCGTAGCCGGGCCTGTGCAAGCGCTTGCTATCAAGGTGCTGCGTCATTGCGGCTCCCAACGGGCTACGGGTCAGGTGCGTTACAAGGAGTCGATCCTGAAGTGCGAGAAGGTTGCCGCGCCGGCGTGTCCCTGGCCTTCGGGCGCGAGGCCGAACAGGCCGAGCAGGGCGCCGACCCAGCGCCAGGGCGTGGCGGCGAACACCGGCCCCGAAGCTCGGAGGCCATCGCCGACGTCGTGGAAGAACCGGCAGCGCGCCCCGGCCCCGATCTCGATCCGCAGCCGCACCCGCCCCTGTGGCGCGAGCCGCACGTGTGCGGCGTCCCGTTCCCGCTCCGCCACGGCCTCGGCGAACCGGTGCACGACATGGACCGCCCCGTCCGCGCCGCGCTGCAGCCCGATCCAGCAGAACGCGTCCCCGAGCACCGCGAGCCCTGCCCGTGCCCCCGGCTCCACGCTGTCCAGCCGCAGTTCGACCTCGACCGCACACGGCATGCCGGGCAGTCGCTGGGTGAGGATGTGCGGCAGTCTGCGCAGATCGTGGGCGTCGGCCGTACGGACGCAGGCGAGTCTCAGCCCGTCGCCGGAGTGCTGGGTGGCCCAGCCGGCATGGGGGTCCCCCCGCTCGAGCGAAGCCGAGAGTGGGGGAGGGTTGGCGGTCCACGACCACTGGCGGCCGAAGCGTCCGCCGGGGAAGTCGTCGTCCGTGGCGGGCGCGGCGGGCGGCTGCGGTGGCAGATCGGGTCTGCGGTGTACGGCGACGGGTGCGCCGTCCCGGCCCGGCACCGGCCAGCCGTCGGCACTCCAGCGCATCGGCTGGAGGTGGACGACCCTGCCGTAGGCGCCCCGCTGCTGGAAGTGCAGGAACCAGTCCTCACCGGACGGGGTGCGCACCCAGCCGCCCTGGTGCGGTCCGTTGACGTCGGTGTCCTTCTGTTCGAGGACGATCTTCTCCTCGTACGGCCCGAAGAACTCGCGTGAGCGGAAGGCACCCTGCCAGCCGGTCTCCACTCCCCCGGCGGGGGCGAGGATCCAGAACCAGCCGTCGTGCTTGTAGAGCTTGGGGCCTTCGAGGGTGAACCAGCCGGGTATGCGGTCGCCGTCGACGATCAGCTTGCCGTCGTCGAGGAGTTCGGTGCCGTCGGGGTGCATCCGGTGGCCGGTGAGGCGGTTCTTGACGCCGGAGCGGGACTTGGCCCAGGCGTGCACGAGGTAGGTGTCGCCGGTCTCCTCGTCCCAGAGGGGGCAGGGGTCGATCAGGCCCTTGCCCGGCTTCACCAGGTGCGGGCGGGTCCAGGGGCCGTGGATCTCGGGGGCGTTGACCTGGAAGATGCCCTGGTCGGGGTCGCCCCAGAAGATCCAGAAGCGGTCGTCGTGATGGCGGAGGGAGGGGGCCCAGACGCCGCAGTCGTGGCGCGGCGAGGTGAACTCCCCTGCTGGTTCCAGGCGTTCCAGGGCATGGCCGACCAGGGTCCAGTTGACCAGGTCGCGGGAGTGGAGGAGGGGCAGGCCCGGGGCGCGGCCGAAGCTGGAGGCGGTGAGGTAGAAGGCGTCGCCGACGCGGACGACGTCCGGGTCGGACCAGTCGGCGTTCAGGACGGGGTTCGTGTAGGTCCCGGTCGTCACGGGCTCACCGCCTTCCGGACCAGGGACGCCGCTTCGAGCCGGCTGACGCGTCCGTCGGCGACCACGGTCACGATCCGGCGTACGGCGGTCTCGCCGGGCGGGATCGGAAGCCGTTCCTCGGCGGCGAGGGAGGAGCCGACGCCGGGGTACTCCTGGGCGCGTACGAACCACGGGTCCAGGCGGGTCCGTTCGGTGGCGCCGGCGAAGATCAGGGTCCAGGTGGTGCCCGCTAGCGCCACCCAGGGGGCGCGGCTGCCGTGGATCTCCTGCTCGCCCTCGCGGTCGATGGTGAACACGTCGGGCGCCGAGGACTCCTTGCGGGCCCGCCAGAAGAAGCCGCCGTAAGCCGCGCCCGGGCGCCCGTTGGTGGCGGGGCTGCCGATGGACAGCGGGCCGGAGGTGACGTTGGTCAGGGAGAAGGTGAAGTCCAACGCCCAGGCGGATGCGGTGAGTTCGGTGGCCGCGACGGTACGGCGCTCGCGCAGCAGCTCGGCCCCTGCCGCCACCCAGCGCAGTTCCTCGACGAAGCCGTCGGGGTCGCGCAGCTGGAAGGCGGAGTGCCGCTGGGCGCCGTGGTTGTCCAGTTCGGTCGGGCCCCGGTCGCGGACGTAGGTGCGTCCGCCCCAGAAGTTGGCCCCCTCGACGTCGGGAACGGCGACACCGACGCCGAGGTGGTGTGCGTGGTCGCCGGGGCTCAGCTCGGTGACCACCGTGCCGGCCGGCGTGGTGACGGGGTGCAGGTACGGGCGCGGGGCGAGCCGGGCCGGCAGTTCGGGCCGGGTGACGTACCGGCTGACCGGGCGGCCCGCGACGCGCAGCACCGCGGTGTCATGGGGGGTCATCAGGTGCTCACCTCTTTCGTTCTCGCCGGGAGCGCCCAGGCGGCGCCCAGCTCGGAGTAGAGGGCGAGGGTGTCGGCGGCGGCCGCGACGAGGCCGTCGATGCCGGGCACGACACGGCGCTGCTCGTCGGGGAGCAGCCGCCAGGCCTCGTCCGGCAGCGGGGCCGGGTCCGGGGCCAGTCGAATCGCTTCAACGACCTTCATGAAAGCGCCGGTCGCATCGGGTGTGACCAGCAGGCCGGTGCCGTCGGTGACGTGCTCGACGAGGTTCTCCAGCAGGTCCGTGCGGCCGTACTCGTACTCCTCGGGGCCGTGGCCTGCGCGCTGGAGCAGGACGCGGTCCTGCTTGTACCAGAAGGTGATCCGGCCCTGGTCGCCGTGGACGACGACGTACGGCTCGTCGGGGTCCTCGGCGCACAGGGTGGCACCGACGACGACCGGGCAGTCCCGTGCAGTGGTGACGCGGACGCACGAGGTGTCGTCGGACTCGATGTCGTTGGCGCGCAGCAGTTCGGTCTCGATGGCGGTGACGTCCTCGGCGTGCACCGTCCCGCTCAGCGCGAGCGCGGTGGCGACGGCGTGCGCGAGGGGGTTGGTGAGCACCCCGTCGATGACGTCGACGCCGTGCAGCCTGCGCCTGCCCGCCCAGGGCGCCCGCCGGTAGTAAGCCTCCGGACGCGCCCAGGCGCCGGCCCCGCCGATCCCGGCGATCGCACCGATCGCGCCCTCGGCCATCAGCGTCCGGATCGCCGGCACCGCGTGCGAGCCCAGCGACTGGAAGCCGATCTGGCAGGCGACGCCGGCCTCGGCGACCCCGTCGGCCATGCGCCGGAACTCGGCGTACGACGGGGCGGGCGGCTTCTCCAGCAGGATGTGCACGCCACGCCGGGCCGCCGTCAGGGCGAGGTCGGTATGGGTCGGGATCGGCGTGCAGATCACGGCGATCCGGGCGCCGGTGGAGTCGAGGAGGGCGCCGAAGTCGGCGGACTGTTCGGGCGCGCCCGAGGGCGTGACGAGCCCCTGGGGAAGCTCCTCCTCGCTCAGCGGGGTGAGCTCGCAGATCCCCGCCAGCCGCACGATCCCCTTGTCCTGGAGCCGGCGGATGTTGTCGAGGTGCCAGCGGCCGTGGCCGCGCGCGCCCGCCAGCACGATGGGTACGGCAGTGCTCATGGGATCCTCCCTGCGCCCGCGCCGCGTGCCACCGCTCGGTCGGCCGAGGCGGCGCTGTCGATCTTTGTGTGCAGGGTAGGTGTCCAGCCGACGTCGGCCGTGAGATCGCGCTCGCTGCCGGAGTTGTAGGCGTTGTGGATGGCCAGGAGATCCACCGGATAGCCGTTGAAGAGGGTGCCGGACTGGTGGAGGGCGGTGCCGTTCCAGCTCTTGACCAGGTCGGCGACCTCGATGTGGCCGGGGGTGTGGAAGACGTTGTTCTCGGCGTGGATCGCCGACTCGGTCGACACTCCGACGGAGTAGCGGTAGTCGTGGGCGTCGGCCGGGACGACGTACCGGTTGTTGTAGAGGTGCACCTGGCCGAAGCGGACGCGGGGCGCTCGCTGGACGACGGACTCGAACTCGTTGTGGTGCAGGGTGACCCGGAGCTTGCCGCGGTCGGCGGTGGCCGTGTCGCCGTTGCCGATGAGGATCGCCTTGTCGTGGTCGGCGAACCGACTCCAGGAGACGGTGACCAGGTCGGAGGCGTTGGTGATGTCCAGCAGGCCGTCGTGGCGGAGGTGGTTGCGGCCGAAGTAGGTGGGCTCCCGCTCGTCCGGGTGACCCTTGTCGCTGAGGGTCACGTGATCGATCCACACATGGGTGGCGCCGCGCAGCCAGATGTTGTCGTACGCCGTCTTCCAGTCGCCGAGGCCGCCGGTGTTGGGCTGCCAGACGGGGAAGCAGTCGTAGGCGTCGCGCAGTTCGAGATTGCGGACGATGACGTTGTGCACGTCCCGGAGCTGGAGGCCGGCGCCTTTGAGGACCGCGCTGTCGCCGAGTCCGACGATGGTGGTGTTGGAGCCGACGGCCAGCTCGACCCGCTCGGCCTGCTTCGCCGCCGAGGCCTGGCGGGCCTCCTCCTGCGGGCCGCTGGGCTTGGCGGAGCCCCAGGTGCGGGGGTCGTAGGCGGCCAGGTACTTGCCGGTGCCGTAGCCGTCGGTGGCGTAGTCGGCGCAGTCCAGGTGGTCGCCGTCGTCGTCGGTGTTGGCGTCGATGGTGCCGGCGATTTTGATGATCTTCGGGGTGGCACTGCCGCCGTCGAGGGCGCGGACGAGCTCACTTCGGTTGCGTACGGTGAAGACGTGGGCGTCGTCGGCGGTGGCACCCCCCGTGGTACCGCCGTCGGCCGCGGCCCAGCCGTCGTTTGCGGGTAGTGTGTCGCGGCTGATGTCACCGAGAGAGATGTCTGCGGCAGCGCCCTCAAGGGGCGCGGGGCTGTATCGATGTGCGGCTCCGCCGCGGGGCGCGACCAGCCCCGACGGCGCAGCAGTCGCCAGACGACCCATCGCGGCATTTCCAGAGGCGTCGGCGTACGCAGGAACGCACAGAACCCCCAACAACGCGGTGGCCAACGCGATATGACGAAGTCTCATCCCTTCACCGCCCCCGCGCTGAACCCGGTGATCAGCCACTTCTGAATGAACGCGAACACGATCACCACCGGCACAGCCGCGATGATCCCGCCGGCGGCAAGCGCCCCCAGGTCCACGCTGTCCGCGCCCATCAACGTGTTCAGTCCCACCGGGATCGTCTGCTTCTCCTGGTTGTTGAGGAACATCAGGGCGAACAGGAAGTGGTTCCAGGAGTGCACGAAGGCGAAGGAGCCGACGGCGATCAGACCGGGCCGCAGCAGCGGCAGGACGACGATCCTGAAGGCGGTCATCCGGTTGCAGCCGTCGACCCAGGCGGCCTCCTCCAGGGAGTACGGCACGTTCTTGATGAAGTTGCTGATCAGGATCATCGACAGCGGCAGCTGGAACACCGTCTCCGCGATGATGACGCTGCCCAGCGAGTTGATCATCTGCAGCTCGGCGAAGATCTCGAACAGCGGCACCAGGAGCAGCGCGCCCGGCACGAACTGGGAGCAGAGCAGGGCCAGCATGAAGGCCCGCTTGATCCTGAAGTTGAAGCGTGCGAGGGCATAGCCGCCGGCCAGCGCCACCAGGGTCGTCATCAGCAGGGTGACCACGCCGACGAGCACGCTGTTCTGGAAGTAGGTGCCGAAGCTCCGCTCCGTCCAGACCTTCTCGAAGTGGTCGAAGGTCATCGGCCACGGCACGAGCGAGGTCGAGCCGGCCGGGCGCAGGGAGAACAGCAGGATCCAGTAGAAGGGGATCAGGGTGAAGACCAGGTAGATCGACAGCGGCAGGTAGATCTGCCAGCGCGGGACCTCGTCGTAGGCGCGGTGCTTCTTCCTCGGACGGGGCGGTTCGGGGGCGGCCCGCAGGGGCGCGGGCGCGACCTGGGTGGCTTCCTTGACGCTCACTTGTCCTCACCTCCGAACTTGCTCAGCCGCAGATAGACCATCGAGCAGAAGAGCAGGATCACGAACGCGACGGTGGTCAGGGCCGACGCGTAGCCGAAGTTGTGCGCGTCGACGCTGGTGTTGGCGATGTAGAGCGGCAGGGTCGTGGTCACGCCCGCCGGGCCGCCGCCCGTCAGCGTGTAGAGCAGGTCGACGTTGTTGAACTCCCACACCGCGCGCAGCAGCGTGGACAGGACGATCGCGTCCTTGAGGTGGGGCAGTGTGATGTGCCAGAACTGCTTGATCCGGCCGGCCCCGTCGACCTCGGCGGCCTCGTACAGGTCCTTGGAGACGGACTGGAGGTCGGCGAGGATGAGGATCGCGAAGAAGGGCACCCCGCGCCACAGGTCGGCGACGACCGCCGCCGGGAACACGGTGGAGGTGTCCGACAGCCAGCTGGTGCCGTAGGAGCCGATGCCGACGTCCGCGAGGTAACGGGTGATGCCCGTCTGGGAGTTGTAGAGCAGCACCCAGATCGCCGAGGTCAGCACCCCGGAGACGGCCCACGGCGAGAACACGAGCGCTCGGCCGAGCGCCCGGCCCGCGAACGTCTGGTTGACGATCAGCGCGAGCGCGAGCCCGAACAGCAGCTGCAGCCCGACCTCGACGAACACCCACTTGGCGCTGAAGACCAGCGTGTCCCAGAACAGCGGGTCCGCGGTGAAGGCGTGGACGAAGTTGTCGAAGCCCGTGAAGCCGTTCCGCCATGGCTTGGTGGGGTTGTACTCCTGCAGGCTGTAGTAGAAGACGCTGATCACCGGGTAGGCGATGAAGCCCAGCATGAGCAGGGCCGCCGGGGCGATCAGCAGATACGGGAGCCTGCGCGGGGTGGCGGAGGCACGGCGCCGCCGGGGTGGCGCGGGCGGTTTCGCCACGGCTGCGGCTTGGGCCATGACAGTTCTCCGTTCTCGGTGAAGCCGTACTCGGTGAAGCCTTACTCGGTGAAGCCTTACTCGGTGAAGCGCTTACCGATCATCGTTCGGTATTTCGGCCAAGCGAGACTGTGTGTCGAGGGTGGTTCAGCCCGCGTACGGGTCCCGCACCTTGCCGGGCCGCGCGAGGAACTCGAAGTCGCAGCCGGTGTCGGCCTGGGTGATCTGTTCGTTGTAGAGCGCGCCGTAGCCGCGCTCGTAGCGCGCGGGCTGCGGTGTCCACTCGGCCCGACGGCGTTCCAACTCGTCGTCGTCCACGTTGAGTTGGAGCATGCGAGCCTCGACGTCCAGGGTGATGGTGTCCCCTGTCCGGACCAGGGCCAGCGGGCCGCCGACGTACGACTCCGGCGCCACGTGCAGCACGCACGCGCCGTAACTCGTGCCGCTCATCCGGGCGTCGGAGATCCGCACCATGTCCCGTACGCCCTGCTTCAGCAGGTGGTCGGGGATCGGCAGCATGCCGTACTCGGGCATGCCCGGACCGCCCTTGGGCCCGGCGTTGCGGAGCACCAGCACGCTGTCGGCGGTGATGTTCAGCGACGGGTCGTTGATGGTCCGCTGCATCGTCCTGTAGTCGTCGAATACGACGGCGGAACCGGTGTGCTTGAGCAGGTGCCGCTCGGCCGAGATGTGCTTGATGACGGCGCCGTCCGGGCAGAGGTTGCCACGCAGCACGGCGACGCCGCCCTCGCCGGCGACCGGATTCCCGCGGGTGCGGATGACGTCGTCGTCGTGCACGACGGCGCCTTGGAGCTGCTCCCGCAGAGTGCCGCTGACCGTCGTCCGGTCCAGGTGCAGCAGGTCGGTGATCCGGGAGAGGAAGGCGGGCAGGCCGCCGGCGAAGTAGAAGTCCTCCATCAGGTACGTCCGTCCGCCGGGACGGACGTTGGCGAGGACCGGCACGGTACGGGCGATGCGGTCGAAGTCGTCGAGGGTGAGGGGGACTTGGGAGCGTCCCGCCATCGCGATCAGATGGATGACCGCGTTGGTGGAGCCGCCGAGCCCGAGCACCGTGGTGACGGCGTCCTCGAAGGCCTCGCGGGTGAGAATCCCGGACGGCTTGAGCCCGGTCCACGCGAGCTCCACGGCGCGGCGCCCGGAGGCGGCGGCCATGCGCTCGTGCCCGGAGTCGACGGCCGGGATCGAGGAGGCACCCGGCAGCGTCATGCCGAGGGCTTCCGCCGCCGCGGTCATCGTGGACGCGGTCCCCATGGTCATGCAGTGACCCGGCGAACGCGCCAACCCACCCTGGAGCTCCCGGAGTTCGCAGTCCGTCAGGTTGCCCGCGCGGTGTTCGTCCCAGTACTTCCACATGTCGGTACCGGACCCAAGGGTCTCACCGCGCCAGTGCCCCGGCAGCATGGGCCCCGCGGGCACGAAGATCGACGGTACGTCGGCCGAGGCCGCGCCCATGAGCAGCGCCGGCGTCGACTTGTCGCAGCCCCCGAGCAGTACGGCCGCGTCGATCGGGTACGACCGCAGCAGCTCCTCCGTCTCCATCGCGAGCAGGTTGCGGTAGAGCATCGGGGTCGGCTTCTGGTACGTCTCCGAGAGCGTGGCGACCGGGAACTCGAGCGGGAAGCCCCCGGCCTGCCACACCCCCCGCTTGACCGCCTCGGCGCGTTCGCGCAGATGGACGTGGCAGGGGTTGATGTCGGACCAGGTGTTGAGGACGGCGATCACCGGACGGCCCCGGTACTCCTCCGCCTCGTATCCCAGCTGGCGCATGCGGGCGTTGTGCGACCAGGTGCGCAGCTGGCCCTCGGCGCCGTACCACTGATGGCTTCTGAGTTCCTCGGGGCGCTTCCTGCCGGTCATATCGACCACCCGGCGGCGATGGCGGCGACCTCGGCGCGCTCGCCCTCGGGCAGTTCCCTGCTGGGCGGGCGGACATCGCGGCGGCACAGGCCGAGGGAGGCGAGGGCCTCCTTGACGACGGTGACGTTGTTGGCGGAGCCGTTCGCGGCGCGCAGTTCCTCGAAGCGGCGGATCTGCTCCCAGACCTTCATCGCGCCCGGGTAGTCCCCGGCCCGCAGCGCTTCGATCATGTTCATGGAGACGGCGGGGGCGACGTTCACGAGCCCGGAGGTGAAGCCGGTGGCGCCCGCGGAGAAGTACGAGGGCGCGTACGGCTCGGCGAGACCGGCGACCCACACGAAGCGCTCGAGGCCTGCGTCGCGGGCGAAGGCCGCGAACTTGGCGGCGTCCGGGACGGCGTACTTCACGCCGATGACGTTCGGGCAGTCGTCGGCGAGTTCGGCGAGGCGCGCGCCGCTGAGCTGGGCGTTGCGGATGTACGGGACGACGCCCAGCTCGGGCACGGCGGCGGCGATCGCGCGGTGGTAGTCGACCCAGCCGCTCTGGGATACGTACGGGTGGACCGGCTGGTGGACCATCACCATCCGGGCGCCGAGCTCGCGGGCGTGCCGGGCGGAGGCGATGGCGGTGGGTACGTCGTGGCCGACGCCGACCAGGACGGCGGCGCGGTCGCCCGCCTCCTCGATGGTCAACTCGTTGACGAGGCCGCGCTCTTCGGGGGTGAGGGCGTAGAACTCGCCGGTGTTGCCGTTGGGGGTGAGGGTGGTGACGCCCCCGTCGAGCAGGCGACGCAGCAGGGCTCGGTGGGCGTCCTGGTCGACGCGGCCGTCCTCGGCGAACGGGGTCACCGGGATCGCCACCACGTCGGCCAGGGCCGTCCGCTGGGGCTCGAACGTCGTGGTCATGCCGGACCGTCCTCTCCCTGGGCCTCGACTCCCGCGTCCGGGAAGGCCCGTCGCACGAACGACGCGATGTGGACGTGCAGGGCACGCGCGGCGCCGTCCGCGTCCCCGTCGAGGGCCAGCCGCAGGATGTCGCGGTGCTCGCCGGCCTCCCGCTCCCAGGAGGGGGAGGCGGCCCAGGCGACCGCTGAGACGAGGGCGGCCTGGTCCCGTACCTCGTCGAGCATCCGGCCGAGCAGCGGGTTGCCGCACGGCAGGTAGAGGGCGCGGTGGAACTCCCGGTTGGCGAGGGAGCGTTCGGCGGTGTCGCCGGCCGCGTCGGCGCGGGTCAGCGCGTCACGGGCGGCGTCGAGGGAGGCGCCGCGCCTGACGGCCCGCTTCAGCGCCTCGGGCTCCAGCAGCAGCCGTACGTCGTAGACCTCGCGCGCCATGTCCGCGTCCACCATGCGCACCGTGACGCCCTTGTACTGGTTCATCACGACCAGTCCGGTCCCGGCCAGCGTCTTGAGCGCCTCGCGCACCGGGGTCTTCGACACCCCGAACTGCGCGGCGAGCTCGGTCTCGACCAGGGCCTGACCGGGCGTCAACTGCCCGGTGAGGATGCGGCGTTTGATCTCCTCCAGCACGAACTGCGTGCGGGAGGGGATCGGCGTGGGCACAGAGGTCATGCGCGCCTCTCGGATCTTCGCGGGGCCCAGGGCCGGGTCTCGCGTATCGGATCTCACGTATCGCGTCTCATATATGACGTACGAAGTACGACGCGATGAAGGTAGGAGGGCGCGCATGATTCGTCAACGCTTCTGACAAAGGAAGTTGGGGCCGCGGGCCTACGCTGCTCCGACAACACCTCAGGGAGGACACCGCCGATGACGTTCGCACCGCTTCCCGGCCGGCCGCAGGACCGGACATCGGCGTTCCGTCTGCAACTGGCCGAGCTGGCCCGACTGGCCGGTGTCGACCTCCCCGACCGGGTGCCGCGCGACCGGGAGTGGCAGGGGGAGGCACGGATGGCGTTCCGGCGTGCCCTGCGCACCGTGGAAACGCTGCCCGAGCTGCTCTTCGACCCGCTCCTGCGCACGGCCGTCCTCGACCCCGACCCCAGCCACAATCGGCTGTTCGTCGAGCCTGCTGTGACCGTGTTCGGTCGCCGGCGGGTGCAGACCGCCTTGATCGAGTATGTGCGGACGGGAACCGACCACGAGCGTGCCGGGGCGGCCCGCGCCTGGTACTGGGCACAGGCGCCGCTGAGGTTCCGCGGCGGGCAGACGCGGGTGCCGACGCCCGAGAGCAAGGCGGAGTTCGAAGCCGTGGCCGACCTCCGTGCCACGTGGCACGAGGCCACGCTGCGCGAGTTCGTGAGCAACGACGACCTGGACGTGCGCCGCTGCATACTCCCCGGACTCCCCCTGAACCCGCGCCACTACCCCGCCGGCCTGCACGACCTGGTCGCCCAGGCGGTGCACATCGCGCGCACCCACTCCGACGAGTACCTGCGGCACCGGGTTGAGCACCAGCTTGGTTAAGGGAAACTCCCCAGGTCAGCGATCCCTCCCCCAGCCCGGGTCCCGTCCGCTCAGCCCGACCGCCCGGTCCAGCAGCGGTGCACCGGCGGGGACCGGTACCACGGGGCCGAAGATGCTGCCTCGACCGGGGTCGTCGACGGAGGCGAGGAGGAAGTCGTGCGACGCCTGCAACGCGGCGGGGTCGGGGGCGTAGTCCTGGCCGGTCGCGCGGGCCAGGTCCCAGGCGTGGATCACCAGCTCGTCCACGGCCACCGCGCCGGCGACGGCACCGGGCAGGTCGATGCCGCCCGCGCGGGTCATGCCGGTCCACGCGTCCGGGGCGCGCCACACCTCGCCCAGCTCGTCGAGCACCTTGGGCAGCTCCTCGCGCCAGCCCGGGCCGACGTCCGGGACCACGGAGCCCGGGTCGGTGTCGGTCGTGGCGCCCAGGTCCTTGCGGGCGGCGTCGCGGAAGGCGACGGACAGGCCGAGCAGGTGGCCCAGCAGATTGCGCACAGCCATCTCGGGGCAGGGCGTCGGCGCCGAGAGCTGCTCGTCGGTGACGGCCTCGGCGAGACGCGCGACGACGCGGGTCTGCGGTGCGAGGTCGATGGTCGGGTCGGTCATGGGCGGGCTCCTCACGGATCTGTTCCTGAAAGGTGGACCGGCCCGGGCGGCGAAAGTCATCGCCGATGGGGAGGGGATCCGGTGCCGACGGCCCGGGCCCCGGTCCGACCTGTCCTATGCACCGGACAGGCCGGCTTCCGGCTCCGCCCCCCGTCCCCTGGCCCCCCGCACCCACGCCGCCAGTTCCTTCGGCGTCTTCCCGCCCGCGAAGCACCACAGTGCGATCACCGGGTCACAGATCGCACACCCCAGTGAGGAGGTGTGGGCGAAGGGGATGATCGGGTTTCCCTTGATGTGGTGGACGACGTCCCACACGGTGTGCAGCAGCCAGGCGACGCCGATGAAGGTCCAGGAGTCCAGGCCGCGATAAGCGACGTAGGTGAGCACCGCGGTGAACGCGAATTCCCAGCCGCCGAGGCCGCCACCGCTCAGATAGGCGGCGCCCGCTCCGGCGACCATGACCGCGTTGAAACGCCGCCGGTGCGGTTCCCGGATGAGGGACATCAGAAGGGCGTAGAGAAGTCCGACGCCGATGGGCGCGATGTACTGCATGCGAAGTGCCTTTTCCCACGAATGACTTGGACGCGCACCACGCTATGACCAGGTCCTCGACCGCCCCAGAGGCTGAATCGACAGCTTCCGACGGATTCCCGCCGAGCCGCCTCGGTCCGCGGACCGGGCTTTCTCCCCCTCGAATTGCCCGCGAAAAGGAACGTGCATTGTTCTGTTGCGGGATCGTCAACCGGTCCGGGCGCGGAGGCTCCGCGCCAGGGTGGGGATCATCACCGCCGCAGGGACGAGATGGAGCCCGAGGAGGGCGGCGGTGGTGGCGGTGTTCGCCCCGGAGAGAAGGGGCGGGACCAACGAGATCGCGGTCAGCGACACTGCCGTCCACACGAATCGCCCGGCGGGGCGCACGCTCCAACGGAGCAGAGCGACGGCGATGACCACGCCCACGGCCGAGAAGAAGCCGGTCACCACGGCGAACCCGGACAACGGGATCGTCTCGCCACCATCAGGGACCTCGAAGTCGACGCCGGCGGTGTTGGCGAGCGCCGCGGCGAGGGTGGTGGCCACCATCGCCGCGAGCGTGGCGGTGAGGCCGGTGCCGGCGAGCCCGCGGAGTCGGCGGGTGTGACCGGCCCGGCCCGGTGCCGTGCCCGCGACCACCCCCATGTCATCCATGCCGTTCATGTCGTTCCTCCATTCGTCGGTACCGGGCATGTGACCGTCCTGGCGCTGAGGTGAGCCCCGGGACTACTCCGTGCCGTCCGCCGGCAGGCGCTCCGGCAGACCGAGCCGCGGGAAGCGGTCGGCGTGGAACGTGACGATCTCGGTGATCGCGCCGCCGGTGACGCGCAGGACGTCGATCGTCAGCGGCAGGTACGCGCCCTGCGGCTTCTCCCAGAGGTAGAAGGCGACGGCGGGCTGCCGGTTCACGGAGGTGGGGACGGTACGCAGGCCCTTCATGCCCTCGAAGCCGCTCTCGACCCAGTCCTTCACCACCGCGTCGCGGCCGACGAACAGGCCCGGCGTGGGCGGCATCGAGCAGCGGACGTCGTCCCGCAGCAGTGTGGCGATCCTGCCGACGTCCGTGGCCACGCTGGCGTCGGTGTAGCGGCGCACCAGCTCGCGCGTCACGGCGTCCTGTTCGCCGCCGGTCCAGTCCTGCCGCTCGGCGGGCAGGTGCTCCCGCATGCCGGCGCGGGCCCGCTGCAGCGCGCTGTTCACGGAGTTGACGGAGTCCCCGAGGAGCTCCGCGACGTCCTTCGCCGGCCAGCCGAGCACGTCTCGCAGGATCAGTACGGCCCGCGGGCGCGGCGCGAGGTGCTGGACGGCGACCACGTACGCCAGCTCGATCGTCTCCCGCGCGACGGCGACGGCCTCCGGCTCGTCCGCGCCGCCCGCGGGCAGCTCGTCGAGCAGCCGGTCCGGGTAGGGCTGCAGCCACAGCACCTCGCCGCCGGTCGCGGGCTCCGGGCGGCACTTGGCGAGCAGGTCCAGACAGGCGTTGGTGGCGATCCGGTACAGCCAGGCCCGGAACGTCGACCGGCCCTCGAAGGTCTCCCGCCGCCGCCAGGCACGGAGGAACGTCTCCTGCACGGTGTCCTCGGCGTCCTCGAACGACCCGAGCATCCGGTAGCAGTGCACATGCAGCTCCCGCCGGTGCCGCTCTGCCAGCCCCGAGAACGTCGGCTCGTCGATCTCGCCCAGCCCGCTCACACCCAGCTCCTCCAGCAGCGTGTCCGCACTCATCACGTCATCCTTCCGCCTCGTCGTGTCCCGTCGTAGGTGTGACGGGCGGGGGCGCGAAAACTCATCACCGGGTCGGCCGGTCGGCTCGGCCGGGCGTGCTCCCCCAGAGCGCACGCCGCAAGGAAGGCGCCTTCTAGGGCACCTCCCCGATCCCCGCGCCCCCGCCTTAGCCGCACAGTGGCCCGACATGACGACCACCACCACTTGGCCACTCCCCCGGGTCCTGCGCGACCGCAACTCCGGTCTGTATCTCGCCGGAGTCGTGATCTCCGGGTTCGGCACCTCCGCGTTGTGGCTGGTCTCCGGCGTATGGGTCAAGGACCTCACCGGCTCCGACGGCCTGGCCGCGCTGTGCATGCTCGCCATGTGGGCGCCCACCCTGGCCGGCCCGCTCCTCGGCACGCTCGCCGACCGCACCCGCCGCAAGCCCCTGCTGATCGGCGTGAACCTGCTCCTGGCCGCGCTGCTGCCCACCCTGTTCGCGGTCGACTCGGCGGACCGGGTCTGGCTGGTGTTCGCGGTCCTGTTCGTCTACGGCGCCGCAGGGGTCGTCCACGACGCCGCCGAGTCCGCCCTCGTCGCGAGCGCCGTGCCCGCGTCCCTGCTCGGCGACTTCAACGGGCTGCGCATGACGGCCTCCGAGGGCATGAAGCTGCTCGCCCCGCCGGCCGGCGCGGGCGTCTACGCGGCGTACGGCGGCGCGAGCGTCGCCCTGCTCGACGCCGTGACGTTCGTGGTCGCGACCGGTCTGTACGCGTGCCTGCGCGTGCGTGAGAGCAGGCCCGAGCCGGCGCCCGGTGGCTGGCGGACGCAGACCGCCGAGGGCGCCCGCTTCCTGTGGGCGCACCCCCGGCTGCGCCCCCTGGTCCTGGCCGGCGGCACCACCATGCTGTTCGCCGGGCTCAGCGGGTCGACGATCTACGCCGTCATCGACGGCCTCGGGCACGACCCCGCCTACGCCGGTGTGCTGTACGCCGTCCAGGGTGCCGGTTCGGTCGCGATCGGGCTGCTGTCCGGCCCCCTGCTGCGCCGACTCGGCGAACGCCGTTTCGCCGCGTACGGCATCGCCCTGACGGCCACCGCGGCCGGACTGCGGGCGATCCCGTCCGACCCGGTGGCCCTGGCCTGCAGCGCGGCGGCCGGCGCGGGGCTGCCCTGTGTGCTGATCGCCGCGCTCACCGCCGTGCAGCGCGAGACGCCGGACGCGCTGCTCGGCCGTACGGCCGCCACGGCCAACTCGCTCGTCTTCACACCGACCGTCGTCGGACTGGCGGTGGGTGCGGCGCTGGTCGAACTGCTCGACGTGCGGCTGCTGTTGGCGATGCTCGGCCCGGCGTGGCTGCTGACCGCACTGCCGCTGCTTCAGAGGGCGGCGAGCGCCTCCCGTACCGCCGCCAGGTCGCCGTCGGACGCCAACCCCGCGTGATAGAGCCGGATCTCGGTGGCCCCCAGCTCACGCGCGCGTGCCGTGTCCGACGCCAGCGTGCCCGGGCTGCCGCCCATCCGGGAGACCACACCGAAGTTGGCGGCAACGACCGCGGCGTCACGGCCCTGCTCGGCGAAAGGCGTCAGCAGGCCGGGGCCGCCCGCGCACGGCACGACGACGCCGTCCGCGACGGACAGGATGTGCTCGGGGTCGACGCCGGCGTTCGCGCCGACGTGATGGGTCACCGGGTCGGCGTGCAGGAGCACCTGGAAGCCTTCGGGAGCGGCCCGGCGCACCGCCCGGACGGCCGACTCCTGGAGCGTGCGGGCGGTCTCGTCACGCCACGCGCGCGTGGCCGCCGCGGTCTGCGGGCCGAGCAGCTTCTCGACACCGGACCAGTTCCCGTCGTCCGCCGCTCCCCGCCACAACGGCTCCAGGGCGGTGCGTACGGCTGCCGCCAGCTCGTCGGCGTCCAGGCCCTGGGCGCCGTAGCCCTCCTTGCACGTCGGGCAGAAGCAGAGCGCCATCAGGTACGACCCGGCGTCCCCGAGCGGCACCCCGCCGGTCTTGTCGTGGGCGTGCAGATGCTGCAACCCGTACCAGCCGAGGGACTCCAGCTCGGTGCCGCGCGCCCCTGGCCGTACGGCGGCCTCGGCGGCCAGGTCGACGAGGTACGCGCGCGTGGCGGGCTGGGCGATGCACGGGGCCCACGGGTAGCGGTCGCCGTAGGCGTTGACGACCGAGGTGTCCGGATGCTCGGCGCCCAGGCGGGAGTTGTGCGCGAGGACCACCCAGGTGTGCACCTCCGGACCCGCGCTCGCCAGCGCTTCGGCCGCCTCGCCGAAGGCGTCGCCGGGTGCCCAGTCCCCGGCCGGATACGGGCGCAGCTCCCGGCCCTTCCACCGGTCGTCCGCCGGGTAGAGCACGGCCGCGTGTTCGGCGGTGACGATGCGATGGCGGGGATGGCGGGGGGTGAGGGCTCGGGTGGAGTGGTACGCGGAGGCGAGCGTCACCTGTTGAACGCCGAGGGCGGCGATCCTCGCGGGTGCCTCCGGGTCGCCGTTGACGTCCCAGGGGTAGACGAATGCCGACGCCTTCACTTGGTGTCCTCCGGCTCCTTCTCCAGCAGCACGTGGCCGCGCTCGATCACCTCGGCGAGCTGCTTGACATGATCCTCGCTCGGCTCGTGCAGCGGCGGCCGGACCTCCCCCACGTCCAGCCCGCGCAGCCGTACGCCCGCCTTGACGAGGGCGACGGCGTATCCGCGGCCCTGGGCGCGCAGTTCGACGAAGGGACGGTAGAAGCCGTCCAGGAGGCGGCCCACGGTCGCGTCGTCGCCGGCCTCGAGCGCGTCGTAGAAGGCGAGGGCGATCTCCGGGGCGAAGCAGAACACGGCGGAGGAGTAGAGCGTGACGCCGATGGCCCGGTAGGCGAGCTGGGTCTGTTCGGCGGTCGGCAGGCCGTTGAAGTAGAGGAAGTCGCCGGGGACCTCGGTGCGTACGGCGCTCACGATCCGCTGCATGAGGTCCAGATCGCCGAGCCCGTCCTTGAGCCCGATCACGCCGTCCGTGCGGGCCAGTTCGACGACGGTGTCCGGGGTGAACACGGCGTTGTCGCGCTGGTAGACGATGACGGGGAGCGCGGTCGCCGCCGCGATCTCCCCGTAGTGCCGCAGCAGCCCCTCCTGCCCGGCGAGGACGAGATACGGCGGCATGGCGAGCAGCCCGTCCGCCCCGGCCCCTTCGGCGAGCCGCGCGTACCGAACGGCGAGGGCGGTGCCGTATCCGGCGCCCGCGACGACCGGCACACGTCCCGCCGCCGCCTCGACGGCCACCCGCACGCACGCCTCGTACTCCTCGGGCGTGAGCGCGTGGAACTCCCCGGTACCGCAGCACGCGAACACGGCGGCCGCACCGGCCTCCACACCCCGGCGGACATGGGTGCGGTACGTGTCGAGGTCGACCGAGCCGTCGGGGCCGTAGGCGGTGACGGGGAAGAACAACGGCCCGCCGGGGACGCTGAGGCGTGCGGCAAGGGGGGCTGGCGTCACGGGCTCTCCCTAGAACGAGGACGTAACGAGGACGGCTGCACAGGAACGGGACGGTCGCATGCGGGATTCTGATCAGAGTTTACGTTTATGAACGCATGACGCACCACCCTTGACGGGCAAGGTCGATGATCCTTAACTTGTCCATGAGTGTGAATACCGTGCATGCATACGGCCCTGGACTCAAGGAGAACCGAGGATGCCAGCCCCCCGCACCGTCCTGCTCACCGGCGCCGCCGGCGGACTCGGCACCCTGATGCGGGACCTGCTCCCGGCGTACGGCTACGAGCTGCGGCTCCTGGATCTGCGGCCCATCGAGGGCGAGCCGGACGCGATCGTCGCCGACCTCGCGGACCAGGAGGCACTGCGCGAGGCCGTGCGGGGCGTCGACGCGATCATCCACCTCGCGGGCATCTCCCTGGAAGCCCCGTTCGAGAAGATTCTCCGGGCGAACATCGAGGGCACGTACAACCTGTACGAGGCCGCCCGCGAGGAGGGCGTCGGACGCATCGTCTTCGCCTCCTCCAACCACGCGGTGGGCTTCACGCCCCGCCCCGAGGGCACCGCGCCGCACGAGCCGAGCGCACTGATCCCCATCGACACCCCGCGCCGCCCGGACACCTTCTACGGCCTGTCCAAGTCCTTCGGCGAGGACCTGGCGCAGTTCTACTGGGACAAGCACGGCCTGGAGACGGTGTCCGTGCGCATCGGCTCGTGCTTCCCCGAGCCGACCAGCGTCCGGATGCTCTCGGTGTGGATGAGCCCCGCCGACGGCGCCCGCCTCTTCCACGCGGCCCTGACCGCCGAGGACGTCGAGCACACGGTCGTCCACGGCTCCTCGGCGAACACCCGCCTGTGGTGGGACCTGACCAGCGCCCGTTCCCTCGGCTACGAGCCGCAGGACGACTCCGAGCCGTACGCCGAGAAGCTGATCGCCGAGCAGGGCGAGCTCGACCCGGAGAACATCGCGCACGCCTACCTGGGCGGCCACTTCGTCAGCGACCCGCCGATCTGGCCGTACTGACCGAAACATTTCGCTGCAAGAGGGCGGGCGGGCACCGAACGGGCCCGCCCGCCGCCGTATTCGGGCACCAGGTGCGCCCGATCTCACGCGCCCCACCACAACCGTGCAGGTCCGAGACGGGCACACCACACGGTGAACGGGCACACACGGGCAGCATCGAACCTGCAACAGAGCTGGTCAGTGCCGAACACCCGCTGTAGAACTTCCCCCATGGGCCTCACCGGGCCCGAACGGGCAGCAAGGCGGAAGGCAAGGGTCGGCATGAGCACGAGGACGGCGGAAGAACGCCAGCGCGAGATCGTGCTGGCCGCACGGCGCGACGGCTCGGTCGACGTCACCGCGCTCGCCGCCGAGCTGGGCGTGGCCAAGGAGACGGTACGGCGCGATCTGCGCGTCCTGGAGGACCACGGCCTCCTCCGGCGTACCCATGGCGGCGCCTACCCCGTGGAGAGCGCCGGCTTCGAGACGACGCTCGCCTTCCGCGCCACCAGCCACGTCCCCGAGAAGCGCAGGATCGCGGCCGCCGCGGCCGAGCTGCTCGGGGACGCCGAGACCGTCTTCGTCGACGAGGGCTTCACCCCGCAGCTCATCGCCGAGGCCCTGCCCACCGACCGGCCGCTGACCGTGGTCACCGCGTCCCTGCCGGTCGCGGGCGCGCTCGCCGAGACGGAGCACGTCTCCGTGCTGCTGCTCGGCGGCCGGGTGCGGTCCGGCACCCTCGCCACCGTCGACCACTGGACGACGAAGATGCTGGCCGGCTTCGTCATCGACCTGGCGTTCATCGGCGCCAACGGCATCTCCCGCGAACACGGCCTGACCACCCCCGACCCGGCCGTCAGCGAGGTCAAGGCACAGGCGATCCGGGCCTCGCGCCGCACGGTGTTCGCGGGCGTGCACACCAAGTTCGGGGCGGTCAGCTTCTGCCGGTTCGCCGACATCGGCGCACTGGAGACGATCGTCACGAGCACCCTGCTCCCCGCCGCCGAGGCCCACCGCTACTCCCTGCGGGGACCCCAGGTCATCCGCGTCTGACAATCCCAACTCACGCTGAAATTCCAACTCACTTCCCCACAGGGCATTTTCACGCCTCACGGCACCACTTATCTCCCCATACGTCCCCTCTTTTACGTCCAGGAGCGATCCATGCGAACCCAGAGCCGACGGAGGCCACCGCGAGCCACGCTCGCCATGGCCGCCGCAGGGACGCTGCTCGCCCCGCTGCTCTCCGGCTGCTGGGTCGGAGCCGGCGGGGCGGGGTCGGGCGGCAACTCGATCAACGTCCTCATGGTCAACAACCCCCAGATGACCGAGTTGCAGAAGCTGGCCCCGGCCTTCACCAAGGAGACCGGCATCAAGGTCAACTTCACCGTCCTGCCCGAGAACGACGTCCGCGACAAGATCAGCCAGGACTTCGCCAACCAGGCCGGCCAGTACGACGTCGCCACCCTCTCCAACTACGAGATACCCATCTACGCCCGCAACGGCTGGCTGAAGGAGATGAACTCCTACGTAGCCAAGGACCCTGCCTACGACGAGCCGGACGTCCTCAAGCCGATGCGCCAGTCCCTCACCGGCGACGACGGCAAGCTCTACGGCCAGCCCTTCTACGGCGAGTCGTCCTTCCTGATGTACCGCAAGGACGTGCTCGAGAAGGAGGGCCTGACGATGCCCGCGCAGCCCACCTGGCAGCAGGTGGCGGCCATCGCGGCGAAGGTGGACGGCGCCGAGCCGGGCATGAAGGGCATCTGTCTGCGCGGTCTGCCGGGCTGGGGCGAGGTGATGGCCCCGCTCACCACCGTCGTGAACACCTTCGGCGGCACCTGGTTCGACAAGAACTGGAAGGCACAACTGGACTCTCCCGAGTGGGAGAAGGCGACGAAGTTCTATGTCGACCTGGTCCGCGAGCACGGTGAGTCGGGAGCGGCCCAGTCCGGCTTCGCCGAGTGCCTGAACAACATGACCCAGGGCAAGGTCGCCATGTGGTACGACGCCACCTCCGCGGCCGGTTCCCTGGAGGCGGCGAAGTCCCCGGTCAAGGGCAAGCTCGGCTACGCACCCGCGCCCGTGGACAGGACGGAGTCCTCCGGCTGGCTCTACACCTGGGCCTGGGGCATCCAGCAGGCGTCCCGCAACCCCGACAACGCCTGGAAGTTCGTGTCCTGGGCGTCCAGCAAGCAGTACGAGCAGCTGGTGGGCGACGAGATCGGCTGGTCCAACGTCCCGGCCGGCAAGCGCGCCTCCACGTACGCCAACCCGGCCTACCGCGAGGAGGCGGCCGCCTTCCAGGAGATGACGAAGGAGGCCATCGAGGGCGCCCGCCCGAACGACCCCGGCGTGCAGCCGCGCCCCGCGCCCGGCATCCAGTTCGTCGGCATCCCCGAGTTCACCGACCTCGGCACCAAGGTCTCCCAGGAGATCAGCGCGGCAATCGCCGGGCGCCAGTCCGTCGAGTCGGCCCTGAAGAAGTCCCAGCAGCTCGCCGAGAAGATCTCCGAGGAGTACGAGGGGCGATGACAACGACGACAACGGCCCCCGTGGCCACGACACCCGTGCGCACCACCCGCCAACCGTCCGCCCGCCTGCGCGCGTGGGCGACCCGGGCACCCTTGCTGCCCGCCCTGATCTTCATGGTCGTGGTGACCCAGCTGCCGTTCGTGGCCACGCTGGTGATCTCCTTCTTCGACTGGAACTCCCTCTACCCGGACGCCCGCCACTTCACCGGTATCGACAACTACCGGGAGGTCCTCACCGACGCGGACCTGCGCCACTCGGTGTGGACGACCGTGCTGCTGACGGTCGCGGTGGTGCTGGCGAGCCTGGTGCTGGGGCTGATCCTGGCCCTGCTCCTGGACCGGAAGTTCAAGGGCCGCGGAGTTGTCCGCACCCTGCTGATCGCCCCGTTCCTGGTGGTGCCCGTGGCGGCCGCCCTGCTCTGGAAGCATGTGCTCTACAACCCCGAATACGGCTTGTTCAATGGGTTGTTGCACTATGTGGGCGGCCCACAGCCGGACTGGATCTCCAACACCCCGCTCCTCGCGGTCGAAGCCTCCCTCGTCTGGCAGTGGACGCCGTTCATGATGCTGATCCTGCTGGCGGGCCTGCAGAGCCGCGACCACGAACAGATCGAGGCGGCGCGGGTCGACGGCGCCAGTGACTGGCAGATCTTCCGCCACCTGACGCTCCCCCACCTGCGCCGCTACCTCGAACTCGGCGCCCTGCTGGGCTCGATCTACATCGTCCAGAACTTCGACGCGGTCTTCACGATCACCTCGGGCGGCCTGGGCACCGCCAACCTCCCCTACACCGTCTACCAGAGCTTCTACCAGGCCCATGAGAACGGCCTCGCCTCGGCCGCGGGCGTCCTGGTGGTCATCGGCTCGATCATCATCGCGACCTTCGCGCTGCGCGTGGTGTCGTCCCTGTTCCGCGAGGAGGTGTCGCGCGCATGAGTGCAGTGGCCGTACGACTTCGCAGCCGCCGCAAGGGAGTGGGCCTCGGCCTGGTGGCCTGGCTGCTCGGGATCCTGTTCTTCCTGCCGATCGCGTGGATGGCCCTGACGTCCTTCCACTCCGAGACGGACGCGGCGACCAACCCGCCGTCCTTCGCCGCGTCGCTGACGCTGGACGGCTACCGGGAGTTCTTCGGCGCGGGCGGCGGCGCGAGCCCCTGGCCGGCGCTGATCAACTCGACGGTGGCGTCGGTGGCATCGACGCTCTTCGTCCTGATCCTCGCCTTCCCGGCGGCGTACGCGCTGTCGATCCGCCCGGTGAAGAAGTGGACGGACGTCCTGTTCTTCTTCCTCTCCACGAAGATGCTGCCGGCCGTGGCAGGCCTCCTGCCCCTGTACCTGTTCGCGAAGAACACGGACATGCTCGACAACATCTGGCTGCTGGTCATCCTCTACACCTCCATGAACCTGCCGATCGCGGTGTGGATGATGCAGTCCTTCCTCGCCGAGATCCCGGTCGCCGTGATCGAGGCGGCAAGGGTGGACGGCGCGAAGCTGCCGACGATCCTCACGCGCGTGGTGGCCCCCATTGCCCTCCCGGGCATCGCCGCGACGGCCCTGATCTGCTTCATCTTCAGCTGGAACGAGCTGCTGTTCGCCCGAGTACTGACCGGCGTGGTCGCCGAGACCGCCCCCGTCTTCCTGACCGGCTTCATCACCAGCCAGGGCCTGTTCCTGGCGAAGGTCTGCGCCGCGTCGCTCGTCATCTCCCTGCCGGTGCTCGCCGCGGGGTTCGCCGCCCAGGACAAGCTGGTCCAGGGCCTGTCGTTGGGAGCCGTGAAATGAAGGCCGCCGTCATCGAGTCCGTCGGGAAGGCAGTGGTCACGGAGGTCCCCGACCCGACACCCGGCCCGCGCGAGGTCGTCGTCGAGGTGGCGGCCTGCGGCCTGTGCGGCACGGACCTGCACATCCTGCAGGGCGAGTTCGCGCCCAAGCTGCCCATCGTCCCCGGGCACGAGTTCGCGGGCGAGGTGGTCGGGGTGGGCACCCAGGTCACGGAGCTGTCGGTGGGCGACCGGGTCGCGGTCGACCCGTCGTTGTACTGCTACGAGTGCCGCCACTGCCGTACGGGCCACAACAACCTCTGCGAACGCTGGGCCGCGATCGGCGTGACGACGGCGGGCGGCGCGGCGCGCTATGCCGTGGCCCCGGTCGCGAACTGCGTCCGGCTCCCCGACCACGTCCGCACCCAGGACGCGGCCCTCGTGGAACCCCTCTCCTGCGCCGTCCGCGGCTACGACGTCCTGCAGTCCCGCCTCGGCGCCCACGTCCTGATCTACGGCTCGGGCACGATGGGCCTGATGATGCTGGAGCTGGCCAAGCGGACGGGGGCGGCCAGCGTGGACATGGTGGACATCAACCCGGCCCGCCTGGAAACGGCCCGCCGCCTCGGCGTCTCGGCCTCCGCGGCCAACCCGGACGAGCTGGACCGCCCCCAGGGCTGGGACCTCGTCGTCGACGCCACCGGCAACGCGGCGGCGATCCAGGACGGCCTGGACCGGGTCGCCAAGGCGGGTACGTTCCTGCAGTTCGGGGTCGCGGACTACGCGACGCGCGTCACGATCGACCCGTACCGCATCTACAACCAGGAGATCACCATCACGGGTTCGATGGCCGTCCTGCACAGCTTCGAGCGCGCGGCGGAACTCTTCGCGAACGGCGTCCTCGACCCCGAGATCTTCATCAGCGACCGGATCCCGCTGGAGCGGTACCCGCAGGCGCTGGAGCAGTTCGCGTCCGGGGTGGGCCGGAAGATCGTGGTGGTCCCGTAGGGTTTTCCGCCCAGCGGGGTTCGAGCCCTCTCGATGCCGGTCCGGGCAATCCAGCCCGTCCGGCGTTTGAGGACGAGGCCGTTCGGGCCGACAGCGGGGGTCTGGGGGCGGCAGCCCTCAGGGGGCGCGGTCGAAGGGGCAGAGCCCCTGGAGGACGGGACGGGCAAGGGCGGCGGGGGCGAAATCCGCGGCCCCCGCCGAATGGCCGTGGGTAAGGGAACGGTAAAGCGCCCCCGCTCGTTCACGGACCATGACAGCTATGACCCCCGGCTCGAACATCCCTCTCTCCGCCGCGCGCGTGACGGTGGACGTCGCCGCCCCGGTGCGGCTCGACGTATCGGGCCTGCTGCTCACCGCCGACGGCAAGGTGCGCTCCGACGACGACTTCATCTTCTACAACCAACCGTCCGGCCCCGGCGTGACGTACCGCTCGGGCGGCGGCAGCAGCCCCGACGCGATCGTGGTCGACACCTCGGCCGTACCCCCCGGCATCGAGAAGATCGTCGTCACCGCCAGCCCCGACGCCGCCGGCCAGACCTTCCAGGGCATCGAACCGACGGCCACCATCCGCAACGCGGACGACAACAGCGTCCTGGCCTCCTTCACGCCCCCGCAACTCGGCACCGAGACGGCCCTGGTGATCGTCGAGGTCTACCTGCGCAACGGCGCCTGGAAGGCCCGCGCCGTCGGCCAGGGCTACGCCAACGGCCTGGCCGGCATCGCCACCGACTTCGGCGTCACGGTCGAGGAACCGGCCCCCGCCGCGGCCGCGCCCGTGGCCCCGCCGCAGCCCACGATGCAGCCCCCGGCCGCCCCGCCGGCCCCGCCCATGTCCACCCCGGCACCCCAGGCACCCGCCGCTCCCCCGGCCCCGCCCGCGCCGCCCGCCCCCGGCGCCGGAAAGATCAACCTGGACAAGGGCCGCGTAAGCCTCCAGAAGAACCAGACGGTCTCCCTCGTCAAGGGCGGCCGCCCCCTGCTCTCCTCGGTCAAGATGGGCCTCGGCTGGGAGCCGGCGTACCGCGGCAAGGACATCGACCTGGACGCCTCCGTCATCGCGTACGGCCCACAGCGCAACCACATCGACAGCTGCTACTTCGGCAAGCTCCAGATCGTGCAGGGCGCGATCCGTCACTCCGGCGACAACCTCACCGGCGAGGGCGGCGGGGACGACGAGGTCATCACCGTGGACCTCGGGCGCCTGCCCCAGGAGGTCACCGGACTCGTCTTCACGGTCAACTCCTTCTCCGGCCAGAAGTTCACCGAGGTCGCCAAGGCCTACTGCCGGCTGATCGACGCCGCGTCCGGCGAGGAGCTCGTCCGCTTCGACCTCACCAACGCCGAAGCGCAGACGGGCGTGATGATGGCCAAGCTGATCAAGCAGTTCTCCGGCGAGTGGGAGATGACGGCCATGGGCGACTTCGTGAAGTCCCGCACGGTGAGGGGGATGGTGAAGCCGGCGGCCCAGGCGCTGTAGACAGCCGTACGACGTCCAGGGCGCCCTCGGTCGAAGGGGGCGCCCGGCGTTGAGGCGCTACCTGCCCACCGAGCCGTCAGGCCGAGGCCCGCACCACCAGCTCCGGGACCACCCACGCCTCGGCGCCCCGCAGCGGTTCCTCACCGGCGCGCAGCCGGGCGACCTGCTCGACCGCCAGCCGCCCCAGCCGCCGTTTGTCGATGTGCAGGGTGGTCAGCGCGGGCTCCACCAGCTCACCCAGCGACAGTCCGTCGAAGCCCATCACGGCCAGGTCGTCGGGCACCCGCCGGCCGCGCCGTCGGGCGGCACGCATGGCGCCGACCGCGATCAGGTCGTTGAAACCGAAGACGGCCGTGATGTCGGGCCGGACGTCGAGCAGCCGCTCCATGCCTGCCTCACCGCCGGCCACGCTGTGCTCCGGGCTCAGCGCGATCCAGCTGTCGTCGACCGGCAGACCGTGCCGCCGCGCCAGCTCCAGGAAGGCCCGCCTGCGCAGGGCCGGGCCGTGCACACCGTCCAGCATGCCGATTCGGCGGTGCCCCGCGGCGACCAGATGCGCCATGCCCTGTTCGAGACCGGCGGCGGAGTCGATGCCCACGGCCGCGAAACGGGTCTGCTGCGGCCCGCGTTCCAGCAGCACCAGGGGTACGCCGCCGAGGTGCCGGGCGAGCACGTCCTCCGGGCTCCGGAAGTAGCCCACGATCGCGTCGGCCTGATGGGACAGCGCATCGAGCGCGTCGCGCTCCCGGGCCTCGTCGATGCGGGAGTCCCACATCACCACCTGCCAGCCGCGCTGCTCGGCCGCCTCCAGCACACCGGCGGCCACCTCGGGGAAGAACGGATTCATCAGATCCGGGATCACCAGCCCCGCCGTCACGGTCCCCTTCTGCACGAGGCCGCGTGCGAAACGGCTCGGCCGGTAGTCCAGCAGCCGCGCCGCCTCCAGCACCCGTTCCTTCGTCGCCGGGTCGATCTCGCCCTTGTCGTTGACCGCCCGGGAGACCGTCTGCCGTGACACTCCGGCCAGCTTCGCGACATCGTGGATCGTGGCCCGGCGGCGGGGGCCGTCGGGCCGTTCGACACCCGACTCCCGCTGCTGATCGTCCGCCCACACGCTGTGCACTGTATCCGGCGAGATGCGCGGCACGGCAGGGCCCGGCACCGCAGGGCCGGCCCGGGCCCCGCGGCTCGGCGCGGGCGGCCGCCTAGAACAGCGCGCTGTACGCGTTCAGTGCGGGCTGCCCGCCGAGGTGGGCGTAGAGGACGGTGGAGTCCGGCGCGATCTCCCCGCGTGAGACCAGGTCGATCATCCCGGCCATCGACTTGCCCTCGTAGACCGGGTCCGTGACCATGCCCTCGGTCCGCGCCGCCAGCCGCATCGCCTCCAGCGTCGTCTCGTCCGGTATCCCGTACGTGCCCGCGTGATAGCGGTCGTCGAGCTCGACGTCGGCCTCGGTCACCTCGCGCTTGACGCCGATGAGCCGGCCGGTGTTGCCGGCGATCCGGGCGATCTGCTCGCGTGTGGTGGCCGGCTTGGCCGAGGCGTCGATGCCGAGGACCCGGCGCGTGCGGCCGCCCGCCTCCTTGAGGGCGGCGAATCCGGCGACCATACCGGCCTGCGTGGAGCCGGTCACCGAGCACACGATCACGGTGTCGAAGAAGACGCCCAGCTCCCGCTCCTGCTCGGCCACTTCGTACGCCCAACCGACGAAGCCGAGCCCGCCGAGCGGGTGGTCGGAGGCACCGGCCGGGATGGCGTACGGCTTTCCGCCCGACTCCTCCACATCGCGCAGCGCCTGCTCCCAGCTCTCCTTGAAGCCGATCCCGAAGCCTGCCCGCACCAGGCGTACGTCGGCCCCGGCGAGGCGGCTGACGAGGATGTTGCCGACCTTGTCGTACACGGAGTCGGGCCAGTCCACCCAACTCTCCTGGACCAGCACGCACTTGAGCCCGGCACGGGCGGCCACCGCGGCGACCTGACGGGTGTGGTTGGACTGCACCCCGCCGATCGAGACGAGCGTGTCGCAGCCCTTCGCGAGCGCGTCGGCGACCAGGTACTCCAGCTTGCGGGTCTTGTTGCCGCCGTACGCGACGCCGGAGTTGCAGTCCTCGCGCTTGGCCCAGAGGGAGGCTCCGCCGAGGTGGGCGGTCAGGCGTTCCAGGGGGTGCACGGGGGACGCGCCGAAAAGGAGGGGGTAACGGTCGTACGAGGAAAGGGACATGGGGTCCTCCCGAGATGAGTCAGTCACTGTCGGCGAGTTCGGCGAGCCCTCGCCAGATCTCCGCCGTGACCCGGACCGCCTCGTCCACGTCACCGGCCGCGCACGCCTCGATCAGCCGCTCGTGCAGCCCGGCCGAACGGCAGGTTCCGCCCTCCCCGAAGCGCCGGCGCTCCAGGCGGCGGATGAGCGGGGTGTAGCGGGCGACGGTGGCGGCGGCCGCGCGGTTGCCGCTCACCCGCACCAGCACGTCGTGCAACTCGTCGTCGGCCCGCAGGGCGAGGTCCACCTCGCCGGCCGCGACGGCGGTGGCGAAGCGCTCGTTGGCGGCGCGCATGATCTCCACGTCCGCGGCTGCCAGCCGGGGCACGGCGACCCGTGTCACCAGCTCGTGCATGGCGCCGACGACGGCGGCCGCGTCGCGTACTTCGGCGGCGACGACCGACGTCACGCGCGTGTAGCTCTGCGGCTTGCTCTCCAGCAGCCCCTCGTCCACGAGACGCGAGAACGCGTCGCGCACCGGCGCCCGGGACAGCCCGAGCCGCTCCGCGAGATCGGCGTCCCGCACCACCGCGCCGGGCTCGATCTCCCCGGCCACGATGGCGTCCCGGATCGCTTCGTAGGCCCGGTCCCGGAGCAGGGTCCGGCCTACGGGTCGTATCGCCTCCATGAACTGAAATGTTAGATGTCAGTCGAGGCGGCGACAAGGGCGTGGACATGAGAGTGGCCCGCACTCCCCACGCGGTGCGGGCCACTCTGGACTCAGGCGGCTCGGGCGGTCCAGGGCCAGTCGGCGTCCCGAGCGCTCTCCAGCAGCGGCACCATCCGGAAGGCCGCGTCCGAGAGCCCGCCGAAGGTGTGCCGGTTGCCCGTCCCCGACGGGCCGTGGCCCGCCCGGTACCCGGCGAGGTTCCAGGTGTAGACCGGCACGCCGGCCGGGACCTGCTCGGTCGGGTCGCCGTGGCTGCTGGGGGCGTACTGCTCGTCGGTGACGATCAGCACCCGGTCGTGCTCGCGGTAGTGCCGGCGCACGGCCTCGGTGGTGTTCGTGCCGCCGAGGTCCCCGAAGCGTCCGAGGACCTTCAGCACCGACTCGCCCTTGCGGAAGGCGATCTCGCCGCTGCCCGTACCGAACTGGACGAGATCCGCGTCAGCCGCCCGCAGCGCGAGCGCCGTGCCGAAGATCGCCGCCGCGTCGGCCCGGTTGAGCTGCGAGCGGTCGGACAGCGGGGACCAGAACATCGAGCCCGAGCGGTCGACGAGCACCAGCGTCCGGCCGGGCAGCGCCGGCACCTGCGCCAGCGAGTGGCCGAGCGCCTGCTCCAGCGGGTACGCCCAGCGCAGCGACGGCGCGTGCCGGTACGCGGCGAGGTACCGGAAGGGGAACTGCCGCGACCGTACGACCTCCGCCGGATCACTGATCCGGGCGGCGACCTGGGCCGCCACCTCGTCCGAGACCCCGGCCTCGTCGAAGTTCCGCAGGTTCCTGACGAGCGCCATGGCGCCCATCGACGGAATCACGGCCTCCCAGGCCTCCTTGTCCATCGGCCCCTGCAGCCAGCCGGCCAGCGCCTCCCACGTCATCCCGGCCGCCGCGAGCCGCTCGGCACCGCCGTCCGACGTGACCACCGCACGCCGCTGTTCGACGGGCAGCGCCATCAGCTCGCGATGCGCGATCAGCGTCCGGTTGGACGCGGGCGGCACAGCGGTGTCCGGGTTGTGCCGGCGGTCGAGGGCGTACTGGAACAGGTCGCCCTGCCCCGGCTTGTCCGGGTCCGGGGCCGCGTGCACCACGTTGAGGATGTCGCCGAAGCGGTATCCCTTGGACGCGGTGTCGTACTTCAGCAGCGACCTGCCGCTGTAGAGCCGGCGTACGGCGTCGGCGACACCGCGCTTGACCGGCTTCGGGACGTTACGGCCGTACAGCGCGGTCCAGTACGCGAGCAGTTCGCCGGGCTCGTCCGGCCGCTGGAGTACGGAGGCGATGACCTGCCGGTTCGACGGACCGTCGGTGGCCCCGGCGTCCAGGCGGGCCTTCACGTACTCGGCGGCACCCACGACGGCGGCCGTACGGAGGTTGCCCTCGCCGCGCAGCCAGCCGAGCAGGCCGGCGGTCCACTCGGGATCCGTGACGGCGAGCTCGCCCACGAGACGTGCGAACCGGTCGTCACGGTCGGCGCCGGACTCGTAGAAGGTCCGCTGCGAGACGAAGTTGGCGACCGCCAGCAGGAAGAGCTCGGAGCGCGCGTCGCGCTCACGTCCCAGGCCGCCCTCGTAGGTACGCAGCACTCGCCCCGTCGAGGTGACCCGCGCCGTGGCGGCACGCCTGTTGAATCGTGTCATGGCGAATTCCCCCCGAATTCGTTTGCGTTTCGGAGGGAGACGCAGCAAAAGGTGGGTGCCCGAGATCAGGAGTCGGCGACGGACTTATATCGGATGCTCTACCCAATTGAGCTACATCGACCGGAAGTCGATGACGGGACTCGAACCCGCAACCCTCTGATCCAATGAAGTAACCGTTGCCTGCGCACCGGGCACCCACCATGAGCTGCGCCTCCCGAGATCAAGTCGGCGGCGGCATCTGATTCTCTGGAAAAGAAGTAGCCGCTGCCATCGCACCGGGAGGTGCGTGACGTTGTGATCTCACTGTAGGAGGCGCAGCTCGGGCCGGGCGACCGAATTAATTACCGCCGCTGCCGCTTCCAGGGCCCCGTGATCGCGAGCATGATGCCCGGCGTCTGGATATTGGCGTACAGCGTCCGGCCGTCGCACGAGAAGGTGACGCCGGTGAACTCGCTGTATTCCGGCTCGTCCTCGGTGCCGATGTTCAGCTCGTTGCGGGCGATCGGGTACGTGCGGCCGCTGTCGGTGGCGCCGAAGAGGTGCTGGACGCCCTCGCCGTCCTCGGCGATGACGAGGCCGCCGTACGGAGAGACGGTGATGTTGTCCGGGCCGTCGAAAGCGCCGTCCTCGGACGGGTCGGGGTTGACGCCGAGCAGGACCTTCAGGGTGAGGGTGCGGCGCTTGGGGTCGTAGAACCAGACCTGCCCGTCGTGCCGGCCGGGGCTCTCCTCACGGGCGTACGAGGAGACGATGTAGGCGCCGCCGTCGCCCCACCACATGCCCTCCAGCTTGCGGGCGCGGGTGATCTCACCGTCGGCGAACTGCTTGCGCACGGGCGTGGTCCTGGCGTCCCGGTCCGGGACGTCCAGCCAGTCGACGCCGTACACGGTGCCGATCCTGGTCGCCCGGGAGAGGTCGTCGACGAACTTGCCGCCGGAGTCAAAGCACTTGGGCGCCTGGAGGACACCGGCGTCGTCGGCCAGCTTGCGGAACGTGCCGCGGCCGTACTCGAAGCCCTTCGGCGGGGTCCAGCGGAAGAACAGGCCGTTGGGCGAGGCGGCGTCCTCGGTGAGGTAGGCGTGGCCGCGCCTGGGGTCGATGACGACGGCCTCGTGGTCGTAGCGGCCGAAGAACTTCAGCGGCTTGGGGTCCTTGTTGGCGCGCCGGTCGGCGGGGTCGACCTCGAAGACGTAGCCGTGGTCCTTGGTCATGCCGTTGGTGCCGGCCTTGTCGGAGTTCTCCTCGCAGGTCAGCCAGGTGCCCCAAGGGGTGCTGCCGCCCGCGCAGTTGGTGGAGGTGCCCGCGATGCCGACCCATTCGGCGACCTGCCCGCCGGGGCGGACCTCGACTACGGTGCAGCCGCCTGCCGCGGCGGGGTCGTAGACGAGGCCCTCGGTGAGCGGGACGGGGTGGTCCCAGGCGGCGCGCGGGCCCTTCAGCTCGTGGTTGTTCACGAGGAGGGTCGTGCCGCGCGGGCCGTCGAAGGCGGCCGTGCCGTCGTGGTTCGAGGGGGTGAACTCGCCCGACTCCAGCTTGGTCCTGCCGCTGTAGGTGATGATCCGGTACTTGAACCCGGCGGGCAGCGCGAGGAGGCCCTTCGGATCCGGGACAAGCGGTCCGTACCCGACACCGCCCCAGTGGGCGTCCGCGGACGTCTCGCTCGCGGTCTCGGACTCCGTGGACGCGAGCGCGTTCGGCGCGGTGGCGAGGACACCGGCGCTGCCGGCCAACGCGACACCGGCCCCGGTGATCGCGGAATTCCTGGCGAAGTCCCTGCGGGTGAGCGACATGCTGTCTCCTGTGACAGTGGGTGTGTCGTGGAGGGCGGCGAACTCCGGAACGCCGCAACGCTGCCGCCTGTTTCTGAACACGGGTTGAACGCCGGAAGGATTCAGTGGAGCTACCTCAATGAATCAGCACGGCACAGGACAACGCCCTCAAGGGGCGCGGGGCTGTATCGATATGCGGCTCAGCCGCGTGGGCGCGACCAGCCCCCACGCACCCGCACCCGCACCCGCACCCGCACCCGCGAAACGAGCTCAGCCCCCCTGCTGCGAACGCGCCTTGAACGCTGCCTTCCGCGCTTCCTTCGCGATCTTCTTGTCCGGATGCAACCGCCCCATCGCCTCCAGCACATCCGCCGTGGCCGGATGCTCGACCCGCCAGGCCGCCGCGAAGAACCCGCTGTGCTGCTCGGCCAGCCCCTCCACCAGCGCCCTCAGCTCTTCGGAGTTCCCCTCGGCCGCGAGCTGCGCGGCAAGCGTGTCGACGGTCAGCCAGAACACCAGGTCCTGGGACGGCGGGGGCACGTCGGAGAACCCCGCCTCGGTCAGCCAGACCCGGGCCAGCCCGCCCAGCTCCGGATCGTCGAGGACCTCCCGCAGCGCCGGCTCGGCCTCCGCGCCCACCAGGGACAGCGCCTGCTGGCAGCGCAGCCGCCGCAGCGGCGCCCCGGCGTCCAGGCCTCGTGCCGCCGCGAGCAACTCCCGCGCCGCGGCGAGGGGTTCGCGGCGCTCCAGCCACTGCACCGTCTCGGCGTGCGCGGCGGCCTGCGGGAAGGTGGCCGTGCCGTCGAGCAGCACGTCGGCGCCCTTGTCCGCCAGGTCCCCGACCGCGGGCGACTCGAACCCGGCCTCCAGCAGCCGCGCCCGCAGCCCGTACAGCCCGAGCGGGGTCAGCCGCACCATGCCGTAGCGCGACACGTCGGTGTCGTCGACGGCGGCCGCCGCCTCCTCGGCACCCTCGACGTCCGCCATCAGCGCCTCGTCGACCGGCTGGTACTCCACCAGGCCGACCGGCTCCAGCAGCCGGAACTGGTCGTCCAGGCGCATCATCGCGTCGGAGACCTGCTCCAGCACGTCGTTGGTGGGCTCGCCCATGTCGCTGGGCACGATCATCGACGCGGCGAGGGCCGGCAGCGGCACGGGGGCGTCGCCGGGCCCGTCCTCACTGACCGTCAGCAGGTACAGGTTGCCGAGCACTCCGTCGAGGAACTCCGCCTCGGCCTCGGGGTCCCAGTCCAGCGTGGAGAGGTCGATCTCGCCGCCCGCACCCATGGCGTCGACGAGGTCGTCGAGGTCGGGCACGCTCGCGTCCGCGAGCACCGTCTCCAGTGCGCCGAGCCACACCGCGAGCACGTCCTGCGGCGAACCGCCGGTCAGCAGCGCCAGGTCCGCGCCCGCCGCGACGGTGCCCGCCTCCTCGTCGACGATCTCCACCAGCCCGGTGTCGACGGCGACACGGAAGGCCTCACTGGCGTACGCGGCGGCGTCGTCCCCGCTCAGTCCGAGCACCTCGGCGGCGGCCGGGAGCTGCGCTTCGAGGAGGCCACCCCCGGCGTCGACCCGCGTCTCGGGGCCGGCCCAGCGGGCCAGCCGTGTGGCCCGGGCAAGCAACGGCGTGGACAGCGCGTCCCGCGCCAGCTCCGCTTCGGGATGCAGCCGCACCGGCGGCAGGGGGGAGCTGTCTGACATCGGCTGGTTCTCCTAGGGCGTTCCGCAGGGCCGTAGGCGTCACGGCCCAGCCGCTCCACTTCACGGCTCAACCGCTCACCCTAGACGGGTTTCCACCCATGCCGCCCGGTTCATCTCCCCGTCGGGCGGTGTACGTGGCCGAAACCTTGACAACTGACCGGAGCAGGCAGGAGATTGACGCGCGTAGAAATCGAGCGGACATCTGTTCACTGTATTTTCTACGCGCGTCGCCGCCGCCCCACCGGTCGCGCCTGCACCCACCGTTCCACGCACCACCCTCGTCCCGGCGCCCACGTATGTCCCCGGAGGGATCCCGTTGCCGAGCAAGAAGTCCGCGCGCCTCGCCGCGCTCACCGTCGCCGCCGTGTGTTCCGCGGCGTCCACCGTTGTCCTCACCGCGCCCGCGCACGCCGACTCCGTGCGCATCCATGACATCCAGGGCAGCACCCGCATATCCCCGTACGCCGGCAAGCAGGTCACGGACGTGGCCGGAATCGTCACCGGCGTGCGCACCTACGGCTCGTCCAGAGGCTTCTGGATCCAGGATCCGGACGCCGACGCCGACGCGGCCACCAGTGAAGGCGTGTTCGTCTTCACCAGCTCCGTCCCGAAGGTCGCCGTCGGCGACTCGGTCCTGGTGGCGGGCACGGTCGCCGAGTACGTCCCCGGCGGCGCGACCTCGGGCAACCAGTCGCTGACCGAGATCACCAAGCCGACGGTCACCGTCGTCTCCAGCGGCAACGCGGTCCCGGCCGCGAAGGTCGTCGACGAGGACTCGGTGCCGGACAGGTACACGCCGGCCGGCGACGCGGCCGCGAAGGGCTCGATCGACGGCCTGACGCTGCGGCCGTCGAAGTACGCCCTCGACCACTACGAGTCCCTCGAGGGCATGAACGTCGAGGTCGCCGACGCCCGCGTGGTCACCGCGACCGACGACTTCCACGAGCTGTGGGTGACGGTGAAGCCATGGGAGCACCGCAACCGCCGCGGCGGCACGGTCTACGGCTCCTACGACTCCCAGAACACCGGCCGGCTGCAGATCCAGTCGCTCGGCCCCGGCGCCGAGTTCCCGGTCGCGAACGTGGGTGACACCCTCACGGGCACCACCGCCGGCCCGCTGGACTACAACCAGTTCGGCGGCTACACCCTCGTCGCGAGCGAGCTCGGCACCCTCAAGAGCGGTGGCCTGGAGCGGGAGACGACCCAGAAGCAGCGGCGCGACGAGCTCGCGGTCGCGACGTACAACGTCGAGAACCTCGACCCGTCCGACGCCACGTTCGCCGAGCACGCCTCCGCGATCGTGAACAACCTCCAGTCGCCCGACATCGTGTCCCTGGAGGAGATCCAGGACAACAACGGCGCGAAGAACGACGGCACGGTCGCCGCCGACCAGACGGTGGGCAAGCTGATCGACGCGATCGTCGCGGCGGGCGGCCCGGCCTACGACTGGCGTTCCATCGACCCGGTCGACAAGGCCGACGGCGGTGAGCCGGGCGGCAACATCCGCCAGGTGTTCCTGTTCAACCCGAAGCGGGTCTCCTTCACCGACCGCGCGGGCGGCGACGCCACGACCGCCGCCGGTGTGACCAAGGTGCAGGGCAAGGCGGCACTGACGGTCTCCCCGGGCCGTATCGACCCGGCGAACGCGGCCTGGACGAACAGCCGCAAGCCGCTGGCCGGTGAGTTCGACTTCCGCGGCCGCACGGTCTTCGTGATCGCCAACCACTTCGCCTCCAAGGGCGGCGACCAGTCGCTGCACGCGCAGTACCAGCCGCCGACCCGCAGCTCGGAGACCCAGCGTCACCTCCAGGCGAGTGCGGTCAACACGTTCGTCAAGGACATCCTGGCCGTCCAGAAGAACGCGGACGTCGTCACGCTCGGCGACATCAACGACTTCGAGTTCTCCGGCACCACCAAGCTGCTGGAGGACGACGGCGCGCTGTGGTCGGCGATCAAGTCGCTGCCCAAGAGCGAGCGTTACTCCTACGTCTACCAGGGCAACGCCCAGACGCTGGACCAGATCCTGGTCAGCCCGTCGATCCGGCGCTCCTGCGACTTCGAGTACGACAGCGTGCACGTCAACGCGGAGTTCAACGACCAGATCAGCGACCACGACCCGCAGGTGCTGCGGTTCCGCCCGTAACCTCCGATGAGGTTCAGGACTGGCTGAACACGCCGTTCAGCCAGTCCTGCCAGGCGGCCTCCACCGCCTTCGCGTCGGCGCCCGGGGCGAAGTCGTGCACGGAGATGCCGACGGGGTAGCCCCAGTGATTGCGGCCGAAGAAGCGGATCATGGCGTCGTCCGTGCGCAGCCCGAGGAAGTACGGATTGCGGAAGTCGACCACGGCGTCGAGGAGCCGCCCCTGGGGACCGCGTGCCTGAACCCGCGTCCCCTCGGCGGTGTCTTCCCCGAGGCCGAGCGCGCGGCCCACGGCGGCGAAGGCGTCCGCCGACTTGGACGTGTCGGGTCCGTCGAAGGTCGTGAAGGCGACGACCGGTCGGCCGCCGAACTCCGTCAGGTACTGGCGCAGGGTGTGCAGATAGAAGTCGGTGTGCCGGCCGGCGGCGTCGTACTGGTTGTCCCAGTCCTCGACGAGGATGCCGCTGTGCACGTACCGCACCCAGGCCCGGCGGCCTCCCTCGCGTGGCTCGATGGTGTAGTCGAGCTGGTTGAGGCTCTGCTCGGCGATGCCCTCGACGTCCTCCGTGCGGTTGGTGTAGCGGTGCGGCGGGTCCCAGGCGGTGACCGTGGAGCCCATCGCGCCCTTGCCGCCGACGCGCGGCTCGGGCGGCTCGGACGGCCACAACCAGCCGCCGGTGTTGCGGGTGATCGCGTCCCACACCTGTTCCGGCGTGGCGTCGACCTCGAACTCGCGGGCGATCTCGAATTCCTTGGACATGGCGGGCTCCTGCTGGTTACTGGTCGAGTGCGGGGTTCGGCTGGTCCTTGACCGTGGGGTGTACGGCGACCACGATCCGGTGATCGCGGCCGCCCTGCGCGTCGGGCGCGTCGTACTTGTGGATCAGCGCGCTCACGCCCGCTGTCAACTCCTGGATGAACGCGGCCCGTTCGGCCGCCGAGGCGAAGCGGACCTCGCCGTCCAGGGCGTACGTCGCCAGCCGCTTGCGGGCCTTCGCGGCGCCGGTGATCAGCGAGCCGACGTCCCGGACGAGCCGGGCGCCGAGCGCGAGCAGCCAGCGGGCGGAGAGCTGGTCGCGGAAGCGGTCCGGGTCCGGTTGCACGGAGGCGAGCGCGAGCGGCGAGATCACGTACGACGCGGCGGTCGCCTGCATCAGCCGCTCGGTGACGTTGCCCTTGCGGCGCTCACCGGCCAGCTCCACCAGTCCGTGCCGCTCCAGTGCCTTGAGGTGGTAGTTCACCTTCTGCCTGGGCAGCCCGACCTTCCCGGCCAGCATGGCGGCCGACGCGGGGCCGGCCGCCAGCTCGGCGAGCAGCCGGGCCCTTGTGGGGTCCAGGGAGACGGCTGCGGCCTCGGGGTCCTCGATCACGGTGACGTCCAGCATGCATCCACCGTCTCACCGAAAACTTTTTTTGTCCAGACGGTTGGAGTTTTCGGTGAGGCGGCTCTCGTCGGCCTCATCGACCCTGCTGGACCTTGTACGGCGACCCCTGCGGCGTCAGTCGGGGACGAGGCCGACGGCGTGGTCGTACCGGCTGACCGTGCTGCTCTTCAGCCCCGGCCAGGTCTGGACGCGGTGCCACAACTCGGTCGCCGAGCCGATGCCGTCGCCCGGGGCGGCGAGGGCGGCGATGTGGTCCGCGGCGCTCTCCCACTCGGCGTAGTTGAGGACGCGGGTGCCGTCGGTGCTCAGGTGGAAGTGGGCGGAGATGCCCCCGGGATGGGGCGTCGGCTCGCTCTCCAGCGCCTCGAAGACGGCGTCGACCCAGGCGCGCTGCCGGTCGGGGTCGGGTCCCTCGAACTCGATGTCGACGATCACGACGCAGCCGGGGACGCGGGTGTCGCCCTCGCGCGTGCCGCTGCGGTAGTGCCGGTACCGGCCGAGTCCGAGCCGCTCGATGCCCGGTACGGCGGTGTCGATCTCGTCGTTGCGCTCCTGGCGGTGGGTCTTCACGAACGCCTCGTAGGCCTGCTCGCTGCGCCATTGCGAGTAGTGCAGGAGGGTGGCGGCGTCCTGCCCGGTGTAGACGTGGTAGCCGAGCAGACCATCGGCGGGCCAGGGTCGGCGCTCCCAGGTGCCGGCGATCGCCTCGACGGCCTGCTTCTGCCGCAAGGGGGTGCCGACCCGCCAGGTGCTGAAGAAGGGGGCGCCGATCTCGGGGCGGGTGAGGTCGGGGTGGGCGTCGGTGCGACGGGTCATGGAGGCCTCCGGCATCGGTGGTCAATGCGTGCACTGAACACCTTTCGACCTCAACCGGACTTGAGGTCAAGTGGCCCTTGGCGGACGGGGGTTCGAGGGCGGGGTCCGCGAGATGGCACAGGACGGCACGGGATCCGGTACGCGCAGGGCCGCGCGGGGTCCGAGTACACGGAGCCGCCGCGCAGGGTCCGAGTACACGCAGCCGCCGCGCGGGACCCGAGTACACACAGAGCGGGGCGGGACCGGTGACCGGTCCCGCCCCGCCTCGCCGTCTCCCTCGATCGGCGTTTCTCAGCGGTGCCCGTGGTGCCGGCGCCGCAATATCTGCGCGGCGACCACAGCGCCCACGGCCGCGCCGGCGATCAGCACCGGCCGCGGATTCCGCAGTCCGGCCTGGACGACGGTGCGCACGGGGCGCGGCACGCTGTGCTCGACCACATGGCCCGCGTGCGTCGCCCTGCCCTGGACGGTGTGCCCGGCCTGGGTCGCCCGGTCCTGCACCGTGTGCCCGGCGTGCGTCGCCTTGTCCTGCACGACGTGCCCCGCCTGGGTCGCCCGGTCCTGCATGACGTGCCCGGCGCGTACGGCCCGCTCCTGCACCACGTGCCCGGCCTGGGCCGCGCTGCTGCGCAGTTGCACGGTCATCGCGCCCGCCTTGTCCTTGAGATCGGCGGCGCGCGCCAAGGTCCGGCCCTTCACATCCGCCTTCCCGGCCAACTCCGCCACGGTGTCGCCGAGTTCGCTGCGCGTCCGCTCGATCTGGCTGCGCAGTTCCTCGGGGCCCTTGGCCCCCGCGCTCGCCTTCGCCGCCGCGGACTTCCCCGCGGCAGCGGCCTTGGCGGCACCCTTCTGCGCGGCCTTTCCGCCGCCCGTCGCCCCCGCCTTGCGGTCCGTCATCGGTGTGCCCTTTCCTTGATCTCCTCGACATCGGCCCTGACGCTGCCGAGGGCCTCCTCCGGAGTGGGGGGTACGGCGCGCCGGAGCCGGGCGCGGCCGGTCGCGGCCAGCAGACCGGCGAGGGCGAACAGGACCCCCGTCACGATCAGCGCCGCGGCCCACACGGGCAGCGTCAGCGAGAGTGCGGCGGTGGCCGCGGCGGCCAGGAACAGCAGACCGGCGTACGCGACGGCGCCCGCCGCGCCGAGCAGCCCGCCGCCCGTGCCGGCGCGTCGGCCCTTCTCGGCCAGATCCTCCTTGGCGAGGGCGACTTCCTGTCGTACGAGCCGGGAGAGCTGTTCGCCCGCCTGCCCTACGAGTTCGCTCACCGAGTGGTGCTCGTCGGGCACCCGCTCGGGGGTCGTGGACCCGGTCACGGTGTTCCGCCTCCTCTCGATTCGGAACACCCGGGTACCCGGTGCCGCCCCCGCTATCCCTTCCGTCCGCCGTCGGGTCCGCGCCCGCCCAGCCGGGCCAGCTGGGCCTGGAACCAGTCGAGGCGGGCCTGCAACAGCGCGGCCTCGGCTGCCAGTTCGGGCACACCCAGTTCATCGGCCGCGGCGAGGTCGGTCACGGAGGCGACGGACACCCCTCTCCCGGCCTCCACCCGCAGCCGCTCCCCGGCCAGCCGGGCGAACTCCGCGAGCGAGACGGACGTACGGCCGCGCAGACAGCCCGCGCAGGACGGGGCGAGTGCCCGCCAGCCGGGGCGGCCCCAGCCGGCGTCGGCCAGGGCGGCGGCGACCGTACCGCAGCCGCACGGGCCGACCGTGGCGGTGCGTACCCGCTGACGTGCGTAGCGGAAGCCGCGCTCGAAGCGCAGGTAGCGGCCCAGCACGGTGACTTCCAGCAGTACGGCCGCCCGGTGCTCGGCCGTGCACAGCAGCGCCTCGGCCGCCGCACGGTCGTGCACACAGTGGAAGCCGCAGTCGCAGCGGCGGTTCGGCGCCCGGTGCCGCAGGCCGTAGACGCAGGACGCGTCGGCCAGGACTCCGTACGGCAGCGCGCCGCCCAGCGACACACCGGTGAACCCGGCCCGGGCGCCGTCCTGGGACAGCATCGGGTGGGCGATCTTGTATCCGGTCGGCGGCTCCGTCGGGCGTTCCTCCGGAAGCCGCAGCCTCATCGGGCGACCGGGACCTCTTCGGGCGCGGACGCCTCGGCGACCTCGATCTCCCCGATCTCCCCGATCTCCTGGGCGAGTTCGAGCTGTTCGTCGCGGTCCTGCGGCCGCTCTTCCGCGACTCCGGTGGCGAGTGCCCTGCCGAGCTTCATGACGCCTCCCATGACCAGGGGTGGTGACCGTCCCGGCCATGGTGACCCATGGCGCCCGACTTTGGACATAGGGCAAGCCCCCACACGCCAAAGCAATGCTTACCAATATCCCGTAGAAAAATTAAGTGGAGCTACGACGTGAGAGTGCCGACACTACTACCATGACGACCGCCAACGCCTCCGCCCCTCCCTTCGGCCGGGCCCTCTGCGCCATGATCACGCCCTTCACCGAGGCGGGATCCCTCGACCTCGACGGCGCCCAGCGTCTGGCCGACCGGCTGGTGACCGAGGGGTGCGACGGGCTCGTGCTCTCCGGCACCACGGGCGAGTCGCCGACCACCTCGGACGCCGAGAAGTCCGACCTGATCACGGCCGTCCGGGAAGCGGTGGGCGATCGGGCGACGGTCGTCGCGGGTGTGGGCACCTACGACACCCGGCACACCGTCGAACTCGCCCTGGCGGCCGAAAAGGCGGGCGCCGACGGTCTGCTGGTGGTCGCGCCGTACTACAGCAAGCCCCCGCAGGACGCAGTCGAGGCGCACTTCCGCGAGATCGCCGACGCGGCCGGACTGCCCCTCGCGCTGTACGACATCCCCGGTCGCACCGGCACCCGGATCGAGCCGGAGACGATCATCCGGCTCGCCGAGCACCCCCGGATCGTCGCGGTGAAGGACTGCTCCTTCGACTTCCTCGGCACCCAGAAGGTGCTCGCCCGCACGGAGTTGGCGTACTACGCGGGATGCGACGAGCACAACCTCGCGCTGTACGCGGTGGGCGGCACCGGCTACATCAGCACGGTCGCGAACGTCGTACCGTCCCAACTCCGTGCGGTTCTCGACGCGTTCGAGGCGGGCGACACCCCCGTGTCCGCCCGCCTCCAGCAACGTGCCACGCCACTCATCGAGTTGATGATGGCGGCCGGCCTGCCCGGCGCGGTCACCGCGAAGGCCCTGCTCAATGAGCTCGGCCTGCCCGCGGGCCCGCTCCGCGCACCGCTGCGACCCGCCGGCCGCGAGGCGGTCGACGGGCTGCTGGCGGCGTACGAGGAGTGCGCCGCCGGCTGATCAGCGCTCGGCGAAGACCGGTTCCCAGCGCCCGGCGTCGCCGTCGTTGCCCTTGCGGAAGCCGCTCAGGGGAACCGTCTTGTCGCTGCCGATGGTCACCTGCACGAGCTGCTGGTGGAACTCGTTCTTGCCGTCCTTCGCCATGTCCCACGCGATCAGCGACGTGTCCCCGACCCAGGCGAGCAGTTGCTGCCCCCGCACCTCGGTCTTCTCGCCGGAACGGGCGTCGATGACCCAGGAGGACGTCTTCCACTTCTTGCCCGCGAAGTCACCGGCGACGAGGTTGCCGCTGGGCGACTGCCAGGCGTCGACGTACCACTGCAGGTACTTCTGGTTCGCCGGTACGGCGACCTCGGCGCCCTTGAGGTCATAGAACTGCTTGCCGACGTCTCCCATGGGGTTCCCGGCCCAGACGTGCCTGCCGTCGGGGCTGAGGGCGAAGTCCTGCCGCGCGTTGAGGAAACCGCCCGTGTCGTCGTTCGAGTCGAGCTTCACCTCGCTCCAGGAGCCCTTGCCGGAGACCACGTCGAACATGTAGAAGCCGGTGCGGCTGGACGGCTGCTTCTGGTCCCAGCCGTCGGGGGCGCCCTCCATCCTGACCAGCGCGTCGGGGTTCTCGCCGTAGGTCGTCGCGACCAGCTTCAAGCCGTCACGCGAGAAGGAGAGTCCGGCGACCTTGTGGTCGACGGGGATCCACCGGTAGACCTTGCCGGTGACCAGGTCGAGCAGGCCGATCCGGGAGGCCGGCAGGTTCCGCTCCAGCACGGCGGCGGTCTTCATGCCCGGGGCGACGGCGACGTACGACCACTTGGCGGTCTTCACGTACCGGCCCGTGCTCTGGTCCAGCAGCCAGTAGTCGCGGACGCGTTCGGCTTGCTCGGCGGAGTGCTTGATGGTCCTGGGGACGTAGTACGCGGCCAGCGCCGTGTTCCCGACCGAGATCAACTCGCGCGGCGGTGACTGGTCCGGATGCGCGTTGACCTTGCTCTTCTCCACGACGTCCGCGGGCCGCACGTCGTTCTTCCCCGAGTCCAGCAGTGGCACCGCCACCGCAACGCCGACCACGGCGGCGGTGACCACGGCGACGGAGGTCATCCGGCGAGTCCGGCGGCGGCGGCGGACCGCCAGCACCCGGTCGGCGAATCCAGGCCTCGCCGACGCCTGTTCGCCGGCCAGTTCCCGCAAGGAGTCACGCACGAGTTCCTCGACGTTCACGGACGCACCTCCACTGGCGAGAAGTCATGGGGCGGCCGGGCTTCGGCCTCGGCCGGGCCCAGCGCGGCCAGCTCGGGCGCAAGTGCGCGCAACCGGGCGAGCGAGCGGTGAGTGGTGGACCGTACTGTGCCGACCGAACAGCCGAGGATCCGGGCCACGTCGGCCTCCGGCAAGTCCTCGAAGTAGCGCAGCACCAGCACGGAGCGCTGACGCGCGGTCAGCCGGGCCAGCGCGCCGCGCATCAGCAGCCGCAGCTCCGCGGCGGGGGCGGCGTCCGAGTTCGCGACGGTCTCGGGCGGCTCGGCGACGGTCAGCTCACGGTGAGGCCACTTCAGCCGCCAGCGGCTGATCTGCTGCCGGTACAGGATCTGGCGTACATACGCCTCCGGCTCGTCGATGCGATGCCAGCGGCCGGCCGCCTTGATCAGGGCGTTCTGCAGTTGGTCCTCCGCGGCGTGCCGGTCGCCCCCGCTCAGCAGCACAGCCGTCTTCAGCAACGCGGACGAACGGTTCTCCACGAACTCCCGAAACCTTTCCTGCGCTTCGGCATCCATCGTCACCTTCTCTTCCCCCGGACGGACCGGGTGCCCGTCTCTCCTACTCCTTGTGACGCGTGCGGGGTGCTGCCGCTATGCCGACGCGCAGAAAACAATTCGCGCACGGAGCGGGGCCCGTACCGCCGCCCAGTGCGGTACGGGCCCCGCCCACGCTCGATGCGCTCAGCGCGCGATCAGCCCCACTTGTACCCGTCACCGAAGAGCAGGAAGTGCTCCAGCACATCCTCCATCGGATCGTCCACCTGCCCCACGTTGACCAGCCCGATGCGGGGCCCGTTGTGCGAGCCCGTGTTGGTCTCGTCGGCATACGCGGCCCCGGCCGGCAGCCAGCACGCCGCCCCCGCGGCCAACGTCCCCACCACCAGGCGCACTACCACCCTGGTCCGCGCCCTCGTCTTCACTCGACCCACCATCGGCCCTCATCTCGTCGGTTCGGCGTGTGATCGGAAACTGCGTCGACCTGTTCATCTGCCTGGACCGGGGTGAGGTCACGTGGAGTAACCCGTACGTGAACGGGTCGGGTCGAGATGCGTAGGAGTCGCCCTGGGTCAGGACCCCGGAAACCTCCGGCCGGGCAGGTGGACTGGAGCGACCTGGCGCACAGGACCAGCAGACGTGCGAGCGCCCTCCCAGGCCGTCCTCGGGCCGTGGAAGGGCGCTCAACGATGACCAACGCCGACCGCTACCGACAGCACAGCGGCAGATAAGGACGTTGACCGTAAGACGGCCGCAGGTCACGGCCGCCGATGATCAGTTGTGGCTGTGCAGGATCTCGTTCAGACCGCCCCACACCGCGTTGTTCGGGCGGGCCTCGACCGTGCCGGTGACCGAGTTGCGGCGGAAGAGGATGTTGGACGCGCCGGAGAGTTCGCGGGCCTTGACGATCTGGCCGTCGGGCATCGTGATGCGGGTGCCGGCGGTGACGTACAGGCCGGCCTCGACGACGCACTCGTCGCCCAGTGCGATGCCGACGCCCGCCTCGGCGCCGATCAGGCAGCGCTCGCCGATGGTGATGATCACGTTGCCGCCGCCGGAGAGCGTGCCCATCGTCGACGCGCCGCCGCCGATGTCCGAGCCGTCGCCGACCACGACGCCCGCGGAGATACGGCCCTCGACCATGGAGGTGCCGAGGGTGCCGGCGTTGAAGTTGACGAAGCCCTCGTGCATGACGGTGGTGCCCTCGGAGAGGTGGGCGCCCAGGCGGACCCGGTCGGCGTCGGCGATGCGCACGCCCTTGGGGGCGACGTAGTCCGTCATCCGCGGGAACTTGTCGATCGAGGTGACCTGGAGGTGCAGGCCCTCAGCGCGGGCGTTCAGGCGGACCTTCTCGACGTCGTCGACGGCGACCGGGCCGAGGGAGGTCCAGGCGACGTTGGCGAGGAAGCCGAACTGGCCCTCCAGGCTCAGGCCGTGCGGCTTGACCAGGCGGTGGGAGAGCAGGTGCAGGCGCAGGTACACGTCGTGCGCGTCGATCGGCTTCTCGTCGAGCGAGGCGATGACCGTGCGGACCGCGACGACCTCGACGCCCCGGCGCGCATCCGGCCCGATCGCCTTCGCGGCGCCCTCGCCGATCAGCTCGACGGCGCGCTCGGCGGACAACCGCTCGCTGCCGGAGGGACCGGGCTCGGCGACGAGCTCGGGCGCGGGGAACCAGGTGTCGAGAACAGTGCCGTCAGCAGCGATCGTGGCAAGGCCGGCTGCCACGGCGCCGGTGGTACGAGGAGCAGTCGTGTCGGTCATGAGGGCAACCTAACCGGCGGGGGGCCGCCCGGGCCAACCGACGGGAGGGGCGTCTCAGGGTGCGGGCCGCTGGTGGACGTCCGTGGCAGCGATCCCAGGCCACCGTCCCTGGCCGGGTGCGGTCGGCCGCTCCGGCCGTCCCGCTCCGGCCGGCGGCCCCGGCCAGGGCATCGCACCGCCGGCCAGGCCATCGCGCCCTGCCACAGATCACACCCCGTCGGGACTCACCCGACCCCTGCAGGAATCACCCGCCGCAGCACCTCACACGCATACCTCTCGTCATACGGCACCTCAGTCAGCAGCACCTGCAGACAGATCCCGTCCATCAACGCCACCAGCGCCCGCGCGGTGACCGCGTCCGTGCGCCGGGAGAGTCGGTCGGCGAGGTCCTGTGCCCACTCGGCGGCGACCGGGCGCAGGGCGGGGCGGCGCAGGGCGGCGAGGTAGAGCTCGTACTCCAGCTCCACGCCCGTGCGGTCCCCCGCGAGCCACTCGCCCATCCAGCCGGCGAGTTCGGCGGCCAGGTCGGTGTCCGGGTCCGCCAGGCCGCCGCGCGAGGCGATCACCTTGGCGAAGCCCTCGTTGGCCTGGCGAAGAGCCGCGACCAGCAGATCGTCGAGCGTCTTGAAGTGGTACGTCGTGGAGCCGAGCGGCACGTCCGCCTCGGCCGCGGCAGTGCGGTGGCTCAGCCCCGCGATGCCCTTCTCCCCGACGACCCGGATCGCCGCGTCGATGATCCGCTGGCGCCGCTCGGGGTCATAGCGACGGGGCATCAGTGCGCTCCTCCCAGGTTCAGCACCACCACGCCGGCGATGATCAGCGCGATGCCCGCGGCCTTGGCGACCGTCATCCCCTCCCCCATGAACAGGATCCCGATGGTGGCGATGGCCGCGGTGCCGACGCCCGCCCAGATCGCGTAGGCCGTGCCCACGGAGACGGTCCTCAGGGTCTGGGCGAGCAGCGCGAAGGAGACGAGGTATCCGAGGGCGGTCAGCAGCGACGGCCAGAGCCTGCTGAAGCCGTCGCTGTACTTCATGGATGTCGTGGCGGCCACCTCGGCCGCTATGGCTCCGGCGAGCAGCAGGTATCCCATGTGTACGAGCGTACACAACGAAGCGGCCCCTTGCGTACGGCCGTACATAACGACCCCGCACACCTATGCTTTCCGCGCCTCGAATTGCTGCCGGGACGTCTCGATGTCCCCGAGGTACCGGTGGGTCCAGTCGCACATGCCGTCGATGGTCACCCGCAGGGCCTGGCCCGGCTCGGTGAGGGTGTACTCGACGCGTGGCGGCACCGTGGGGTGCACGGTGCGCTCGACCAGGCCGTTGCGCTCCAGCGTGCGCAGGTTCTGGGTGAGCATCTTGTGGCTGATCCCGTCGACCTCGCCACGCAGCTCACTGAACCGCAGGGTCTCCTCCCCCAGGGCCTCGATGATCAGCAGAGCCCATTTGTTCGCTATATCCGAGAAGATCTCCCGGGCCAGGGAGTCCGCGCGCGTCACGTCCGCCTGGTCCAGCGAGCCGCTGAACTGCTTGGTTCCCATGAGGTTCCCCAGTCACCGAAAAGTGCGTTCTTCCATGTCAGCGGCCACTCTCCTACGGTTCCTGAGTAACCACAAGTGAGCACGAGACGGAACGGACGGACGACATGGCCATCACTCTGGTGAACCCGAGCGGACTGGTGGAGGTCGGCGCCTACCACCAGGTGTCGATCGCGAGCGGCTCGAAGCTGGTCTTCGTCGCCGGGCAGGTCGCGTGGGATGCGGACGGCGTTGCGGTGGGGAGCGACCTCGCCGCGCAGGTCGAGCAGTGTTACCTCAACGTCGGCACCGCCCTGGCCGCCGCCGGCGCCTCCTTCGACGACGTCGCGAAGCTGAACGTCCACGTCGTCGACTGGACCCCCGACAAGATGCCCCAGCTCATGGAGGGGATCACCCGGGCGGCCACCAAGCTGGGAGTCACCGCCGCACCACCGGCCACGCTGCTGGGCGTCGCGGCACTGGACGTACCCGAGCATCTGGTCGAGATCGAGGCCACCGCGGTCCTCGACTGAGTCACTGAGCCCACGACCGGGCAGGCGCCGTCCGGGGCGAGTGGGCCGACCCCCGGGTCAGCAGGTGCGGCGGCGGTAGGCGTCCTCCCCCGCCGGTACGACGTCCAGGTCGCGCAGGACCACCGACAGCTTGTCACCCCACTCCGCACACGCGGCGGCGAGGCCGTCCTGCCGGTATTCGATGTCGAAGACGCGGTCGTCGTACGCGTCCGCGTAGACGTCGCACTCGTCGTACTGTCCGCACTCCTCGGCCACCGCGAAGTCGAAGCCGATACCGCGGCCCTGGCCGGCCAGTTCGGCGGCGTTCTTCTGGCCGATCGCCAGGCCGGCGGCGTGGGCCCGGGCGGCGATCAACTTGCCGAAGGCCACGTTGTCGTCGGCGGTCAGCAGACCGTCGGACCGCTCGTGCGAGTCGAGGTTGTCGGCCTCGACCGCCTGGAACCCGGCGGCGGCGCAGCCGTCGATCCACTCCCCCACGACATCGGCGAGCCGTTGGCGCTTGGCGGGTGTCGAGATGTCCAGAACGGCCTCGTCCCAGTCCCGGTCGACGACCAGTGAGTCGTCGGCGTCGCGCAGGAGGAGGTCGGGATGGCGGTCCTCCCACCAGTCCTCGGTGTCCGGCTGGGCCTGGAAGGCGTTGACGTAACAGATGTTGTAGACCCCCGGCGCCGGCTTCGCCGCACGGTCGCGGGAGACCGCGCGTACGCCGGTGGGCGGCCGGTAGGCCCCGCCGATCTGGTAGTCGAAGGCAACCCCCGGCTCGGGCAGGATCACCTTCCCCGTACCGCCGGTGCCGGGCGCCGTCGGGGCGGTGGAGCGGCCCGGCTCGTCGGCATCCCCGCCGTCGGACGACGTGCATCCGCCCGCGGCCACGGCGAGCGCACCGCACAGAGCTGCGGCCGCGAACGCGCGGCGGAGGGCACGGGGGACGCGGTGGGCCATGATCCGGGGGCTCCTGTCGGTGTGTGCTCTTGCAGTGCTGCCCGGCCATGATGCCCTGTTGCGGGCCTGGGCCCGGCAGTCGGGCGCCACGTCGGCACCCAACAGCTCACCCGGCAGTCATAATTGACGGAACATCAGCTATCAGGTTTCGGATGGCGACGCATCGAACCCCGCCCACCCCCCTGAAACCGGCTCAGAAATCGATCTGGATACGGCTCGTTCCAAACAGGTGCTCGGCAGTCACGGGGTCCACTAGTGTTTTACCGTTCACATACCGGGCCTTCGCAGCCGCGGTCGTCGCCCCATGACGCCGCTGGGGGGAACAGCGCATGCCAGAAAACAAGTCCCGGCCGTCTCAGGACCAACCTTGGGAGAACGGCTGGGCTCCGGACACCTCCCGGGCGCCGGGGACGCGCCGCCTGTGGCTGGCGGGCGGGATGGCGGTGGCGACGATCGTCGCGTGCGCCACGGCAATCGTCGTAATGGAGAGGGCACCTGACGAGCAGACACGCTCGGCACCGGCCGACGACACCATGACGGCCCCCGGCCTGATCTCCTTCGCCACACCCTCGGAGACTCCTCCGAAGGGCAAGGGCGGCCTGTCGACAGCCGGGGCGACGACCGGGGCACCCCGCCAACAGGACGTCGGCACACCCAAGCCCGCGCCGAAACCGTCCAGGTCACCCTCCCCCGGCGCCGGTTCCTCAACAGCCCCGAAGCCCCCCGCAGCCACGACCTGGCGTTCCTTCCGCTCGGTCAACTTCCCCGACCGCTACTGGCACGTGAGCAGCGGTTACGTGGCCCTGGACCCGGTCCGCGGTTCCGAATCCCGCGAGGGCTCCACCTTCAAGCAGGTGAGGGGCCTGGCCGACAGCTCCTGCTACTCCTTCGCCACGCACGACGGCGCCTACCTGCGCCACCGCAACTTCGTGCTGCGCGCCGAACGCCACGACGGCTCCGCCCAGTTCGAGCAGGACGCCACCTTCTGCCCCCGCGACTCGTCCCACTCCGGCGCGACGATGCTGGAGTCGGTCAACTACCCGGGCTACTTCCTCCGCCACAAGAACTTCGTCGTCCGCCTCGAACGCTTCGAGTACAGCTCCCTGTACCTGGCGGACTCGTCGTTCCGGATGGTCGGCGGGCTGACCTGAGCCAAGCCCGAGTACGAGCACGGGAAAGCGGCGGCACCCGGAAGGTGCCGCCGCTTTGTCCGTGAGTGGGGAGCCTCGAACCCTGGATCAGACGTTGAACCCGAGCGCCCGAAGCTGCTCCCGCCCATCATCCGTGATCTTGTCCGGCCCCCACGGCGGCATCCAGACCCAGTTGATGCGCAGCTCGTTGACGAGGCCGTCCGTGGCGGACTTGGCCTGGTCCTCGATGACGTCCGTCAGCGGGCACGCCGCCGAGGTCAGGGTCATGTCGAGCGTCGCGATGTTCGCGTCGTCGATGTGGATGCCGTAGATGAGGCCGAGATTGACGACGTCGATACCCAGCTCGGGGTCGACGACGTCGTACAGCGCCTCACGGACCTCTTCCTCCGAGGCCGGCTTCATCTCCACGGTGTCACTCATGCCGTCTTCCTTTCGGCGTCGGCGTCGCCCAGCGCCTGGGCCGTCGCGTCCTTCCACGCCATCCAGCTCAGGAGGGCGCACTTGACCCGGGCGGGGTACTTGGAGACTCCGGAGAACGCGACCGCGTCCTCCAGAACCTCCTCCATCGCGTCGTCGGGCTCGAGCTTCCCCTTGGACTGCATCAGCTCCAGGAAGGTCTCCTGGATCTTCTGCGCGTCGGAGAGGTCCTTGCCGACGAGGAGTTCGTTCAGTACGGACGCGCTCGCCTGGCTGATGGAACAGCCCTGGCCCTCGTACGAGACGTCCTCGATCTTCGTGCCGTCGTACTTCACGCGCAGGGTGATCTCATCGCCGCACGTCGGGTTGACGTGGTGCACCTCGGCGTCGCCATCCCGCAAGCCCCGCCCGTGCGGGTTCTTGTAGTGGTCCAGGATGACTTCCTGGTACATCGAATCCAGCTTCATGCGATCGCTCGTCCCGTCAGCCGAAGAAGTTCCGGACGTGCTCCAGGCCGTCCACCAGAGCATCGATCTCGGCCGGCGTGGAGTACAGATAGAACGACGCTCGCGTGGTCGCAGGAATTCCGTACCGCAGGCACACCGGGCGGGCGCAGTGGTGGCCGACCCGGACCGCGATGCCCTGCTCGTCGAGGACCTGGCCCACGTCGTGCGGGTGGATGTCGCCGAGCGTGAAGGAGATCGCGGCGCCCCGGTCCTCGGCCGTGGTGGGGCCGATGATCCGGAGGTCCGGAACCTCCGCGAACCGCTTCACCGCGTACTCGGTGAGCGCATGCTCGTGGGCGAGGATCTTGTCCATGCCGATCGAGTTGAGGTAGTCGATCGCCGCGCCGAGACCGATCGCCTGGGAGATCGGGGGCGTGCCCGCCTCGAACTTGTGCGGGGCGGGAGCGTACGTCGACGAGTGCATCGACACGGTCTCGATCATCTCGCCGCCGCCGAGGAACGGAGGCAGGTCCTCCAGCAGCTCCTGGCGGCCCCACAGGACGCCGATGCCGGTCGGGCCGCACATCTTGTGGCCGGTGAAGGCCACGAAGTCGGCCTGGAGCGACTGCACGTCCAGCGGCATGTGGGGAGCGGCCTGCGAGGCGTCGATGCACACCAGCGCGCCGACCTCCTGCGCGCGGCGCACTATCGCCTCGACCGGGTTGAGCGTGCCCAGGATGTTCGACACCAGCACGAAGGAGACGATCTTCGTCTTCTCCGTGATGATCTCGTCGATGTTGGACAGGTCGAGACGGCCGTCGTCGGTGAGGCCGAACCACTTCAGCTTCGCGCCCGTGCGCTGCGCGAGCAGCTGCCACGGCACGATGTTGGAGTGGTGCTCCATCTCCGTGATGACGATCTCGGTCTCGTGGTCCACCCGGTAGGGCTCGTCGGCCCAGCCGAGCATGTTGGCCACGAGGTTCAGCGACTCGGAGGCGTTCTTGGTGAAGATCACCTCGTCGCGGCTGGGCGCGTTGATGAACTCCGCGACCTTGTCGCGCGCGCCCTCGTACAGCGCCGTGGCCTCCTCGGCGAGGACGTGCACGCCACGGTGGACGTTGGCGTTGTGCTGCTCGTAGTACTCGGAGAGCACGTCGAGCACCTGGCGCGGCGTCTGCGAGGTCGCCGCGTTGTCCAGGTACACGAGCTTCTTGCCGTCGTGGACGACGCGGTCCAGGATCGGGAAGTCCTTGCGGAGCGCCTCGGTGTCGAGGAGGCCCGGCAGCTGTGTCACGCGGATGCGCCACCCTTCACGTACTTGTCGTAGCCCTCGGCCTCGAGCTGGTCGGCGAGTTCCGCTCCGCCGGACTCGGCGATACGGCCGTTCGCGAACACGTGCACGTGGTCGGGCTTGATGTAGCGCAGGATGCGCGTGTAGTGGGTGATCAGCAGCGTGCCGACCTCACCGGTCTCGCGGACCCGGTTCACGCCCTCGGAGACGACGCGCAGGGCGTCGACGTCCAGGCCGGAGTCGGTCTCGTCGAGGATGGCGACCTTCGGCTTGAGCAGCTCCAGCTGAAGGATCTCGTGGCGCTTCTTCTCACCGCCGGAGAAGCCCTCGTTGACGTTGCGCTCGGCGAAGGAGGGGTCCATGTTCAGGCGCTCCATGGTCTCCTTGACCTCCTTCACCCAGGTGCGCAGCTTGGGGGCCTCACCGCGGATGGCGGTGGCGGAGGTGCGAAGGAAGTTCGACACGGACACACCCGGGACCTCGACCGGGTACTGCATCGCCAGGAACAGGCCCGCGCGGGCGCGCTCGTCGACGGACATCTCCAGGACGTCCTCGCCGTCGAGGGTGACGGTGCCGGAAGTGATCGTGTACTTCGGGTGGCCCGCGAGGGAGTAGGCGAGGGTCGACTTGCCCGAGCCGTTGGGGCCCATGATGGCGTGCGTCTCGCCCTGCTTCACGGTGAGGTCGACGCCCTTGAGGATCTCCTTCGTGGCGTTGTCGGCCTCGACGGTGACGTGCAGGTCGCGGATTTCAAGCGTTGCCATGGGTGCCTCAGGACTCCTGGTTGAGGGAGACGAGCACGTCGTCCCCTTCGATCTTTACGGGGTATACGGGGACGGGGCGCGTCGCGGGAAGGCCGGACGGCTTGCCGGTGCGGAGGTCGAAGCTGGAGCCGTGCAGCCAGCACTCGATCTGGCAGTCCTCCACCTCGCCCTCGGAGAGCGAGACGTTCGCGTGGGAGCAGATGTCGTGGATCGCGAACACCTCCCCCTCGGTCTGCACGACCGAGACCGGCGTGCCGTCGAGTTCCACCCGCTTCGGGGTGTCCTCCTCCAGCTCGCTCAGCCCGCAGGCGCGTACGAAAGCCATCAGACCGTGGCCTCCAGCTCCTCGTCGATCTTCACGAGGAGGCGCTCTTCGATGTCGTCGACGCCGATCTGCTGGACGAGCTCGGCGAAGAAGCCGCGCACGACCAGGCGACGGGCCTCGTCGGCCGGGATGCCGCGGGCCATCAGGTAGAAGAGCTGCTCGTCGTCGAAGCGGCCGGTCGCCGAGGCGTGGCCGGCGCCGACGATCTCGCCGGTCTCGATCTCCAGGTTCGGCACGGAGTCGACGCGGGCGCCGTCGGTCAGAACCAGGTTGCGGTTCATCTCGTACGTGTCCGTGCCCTCGGCCTTGGCCTCGATGAGCACGTCGCCGATCCACACCGCGTGCGCTTCCTCGCCCTGGAGCGCGCCCTTGTAGGCGACGTTCGACTTGCAGTGCGGGGTGTTGTGGTCGACCAGGAGGCGGTGCTCCTGGTGCTGGCCGGCGTCTGTGAAGTAGAGGCCGAAGAGCTCGGCCTCACCGCCGGTGCCAGCGTAGGCGACGCGCGGGTGGAGGCGTACGAGGTCGCCACCGAAGGTGACCACGAACGACTTGAAGGTGGCGTCCCGGCCGATCAGCGCGTTGTGCTGGCCCACGTGAACGGCCTTGTCGTCCCAGTCCTGGACGGAGACGACGGTGAGCTTGGCGCCGTCGCCCAGGATGTAGTCGACGTTGGCGGCGAGCACCGCGTCACCGGTGTGGTCGATGACGACGACGGCCTCGGCGAAGGCTCCGAGCTCCACGACCTGGTGGCCGTAGGCGACCCCGCCCTCGCCGTGCACGGCGATGCGGATCGGCTCGGCGAGGACCGTCTCCTTGGGGACGGTGATCACGCCGGCCTTCTCGAACGCCGAGTACGCCTGGGCGGCGACCCGGTCCACGGGCATGCCCGCCTTGCCGAGGCGCGCGTCGTCACGGCCGACGGTCTCGACGGTGACGCCCTCGGGGGCCTCGACGGTGACCTGGAGGCCGTCGCCGGTCGCCACGGCGGTGCCGTCGTGCAGCCCGCGCAGGCGCTCCAGCGGGGTGAACCGCCACTCCTCCTCGCGGCCGTGCGGGACCGGGAAGTCCGCCACGTCGAAGGACGGGGGCGCGCTCATGCGCGTGGCGACGGTCGACTCGGCGGCCACCGCGATCTGGCCCGCGGTGGTGGAGCCCACGGGGATGTTCTGAGCCTCAGCCATGGCTGTCGGTCTGCTCTCTTTCCTACGTCAGATTTCGCTAGCTGCTTGTCCGGAGACCGGTCTTAACCGACCGCGCCTTCCATCTGCAGCTCGATCAGCCGGTTGAGCTCGAGGGCGTACTCCATGGGCAGTTCCTTGGCGATCGGCTCGACGAAGCCACGCACGATCATCGCCATCGCCTCGAACTCGCTCAGACCGCGGCTCATCAGGTAGAAGAGCTGGTCCTCGGAGACCTTGGAGACGGTCGCCTCGTGGCCCATGGACACGTCGTCCTCGCGGACGTCCACGTAGGGGTACGTGTCGGAGCGGGAGATCGTGTCGACGAGCAGCGCGTCGCACAGCACGTTGGACTTCGAGCCGTGGGCGCCCTCACCGATCTCGACCAGACCGCGGTACGAGGTACGGCCGCCACCGCGCGCGACGGACTTCGACACGATGTTGGAGGAGGTGTTCGGCGCCATGTGGACCATCTTGGAGCCGGCGTCCTGGTGCTGCCCCTCGCCCGCGAAGGCGATGGACAGGGTCTCGCCCTTGGCGTGCTCGCCCATCAGGTAGACGGCCGGGTACTTCATCGTCACCTTGGAGCCGATGTTGCCGTCGATCCACTCCATGGTCGCGCCCTCGTAGGCGACGGCGCGCTTGGTGACCAGGTTGTAGACGTTGTTCGACCAGTTCTGGATGGTCGTGTAGCGGCAGCGGGCGTTCTTCTTGACGATGATCTCGACGACCGCGGAGTGCAGCGAGTCCGACTTGTAGATCGGGGCCGTGCAACCCTCGACGTAGTGCACGTAGGCACCCTCGTCGACGATGATCAGGGTCCGCTCGAACTGGCCCATGTTCTCCGTGTTGATGCGGAAGTAGGCCTGGAGCGGGATCTCCACGTGGACGCCCGGCGGCACGTAGATGAAGGAGCCGCCCGACCACACGGCGGTGTTCAGCGACGCGAACTTGTTGTCGCCGACCGGGATGACGGTGCCGAAGTACTCCTTGAAGAGCTCCGGGTGCTCCTTCAGGGCCGTGTCGGTGTCCAGGAAGATGACGCCCTGCTCCTCCAGGTCCTCGCGGATCTGGTGGTAGACGACCTCGGACTCGTACTGGGCCGCGACACCGGCGACGAGGCGCTGCTTCTCCGCCTCGGGGATGCCGAGCTTGTCGTACGTGTTCTTGATGTCCTCGGGCAGGTCCTCCCAGGACTCCGCCTGCTTCTCCGTGGAACGCACGAAGTACTTGATGTTGTCGAAGTCGATGCCGGAGAGGTCCGAGCCCCAGTTCGGCATGGGCTTCTTGTCGAACAGCCGCAGACCCTTGAGACGGAGCTTGGTCATCCAGTCCGGCTCGTTCTTCTTCCCGGAGATGTCACGGACGACGTCCTCGCTCAGACCACGCTTCGCAGAGGCGCCGGCTTCGTCGGAGTCGGCCCAGCCGTATTCGTACTTGCCCAGACCCTCGAGCTCAGGGTGGGCAGTCTCCTCGATGGGGAGAGTCATGCGGGGTTCCTCCCGGCCGTGCTTGCAGGTGCGTTATCGGTGGTGTGGGAAATCTTTGGGATGAACGTCGTGCAGACGCCGTCGCCGTGCGCGATGGTCGCCAGTCGCTGGACGTGCGTTCCGAGCAGCTCGGCGAAGATCTCCGTCTCCGCCTCGCACAGCTGGGGGAACTGCTCCGCGACATGGGCCACCGGACAGTGGTGCTGGCAGAGCTGCTCGCCTTTTTGAGGGAGGGGTGCGCTGCGCGCCGTTGCAGCGTACCCGTCTGCGCTCAGGGCCTTGGCCAGGGCTTCGGTGCGCTTGTCCGGGGTGGCCGCCTCGACCGCCTTGCGGTACGCGCTCGCCTGGGCGGCGATCCGGGCGCGGGCAAAGGCGGCGACCGCCTCGCTCCCGCCCTCGCGCTCGGCGATCCACTTCAGGGCGTCCACGGCGAGCTTGTCGTACGACTGGTCGAAGGCGTCGCGGCCGCAGTCGGTGAGCGCGAAGACCTTGGCGGGACGGCCACGCGTGCGCGTGCCGTACACCCGCTGTTCCCGGGCCTCCACGACATCGTCCGCGACCAGCGCGTCCAGATGCCTGCGTACGGCGGCCTGGGTGAGTCCCAGCCGGCCGGCAAGCTCGGCGACGGTCGACGGCCCGTGGTCCAGGATGGATCGCGCGACCCGGTTGCGCGTGGAGCGCTCCCCGGTCGCGAGCTCCTCCTGAGGAGTTCCCATGGGGGCCTCCCGAGCCTCGCCGACGTTTTTCACAACGCCATTGTTGCGTAATTCCTCAGAGGCAGGCAAGCCACGCCCGGAGACCTCGCGGGTGCCCTGCGTCACTTAGGCATACCTAATCTGACCTGCGGAAACGATCATTGATCGATCAAATCGCTGGCGTCACGAGGCTCCCTGCGGGACACTCCCGAAACATGTCGACACCCCCTCCGACCGGCCCTCTTGTCACTCGGGACACCCTCGCGGCACAACTTCGCGAGCTGGGCGTCCAAACCGGTGAAACCCTCCTCGTGCACTCCTCGCTCAGCTCCCTCGGCTGGGTCTGCGGAGGCGCCGTCGCGGTCGTCCAGGGACTGCTCGACGCACTCGGTCCGGACGGCACCCTGGTCGTCCCCACCCAGTCCGGTGATCTCTCGGACCCGGCGGTGTGGAGCAACCCGCCGGTGCCCGAGGAGTGGTGGGACACGATCCGGGCGACCATGCCCGCCTACGACCCCCTGGTCACGCCCGCGCTCGGGGTGGGCGTGATCCCGGAGACCGTACGGACCTGGCCGGGTGCCCTGCGCAGCGCGCATCCGCAGACGTCCTTCGCCGCCGTCGGCCCGCGCGCGGCGCGGATCACCGAGGGCCACGCCCTCGACTGCCGGCTCGGCGAGCGCAGCCCGCTGGCCCGGCTGGAGGCGCTCCAGGCGCGTGTGCTGCTGCTCGGCGCCGGTTACGCGACGTGCACCAGCTTCCATCTCGCCGAGTACCGGATACCTTCGCCGCTGGTGAAGGTCGGCCGGCCAGGGCCTGCGGGCTGGGAGGTGGTGACCGAGGTGTCGATCACCTCGGACCGGTTCGACGAACTGGGGCGCGACTTCGACCGGGACCGTCCCGTCGTCAGGGGAAAGGTGGGCGCGGCCGAGGCACGGCTGTTCCCCGTGGCGGACGCGGTGGCGTACGCGGGGCGGTGGCTGGAGATTCACCGGCCCCGCGCGGAGGAGATGTGAACCCGGCCGTTCGGGTTACCGGCCGCGTACCTAGACTCTGGAGCCATGCGAACTGAGCCCGTGGTCCAAGTCCAGGCCCTGGTGAAGCGGTACGGCACGAAGACCGCGGTGAACGGCCTCGACCTGGTGGCCCAGGCGGGCGTGACCGCCGTGCTCGGACCCAACGGCGCGGGCAAGACGACGACCGTCGAGACCTGCGAGGGATACCGGAAGCCTGACTCCGGCTCCGTGCGGGTCCTGGGCCTCGACCCGGTGAGACAGTCCGGCGCGCTGCGGCCCCGCATCGGCGTGATGCTCCAGTCCGGCGGTGTCTACTCGGGCGCACGGGCGGACGAGATGCTGCGCCATGTCGCCAAGCTGCACGCCCACCCTCTGGACGTGGACGCCCTCATCGAGCGGCTCGGCCTCGGCAGCTGCGGCCGGACCACGTACCGCCGCCTCTCCGGAGGCCAGCAGCAGCGGCTCGCGCTCGCCATGGCCGTCGTAGGCCGCCCGGAGCTGGTGTTCCTGGACGAGCCGACCGCCGGGCTCGACCCGCAGGCCCGCCGCGCCACCTGGGAACTGATCCGGGACCTGCGCGCGGACGGCGTCTCCGTGATCCTCACGACCCACTACATGGACGAGGCCGAGCAGCTCGCCGACGACGTCGCGATCATCGACGCGGGCCGGGTCATCGCCCAGGGCTCCCCGGAGGAGCTGTGCCGCGGCGGCGCCGAGAACACGCTCCGCTTCATCGGCCGCCCGGGCCTGGACGTGGGCTCCCTCCTCAAGGCCCTGCCCGCCGACTGCTCGGCCGCGGAACTGACGCCGGGCTCGTACCGGGTCGTCGGCAAGGTCGACCCTCAGCTGCTCGCGACGGTGACGTCGTGGTGTGCGCAGCACGGGGTGATGCCGGAGAAGATCTCGGTGGAACGGCACACCCTCGAAGACGTGTTCTTGGAACTGACCGGCAAGGAGCTGCGTTCGTGACCACGGTCGGTACGGGTACGTACACCCCGGAGCCGGGCGCCGCCCCGCTCCCCCGCATGATCGCGGCCCAGGCGGCGCTCGAGACGAAGATGCTGCTGCGCAACGGCGAGCAGCTGCTGCTGACCGTCGTGATCCCCACACTGCTGCTGGTGCTCTTCAGCTCGGTGGACATCGTCGACACGGGCGCCGGCGAGGCCGTCGACTTCCTCGCCCCCGGCATCCTCGCGCTCGCCGTGATGTCGACGGCGTTCACGGGCCAGGCCATCGCCACGGGCTTCGAGCGCCGGTACGGCGTGCTGAAGCGGCTGGCGGCCTCGCCGCTGCCCCGCTGGGCCCTGATGGCGGCGAAGACGGTATCGGTGCTGGTCACCGAGGTCCTGCAGATCGCCCTGCTGACGGTGATCGCCTTCGCACTGGGCTGGTCGCCGCAGGGCAACCCGGCAGCCGTCGTCCTCCTGCTGATTCTGGGGACGGCAGCCTTCTCGGGGCTCGGACTGCTGATGGCCGGCACGCTCAAGGCCGAGGCCACCCTGGCCGCCGCCAACCTGGTCTTCCTGCTGCTGCTCGTCGGCGGCGGGGTGATCGTGCCGCTGGACAAGTTCCCGGCGGGTGCGCAGGACGTGCTGGGGCTGCTGCCGATCTCGGCACTGTCGGACGGGCTGCGGGACGTGCTCCAGCACGGGGCCGGGATGCCGTGGGGTGACCTGGGGATTCTGGCCGTGTGGGCGGTCGTCGGGCTGGCGGCGGCGGGGAAGTTCTTCCGCTGGGAGTAACCCGGTCCGCTTGGCGAGCGGGACCCTCGTGAAACCGTGCACAAGCGGCCGCCTACGATAGGGCGCGTGCCAAAGCTGACCCGCGCCGACGCCGTAGCGGCCGTGCGCAACCCCCTCGCCTTCATCGCCGCACGCTGGACCCCGACCCCGAGGACGGTCCGACGGGCGGCACTCGCCGCCCTCGTGATGTCGGTGCTCATCGTGGTCACCGGCGGTGCGGTACGCCTCACCGGATCCGGGCTCGGCTGCCCGACCTGGCCCAAGTGCACCGACGACTCGCTCACCGCCACCAGCGAGATGGGCCTGCACGGCGCCATCGAGTTCGGCAACCGCATGCTGACGTACGTGCTGTGCGCCGCGGTCGGCTGGGCGATCATCGCCGCGCGCTCCGAGAAGCCGCACCGGCGTGGCCTGACCCGGCTGGGGTGGGCGCAGTTCTGGATCGTGATGAGCAACGCGGTGCTCGGCGGCATCGTCGTGCTGGTCGGCCTCAACCCGTACACGGTCGCGGCCCACTTCGTGGCGACGTCCGCCCTGATCGCGGTCGCCACGGTGATGTGGCAGCGCACCCGGGAGGGCGACGCGGCGCCGCGTCCGCTGGTCGGCAAGGCGGTGCAGCAGCTGGTGTGGGTCCTGGTCGGGGCCTCGGTGCTGCTGATCCTGGTCGGCACGGTGGTCACCGGTGCCGGTCCGCACGCGGGCGACTCCAGCGAGGTCGAGCGGATGCCGCTCGACTGGGAGAACGTCACCAAGCTGCACGCCGTGCTGGCCTGGATCGTGGTCACGCTGACCTTCGCCCTGTGGTTCGTCCTCAAGGCGGTCGACGCCCCAAAGGGCCCCCTGAACCGCACCCGCGACCTCTTCCTGGTCCTCCTCGCCCAGGGCGTCATCGGCTATGTCCAGTACTTCACGGACCTCCCGGAGATCCTGGTGGGCCTGCACATGCTCGGCTCGGCCGTGACCTGGATCGCGGTCGTGCGGGTGGCGCTGGCCCTGCGGGAACGACCGTACGACGAGATCGGGCTCCCGTCTCCGGCGGCCGAGCCGACGGTCGGCACGCGCGCGTGAGTCAGCTGTACGTCGTCACCAACTCGTCGATCGCGGGGCCCAGGTAGCTCCGGGTCAGGCCGGCCCTGTGCGTCGCCCACTCCCCGGTCGGCGTCGGGGGCACGGAACGGTCGTAGCGGCGCCTGCGGATGTCCTCGACGACTTCGGCGGGCGCTCCGAGGCCGGGCAGCAGGTCCAGGGCCTCGCGCTTGGAGATCAGCCGGCCGTCGCGCAGGGTGACGCTCGCGCGGGCGTAGGTGATCACCCCCAGGTCGACCCACACGTCCTTCGTCCACAGCGAGGTGTTGTCGACCGCCGACCGCCAGAAGTCCCGCTGGTCCCGTACGACGAACTCGCCGAGCTCCCGGTCCGGCACCGGCGGCAGCAGCCCGGCGGGCGCCTTCCCGTACAGCACTCGGCCGAAGGTTTGCAGCTCACGCCGGGTCACCGGGGTCACCGTCCGTTTGAACAACTGCTCGTGCGCCCAGGTGAGGTGGCGTCGGTCGGCGTCGTCCGCCGTGTCCGGTGTCAGGTACGTGCAGTGCAGCAGCCGGGCAAGCGGCTCGGACCGCAGCCGGGCGTGGACCTTCGCCACCTGCCAGACGGTGCGGGGCGTGAGCGGGCCGTTCACGACGGCGATCATGTCCAGATCGCTGCGGCCCTCCTGGTAGTCACCGCCGGCGAGTGAGCCGTGCGCCCAGACGGCGACGGGAGCGGCGGGAGCGAGAGTCGTCGCCAGCTCGGCGAGAAAGCGGTCGAGTAAGGCATCGGTCGGCATCCGCCCAGTCTGTACGGCTCACTCCAGTGCGTACACCCGCCGGGCGTTCCCCGCCGCCACCATCCCCGCCACCCGTTGCGCGTCCCCCAGGGACCACGCCCCCTCCGCGACCCAGCCGCCGAGCACCCTGGCGAGGGCCTCGCGGAACAGGCGGGCTCCGACGACATGCAGCTCGGGCAGGCCCTGGGCACCGCTGGAGAAGAGGATCTTGCCGAAGGGGGCCAGTTCCAGGATCTCGGCGAGGATCGTGGCCGCGCGGGCGCCGGTGCGGATGAGTGCGGCGCCCGAGTCGGCGTAGACATGCGGGAAGACACCGGCCAGATGGGCGGCGTGGCGGTGGTACGGGTAGCCGTGCAGCAGGACCAGGTCCGTGCCGAGACCGGCCGTCGCACGGACGAAGTCCGTCAGCAGCACCGGGTCCGTGCGGTCGATGCGCAGCCCCGGCTCCCCCAGCCCCGCGTGCAGTTGCAGCGGCAGCCCCGACGCCACCGCGATCCACAGCAGGTGCCGCAGCAGCACGGGGTCGCTCAGCTCGCCGCCGACCCTGCGCGCCGCCAGCCAGCGCCCGGCGGCGCCCCGCACCTCCCCCGGCCCCGGCGGTTCGGGCGCGAGCGCGAGGCCGTGCCGGACGCCCGCCACGGAGGTGAAGGCCACCGCGTTCGCCGCCGCGCCGTGCACCGACTCGGCGAGGTTGGCGAGGAAGGACTCGACCGTGCCGGAGGTGTCGGCGACCTGTTCGGCGAGGAGTTCGAGGCGCACGATCTCACGGGCCTCGGCGGATGCGGCGGACGCCATCTCCGGAGGGCCGGTGAGGTCGCCGGGCAGGCCGGTGTCGATCAGATACGTCGTGATGCCGCTGCCCCGCAGCAGGCGCCGGCCCGCCTCCAGTACGCCGAGTTCACGGCGCCGGGCGAGATAGCGGGCGGGTAAGCAGTGCGGCTCCAGACCGAGGAGGGGCGGGCACCAGCGGCGTACGGCGAAACCGGTCTGGGTGTCGAAGAGCGTGGTGCCGGGCGCCGGTGGGCCCTCGGTGCGGGCCAACTGGGCCTCGAAGGTGCCGAGGCCCAGCTCCGTTCGCAGTACGCCATGGCAGTACTGGTCCACGAGGGATGGCGTTTCGATCATCCGGACTCCCCGTGGGTGGACGCTGCGCTGTCTCTACAGGTCCTAACGGGTGAACGGTGACTTGGTGTTGCGTAAGAAGAAAGGGGCGTGGATCAGCCGCCGACTTGGATGCCGGCCATCCTCTTCCACTCGTACTCGCCCGTCTTCACCTTCGCCGCGAATTCGCCGTCGAAGGCCTCGTGGCGGGTGACGCCGGCCTTCTCCACAGCCTTCTCGGCGATCTCGAACGACGGTGCCACCAGGTCTCCCCAGCCGCCGTCCTCGCCGACGAGCACGATGCGGGCGCCCCGCTCGCCGATGTACGCGACCTGGGCCTCGGTGCCGCCGTGGGACTTCGCGAAGGCGCTGATCTGCTTGGCCAGCTTGGCCACCCTGCGCTCGGCCTTCTGATCAACCTGCTGCGTGTCTGCCATGTCCAGGATGCTACTCACGAGTAGATCAGCTGGCGAGGGCCGGGCACTGTGACGTGCGTCAGCGCAGGAACGGGTCCACGGCCACCGCCACGAACAGCAGCGAGACATACGTGATCGACCAGTGGAACAGGCGCATTTCCTTCAGCTTGCCGCCCGTCACCTCAGCCTTCGCGCGGTTCTGCAGCGCGTGCGCCTCCCACAGCCACCAGCCGCCGGCGGCCAGTGCGACCGCGGTGTAGAACCAGCCGGTGTAACCGAGCGGCGTCAGCAGGAGGGACACCGCGACCATCACCCAGCTGTAGATGACGATCTGCTTGGCGACGACCTTGTTCGAGGCGATGACGGGCAGCATGGGCACGCCCACGCGCGCGTAGTCGTCCTTCACCTTCATGGACAGCGGCCAGTAGTGCGGCGGCGTCCAGAAGAAGATCACCAGGAACAGGATGAGCGGCGCCCAGGTGAGGGAGTTCGTGACGGCCGTCCAGCCGATCAGCACCGGCATGCAGCCCGCGATGCCGCCCCACACGATGTTCTGCGAGGTACGGCGCTTGAGGATCATCGTGTAGACGACGACGTAGAAGAGGAGTGCGCCGAGGGAGAGCCAGGCCGACAGCCAGTTGACGGTGAGGCCGAACAGGAGCGTGGAGACCACCGCCAGCGTGATGCCGAAGGCAAGGCACTCGCGCGGACTGACCATCCCGGTGACCAGCGGGCGCTGCGAGGTGCGGTCCATGAGCGCGTCGATGTCACGGTCGATGTACATGTTCAGCGCGTTGGCGCCACCGGCGGAGAGGTAGCCGCCGATGCAGGTGAGCAGCACCAGACCGAGGTCGGGCACACCCTGCTCGGCCAGGAACATCACCGGAACGGTGGTGATCAGCAGCAGCTCGATGATCCGCGGCTTGGTAAGCGCCACGAACGCCTTGACCCGGGCCCCGATCGGCCGCCGGCTCGGGCTCTGGCTCGTCCCGATATCCCCCATAGCCTTAATGGCATGGGCGGTGCCCCCATCCGCTGGACGGGATTCAACGGCCGTCACGCACACCCCTGACAGAGACATCCCAGCAAGCCTCCCCGTGTGAAGTCCCGGTAAAGGCTCGCGCGTACCACGCCACTGTAGACGTTGCCCAGACCCGGACATTCGCGGGGGTGGGGTCGTGTTGGAGAGGGCGGTCCGACGGGCGCACGGAAGCTCGATTGAGCACCCGGATGAGCGCCTGCGTATTCACTTGCCGAACGCGGAACGAGCCAGTCGGGAGGCGCATCCCGGCGACTCCCGGCAGTCTGGAATGACTCGAAAAAACGCACGTACTTCCAGGGGTAGGCTCGACAACGGCCGGCCGACGCAGAGAACGCCGGCAGCCGGTGGGCGCATGCCCGAAACACCGGCATCCGACATGTGGAGAGGAGCCCTGACCCAGGGTGAGCACCAAGCCGACCACCACAGACCTCGAGTGGACCGAGCTGGACCAGCGGGCCGTCGACACCGCCCGCGTCCTGGCCGCCGATGCCGTACAGAAGGTCGGAAACGGCCATCCGGGTACGGCGATGAGCCTGGCACCTGCCGCCTACACCCTCTTCCAGAAGGTGATGCGGCACGACCCGGCGGACGCCGACTGGGTCGGGCGCGACCGCTTCGTGCTGTCCGCGGGCCACTCGTCCCTGACCCTCTACACCCAGCTGTACCTGGCCGGCTTCGGCCTGGAGCTGGACGACCTGAAGGCGTTCCGGACCTGGGGTTCGAAGACCCCCGGTCACCCGGAGTACGGCCACACCACGGGCGTCGAGACGACGACCGGCCCGCTGGGTCAGGGTGTCGCCAACGCCGTCGGCATGGCGATGGCGGCCCGCTACGAGCGCGGTCTGTTCGACCCGGAGGCCCCCGAGGGCACCTCTCCGTTCGACCACTTCGTCTACGCCATCGCCGGTGACGGCTGCCTCCAGGAGGGCATCTCCGCCGAGGCCTCCTCGATGGCCGGCCACCAGAAGCTCGGCAACCTGATCCTGCTGTGGGACGACAACCACATCTCGATCGAGGGCGACACCGAGACGGCCGTCTCCGAGGACACCGTCAAGCGGTACGAGGCGTACGGCTGGCACGTCCAGCGCGTCGCCCCGCAGCCGGACGGCGACCTCGACCCGCACGCCATCTACGACGCGATCGAGGAAGCGAAGAAGGTGACGGACAAGCCGTCCTTCATCGCGATGCGCTCGATCATCGCCTGGCCGGCCCCGAACGCCCAGAACACCGAGGCCGCCCACGGCTCGGCGCTCGGCGACGACGAGGTCGCGGCCACCAAGCGCGTCCTCGGCTTCGACCCGGAGCAGTCCTTCGAGGTCTCCGACGAGGTCATCGCCCACACCCGGGGTGCCCTGGAGCGCGGCCAGGCGGCCCGTGCCGTGTGGGAGAAGTCCTTCCAGCAGTGGCGGGACAACAACGCCGAGCGCGCCGCCGAGTTCGACCGCATCGCCGCGGGCGAGCTGCCCACCGGCTGGGAGGAGAAGCTCCCGGTCTTCGAGCCCGGCAAGGGCGTCGCCACGCGTGCCGCGTCCGGCAAGGTGCTCCAGGCCCTCGGCGCGGTCATCCCGGAACTGTGGGGCGGCTCGGCCGACCTGGCCGGCTCCAACAACACGACGATCGACAAGACGTCGTCGTTCCTCCCGGCGGACAACCCGCTCCCGGAGGCGGACCCGTACGGCCGCACGATCCACTTCGGCATCCGCGAGCACTCCATGGCCGCGGAGATGAACGGCATCGCGCTGCACGGCAACACCCGTATCTACGGCGGCACGTTCCTCGTGTTCTCCGACTACATGCGCAACGCCGTACGTCTGTCGGCCCTGATGCACCTGCCGGTGACGTACGTGTGGACGCACGACTCCATCGGTCTCGGTGAGGACGGCCCCACCCACCAGCCGATCGAGCACCTGGCGTCCCTGCGCGCCATCCCCGGTCTCAATGTCGTGCGGCCCGCCGACGCCAACGAGACCGCGATCGCCTGGCGCGAGATCCTCAAGCGCTACACCAAGGAGTTCGGCAAGGGTGCCCCGCACGGGCTGGCGCTGACCCGCCAGGGCGTGCCGACCTACGAGGCCGACGAGGACGCCGCGCGCGGCGGTTACGTGCTGTTCGAGGCCGACGGCGGCGAGCCGCAGGTCGTCCTCATCGCCACCGGCTCCGAGGTGCACGTCGCCGTCGAGGCACGCGAGCAGCTGCAGGCGGACGGGGTGCCGACGCGAGTCGTGTCCATGCCGTCCGTGGAGTGGTTCGAGGAGCAGGACCAGGGGTACCGGGACAGCGTTCTTCCGCCGGCCGTCAGGGCGCGGGTCGCGGTGGAGGCCGGCATCGGTCTCACCTGGCACAAGTACGTCGGGGACGCGGGTCGCATCGTTTCCCTGGAGCACTTCGGTGCTTCGGCCGACGGCAAGGTCCTTTTCCGGGAGTACGGCTTCACTGCCGAGAACGTGGCGGCCGTCGCGCGGGAATCCCTCGCCGCGGCCCAGCGCTGACGCTCATATACGAGACGTAGGAGTTTGATTTTCCATGACAGACGCACTCAAGCGCCTCTCCGAGGAAGGCGTCGCGATCTGGCTGGACGACCTGTCGCGCCAGCGCATCACGTCCGGCAACCTGGCCGAGCTGATCGACCAGCAGCACGTCGTGGGTGTCACCACCAACCCGACGATCTTCCAGAAGGCGATCAGCAGCGGTGACGGCTACGAGCAGCAGCTCGCCGACCTCGCCGCCCGCAAGGTCACCGTCGAAGAGGCCGTACGCATGATCACGACGGCGGACGTCCGCGACGCCGCCGACATCCTGCGCCCGGTCTTCGACGCCACCGGCGGCCAGGACGGCCGGGTCTCCATCGAGGTCGACCCGCGCCTGGCCCACAACACCCGCGCGACCGTCGCCGAGGCCAAGCAGCTGGCCTGGCTGGTCGACCGCCCCAACACGCTCATCAAGATCCCGGCCACCAAGGCGGGCCTCCCGGCGATCACCGAGGTCATCGGCCGCGGCATCAGCGTCAACGTCACGCTGATCTTCTCGCTGGAGCGCTACCGCGAGGTCATGGACGCCTACCTCGCCGGTCTGGAGAAGGCCAAGGCCAAGGGCCTGGACCTGTCCAAGATCCGGTCGGTGGCGTCGTTCTTCGTGTCCCGCGTGGACACCGAGATCGACAAGCGGATCGACGCGCTCGGCACCGACGAGGCCAAGGCCGCGCGCGGCAAGGCGGGCGTGGCCAACGCGCGCCTCGCCTACGAGGCGTACGAGGAGGTCTTCTCCTCCGACCGCTGGAGCACGCTGGAGAACGCGGGCGCCAACAAGCAGCGTCCGCTGTGGGCCTCCACCGGTGTGAAGGACAAGGCCTACAAGGCCACCCTGTACGTCGACGACCTGGTCGCGCCGAACACGGTCAACACCATGCCGGAGGCCACCCTGCAGGCGACCGAGGAGAGCGGCTCGATCACCGGCAACACCATCGCAGGCACCTACCAGCAGGCCCGCGCCGAGCTGGACGCCGTCGAGCGCCTCGGCATCTCGTACGACGACGTCGTGCAGCTGCTGGAGGACGAGGGCGTCGAGAAGTTCGAGGCGTCCTGGAACGACCTGCTCAAGTCGACCGAGGCAGAGCTCGAGCGCCTCGCCCCCTCGGAGGGCTGATCCCTTGCCACCCTTCACCGTCACTGAAGCGAACCCGCTTCGTGACGCCGCCGACCGACGGCTCCCGCGTATCGCGGGGCCGTCGGGCCTGGTGATCTTCGGCGTTACGGGCGATTTGTCACGTAAGAAGCTGATGCCGGCCGTTTACGACCTCGCCAACCGGGGTCTGCTGCCGCCGGGTTTCTCGCTGGTGGGCTTCGCCCGCCGCGAGTGGGCCAACGAGGACTTCGCGCAGGAGGTCCACGACGCCGTCAAGGAGCATGCCCGCACCCCCTTCCGTGAGGAGGTCTGGCAGCAGCTCATCCAGGGCATGCGCTTCGTGCAGGGCACCTTCGACGACGACGCCGCCTTCGAGCGGCTGCGCGGCACCATCGAGGAGCTGGACAAGGCCCAGGGCACGGGCGGCAACTTCGCCTTCTACCTCTCGGTGCCGCCGCGCTCCTTCCCGGTGGTCATCCAGCAGCTGAAGAAGCACGGCCTCGCCGAGCAGACGAGCAGCTCCTGGCGGCGAGCGGTCATCGAGAAGCCCTTCGGACACGACCTTGCGTCGGCCGAGGAGCTCAACAAGGTCGTCCACGAGGTCTTCGCCCCGGACCAGGTCTTCCGCATCGACCACTACCTGGGCAAGGAGACCGTCCAGAACATCCTGGCGCTGCGGTTCGCCAACACGATGTTCGAGCCGATCTGGAACCGGTCCTTCGTGGACCACGTGCAGATCACCATGGCCGAGGACATCGGCATCGGCGGTCGCGCCGGCTACTACGACGGCATCGGCGCCGCCCGTGACGTCATCCAGAACCACCTGCTCCAGCTCCTGGCACTGACCGCGATGGAGGAGCCCGCCTCCTTCGACGCGGACGCGCTGGCGGCCGAGAAGACCAAGGTGCTCGGTGCCGTACGGCTGCCGAAGGACCTGGGCCGCGACACGGTGTTCGGGCAGTACGCGGCCGGCTGGCAGGGCGGCGAGAAGGCGGTCGGGTACCTCCAGGAGGAGGGCATCGACGCCAAGTCCAAGACGGACACCTACGCCGCGATCAAGGTGGGGATCGACAACCGCCGCTGGGCGGGTGTCCCCTTCTACCTGCGCACCGGCAAGCGCCTGGGCCGCCGCGTCACCGAGATCGCGGTCGTCTTCCAGCGCGCGCCGCACTCCCCCTTCGACACGACGGCCACCGAGGAGCTCGGCCAGAACGCGATCGTGATCCGCGTCCAGCCGGACGAGGGCGTCACGGTCCGCTTCGGCTCGAAGGTGCCGGGCACGTCGATGGAGATCCGCGACGTGTCGATGGACTTCGCGTACGGCGAGTCCTTCACGGAGTCGAGCCCGGAGGCGTACGAGCGTCTGATCCTGGACGTTCTCCTGGGTGACTCGAACCTCTTCCCGCGCACCGAGGAGGTCGAGCTGTCCTGGAAGATCCTCGACCCGATCGAGGAGTACTGGGACAAGAACGGCAAGCCGGCCCAGTACCCGTCCGGTACCTGGGGCCCCGTCGAGGCGGACGAAATGCTCGAGCGAGACGGACGGAGCTGGCGCCGGCCATGAAGATAGACCTCACGGACACCACTGCCAGCAAGATCAACAAGGCGCTGGTGCAGGGCCGCCGGGCCATCGGCACGCCGGCCGTGGGCATGGTGCTCACGCTGGTCATCGTCACGGACGAGGAGAACGCCTACGACGCTCTGAGGGCCGCCAACGACGCCTCGCGCGAGCACCCCTCGCGCACGCTCGTGGTCATCAAGCGCGTCTCGCGCTCGCCCCGCGACCGCACGCAGTCCCGGCTGGATGCCGAGGTGCGGGTGGGCGCGGAGGCGGGCACCGGCGAGACGGTCGTCCTGCGGCTGTACGGCGAGGTGTCCGACCACGCCCAGTCGGTCGTCCTGCCGCTGCTGCTGCCGGACGCCCCGGTGGTGGTCTGGTGGCCGGTCAACGCGCCGCTCGACCCGGCGAACGACCCGCTGGGCGCGCTGGCCCAGCGCCGGGTGACCGACACGTACGCCTCGGAGCAGCCGGTACGGGAGCTGTCGGCCCGCGCCGACGCCTACACACCCGGCGACACCGACCTGTCCTGGACCCGGATCACGCCGTGGCGCTCGATGCTGGCGGCGGCTCTGGACCAGGTGGTCTGCGAGGTGCAGGCCGTCGAGGTGGAGGGCGAGGAGTTCAACCCGAGCTGTGAGCTGCTGGCGATGTGGCTCGCGGACCGGCTGGACGTCCCCGTCAAGCGGTCGCTGTCGTCGGGCCCCGGCCTGACGGCGGTCCGTATGGACACCGACTGCGGCCCGATAGCGCTCGACCGGGCGGACGGGTCCCTGGCGACCCTCTCCATCCAGGGCCAGCCGGACCGTGCGGTGGCGCTGAAGCGGCGGGAGACGGCCGAGCTGATCGCGGAGGAGCTGCGGCGGCTCGACCCGGACGACACGTACGCCTCGGCGCTGCGGTTCGGGGTGGAGCGGCTGAGCGCCGGGCCGGCTCCGGCGGTTCGGGGCGTCGAGGCCGCGATCGCCAAGGCTGCGCAGGCCGTCGCCCTGGCCGAGGCCGCCGTGGCCAGGGCCGAGGAGTCGCCGGCCAAGGAGTCGCAGGCCGGGGAGTCGCAGGCCAAGGAGTCGCAGGGCGGGGAGGGAGCGCCGGCCAAAGGAGAACCGGCCGGACGAGCCGCTCTCCCGGCTCCCGTCGAAACCGCTGCGAAAGCACCCGCGAAGGAAGCGACGGCACCGGAACCGGTGAAGAGGGCGGCGGCCAAGTGAGTACTCCGCAGCTGGTCGTGCACCACGACAAGGAGCTGATGGCGCAGGCCGCGGCGGCCCGGCTGATCACGAAGATCGTGGACGCGCAGGCCTCCCGGGGCTCGGCGTCCGTGGTCCTCACGGGTGGCCGCAACGGCAACGGCCTGCTGGCCGCGCTCGCGGCGGCCCCCGCCCGGGACGCCGTCGACTGGGGTCGGCTGGACCTCTGGTGGGGCGACGAGCGTTTCCTTCCCGAGGGCGATCCGGAGCGCAACGTCACTCAGGCGCGTGCGGCCCTGCTGGACGCGGTGCCGCTGGATCCGAAGCGGGTGCACGCCATGCCCGCCTCGGACGGCCCGTTCGGCACGGACGTGGAGGCGGCCGCTGCCGCCTACGCGGAGGAACTGGCGAGGGCGGCGGGCCCGGAGAACCACGGCGCGGTTCCCACGTTCGACGTCCTGATGTTGGGCGTGGGTCCGGACACGCACGTGGCCTCCCTGTTCCCGGAACTGCCCGCGGTACGGGAGACGGACCGCACGGTCGTCGGCGTGCACGGCGCCCCCAAGCCCCCACCGACCCGTGTCACCCTCACGCTGCCCGCGATCCGGGCGGCGCGTGAGGTGTGGCTGCTGGCGGCGGGCGAGGACAAGGCACAGGCGGCGGCCATCGCGCTGTCGGGCGCGGGTGAGATCCAGGCACCGGCGGCCGGGGCGTACGGCCGTGCCAGGACACTGTGGCTGCTGGACGCGGCGGCCGCTTCGCAGTTGCCGCGGTCGCTGTATCCACCGGCGTCCGCGTGAACGCACTTCGGGCCCTCGCTTCCCGGTGAAGCGAGGGCCCGAAGTACATGCACCGCTTGCCCGGGCTACTTCACCGACCCGGCCATCACGCCCTGTACGAAGTGCCGCTGGAACGCGAAGAACACCACGACCGGCACCACCAGCGACACGAACGCCCCCGGCGCCAGCACGTCGATGTTGCTGCCGAACTGCCGGATCTGGGACTGCAGTTCAACCGTGAGCGGCTGCGACGCGCTGTCCGCGAAGAGCAGCGCCACCAGCATGTCGTTCCACACCCACAGGAACTGGAAGATGGCGAGCGAGGCGATCGCCGGGCGCCCCACCGGGAGCACCAGCCGCGTGAAGATCCGCCACTCGCTGCCCCCGTCCATCCGCGCCGCCTCCAGCATCTCCTTGGGCAGTTCGGCGAAGTAGTTCCGCAGCAGGAACACCGCGAACGGCAGCCCGTAGGCCACGTGGAAGAGGACGACACCGGGAATCGTGCCGAACAGCCCCAGCTGGCCGAAGAGTTTGGCGACCGGGAGCAGCCCGATCTGCACGGGCACCACGAGCAGCGCCACCACGACCAGGAAGATCGCCTCACGTCCGGGGAAGTCCAGCCACGCGAAGGCGTACCCGGCGAGCGCCGCGAGGACGACCACCAGCAAAGTCGCCGGCACCGAGATCAGCACGGTGTTCCAGAAGGCCTGGGTGATCCCGGCGTTGCCCAGCAGTGCCGAGTAGTTGTCGAAGGACAGCTGGCCCGGGCTGGTGAACACGGTCCACCAGCCGCCCTTCGCGGTGTCCTCGGCGGACCGCATGGACGACACGAACAGCCCGGCCAGCGGCGTCAGCCACACCAGCCCGATCACCACGAGAAACGCCTGGACCAGCCCGTTGCCCAGTCCGCGCCTGACCGCGTTCATCGCTGACTCCCTCGGAAACGGCGGACGTTGAAGACCATGGCGGGGATGACGAGCAACAGGAGCAGTACACCGAGCGCGCTGCCCAGGCCCTGGTTGTTGCCACCGCCGAACGACACCAGCCACATCTGCGTCGCGAGTACGGTCGCGTCCTCCTGCACCGGCCCGGGCGCGATGATGTAGACGAGGTCGAAGACCTTCATCACGTTGATGACGAGGGTGATGAACACGACCGTCAGCACCGGCGCCAGCAGCGGCACCGTGATCCGCCGGAAGATCTGCCACTCGCTCGCGCCGTCCATCCGCGCGGCCTCCAGCGCGTCCCGGGGCAGGGTCGCCAGACCCGCGCCGATCAGGACCATCGCGAATCCGGTCCAGATCCACAGGTACGCCCCGATGATCGCCGGCGTGACGAGCGTGGGTCCGAGCCAGGAGACGCCCTCGTAAGGAGCGGCGAAGTTCGAGGCCGGCAGCTTCACCGTGTACGACCCGTCGTCCAGCCCCTCGAAACGGAACGAGCCGTCGGCCGCCGTGGTCGTCGAGGCGACCGCCTCCCCGCCGCGCACCGCCTCGACCGTCATCTCCGGAAGCCCGCTCTCCCGCTGGTCGACCTTGCCCTGCTCACCTCCCCCGCCGGGCGTGAAGTCGAGGTACACGACGCCGCTGAGCTCACCGGGGCCCGCCTTCTGCCCCGCGGCCGCGTCCGCGGGCCGGGCGTCCCCGGGGAGGTCCGCCGGGAGCACACCGACGAGTCCGAGCGTCACGGCCTGGCCGGGGGACGCGGTCGCGGTCGTGCCGTACGAGCCGTCCGCCCCCTTGGCCAGCCCCTGCCCGTCGCGTGCCCGTGCCGTCGGATAGGTCGACGTGCCCTGGAAGGCGTCGTGCACGGAGACGACGGCGGCGTTCAGCACGCCCTTGTCCGGGTCCTCGTCGTAGGCGAGCCGGAAGATGATGCCGGCGGCGAGGAAGGACACGGCCATCGGCATGAACAGCAGCAGCTTGAAGGCGGTCGCCCAGCGGACCTTCTCCACCAGCACGGCCAGGATCAGACCGAGGCCCGTCAGCAGGGCCGGGGCCACGACGACCCAGATGGTCGTGTTGCGGATCGCGTTGAGTGTCGCCGGGTCGCGGAACATCTCGGAGTAGTTCTCGCCGCCCACGAACTCGGTGCCGGAGGCATCGAAGAAGCTGCGCCCGATGGAGAACAGCACGGGGTAGACGACGAGCGCGCCCAGCAGGAGCAGCGCGGGGAAGACGAAGAGGAGGGCGATGATCCGCCCGCGCCGCCGTGAGCGTCGGGCGCGCGCCTTGCCGTCGCCCGGGACGGGCGACGGGCTTGCCTCTTTGACGAGGGTGGCGGTCATGTCCGGTCAGCTTTCATACGTGTGGCGGTCATGGATGATCAGCCCTGGCCCTCGTACGCCTTGGCGGCCGCGGCCTCCAGCTTCGCCGCGGTGCCCTTCGGGTCCGACGGGTCGCGCAGGAAGTCCTGCAGGAGCTTCCACTCGCCCGCGCCCTTGGTGCCGCCGAAGGCCGCCGGGGCCTGGTCGGACATGTCGAAGCGAACCGAATCGCCCGCGGAGACGAGGGACTTGGCGGTCGCGCGGGTGACGTCGTCGCCGTACGAGGCGAGGTCGACGTTCTTGTTCGGGGACAGGAAGCCGCCCGCCTCCGCCCACACCGCCGCGGCCTCCGGGGTGGCGAGGTACTCCAGCAGCGCCATGCCGGCCTTCTGGTTCTTGCCGTCCTTCAGGACGACGGCCGCGTCACCGCCGCTGACCACCGGCGCCTTGCCGGAACCGACCGCCGGGAACGGGAAGAAGTTCGCGTCCTCGCCGATCGACTTGCCGAACTGGTCCTTGGCGACACCCGCGACGAAGTCGCCCTCGTAGACCATGCCCGCCTCGGGCTTCGGCCCGAACACCTTCTCCACCGAGCCCGGGAAGTCGGTGTTCAGGGCCTCCTTCTGACCGCCCGCGATCAGCTGCTTGTCCTTGAACAGCTTGCCGAGGGTGGTGAGCGCGTCGACCACGGACGCGTCGGTCCACTTCAGCTCGTGCGAGGCGAGGGCGTCGTACTTCTCGGGTCCGGCCTGGGAGAGGTAGACGTTCTCGAACCAGTCGGTGAGGGTCCAGCCGTCCTCCCCGGCGACCGAGAACGCGGCGAGGCCGGAGTCGGAGACGGTCTTCCCGGCCTTCAGCATGTCGTCGTAGCTCTTCGGCGGCTCGACGCCGGCCTGGGCGAGGGCGTCGGGGCTGTACCAGACGGTCGACTTGTGCGCGGCCTTGAAGTAGAGGCCGTAGAGGGTGTCCTCGACGCTGCCGTAGTTCTGCCACACGGGGGCGAAGTTGGCGTTCACGGACTTCTGCGTGGTCTTGGACAGCGGCTCCAGCCAGCCCTTCTTCGCGAACTGCTGAAGCACGCCGACCTGCGGGACCATCACCACGTCGGGGGCGTTGCCGCCCTCGATCTTGCTGCCGACGACGGTGGAGACGTTGTCCCCGGTGGACACGAACTCGGTCTTGGCGCCGGTCTTCTCGGTGAACGCGTCCAGCACCTTCTGGAAGTTCTTCTGCTCGGTGCCGGTCCAGACACCGGCCACGGTGATCGTCTGGCCGTCGAGCGCCTTGTCACCGCCGCCCGCGGCGACCGGTCCGCCGCCACAGGCGGTGGCGCCGAGCGCGAGGACGAGAGCGGTGCAGCCGGTGAGCAGGGTGGTACGTCGTCGCATCATCGTTGATGTCCCTTCGGGGATGGGGAGTTGACGGAAAAATCAGGAAGCGCGGAACTCGGTCCCGTCGCTCATCCACCAAGCCGCGGTGGAGCCGGGCAGAACCCCGGCCGGGCAGGGGCCGCTCGACAGCAGCGGGGTTCCGGAGACCGGCGCCGGGGTGGGCGCGGTACCGAAGTTGACGGCGCAGACGAGGCCGTCGCCGCGGACGAAGGCCAGGACGCCGGGCGCGCTGTTCAGCCAGCTCAGCGTGCCTTCACCCAACTGGGGCAGCGCCTCGCGCAGTTGGAGGCCGTCGCGGTACAGGTGCCAGAAGGAGCGGGTGTCGGCGAGGGCGCGGTCGGTGGCGTACTCGGCGAAGTACTCGGGCTGCGGCAGCCAGGGCTTGGCACTCTCCGCGCCGGAGGTGAAGCCGAACGGGGACGCCTGTCCCGACCAGGGCAGCGGCACCCTGCAGCCGTCGCGGATGCGGGCCCGGCTGCCGGTGCGGTGGAAGATCGGGTCGGTGAGCACGTCGTCGGGCAGATCGACGACCTCGGGCAGGCCCAGCTCCTCGCCCTGGTAGATGTACGCGGCACCGGGCAGCGCCAGCATCAGCAGCGCGGCGGCGCGGGCGCGGGCGGCGCCGAGGCCGCTGCCCTCGGTGGCGGGTTCGCCGTAGCGGGTGACGGTGCGGACCTGGTCGTGGTTGTTGAGGACCCAGGTGACCGTCGAGCCCGTGCCAGCTATGTCCTGCATGGCCTCGGAGATGACCTTGCGGAAGGCGTCGGCCTCCCAGGGGGCGCTGAGCAGGTCGAAGAAGAAGGCCTGGTGGAGCTCGTCGGAGCGGACGTACTGGGCGTGCTCGCGGGCGGTCGGGACGGACACCTCGCCGACGAGCAGACGCTCACGGCCGTCGCGGGCGGTGTACTCCTCGCATATGGAACGCCACTGGCGCCACACGTCGTGCACCTCGGGCTGGTTCCAGGCGAGCGGGTTGACCGAGTCGCGGGTGCGGGCGTCGGCCTCCGGGTCGTCGGAGTCGGGCAGCTCGGGGTGCTTGTAGAGGCCGGCGGCGACGTCGATACGGAAGCCGTCGACACCCCGGTCCAGCCAGAAACGCAGGACCCGGTCGAACTCGGCGCCGACCTCCGGGTTGCGCCAGTTCCAGTCGGGCTGCTCGGGCGTGAACATGTGCAGGTACCACTCGCCGGACTGCCCGTCCGCCTCGGTCACCCGGCTCCACGCCGGGCCGCCGAACATCGCGTGCCAGTTGTTGGGCGGCTCGGAGCCGTCGGCGCCACGGCCGTCGGCGAAGTGGAAGCGGGCACGGGCCGCGCTGCCGGGCTCGGCGGACAGGGCCTCCTCGAACCACAGGTGCTCGCTGGAGCAGTGGTTGGGGACGATGTCGAGCAGCACCTTGATCCCCAGCCGCCGGGCCGCGGCGACCAGCTGGTCGAACTCGGCGAGGTCGCCGAAGAGCGGGTCGACGTCGCAGTAGTCGGCCACGTCGTACCCGTGGTCGTGCTGCGGCGAGGGATAGAAGGGGCTCAGCCAGATCCCGTCGACCCCGAGCTTCTTCAGATAGGGCAGCCCGGCCCGGACCCCGGCGAGGTCGCCGACACCGTCGCCGGTGCTGTCGAGGAAGCTGCGGACGTAGACCTGGTAGATCACCGCGTCACGCCACCAGTGGTACTTACTCAGCATGCATGCATGTTAAGTACCCGTTTCAGGAGGGTGTCAATGAACTGGACGCAAGCTACCGAGCAGTTGACCTAGCAAAATAGGGCATACTGGGTCATGGCGAGGAAGGATGAGATGCTGCCGTTACCTAACAGGTAACTACTCAGCGGCGATGGCGTCGAGCTCTCGCGCCAGCCGTCGCACCGCGGCCTCGGGCGTCTCGCGCCCGGTCATCGCGTCGTGCACGACCGCCTGCACCACCAGGCTCACCTGGTCGTAGCGCGGGCTCTTGGGGCGCGGCGCGGCCGTCAGCACGCTCTCGCGCAGGGTCGGCAGATACGGGAACTCCCGCACCAGCCCGGGATCCTCGTACAGGTCGGCCCGTACCGGCGGCAGGGCGCCGCGCGTGAGGACCTGGCGCTGGACGCGCTCGCTGGTCAGGTACGCGATCAGACGGGCGGCCGAGTCGGGGTGCCGGGCATGGGAGCTGACGGCCAGGTTGGAGCCGCCCAGCACACTCGTGCCCGGCCCGTCCGGACCCGGCAGCGGTACGGCACCGATCCGCCCGGAGACCGGCGAGCCCTTGGCGGACGCGCCGACATAGGCGTACGGCCAGTTACGGAGGAAGAGCAGGCGTCCGTCCTGGAAGGCCTGCTTGGACTCCTCCTCCTTGTACGTGAGCGCCCGCTCGGGGATCCAGCCCTCGCTCACGCCCCGGGCGAGGAAGTCGATGCCGTCGCGGGCCGCCGTCGAGTTCACGGTGACGCGCTCGCCCTCGTCGCCGAGGATCGAGCCGCCCGCCGAGTAGACGGCCTCGGCTGCGTTGACCGTGAGCCCTTCGTACGGCAGGAACTGCCCCGCGTAGCCGTCCAGGCCGTACTTGGGCGCGATGGTCTTGGCGGCCCGTTCCAGTTCGGCCCAGGTGCGCGGTGGGTCGACGCCCTCCTTGGCGAGGATGTCCTTGCGGTACAGGAGCAGACCGGCGTTGGTGACGTACGGGACCGCGTACAGCTGTCCGTCGTAGGTAGCCGTGTCCACGACCGGCGGCAGGAAGCTCCCCAGCGGGAAGCGGTCGCGCGCCAGGGGGCGGATCCAGCCCTGCGCCGCGAACTCCGAGGTCCAGCTGACGTCGATGTTGAGGACGTCGAAGCGGCTGCGGTCACCGCCGCGCAGGTCGGTGGTCATCTGCGCGTGGGTCTCGTCGGCGGAGTCGGGCAGCTCGACGAGGGTGACCTTCTCGTCGGGGTGGGTGCGGTTCCAGCCCTCCAGGACGGAACCGAGATAGCCGGTGAGGTCGCCGGCGGTGGCGAGAGTCAGGGGTCCCCTGCCACCCACGGGACCCTCGTCGGCGCGGGCGCCGGAGGCAACGTAGCCGGTCAGGATCACAACGAGGACGAGGAGGCCCCTACCGGCGGCGTGGATCCACCGCATAGGTTCCTCCTTGCACACCGGCCCCAGGCACCTTTGCCCGGAGTCAGAGGCCATGTATACCTGTTAGGTATGCGCGATACTAGGCCTCGCGGCACATTACCCATGATGCGAGGAGGAGAGCACGAGTGCGGCTGCCCCTCCTGGCCCTGCTGGCGCGCGGCCCGGCCCACGGCTATGAGCTGAAGCAGGACCTTGAGCAACTGCTGGGCTCCGCGTACCCTCAGCCGAACGTCGGCCAGATCTATGTGACCCTCGGCCGTCTCGAGAAATCGGGGCTGATAGAGGGCGAGGACGTCGAGCAGTCGAGCCGGCCCAACAAGAAGGTCTACCACCTCACCGACGCCGGGCGTGAGGCGCTGCGCGCCTGGTTCGAGGAGCCCGAGGACGAGCCACGGGTGCGGGACGAGTTCTTCATGAAGCTGGCCGTCGCCCCGCGGACGGGGCTCGCCAACCAGATCGCCCTCATCAACCAACAGCGGCGCCAGTACTTGAACACCATGCGTCAACTGTCGAAACTGGCCGCCGCCGAAGACCGGGACAACCGCATCGCCCACCTGCTGATCGAGGGCGCGATGCTGCATCTGCAGGCCGACCTCGACTGGCTTGAGCGGTGCCAGGAAGAGCTGGAGGAGCTGGAGTGAGCGACGATTCCGCTCCTGAGCTGGGCGCCGACGGTCGCGGTGCGCGGGCCGGTGACCCCGCGCCGCAGGCCGAGAGCTCCGCGCCGAGCGCCGCGAGCCGGCCGGTGCTGCGGGCCGAGGGCCTGGTCAAGACGCATCAGGGCGGCGAGGGCACTCCGGCGCATGCCGTGCGGGGTGTTGATCTTTCCGTCCGGCAGGGCGAGTTCGTGGCCGTCACCGGTCCGTCCGGTGCCGGTAAGTCGACCCTGCTGCACCTGCTGGGCGGGCTGCAGCGCCCGGACAGCGGGAGCATCTGGCTGGACGGCGAGTGCGCGGACCGGTGGAGCGAGGCCCGCTGGGCGGTGGAGCGCAGGAAGCGGATCGGGATCGTCTTCCAGTTCTTCAACCTGGTCTCCGACCTGTCCGTCGCCGACAACGTGGAGCTGCCCGCACTGCTGGCCGGCGTCGCGCCGAAGCGGGCGCGCACCGAGCGGGCGGAGCTGCTGGGCGAGCTGGGCCTCGCGGGCAAGGAGCGGAGCCTGCCGGGTGAACTGTCCGGCGGCGAGCAGCAGCGGGTCGCACTGGCCCGCGCCCTGGTCAACCGACCGCCGTTGCTGCTGGCCGACGAGCCGGCCGGCAGCCTGGACAGCAAGGGCACCCGCGAGGTGATGCGGCTGCTGTCCCGCTTCCACCAGCGCGGCCAGGCGATCGTGCTGGTCACGCATGACGCCCGACTCGCCAGCGCCGCGGACCGCGTGATCAGCTTCTTCGACGGCCGCATAGCCGACGACGCCGAACTGGACGCCGGCACACCGCCACGCCGGGCCGGGACGTCGGGTGTGCTGGAGCTCAGGGACTGACATGCGGCGCTACGACGATCCCCGCCCCCTGCGCGGGCCTGCCGGTCCCGAGCGGCGAGGCTGACGCCCATGCGAGCCACCCTGCGCTGGGCTCACTCCGATCTGCGGACGCACCGCGGCGAGGCACTGTTCCTCGTACTGGCCACGGCCGGGATCGTCGTGTCACTGCTGCTGGCCACGGCCCTCTTCGGCTACGCCACCAACCCCTGGCAGCGCGTCTTCACCCAGGCGCACGGCGCGCACGTGTGGCTGCACACCGGGTCGTCGGCCGACACCGGGAAACTGGCCGAGCTCGACGGCGTGGAGTCCGTCGCGGGCCCCTACCCGACCGCCTCCACCACCCTGTCCTCCCAGGGCACCCGCGCCACCGTCGAACTGCGCGGCACCCCCGAGCGCCCCACCGTCGGCCGCCCCCTGATCACCTCGGGCCACTGGCTGGACCCCTCGAACCCCGATGGCGTCGTCCTGGAGACCCGCCTCGCCCGCGCCCTTCTCGCCGCCCCCGGCGACACCCTCACCCTGCCCGGCACCGGCACTGCCCGGACCCTGACCGTTCTCGGCATCGCCGACAGCGCCGAGCCGCGCTACCGGCCGGGCGAGCAGCCGGGCCTCGTCTGGGCACCGCCGTCCGCCGTGCCCGACCCGGGCGGTCAGGTGATCGGGCTGCGTCTGACGGACCCCGACGACACGGACTACGCCGTCCAGCGCGCCGTGACCGTGCTGGGCGCCAGCGCGGTCAGCGAGGTCTCCACCTGGAAACAGGGGCGCGCCGAGGCGCAGGGCGACAACCGGCTGCTCGGGCAGGTGCTGGGCCTGTTCGGGCTGGGCGCGCTGGTCGCCGCCGGGCTCGCCGTCCACGGGGCGATCGGCACCCGCATCCGCGGGCATCTGCGGGACATCTCCGTGCTGAAGGCGATCGGCTTCACGCCGGGCCAGGTGGTCCGGGTCTTCCTGCTGCAACATCTCGCCTACGCGCTGCTGGGGGCCGTCGCCGCCGCGACCCTCATCCAGGCACTGGGCAGTCACATCCCGGGCCGGCTCGGGGACGCGGTCGGGGTGTGGCAGGGGCTGCCCGGGCACACCGTGGCGCTGTTCACGGTTCCCGTCGCGGCAGTGCTGCTCATCGGCGCGACCACCGGGCTCGCGGCCTGGCGGGCGGGGCGCGTGCCTCCGGTGCCGGTGCCACGGCCCGCGGCACCGCTCGGCGGACGGCTGTCGGGGGTCGCCCGGCAGGCGCTGGGGCTGCGGCTGCCGCCCGCGCTGGTGCTGGGCTGGCACCGGGCGTTCACACGCCGGCTGAGATCACTGGCGACGGTCGCCCGGCTCACGCTGCCGCTGCTGCTGATGGTGGTGGCGATGAGCGCGTGGACCACGATCGAACGCTTCGACAGCAGCCCCGAGCAGATCGGCCTGCCGACCGCCCTGGCCGTCCACGCCGACTCCGGCCTGGCCGACCGGGAGACCCGCACGCTGCTGGAACGCGACCCGCAGGTCACCGCCGCCTACCCCGGCGTCGAGGTGGCCGCTTTGGTCCCGGGCCAGACAGCCACGATCGCCCTGCGCGGCCTCGGCACCCGCGAGGACCCCTACCCTTACGCCCTGGCCGAGGGCCGCCCCGCGCAGGGCCGCGACGAGGCGGTGGCCGGGCAGGGGCTGCTGGATCTGCTGGACGTGCAGGTCGGCGACTGGGTCCGGATGACCGTCGGCGACCAGCCGCAGATCCTGCACATCGTGGGCCGCAGCGTCGAGCCGGAGAACGCCGGCCGGGTCATCTCCACCTCCCTCGACACCCTCCGCGAGAACGATCCCGGCCTCGGCCCCACCCTGTACGAGCTGCGGCTCCGCCCGGGCGCGGATCCCGGCGAAGTCGCCGACCGGCTGGCCGCCACCGGGCACGGACGCCTCGACGTGCACGCCGTGCCGAACCCCGCCGACGGCCTGTCGGCCCTGCGCGGCGTCGTCGTCGGCCTGATCGCCGTGCTGGCCCTCATCGGGCTCATCGAACTGCTCACCGCGATCGGCGGTGCCGTCCGTGAGGGCGAGCGCGACCTGCTGGCCCTCAAGGCCATCGGGCTGTCCCCGCGGCAGATCACCGCGATCACCGTCACTTCCACGGCCTGCACCGCCCTGGCCGCGGTCGTCATCGGTACGGCACTGGGCACGCCCCTCGCGCACTGGCTGATCGACGCCCAGGGCAGATCGAGCGGCATCGGCGCCGGCATCGCCCAGGGCCCGTCCGCCGCCCTCCTGGTGCTGTTCGGCACGGCGGCAGTCGCCGGAGCGGCCGCACTCGCCGCCGTCCCGGCCTCCCGCGCCGCCCACCGCCGACTCGCCGACACACTGAGCGCGGTCGCCTGACCGACGACGGCGCCGAGACGGATCCCGCGAGGGTCAGCTGCCGTAGGGGCCGGGGCCGTACGGCTGCTGCGGGTTGTACGGAGGCGGCGGGCTGTAGGGAGGCGGCGGGTTCTGCGGCCCGTGGGGGTACTGCGCACCCTGGCCGTACGGATTCCCTTGCGGGGGCCGGCCGTAGGGGTTCCCGTGCGGCGCGTACGGGTTGCCCTGCGGCGGTACGAAGCCGTTCGGGGCGTACGACGGTGGCGTCGGGGTCGGCATCGGAGGGGGCGCCGGGACCGGCGGCAGGGTGGCCGGGTGGGCCGCCAGCCGGATGCCGTACCGGTTCTTGAGTCGGCCCATCTCCAGCAGGGCGATGCCCGTGACCGTCAGCGGAGCGCCCAGGATGAAGACGAAGCCCAGGGCGAGGCCGAGACCGTGCAGGTCACCGGTCACGAGGTCGGGAATGGCCATCAGCCAGGTCGTCACGGTCGCGAGCAACGGCGGCAGACTGCGGTGCACGACAGCGGTGCCGAAGAAGTTCCCCGAGATCCGGTAGGCGCCGGCGATCACGAAGAAGCCCATCCAGAGCCCGATCAGGCTGAGCAGCATGTTCCCGAGGACCCCGAGCGAGCCGCCCAAGCGGAAGATCAGCAGAGTCCCGAGCGCCGAGCCGATGAACAGCAGCAGCAACTTCAGCGACCTGACGAGCGGTTCCCGCAGCTGCCCCACCGTACCGGCGCCGGAACGCCGCCACAGCCAGAGCATCACGCCGACCGTGAGCGGCGTGATGAACAGCAGGACCGCGCAGGCGGTCGCCGCGTTGTCCAGCATCTCGTCGAAGGCGAACCCGCCCTCGACGAAGGTGTAGACACCGAACGCCGCGACCGCCCCCACGATGACCCGCGCCTTTTTGAGCGCGTCCACCGACGGATCCAGCGAGTTCGGGATCCAGGTCGGGTGGAACACCGCCTTCGCGACCTGATGAGGCTTCAGGAACGACTGGGCGGTCAGGGCGCCGCCGGTCCAACTCCCTTGTGGATTAGCCAATTCACACTCCCCCGAGTGATCGTGCTCATGATCAACGAGGGAGTCTACGGGAAGCGGACGACCACGCGCCGCCCGCCTTCCGTATCCGCGGTCACCGCCGGATCCGCGTCACTTCCGGCCGCGCAGCTCCCGGTACTTGGCGACGAGCGCCTGCGTCGACGCGTCCAGGCCCGGCACCTCGGCGCCCTCGGTCAGCGCGGGCTCCACACGCTTGGCGAGGACCTTGCCGAGCTCGACGCCCCACTGGTCGAAGGAGTCGATGTTCCACACCGCGCCCTGCACGAACACCTTGTGCTCGTACAGCGCGATCAGCTGCCCGAGCACCGACGGAGTCAGCTCGCGCGCGAGGACCGTCGTCGTCGGGTGGTTGCCCTTGAACGTCTTGTGGGTCACCAGCTCCTCCGGCACCCCCTCGGCACGCACCTCCTCCGGCGTCTTGCCGAACGCCAGCGCCTGCGTCTGCGCGAAGAAGTTCGCCATCAACAGGTCGTGCTGTGCCTTCAGTCCGTCGCTCATCTCGGCGACGGGCTCGGCGAAGCCGATGAAGTCCGCCGGGATCAGCTTGGTTCCCTGGTGGATCAGCTGGTAGTAGGCGTGCTGCCCGTTGGTGCCCGGCGTGCCCCACACGACCGGCCCGGTCTGCCAGTCGACCTCCCGCCCGTCCCGGCCGACATACTTGCCGTTGGACTCCATGTCCAGCTGCTGCAGATACGCCGTGAACTTCGACAGGTAGTGGCTGTACGGCAGCACCGCGTGCGACTGGGCGTCGTGGAAGTTGCCGTACCAGATGCCCAACAGACCCAGCAGCAGCGGCACGTTGGACTCCGCGGGCGCGGTGCGGAAGTGCTCGTCGACGGTGTGGAAACCCTCGAGCATCTCCCGGAAGCGGTCCGGGCCGATGGCGATCATCAGGGAGAGGCCGATCGCCGAGTCATAGGAATAGCGCCCGCCGACCCAGTCCCAGAACTCGAACATGTTGGCCGTGTCGATGCCGAAGTCCGCCACCTTCTCGGCATTCGTCGACAGGGCGACGAAGTGCTTGGCGACCGCTTCCGGACCCGCCTTCAGCTCACCCAGCAGCCAGTCGCGCGCCGAGGTCGCGTTGCTGATCGTCTCGATCGTAGTGAAGGTCTTGGAGGCGATGACGAACAGCGTCTCGGCCGCGTCCAGGTCGCGGGTGGCCTCGTGCAGGTCGGCGCCGTCGACGTTCGACACGAAGCGGACGGTCAGGTCTCGGTCGGTGAAGCTGCGCAGCACCTCGTACGCCATCGCCGGGCCGAGGTCGGAGCCGCCGATGCCGACGTTCACGACGTTCTTGATGCGCCGGCCGGTGTGCCCGGTCCAGGCGCCGGAGCGGACCCGCTCGGCGAAGCCGGCCATCTTGTCGAGGACGGCGTGCACCCCCGGGACGACGTTCTCCCCGTCGACCTCGATCACCGCGTCACGGGGTGCGCGCAGAGCGGTGTGCAGCACGGCACGGTTCTCGGTTGTGTTGATCTTCTCGCCGCGGAACATGGCGTCCCGCAGCCCGAACACGTCCGTCGCGGCGGCCAGCTCGCGCAGCAGCCGCAGCGTCTCGTCGGTGACCAGATGCTTGGAGTAGTCGACGTGCAGGTCACCGACCTGCAGCGTGTACCCCGCACCACGGCCCGGGTCGGCGGCGAACAGCTCCCGCAGCCCCACTTCGCCGAGCTCCTCCCGGTGCTCGGCCAACGCGGTCCACTCGGGGGTCTGGTTGAGCCTGGTACGGCCGTCTGCGTTCATGTCCGACTTCAGCCTTCTTTCGTGCCTGTCCCAGCTGTTCCAACCTAATTGATCAGCGCCCGGCGTGAGCCGTCGTGGCGTCGTCGTCCGGCGCAACAACAGGTACGTCCGGCTTGCGCACAGGTATCAGCGAGGCGACGGCCAGTACGAAGAAGGCGGCCGTGAGCAGGGGCGGGGTGTTGAGGCCCCAGGCGGTCGCGACGGCACCGCCCAGCAGGGCGCCGAGCGGCACCCCGGCGAAGGCCAGGGTCCGGAACGCCGAGGCCACCCGGCCCAGCAGCGCCACGGGGCTGCGCTGCTGCATGAGGGTCGTCGTGTTGACGTTCCACACCATGCCCATGAGCCCGAAGACGGCCAGGGCGGCCACCAGCACCGCAAGGCTGCGCACGGTGCCCATGACGACGAGGGCCGCAATCTGCACCGTGCCGGCGAGCAGCACGGCCCGGATTCCGCCCAGGCGCTTCACGATCCGGCCGTTCAGCACTCCCCCGGCCAGGCCGCCGACAGTGAAGGCGGCGCCCGCCGCGGCGTACCCCACGGGGCCGGCGTCCAGCCACCCGGTCACCAGGAGGACGAGGGTGGCGAGCTGGGCTCCCATGCCGATGTTGCACAGCGCGGTGGCCGCGCACAGTCCTCGCAGGGCCCGGTCGCGCCACAGGGTGCACAGTCCCTCCGCGATCTCCCGGCGCAGGGTGCTGCCCGCCGGTGCCGGCCCCCGCTCGGGCGCCTCGATCCGCAGTGAGGCCACCAGCACGGCCGCCACCAGGTAGGTGCCGGCGTCGGCCGCGAAGGGCACGGCCGCTCCCGCCGCCAGCAGCACCGGCACGACCGGCCCGCCCACCAGTCCGCCGGCGATGCGCTGCCCGGTCATGAGGCGGGCGTTCGCACTGCCCAGCGCATCACGGTCGACCAGGGCGGGGAGCAGGGCCGTGGCGGCGTTGTCGAACAGTGTCTGGAGCGCGGTCAGAGTGAAAGCCAGTGCGATGAGCAGGCCGATCGAAGCGTGACCGAACGCCACGGCCACCGCGAAAGCGCCGACCAGGAGGCCTCGTAACGCATCGACCGTCCACATCGCGCGCCGCTGGTCCACCCGGTCGGCGACGGCGCCGCCGAGCAGCCCGAAGACGATCCACGGCAGATAGCCGCAGGCGGTGACCGCGGCGATCAGCAACGGCCGGTCGGTGAGGGTCACGGCGAGGAGCGGCAGGGCCGCCGTACGCAGGGAGTCGCCGAAGCTGGAGAGCACGGCGGCGCTCCACAGCCGCCCGAATCCTCCGCGCCACACGGGCGCACCCACGCCCACCGTCTCAGCCGGCGCCACCACTCACCCCCCGGTCCATCGATGCAGAAGATCGATGAACAAACCGTAGAGGGCGCCACTGACAATCGGTCCGCGAGCGGCTCGGCGCCGGTGCGTCGTACAGGTCCGGCCGGGCACCCGAGGGTGTCCGGCCGGCCTCAATTCCTAGATCTCGCCCCGCAGTTTGGCGAGCGCCTCGGCGAGGATCGCCTCGCCGTCCGCGTCACTGCGCCGTTCCCGTACATACGCGAGGTGCGTCTTGTAGGGCTCGGTGCGCGGCGGGTCCGGCGGGTTGTCCCGGTCCTGTCCGGCGGGAAAGCCGCAGCGCGGGCAGTCCCAGGTGTCGGGAACCTGCGCGTCGCTGGCGAAGCTGGGCTGGGTCTCATGCCCGTTGGAGCACCAGAAGGAGATGCGCAGCCGGGGCGCGGACTCGCCCCGCTCGGCCTCGCCCATCGGCCCCGCCCCGACCCGGCTTCCTCGGATCGCGTTGCCACTTGCCACGGTCGTAACTCCCTGCGTGATGGTGCCGCGAAGCGAGTCGGCGTTTCGCTTCGCTGCGAGCGCCTCAGTCTACGTAAGGCCCAACGCGCGTCCAGTGATTGGAGTTACAGAGCCCTCACACCTAGACGCAAGCCCCATGATAGGCCGCGCTCAGCTGCGCGTACCGAACATGGGGCCTTACGTGTGGATTGTGCGTGCCGGTCAGTTGTTCACCTTCATCAGGACACCGAGCACGACAATGCACGCGAACCACAGCAAACCGACCACAACGGTGATCCGGTCGAGGTTGCGCTCGGCGACCGAGGAGCCACCGACGGACGACTGCATGCCGCCACCGAACATGTCGGAGAGGCCGCCGCCCTTGCCCTTGTGCATCAGCACCAGCAGCATCAGCAGCCCGCTGAAGACGATCAGGGCGATCGAGAACCCCATAACCACGGCTGGACCAACTTCCTCGGATCTGGATGGACGACAGGGGCACAGCCACTGAGCTGTGCCCCCGCAAGGGTACGACGGATCCCGCTTACCAGGAACTCACTGGTCGCGGAACCGCACGATCTTGACGAACTCGTCGGCGTCCAGTGAGGCACCGCCGACCAGGGCGCCGTCGATGTCGGCCTGGGCCATGATCTCCGCGACGTTGCCCGACTTCACGGAGCCGCCGTACTGGATGCGGACCTGGTCGGCCAGCTCCTGCGAGTACAGCTCGGCGATCTTGGCGCGGATCGCGGCGCAGACCTCCTGGGCGTCCTCGGCGCCGCAGACCTTGCCGGTGCCGATGGCCCAGACAGGCTCGTAGGCGATCACGATCGTCTCGGCCTGCTCGGCCGGGAGGTCCTTCAGACCGCCCTCGACCTGGCTGAGGGTGTGGGTGACGTGGTTGCCCGCCTCACGGACGTCCAGCTCCTCGCCGACGCACATGATCGGGGTCAGACCGTGCTTGTAGGCCGCCTTGACCTTGGCGTTGACGATCTCGTCGGTCTCGGCGTGGTACTGGCGGCGCTCGGAGTGGCCGATCGCCACGTACGTGCACTTCAGCTTGGCCAGCATCGGGCCGGAGATCTCGCCGGTGTAGGCGCCGGAGTCCTGGGCCGAGATGTCCTGTGCGCCGTACTTGATCTTCAGCTTGTCGCCGTCGACCAGGGTCTGCACGGAGCGCAGGTCGGTGAAGGGCGGCAGGACGGCGACCTCGACGGCCTCGTAGTCCTTGTCGGCCAGGGCGAAGGCGAGCTTCTGGACGTGCGCGATGGCCTCGAGGTGGTTGAGGTTCATCTTCCAGTTGCCCGCCATCAGCGGCGTGCGCGTGCTCATAAAGGGTCAGTCCTCCAGTGCGGCGAGGCCGGGGAGCGTCTTGCCCTCGAGGTATTCGAGGGAGGCGCCGCCACCGGTCGAAATGTGGCCGAATGCAGTCTCGTCGAAGCCCAGGGTGCGGACGGCCGCGGCGGAGTCGCCACCGCCGACCACGGTGAAGCCCTTGGATTCGACGAGGGCCTGGGCGACCGCCTTGGTGCCCTCGGCGTAGTCGGGGTGCTCGAAGACGCCCATGGGGCCGTTCCAGAAGACGGTGGCGGCGTCGGCGAGCTTCGAGGCGTACAGCTTGCGGGTCTCCGGACCGATGTCCAGGCCCTCCTGGTCGGCCGGGATGGCGTCCGCGGCGACGGTCGTGGGGTTGGCCGGGGCCTTGGTCTTCAGGTCCGGGAACTCGGTGGCGACCAGGACGTCGACCGGCAGGACGATCTCGACGCCGTTCTTCTCGGCGCGCTCCATGTACTCGGTGACGGCCGGGATCTGGTCCGCCTGGAGGAGGGAGATGCCGACCTCGTAGCCCTTGGCCTTGAGGAAGGTGTACGCCATGCCGCCGCCGATGAGCAGCCGGTCGGCCTTGGCGAGCAGCTGGTCGATGACGGCGAGCTTGTCGGACACCTTGGCGCCGCCGAGCGCGACGACGTACGGCCGCTTGACGTCCTCGGTGAGCTTCTTCAGGACGCCGACCTCGTTCGCGATGAGGTAGCCGGCGTAGTGCGGCAGCTTGGCCGGGAGGTCGTACACGGAGGCGTGCTTGCGGTGCACCGCACCGAAGCCGTCGCCGACGTAGACGTCCACGAGGGCGGCCAGCCGGTCGGCGAAGGCGCCGCGCTCGGCGTCGTCCTTGCTCGTCTCACCGGCGTTGAAGCGGAGGTTCTCGACGACCGCGACCTGACCGTCGGCGAGACCGGCGACCACGGCCTGGGCGGACTCGCCGACCGTGTCGGTCGCGAACGCGACGTCCGCGCCGAGCAGTTCACCGAGGCGCGCGGCGGCGGAGGCCAGGGAGAACGCGGGGTCCGGGGCACCCTTGGGGCGGCCCAGGTGCGAGGCGACGACCACGCGGGCGCCCGCCTCGGCCAGCGCCTTGACGGTGGGCAGGACGGCGCGGATACGGCCGTCGTCGGTGATCGTGGTGCCGTCCAGCGGCACGTTCAGGTCGGCGCGGACGAAGACCCGCTTACCGGCGACGCCTTCGGAGAGAAGTTCGTCGATCGTCTTCATGAAGGGGACTCCTGAGAAGGGCTCGTGATCGCTCGTAAGTGCCCGGAAGCACTCGTGATCCAACAGGTCTGATCTGCACGTGAGTCAGGGCTCGGGCGGCGCGTCCCTGCGCCGCCCGAGCCCTGCTCTCACATCAATGCGCCTGCTCTGGATATATCAGAGCTGGTTGCCGACGAAGACCGTGAGGTCGACGAGGCGGTTGGAGTAGCCCCACTCGTTGTCGTACCAGCCCAGGATCTTCACCGAGGTGCCCTCCTGGACCATGGTCAGGGAGGAGTCGAAGGTGCAGGACGACGGGTCGCTGACGATGTCCGAGGAGACGATCTCGTCCTCGGTGTAGGACAGGTAGCCCTGCAGCTCACCCTCGGCGGCCTTCTTGAACGCCGCGTTGACCTCGTCCTTGGTGACCTCGCGCGACAGCTCCACGACCAGGTCGGTGGCCGAGCCGGTCGGGACCGGGACGCGCATCGCGATGCCGTCCAGCTTGCCCTTGAGCTGCGGCAGGACCAGGGCGGTGGCCTTGGCGGCACCGGTCGTGGTCGGGATGATGTTCTCCGCGGCGGCACGGGCGCGGCGCAGGTCCTTGTGCGGGAAGTCCAGGATGCGCTGGTCGTTGGTGTACGCGTGCACCGTCGTCATCAGACCCTTGACGATGCCGAAGTTCTCGTCGAGGACCTTGGCCATCGGCGCCACACAGTTGGTGGTGCAGGAGGCGTTGGAGATGACGTGGTGGTTCGCCGGGTCGTACTTGTTCTCGTTGACGCCCATCACGATGGTGATGTCCTCGTCCTTGGCCGGAGCCGAGATGAGGACCTTCTTGGCGCCGCCGGCGAGGTGCTTGGCGGCGTCGTCCTTCTTGGTGAAGATGCCGGTCGACTCGATGACGATGTCGACGCCCAGCTCGCCCCACGGGATGTCGGCGGGGTTGCGCTCGGAGAGCACCTTGATGGTGTGGCCGTCGACCGTGATGCTGTCGGCGGTGTGGGTGACCTCGTGCTTGAGCCGACCCAGGATGGTGTCGTACTTCAGCAGGTGAGCCGTGGTCGCGGTGTCACCCAGGTCGTTGACAGCCACGATCTCGATGCCCACACCCTGCTCCAGCAGCGCGCGGAAGTAGTTGCGACCGATACGACCGAAGCCGTTGATGCCTACGCGGATCGTCACGAACCGATCTCCTCGTTGGTACGCCGGCCATGCGGTGCCGGCGAGCTCTATTTGGGATGTCCCCGACCGCCTACGACCCTACCTCCCTGGGACCTCCGTGGTGACATTCAGATGCCTCATACACGGCACGGCGGTCCGTACCCGCCAGTAGGGGTACGGACCGCCCCGCCCGGAAGCCGGGATCACTCGTTTTGATCACTGTGCGTTGCGCACGGTTGACCTCGGCGTGTCACTCGTCAAGTGAGTCGAGGGCCTTTCCGATGAGCGCCGTTCGGTCGGCCGCCGCGGTGACGTGTTCCAGGCCGAAGCCCAGCAGCACCGTGTCGTCCGTGGTGATCGCACCGTATGTCTGGAACAGCGCCCCGGTACGCGCCCAGTCCTTGAGGACGGCCGGGCTGCCCGCGGGCGGTCCGGTCACGCTCCAGGCACCGAGCGACGTCTCGAAGCCCTCGGTCCCGGTGGCCGTGCCGCCGACGACGAGCGCGGCCTGATCGGCAAGGACGCCGCGACCGCCGAAGCCCGGGTCGGAGACATAGCTGATCGAGATCTCGACCGACTTGCCGGCATAGGCGCTCAGGTCGAACTCCACCTGCTTCCAGCCCGCGGAGGCGCCGGTGAGGGCGTTCCACTGACCGCTGGTGCCGGACGCGGTGCAGCCTGCGGCCGACTGCGTCAGGTAGTGCTTGAGCCAGGGGTGCTCGGCCACGTAGAAGCCGGCTTCGCACTCCGCGGGCACCGTGTTGCTGCTGGCGCCGCCCTTCTCGGGCAGCGTCGTCCAGTCCTCACCACCGGTGGTGTGAGCCTCGATCAGGACGTTGTCGTAGCCGGGCTCGACGTCCCACAGCAATTGGGTGCGCAGGGTCGGCTGCTGTGCCGCGGTCACACCGGTGAGGTCGACGGTCCTGGAGAGCCGCTTGTAGGCGTCGTCGGTGTGCACGGCGGCCGCCATCCACGAACCCGCGTAGGGGCCGTACGGGTTGACCGTTCCGGCGAACTGGCCCGCGCCCGCGCTGGCGAACTGCGGGTAGGTGTCGACGGCCAGCTGGTCCGAGGTGACGCTGTAACTCCCGGCCTTGTCCAACGGGTTGCCGGTGGCGTCGCCGAGCGCTCCGGTGAAGCCGCCGAGCTCGCCGGAACCGGTGAAGCCGGTGGCGCCGGGGAGCGACGTACGGGAGTAGGCGCCCAGGTAGTACTGGCTGAAGTCGTTCGACAGGGTGCCGTCGCCGAGGTCGACGTTGGCACCGGCCTGCTCGCCCGCCTCCATCAGCTTGCCGCCCTCGTTGAGGTAGGCACGCAGCTGGAGCTGGGTGGCGTTGCCGGGGACGTTCGCGCCGGTGTAGTGGACGACCGTCTCGAAGTGGCCGAGCACGCCGAGCGCGTCGGGCGCGCCCTGAGTGGCGACGTCCCAGACGATCGCCCGGTGGCCGTTGGCCTTGAGCGCGTCGACGTACTTCTGCGCGTGGGCCGCCCCGGCGCCTTCTTCGGCGACCACGAGGACGTCCGCGCGCGGCCGTTCGGCCACGGTGTACGTGAAGTGCTCGCTGGAGACCTTCTTTCCGCTCCTGGTCTCGCCGGTGAACCACACCTCGACCTTGTCGCCCCGGTCGCCGTCGGCGACCTTGGCGCGGTACTCGTCGAAGTAGAGGTTGTCCTCACCGCCGTACGTCTCGCCGCCCTTCCAGGGCCTGAGCGCCATGTCGTGCGTACGGCCCCCGTTGACGCGGTACTTGAGCTCCTTGTCGCGCACGGACTTGCGTGCGACGACGGAGACCTCCTGGTCGGCGCCGCGGGAGTACGACGTGGTGAAGGGTGCCGGGGTGAAGTCGGCGGCCTTCAGGCCGAGCGAGGAGGACGGCTGGTCGGGGTGCGCGGCGGACTCGGCGACGGAGAGCGCGAACGGGACGTTCTTGGCGAACTCCTGCTGGATCAGCTTCTCGTCGTCCGGGAAGTTGAAGACCGACTGGCAGTCCCTGGCGTTCCACTGGTCGTTCGGGTCGATGTTCGACGCGGTCTGGCAGGTCGACATCTCGGGCGTGAACATCGCGATGCCGTTGACGTTCGAGGCGTGGCCGTCCGTCTCGCCGTTCGTCGTGTAGAGCTCCGAGGAGACCTGCGGGTGGTAGCCCGGGACCGCGGGGTTGTCCGGCGTGCCGGCGAGGGCCTTGTAGAGGACGTCGTCCGGGGTGTTGGTGGCCACCTGCCAGCCGACCCCGTACAGGATGAGTTCGGCAGCGGAGTGGTAGTTGATGCCGTAGTCGAAGCCGATACGGCGCTCCAAGCCGTCCAGCGCCTTCGTCTCCGGCTCGGAGCCCGGGGCGGCGCCGCGGTAGGTCTCGCTGGTGGGGTTCGGGGACGAACCCTCGTCGTCGTAACCCCACTTGTAGGGGAAGTTACGGTTGAGGTCGACGCCGTCGCCGGTGCTGATGGCACCGTCGCCGTTGATGTCGCGCAGGTTCTTGCGCCACAGGCGGGTGCTGGAGTCCCGGAAGCTGTAGTCGTAGCCGTCGGGGTTGGCCGAGAGGACGAACCACAGCTCGGTGGAGTCGACGATCTTCTTGACGCGCTTGTCCGTCTTGTAGTTGTCCAGGTAGTGGTGCATCAGGCGCCGGGTCATCTCCGGCGTGATCCACTCGCGCGCGTGCTGATTGGACGCGTACAGGACGGAGGGCTTGGAGCCGTCCTTAGTCTTCTTGGCGTTCTTGGTGAGCTTGAGCGCCAGGATGTCCTGGCCGCCCACCGTCTTGCCGATGGAGACGACCTTGGTGAGGCCGGGGTTCTCCTGCCCCGTCCGGACGATCTCCTCCTTGAGCCCCCCGCTACCGCTGTACGGGCGGTACACGCCCTCCGCGGCCTTGTCGGTACGGGCCTCGGCACTGGCGGAGAGGTCGTGCTCGGTGAGCTCGACGCCCTGCTTCTCCAGCTTCTCGGCCTGGTCGTCGGTGAGGTAGACCTCGACGGTGGCCTTGCCCTTCTCGGGCGCCTGCTCACTGAGTTCGTGGCCGTCCTGGCCGGCCGCCAGCAGCAGGGGTACCTGCTTCTTGGTGACTTCGGCGCGGAAGACCTTGACTTCACTCGGGTCGCTATCTTGTGAACTTCCCGGTTGTGCCTGGGCGATCGGTGCGATACTCGCTCCGCCTATCAGGAGCGCACCGGCAGCGAGGATCGATCTCGCTCTGGGTCTCATGAACCCCCCTAGCAGTGTTTCGCCACAGTGACGAATGACTGCCAGGCTCATGCCACATCACGGTCCCGTCAAGAGTGCCGCAAAGACTGACAAATACCGGTGCCGACCTCCCAAGTGGACGTCGGCACCGGCCGGTTGATGATCCCTCACCTCACCCCGCGAGGTTGTCCGCCAGCTCCTCGGAGAGGTTCGCCTCCGTGCCCGGGATGCCCAGGTCCTGGGCCCGCTTGTCGGCCATGGCCAGCAGTCGGCGGATACGGCCGGCGACGGCGTCCTTCGTCAGCGGCGGGTCGGCGAGGGCGCCCAGCTCTTCGAGGGAGGCCTGCTTGTGGTCCATGCGCAGCCGGCCGGCGGCCGCGAGGTGCTCGGGGACCTCCTCGCCAAGGATCTCCAGGGCCCGCTGGACACGGGCGCCGGCGGCGACGGCCGCACGGGCGGAGCGGCGGAGGTTGGCGTCGTCGAAGTTGGCGAGGCGGTTCGCCGTGGCGCGCACCTCGCGGCGCATCCGGCGCTCCTCCCAGGCCAGCACGGACTCGTGCGCACCGAGGCGGGTCAGCAGGGCGCCGATCGCGTCGCCGTCCCGGACGACCACGCGGTCCACGCCGCGCACCTCGCGGGCCTTCGCCGCGATCGACAGCCGACGGGCCGCGCCGACCAGGGCGAGCGCGGCCTCGGGGCCCGGGCAGGTCACTTCCAGGGAGGAGGAGCGGCCGGGCTCGGTGAGTGAACCGTGCGCCAGGAACGCACCACGCCAGGCCGCCTCGGCGTCACAGGTGGCCCCGGAGACCACCTGCGGGGGCAGGCCGCGGATGGGGCGGCCCCGGCCGTCGACCAGACCGGTCTGCCGGGCCAGCTGGTCACCGCCGGCGACCACCCGTACGACGTAACGCGAACCGCGGCGCAGCCCGCCCGGCGCCATCACGATCAGCTCGGAGCTGTGGCCGAAGATCTCCAGGATGTCCCGCTTGAGCCGGCGCGCCGCCATCGCGGTGTCCAGCTCCGCCTCGATCACAATGCGCCCGCTCACCAGATGGAGGCCGCCGGCGAACCGCAGAATGGCGGAGACCTCCGCCTTCCTGCAGCAGGTCCGGGTGACGGGGAGCCGGGAGATCTCATCCTTCACCGCTGCCGTCATCGCCATGGGCCGATCCTTCCATGCATCCGAAAAATACGGTCGTACGCGGCGGCGAGCAGCTCCGGGTCGTGCCGGGGCGTCCCGTCCGTCCGGGCCACCGGGGCCAGCTCGACCGCGGCGCCGAGCCGCTTGGCCGCCTCGGTGAGCACATCGCGGTCGGGCACGGCAGCCTCGTCGGCCAGCACCACGTCCAGGGCGAGTTTAGGGGCGTGTCGTCCCAAAACCTCCAAATGACGCTGCGGTGAGAAGCCTTCGGTTTCTCCCGGTTGCGGCGCGAGGTTCAGGGAGAGTACCCGGCGCGCCTTCGTCTCGGTGAGGGCGTCCAGCAGTTCCGGCACGAGCAGGTGCGGGATGACCGAGGAGAACCAGGACCCCGGGCCGAGCACCACCCAGTCCGCATCCCGGACGGCGGCGACGGCCTCCGGAACGGCGGGCGGGTCGTGCGGCACCACGTGTACCGACTGCACCTCGCCGCAGGTGAGGGCGACGTTCGCCTGCCCGCGGATGGTGTCGACCTCCTCGGGCCGGTCCGGGTCGTGCCCCTTGACCAGAGCCTGCAGCTCCAGCGGTACGGCGGACATGGGCAGCACGCGCCCGTGCGCGCCGAGCAGCTTGCCGACCAGGTCGAGGGCCTGGACATGGTCGCCGAGCTGCTCCCACAGGGCGACGATCAGAAGGTTGCCGACCGCGTGGTCGTGCAGGTCGCCCTTGGAGTGGAAGCGGTGCTGGATGACGCGGGACCAGGTCTGGCCCCAGTCGTCGTCGCCGCACAGCGCGGCCAGCGCCTTGCGCAGGTCGCCGGGCGGCAGCACGCCCAGCTCGTCACGCAGGCGCCCGCTGGAGCCGCCGTCGTCCGCCACGGTGACGACGGCGGTGAGATCGCCGGTGATCCGGCGCAGCGCGGCGAGCGAGGCGGACAGGCCCATGCCGCCGCCGAGGGCGACGACCTTGGGCTGAGCGCCCCGGCGGCGTGGCTTTGCGCCACGGGCCTCGGCGGGTCGGGCGGTGCGTGACTCGGGCACCGCCCGGCGCAGCCTGCCCAGCCGCGGTGTACGTCCCGTCATTCCCGTCCCATGTCCCGGTGTACGACCACCGTCTCCACGCCCTGGGAGGCGAGGCGGGCGGCGAGCTTTTCGGAGGTGGCGACCGAGCGGTGCTTGCCGCCGGTGCAGCCGACCGCAATGGTCACGTACCGCTTGCCCTCACGGCGGTATCCGGCCGCGATGAGCTGGAGCAGCTCGGAGTAGCGGTCGATGAACTCCTTCGCGCCCGGCTGGTTGAAGACGTACGCCGATACCTCCTCGTTGAGGCCGGTGAAGGGGCGCAGCTCCGGGACCCAGTGCGGGTTGGGCAGGAAGCGCATGTCCACGACCAGGTCGGCGTCGACCGGGAGGCCGTACTTGAAGCCGAAGGACATGACCGTGGCCCGCAGCTCGGGCTCCTCGTCGCCGGCGAACTGGGCGTCCATCTTGGCCCGCAGCTCGTGCACGTTGAGGCTGGAGGTGTCGATCACCAGGTCGGCGTCACCGCGCAGCTCGCGCAGCAGCTCGCGCTCGGCGGCGATGCCGTCGACGATGCGGCCGTCGCCCTGGAGGGGGTGCGGACGGCGCACCGACTCGAAGCGGCGCACCAGGGCGTCGTCCGAGGACTCCAGGAAGACGATCCGGCGGGTCACGCCCCGGGTGTCGAGGTCGGACAGCGACTCACGGAGGTTGTCGAAGAAGCGGCGGCCACGGACGTCGACGACCACCGCGATCCGCGCCACGTTGCCCTGGGAGCGGGCGCCGAGCTCCACCATGGTGGGGATCAGTGCCGGCGGGAGGTTGTCGACGACGAACCAGCCGAGGTCCTCCAGACACTTCGCGGCCGTCGAGCGCCCGGCCCCGGACATGCCGGAGATGATCACCAGCTCGGGGATGGCCGCCTCGGGGACCGCGTCGACGCCCGTACTCACCTGTGCTCCGTCTTCCTGGGGTGCGTCCTGCTGGGTGAGATCCTCGCCGTCCTTCCTGTGCTTGTCCTGAGCCTGTTGATCTCGCTCACCTGTGGGCTGTGTCTCGTGCTCGCTCATCTCTCCTGCCCCCGTCGTTCGTCCGGGGCGCCCGCGGACACGGGCTCCCCCGAGGTCTCCGCCGTCGTATCGGATTCCTCGTCTTCCATGATCTCTCCAGTCGCCGTGTTCACGGCGGGTGCGGCCGGGGCCGCCTGGGCGAAGGCGATGGCGATCGCCTCGGCCGTCTTGCGACCTATGCCCGGAACCTCGCAGATCTGGTCGATTGTCGCGGATCGCAGCCTCTTCACCGAACCGAAGTGCTTGATCAGCGCCTGTTTGCGGGTCTCACCAAGGCCGGGGACGTCGTCCAGCGGGCTGGACCGGAAGCGCTTGGCGCGCTTGGTGCGCTGATAGGTGATCGCGAAGCGGTGCGCCTCGTCCCGGACGCGCTGGAGCAGATAGAGGCCCTCGCTGGTGCGGGGCAGGACGACCGGGTCGCCCTCGCCGGGCAGCCAGACCTCTTCCAGGCGCTTGGCGAGGCCGCAGACAGCGATGTCGTCGATGCCGAGTTCGTCCAGGGCCCGCTGGGCGGCCGCGACCTGCGGCTGTCCGCCGTCGACGACGACGAGCTGCGGCGGGTAGGCGAAGCGCTTGGGTCGGCCGTCGTCCTCCTTGAGGCCGTTGCCCCGGCCGTCGGTGACGTCGTCGTCGAGGCCGTCGGCGATGGGCGCGACGGAGGTGTCGGTGAGGGGGCCGGTCGACGTGTCGCCGAGGCTGTTCCCAGCGTCGGCCCACTCGCCCGTCTTCTCCTTCTCGGCGAGGTAACGCCTGAAGCGGCGGGTGATCACCTCGTGCATGGAGCGGACGTCGTCCTGGCCCTCGAAGCCCTTGATCTGGAAGCGGCGGTACTCGCTCTTGCGCTGCAGCCCGTCCTCGAAGACGACCATGGAGGCCACGACGTCTTCGCCCTGGAGGTGGGAGATGTCGTAGCACTCGATCCTGAGCGGGGCGCTGTCCAGGTCGAGGGCTTCGGCGATCTCCTCCAGGGCGCGCGAGCGCGTGGTCAGGTCGGAGGCGCGCTTGGTCTTGTGCAGGACGAGCGCCTGCTGGGCGTTGCGCTCCACGGTCTCCATGAGGGCGCGCTTGTCGCCTCGCTGCGGGATGCGCAGGGAGACGCCCGAGCCGCGCCGGCCGGTCAGCCACTCCTGCACGGGCTCCACCGGGTCGGGCAGGGCCGGGACGAGGACCTCCTTGGGCACCGCGTCCCCGGTCTCCTCGCCGTAGAGCTGCTGGAGCGCGTGCTCGACGAGGGCGCCGGTGGTGATCTCCTCGACCTTGTCGGTCACCCAGCCGCGCTGGCCGCGCACCCGGCCGCCGCGGACGTGGAAGATCTGCACGGCCGCCTCGAGCTCGTCCTCGGCGACCGCGATGAGGTCGGCGTCGGTCGCGTCGGCGAGCACGACCGCGTTCTTCTCCATGGCCTTCTTCAGGGCCTCGATGTCGTCGCGCAGGCGGGCGGCCCGCTCGTACGCCATCTCGTCGGCCGCCTCCGTCATCTGCTTCTCCAGGCGCCGCAGATAGGTGCTCGTGCGGCCGGTCATGAAGTCGCAGAACTCATCGGCCAGTTCGCGGTGCTCCTCGGCGGAGACGCGGTCCACGCAGGGGGCGGAGCACTTGCCGATGTAGCCGAGCAGGCAGGGGCGGCCGGTGCGGCGGGCGTTCTTGAAGACGCCCGCCGAGCAGGTGCGCACGGGGAAGACGCGCAGGAGGAGGTCGACGGTGTCGCGGATCGCCCACGCGTGCGCGTACGGCCCGAAATACCTGACGCCCTTCTTCTTGTGACCGCGCATCACCTGCACGCGCGGGAACTCCTCGTTCATCGTCACCGCGAGGTACGGGTAGCTCTTGTCGTCGCGGTACTTGACGTTGAACCGGGGGTCGTACTCCTTGATCCAGGAGTACTCCAGCTGCAGGGCCTCGACCTCCGTGGACACCACCGTCCACTCCACGGACGCGGCCGTGGTGACCATCGAGCGGGTGCGCGGATGCAGGCCGGCGAGGTCCTGGAAGTAGTTCGCCAGGCGCTGGCGCAGGCTCTTCGCCTTTCCGACGTAGATCACCCGGCGGTGCTCGTCACGGAACCTGTACACCCCGGGAGAGTCCGGGATCTGTCCCGGCTTGGGGCGGTAGCTGGAGGGGTCGGCCATGTCTCACACCCTACTGGCGCCCGCTGACACTCCGGCGAGGCTGTGGATAACCGGCCCGGCCGGTCGGCGGGACTCCAGGAAGGCGAGAACGGCCAGGACACGGCCGTGGTCGGCGCCGGCCCCCGGGAGCCGCGGCCCTGGTGGACTGACCGGTGGATCACCCTCGGCTGCGCGGTCCGCCTCACTGTCGTACATGCGGTCCGTCCCACTGGCGCACATGCGGTCCGCCTCACTGGCGTACGTGACGACGAGCACACCGGTGCCGTGCGCGTGGATGGCCGCCCTCGGCGCGAACGGACGGGTGGCCCTGGCCGCGGCACTCTCGCGAGGGCCCGATCGAAGGCGGAGCCAGGACCTGGTGAGCCCACGCGCCGACGTGGCCCCGGCCTGGTCACCGGGCCGAACCTCCGCCTGAGTCGGCAACACCAGGACCAACACAAGGACCGGCACGGCGACTTGAGAGGGCGGGGCGGACAGCGGCGTCGGGACTCGGCCAGGGTGCGCAGCTGTTGGGCGGCAGGTGTTGTCGGGACTGGGTCAACACGCTTCAATGCGGTGGAACTCGGGGCCCTGAACGACGGCGTACGGATGTGAAGACCCCCCGCCACGCCGACGGGGGTGGCCCCGACGCTCCGCGCGACGGTCTGACCAGCCGTTGTGAACAACCACAGAAAGGCCCCTGCATGCCGCACGCCACTCAGCACGCGGACGTCCCCACCGTCGCCGCCGCAGAACTGGACACGGCCCTGCGAGGCGGCCCCTTCCACGTGGCCCTGCGTGCAGCGATAGCCGCCCGGGGACTGCCGCTGCAGCGGGTGCAGCACCATCTGTCCCGCCGTGGGGTGAGGGTCGGCGTCACCAGCCTGAGCTACTGGCAGCAGGGGGCCCGTCGGCCCCAGCGCCCCGAGTCACTGCGTGCGGTGCGGGCGTTGGAGGAGATACTCCAGCTGCCGGAGGAGTCCCTGATCCGGCTGCTCGCCGAGGCGGACGACCACTCCACCCTCCAGCAGCCGGCGGCCCGCTCCTACCGCTCCCTCGTGGAGGCCTCGGGCGTCCTGGAACAGCTGCTGGCCGAACTGGACTGCCCGACCGACGGCGGCCTGCACACCCTCGCCCACCACGAGCGGGTACACATCGGGGGGCGCCGCGAACTGGCGGGGCGCGAGTCGCACCATATCGTGCGCGCCCACAGGGACGGTGTGAACCGCTTCGTCGCCGTCCACCACGGCGACCCGGGCTGCGTGCCGGAGGGCATGACAGTGCACGCCGTGGAGAACTGCCGTACGGGACGCGTCCGTTGGCACCACGACACCGGCGTCCTGGTGGCGGAGCTGCTCTTCGGCACCCGCCTGCGGGCGGGCGACACGTACCTCTTCCGTTACGGCGTCGAGGACGGCACGGCCGACGTGTCCCGCGAGTACGCCCGGGGCTTCCCGCTCGCGGGCGGCCAGTACGCCCTCCAGGTCCGGTTCGCCGAGAACGCCCTCCCGGTCCGCTGTCACCGGTTCTCCCAGCACTCGGCGGCAGCGCCACGCAGCGGCCGTCAGGGGCTGGCCCTCAGCGGGCTGCACCGGTCCGTCCACCTGGTCGAGCCGCGGGTGCGGTCGGGGATCGTGGGCATCGGGTGGGAGTGGGAGTGAGCTGAGGCGTCGCCCCGCCCGTCGGCCGGGCTCGCCCGGCCCAGGCTCTTGACGGAGGGGACGTAAACGATTGCGCAAGCGTTTACGTCCGGCGCCGAATGGGATACGTTCCCCGCCAGAACCCCGCGGCGCGCGGGTGGCGGTGTCCCAGGGAGGGGCGGGCGCAGGGAGGGGATCGTGATGGCAACCATGGCCGACGTCGCGCGGAGCGCCGGCGTGTCCGTGGCGACCGTCTCGCATGTACTGAACGGCACCCGGCCGGTGCTGCCCCACACCCGCCAGGCGGTGCTGGACGCCATGGACGAGCTCGGCTACACGCCCAACACCCTCGCCCGTTCCCTCGTGACCTCTCGCACCCAATCCATCGGGCTCGCGGTGTCGGCGATCAGCAACCCCTACTTCACCGAGATACTCCAGGGCGTCGAAGCGGGCGCCCTGGAACACGGCTACAGCCTGCTCATAGCCGACCCGCACGACGATCCCGTGCATGAACGCAAGGTCGTCCAGCTCCTGCACGAGCGCCGCGTGGACGGCATGATCGTCGCTCCTTCCGCCGAGCCTCACGAGCTCCTCGCCTATCTCGGGCGCCACAAGGTACCGACCGTCCTTCTCGACCGCGTGGTCGACGCCCCGGCGGACGGGTCGACGGGGTTCGATCAGGTCTGCGCCGACAGCGCCGCACCCATGGCCCGACTGGTCACCCATCTCGCCGACGTCGGCCACCGTCGGATCGGCCTGGTCGCCGGCCTGCCGGGCCTCAGCACCACCAGCGAGCGGCTCACCGGGTACCGCGACGGCCTGGCAGCGGCCGGGCTCGCGTACGACGAGCGCCTCGTCGTGCACGGCGACTCCGAGTCGGCCGCAGCCGAACGAGCCACCGCCGCGCTGCTGTCCCTCGCCGCGCCGCCCACCGCGCTCGTCACCGCCAACAACGCGATGACCATCGGTGCCCTGCGCGCCCTGCGTGACCACGGCCTGTCCGTGCCCGACGACATCGCGTTGTGCTGCTTCGACGACTTCGCCTGGGCCGACCTGTTCTCGCCCAGGCTCACCGCGATAGCCCAGCCCAGCAGGGACATCGGCGCTCAGGCGGTCCGCGTGCTCCTGGACCGCCTCGCCTCACCCGACGGGCCCGCCCGGACCGTGCGTCTCCCCTGCGCCTTCGTGCATCGCACCTCGTGCGGGTGCGCCGAAGAGCCGGGGCGGTCCAGGAGGTCCGCGAGGCTCGAGAAATCCGCGAGGTCCGAGGGCACCGCCAAGCCCTCGACACCCGACAGTCCCGAACAGCCCCTGACGTCCGTGAAAGGAACCGTCTCGTGATCGTCGTCGCCGGTGAGGCCCTGATCGACCTGGTACCGCAGGGCACGGGCGCCCTCGCGAGCCTGAAGCCGGCGCTCGGCGGCGGCCCCTACAACACCGCCGTGTCCCTCGGCCGCCTCGGCTCCCCCACCGCCTTCTGTTCCCGAACGTCCTACGACGCCTTCGGTGAGGCCCTGCTCGACGGGCTGCGGGCGGCCGGGGTGGACGTGTCAGCCGTGCAGCGCGGTATGGAGCCGACCACGCTCGCGGTCGCCACCATCGACACCAAGGGCTCTGCCGCCTACTCCTTCTATGTCGACGGCACCGCCGACCGGCTCTTCACGGCGTCCGAGGAGCTGCCCGCGGGAACCCGCGCTGTGTCCTTCGGTACCTGTTCGCTCGTCCTGGAACCGGGAGCGAGCGCCTATGAGGAGCTGATGCGCAGCGCTGCCTCGCAAGGGGTGTTCACCGCGCTCGACCCGAACATCCGGGCCGGACTGATCCCCGACCCGGATGGATACCGGGCCCGGTTCAAGAGCTGGCTGCCGTCGGTGTCGCTGCTGAAGCTCTCCGAGGAGGACGCGCTGTGGCTGGGCGGCACGCCGCTCGAGTGGCTGGCCGCCGGGCCTTCGGCCGTCGTGATCACTCGGGGCGGTGAGGGGCTGACCGCCTTCACGAGGGACGGCGCCGAGCACTCCGTGGCGGGTGAGGAGGTCGACGTCGTGGACACGATCGGTGCGGGCGACACCGTGAACGCGGCCCTGCTGCACGGCTTGGCCGCCCAGGACGCCTTGTCCGCCGAGGCGCTCGCGGGACTGGGTGCCGACGGCTGGACACGGCTGTTGCGGTTCGCGGCGCGGGCTGCCGCGATCACCTGCTCCCGGGCGGGCGCCGAGCCGCCGTATGCCTCCGAAGTGGGGGACTTCTAAGAGGCGTTCCGCTACGCGGCGTTCTGTTCCATTCGATTCCGCTGTTGAGCAGTCAAGGTTCGTGGCAGCCACAGGGATCGGGCCGCTGATGATCCAACGTGCTGCGCCCCGCGGGGAGTTCCCGCGGGGCGCAGCAATTTCAGGATGCGTATTGGCTCGTTGCTCGTCAGCCTCAGGCCTTGCGGGCCCGCGTCGCCTTCTTCGCGGGCGTCGCCTTCTTCGCGGCAGCTGCCTTCTTCGTGGCCCCGGCCGCCTTGTCGGTGGCCTTGTTGTTGACCGTCTTCGCGGTCCTGGCCGTCGCCGTCTTCTTCGCCGTGGCTCCTGCCGCGACCGTCTTCTTGGCGGCCGTCCGACGTGGCGCCTTCACCGGGGCGGCGTCGCTGATCCGGTCGGCGTCGAGGATCTCGCGCAGGAACTTGCCGGTGTGGCTGGTGGGGACCGCGGCAACCTGCTCGGGGGTGCCCTCGGCGATGACGAGGCCACCGCCGGCGCCACCCTCGGGACCCATGTCCACGACCCAGTCCGCGGTCTTGATCACGTCGAGGTTGTGCTCGATGACGATGACCGTGTTGCCCTTGTCGACCAGGCCGGACAGCACCCTCAGCAGCTTGCTGATGTCCTCGAAGTGCAGACCGGTGGTCGGCTCGTCGAGTACGTAGACCGTGCGGCCTGTGGAGCGCTTCTGCAGCTCGCTCGCGAGCTTCACCCGCTGGGCCTCACCGCCGGACAGGGTCGTCGCGGACTGACCGAGGCGGACGTAGCCGAGACCGACGTCGTTCAGCGTCTTGAGGTGACGGTTGATCGACGGGACGGCCTCGAAGAAGTCCATGGCTTCCTCGATCGGCATGTTCAGGACCTCGGCGATGGACTTGCCCTTGAAGTGGACCTCCAGGGTCTCCCGGTTGTACCGGGCGCCGTGGCAGACCTCGCACGGGACGTAGACGTCCGGGAGGAAGTTCATCTCGATCTTGATGGTGCCGTCGCCCGCGCAGTTCTCGCAGCGGCCGCCCTTGACGTTGAAGGAGAACCGGCCCGGCAGGTAGCCGCGGACCTTCGCCTCGGTGGTCTCGGCGAAGAGCTTGCGGATGTGGTCGAACACGCCGGTGTAGGTCGCCGGGTTCGACCGCGGGGTGCGGCCGATGGGCGACTGGTCGACGTGCACGACCTTGTCGACGAGGTCGTCGCCGTCCACCCGCGTGTGCCGTCCGGGCACGCTGCGGGCGCCGTTCAGCTCGCGCGCGAGGTGCGTGTACAGGATGTCGTTGACCAGCGTGGACTTGCCGGAGCCGGACACACCCGTGACCGCGGTGAACACGCCCAAGGGGAACGAGACGTCGATGTCCTGGAGGTTGTTCTCGCGGGCGCCGTGCACCGTGAGCTGCCGGGACGGGTCGTGCGGGCGTCGGATGTCGGGCAGCGGGATCGACTTCTTGCCGGCCAGGTACTGCCCGGTCTGCGACTCGGCGTTGGCGAGCAATTCCTTCAGGGAGCCGCTGTGCACGACCTTGCCGCCGTGCTCACCGGCGCCGGGGCCGATGTCGACGATCCAGTCGGCGACCTTGATGGTGTCCTCGTCGTGCTCGACGACGATGAGCGTGTTGCCCATGTCGCGCAGCCGGACCAGGGTCTCGATCAGCCGGTGGTTGTCGCGCTGGTGCAGACCGATGGACGGCTCGTCGAGCACGTACAGCACGCCGACGAGTCCGGAACCGATCTGGGTGGCCAGGCGGATGCGCTGGGCCTCGCCTCCGGAGAGCGTGCCGGCCGCGCGGTTGAGTGAGAGGTAGTCCAGGCCGACGTCGACCAGGAACCGCAGCCGCTCGTTGACCTCCTTCAGCACACGCTCGGCGATCTTCTTGTCGCGGGCGTTGAGCTTCAGCTCGCCCAGGAACTCCGCGCAGTCGCTGATGGACATCGCGGAGACCTCGGCGATCGACTTCTCCATGATCGTGACCGCGAGGACGATCGGCTTCAGGCGCGTGCCCTCACAGGTGGGGCAGGGCACCTCGCGCATGTAGCCCTCGAAGCGCTCACGGCTGGCGTCGCTCTCCGCCTCGCTGTGCCGACGCTTTACGAAGGGGACGGCCCCTTCGAACGGCGTCGTGTACACGCGCTCGCGCCCGTAACGGTTGCGGTAGCGGACCTCGATCTGCGTCTTGTGGCCGTACAGCAGGGCCTTCCTGGCGCGCTGGGGCAGGCCCGCGAACGGGATGTCCGTGCGGAACCCCAAGGCGTCCGCGAGAGCGCCGATCAGGCGGCCGAAGTAGTCCTTGGTGTGGCCGTGCGACCAGGGGTGGATGGCGCCCTCGTCGAGGGACTTGTCCTCGTCCGGGACGATCAGCTCGGGGTCGACCTCCATGCGCGTGCCGATGCCGGTGCACTCGGGGCAGGCGCCGAAGGGCGAGTTGAACGAGAAGGAGCGCGGCTCCAGCTCCTCGAAGGAGAGGTCGTCGTACGGGCAGTACAGGTGCTCCGAGTACATGCGCTCGCGCTCGGGGTCGTCCTCGGGGAGGTCGACGAAGTCGAGCACGACCATCCCGCCGGACAGGCCGAGGGCGGTCTCCACGGAGTCGGTGAGCCGGCGCTTGGCGGAGTCCTTCACCGTGAGGCGGTCGACGACCACCTCGATGGTGTGCTTCTCCTGCTTCTTCAGCGTGGGCGGGTTGGACAGCTGGATCGTCTCGCCGTCCACACGCGCGCGGGAGTAGCCCTTGGTCTGAAGATCGGCGAAGAGATCGACGAACTCGCCCTTGCGCTCGCGCACCAGCGGCGACAGGACCTGGAAGCGGCTCCCCTCCGGCAGCTCCAGGACCCTGTCGACGATCGCCTGCGGCGACTGGCGCGAGATCGGGCGGCCACACTCGGGGCAGTGCGGCTTGCCGATGCGCGCGAAGAGCAGACGCAGATAGTCGTAGACCTCGGTGATGGTGCCGACCGTCGAGCGCGGGTTGCGCGAGGTCGACTTCTGGTCGATGGAGACCGCGGGGGACAGACCCTCGATGAAGTCGACGTCCGGCTTGTCCATCTGGCCGAGGAACTGCCGGGCGTACGACGACAGCGACTCCACGTAACGCCGCTGTCCTTCGGCGAAGATCGTGTCGAAGGCCAGCGAGGACTTGCCCGACCCCGACAGGCCCGTGAAGACGATGAGCGAGTCGCGCGGCAGGTCGAGCGAGACATTCTTCAGGTTGTGCTCGCGCGCGCCACGGACGATGAGACGGTCGGCCACGCCGGTCCGCACCTTTCTTGAGAGAAGTGACAGGGGGGCGAGGCCCCCGTGTTTTCTCGGACTAGGCCCCCGTGTTCCTCAGACTAGGGGGAGCCACTGACAACGCCGGTCGGATTCCCGAATGGGACAACAATCCCGAGCCATCCAGCATGCCCGACGTCACGACCGACCCTATAGCACGCGCATTCGAATTACGGCACTCGTTCACCACCTTCACCCAAAGGTGTGGCGGGGCTAATGTCAGCACCATGATTGATCACGCTCGTGACCTGGTGTCTGTACGTGAAGCGACCGAAAGGCTGCTCACCGCAGCGGCCAAGCTGGACAACGCGTCGGCGACCGAGCCGTCACGGCTTCCCGGCTGGAGCCGCGGCCACGTCCTCGCCCATATCGCCCGCAACGCCGACGCCCTCGTGAACGTCCTCGAGGGGCGCCCCATGTACGCCTCCGCCACCGCCCGGGACGCCGACATCGAGCGGGACGCCCCTCGGCCCCTCGACGTGCAGCTCACCGACGTGCGCGACAGCGGGGCCCGCTTCCAGGAGACGGGAGCGGCCCCCGCGGACTGGTCACGCACGGTGGAGCTGCGCAACGGGGTCACCGACGCGGCGGCCCGGGTGCCGTTCCGGCGCTGGGTCGAGGTGGAGCTGCACCATGTGGACCTCGGGATCGGGTACGAGCTGGAGGACGTGCCGGCGGAGTTCGTGGAGCGGGAGATCGACTTCCTCGCGGAGCGGTTCACCGGGCACCCCGATGTGCCGTCGACGCGCCTCACGGACGGCACGCGCGCGTGGAGCACGGGCCGCGAGGCGAGCACTCCCGAGGTCACCGTCCAAGGTTCCGGACCCGATCTGCTCGGTTGGCTCGCCGGCCGCCGCGACGGCTCCGCACTGACCGCGCAGGGCGGCACGCTGCCGTCGCTGCCCCCGCTGTAACAGCCGTAAGGTCCCTGAGCCGACCTGCCCTCAACGCTCTGCCCGCTCCGGTGGCCCGGACGGCCCAGGGACCGCTCTGCCGCTATAGGCTGCCGACATGACGTACAGCGGACAGGTGACGGTCGGTGGCCCTGCCGACGTGCACGAGCTCAAGGACCTGATGATCACCAAGATCGCGGTCGGCCCGATGGACAACAATGCCTATCTGCTGCGCTGCCGGGCCACCGACGAGCAACTGCTGATCGACGCCGCCAACGAGGCGGAGACACTGCTGGGCATGATCGGCGACGACGGCATCGCGTCCCTCGTCACCACTCATCAGCACGGCGACCACTGGCAGGCGCTCGCCGCGGTCGTCGACGCCACCGGCGCGCGCACGTACGCCGGCCGTGACGACGCCGACGGCATCCCGGTGCCGACCGACGTCCTGGTCGACGACGGCGACATCATCCGCGTGGGGCGTGTGGAGCTCACCGCGCGCCACCTGGTCGGGCACACGCCGGGCTCCATCGCCCTCGTCTACGATGACCCGCACGGACATCCCCATGTGTTCACCGGGGACTGTCTGTTCCCGGGCGGTGTGGGCAACACCCGCAAGGACCCTGCAGCGTTCGCCAGTCTGATCCACGACGTCGAGACGAAGATCTTCGACGCCCTGCCGGACGAGACATGGGTCTACCCGGGGCACGGCAACGACACCTCGCTGGGTGCGGAACGGCCTCATCTGCCGGAGTGGCGCGCGCGGGGCTGGTGACCCTGGCTGGTGACGGCAGGGCTGGTCACCGCCGGGCGGGGCTTGGTGAGGGCCGCCCCGGCAAGCACGCGCGCCATGCGCTCCCCGCGCACGCGCCCCGTGTGAACCGTTCACACACGTTGGTGTGCTGCGCGCGCTCCCGGCGCGCGTTGTTGCGCAGTCAACTGGAAGCAGCCCCGCGCAGGATGACGGCTCCTGAGCGGTACGGGCCGCCGGTCTTCAACCCCGCCCTCGACCGGCGGCCCCGGCGGCGGCTGCTGCCGTGGAAGTGCCTTGGAAACAGGCTGTGTTCACAAGAACGCAACACCCTTTCCCACTATGCGGAAACTGACCGTCGTGACCTCGACAAACACGACGGCCCACTGCCAATCTCGCGCCATGCACCTTGCCCCTCGCGCACTGCGCCGCGCCGTCGTCGTCGCCACGACAGCCCTGCTCGCCACCGCTCTCGGCTGTGCTCCGCAGCCGGAGGAGAAAGCTGCCGGAACACCGTCGGGATCGGCGGGGAACACCTGCGCCAAGGGCGAGTTGGCCACCAAGACCTCCGGCAAGCTCACGATCGCCACCGATGAGCCGGCATACGAGCCCTGGTTCAAGGACGACAAGCCGGCCAATGGCGAGGGCTTCGAGTCGGCGGTGGCGTACGCCGTGGCCGAGCAACTCGGCTACGACAAGAGCGCCGTCGTCTGGCAGAGCGTGCCGTTCAACAAGGCCTTCGCACCCGGCGAGAAGACCTTCGACTTCGACATCAACCAGGTGTCGATCAGCGACGAGCGCAAGAAGGCCGTGGACTTCTCCTCCGGCTACTACGACGTCCGCCAGGCCGTCATCGCACTGAAAAGAACCAAGGCCGCCGAGGCGAAGAGCGTCGCGGACCTGAAGGGCCTCAAGCTCGGCGCCCAGGTCGGCACGACCAGCCTCGGCTACATCGACGACGTGGTGAAGCCGACCCGGCAGGCCGCCGCGTACGCCAAGAACGACCAGGCCAAGTCCGCGCTGAAGAACGGTCAGGTCGACGCCGTCGTGGTCGACCTGCCGACCGCCTTCTACATCACCGCCGCCGAGGTGACGGATGCGACGATCGTCGGCCAGTTCGAGAACCAGGGCGGTACGCCGGAGCAGTTCGGGCTCGTGCTCGACAAGGGCAGCGCGCTCACCGCGTGCGTGTCGGACGCCGTCGACGCGCTGCGCGAGGACGGAACACTGGGCAAGCTCGAGCAGCAGTGGCTGTCGGACGCCGTCGACGCTCCGGTGCTCAAGTGACGGTCACGAAGGAGGAGTCCGGCCAGGAAGGCGCGGACGACAACGATGGCATGTCCGGCGCGGGCGACGACGGCTACGTCCCCTCCAGGCGACGTCTCGACCGCGAGCGCTACAAGCGTGCCCGCGCCCGCCGAGCCACGGCTATCGCGGCGCTCTCCACGCTGGTCACAGGCGTCGTTCTCTACTTGGTCGTGGTCAACGCGCCGGGCTGGCCACGCACCAAGGAGACGTTCTTCGACCGGCAGTACGCGCGCGAGGCGTTCCCGAAGATCCTCGAAGGGCTCTGGCTGAACGTCCGGCTGCTGCTGATCTGCGGCGCGGCCGTGCTGGTCCTCGGGATGCTCATCGCCGTGGCCCGCACGCTGCGCGGCCCGGTGTTCTTCCCGTTGCGGGCGCTGGCGGCCGCCTACACGGACTTCTTCCGGGGCCTTCCGCTCATCATTAACCTCATGATCGTCGTCCTCGGCGTCCCCGCGCTGAGGCTTCAGGGCGTCACCGTCGATCCCGTACTGCTGGGCGGTACGGCCCTGACACTGACGTATTCGGCGTACGTGGCCGAGGTGTTCCGCGCGGGCATCGAGTCCGTCCACCCCTCGCAGCGGGCCGCGGCGCGCTCGCTCGGCCTCACCAACCGCCAGGCACTGCGGCACGTCGTCCTGCCCCAGGCCGTACGCCGCCAGGTGCCGCCCCTGCTGAACGACCTGGTGTCGCTGCAGAAGGACACCGGGCTGGTGTCGATCGGTGGTGCGGTGGACGCCGTGCGGGCCGCGGACATCATCGTGGGCCGCAGCCTCAACTACACGCCGTACATCGTCGCGGGCCTGGTCTTCGTGGCGCTGACCATCCCGATGACGCGCTTCACGGACTGGGTGACGGCCCGGATGGACCGTCGGCGCGCCCAAGGAGGAGCCCTGTGAGCGACGTACCCGTGCTGCGCATGGAGTCCGTGCGCAAGACCTTCGGCAGCTCGGTCGTCCTGCGGGACGTCGACCTGGAGGTCACCCCGCACACGGTGACCGCGCTGATCGGCGCCTCCGGCTCGGGCAAGTCCACGCTGCTGCGGTGCGCGAACCTGCTGGAGGACATCGACGACGGCGCGATCTGGCTGGACGGCGAGGAGATCACCGATCCACGCATCGACCAGGACGCCGTACGGCGCCGTATCGGCGTCGTGTTCCAGGCGTACAACCTCTTCCCGCACATGACGGTACTGGAGAACATCACCCTCGCCCCGCGGCGCGTGCACGGCGTTTCCCGGGCGCAGGCCGAGGCACGCGCGCGTGAGCTGCTGGAGCGGCTCGGGCTGGCCGACAGGGCCGACGAGTACCCGGACCGGCTGAGCGGCGGTCAGCAGCAGCGGGTCGCGATCGTGCGCGCCCTTGCCGTACGTCCCCGGCTGCTGCTGCTCGACGAGATCACCGCCGCCCTCGACCCCGAGCTCGTCGGCGAAGTCCTCACCGTCGTCCGTGACTTGAAGGACGACGGGATGACGATGGTGCTGGCCACGCACGAGATGGGGTTCGCCCGCGAGGTGGCCGACCAGGTTTGTTTTCTGGACGGTGGCGTGGTGCTGGAGCACGGCACGGCCGAGCAGCTCTTCGGCGATCCGCAGCAGGAGCGCACCCGGCGCTTCCTGCGGAGGATCGTGGAGGCGGGACGCCTGTAAGGCCGCCAAGGCATGTTCAGGCGCTGCAAGCGTGTGTAAGGACCGCCCCACCATGAAGGGCGGTCCTTACATCTGCGCCCCGCCCGCCCACATCACGTGTCCGCCTGCCCCGCCCCGGCCAGCGCCGCGACCCGCTCCACGCCGAACACGTACCCCTGCACACCGCACCCCGCGATGACCCCGTCGGCGCGCAGCGAGACGTACGAGTGGTGCCGGAACGATTCGCGCTTGTGGATGTTGGAGATGTGGACCTCCAACACCGGAAGGCCGTCACAGGTGTTGAGCGCATCCAGGATCGCCACGGAGGTGTGCGAGTAGGCACCGGGGTTGATCACGATCCCGCAGTGATTCAGGCGCGCCTCATGGATCCAGTCCACCAACTCCCCCTCGTGGTTGGACTGCCGGAAGTCGATCGTGCCGCCGTGTGCGGCAGCCGCCTTGACGCACAGAGCCTCGACATCGGCCAGGGTCTCGGAGCCGTAGATCTCCGGCTGGCGCTGGCCGAGCAGGTTCAGGTTGGGGCCATTGAGGATCATGATCGGGGCGTTGGCCAGGGTGCGGGGCACGGTTCCTCCGGTCCGTTCGGGGTTGCGCGGTCCGTCGAAGACCGCTGCTCAGACCCCGGTTTATCACGGTGCGCAGGGCACACCGTGCGTCCTACCCTCCCGGTATGACCGTGATCTCGTACCCTCCCAAGCCCTCCCCCGGCGACCGCGTCGCCATCATCTCCCCCGGTGCGGGCCTGCCCGGGCTCTTCCCGCTCCCGTACGAGCTGGGCCTGGAGCGGCTGCGCAAGGAGTACGGGCTCGAACCGGTCGAATACCCGGCGACCCGCAAGATGGGATCCACGCCTCAGGAGCGGGCCGACGACATCCACGCCGCCTTCGCCGACCCGGACATCAAGGCGGTCATCGCGTCCATCGGCGGCGATGACCAGATCACCGTGCTGCCGCTGCTGGACCGGGAGTTGATCCGGTCGAACCCCAAGCCGTTCTTCGGAATGAGCGACAACACGAACCTGCTCATGTTCCTGCGCAACACCGGAATCGTCGGCTATCACGGCGTGAGCGTGATGTGCGAGCTGGGCCGCCCCGGCGCCATGCACCCGCAGACCGCCGGCTCTCTGCGGGCGGCCCTGTTCACCTCGGGCGAGTACGAACTCGGGCCCGCCGAGCGCTGGAACGACATCAACCGCGACTGGGCCGACCCGACGACCTTCGATGCGGAGCCGGAGACACGGCCCGGAGGCGGGTGGACCTGGGTGAACGCCGACCAGGTGGTGGAAGGCCGCACCTGGGGCGGCTGCGTGGAGATCGTCGGCTGGCTGCTGATGGCCGACCGGGAGATCGCGCGTGACCTCTCGGAGTACGACGGCGGGGTGCTGTTGCTGGAGACGTCGGAGGAGATGCCGAGCGCCAACGAGGTCTTCCGGACGCTGCGCAACATGGGCGAGCGCGGGCTGCTCCAGCGCTTCTCCGCACTGCTGATGGGCCGTGCGAAGACGTGGTCCTTCGAACACCCCAATGGCCCGGAGGAGGCCGCTCGTTACGCCGCTGAGCAGCGCGAAGCCGTCCTGCGTGCCATGCGCATGTATGCCCCCACCACCCCCATCGTCTTCGACGTGGACCTCGGACACACCGACCCTCAACTCGTCATCCCTTACGGCGGCACCGTGCGTGTCGATGGCCCCGCCCGGCGCATCACCGTCACGTACTGAATGCGGCCGACCGCCCCCGCGCGCCCCCGTAACTCGTGGTCACCGTGGGTAGTTGACGCAGCATGCACGACGTACGCACCGTAAAGGCGCCCTCCATGCTGCGGCTCGCCGCCGCGTCGCTCGCCGGCACGGCCATCGAGTTCTACGACTTCTTCGTCTACGGGACGGCGGCGGCGCTGGTCCTCGGGCCGCTCTTCTTCCCGACGTTCTCGCCGCTGGCGGGAACCCTGGCCGCCTTCGCGACGTTCGGTGTGGGCTTCGTGGCGCGGCCACTGGGGTCGGTGCTGTTCGGGCACATCGGGGACCGGCACGGACGCCGGCCGGTCCTGGTCGCCTCGCTGCTGTTGACCGGCGCCTCCACGGTCGCGGTCGGCTGTGTGCCGACGTACGACACCATCGGTGTGACCGCTCCCCTGCTGCTGCTCCTGCTGCGCTTTCTGCAAGGGCTCGGGCTCGGCGGCGAGTGGGGCGGGGCGGTGCTGCTGACGGTGGAGCACGCGCCCGCCGGGCGGCGCGGCCTGTGGTCGAGCTTCCCGCAGGTCGGGCCCGCGCTGGGCTTCCTGCTCGCCAACGGTGTGGTGCTGGGGCTGTCGGCGACGCTGTCCGATGCGCAGTTCGCCGCGTGGGGATGGCGGGTGCCGTTCTGGGCGGCGGGAGTGCTCGCGTTGGTGGGGCTGTGGCTGCGGTCATCGCTCACCGAGAGTCCTCGGTTCCTCGAAATCGACGAGCCCGCGCGTGTGCCGCTCGCCGAGGTCGTCCGCGACCACTGGCGGCTCGTTCTGCTGACGGCTGGGGCCCTGTCGATCGGATACGCGATCTTCTACACCGTGACGACCTGGTCGCTCGCCTACGCCACCGAGCGGCTCGGCGTGGGCCGCGGCGTCATGCTGGTCTGCATCATGAGCGCGGTGGTGGTGAAGGGCTCGCTCACACCGGTGGTGGCGATTCTCGGTGACCGGTACGGCCGGCGGCCCCTGTGCCTGATCGGGTGCACTGCCTCCGCGCTGTGGATGTTCCCGTTGGTGGCGCTTCTCGCCACGGGCGAGCCGCTGCTGATGTTCCTCGGCTTCCTCGGGGCGATGCTCGCGTTCATCATGATGTTCGCGGTGATCGCCGCGTATCTGCCGGAGTTGTACGAGCCCCGGGTGCGCTGCACGGGCGCGGCGGTGGGCTACAACCTCGGCGGCGTCCTCGGGGGCGCGCTCACGCCGATCGTGGCGACGGCGCTCGCCGAGCAGGGCGGGCGGGTGCCCTGGGGTGTGGGGGCGTATCTGACGGGGGTCGCGCTGCTCAGCCTGGGGTGCTTCGCGCTGCTGCCCGAGACGCGTCCGGTTGCTGCCGTGGCGGCGGAGCCCGCCACGGGGTGACGGGCTCCGGAACGCCGTGACCACGGGACGCCGGGTGCTGCGGCACCCGGCGGCTACGGATTGAGCGCGAGCTCCAGGTAGGCCGCGAACAGCACCAGGTGGACGCCACCTTGCAGCGGTGTCGCCCGTCCCGGGACCACCGTCAGCGCACTCACCACCACCGTCAGGGCGAGCAGCACCATGTGGGTGGGGCCGAGGCCGAGGACGAGCGGGCCGGAGAGCCAGATGGAGGCCAGGGCGACCGCGGGGATGGTCAGGCCGATGCTGGCCATCGCGGAGCCGAGTGCGAGGTTCAGACTGGTCTGCACACGGTCGCGGCGGGCGGAGCGAAGCGCGGCGATCGTCTCGGGAAGCAGCACCAACAGAGCGATGATCACGCCGACGACGGCATGCGGAAGGTCGGCCGCCTCCACTCCTGACTCGATGGTGGGCGACACTCCCTTGGCCAGGCCGACCACGCCAACCAGGGCCAGGCCCAGCAGCCCCAGGCTGATCAGGGCGGTGCGGCGGGAGGGCGCGTCGGCGTGGGCGTCCGCGGTGATCACGTCGCCCTGCCGGGTGATGGGAAGGAAGTAGTCGCGGTGCCGCACGGTCTGGGTGGTCACGAAGAGGCCGTACAGGATCAGCGAGGAGACCGCGGCGAACGTCAGCTGCACGGTGGAGAACTCCGGGCCCGGCTTGCTCGTGGTGAACGTCGGTAGCACGAGGCTGAGCGTGGCCAGGGTGGCGACTGTCGCGAGGGCGGCGCCGGTGCCCTCGGGGTTGAAGACCGCCGTGCGGTGCCGCAGCGAGGCGACCAGCAGACACAGGCCGACGATGCCGTTACAGGTGATCATCACGGCCGCGAAGACCGTGTCCCGGGCGAGGGTGGAGCTCTTGTCGCCGCCATCGACCATCAGGGTCACGATCAGGGCGACCTCGATGATCGTGACGGCAACGGCGAGGACGAGGGAGCCGAAGGGTTCGCCGACGCGGTGCGCGACCACCTCAGCATGGTGTACGGCGGCCAGGACAGCACCCGCGAGGACCAGGGTGACCAGCGCGACGACCGCGCCGGGCAGGTCTCGTCCCCAGGTGAAGACCAGCAGGACTACCGCGAGCACCGGCACGAGGTACGTCCACCCTGTCGTGAGCGACCTGAGCCGATCGATCATGGAGCGATCGTCGCAGAGGGCTTGGGGGTTCGCATTCCGGTCCGAGAGGTTGTCAGGTGGCCCCGCGCCCTCGGGTTGCGGGGCCCCTGTCTTTCGTATGTCGCTACGCGAAATCGGTCGTCTCCTGTACGTCGCAGTCCGTGAAGGACGGCGGCGCGGTGCACAGCGCGGTCATCTGCTCCGCGAACTTGGTCGTCTCGGGGTCGTCGCTGTTGCGCATCGCGTCCTCGTAAGAAGCGAACTCGATGACTACGAGGTAGCGGTTGGGCTCCCCCCGGTCCTTGAGGACGATGCGTCGCGTGGGGCCGCCGTCGCGGCCTGCCAGACGCTGTTCCGTCTCGTGGGCCAGTTCCCGCATCTCGTCGATGCGCTCGGTCTCGAAGTCGATGATCTGAACAAACTTGATGGGTGCGTCCACAGGTGCCTCCACCCCCGGCCGTGGTGTCCCCGGACGGGGACACCCCAGCACCCAACGAAGCACCGGGAGCGGTGCTCGGCAATTCGCTGCGCACCACTCCCGGTGTTGGTTCTTCCTACGTCCGACGTGGTCAGACGTCGATGCTGTCCTTCGGAGCGCCTTCGCTCCGCTCCTGCGCCGCCTCGGCCGCCGCCTTCTTCTTGGAGGCCCTCAGGCTGGTGATCGTGGTGACGATCAGGACGGAGCAGATCACACCCAGCGAGACCGGAATGCTGATCTCGGGGACGTGCACCCCGGACTCGTGCAAGGCGTGCAGCACCAGCTTGACGCCGATGAAGCCGAGGATGATCGACAGGCCGTAGCTGAGGTGGACCAGCTTCCTCAGCAGGCCACCGATCAGGAAGTACAGCTGCCGCAGACCCATCAGCGCGAAGGCGTTGGCGGTGAACACGATGTACGGGTCCTGGGTCAGGCCGAAGATCGCCGGGATGGAGTCGAGGGCGAAGAGCACGTCGGTGGTACCGATCGCCAGCATCACGACCAGCATCGGGGTCATGACCCGCTTGCCGTTCTCCTGGATCCACAGCTTGGTGCCGTGGTACCGGTCAGCGACACCGAACCTGCGCTCGGCCGCCTTCAGCAGCTTGTTCTCCTCGAACTCCTCGTCCTCGTCGTCGGCCCGGGCCTCCTGGATGAGCTTCCAGGCGGTCCAGATCAGGAAGGCACCGAAGAGGTAGAACACCCACGCGAAGCTGGCGAGGATCGCGGCCCCCGCGGCGATGAAGATCGCCCGCAGCACCAGGGCTATGAGGACACCGACCAGCAGCACTCGCTGCTGGTACTGGGACGGCACCGCGAACTTCGCCATGATCAGGACGAAGACGAAGAGGTTGTCGACACTCAGCGACTTCTCGGTGATGAAGCCTGCGAAGAACTCGCCGCCGGCCTGTCCGCCGCCGAAGACCAGCAGGCCGAGGCCGAAGAGGCCGGCCAGTGCGATCCAGACGACCGTCCAGATACCGGCTTCCTTGATCGAGACGTCGTGCGGCTTGCGGCCGATGAAGAAATCTACGGCGATCAGGGCGGCAAGGCCCACGATGGTCAGGACCCATAGGGTCGTGGAAACTTCCACTGCTGCGCCTCCGGCAGTCGTAACGGCAAATGTCAGCGTCGTCGCGCGCCGGAGGTCTCTTCCACCCACTATGGGCCGACGCCCCGGGATCTGGCCGGATCCGTATTGACGGGTACGTCGCAGCGACAGGGAGTACTCCCCTCCGTGCAATGAACAGTACCCAATTGCCAAGGAAAGGTAAAGCGCTTGGCAAAAGAAGCGCCAAGTTCGCAGGTCAGAGGCGCTTTACCGGTACTTGGCCCGAGCTGCTGCGACCTGTGCGAGCACGTGCTGGAGCACCTGACTGCCGGGCGGCACGAGCGGGGGCTCGTAGGTCCAGGCGTGCCCCACCCACGGGTCGGCGAGGTGATCGTCCGGCGTCGGGGTCAGTCGCATCAGCGAGCGCCACAGCGGGTCGAGCAAAGGGCCGTAGGCGGCCGCCTCCTCGCGGTCCGCGACCATCATCAGGTGGACGCCGACGGCCGGACCCTCGTCCGCCAGGTAGCGCAGCTGGTTCACGGCTCGGTCGTCGAAGCCGTGCGGGAAATCGTTGACGATCAGCAGCTGCTCGGAGGTGTCGAAATCGGGCGGCAGTGAGTCGGGGGCACCGCCGCGCACCGCCATCTGCACCAGGTCGACACGCTGGGTGAGCCGCGCGAGGACCTCCGCGACACCGGCCGCGCCCACGGCGGGCGGGGCAGCGAGCACACCGGTCTGCACCAGCGGTACGAGCGCCTGTGCGCCCGAACCGGCGGGATCGATGACATGCACGGTGAACTCGCCCGCCGGATAGACGGCGAGCAACCGTGCCGCGTGTGCCACCGCCGTCTCCATCGCGAGGCGCCGCAGGTCATGGGAGTCCGTGAACGAGCCGTCCAGCGAGCCGCTGCCTCCACTGTCGATCCACAGGCCCCGCTCCAGCGGCAGCCGGACGAGCATCGGGATGCGCAACCGGTCGCTCTCGGGCAGGTGGAGGTCGCCCAGGCGCAGGGCCATGGGGATCTCCATCGGTACGCGGTAGCCGTGCCAGACGGGGTTGTCCCAGCGCGCGAACGCAAGCGGCAGCGCGGGTTCGACAACCTCGGACTCGGCGGTGAGCTGGGCGATGTCCCGGTCGAGCGTCGCCCTGGCCTGGTTGACGAGCTGTGTGTGCTTGGCCTGGGCCGCCTCGCGCGCGGCGTCGCCCTGACCGCCGATCCGGCTGCGCGGGTCCGACAGGACCTGGTCGAGTTCCTTCTCCATGCGCGATTCGGCGAAGTCCACCGCGCTGCGGTAGGCGGCTGTCGTGCGGGCCAGGTCCTCGAACATGCCCCACACCTGGTTGTAGAGCCGCTCGTCCATGGACCAGCCGGTGGCGTCGCCCGCGACGGGCTGCGCCGGCTGCCCGGGCTGTGCCGGGGGTGCGGTCGGTGGGGGCGGCGGCGGAGCCGCGCTCTGACGGCCCGGGTGGCTGTAGTTGATGGGGCCGCCCGAGGTGGGAGCGGACGGCTGAGCCGGGTCGGTGGCGCCGTTTCCGCCCTGGTACGACGGCTGCGGCGCGGGCTGGCCCGGGAGGCCGGGCGCCTGCGTGCCGTACGGGGACGTCGGCGGGGGTGTCGGCTGGCCGGGCGCGTCCGGCGTCTGCGTGCCGTACGGCGTCGTCGGCGGCGACACGGGGCCTGATGTGCCCTGCGATGCGGGGCCGCCCTGGTCCGAGCCGAGGGCCGGCGCGGCCGCCTGCCGGGAGCGGTCGCCGTCCGTGCGTGGCGGGGGTGCCGGCACCGAGCGGGCCATGCCCTGGGCCACGGCTTCGTTGATGCTGCCGGCGAGCTGCTGGGCCTGGGGCAGGCCTTGGTCGGTCAAGAGGTCGGCGAGGCCGCCGGCGTATCCCTGGCCGATGGCGCGTACCTTCCAGGCGTCCTGGCGGCGGTAGAGCTCCAGCGCCACGACCGCCGACTCGGCCTCCAGACCGGTGACGGTGTAGCTGGCGACCTCGGTGCCGTCGAGGCCGGTGACCGCGACGAAGGGGGTCGCGACGGCGCCGAACCGGGTCGGGCCGCCCGCCCCCGTCGGCAAGGCGAGCAGCACACTGACACGGTGGACGGCCTCCGGCATGGCGTCCAGGTCCACCGCGAGGCGATGGTCGGCGGCCGCCTGCCGGGAGACCTCGAGGCCGGGCAGGGTGGGCGTGCCGGGATGGGCCACCCACTCGACGCCGTGGATCCTGCCCTGCTCGTCGCCGAGCGTGGCCGCGGCCACGATCGGTGTGCCGGCCGAGATCCGGATCTCCAGACGGGCCTGGGAGAGCGGGTGGTTCTGCCCCCGCACCAGCTCGGCCGTCATGCCTTCGTCCCCCTGTGTCGCTTGTCGTGTCGTGTGCCGCTCGCCGGGCGGGCCTACAGGTGCGGCAGGATCGCCGGCATCAGGTCCTGGAAGGTACGGCCGTTGGCCGGGGTGCCGATGGCAGTCATCGACCAGCCCGGACCCGAGCGGTGCACCTTCGCCATGATCTGCGCCGTGTACTGGCCGCCGCCGGCCAGCGTGTAGCGGGCGAGCTCCTGGCCGTTGGTCTCGTCGACCAGGCGGCAGAACGCGTTCTGCACCTCCTGGAAGGTCTGGCCCGTGAAGGAGTTCACGGTGAAGACGATCTGATCGATGTGGACCGGGATGCGCGCGAGGTCGACGAGGATCGCCTCGTCGTCGCCGCCCTGGCCGACACCGCCGACGAGGTTGTCACCGGTGTGGCGAACCGAGCCGTCGTCGCTCACCAGGTGGCGGAAGAAGACGACGTCGACCGGCTGCTTGTCCGCGAACAGGACGGCGGAGGCGTCGAGGTCGACCTCCCGCGTGCGCGAGCCGAACAGGCCGCGCCGGGGAGCCGCCTGCCAGCCGAGACCCATGCGCACCGCGGTCAGGCTGCCGCCGTCGTTCTTCTGCAGACTGATGGCCTGACCCTTGGTCATGTTGACGGTCACGTGCTGATTCCCCTCTCGAGCTGTCCCCTGTTGGCCGCGGAGTCCGCGGATGACGAGAACCCTACGCAGGGGCACTGACAGTGACGTAGCCCGGTCCCCACTTTGTGTCGGTCTTGCAACACAGCGAGTACCGGGAGTTCGGCCGACGACCGTTCGAGCAGCCTCTCAGGCCAGGCCCGCCTCCTTCATCTGCCGCAACTCCTTCTTCATCTCGGACACCTCGTCGCGCAGCCGGGCCGCGATCTCGAACTGCAGATCCGCGGCCGCGGCACGCATACGCTCCGTCAACTCCTCGATCTGCTCGGCGAGATCGGCCGCCGGACGGTCGGTCGGCACCGTCTCCTTCGCCTTGCCCTTGGCGGCCTTGCCCGCCTTCGCGCCCTTGGCCTTGTCGCCGAGGGAGGGCACGGGGGCCTTGGTGCCCCGGCCGTCCTTCTTGGCTCGGTAGCCGGAGCCGAGCAACTGCTCGGTGTCGACGTCCTCGCGGGCGATCTGCGCGACGATGTCGTTGATCTTCTTGCGCAGCGGCTGGGGGTCGATGCCCCTCTCCGTGTTGTACGCGACCTGCTTCTCCCGGCGGCGGTTGGTCTCGTCGATGGCCTTCTCCATCGCCGGGGTGATCTTGTCGGCGTACATATGCACCTGGCCGGAGACATTGCGCGCCGCGCGGCCGATGGTCTGGATGAGGGAGGTGCCGGAGCGCAGGAAGCCCTCCTTGTCGGCGTCGAGGATCGCCACGAGTGACACCTCGGGAAGGTCGAGACCCTCGCGAAGGAGGTTGATGCCGACAAGGACGTCGAACTCGCCGGCGCGCAGCTCGCGCAGCAGTTCGACGCGGCGCAGTGTGTCGACGTCACTGTGCAGATAGCGCACCTGGATGCCGAGCTCCAGGAAGTAGGCGGTGAGGTCCTCGGCCATCTTCTTGGTGAGGGTGGTGACCAGGACGCGCTCGTCCTTCTCGACACGCTCCCGGATCTCGTGCACCAGGTCGTCGATCTGCCCCTCGGTGGGCTTGACGACGACCTCCGGGTCGACCAGGCCGGTGGGGCGGATGATCTGCTCGACGTGACCGTCCCCGCGGGAGAGCTCGTAGTTGCCCGGGGTCGCCGACAGGTAGACCGTCTGCCCGATGCGCCCCTGGAACTCCTCCCACTTCAGGGGACGGTTGTCGAGGGCGGAGGGCAGGCGGAAGCCGTGGTCGACGAGGGTGCGCTTGCGGGAGGCGTCGCCCTCGTACATGGCTCCGATCTGCGGCACGGTGACGTGCGACTCGTCGATGACGAGCAGGAAGTCGTCCGGGAAGTAGTCCAGCAGGGTGTTCGGCGGGGAGCCGGGCGAGCGGCCGTCGAAGTGCATCGAGTAGTTCTCGACGCCGGAGCAGCTGCCGATCTGACGGAGCATCTCGAGGTCGTAGGTCGTACGCATCCGCAGGCGCTGGGCCTCCAGGAGCTTGCCCTGGTTCTCCAGCTCGGAGAGGCGCTCGCCGAGCTCCTTCTCGATGTCGTTGGCGGCCCGCTCCAGGCGCTCGGGGCCCGCGACGTAGTGGGTGGCCGGGAAGACGTACAGCTGCTCGTCGTCGCTGATGATCTCGCCGGTGAGCGGGTGGAGCGTGGACAGTGCCTCGATCTCGTCGCCGAACATCTCGATGCGGACGGCGAGCTCCTCGTAGACCGGGAAGATCTCGATGGTGTCGCCGCGCACGCGGAAGGTTCCGCGGCTGAAGGCGACGTCGTTGCGCGTGTACTGGATGTCCACGAAACGGCGCAGCAGCTGGTCCCGGTCGACCTCGTCGCCGACCTTGAGGGGGACCATGCGGTCCACGTACTCCTGCGGGGTGCCGAGGCCGTAGATGCAGGAGACCGAGGCGACCACGACGACGTCGCGGCGGGTGAGCAGCGAGTTGGTCGCGGAGTGCCGCAGGCGCTCGACCTCCTCGTTGATCGAGGAGTCCTTCTCGATGTAGGTGTCCGACTGCGGGACGTAGGCCTCGGGCTGGTAGTAGTCGTAGTAGGAGACGAAGTACTCGACGGCGTTGTTCGGCAGCAGCTCGCGGAACTCGTTCGCCAGCTGGGCGGCCAGCGTCTTGTTCGGTGCCATCACCAAGGTGGGGCGCTGGAGCTTCTCGATCATCCACGCGGTGGTGGCGGACTTGCCGGTGCCGGTCGCGCCGAGCAGGACGACGTCCTTCTCGCCGGCTTCGACACGCCGGGCGAGATCGGCGATGGCCTGCGGCTGATCGCCGCTGGGCTGGTAGGGGCTGACGACCTCGAAGGGCGCCACCGTGCGTTCGATGCTGGAAACGGGCCGCATGAAGTCAACCGTACGACCCCCCACTGACAACGCGGTCCGATCAGTGGTTTTGCGGGGTCCGGGAGCCTCGGTGGTCCTGGTTGCGGCGGGTGCGCAGCTGCGGGCGGCGGGCCTGGTGCGGGACGGTCGTGTGGGCCGGGACGCCCGGCTTGGGCTCGGCGGGGACCACTGCGGGTTTCCCCATGATCATGTGCGGGTCGAACAGCACGACGGCACCGGCCAGAAGCAGGAAGACGAGCGGGCCGACCAGCATCGGGGCGAGCAGGCCGGCGGGTGAGTCGCCGGTCGCGGGCGTGTCCGTGCTGTGCAGATGGACACTGAGGGCGGCCATGCCGGTGTAGTGCATGCCGCTGACGGCGAGGCCCATGACGAGGCTGGCGCCGACGCTCCACATGAGCCCTCTGACCTGTCCGGCGGCCCACAGCGCGGCGGTGGCAGCCACCATCGCTATGGCGACGGAGATGCCGACGGTGAGCGTGTTGTATTCCAGCTTGCCGTTGAGCCGCATGCCGGCCATGCCCAGGTAGTGCATGGAGGCGATGCCCAGGCCGGTGATGGTGCCGCCGGTGAACAGAGCCGTCCCACGGGCGCCTTTGTAGCCGACGATGAAGATCCCGACGCCGACCATGACGATGGCTACGGCGAGGCTCGCGAACGTCATCGGCTTGTCGTAGTGGATCGGTGTCTCCCTGACCGTGAACCCCATCATCGCGACGAAGTGCATGGTCCATATGCCGGAGCCGATGGCCGCCGCGCCCAGGGCGAGCCAGCCCGGGCGCCAGGACTGCGAGACGAGCATCGATCTGGTGGTGCAGCGCAGGCCGAGCGCACCGCCGAGGCAGGCCATGAGGTAGGCCACCAGCGGGGTGACGAGTCCGTAACTGAATCCGTCGATCGTGCCCTGCATACGCAGCTGCCCTTCCCGCCCTCGTACGTCCCGGAATGCTGTGAAAACGCGCCCCCTCCCAGGACCGCCCGAGCGGTTCAGGGTTGAGGCAGAGAGTAACTCCCACCGGAATGGTCGAACGATTTTCCGGCAAAGAAACACGGGCTTACCCCAGTTGTGCGGCATGAGTGAGCGGGCCCGGACCACTCCATTCAATCTGTGGCCATTCTGTACTCCTCCAGCGTTGACCCTCTGCTGCCACAGTTGTGCTGTCCGTGATCGTTCGACGCGAGGAGTACGCATGCACGCGCGCGTTGTAGCCGCCACGACGACCGCAGTCCTGGGAACCGCCGCGCTTCTTCTTCCCGCGCCCCACGCCCGGGCCGGCGCCGAGCGGCCCACGGTCATCGCACACCGAGGGGCCTCCAGCTACGCACCCGAGAACACGCTGGCCGGTATCGACAAGGCCGCCGAACTGGGCATCAGCTGGGTCGAGAACGACGTGCAGCGCACCAAGGACGGGGAGCTGGTCGTCCTCCACGACGACAACCTGAAGCGCACGACCGATGTGGAACAGGTCTTCCCCAACCGGGCGCCCTGGAAGGTGAAGGACTTCACCGCCGCCGAGATCGCCCGGCTGGACGCGGGCAGCTGGTTCGGCCCCGCATTCGCGGGCGCGCGCGTGCCGACGCTGGGGCAGTTCATGGAGCGGGTGGAACTGCACCACCAGAAGCTGCTCCTGGAGATCAAGAACCCTGACCTGTACCCGGGCATCGAGGAGGAGACCCTCAAGGCCCTGGACAACGAGGGCTGGCTCGACGCGCCCCACCTGACCCGGCTGATCGTGCAGAGCTTCAGCGCCGACAGCGTGCGGACCGTCCACGAGCTGAAGCCGGCTGTGAAGACCGGCTTCCTCGGGACGCCGCCCGTCTCGGACCTGTCCTGGTACGCGACCTTCGCCGACCAGATCAACCCCTCGTACACCTCCATCTCCACGGGTTACGTCAACTCCGTCCAGGCGTTCGAAGGGCCCCACGGCAGGCCGCTGGAGGTGTTCACCTGGACCGTGAACGACGCGGACACCGCCCGGCTGGTCGCCGGGTACGGCGTCGACGGGATCATCACCAACAGCCCCGACGTGGTGCGGGACGCCCTGCCCGAGGAGTGAACGGCGCCCGGCTGCGGTGCCCGATCCCCGTTCGCGGGGCGTTGTCAGTGGTGGGTCGTACGGTTGGCGCATGGACAGCCATGGGCAGCACGAGCAGCAGATCGTGTGGGCCGTCGTCGGTACCGACATCGGTCCGCTGATGCTGGCCGCGACCCGCGACGGACTGGTCAGCGTCGTGTTCCACGCCACGGAGGAGGTGCGCGAGAGGACGCTCGCCCGACTGGCGTCCCGACTGGGCACCGAGCCGGTCGAGGCGCCCGACTCCCCGCTGCTGGCCGAGGCGATACGTCAGATGGAGGAGTACTTCGCGGGTGCGCGCCGCGACTTCGAGCTGCCGCTGGACTGGTCGCTGATCTCCGGATTCAACCGGCAGGTGCTGCACGAGCTGGCCTCCGGTGTCCCATTCGGCAGTGTCGTCGGCTACGGCGATCTGGCCGGGCGGGTCGGCCAGCCGGGGGCGGCCCAGGCGGTGGGGATGGCGATGGGCGCCAATCCGCTGCCGGTCGTCGTGCCCTGCCACCGGGTCGTGGAGAGCGACGGCGGCATCGGAGGGTTCGGGGGCGGGCTGGAGACCAAGCGGAAGCTGCTCGCACTGGAGGGGGTCCTGCCGGAGCCGCTCTTCTGATCTCCTGATGATCTTCCGAGGGCTTCACATTCTTCACACTGTGAAGACTCCTCGGTCCCTCGCAGGGTTGGGCGGGCGGGAGATGAGGGGGAGACTGCGCCTGTGACGACACCTTTCACCCACTTGTATGCGGCCCATCCGTTGTGTTGTCCCCTGCCGGCCCGCCGGACGGGCCGTACAGCCGGGTGCGCGTCGTGACCGCCGTGGAGCGGCAGGTCGTCGTTCCCGTCCCGCCCGACCAGTTGCCTGCACTACGGCGCCGCATCTCGGGCGTGCTGATCACCACGCAGATCCTGGGCGGCCTGGGCGTCGCCACCGGCATCGCTCTCGCTGCGGTCCTGGCCCAGGAGGTCAGCGGCACCGAGTCGCTGTCCGGGCTCGCGCCCACCGCGACCGTCGCCGGTACGGCGTTGTTGTCGATGCCGCTAGCCGCGCTGATGACCGCGCGAGGGCGAAGGCCGGGGCTCGTCCTGGCCTATCTCATCGGGGCCGTGGGCGCGGGTGTCACGGTGCTCGCGGCAAGCATCGGGAGCTTTCCGCTGCTGCTGTGCGGGATGGCGGCGTTCGGCGCGGCCTCGTCGGCGAATCTGCAGGCGCGGTTCGCCGCCGCGGATCTGGCCGAGCCGGAGCATCGGGCCCGGGCCATCTCGCTCGTCGTGTGGGCGACCACGATCGGCGCGGTCCTCGGCCCGAACATCGCCGCGCCCGCCGGTCGTAGCGTCACAGGACTCGGGATACCCGCCGCGGCGGGTCCGTTCCTGTGGGCGGCGGGGATCTTCCTGATATCCGCGGTCGTGGTGGCTGTTCTGCTGCGGCCGGATCCGCTGCTGACGGCACGTGCGCTCGCACCGGCCGAGGAGCAGTCGCCCGCGGCCCGTTCGCTGCGCGCCGGGATGGCAGCCGTGGCCGCCTCGCCGCGGGCGCGGCTCGCGGTGGTGACGGTGGCCGTCGCGCACACGGCGATGGTCTCGGTGATGTCGATGACCCCGGTCGACCTCGCGCACCACGGCGCGGGCATCGATCTGATCGGGCTGGTCATCAGCGGGCACATCGCCGGCATGTACGCGTTCGCACCGCTCATGGGACGGCTGTCGGACCGGCTGGGACGGCTGTCCGGGATCGGGCTGGCCGTGGGGCTGCTGGCGTGCGCGGTGTTCGTCGCCGGTACGGCGGGCGGCAGTCATGGGCAGACGGCCTTCGGGCTCTTCGTGCTGGGGCTCGGCTGGTCGGCGGCGCTCGTCTCCGGTTCCGCGCTGCTCACGGACTCCGTGCCGCAGCCCGCCCGGGCCGCCGCGCAGGGCCTGTCGGACCTCGCCATGAACGCCTCCGCGGGCATCGGCGGGGCTGCCGCCGGGCTGGTCGTCGCGCAGGCGAGCTACGCCTGGCTGAACTTTGCCGCCGCGTGCCTGCTGCTGCCGTTGGCGGGGCTGGCTCTGTTCACCCGGGGCAGGCGGGCGGAGAAGGCTCTGCCCGGCGACTGACGCCACGCCCCCGGGCGCTCGGCCCGCCACGAGGGACACACGTCGGCCGGCCAGGGCCACAGGGAACGCAGGAACGCAGGAACGCAGGGAACTCACGGCCAGCCCGTCCGCGCCGCCCAATCCAGTCCCCTCGGGTCGCCAGCTGTGCCGGGTGCACATCGCCGAGGCGGTCAACGCGACCGTGATCGGGATCGAGGACGCACCACAGGGCTACGCCGAGTTCGACCAGGGCCCAGCCGCAAGTACGTGCTGAATCCGCACGGGGCGCTGGACGCCGCACGGGCGGCCTGACGTCCCCGGCTCCGACGTCCCGAGAAACGGGGGTCACGCTCGCGTGGCCCCCTGCTCGGCGCCCTAGTCGTAGTGCCGGGCCTCGAAGATGTTGCCGTCGGGGTCGCGGAAGTAGAAGCTGCGCTTGGCCTTGCCGCGGGCGCCGAAGGAGTCGTAGGAGTACTCCGAGACCGGTACGTCCTGCTCCTCCAGGTGGCTGCGCAGCCCGTGGAAGTCGGCCTCCGGCAGGGACAGGCAGACGTGATTGACCGGGTGTCCCGCGCTGCGGGCGGCGTCGGGGAGCATCTTCATGCGCTCCGCCATGGTCATCGGCATGAGGTCGAGGATGGTCTCGTCGTTGACGCGCACCGAGGGGAACGGCGCCTCGCCCGCGATGAAGTCCGTGAGCCTGACGGGCAGCATGCCGAGCGTCTTCTCGTAGAACGCGGCCGACGCGGCCGGGTCGCTCACCCAGAGAACCACGTGGTCGAGGCGTGTCGTGTTGTCGGTCATGCATTCCAGGCTGGTGGTGTCTCACACATGCCGCAAGGGTTTGACCCGGTGCGCCGCCCGCCAGAGATGAGGGAAGACCGACGGACAGGAGGCAGGCGCGTGGTGCTGGTGGTGTCGGAAGAGGTACGGGACGCGGTCGACGCGCGTCGACCTGTGGTGGCCCTGGAGTCCACGATCATCGCGCACGGGCTGCCACGCCCCCGCAATCTGCAGGTGGCGCTGGAGCTGGAGGACGTCGTACGGCAGGAGGGTGCCGTTCCCGCGACGATCGCCGTGCTGGACGGGCGGCCCCACGTCGGCCTGGACAAGGAGCAGCTGGAGCGGATCGCGAACGAGGACGGGATCCGCAAGCTGGGGCACCGGGATCTGCCGCTCGCGGTGGCCTCCGGGGCGAGCGGGGCGACCACCGTGTCGGCGACGGCTCTGCTGGCTGCCCTGGCGGGCGTACGCGTGTTTGCGACGGGTGGGCTCGGCGGTGTGCACCGGGAGTGGACGGTGACGCAGGACGAGTCGGCCGACCTGGGGCTGCTGGCGCGGGCGCGGATCACGGTGGTGTGCGCCGGCGTGAAGTCGATCCTGGATGTCCCGGCGACCCTGCAGCGGCTGGAGACGCTCGGCGTCGCCGTCGCCGGCTACCGGACGGAACGCTTCCCCGGCTTCTACCTGTCCGACTCGGGGTATCCGGTGGACTGGACTCTTGGGTCACCGCAGGAGGTGGCCGAGGTGATGCGCGCTCAGGACGCGCTCGACGGGCCGGAGTCGGCGCTGATCGTCGCCAATCCGGTACCGGAGGAGGAGCAGCTGGATCCCGAGCTGCACGCGCGTGTGCTCACCGACGCGCTGCACGCGTGCGAGGAGCAGGGCATCACGGGTCAGGCGGTCACGCCGTTCCTGCTGGACTACTTGGTACGGCACACGGACGGTGCCTCACTGAGCGCCAATCTCGCGGCGGTGCGCGGCAACGTACGGCTGGCGGGGCGCATCGCGGCGGCCTGGGCCGGGGCGTGAGCGAACCGGAGAGGGGGCCCGCCCCGGCCGAACGGCGCGACGGCGCACTGCTGGTCGTCGGCGACGTGGTCACGGACGTCATCGCCCGGCACCGGGGACCACTCGCCTCGGGTACGGACACCGCGGCGGCCGTCCGGACGGTGCCGGGCGGCGCCGGGGCCAACGTGGCCTGCTGGGCGGCGTATTGGGGCGCCACGGACGTGCGGCTGCTGGGGCGCGTGGGAGCGGACGCAGCCGCGTGGCACGAGCGGGCGCTGACCGCGAGCGGGGTACAGCCCTGTCTCGTGGTGGATCCGCAGGCGCCGACCGGGACGGTGATCTGCCTGGTCGACACGGGCGCGGCTGCCGAGCGGACGTTCCTCACCGACAGCGGGGCGTCCCTGCGGCTCGACCCCGGCGACTGGTCGGATGCCCTGCTCGACGGTGTCGCGTGGCTGCACCTCTCGGGCTACTTGTTGTTCTCCGAGTCGAGCCGCGCGCTGGTGGCGGCGGCGTTGGCGTCCGCACGCGCGCGTGGAGTGCCGGTGAGCCTGGACCCGGCGTCGGCGGGCTTCCTCGTGAAGCTGGGCGTCGACCGTTTCCTGACCCTGGTGGAGGGCCTGGAGGTCCTGCTGCCGAGCCGTGACGAGGCTTGTCTGCTCACAGGGCTGCCCGATGCGGTGGACGCGGCGGCCAAGTTGAGTCGCCATGTCCCGCTGGTGGTCGCCAAGCAGGGCGGGGACGGCGCCATGGTGGCCAGGTCGGGCTCCGTGAGCGCCCACGTCCCGGCCATGCCGACGGCGCCGAGGGACACCACGGGAGCCGGCGACGCCTTCACCGGTGCCTTTCTCGCGGCCCTGCTCGCGGGCGCCCGGCCCGAGGATGCGGCGCGGGAGGGGTGCCGGGCAGGTGCGCTGGCGGTGGAGCGGGTGGGCGGACGGCCGCCCGCGCCGGAGTGACGGCAGCCGACGCCGGCTGAAGCGATGCCGGTTTCCGGATAGCTGAGGCGATGTCAGCCCTCCGGTGACTGAAGGGACCTCAGCTCTCCGGTGGCGGAGGCGATGCCGGCTCCCCGATGTCCGAGGCGATGTCAGCTCCGCTCTCCTCCGGTGCCCTGCGCCCCCACGCCGAGATCATCGGGGCGGTGGCCAGGTCCATGCCCCCGGTGGCGACGTTGGCGAGGTGGCGGTCGATGTCCTGGTCGGTGGCGATGCCCTCGGCGACGAGCTGGTCGCGGATCTGGCGGACGGTGGCGGACTCCAGGGCGGCGCAGGCGGGCGAGGTGATCGGGAAGTACGCGTCGGCCTCCACCCTGCGCAGACCCGCGTCGCGGAGCAGACGCGGGAGCCTGCGGCCGTAGGCCAGGTCGGCGCCGCGGTCGGCGAGCAGCTTGCGGAAGCCGTTTCGGAGGCGGTTCGCGAGCTGCTGGTCGGGGCCGGACTCGTCGGGGCAGAGCAGGGGCTGCAGAGCGGGGTCGGCGTCCTCGATCAGGATCCTGCCGCCGGGACGCAGGGCCTCGATCATCGACCGCAACGCCCGTTCGCGGTCCGGCACATGCACGAGCACGAGGCGGGCGTGCACGAGGTCGAACCCCTCCCCCGGCGGCTCGTCCGCGGCGACGTCGTGTGCGCGGACCTCGACCGGAGGGCGGGCGGCCGGGGTGAGCAGTGAGGTGTCGATGTCGGTTGCGACGACCCGTCCGGTGGGGCCGACCTTCTTGGCCAGCCAGGACACCACCGAGGTGCCGCCGGCGCCCACCTCCCAGCAGCGCCAGCCGGGTCCGATGCCGAACCGTTCGAAATGCCGGAACGTCGTGGGGTCGAAGAGTGTGGCGAATGCGTCGAAGCGCTCGGCCGCCTCCGCCTGCCGGTTGTCGAGGAGATACCCGTCGGTTCGCGTCATGATGCGATCATCCCAGTTGCCCGGCTTGTCCGGATGGGGCGACGCTCGGCAGGACCGCCCCGAATTTGGTACGGCCCCTTCATCCACAGCCGGGAACCAAGCGGAACCACCTGTTCCCACAGGCTTACCCACCTCTCACGCCCACCTGGCAAACTGGCGAGCCAGGGCGCAAAGATGCAGCGCAGCGCGAGCGAGCCGAAGGGGCTGGACGTCCCGGAGGTGAGCCACGCGTCAAGAGGAGATCCACGCAAGGAGATCCAGATGTCCATGGCAGGGAATCTGCGGAAGGTCACGGGCCTCGGCAGGGTCGGCGGCCTCCGCAAGGTGGCACGGCTGGCTCGACGGCGTCCCCGCGTCGACCTCAGCCACCCCGCCCGGTCCCCCCTGGGCTCCTCGGTGGTGAACTGCGTGACGTACCGGGACGGTGTGCGGGTCCCGGAGAGCGGCGATCTGGTCGACGTCGTGCAGAAGGTGCGCAAGCGCGGTGGCGGGTTCGTCTGGCTCGGTCTCCATGAGCCGACGGACCAGGAGTTCGCGGGCATCGCCGAGTTGTTCGCACTGCACCCGCTTGCGGTCGAGGACGCGATCGAAGCACATCAGCGGCCGAAGCTGGAGCGCTACGACGAGACGCTGTTCGCGGTGTTCAAGACGGTCTGTTACGTCGAGCACGAGGAGCTCACGGCGACGAGCGAGGTCGTCAACACCGGCGAGATCATGGTGTTCGTCGGCCAGGACTTCGTGATCACCGTGCGGCACGGGCGGCATGGCTCACTGGGCCCGTTGCGCGAGGAGCTGGAGTCGAGCCCCGAGCAGCTCTCCAAGGGACCGGCGGCGGTGCTGCACGCGCTCGCGGACCACGTCGTCGACGACTATCTGAGCGTCATCGACTCGGTGCAGGAGGACATCGACGAGGTCGAGACGGAGGTGTTCGCGACGAACGGCGCGCGGACCGACCCGGGCCGGATCTACCAGCTCAAGCGGGAACTGCTGGAGCTGAAGCGGGCCGTGGTACCACTGAGCCGCCCGCTCGAGGACCTGGCCTCACTGTCCATCAGGGTGGTGGAGCCGGAGATACAGGCCTACTTCCGTGACGTCTCCGACCATCTGCTGCGGGCCAAGGAGCAGATAGCCGCCTTCGACGAACTGCTCAACTCGATCCTGCAGGCCCACCTGGCACAGGTCACGGTCTCGCAGAACGAGGACATGCGGAAGATCACGGCCTGGGCCGCGATCATCGCCGTGCCGACGATGGTGTGCGGGGTGTACGGGATGAACTTCGAGCACATGCCCGAGCTGCGCTGGACGTTCGGCTATCCGCTGGTCCTGGGCGTGATATCCGTCGCGTGTGTGGTGCTGTACCGCGGATTCCGGCGCAACGGTTGGCTCTGACGCGGCCGACCGGCCGGCTCCGGTGCGCCCTCGCCCGCCGGGGTGGGCCGGACGAGGACGGCAGACGGATTGCGGTCGGGCATGCGCCGGGTCAGTGCGTCGTCGGCGTGCCGGTCCTGGCGTAGACGCTCTCGGCCCAGTGGGCGACGTCGCCCTGACGCAGGTTCAGGGCCAGATCGGCCTCGCTGATCATGCCGACCAGGCGCTTGTTCTCGATGACGGGGAGCCGACGGATCTGGTGGTCCTGCATCTCCCGGAGCACGTCGCTGATGTCGGCGTCCGACTCGATCCAGCGCGGGGTGCCCTGGGCCATGTCGCCGGCGGTGACCTTGCTCGGGTCGCGGCCCATGGCCACGCAGCCGATGACGATGTCGCGGTCGGTGAGGATGCCGCAGAGCCTTTCGTTCTCGTCACTGATGGGAAGGGCACCGACGCCCAGCTCGCGCATCAGCTGGGCGGCGCGGTCCAGGGTCTCGTGAGCGGGGATCCACTGGGCGCCACGGTGCATGATGTCTCCGGCAGTGGTCATGAAGTACCTCCCGGTGCCGGACGGCCGGCGCGGCGCGGGACGCACCGCTAGTCCCGGCGCCCTTCATTCTCGCCGTGACACCTGGCCGACGCACCCGGAGCAGAGCGATACGGCCACCGGCTGCGACCACTGGTCGGGGAGACGCCCCGGGAGACGGCCGGGGAGGCGGCCGGGGGCTCCGATCAGGCCGAGAAGCGCACGATCTTCCGCGGGACGACACGGATGATCACTCGGACCTCGTCGTCCTTCTCGGCGGGCGGATCGATGCCGAGGTACTTGCGCGAGAGCTCGAACGGCAACCGCTTGGCCTCGTCCGGGACGATCTCGGCGATGCCGCGGATCTCGACGGAGGAGTAGGGGTTGGCGAGGTCGTAGACCGAGAGGCTGATGCGGGGGTCGCGGCGGAGGTTGCGCACCTTCTGGCGGGCGTCGACGGAGGAGAAGAGCACGGTGTCGCCCTCGCGCTTGATCCAGACCACCGAGTTCTGCGGGGCGCCGTCGGGACCGAGGGTGGCCACGCCGGCGAAGTTCTTGCCGTCGAGCAGGGAGCGGACGGAGTCGTCGAAGGAGACCGGATCACTCGTGGAGGACGTCATGGCTTCAGAGTAGTTAAATGCACGTGCATACAAAAGGGGTTTGAGGAAAGTGGGGCCCGCCGGCTTCTGCCCCCGCTCCTCTCACCCGCTCCACGCCGGATGCCGTGGGTCGTCGGCGCGGATCAGGACATCGGCTGCGTCGGCCGGGTCGGTCTCCTGGTCGTAGCGCTCGAAGGCGGGGAGGGTCCAGTGCTCGGCCTCGGGGGTGCGGCGGCGCAGGGCGCCGGGTGAGAGCAGGACGTGGGCGGTCAGGTCGAAGGGGAACCAGTGGCGCAGCAGGAGGGGACCATGCAGCAACAGGAAGCCACCTGGCGGGAGTTGGACGTAGGGGCTGCGGGTGGCCCGGTCGGTGGCCGGGTCCCACAGGTCGGGCAGGACACGGCCGTCGCCGCCTGGTTCGAGGGGGCCGAAGACCTCGCGCCACAGGGCGCCGGTGTCGAACCAGCCGTCGTAGTAGGCCTCCACGTCCTGGTGGCCGTACTCCAGGCGGACCGAGGCCGGGCGCAGAAAACCCTGCGTGCCGACGATGAGCGACGGGCGGCCGCGTATACGCAGCGCCTCCCCGACCCGCTCGGCGAGGTCTCCCGGATGGGCTGCCGGCGCCCCGTCGAAGGCGATGCGCGGCCAGGAGCTGCCGTCGGCCGGCTTCAGGTCGAGCAGTCGCTCGGCCAGCAGGTCGCCGAGCCGTTCCCAGGAGATCGCTTCGAGTCGCACAGGGCCCATGATGCGACAGGAGGGGACGGTCACGGGCGTCGCGCTTCGGCGGCAGCGGGTTCCGGCGCGGGGTTGGGAGGCGTACCTGGCGCGACCGCCTCGCGGGGGACGGCAGGCCTGATCAGGGACCGTCCGAGGGCCTGCCGGGTCGTTTCCCGGATAGTTCCGCGGACCGGCTCCGAGGGGAATGAACCTCGTATGGCACCTCTCGCAACTCCCCCGCCCCGTACCGGCCTTCTGGTCATCCAGCCCCTCAAGCGGCGGCGTTGTGCGGAGTGTCATGCGGGACCGTTGCAGATGCTCGTGTTGGAGGACGGTGCGCCGCGGTGTCTCGACTGTGCCGATCTCGGGCATCTGGTGTTCCTGCCGCGTGGCGACACGGCGTTGACGCGCCGGTCGCGGGAGGAGAGTGCGCTGTCGGCGGTGGTCGTACGGTTCAACCGGCGCAAGAGCCGTTACGAGCGGCAGGGCGTCCTGGTGGAGGAGACGGGGCTCGGCCGGGCGGAGCAGCGGTGCCTGGCCGACGCGGAGGCCCGGCGGCGGCGTCGGGCGCGGGACGCCCGGCGGCGGGCGCGGGAGGACGTGCGGTTCGCCGAGGCGTTCGCGGAGGAGATCCGGCGGCTGTTCCCGGGGTGTCCGGCGGACCGGGCACGGGACATCGCCGCGCATGCGTCGGCGCGGGGCAGTGGACGAGTGGGGCGGAGCGCGGCGGGGCGGGCGTTGTCCGAGGGAGCCGTGACATGGGCGGTCATGGCGTCCGTACGGCACCTGGACACGGCGTACGACCAGCTGCTGATGAGCGGAGTGCCGCGGCACGAGGCGCGGCGGCGGATCGCTGCGGCGGTGGAGACGACGCTGCGGGCCTGGCGGATGGAGGTGTCGGACGTCGGCTGACATGGCTCTGCCTCGTCCGAGCAGCGCCCTGACTGGTCCGAGCAGCACCCACTGGCCGGCCCGAGCAGGGCCCACTGACTGGTCCGAGCAGCGCGCGTGGTGCGTCCGGGTCACGCCCATGGACGCTCACGTATGGGCTCGCGCCGCTCGGCCATGGTCACGGTTCTCGTACAGGATTTCACTTGAGGTGACGGATGGGGCCGGGAAGGATCTCGGCAGGATGCGGGAGTTGACGTTGACATGATCGATGGGCCGTACTTCGTACTGGTTGTGATCGGTGTGGTCGGGACCGGCCTGGTGGCCGGGGTGTTCTGCGCCTTCTCCACGTTCGTGATGCGCGGGCTCGCCGCGCTGCCGCCCGCGCAGGGCGTCGCCGCGATGAAGGCGATCAACGTGACCGCGCTGATGCCGGCATTCATGCTGGTGTTCATCGGGTCGGCGGTGCTGTGCGCGGTGATCGCGGTGGTGACGTTCGTGCTCTGGCCGGACGAGGGCAGGGTGGAGCTGTTGCTGGGCAGCGGGCTGTATCTGTTCGGCACGTTCGGCGTGACGATAGCGGCGAACGTGCCCCGCAACGAGGCGCTGGTCAAGCTGGACGCGGGCACCGCGGAGGCGGCCGCGTACTGGCCGACGTATGTGCGCGAGTGGACGGCGTGGAACCACGTCCGGACGGTCGCCTCGGCCGCCGCGACGGTGTCGTTCGTTCTGGCCATCAGCTGACCGCCCGCGCCCGCCCAGGAATCCGCGGGGCGACTCGCGGAGCAACCCGCGGAGCAACCGGGGAGAAGGCGCTGTCAGCCACTCTGCGCAGGTGGCCGGTGGGACGTATCGTTGCGGGGAGGGTGCCGCCCGATGACGCAGGGCTCCGGGACGTCGCACGCGCACGCGAGGAAGACGGCCATGGCCGATCCCAAGGGTTTCATGACCACCCCCCGCCAGGACTGGCCGCGCCGGCCCGTGGAGGAGCGGGTCCAGGACTGGGACGAGGTCTACGTCCCCGGGGCGCTGCTGCCCATCATCAGCAAGCAGGCGGACCGTTGCATGGACTGCGGCATCCCCTTCTGCCACGACGCCTGTCCGCTGGGCAATCTGATCCCCGACTGGAACGACCTGGTGTCCCGGGAGGACTGGCGGGCGGCCGCCGACCGGTTGCACGCGACGAACAACTTCCCCGAGTTCACGGGGCGCTTGTGTCCGGCGCCGTGCGAGGCGGGGTGCGTGCTGGCGATCAATCAGCCGGCCGTCACCATCAAGAACGTCGAGTGCGCCATCGCCGATCGGGCGTGGGCGGACGGCTTCGCGCCGCCGCGCCCGCCGGACCGGCTGTCCGGGCGGACCGTCGCGGTGATCGGGTCGGGGCCGACGGGGCTCGCCGCGGCGCAGCAGCTGACGCGGGCGGGGCACACGGTCGCGGTGTACGAGAAGGACGACCGGATCGGCGGGTTGATGCGGTACGGCATCCCCAGTTTCAAGATGGAGAAGCACCATCTGGAGCGGCGGATCGAGCAGATGCGGGCCGAGGGGACCAAGTTCCGTACGTCCACGGCGGTCGGGCGGGACGTGGGGGCGGCCGAACTGCGGTCGCGCTACGACGCGGTCGTCATCGCCACCGGGGCCACGGCGTGGCGTGAACTTCCCGTACCAGGACGGGAGTTGACCGGTATCCAGCAGGCGATGGAGTATCTGCCGCTGGCCAACCGGGTGTGCGAGGGGGACCTGGAGGCGTCCCCCATGTCCGCTGCCGGGAAGCATGTCGTCATCGTCGGCGGTGGGGACACGGGGGCCGACTGTCTGGGTACCGCCGTGCGGGACGGCGCCGCGTCCGTCACCCAGCTGGACATCTACGCCCAGCCCGGCGCCGAGCGGGACGAGGACGCCGAGCCCTGGCCGACGTACCCGAAGATCTACCGCCTCTCGGCCGCGCACGAGGAGGCGCGCGATCTGGTGACGGCACCCGCGGCGGACGCGGACGCCCGGCTGTTCGCGGCGTCCACGCTCCGCTTCACGGGCGACGCCGACGGGCACGTACGGTCGCTGCACCTGACCGAGGTGGACGTGCAGCGGCGCCCGCTGCCGGAGACCGGGCGGACGCTGCCCGCCGACCTGGTGCTGCTCGCCCTCGGCTTCTCCGGGCCCGACCAGGGGGACGGGCTGATCGAGCAGCTGGGGCTGGAGCTGGAGCCTCGCGGCACGATCACCCGCGATGCCGGGTTCGCCACGAACGTGGCCGGCGTGTTCGCCGCGGGGGATGCCGCCCGGGGACAGTCGCTCATCGTGTGGGCGATCGCCGAGGGGCGGGCGGTGGCGGCGGCCGTCGACCACTATCTGACGGGGAGTTCGCGACTGCCGACGCCGATCTCGCCGTACGACCGGCCCATGACGGTGTGACGGGGCGGCGGTCGCGGCGAGCGGCCGACGGTCGGCGGTCGGCGGGGCGGGGCGGGGCGGGGCGGGGCGGGCAGCGGCCATCTCGCCGCGTACCCCGCCTCCCTACCCTGCCTCCCTACCCCGCCTCCCCTCCCCCTCCCCTAGCGCCGCTCGTCCGTCCCCGCCACCTTGCCCGTCGCCAGCGCCACCCTGTTCCAGGTGTTGATCGTGAGGATCAGGGCCAGCACATGGGCCAGCTCCTGATCGTCGAAGTGTGCCGCGGCCTGGGCGTAGACCTCGTCGGGGACACCGCCGTCGGCCACCAGGGTCACCGCCTCCGTCAGGGCCAGGGCGGCTTGTTCCTTCTCGGTGTAGAAGTGGCGGGCCTCGCGCCAGACGGCGACCAGGTGCAGCCGGTCCTCGTGCTCGCCGGCCTTGCGGGCATCGTTGGTGTGCATGTGGAGGCAGTAGGCGCAGTGGTTGAGGTGCGAGGCGCGGATCTGGATCAGCTCGACCAGTGCGGGGTCCAGGCCCTCGCGGGCGGCGGCGTCGAAGCCGACGATGGCGCGGAAGACCTTCGGGGCGGACTTCGCGAGGTCCAGGCGGGTCCGCGCGGCCTCGGCCGTGGCGATGGCGGAGTCGATGTCGGAGTCGAAACCGGAGTCGATGTCGGAAGTGCCCTGCGTGGCGGTCGTGTTCGTCGTCATGTGCTCCAAGTTACGACCTCGAAAGACCCACTGTAGGGTGCATTTCCATGGCGAGATCGTGGGTCAATTATGCGGAGCGGATCGGCGCCGACCTGCACCTGGACCTCTCGGAGTCATCCGGGTCGTCCGAGGCGTCCGGGCCCGGCGGCCGGCGGGCCGCGTTGGCCCGTGCGCTGCGCGAGGCGGTGCGCGACGGGCGGCTCGCGCCCGGTACCCGGCTGCCGCCGTACCGCTCACTCGCCGCGGACCTCGGGATCGCCCGCAACACCGTGGCCGACGCGTATGCGGAGCTGGTGGCCGAGGGCTGGCTCACCGCCCGGCAGGGCTCGGGGACACGGGTGGCCGAGCGCGCCGAGCCACTGCGGGGCGTCGAGCGGGTGCCCCGTAAGGCACCGCCACGCGCGCGTGGACCCCGGCACGACCTGCGGCAGGGCACTCCGGACGCGTCGGCGTTCCCGCGTGCGGCATGGCTGGCCTCCTATCGGCGGGCCCTTCAGCAGGCGCCGAACGAGGTCTTCGGGCCCGGTGATCCCGCCGGACGAATCGAGCTGCGGGAGGCCCTCACCGAATACCTGGCACGCGCGCGGGGTGTGCGCACCGAGCCGGGTCGGATCGTGATCTGCTCCGGCTTCGCGCACGCCCTGCGCCTGCTGTTCTCCCAGGGCGGTGGCGGCGGCGGCGTGCTGCGCGGTCCGCTGGCCGTGGAGGCGTACGGTCTGGGCTTCCACCGTGAGCTGCTCACCACCGCGGGCGTACGGACCGTACCGCTCCCCCTCGACGAGGACGGTGCTCGCGTCGACCGGCTGGCGCGTGAGCGGGCCGTGCTGCTCACGCCCGCGCACCAGTTCCCGACCGGCGGCCCGCTGCACGCGGAGCGCCGGGCCGCCGTGATCGACTGGGCACGCGCGCGTGGGGGCGTCGTGCTGGAGGACGACTACGACGGCGAGTTCCGCTACGACCGCAAGCCCGTCGGTGCCGTCCAGGGCCTCGATCCCGAGCGGGTGATCTTCATCGGCTCGGTCAGCAAGAGCCTGTCGCCGGCGGTGCGGCTGGGGTGGATGGTGCTGCCGCAGCGGTACGTCGACGACGTCCTCGCGGCCAAGGGCGAGCGCGAGGCGTGGGCGAGCGTCCTCGATCAGCTGAGCCTCGCCGACTTCATCGTCTCCGGTGCGTACGACCGTCATGTACGGCGTATGCGGCAGCGGTACCGGAGCCGCCGCGACCGGCTCGTCGCGGCCCTTGCCGCGCAGGCGCCGCACATCGAGGTCACCGGTATCGCCGCCGGACTCCACGCGGTGCTGCGACTGCCGCCGGGCAGCGAGCGGTCCGCGGTCAAGGCGGCCATCTGGCAGGGCATCGCCCTGGACGGCCTCGCCGAGTTCCGGCACCCGGAGGCGGCGGAGCCGGACATGCCGGTCCGTGACGGCATCGTCGTGGGATACGCGACACCCTCGGAACACGCGTACGGAGCGGCGCTGGAGGCGCTGTGCGGAGTGCTGCCGCCGGGCCCGTAGCGCAGGCCGGCGGCAGCACCCTCGTGTCCGAGCCGGCCGAGGCGGAACAGCCGCACCTGCCAGTCATGGCCCGGTGGACGCCCCGCGCCGCCTGATGTCGTACCTGTGAGAGCGCGCAGGCCGGCTACGGCTTGCGGCCCACCGCCCCGTACCCGGGAATGACCCCGTCGTCCTGACCGGGTACCGGCTCCCCCAGTTCGGGGTGCCACTGGTGCGGCACCTCGACGCCGGGCTCGACGAGTTCGAGGCCGTCGAAGAACCGGGCGAACTCCGCGCGGGAGCGCAGGGCCAGGGTGACGCCGGCCGCCTTGAGTTTCTCCGTCGCCGCCTTCGACTCCTCGGGAGTGAAGTCGGCGGTCGCGTGGGTCATCACCAGGTAGCTGCCGGAGGGGAGTTCGGACAGCAGCCGGCCGACCAGTTCGTGCGCGCCGTCCTCGTCGGAGACGAAGTGCAGCAGCGCGACGAGGGAAAGGGCCACCGGGCGGCTGAAGTCCAGTATCTTCCGGGCGCCTTCGACGATGGCGTGCGGGTCGCGCACATCGGCCTGCAGGTACTCGGTGGCGCCCTCGTCGGTGCCGCGCAGCAGGGCCGCCGCGTGGGCCAGCACGATGGGGTCGTTGTCGCAGTAGACGACGCGTGCGTCGGGGGTGATCCCCTGGGCGATCTGGTGCAGGTTCGGCTCGGTCGGGATGCCGGTGCCGACGTCCAGGAACTGACGTACGCCGTTCTTGGCGAGCCAGCGGGTCGTGCGGTGCATGAACGCGCGGTTGACCCGCGCCATCACCGGGACGCGCGGGTCGAGGGCGAGCATCTGCCGCCCCATGGCCTCGTCGACCGGGTAGTTGTCCTTGCCGCCGAGGTACCAGTCGTACATCCGCGCGGGATGCGGCTTGCTGGTGTCGATCTCGACGAAACGATTCCGCCCGGTCATGACGAACTCCATAAGGGTCTGCGGCAGTCTGTGGCCATCAACTCATCAACTCAGTGCCAAAATATGGGAATTGACTGAAAAACAAGTCCGCTCACGACAGCAGGAAGTCCGCCTCCCCCGCCTTGGCACCCTCGATGAACGCCGTCATCTCGTCCGTGGTGTAGATCAGCGCCGGCCCGTCCGGGTCGGTCGACTGCCGGACGGCGATACGACCGTCGGCGAGCTTCATCGCCTCCAGGCAGTTGCCTCCGTTGCCGCCGCTCCACGGCTTGTGCCAGCCTTCGCTGCCCAAGTCCCGCGCGGGCATGCCGTTGTAGACGCGTATGCGCGGCTTGATGCGATCCATTCACAGCTCCTTGCGGAGATCCCGGAGGATCTCCTTCGTGCGATGTGCCGTAGCGGCCTGCGCCGCCATGCGGTCCATGACCTCGAGGTGGGTCGCCACCTCGGTGCGCGCGTCGAGGTAGACGGCGCCGGTCAGGTACTCGCTGTAGACCATGTCCGGCAGTTCTGACATGGCAAATCGGAACAGCACGAAGGGCCCGTACGTGCCGGGGTGCGGCCCGTTCGCGAACGGAGCCACCTGCAGGGTCACGTTGGGCAGCCTCGCGGCCTGGAGCAGCCGGTCGATCTGGGCACGCATCACCTCCGGACCGCCGATCCGGCGGCGCAGCACGGTCTCGTCCATCACGACCCACAGCCGCGGCGCGTCCTCCCGGGTGAGCAGCTGCTGGCGTTGCATGCGCAGCGCGACATGGCGCTCGATGTCGTCGGGGCTGGTCTGGCCGATGGCGCCCGACTGCAGCACGCCACGCGCGTAGTCCTCGGTCTGCAACAGGCCGGGCACGAAGTGGGGTTCGTACGACCGGATGAGCGCGGCGGCGCCCTCCAGACTGACGTACATCGAGAACCAGCCGGGCAGGATGTCGTGGAAACGCTGCCACCAGCCCGGCCTGTTGGCCTCCTCCGCCAGTTGCACAAAGGCGTCGGCTTCGTCGTCGGAGACGCCGTAGGCCTTCAGGAGCAGTTGGAGGTACGGGATCTTCAGCCCGACCTCGGCCATCTCCATCCGGCGGACCGTCGCGGGAGCGACCCGGAGCACCCGGGCTGCCTGCTCGCGCTTGAGCCCGGCGCGTTCGCGCAGGTCGAGCAGGCGGCGGCCGAGGACGACCTGGCCGACCGTAGGTGCGGACCGCGGCTCGCTCACGCTCCACCTCCACGTATGAATCCCGATGAATCCCGACAGGTCGATTGAATCCTGACAGGCCGACGGCGCCATTCGAAGACCTATTCGAAGATCCCGGTGGATCTTCGGTGATCTCAACTGGCGCCGTTCGACATGCTGTTGCGAGCAGTGTGCCACGGCCTTCCAGAGAGTCACACAGCACTCTGCAACTTTCAGAGTGACACTTGCCAAGTGTTCACGCCGGGGAGATAGTGGCAAGCGTGATTCCGTCCCCGCCCTTAGGAACAGACGCCACCGTGGTCCCCCACGACCTCGGTGCCGCCCCGACAGTGGGACCCCAGCGGGGCACCGGCGCCGAGCGCCGGTTCCGTTTCGAACTGGCCGCGCATCCCGGTTCTCCCGCGCAGGCCAGACGCCTGACGAGGGCGCGGCTGAACGGCTGGGCGGTGTGCGAGGACACCTGCGACACGGCGGCTCTCGTCGTGTCGGAACTGGTCACCAACGCGATCGTGCACACCGCCAGCGAGCACATAGTGTGCGAGCTGCACGACGGTGCCGACCTGGTGCGCATAGCCGTGCGCGACGAAGGATGCGCGCCGGGTGAGCCGCATCCGCTGTCGGCGCGACCCGAGGAGGAGCATGGGAGGGGACTGCTCCTCATAGACGCCCTCTGCCAGGCCTGGGGGGCGGGCGAGGACGGGTCCGGGCTGGTGGTCTGGGCCGATCTGCCACGGGTGGCCGGGGTCCAGGACGCCTCCCGCGGTGACACCGGGCCGTACAACGATCTCGGGTGGGGGTCCCGGCCCAAGCCGGGTCCGCCCGGGGGTCCGGGCGACGAGGACGAGGCGCAGGCTCGGTACGGCAGGGGAACGGGGTCCGCATGGCTGTGAGGCGCGCGTCCGGCGGCGGGCAGGTGCTGAGCCTGGACACGCTGGTCCGCCTTCGCCGCGACATGCCGACGGCCGGGGAGCCGCGCCGGCTGCCGGTCCCCGAGGGGATGACGGCGCCGCTGGGCTTCGACGCGGTGGCGGTTCCCGCCCGCTACGGGCCTCTGATCATGCCTCGGCTGCCCAGGGTCGGGTGTGTGTACGCGGATGAGGCGCACTGGTGGTGGATCGTGCCGGCCGACTCGGACTACGCGCTGGACTGGCCGGTGTCCGTGCGGTACATGACGGGCGCGGTGGTGCTGGACACGCCTCGCCTGATCCATCGGCCCGACGGGCCCGTGCCGTATACGCCGCCGATTCCGCTGTATCTGGCGTTGTGCAGGGTTACGGGGACCACGCCTACGTGGCAGCGGCAGATCTCTGCGTGAGGCTCCGCCGGTTGGGCGGATCTTTGGGGGCTGTGGGTGACTAGGGGTCGCCCGCTGCCGTCCCGTACCAAGGGGCTGCCGCCCCCTGGACCCCCGCTTCGGCCCTGCGGGCCTCGTCCTCAAACGCCGGACGGGCTCGGATGCACGGACCGGCGCCGGGGAGTGACCGGTCGTCCCGGCGCCGCAGGCCCGCCCTCGCCGCGTACGCCCGCGCGCACCCCGCACCCCCACTCACGCCCTCCCCCGAGCTCGCCCGCCCGGCCATAGTGGCCCTCCGTCGCGAGGGCGGTCGGGGGAGGGTGGACGGTGGGGAAGAAACGCGCTGCTGGTGGGCCCGAGGTGTCCGAGTCGGAGCAGCTGCTCTTCGGGGGGCCGTTGCGGTACGACATGGGGTGGAACCGGCATCGGGACGCCTTTCTGGAGCTGAACTTCCGGGCGATGGTGACGCGGCTGCCGTCCCTGCTGTCGTCGAGCTTCCGGCTCGCCTGGCAGGCCGACCGGCGGGCCGCGCGGACCGTGCTGGTGGCCGAGGTGGGGCGCGGCCTCGCACAGGCGGTCGGGCTGCTTGCCGTGAACAGTGTGCTGGGGCGGCTGATCGGGGGCGGGGCCCTGGAGGAGCGGTTACGGGGTGCCGTTCCCGCGCTGGTCACCATGGCGGCCGTGATGGTGGTCTCGACGCTGCTGCGGGCCGCGTCGACGTACGCCATCGGGCGCCTGGAGCCCAAGGTGGAGCGGGTGGCGACCGAGCTGTATCTGGAGCGGGCGGCGGCCGTGGAGCTCGCCGCGATCGAGGACCACGCCTTCCACAAGCTGCTGGACACCGCGCAGTACGGCGCCGGAGCCGCCCGCCGCATGATCTCGTACAGCACGCGGGTCGTGAACGCGGCCATCTCGCTGATCGCGGCGGCGGGCGTGCTCACCGTGCTGCATCCCGCCCTGCTGCCTCTGCTCGCCACGATGACGCTGCCCAGCGCCTGGAGCGCCCTGACCAACGCCCGGCGCCGCTACGAGTCCTTCCACACTTGGGTGCAGCACTCCCGGGCCGGCCATCTGATCAGCGGGCTGCTGACCGAGCCCGCCGCCGCGCCCGAGATCCGGGTCCACGGGGTCGGGCCGTTCCTCCTGCGCCACTACCGGGCGATGTCGGAGACGGCGGAGGCCGAGCAGGCGCGGCTGGCCAGGCTTGCGGCGCGTACCGGGCTCATCGCGGCGGCGTGGACGGGGCTCGCGACCGTCGCGACCTACGCCACGCTGGGCGGGCTGCTGCTCGCCGGCGCCATGGCGCTGTCCGTGGCGGGTACGGCCGTCATCGCGATCCGCACGGGCTCGTCGAGCCTCGACAGCCTCGTCCTGGAGGTGAACGCGCTCCACGAGGAGGCGCTCTTCGTGGGCGATCTGCAACGGCTGTACGTCGAGGCGGCCGAACGGGCGATTCCGGCCGGCGGCGCCCCGCTGCCCGAGGACCCGCGCGAGGTCCGCTTCGAGACGGTCAGCTTCAGCTACCCGGGTGAATCGGCCCGCCCCGCCCTCGCCGACGTCACGCTCACGCTCCCCCTCGGCCGGATCATCGCGCTGGTCGGCGAGAACGGCTCCGGCAAGACCACCCTGGTCAAGCTGCTGGCCGGGCTCTACACCCCGGACTCCGGCCGCATCCTCTGGGACGACGTCGACGCGGCCGGCGCCGACCGGCACCAACTCGCCGAGCGCATCGCGATGGTGGCCCAGGACTTCAAGCGCTGGCCGTTCACCGCCCGGGTCAATGTCGCCGTCGGCCGCTCCTCCGCGCCCCTCACCGAGGAGCGCCTGGCCGCCTCGGTCGCCGAGGCCGGGGCCGGTGACGTGGTGGCCGATCTGCCGCGGGGCCTGGACACCCTGCTGGCCCGTCAGTTCAACGGCGGGCACGAGCTGTCCGGCGGTCAGTGGCAGCGCCTCGGGATCGCCCGGGCCGCCTACCGGCGCGGCCGCATCCTGATCGTGGACGAGCCGACCGCGGCCCTGGACGCACGGGCCGAACTGGAGGTCTTCGAAAAGATCCGCGCCCTGGCCTCCACCGGCCAGACGGTCGTCCTCATCACCCACCGGCTGGCGTCGGTACGCCACGCCGATCTGGTGCATGTCCTCGACCAGGGCAGGCTCGTGGAGTCCGGTACGCCCGACGAGCTACTGGCCACGGGTGGTGTCTTCGCGGAGCTGTACTCGCTTCAGGCGGGGCAGTTCACGACACGGGTGCCCGCGCCGAAGGCGTGCTGACCCTCGTCTGACGCGCCCTCACGTCACGCGGCGGCGTCGACCATGTCACCGCGGACGATGACGAGGAACGCGTCCGTGGCGAGGTCCATGACGACCTCCGCGGGCAGACCTTCCATCCGCCGCGCGTGTGCGAACTCCTCCGCCGGCCACGATCCTCGCGGCCCTCCCGCGGGAAAGCGTTCGAGCACTGTTCGCCCGTTCACCATCCTGCACCTCCCGAAAGCGTCGTACTTGTAGGAGTTAACGCCTGCCGGAGGTGAATCGCCTCGCCCGGTGACGGGACTGAGACGTAGTTGACACTCGTTCACCGCGATGTGTGAGCTTCTGATCACTCTCGATGATCAATCGCTACTTCGCGTGTCAGTCCTCGTACTCGTCGTGATATCGGATACGTCCACTGCCCGCCGGCGCCCCAAGAGCCGACGCACGCCCCTTGGGCTCCTCCCACTCCTCCTGCCGACCCAGCGCGGTGAGGTCCAGGAAGGAGGTGGTCGAGCCCAGTCCGTCGAGACCGCGCTCGTACGTCGAGTAGGTGTGGAAGACACGATCCCGGTCCCGCAGGAAACAGCTCACGCCGGGCCGTTCCAGCAGCTCGCCCTCGCGCTCCAGGGTCGCCTCGAAGTCATGGTTGAAGTCGCTGCCGCAGGACGAGTACCAAGGCACCGTCCACCCCATGCGCGCCTTGAACGGCAGGATCTTCGTGTACGGCGCCCTGGAGACGGCGACGAGAGTCGTGCCCCGCGCCTTGAGGTGCGCCAGATGCCCGACCTGGTCCAGGAACCCGGAGCAGCTGCGGCATCCGGCGTCCCAGTCCGGGGCGAACATGAAGTGGTGGACGACGAGTTGGTGGCGCCCCTCGAAGAGGTCGAGCAGGGTGGCCTTGCCGTCGCCGCCCTCGAAGACGTACTCCTCGTCGACCTCGACCATGGGCAGTCTGCGCCGCTCGGCGTTGAGCGCGTCACGCGCGCGTGTGGCTGCCTTCTCCCTCACCTGCAGTTCCTCGCGCGCCGCGCGCCACTGCTCGCGCGAGACGATCTCCGGAAGCGACATGGGACGCCCCTCCTGTGCAACGGTCCGTTCCGGGTGGTGACCGGCGCGAGGGGCGTAACTCATCGCCCGCTAGGAGAATTTCAGGTGATTTTCTCGGAGTACGTCACCGGCAGCGCGAGCAGGCCACGGGCGCGCAGCGAGCGGCGCCACCGGAGGTCGTCGTCCGCGAGGGCGAGTTCGGGGAACCGGTCCAGGAGGGTGGCCAGGGCGATCTCGGTCTCGGCGCGGGCCAGCGGGGCGCCGAGGCAGTAGTGGATGCCGTGTCCGAGCGCGAGGTGACCGGAGGCGTCGCGGCCGAGGTCGAGGCGGTCGGCGTCGGGGAAGCGGGCGGGGTCGCGGTTGGCGGCGGAGAGGGAGAGCAGGACGGTGTCCCCGGCGGGGACGGTCACACCGCCGATGGTCACGTCCTCGGTGGGGAAGCGCCGGATGGCGAGCAGGGCTGGGCCGTCATAGCGGGCGAACTCCTCCACGGCGGAGGGTATTCGGGACGGGTCCTCGCGCAGGGCCGCGAGCTGTTCGGGGTGGTCGAGCAGGGCGAGCACGGCGTTGCCGATGAGCTGCACGGTGTTCTCGTACCCGGCGAACAGGATGAGGAAGGCGAGGGACATCAGCTCGTCCTCGCCCAGCCGGTCGCCGTCGGTGTCGCGGACCGCGATGAGGTCGCAGAGCAGGTCGTCGGCGGGTTCCCTGCGCTTGTCGGCGAGGAGCCGGGTGAAGAACCCGAGCATCGCCACGACGGCCTCCTTCGCGGCGTGCGGTCGCGCCGGGTCGGGGGCGACCAGGGCGTCGGTCCACTCCCGGAAGTCCCGTCGGTGCTCGTCCGGGACGCCGAGAAGGTCGCAGATGACGGTGACGGGGAGAGGGGCGGCGTAGGAGGCGATCAGGTCGGTGGTGCCGTGCGGGCCGAGGGCGTCGAGGAGACGGTCCGCGGTCCGCCGTACGGGCGTGCGGAGCTGCTCGACGCGGCGCGGGGTGAAGGCACGGCCGACCAGGCGGCGGATCCGGGTGTGGTCGGGCGGGTCCATGTTGAGGAGGTTGGCGTCGAGGGCGGGCGGCAGCGCGAGGCCGCGGTAAGTGCCGGGCGCCGCATGTCGTTTGTCCAGGGACAGCCGTGGGTCTGCGAGGGCCTCGCGGACGTCGTCGTACCGGGTGACGAGCCAGGCGGGACTGCCGTCGGGTCCGGCGATGCGGTGCACCGGGGCGGTGTCGCGCAGGCGCCGGTACACGTCGTACGGGTGATCGAGGAGGCCGTCGGCGAGATCCATGGACCTCAGACTATGTACCTCGGGCTGTGCACAGGACCGGGCCGCCTCGGGCTAGGTGTCGTACTCCTGGATGCGCTTGCCGTGACTGCGGTCCAGGAGTGCGGGCATCCGCTCCCCCAACTCCCGTACGACAGCGGGCACATCGATGGTCAGCAGCTCCCGGTCACGCATCAGCACACGCCCGTCCACGATCGTCGTGCGGACGTCGGAGGAGCGGGCGCTGTGCACCAGTGTGGCGGCGAGGTCGTGGACGGGCTGGGTGTGCGGGCCGGTGAGGTCGACCAGGATGATGTCGGCGCGCCGGCCGGGTGCGATGCTGCCGACCACCTCACCGAGTCCGACGGCGCGGGCGCTCTGGAGCGTGGCGTGGTGCAGGGCTTGACGGGCCGTCAGCCAGCGCGGGTCGCCGGTGGTCGACTTCTGGATGAGGGCGGTGAGGGCCATCGACTCCCATACGTCGAGGGAGTTGTTGGAGGCGGCGCCGTCCGTGGCGAGGCCGACGGGAATGCCGAGGTCGTGCAGGGCGCGTACGGGTGTCGTGGTGGGCCAGGCGAATTTGAGGTAGCCGCGCGGGGCGCTGGCGACGGCGATGCGACCGGAGGCGTCCCGCAGGATCGGCAGGTCGCGGTCGAGGATGCCGGTGCCGTGCGCGATGAGGACGTCGCCGTCGAGGAGGCCGGTGCGCCGGAGCACCTCGATGGGCGTGACGCCGTGGCGGGCGAGGCTCGCCTCGGCCTGGTCGCGGTTCTCGGAGGCGTGCAGGTGGACGGGCAGGCCGTGCTCGCGGGCGAGTTCGGCGGTGGCGGCCAGGTCGGCGTCGTCGACGGTGTAGGGGGCGTGCGGGGCGAGAGTGGTGGTGATACGGCCGCCCGCGCCGCCGCGATGCCGTAGCGCGAACTCCAGTGACCGCTCCCGCCCTTGGGGGCCCTGGGAGGAGAAGTAGGCCTCGCCGAGGTGGGCACGGATGCCGCACTCCTCGACCACGGCGGCGACGGCGTCCATCGAGAAGTAGTGGTCGGCGAAACAGGTGACCCCGCCGCGGATCATCTCGGCGCAGGCGAGCCGCGCCCCCGACTCCACGTCCTTCTCGGTGAGGTTGGACTCGACGGGCCACACGACGTCGTTGAACCACTCCTCGGTGGGCAGGTCCTCGGCGACCCCGCGCAGGGCGACCATGGGGGCGTGGGTGTGGCAGTTGACCAGGCCGGGGAGGGCGATCTGGCCATGGGCGTCGATACGCTCGGTCGCGGTCAGCTCCTCGGCCTCCGCGCTGCTGATCACCGCCTCGACGACCCCGTCCCGTACGACGATCGCGGCGTCCTCGGCGAACCCGATCCCCTCATGATCGTCGTGCGTGAGCACCGTGCACCGGGTGATGATGAGACCGGCGGGAGAAGGCGTCATGCAGTCACCGTACGACGCGGTCGTGTCCCCGGACGGGGTGAACCGCGTTTCCCGTCGGCGCACTGTCCCGGCGGCGTGGGCACGTGCACTCTGGCCTCAGCACCGCCCGTCGCACGGCTTCCGGAAAGGGGCCCGACATGCTCCTCGGTACCTGGAATCTCGAGAATCTGATGCTGCCGGGCAGCGGTGACGGCGCGCCCGACACCGATGCCGAGTACGCGGCGAAAGTGGAGTCCCTCGCCTCGGTGATCACCGCACTCGACCCGATGCTGCTGGGTGTCCAGGAGGTCAAGCAGGAGCAGGCGCTCGACGACCTGGTCCGGGCGGTGGGCGGGGAGTGGCACACCGCGCTCTCCCGGCACCGGGACGCCCGCGGTATCGGTGTCGGCTTCATCAGCCGTACGCCGATGCGGGTGCTTCGGGACACGCGTGTGTTCGCGCAGAAGCTGCGCCCCGTGCAGAGCGACGACGGCGCGCAGCCCGGCGACCACGACCGGGAGGCGAGCCGCGGCTTCCTGGCGGTGGAGGTCGACACTCCGGACGGGCCCGTGCGGGCGGCCGTGGCGCACCTCAAGTCGAAGCTGCTCTCCTACCCGGGCAATGGCAGCAAGTCGCGCTTCCACCCGCACGACGAGGCCGAACGGGCCCGCTTCGGCGCCTACGCCCTGTACCGCCGGGCCGCCGAGGCGGCAACCCTGCGCGGCCTCGCGGACTTTCTGCTCGATGACGACGGGCGCGAGCGGGACGTGGCCGTCCTCGGCGACATGAACGACGTGGTGAACGCCGCGACGACGCAGATCCTGCTCGGCCCTCCGGGGTCCGAGCTCGACAGGGAACGCGCGTTCAAGGACCCCGATCTGGGCGATGCGTTCCGGCTGTGGAACGTGGCCCCGCTGATACCCCTGGAGCGGCGCTTCTCCCGAGTCAACTTCGGCCGCGGGGAGCTGATCGACCACGTCCTGACCAGCCACCGGTTGGTCCACCGCGTCTCGGAGGCGGGCACGGGCCTGCCCGACCAGCAGGGCCGGGCCCTCGAACTGCCGTCGGTCGGCGACGACCCGACGGAGCGGGTCGGGACGCCGGGGTCGGACCACGCGCCGGTGTGGATACGGTTCGGCGGCTGACAGCGCTGTGCCACGGGGGCCGGTTCCGGAGCGCCTGACCTGGGCGGTGGAGAACCTCGATCTCACGCCCGGCGACCGGGTGCTGGAGATCGGCTGCGGCCGGGGAGTCGCGGCCGCCCTGATCTGCGAACGGCTCACCTCGGGCACGGTGACGGCGATCGACCGCTCGGCAACGGCGGTGGAGGCGGCGCGGCGCCGCAACGAGGAGTACGTGGCTGCGGGCAGGGCGGTCTTCCACACGGCCTCCCTGGAGGAGTCCGCGTTCCCCGACGCGTCCTTCGACAGGATCCTCGCCGTCAACGTGAACCTCTTCTGGGTGCGCGCTCCCGACAGGGAGTTGGCCGCGCTGAGGCGCTGGCTGGCGCCGGGCGGGGCCCTGTGTCTGTGCTGGGAGCCGCCGGACACGCGCCGGGCCGAGGAGATCGCCGGGAAGGTGGCGGCGGCCGTGGCGGGGCAGGGGTTCGTGACGGAGGTGCGGGTGGGGGTGACCGGGACGGGCAGCAGGTTGGTGTGCGTGCGGGCACGGGACTGACGGGCATCACCCGGCGAGAGGTATGTCAGGGGTCTCGGGACCCCGTGGCCCGGGCAGCCCGGCCCGGTCGCGCTCCTGCGCGAGTTGCTCCAGCAGCTCGGTGAGCCGGGCCCTGTGCCAGGGCGTGAGCCGGCCCGAGTCGTCGAGGTGCACGGCGCAGGCGGTGGTCGTGTCGACGAGCTGTTCGAGGGTGGCGACGATTTCGTCCGCGCCCTCCGTGTGCCGGGCGAGCGCGGGAAGTTCGGCGGCGGAGAGGGCGATGGCGGTACGGGCCTCGGCGAGCGCACGGTAGGCCTCGCGGCGGAGGGTCCAGCGGACGGCACGGGGGTCGGTGCGGGGCGGGGTGGGTTCGTACGGCGTCCGGGGGGCGTCGGCCTCGCGCCTCGCGGAGGTGGCCTCGGACTCCCGCAGCACATGCGCGAGGTAGGCATGTGCCGCCCGGTCGGCCGTCGCGAGTCGGGACCGTACGCCCCCGCCGCGCTGCCCCGGCATCGGCAGGTGCCCCACGACGAGCACGATCGCGCAGGCCAGCAGCGTCTCGCCGATCCTGCTCACGGAGGCCTGCGGCTCGCCGCCCACCATGACCAGGGCGAGCACGAGAACGGTCACGACGGCGGTCTGGGCGGCGAAGTGCCGGGTGGCCACGGGAATCAGGGCGCCGCTGAGAGCCACGAGCGCGATGAGCCCTTCCGGCCGGGGCAGTACGGTCGCGAACCCGGCGAAGAGCAGGGCTCCCAGCACGGTGCCGGCGGCCCGGCACAGCACCCGGGACGCGAGCGGCCCCAGGTCGGGCTTGACGAGGAAGACGGCGGTGGCGGGGAGCCAGTACCAGTGCTCGTGCTGCCCGTACCACTGGGTGTGGTGCAGCGCCTGGGCGCTGGCGGCGCTGGCCCCGAAGCAGAGGGCGACGCGCAGGCCGTACTCCCGCCCGCCGGCCCCGAATGCGGATCGGGCGAGATCCGCGGCCGTACGACGCCGGGTGTGCAGGTCGCGGTTGCCCCGGTCCCGGTCGAACGCCTCGGCGGCGTGCAGCAGGGCATCGTCCAGTGCGCGCAGGGCGGGCGCGGAGCGGGAGGGCGCCGGGAGGGGGCCGGTGTGGGTGTTGCCACGGACGGCGGCGGCGAGGCGTCGGGGGCCTTCGGAGGCCCGCGCGGGCACCGTTTCCCCGGCCCAGGCGAGCGCGGTGGCGGCCTCGGCGAGGGGCAGTGCGGCCGCGTACTGCGCGTGCAGCCGCCGCTCGGTGGACGAGGAGGCGTACCGCCGCAGCCGGGGCCCGGTGAGCGCGTCCTGCGCATGGTCGAGGGCGGCGGTGAGCGCGACGCGACGGGCGGTGGCGTCGCGGGTGCCGACGGCGTCGAGGAGGTCCGCGACGGCGTCGTACACATCGGCGACGGCGTCGCGCTCGCCGTCGAACCGGAAGTCTCCGACCAGAGAGCCGGGCGTGGGGAGGGCCAACCGGAGACCCAGCAGCCAGGCGGCACCGCCGAGATAGGCGAGCGCCCGCAGCCACCCGCTCTCCGGCAACGGCATCCCCGCCCCGATGGCGGAGGCGACGAGCAGCTGCGTACCGGCGGCGGAGGCAACGGGCCCGACGGCGCTGATCCCTCCCGCGAGGAGCCCGAGCCCGGTGAGGAGGAGGGTGAGCGCAACGGCCCCGAGGCGATCCCCGGCCGTCGTCCCGACGAGGAGCCCGACCGCCCCCGCCAGCGCGGGCACCCCGAGCCGATGGACGGAGACACGACGGCTGCCGGGACGGTCGTTGATACCGGCGAGCATGGCGGCGATGGCGGCCACGACACCCAGGGAGGCGCGGCCGGCGAGCACGGCGACGAGGAGGAGCGGCCCGGCGGCCAGGGCTCCCCGGACCACCGCACTCCAGGGGACGGGGCCACGCTGGGCGCGGAGGGTGTGGGCGAGCCAGGGCGGGAGAGCGAGGACCGGACGTGCGGGGCGGGACACAGGGCTCCTGTCGGGGCGAGGGCGGGGGTGTGCCTTCGGGCGACGGTGGCCGGGCTTGGGCTGGGCTGTGGTGTCCACGGTAGGGCGAGCTCTTGGAGGCTGTGGGACGCCGACGTTGCGGGGATGTGACGATGCGTGGAAACGCCACGTTCTTTATGAACGCAACTATGGGCGGTGAGTTCTGCTGCGCCCGGGGCGTGGCGCGCCAGCCTGCTGGTCCGGCCCTGGGAAGAACGGGCCGGCCGTCTCCCCCCTCGAGAACCGAACGCGTCCCCCGCGCGTGATAGCGGAGGACGCGTTGGCATGCACACGAGGGCGGGGGAACGCGAGTGGGGTTCACAGCACGCGCGAGAACGGCGGCACTGGCGGCCGCGGTTGCCGGGACGCTGGTCACGGGGGCGTTATCGGCGGGCGGTCAGCCGGCGCAAGCCGCCGGGTCCGCCGCGCAGGACGGGACGAAGGCCCGGGCGAAGGCGAAGCCAACGGCGACCGTCACATTGATCACCGGCGACCGCGTGGTCGTCGGCTCCGACGGTCAGGTGGTCCGGCTCGTGCGCGGCAAGAGCCGCGAGAAGATCGGTTTCTCGGTGCGGCGCGAGGCCGGCCACACGTACGTCGTCCCGCAGGACGCCCTGCGCCTGGTCGCCGACGGCGTGCTCGACCGGCAGCTCTTCGACGTCGCCCAGCTGGCCAGGGACGGGTACGACGACGCGCGCCGCACCACGCTGCCGCTGATCGTCGGCTACCGGCAGGACGGTGCAAGGGACTTGGCGGCCGGCGACCCGTTCGCGGCCGTCGCCGTCCGCGAGCGCCGTGCACTGCCCGCGGTGGGCGGCGAGGCCTTCGCGGCAGTCAAGACCGGTGCCCCGGCGCTGTGGGCGGCCGTCACAAACCGCTCTTCGGCCCGTACGGCAGGCGGTACGGCCGCCCCCGCGCGACCCATCGCCCACGTCTGGCTGGACGCGAAGGTCCGGGGCGCCCTGGCCGAGAGCGTGCCGCAGATCGGTGCGTCCGCCATGTGGAAGTCGGGCTTCACCGGCAAGGGCGTCACGGTGGCGGTCCTGGACTCGGGCGTGGACGAGACCCACCCGGACCTCAAGGGCGTCGAGACCGCCCAGAAGAACTTCAGCGATTCCCCCGACGTCAAGGACCGCTTCGGGCACGGTACGCACGTAGCCTCCATCATCGCCGGGAGCGGTGCGAAGTCCGGCGGCCGCCACACGGGCGTGGCGCCCGGTGTGAAGCTGCTGGACGGCAAGGTTCTGGACGATGACAACCTGGGATCCACTTCGAGCATCGTGGCCGGCATGCAATGGGCCGTCGACCAGGGCGCGAAGATCGTCAACCTGAGTCTGGGCTCCGTCGACACCCCGGGGATCGACCCGAAGGAGGCGGCCATCGCCCGGCTCTCCGACAAGGCCCTGTTCGTGGCGGCGGCGGGCAACTCGGGCGACGGGCCCCACACGGTCTGGTCGCCGGGCAGCGCCCCCGCGGCGCTCACCGTCGGCGCCGTGGACAAGCAGGAACAGATCGCCGACTTCTCCAGCCGCGGCCCGAACCTCGACGGCACACCCAAGCCGGACATCACCGGCCCCGGCGTGGACATCACCGCCGCCCTGAGCACGCAGAGCGAGCTGCCCCCGAGTGAGGACTACGTTCCGAACTCCGGCACGTCGATGGCCACCCCGCACGTCGCGGGCGCCGCCGCGCTGGTGCTCCAGCAGCACCCGGACTGGAGCGGGGCCCGACTGAAGGGGCTCCTGACCGGTTCGGCCACGCCGAACCCGCAGCTGAACGCCCACCAGCAGGGCGCAGGCCGGGTGGACTTGGCGCGCGCCGCCACGGCCACGGTCGTCGCCGAGCCCGGCTCCCTCGGCTTCGGCACGCACGCCTGGCCGCACGCCGACGACAAGCCGGCCTCCAAGACCCTCACTTACCGCAACTACGGCACCCAGGCCGTCACCCTGCGGCTGAGTGCTTCCGGGGTCGACCCGGCGGGCCGCCCGGCCCCGGACGGCATGTTCACCGTCAAGGACGCCCAGCTCACCGTTCCGGCCGGAGGCACCGCGCAAACCACCGTCACCGCCGACACCCGCAAGGGCACCGTCGACGGCGTCTTCGGCGGCACCGTGCTGGCGTCGGGAGACGGCCAGGAGGTACGCACCGGTCTGGTGGTCGATCGGGAGGTGGAGTCGTACGACGTCAGGGTGCGGCACATCGATGCCGACGGGGCGGCCCCGGGCACGTACGCGACGCTGATCGCCCCCGTCGGCGGGCCCGGCGACCGCCTCGAGCTCCCGTACAGCGCGAAGGGCACGGTGGTCCAGCGGCTGCCCAAGGGCTCCTACCAGCTGGAGAGCCTGGTCTTCGGCAAGGACAACGAGGTGGGCTTCTTCGTCCAGCCGGTTCTGAAGGTGACCGGGGACGTCACGGTCACCCTCGACTCCCGCAAGGCGAAGCCTTTCGCTGTGAAGGCCCCGGACCCGGCCGCGAAGCTCGTCACCTCCACCGTCGGGTACGACGACGAGGCCGCAGGCGTGTCCAACACCTGGTCCAGCAGCGGCGTGCCGCCCATGCGCACCGCCGCCCTCGGCCCGGCGTCCGACACGATGCGTGCCCAGTTCATCGGGGTGTGGAAGAACCCCGGCGCGGCAGGCAAGAACGTCGACTACCGGTTCGCCTTCAACCGCAAGGGGACCTTCTTCACCGGCCTGACCCGCTCCGTCACCCGGGCCGACGTCGCCGAGGTGAAGCTCGGCTTCGGCGCCTCCGTCACCGGGGCCGGGGGCCAGGTCCACATCACGCCGATGGACGAGCGCGGGCGGACCGTCAGCACACAGGAACCGCTGGAGCAGAAGCTGCCGCAGGCCACCACGCATTACCTCAGCACGACCGGCGTGCGATGGTCCTGGACCGCCACGCAGCTCAACGCCCGCGGCGAGGAGCGCATGCAGTACACGAAGGAGTGGGTGGCCTACAAACCGGGCTCCAGCCACACGCTGAGGTTCAACACCGGTGTGGTCGGCCCCGATCTCGCGGCGGGGAGCCCGGAGCAGCAGGGCGCCGAGCGGACCGGCGACCACATCAGCGCCAGGGTCCCGCTGTTCAACGACGGCAGCGGCAACCCGGGGTCCTCGATCGTCACCGGCGGCTTCGCCCGGCTGGAATCCGGCGGCCGGATCCTCGCCGAGGCCCCGCCCACGGACCATGTGGGCGCCGAGGTTCCCGCCGCCTCCGCCGCGTACCGTCTGACGGTCGAGGCGAGCCGCTCCGCCGAGGACACCTCCACCAGCACGAAGGTGGCAGGGGTGTGGACGTTCACCTCGGCCCGGCCGGCGTCGGACGGCACGGCCAGGCTGCCGCTGTCGACGGTGCGACTCGCGCCGAAGCTGAGCCTGCACGGGACGGCTCCGGCGGGCAGCACGCTCACGGTGCCGCTGAAGCTGAGCGGCGCGGCCGCCGCGGCCGGGCAGGTCGCCGCGCTGACCGTACACGTCTCCTACGACGGCGGCCGGACCTGGAAGCCGCTCACCGTGACGACCGGCGCGAACGGAGCGCGCTCGGTAAGTGTGAAGCACCCGGCGACCGCCAAGGCCGTGTCCTTCCGGGTGGACTTGAAGGACAGGGGCGGCAACACCATGCGCGAGACGATCACGAACGCCTACCGGCTCGCTCCATGAAGTGACGGTGCGACCGACGCGGGGATATTCGGATGCGAGGAGGGGCGGGGGCGCGCATGATCGGCAGATTGACCGCCGACTGCGCTGCACCCGCCCAGGAGCCCCCATGATCCGACGCGTCACCTCCCCCGCCCTCTTCCCACCCCCCACCTACTCCCACGCCTCCGTCGTCGAAGCCGGCACGAGGCTCGCCTTCCTCGCCGGTTCCGTGCCTCTCGACCGCGACGGGAACCTCGTCGGTGAAGGAGACCCGGTGCGGCAGGCCGAGCAGGTGATCGCGAACCTCGAAGTGCAACTGGAGGCGATCGGGAGCGACTTGGCGCACGTCCTGTCGACCGACGTGTACGTCGTGAGCGGGGAGCCGGCGGTGCTGTCCGCCGTCTGGGAGGTCGTCGAGGCGTCCGGGCTGAGCGTCGGTCCGCACTCATCGACGCTGCTCGGGGTGGCCTGCCTCGGATACACGGGGCAGTTGGTGGAGATCACGGCCACGGCCACCGTTGCGGAGGGGGCGCCGCGCTCATGACGCCCGTAGCGCTCCGCCGTGCCAGGCCCACCGATGCCGGTGCCGTGGCCGACGTCTGGCTGCGGTCGTTCGCCGCCGCGCTGCCGACGGTCGTGCGGCCGCGCTCCGACGACGACGTGCGGACCTACTTCCGGGAGGTGGTGGTGCTGCTCAGGGAGACGTGGGTCGCCGAGGCCGCCGACCGGGTCGTCGGCCTCATGGTCCTCGACGCCGACCAGCTCTCCCAGCTCTACCTGGACCCGGACTGGCGCGGCCGGGGCATCGGCGACCGTCTCGTCGACCTCGCCAAGCGGCGCCGACCGGACGGGCTGAGCCTGTGGACCTTCCAGGTCAACGAGCCCGCCCACCGCTTCTACGAGCGCCACGGCTTCGTCGCCGCCGAGTACACGGACGGCAGCGGGAACGAGGAGCAGGAGCCCGACGTGCGGTACGTCTGGCAGCCCGGCCGGCCCGATTCCCGGTGATCACTCCTGCGTCCGCCCCCACACCCGCCTCTTGGGCAACGGCCGCGCGTATCCCCCGACCCGGCTCGTCCTCAACCCCAACTCCACCAGCGACTCCGCGAGTTTCACGGCCGCCCCCACCCCGTCGACCACCGGAACCCCCAGCTTCTCCCCCATGACCCGCTGCAGCCCGGTCATCCCGGCACAGCCCAGCACCAACACCTCCGCACCCGCGTCCCGCGCCCGTTCGGCGGCCGCCAGGAAGGCGGACTCGGTGCGTTCGGCGTCCTCCAGTTCCAGCACTCCGAGCCCCGTACCGATCACGGCGACGCAGTTGCGGCCCACCCCGGCCGTCTCGAGGCTGTCCTCGATCTGCCCGCACGAGCGCTCCAGCGTGGTCACCACCCCGTACCGGCGCCCGAGCAGACAGGCGAGGTGCGCGGCCGCCTCCGTGATGTCGACGACCGGTACGTCCACCAGCTCCCGGACGCCTTCGCGCCCGTGCTCCCCGAAGCCGGCCATGACGACCGCGTCGTAGGCGGGACCCTCGTACGTCCGCAGCGCGTCCATCACCGCCGCCGCCGAGAGGTAGCTGTCGAGCCAGCCCTCGGCCGACGCGGGCCCCCACCCGGGGGTCAGTCCGAGCACGGTGGTGCCCGGGCCTGCGGCGGCCCGGGCACCTCGTACGATTTCCTCGGTCATCTCCTGCGTGGTGTTGCAGTTGGTGACGACGATCCGCACGTCCTTCAGACCTCCCGCGCCACGGACCCCGCGGTGGCCTCGGACTCGGCCCGCTCATCGCGGCACAGCACCAGATACAGCCCCGCCGCCATCGCCGTCCCGATGAACCAGGAGTACGGCGCCACATCGCTGAACGCCTTCACCAGCGCCAGCACCGCCGCGACCCCCGCCGCCGGCAGGAAGGCCCACAGCGCCTTGGGGTTGACGCCCTTGCGGTAGTAGTAGCGCGAACCGGGCTCGGCGGAGAACAGTTCGTTCACGTCCACCCGGCCCCGCTTGACCAGGTAGTAGTCGACCATGATCACGCCGAACAGCGGGCCCAGGAAGGCGCCCAGGCCGCCGAGGAAGTAGTTGACGACCGTCGGATTCGAGAACAGGTTCCACGGCGTCACCACGAGCGCAGCCACCGTGCTGATCATGCCGCCGACCTTGAAGGTGATCTTCTGCGGCCAGACGTTGGCGAGGTCGTAGGCCGGCGAGACGAAGTTGGCGACGATGTTGACGCCCATCGTGGCGATGGCGAACGTCAGGGCGGCGAGCACCAGGACCCACGTGTTGCCGACCTTCGCCACCAGCTCCGCCGGATCCGTGATGGCCTCGCCGAACACCTCCAGCGAACCGGCCGTGACGATCACCGAAACGACCACGAAGGCGGTGGAGTTGATGGGCAGGCCCCAGAAGTTGCCCTTCCGCACGGTCCGGTAGTCCGGTGCGAAGCGCGAGAAGTCGCAGAAGTTGAGCATCAGCGTGCCGTACGTGGCGAGGATCAGGCCGATCGCGCCGAACCACTGCCGCCACTGCTCGCCGACGGAGACCGGGTGCGGGGTGCTGGTGAGCGAGATCGTCCAGCCGGCCTTGGCCAGGATCCAGACCGCCAGCGCGATCATCACCACCCAGATCGCCGGGCCGCAGAAGTCCTGGAACTTGCGCACCGACTCCATGCCCCGGCTGATGATCAGCGCCTGGATCAGCCACAGGGAGAGGAACGACACCCAGCCGAGCGCGTGCAGGCCCAGGAAGGAGCTGTGCGTCCAGGACTCCAGGCCGGGCCAGGCGGCCAGCAGCATCACGTTCACGGCGACGGAGGCGAGATAGGTCTGGATGCCGTACCACATGATGGCGATCACGGCCCTGATCAGCGCCGGGATGTTGGCGCCCCAGACGCCGAAGCTGATGCGGCTGACGACGGGGAACGGGACGCCGTGGCGCTGGCCGATCTTCCCCATCCAGTTCATGCCGACATAGATGAGCACGAAGCCGACGAGCAGGGACGTGAAGACCTGCCACACGTTCATGCCGAGGACCAGCAGACCGGCCGCGAAGGTGTAGTTGCCGAGGTTGTGGACGTCGGACATCCACAGGGCGAATAGGTCGAAGACCTTCCAGTTGCGCTTGCCGGCGGGCGCGAGGTCTTCGTTGGTGAGCCGGGGATCGGGGACGAACGCTGGTGTGCCGGTGGCTTCGGCACGGTCGGCGAGGGACACGGGGCCTCCAGGAGGGAGGGGACGGGAGGAGGGCTGCTTTCCGGTCGCTTGGCTATTTTCCGGTCACTTGGCAACGCTTTTGGTATACCAAACTGCGCTCATGGTCCTCCCGTCAACCGTTCGGACAGATATCGCTGCTGTTAACGCTCCGTAAAACACACCCGGAGTCGGCGAGGATGGGCCCATGACGAAGATCGAACCGCTCGGGGCGGTCCGCGAGCGCGTCCTGGCCACGCTGCGGCAGGACATCATCGCGGGCCGCCTGCTTCCGGGCGATCGCCTGGTCGAGCGCGAGCTGGCCGACCGCTTCGGGGTCTCCCGGGTGCCGGTCCGCGAGGCGATCCGCGCGTTGGTCGCCGAGGGGTTCGTCCACTTCGAGACACCCCGCCGGACAGTCGTACGGCGGCTGAGCCCCGCCGACGTCAAGGAACTCTTCGAGCTGCGCGAGGCGCTGGAGGTGTACGCGGCCGGCCTTGCGGCGTCACGGGCGACGCCGGAGGACCTCGCCGATCTGCGGGAACTGCTGCGCGCCGCGGCGAGCGCGACCGAGGCCGGGGACGCCGAGAAGATCACCGACGTCAACACCCGGTTCCACAACCGGATCCTCGCCATGGCCGGCAACAGCCTGCTGACCTCGGTCATGGAACCGGTCGACGGCCGCCTGCGCTGGCTCACCCGGCAGAACGAGGAGTGGCCCCAGCTCCTCACCGAACACCAGGACCTGTACGAGGCGATCGCCTCCGGCGACCCCGAGCGCGCCCGCGCCCACACGCTCACCCATGTGCAGGCCAACTACCGTTCGACGGTCCGCCACCTCTTCGGAGAGGCCGAGGGCGGCAAGGCCCGCTAGCGTCCCGCGTACTTGTCCGTCGCCGCCACCAGCGCCGCCGCCACGGTCGGCGCTCCCGCGTCGTGCCCCACGCCGTCGACGACTGCCAACTCGCTGCCGGGCCACGCCTGATGGAGCCGCCACACGGTCCCGAGCAGGTTGCCGAAGTCGAGGCTGCCCTGGACGAGGGTGCCGGGGATGCCCTTCAGCTGCGGGGCGTCCCGCAGGACGACCCCCTCGTCGTTGCCCTCGCCCAGGAAGTGGTCGTTGCCGAAGTAGTGCGTGACGGTGCGGGCGAAACCCATACGGAACCGCTCGTCCTCGTACCGCGGCACCGACCGGGGCGGGGCGGGGACGCACGCCGTCTCCCAGTCCGTCCAGGCCCGCGCCGCACGCGCCCGCACGCCGGGGTCGGGCGACTCGATCAGCCTGTTGTACGCCGCGGCAAGATTGGCGTCGTGCTCCCCCGGCGGCAGCTCCCCCACGAACCGCTCGAACTCTGCCGGGAAGATCCGCCCCAACCCCCTGGTCAGCAGGGCCACTTCAGGGTTCGACCCGGTGGCGACCCCGGTCAGCACCAGCTCGGACACGGCCCCCGGATGCGTCTGCGCGTACCGCAGTCCCAGCACCGACCCCCACGACACACCCCACACCAGCCACCGGTCAATCCCCAGATGCCGGCGCAACAGCTCCAGGTCGGCGATGAGATGAGCCGTCGTGTTCACGCTCATGTCGGTCTCGTACGCGCTCGCGTGCGGCGTCGAACGCCCGCACCCGCGCTGGTCCAGCAGTACGATCCGGTAGGCGGCCGGATCGAACAGCCGCCGGAAGTACGGGGTGCAGCCGGAGCCCGGCCCGCCGTGCAGCACGAGCGCGGGCTTGCCGTGCGGGTTCCCGCAGGTCTCCCAGTGGACGTCGTTGCCGTCGCCGACGTCGAGCATGCCGTGGTCGTACGGTTCGATCTCCGGGTAGAGCGCCATCCGGGCACCGTATCGACGGCACGACCGGCCCCGCCCCTCATTTCAGGCCGGCCGCCTCCGCCGCCGTACGCAGCACGTCCCGCAGCATCTCGGGCGTGAGTCTGCCGGTGAAGGTGTTGCGCTGGCTGACGTGGAAGCATCCGAAGAGGTCGAGCCCGTCGCGGCCGCCCGCGCCGTCCAGCGGGACCCGCGCCCCGTGCGCGAACGCCGGCCGCGGCCTGGGCACGCTCCACCCCGCCTCCACCAGCGCGGGCAGGGTCGCCTGCCAGCCGAAGGCGCCCAGTACGACGACAGCCCGCACGGTCGGGCGCAGCAGCCTCAGCTCCTGCACCAGCCAGGAACGGCAGGTCTCGCGCTCATCGGGCGTGGGTTTGTTGGCGGGCGGCGCACAGTGCACGGGGGCCGTGACGCGCACGCCGTACAGTTCGAGGCCGTCACTGACGGCGACCGACGTGGGCTGCGAGGCGAGGCCCACGTCGTACAACGCCTGGTAGAGCACGTCTCCGGAGCGGTCCCCGGTGAACATCCGGCCGGTGCGGTTGCCCCCGTGCGCGGCCGGGGCGAGCCCGATGATCAGCAGCCGGGCGTCCGGCGGGCCGAAGCCGGGCACCGGGCGGCCCCAGTACGTCTGGTCGGCGAAGGCGGCACGCTTCGTGCGGGCCACTTCCTCACGCCAGTCGACCAGCCGTGGGCAGGCCCGGCAGCCCGCGATGGTGCGGTCGAGATCGGCCAGTGCGTCCACAGCTCCACCGTAAAGCCGTCGCGGCCCTGTACGGGGACTGCGTGCGGGGACTGCGAGGGCCGGGACAGGACTAAGGTCGAGGCATGGCTTCCGAGGATGACGAGGAGAGGGCCGGCAGCACGGCCGAAGGGCAGCCGGACACGGCCGACGCGCAGCAGGCCGTCGACCCGCACATCGCCGCCGCTGTGGCCGCGGCCGAGGCCGCCGGTGCGCAGAGCGGCGAGTCCGTACGGATCGACAGCTGGATCTGGGCCGTACGCCTGGTCAAGACCCGCTCCATGGGCGCCACCGCCTGCAAGGGCGGGCATGTGCGCGTGAACGGCCAGAACGTGAAGCCCTCCCACTCCCTGCGCATCGGCGACGAGGTGCGCCTGCGCCAGGAGAACCGGGAGCGGATCGTCATCGTCAAGCATCTGATCCGCAAGCGGGTCGGCGCACCGGTGGCGCTCCAGTGCTACGTCGACAACTCGCCCCCTCCCCCGCCGCGCGAGGCCGTCGCCCCGGCGGGCATCCGCGACCGCGGCACGGGCCGCCCGACCAAGCGGGACCGCCGCGAGCTGGAACGACTCCGCGGACTCATGGGCGGCGGCGCGGAAGGACCGCGCGGACGGTGACAGCCGACGGTGGCGTCCGGCAGGCCTAGAAGGCCCGGGCCGGACGCCACCGAAGTCGTTGCGCGCAGGTGCCCAGCACACCCGTCAGGCGCGTCGTCGTACCAGCCGCAGCAGATCCGCGTTCGAACTCCGCCGTGCCCAGGCGATCAGGGCGAGAGGCACGATGAGGATGAGCGGTGTCGCCGCGTTCTCGCCGCCGAAGGCGGTGATCGTGACGACGAATGCGCCGACCATCAGCGCGCTCAGCGCCATCGCCGCCACCGACTGCAGCACCGGGATCAACAGCGCTATCGCCCCGGCCAGTTCGAGCGCGCCGATGGTGTACATCCCCGCGCTGCCCCAGCCGAGCTCGTCGAAGCCCTCGGCGGCCGACGGGTGCGCGATCAGCTTGGGCAGCGCGCTCGCGATCCCGTAGAACAGGGCGAGCAGGATCTGCAGGCCGCGCAGGGCGATGCGGGCGCGGCGGCCGCGCGGGGTCGCGGACTCGGCGATGACGGTGCCGGACGTGCGGGCCGTGGCGGAGGCGGCGGTGGTGACGGAGGCGGCGGTCTCGGACATGGGGGTCTCCTGGGTGAAGCGTTCCGTGATGCTGTCGGAGAGGTAGACCGGGGCCGACTGCGGAACTCATCGCCGCAGGACGGCAATTCGTCATCGCCGTACGAAGAATTTCACCCGCGCCCGTCGAACGGCAGCCACCCGTGCCCCACGTACCAGTGACCGCCCGCCCGCAGGTGGTCCCCGACGGCCCGCTCCACGGCCGTGCGCCTCGGCAGGCTCTCGACCGACAGCTCCGGGTCGCCGAAGACGAACTGGACCGGCTCGCTGTCGGCCTGCTCCCGGTCCTCGTGGGCGATGCGGAAACGCTCCTGGAAGCGCACGATGTTGGAGTCCCCGGCCAGGTACTTCCTGAGCTGCGGGTCCAGCAGCCAGGAGTGACAGGTCGCCACCTCGTACCGCTCCTGCGGAAAGTGCACGGCGAAGAACTCCCGGGCCAGTGCCAGGGACCGGTCGACCGCGGCCGGTGACAGCGGCCCGAGGAAGTCGGGGATGTGCACGTTGAGACAGCTCGAATCGGGGCCCACGTCGAGCCCGGCCGCCGCGAGCCGCGTCCCCGCACGCTGCCCGAGCCGTGCCCGCTCGAACTGCAGCCGCCCCAGCTGGTACAGCTCGCCTCGGAAGTGGTGGACGAGCCACCACGGTGCCTGCACACCCGTCCGGCCATGACGCCTGCGGTGCACGGCCATGTTCCGCCCGAGGTCCGCGAGGGTGCGCCGGGAGACATCGGCGGGGATGCCGCGCTCCCGGTGGTAGGCACGTGTGGACGGCAGCGCCGCGACGAACACGTACACGGGGATGCAGCGCCGCAGGGGGCCCGAGGCCCAGTCGAGGTCGGGCAGGTCGACCGGGCCGCCGACCTCTCCGATCCCCCGGACGAGCTCGTCGACGGACCGCTCCAGGAACTGCCGCAGCTCCGGGTCGTCCGTCACCCGTCGGCCCATCCGTACGAGGTCGTTGATGTCCTCGTGGGGCACTCCGAGGTCGAGCAGGCTTTCGGCCAGTTCATCGGTGTCCGGCAGCACAAGGCCCCCTTCGTGGAGTACGAGGAGTACGTTTCAGGAAGGAGTGATGATCCCGATGCGTACGGGCAGTGAGCCCAGGACAGCGCGCAGTGCACTGCGGGCCCGCTTCTGGCTGTGCGTGTGGGGCGTGGTGTGGGCGATCTTCGGTACCGCCGCGTTCGCGCTCGCGGGACGCCCCGGCTGGGCGGCGGCCTTCGGGGCGCTGTGGCTGGTGATCACGATCGATATGGCCATGGTCCTCAGACACATCCGCCAGGGCCCGCACTACCAGCCGGGACGTGACATACCGCCGTACCGGCCGCCCGACAATCCCCACCCCTAGGCGCCGCTCACGCTTCGAACCGTGCCGCCCTGAGGTACTGCGGGTTCGGGTCGAGCGCGGCCGCCAGCCGGAAGTGGCGCTTGGCCTCGTCGGGCCGGCCCCGGCGTTCGTAGGTCCGGGCGAGCGCGAAGTGCGCGAACGCGTTGTCCGGCTCGCGCTCCAGGACGATGGTGAACTCCAGCTCGGCGGGCCGCAGTTGTGCGGCGGCGAAGAAGGCACGCGCGCGCAGCAGCCGGGCTGCGGTGTTCTCCGGGTGCGCGGCGATGACTCCGTCGAGCAGCTTCACCGCGCCCCGCGGATCCCGCGCGGCGAGCAGATGCTCGGCGGCGCGGAAGTCGATGACATGCGTCTCCGGAGTACGTCCGGGCGATCCGCTGGTCTCGGGCACGGCAAAGTCCTTCCCTCACTGGAAGGGTTCAACGCGCGATCGCGCCGCGGCTATTCCTGCGGCGAGGGGGGCGGAGGGCTCGCCTGAGCCCCGTGGGCTCTGCGCACGAGCTCGTCCCACACGTCCTTCACGCGTCGCTGAAGTTCTTCCAGTGGTACGTCGTTGTCGATGACGATGTCCGCGATCTCCAGGCGCTTGTCCCGCGTCGCCTGCGCGGCCATGCGCGCGCGTGCGTCCTCCTCGGTCATGCCGCGCAGCCGGACGAGCCGGTCGAGCTGGGTCGCGGGGCCGGCGTCGACGACGACCACGACGTCGTACAGCGGCGCCAGGCCGTTCTCCGTGAGGAGCGGGACGTCGTGGACGACGACGGCGTCCTCGGCGGCGGCCTCTTCGAGCTCGCGGGAGCGGGCGCCGACGAGGGGGTGCACGATCGAGTTCAGTACGGCGAGCCGGTCGGGGTCGGCGAAGACGATCGAGCCCAGCCTGGGCCGGTCCAGGCTGCCGTCCTCGGTGAGCACGTCCTCGCCGAAGGCGTCGACGACGGCGGCGAGGCCGGGGGTGCCGGGCGCGACGACCTCGCGCGCGATCCGGTCCGCGTCGATCAGCACGGCCCCGTGCTCCACGAGCAGCCGCGACACCTCGCTCTTACCGGCTCCGATGCCCCCGGTCAGGCCCACCTTCAGCATGACCCGAAGCTTAGGGCCTGCCTCTGACAAAGCGCCGGGCAGGCCGCTCTTCCCCCTCGACCGACGTCGGTCGCGGCCCTCAGTTGTCGCCTTCCCGCTCCGCCAGGAACCGCTCGAACTCCCGCCCGATCTCGTCCGCCGACGGGATGTCCACCGGCTCGGCGAGCATGTTGCCCCGGCTCTCCGCGCCCGCGACCGCGTCGTACTGGTGCTCCAGGCCCTCCACGAGGTTGGTGAGCTCCTCGTCGCCCTCGCGGATCTGCCGGTCGATCTCGTTCTGCGTGCGGTGGGCGTCCGTGCGCAGGGAGTGCGCAATGGCGGGCAGGACCAGCCCGGTCGCCGCGGTGACCGCCTCCAGGACGGTGAGCGCCGCGTCCGGGTACGGGGAGCGGGCGATGTAATGCGGGACGTGTGCGGCGACGCCCAGGACGTCGTGCCCGGCCTCCATCAGGCGGTACTCGACCAGGGACTCGGCGCTGCCCGGCACCTGTGCCTCGTCGAAGGGGCTGCGGTGGCCGGGGACGAGGTCGACGCGGTTGCCGTGCGGGGTGACGCCTACCGGGCGGGTGTGCGGGACGCCCATCGGGATGCCGTGGAAGTTCACCGAGAGGCGCACCCCGAGTCGCTCCACGATCTCCTTGACGGCCGCGGCGAAGCGCTCCCACTCCACGTCCGGCTCGGGCCCGGACAACAGCAGGAACGGCGCGCCAGTGGCGTCCTGGACGAGCCGCACCTCGAGGGTGGGGTCCTCGTACTCGGCCCAGCGGTCGCGCTTGAACGTCAGCAGCGGGCGACGGGCGCGGTAGTCCACCAGCCGGTCGTGGTCGAAGCGGGCCACGACCTGGTGGGGCAGCGAGTCCAGGAGCCCGTCGACGATCTGGTCGCCGGTCTCACCCGCGTCGATGTATCCGTCGAAGTGGTAGAGCATGACAAGGCCGGCCGACTCCTGGGCAAGCGCCATGTCGACAACGGCGAGGCCCTTCGGCTCCCATGCGTACAAACCCTGCGGATCAAGCACTGTGACCGCTCCTCCTCGTGTTCATACGCCACAACACCCGTACAGGCGTGGGCATTCCCGAGGGAGGAGCTCATTGATCTTGCCGGGCTGGGCAACGCCCTTCAGGGGCGCGGGGCTGAATCGATATGCGGCTCCGCCGCGTGGGCGCGACCAGCCCCCACCCGCCCGCAGCCGAAGGACAAGCCTTCCGGGCAGCACTGAGGGGCCGCACCTCGAAAGGTACGGCCCCTCAGTCAACGGCTAAGCCTCAGCGGCCAGCGTTCAGCTCTGGCCGCCCGCCAGCTTCTCGCGCAGCGCGGCAAGCGCCTCGTCCGAGGCAAGCGCGCCGGAGTTGTCCGGGCCCTCGGAGGAGTACGAACCGCCACCGGACGCGGCCGGAGCCGCACCCTGCGTGTCGCCACCCTCGGCGGCAGCCGCAGCGTCCGCCTCGCGGGACTTGATGACCTGGGCCTGGTGCTGCTCGAAGCGCTGCTGCGCCTCGGCGTACTGGCCCTCCCAAGCCTCGCGCTGGGTCTCGTAGCCCTCGAGCCAGTCGTTGGTCTCGGGGTCGAAGCCCTCGGGGTAGATGTAGTTGCCCTGGTCGTCGTAGGACGCGGCCATGCCGTACAGGGTCGGGTCGAACTCGACCGAGGCCGGGTCGGCACCGAAGGACTCGTTGGCCTGCTTCAGCGAGAGGCTGATGCGGCGGCGCTCGAGGTCGATGTCGATGACCTTGACGAAGATCTCGTCGTTGACCTGGACGACCTGCTCCGGGATCTCCACGTGGCGCTCGGCCAGCTCGGAGATGTGGACCAGACCCTCGATGCCCTCGTCCACGCGGACGAACGCACCGAACGGAACCAGCTTGGTGACCTTACCCGGGACGACCTGACCGATCTGGTGGGTCCGGGCGAACTGCTGCCACGGGTCCTCCTGCGTCGCCTTCAGCGACAGGGAGACACGCTCGCGGTCCATGTCGACGTCGAGGACCTCGACGGTGACTTCCTGGCCGACCTCGACAACCTCGGACGGGTGGTCGATGTGCTTCCAGGAGAGCTCGGAGACGTGGACCAGACCGTCGACGCCACCCAGGTCCACGAAGGCACCGAAGTTGACGATCGAGGAGACGACGCCGGAACGGACCTGACCCTTCTGGAGGGTCGTGAGGAACGTCTGGCGGACCTCGGACTGGGTCTGCTCCAGCCAGGCACGGCGGGACAGGACCACGTTGTTGCGGTTCTTGTCCAGCTCGATGATCTTGGCCTCGAGCTCCTTGCCCACGTAGGGCTGGAGGTCGCGAACGCGGCGCATCTCGACCAGGGAGGCCGGGAGGAAGCCACGGAGGCCGATGTCGAGGATGAGACCACCCTTGACGACCTCGATGACGGTACCGGTGACGATGCCGTCCTCTTCCTTGATCTTCTCGATGGTGCCCCAGGCGCGCTCGTACTGGGCGCGCTTCTTCGAGAGGATCAGGCGGCCTTCCTTGTCCTCCTTCTGGAGAACAAGGGCTTCGATCTCGTCACCGACGGCGACGACCTCGTTGGGGTCGACGTCGTGCTTGATCGAGAGCTCTCGGCTCGGGATGACACCTTCGGTCTTGTAACCGATGTCGAGCAGGACCTCGTCCCGGTCGACCTTCACGATGACGCCGTCGACGATGTCGCCGTCGTTGAAGTACTTGATCGTCTCGTCGATCGCGGCGAGGAATGCTTCCTCGTTACCGATGTCGTTGACCGCAACCTGCGGGGTGGTGGCGGTGGTCTCGGTGCTGCTCGTCATGTGGGAAAGGGCTCCGGTACGGACATTGAAGTCGTAGGTACTGCTACGCCGGGAGCCCGTATCGCTCTGAACAAGCCGGACAGCCAAGGAAGCGCCTCACCAGGGAAAGGTGATGGCGCCTCGAAAACCGAGGGGACATACATTCAGATGCGAGCGCAGCCTGCTACGTCTGAGGTGCGCAGGCCCACAGCGCAACTTGTAGCATACGGGGGCAGCCGGACAGGGTCAATGCGCGAAGCCGCCCACCCGGGGCGGATCGCCGCATACCCGGCACAAAACCTGTCTCCTGAGGCCACGCAGGCCTTGGAGCACCCCTCACGTGACACGACCGCGAGGGCCCGTGCCGTTCGGGTGACGGAAGAGTACGACGAGGGAGCCGATCATCCAAGAGTACGAACCGGAGGCCACGCGCCGTGAGTCCGGCGTAGCGGAGAGCTCGCACGCCAACCGTGGCTGGTGGGACCGGAACGCCGACGAGTACCAGACCGAGCACGGCACGTTCCTCGGCGACGACCGATTCGTCTGGGGCCCCGAGGGCCTGGACGAGGTGGAGGCCGAGCTGCTCGGTCCGCCGGAGGACCTCAAGGGCAAGGACGTCCTGGAGATCGGCGCCGGCGCGGCCCAGTGCTCGCGCTGGCTGACCGCGCAGGGGGCCCGCCCGGTCGCCCTGGACATCTCGCACCGCCAGCTCCAGCACGCGCTGCGCATCGGCGCCGCGTTCCCCCTGGTGTGCGCGGACGCGGGCGCCCTCCCCTTCGCCGACGCCTCGTTCGACCTGGTGTGCTCGGCGTACGGCGCGCTGCCGTTCGTCGCCGACCCGGTGCTGGTGCTGAAGGAGGTGCGCCGGGTGCTGCGGCCGGGAGGGCGTCTCGTCTTCTCGGTGACCCACCCCATCCGCTGGGCGTTCCCCGACGAGCCGGGCCCGGAGGGGCTGTCCGTCTCGGCTTCCTACTTCGACCGCACTCCTTATGTCGAGCAGGACGACGAGGGCCGCGCGGTCTACGTCGAGCACCACAGGACGATCGGCGACCGGGTCCGCGACGTCGTGGCCGCGGGCTTCCGGCTGGTGGACCTGGTGGAGCCGGAGTGGCCGGCCTGGAACACCTCCGAGTGGGGCGGCTGGTCGCCGCTGCGCGGGAACCTGATCCCGGGGACGGCGATCTTCGTGTGCGAGCGAAGCGAGATGGGGGCACCCCCGGCCGGAGGCTGGGGGAGAGACTGAGAGCGTGATCCGTTACGACGCCCTGGACGCGCTGCCGGTACGCGGCGCCCTGCCCGGTCTGAACGACGCCCTGGACACGCACGGCACCGCGGTGCTCGTCGCGCCGCCCGGCACCGGCAAGACCACACTGGTGCCGCTGGTGCTGGCCGGGCTGCTCGGCGAGGGACCGGCGCGGCGGGTCGTCGTGGCCGAGCCACGGCGGATCGCCGCCCGGGCCGCCGCACGGCGGATGGCGTGGCTGCTCGGCGAGAAGGTCGGCGAGAGCGTCGGTTACACCGTGCGCGGCGAACGGGTCGTCGGGCGCCACGCACGCGTGGAGGTCGTCACGACCGGTGTGCTGTTGCAGCGTTTGCAGCGCGACCAGGAGCTGGCGGGCGTGGACGTCGTCGTGCTCGACGAGTGCCACGAGCGGCATCTGGACGCGGACACGGTGGCGGCGTTCCTGTGGGACGTACGTCAGGCGCTGCGGCCGGAGCTGCGGCTGGTGGCCGCGTCCGCGACGACGGACGCGCAGGGGTGGGCGCGGCTGCTGGGCGATGCGCCGGTGGTGGAGGCGGAGGGCGTCTCGCACCCCGTGGAGGTGGTGTGGGCACCGCCGACGCGTCCCGTACGGCCCCCGCACGGCATGCGGGTCGACCCGGCGCTGCTGACGCACGTGGCGTCGACGGTCCGGCGGGCGCTGGCCGAGCGGGCGGGGGACGTGCTGTGTTTCCTGCCGGGTGTCGGCGAGATCGCGCGGGTGGCCGGACAGCTGGGGGATCTCGGGGACGTCGAGGTGCTGCAGGTGCACGGGCGGGCGTCGGCGGCCGTGCAGGACGCGGTGCTGACCGGCGGGGAGCGGCGGCGGGTGGTGCTGGCGACGTCCGTCGCGGAGTCGTCACTGACGGTTCCCGGGGTTCGTGCGGTCGTCGACTCCGGGCTGGCGAGGGAGCCGCGGGTCGATCACGCGCGCGGGCTGAGCGCGCTGACGACGGTACGGGCCTCGCAGGCGGCCGGCCGGCAGCGGGCGGGGCGGGCCGGGCGTGAGGCGCCGGGTGCGGTGTACCGGTGCTGGGCGGAGGCGGAGGACGTGCGGCTGCCGCGGTTCCCGTCGCCGGAGATCAAGGTGGCCGACCTGACGGCGTTCGCGTTGCAGGCGGCGTGCTGGGGCGATCCGGACGCGACCGGGCTGGCACTGCTGGATCCGCCGCCCAGTGGGGCGATGGCTGCGGCGAGGAACGTACTGACGGCCATCGGGGCGGTGGACCGCGACGGGCGGGCCACGGCTCGGGGCACCGCGCTGTCCCGGCTGGGGCTGCATCCCCGACTGGGCCGGGCGCTGCTGGACGCCTCCGGTGCGGGTGCCGAGGCGGTCGCGCTGCTCAGCGAGGAGGCCCCGAGGGAGTACGGGGACGACCTGGCTGCCGCCGTGCGGGCGGCTCGGCGTGGCGGTGACGCCTATGCGGGGCGCTGGCGGGCCGAGGTGCGGCGTTTGCGGGCGAACAGCGAGAACTCGGCTGGGCGGAGCGCGGACGACCGCACCGCGGGCCTCGTCGCCGCCCTCGCCTTCCCCGAGCGTGTCGCCAGAGCCGACGGCGGCTCCTACCTCATGGCCTCCGGCACCCGCGCCGAACTCGGTGCGGGCAGCCCGCTGCGCGGTGCCCCGTGGATCGCCGTGGCCGTCGCGGACCGTCCCGTCGGCAAGGGGCACGCGCGCGTGCAGCTCGCCGCCGTGGCGGACGAGGACATGGCCCGGTCCGCGGCGGCCTCGCTGTACTCCGAGAGCCAGGAGGTCCACTGGGCCGACGGGGACGTCGTCGCCCGGCGGGTCGAGCGGCTCGGGGCGATCGAGCTCGCGGTGCGGCCCTTGCGGGACGCCGACCCCGTACTCGTACGCGATGCGCTTCTGGAAGGGCTGCGTCAGGACGGGCTCGCCCTGTTGCGGTGGTCGCCCGACGCCGGCGTACTGCGGCAGCGGCTGGCCTTCCTTCACCTCCACCTCGGTGCGCCCTGGCCCGACGTCTCCGACGACGCGCTGCACGCGCGCGTGGACGAATGGCTGGAGCCCGAGCTGAGCCGGGCGCGGCGGCGGGCCGATCTGGCGCGGATCGAGGCCGGGCAGGCGCTCACCAGGCTGCTGCCTTGGGCTTCCGGGGAGGCCGGGCGGCTCGACGAGCTGGCGCCCGAGCGGATGGCCGTACCCAGTGGGTCCAGAATCCGGATCGACTACGGCAACCCCGAACAGCCCGTCCTCGCCGTGAAGTTGCAGGAGATGTTCGGACTGCACGAGTCGCCGTCGGTCGCCGGCGTGCCGCTCCTCGTCCACCTGCTCTCCCCCGCCGGCCGGCCCGCCGCCGTCACCGCCGACCTCGCCTCCTTCTGGAGGGACGGCTACAAGGGCGTACGGGCGGAGCTGCGCGGGCGCTATCCGAAGCATCCGTGGCCCGAGGACCCCGCCTCCGCCGAGCCGACCCGGCACACGAACGCCAGGCTCAGGCGCTGACCGGTTCCGGTTCGGTGTCCTTCGTCGGTTCCGGGTCGCCGGGGCGGCGGCTGCGTCCCTCCAGATAGAGGGACAGCGCCAGGAGCAGCAGGCCCAGGGCCAGGAAGCCCCATGGGAGATACGACGTCAGCAGCAGGACCAGCGTGCGGTTGGACTTGACCAGGTCCACCGTGGAGGCGATGTAGTCCTCGCGCATCTTCACGTGGCCGGCGAACGCCGTCACCTTGTCGCGGTCCCCGAGCAGGGTGCCGCCGCGCAGTTCCTCCTTGTGGATCTCCTCGCCGTAGACGGGAGCTCCGGTGAGCGGTTCGACCCAGAACTTGCGGACGGTGGTGTACCAGCGGGTCGTGCCGGTCTTGGCGACCGACTCCGGGGTGATGCCCTCGACCGGCATGGTCCTGGGGAACCTGACCTTGGTCCACGGGATGGTCTGTTCGAAGTAGTAGACCTCGACGCCGCGGAAGTTCTGGGTGCCCTTGTAGTGGATGGGGGCGGTGATGCGGGCCTGCGCGTCGAAGTACTCGTAGTCCCGTTTCTCCGTCAGGAAGGGCCACTTGAACTCGATGCCCTGCCGCTTGACCGGGTCGCCGTCGACCATCTCGCCGGTGGCGTGGACGGGTTCCTGGGTGTGGGCGTCGAAGATGTAGCGCTCGGGGATCTTGGAGACCATCTTGCCGTCGGGGCCGACGACGTAGGACAGGCCGTCCCAGACCACGACGTCCTTGCCGGCCGTCCTCTCGATCTTCTCCGAGGCTTCGACGTTGCCCTTGAGCGTCTGCACGATGGTGACCTTGGAGACCTTGCGGGCCTTCATCGTGCCGTAGTCGAGGAGGGTCGCGTCCTTCGCCTCCAGGACCATGTCCTGGTACTGGTTGGCCGGGATCTTGGCCAGGCGCGGGAAGGCGTACCAGCGCAGCAGCGGGGACAGCGCCGCGAAGAACACGGCGAGGGCGAGCAGGACCAGGCCGGCCTTGCGGCGCATCTCGGCCTCCCTCCCGGACGGGCGGTTACGGGTGTGTGGGCACCGTCGTCAGCAGCGGCTTGGGGGATGTCTCACCTGCCGGTGAGCCCATGGCGGTCATCGCGAGGACCAGGGCGAGCGCGGCGACGAGACCGGTCGCGGCGGCGATCAGGGCGCGCATACGGGCCTCCCGAATCCCGGACTGTGGCACTCCGGGACTGCGACATCTGATACAGCGTCAGTTTCGGCACCGTAGCAACGGGCGGGCGAGATGAGAACAGGTTGCGCGCATGAACAAAGGGCGCCCCGTCCGCCGTAGCGGAGGGGGCGCCCTTCGGTGGACTCTGCGGCGCCTACGCGCTCGGGCTCGGCGATGCCGATCCGGACGCCGATTCCGACGGCGTCGGGCTGGGCGACGTCTCGGCCGCCGCCACCTTCAGCTCGACGGTCAGGGTCGCGCCGCCCGTGGTGTTGATGCGGAGCAGGAACGTGCCGGTGGTGTCGTCGGCGTACAGCTTCGGCAGCTTGAGCAGGCCCTTCGCGTCCGTCGTCAGGCCGGTCAGGGTGCGTACGGCCTTGCCGTCGGCGTCCTTGAAGTAGGGGCCCTTGTCGTTCTCGGCCGGGTCGTCCGCCGACTTGATGAGCGTGGCGGTGGCCGCGACCTTGTCGGCCACGGCGTCCTTGTAGGTCGCCTTCACCTCGACCTGGTCGGCGAACTCGCCGCCGGGCGTGCAGGTCAGCGCGGTCTCGCTGGTGCGGGTCAGGGTGTCGGCGGCGCGCTCGGTGACGGTGGCCGCGTAGTCGAGGCCGGTGACCGTACGGCCGACGACGGTGGCGCGGACCACGAAGTCGCCGGTGTCCTCGCCCGCCTTGAGCGCGGGCGCGGTCGCCTTGCCGACGCCGTCGGTGAGGGCCGTCGCGTACTTCTCGCCGGTGCTGAAGGTGGCGTCGGTGGGGCCGATGATCGTGAAGCGGACCCGGACCTTGGCGACGGCCTTGCCGGCCTTGGTCTCGGCGCGGGTGCCGATCTTCTCGGTGAAGGTGTCGCCGGCCATCGCGGTGAGCTTGGCGGTGCCCGCGTCCTCCAGGTGGTGCACGGTGTCGGTGGGCGTGGGAGGCGTCGTGCTCGGCGGGGTGGTGCCCGGCGGCGTCGGCTTGGGGCTGGTCGAGCCGTTGCCCCCGCCCGGCTTGGGGGTGCTCGGCGCCGTCGGTGTCGCCGGTGTGCCGGGCGTCGTGGGCTGCGTCGGCGTGGGGCTCGCGCCCGCCGTGTCGTCGCTGCGGTCCGACGGGAGGGTGCCGGTGCCGTCCGGGATCTCGTGGGTGCCCTTGCGGTAGTACTCCAGCCACGTCATGACGAGGTTGAGGTAGTCCCGCGAGTTGTTGTAGCTGAGGATCGCGCGGTCGAGATCGCCCTGCGTGGACAGGTCCCAGTCGAAGCGGCACAGGTAGTGGCCGGCGGCGAGCGCGGCGTCGTAGATGTTGTTGGGGTCCTTCTTGCCGTCGCCGTTGCCGTCGCGGCCGGCCCACTCCCAGGTGGAGGGGATGAACTGCATGGGGCCGACGGCACGGTCGTACGAGCTGTCCCCGTCGTAGGCGCCGTTGTCGGTGTCGCCGATGTTCGCGAAGCCGTTGCCGTTGAGCTGCGGGCCGAGGATCGGGGAGATCGTGGTGCCCTCGGCGTCGACGCGGCCGCCGCGGGCCTGGCCCGACTCGACCTTGCCGATCGCGGCGAGGAGTTCCCAGGGGAGGTTGCAGCCGGGCTTGGCCTGCTGGAGCGCGGTCTGGGCCTTCTTGTACGCGTCGAGGACGGTCGCGGGGATGCCCGCCTCGGTGACGCCCGGGTCGACGGGGGTGTCCGCGGACGGCGAGGGGTTGGGGCTGTTGAGCGGCGGCAGGTCCGTGTAGTACGGCGAGTTGCCGGTCGCGCTGTCCTCGGCAGGTGTGTCCGGGGAGGGCTGGGTGCCGGTGGTGACCCTTCTGCCGGCGTCGTCGGTCGTCACCCCTGGAGCCTGGGACGCGGCCAGTGCCGCGACCACGACCGCGGCCACCGTGGTGTTCACCGCCCCCTTGCGGAGCCTGCCGAATTGCGCCGCCATGTAATGGACCCCTCCCGTGGACGCCCGGGGCGCCCGACTCTGCCTGCCGGTCTGCCGGCCGGGCTCGCCGTGCCGAGCCCGCCCCTGTTGTGACGATCGACTCGCCGCGACAGTTGCCCTCGCGGCACGGTTTTAGTCGCTGTTCATCTGTTCGACCGCATGCTCCCGGCCCGGTGACCCAGGCGACACTACGACAACTTCCTTTGCGGGGGCACCCGTTGGTGCCCGATTTTTACCGGTTGGCCACATGCGGTCTGTCCGCCGGACGTCCCGCATACTGGCTTCGCCGACGCCCGGGGCCCGACCGGCCCCGCCAACACCCCGCACGAGGAGCCCCGTTGCCGTTCACGCTCAGCCACGCGGCGGCCGTACTGCCCGGCATACGCACCGACGGAACCGGCCGCCTCGCCCTCGTTCCGGCCGCCATGGTGGCAGGGTCGTTCTCTCCGGACATGACCTATTACGTGGCGAGTGTCCTGCCGGAGGCGATGAAGTTCGGCGATGTCACGCACTCGTTCGCGGGCGTGTTCACCGTCGATGCGGCGATCGCCTTGGCGCTGGTGGGCCTGTGGCTCCTGATGCGCGAGCCGCTGGTGGCACTGCTGCCGCCGCGGCGACAGGCGCGGGTGGCCACCCTGTTGCGCTGCGGGGCACCACACGCACGCGTACGGCCGTCGTCGGCGCTGCGCTGGTACGTCTCGGCCGTCCTCGGCTCACTGACGCATGTCGTGTGGGACGCGTTCACGCACCTCGACCGCTGGGGGATGCGGCTCTTTCCCGTCCTGGGCGAGGAGATCGCGGGATCGCCGCTGTACTGGTATCTGCAGTACGGCGGTTCGGCGGTCGCCGCGGTCGTCATCGCCGCATTCGTGATCGTGGGGCTACGGCGGACCGGTGCTGTCGCGCCGGTCGGTGTGCCGGTGCTTTCGGTACGGGACCGGTGGTGGGCCGCTGTGGTGATCGGCGGATGTGCCGCAGTGGCGGCCGTGCAGCGGGTGTCGCGCTGGTGGGCCTACTGGGGTTCCACCGCGAAGTACTGGGAGCTGATTCCCACGCTGTGCTTCGGAGCGGGCGCGGGGCTCGTTCTGGGGCTGGTGCTGTACGCCGTGGGCGTCAGGGTGTGGCGTCCGGTCCGGGGCCCTGGCAGTTCGGGTGCGGATGCGTATGGGGCCGGTCGGGAGCCGAGCCGTCCGGGGGCTCGGTGACGGTTTCGGCCGTCGCGACGAACACGGTGACGGTACGGCCCGAACGGCCGGGGCGGCTGCGTGGGAGTGCGGTGCGGGCGAGCGCCAGGTAGCCGCGGAGGTTTGTCGCCCTGTGCCGCAGAGCGCCCATCAGGTCGGCGGGGATGCGGGCAGTGCTTGCGCCGGGGGCGAAGAGGGGGACCGTGGGGCGCGCTGTGGGGGCGTCTTCGGTGTTCGCGTTCGCCGGTGCCGGAGACGTCCGGCGGTTGAGCGTGCGTATACCCATGCCCGCATCCTTACGGGCGGGGGGTGGGAAGAGCGCTTTTGCGGGGGCCACGCGAGTGACGGGTCCCTCCGGGGGTTGGGCCGGGGCCCCCGGTGATTCCCGGGTTGCGGTGTTCTCGGGGCTGCGGGTTGGTCGTGGCTGGTCGCGCCCCCGCGGCGGAGCCGCATATCGATACAGCGCCGCGCCCCTCGGGGGCGCTGCCGTGTGCCCCGTCGCAGGGCGGGCAACCCCGGTGCCGGGCAGGGTTCCCATCTGCCCGGCATGGAGGGGTGAGCCTTCAGCGGAGGCTAGTGCGCGGCCGACTCCCAGTCGGGCCCCGCGCCCACCGAGACGCCCAGAGGGACGTTGAGGTGGACGGCGTTGGACATTTCTCGGCGGACCAGTTCCTCGGCGGTCCGGCGCTCACCCGGGGCGATCTCCAGGACGATTTCGTCGTGGACCTGGAGGAGCATGCGGGAGGTGAGGTTCTCCTCGCGCAGGGCCCGGTCGACATTGAGCATGGCGATCTTGACGATGTCCGCCGCCGTGCCCTGGATGGGCGCGTTGAGGGCCATGCGCTCGGCCGCCTCGCGGCGCTGGCGGTTGTCGCTGTTGAGGTCGGGGAGGTAGCGGCGGCGGCCGAAGAGCGTCGCCGTGTAGCCCGTCGCCCGGGCCTCGTCGACGGCGCGGCGCAGATAGTCACGGACGCCGCCGAAGCGCTCGAAGTAGGCGTCCATCAGGGCGCGGGCCTCGCCGGCGTCGATGTTCAGCTGCTGGGAGAGGCCGAAGGCCGACAGCCCGTAGGCCAGGCCGTACGACATCGCCTTGATCTTGCGGCGCATCTCCGCGTCCACCGCGGCGGGCTCCACGGCGAACACCTGGGAGGCGGCCGTGGTGTGCAGGTCCTCGCCCGAGGTGAACGCCTCGATGAGGCCCTCGTCCTCGGAGAGGTGGGCCATCACGCGCAGCTCGATCTGGCTGTAGTCCGCGGTCATCAGGGACTCGAAGCCCTCGCCGACCACGAAGCCCCGGCGGATCGCCCTGCCCTCGTCCGTGCGGACCGGGATGTTCTGCAGGTTCGGGTCGGTCGAGGAGAGACGGCCGGTGGCTGCGACCGTCTGGTTGAACGTCGTGTGGATACGGCCGTCCGCCGCGATCGTCTTGATCAGGCCCTCGACGGTGACGCGGAGCTTCGCCTGCTCGCGGTGGCGGAGCATGATGACCGGCAGTTCGTTGTCGGTCTGGCCGGCGAGCCAGGCCAGGGCGTCGGCGTCGGTCGTGTAGCCCGTCTTCGTCTTCTTCGTCTTGGGCAGGGCGAGTTCGCCGAAGAGGACCTCCTGGAGCTGCTTGGGCGAGCCGAGGTTGAACTCGTGCCCGGCCGCGGCGTGCGCCTCCTTCACGGCCTGCTGCACGGCGCCCGCGAACATCTGCTCCATGGCCTCGAGGTGTGCCCGGTCGGCCGCGATGCCGTGCCGCTCCATGCGGGCCAGCAGGGCGGAGGTCGGCAGCTCCATGTCGCGGAGCAGGTCAGCGGCGCCGACCTCCTCCAGACGGCCCTCGAAGGCCTCGCCCAGGTCCAGGACCGCACGGGCCTGGATCATCAGCGCCTCGGCCTCGGCGCCGTCGTCCGCGCCGAAGGCCAGCTGGCCGTCGGCCGCGGCGGCGGGGGCCAGCTCGCGGTGGAGGTACTCCAGGGACAGCGCGTCCAGGTCGAAGGAGCGGCGGCCCGGCTTGACGAGGTACGCGGCGAGCGCGGTGTCCATGCGCACGCCGGCGATGCTCCAGCCGTGCTCGGCGAAGACCCGCATCGCGCCCTTGGCGTTGTGGAAGACCTTCGGCCGGTCGGCGTCGGCCAGCCAGGCGGTGAAGGCCTTCTCGTCGGCCTCGTCCAGCTGCGACGGGTCGAACCAGCCGGCCGCGCCGTCGGCCGCGGCGAGGGCGACCTCGGCGACCGAGCCGGTGCCGAGCGCCCAGGCGCCGACAGTGGCCACGCCGAGGGGCTCACCGCCGTGCTCCGCGAGCCAGGGGGCCAGCTCGCCCGTACCGAGCACGGCGCCGTCCAGCTCCACGCCCTCGGTCGAGATCGGGGTGGCCTCGGCCTCCTCGGATCCGGGGTCGACACCGAAGAGCCGCTCGCGCAGCGAGGGGTTACGGATCTCCAGGGTGTCCAGGATCATCGCGACGGCCTTGCGGTCGTACGGCACGCGGGCGACATCGGCGACGGTCTTGGGCAGCTCGACGTTGCGCTCCAGCTCGGTCAGGCGGCGGTTGAGCTTGACCGACTCCAGGTGGTCGCGCAGGTTCTGCCCGGCCTTGCCCTTGACCTCCTCGACGCGCTCGACCAGCTCGGCGAACGAACCGAACTGGTTGATCCACTTCGCCGCCGTCTTCTCGCCGACGCCCGGGATGCCCGGCAGGTTGTCGGACGGGTCGCCGCGCAGGGCCGCGAAGTCGGGGTACTGGGCGGGCGTCAGTGCGTACTTCTCGAAGACCTTCTCCGGGGTGAAGCGGGTCAGCTCGGAGACGCCCTTGGTCGGATACAGCACCGTCGTGTGCTCGCTGACCAGCTGGAAGGAGTCCCGGTCGCCGGTGACGATCAGCACCTCGAAGCCTGCGGCCTCGGCCTGGGTGGCGAGCGTGGCGATCACGTCGTCGGCCTCGAAGCCGTCGACGGCGAACCGCGAGACGTGCATCGCGTCGAGCAGCTCGCCGATCAGCTCGACCTGGCCCTTGAACTCGTCCGGGGTCTTGGAGCGGTTCGCCTTGTACTCCGTGAACTCCGCGGAGCGCCAGGTCTTGCGGGACACGTCGAAGGCCACCGCGAAGTGTGTGGGCGCCTCGTCGCGCAGCGTGTTGGCCAGCATCGACGCGAAGCCGTAGATCGCGTTCGTCGGCTGGCCCGTCGCGGTCGTGAAGTTCTCCGCGGGCAGCGCGAAGAACGCACGGTAGGCCAGCGAGTGCCCGTCCATGAGCATCAGGCGGGGCCGGCTGCCGCCGGGGTTGGTCTCGGTCTGCTTCGATGCTGTCTCTGCCACGTCCCCGATCCTGCCACGCCCCACTGACAGTCGGTCCCCATCGGGGGGTGCGGCTGCGGGGAGAGGTTCGCGGTGGGGGCGGGGAGGGCGATACGGGTGCCGGGCCCCCCACCCCCGTTGTCGGTCCCGCGTGCGAGGATCGGAGACCAACCTCACACGTGTACACAAAGGAGAGCGGGCGATGGCCACCAAGCCGCCCAAGGCCGATCCGGTTCAGGACGCGCCCCAGGTCGCCGAGCCGAAGCATGCGGCGGCGGGGCTGCCGGCCATCGGGCACACCTTGCGGATCGCGCAGCAGCAGATGGGCGTGAAGCGCACCATGTTGACGCTGCTGAGCGTCAACCAGAAGAACGGCTTCGACTGCCCGGGCTGCGCGTGGCCGGAGCCGGACCACCGGCACAAGGCGGAGTTCTGTGAGAACGGCGCGAAGGCCGTGGCCGAGGAGGCCACCCTGCGCCGGGTCACCCCGGAGTTCTTCGCCGCGCACTCCGTCGCCGATCTCGCGACCAGGAGCGGTTACTGGCTGGGGCAGCAGGGGCGGCTCACGCACCCCGTGTACCTCCCCGAAGGGGGCACGCACTACGAGCCGGTGACCTGGGAGCGCGCCTTCGACATCATCGGCGAGGAGATCACCGCCCTCGGCTCCCCCGACGAGGCCGTCTTCTACACCTCGGGACGCACCAGCAACGAGGCCGCGTTCCTCTATCAGCTCTTCGCGCGCGAGCTCGGCACCAACAACCTGCCCGACTGCTCGAACATGTGCCACGAGTCGTCCGGGTCGGCGCTGAACGAGACCATCGGCATCGGCAAGGGCAGCGTCCTGCTGGAGGACCTCTACAAGGCCGACCTGATCATCGTCGCCGGGCAGAACCCGGGGACGAACCACCCGCGCATGCTCTCCGCCCTGGAGAAGGCCAAGGCCGGCGGCGCGAAGATCATCAGCGTCAACCCGCTGCCCGAGGCCGGCCTGGAGCGCTTCAAGAACCCGCAGACCCCGCAGGGCATGCTCAAGGGCGCCGCCCTCACCGATCTGTTCCTGCAGATCCGCATCGGCGGCGACCAGGCCCTGTTCCGCCTCCTCAACAAGCTGATCCTCGAGACGCAGGGCGCCGTCGACGAGGAGTTCGTCCGTGAACACACCCACGGCTACGAGGACTTCGCCTCGGCCGCCCGTGCCGCCGACTGGGACGAGACCCTGACGGCGACCGGCCTCACGCGCGCGGAGATCGAGGAGGCCATGGCCATGGTCCTCGCCTCGCAGCGCACCATCGTCTGCTGGGCCATGGGCCTCACCCAGCACAAGCACTCCGTGCCCACCATCCGCGAGGTCGTCAACTTCCTTCTGCTGCGCGGCAACATCGGCCGCCCGGGCGCGGGCGTGTGCCCGGTGCGCGGTCACTCGAACGTGCAGGGCGACCGCACGATGGGCATCTTCGAGCGGCCCGCCCCGGCCTTCCTGGACGCCCTGGAGAAGGAGTTCGGGTTCGCGCCCCCGCGCGAGCACGGTTACGACGTCGTGCGGGCCATCCGCGCCCTGCGCGACGGCGAGGCGAAGGTCTTCTTCGCCATGGGCGGCAACTTCGTGTCCGCGACCCCGGACACCGACGTCACCGAGGCCGCCATGCGGCGCGCCCGGCTCACCGTGCACGTGTCGACGAAGCTCAACCGTTCGCACGCCGTCACGGGCGCGCGAGCGCTGATCCTGCCCACCCTGGGCCGGACCGAGCGCGATCTCCAGGGCAGCGGCGAGCAGTTCGTGACGGTCGAGGACTCCATGGGCATGGTGCACGCCTCCCGGGGCCGCCTGGAGCCCGCGAGCGCGCATCTGCTGTCGGAGCCGGCGATCGTGTGCCGCCTGGCACGCCGCGTGCTGGGCGAGAGCAGCGCCACCCCGTGGGAGGAGTTCGAGAAGGACTACGCGACGATCCGGGACCGCATCGCCCGCGTGATCCCCGGCTTCGAGGACTTCAACGCGCGCGTGGCCCACCCCGGCGGCTTCACGCTCCCCCACGCCCCGCGCGACGAGCGCCGCTTCCCGACGGCGACGGGCAAGGCCAACTTCACGGCGGCTCCGATCGAGTACCCGACGGTGCCCGAGGGACGGCTGCTGCTGCAGACCCTGCGGTCGCACGACCAGTACAACACCACGATCTACGGCCTCGACGACCGTTACCGGGGGATCACGAACGGACGCCGGGTCGTGATGATCAACCCCGAGGACGCGCAGCGGCTGAACATCGCCGACGGCTCGTACGTCGACCTGGTGAGCGAGTGGAAGGACGGCGTCGAGCGGCGGGCGCCCGGTTTCCGTGTCGTCCACTATCCGACGGCGCGGGGCTGCGCGGCCGCGTACTACCCGGAGACCAATGTCCTCGTCCCGCTGGACGCCACCGCGGACACCAGCAACACCCCGGCCAGCAAGTCCGTGATCGTACGTCTGGAACAATCGGCGACCGACTGAGCGTTTGCTCAGTCGACGCACACCACGACGAACGGAGCCGGGCCCCATGGGCGAGCAGCAGCATGTGAAGTTCCCGCAAGAGGTCATCGACGAGTACGCCGCGCTCGGCGTCGACCTGCCGGCCCTGTTCTCCGCCGGGCACCTCGGGACGCGCATGGGCGTCCAGATCGTGGAAGCGTCCGCCGAGCGGGTCGTGGGGACCATGCCGGTGGAGGGGAACACCCAGCCGTACGGGCTGCTGCACGGCGGCGCGTCCGCGGTGCTCGCCGAGACGCTCGGGTCGGTGGGCTCGATGCTGCACGGCGGCAGCTCCAAGATCGCGGTCGGCGTCGACCTCAACTGCACCCATCACCGCGGCGCCCGCGCCGGCCTCGTCACCGGCGTGGCCACGCCCCTGCACCGGGGCCGCTCGACGGCGACGTACGAGATCGTGATCAGCGACGAGGCCGGGCGGCGTGTGTGCAGCGCCCGGCTGACGTGCCTGCTGCGGGACGTGAACCCGAGCGACGGCGAACAGCTCCGGGCGATGGGCTGAGCCGACCCAGGGGCCCTCTCGCGGCAACTCCCTTGAGGGCAACGCCTTTTGCCGCCCCGCCCGGCGGCCGGCACTCCCCGGCGCGATTCGCGGCGTACGCAACGCCCTGGCACCACCCCGCCGTTGAACCCGGACGCCCGGCGGCCTAACGTCGAGGCATGACGTCGGGAGGGGCCCCCAGGAGCGGGGCGGCGCCCGGACTCCCGCTCTCGGCCGCCGGGTTGATGGCCGAAAGCAGCGAGCCGGGCAATGCCCAATTTCATTTTCGTGCCCCATGCACGAAAACAGCCGAAGAACTCCGACCGACTTTCCCGACTGTAACTCTGCGTAATACGACTGCAATACAGGTCCTCACTTCTCCCGCAGTGAGCACCCTTCCCCCACGTCCGCAGAGACCCTTGGGTAGCCTTCGGCAACGATCCGGGTAATTACCAAAACGTGTGAACACTCGTGAAGACGCTACGCGCGAACGCTGCAAGTTCTCACTATGTGGACAGGGCGAATCGGCCGGAAATCCACTCTTCCCCCCACGGAGCACCGCTCTGCGTTACCCCGTGTCATAACAAGAGCGTCACAGCCTTGGTCAGAGCCTCCTCCAGGTTCCCCACCCGCGCTTAGAGTCACGGCCAGTCACGGCGCCATCGGATTCGAACTCACTTCGACCCAGCGCTCGACTCGGCGAGTTCCATGGGGGGCCGCCGTGCCAGGGAAAGGACCTGATTCGTGCGTCAACGTTCGATCATTGCCATAACGGCCGCGCTCGCGGCGGGATCGCTGACACTCACGGCTTGTGGGTCGCGTGACGACGACGGCGGCAGCAGCAACGGCGACAAGACCACTGTGGTGATCGGTGTCGACGCTCCGACGACCGGCGATCTGTCTGCGCTCGGCCTCGGCATCAAGAACTCCGCCGACCTCGCCGCCAAGACGGCCAACAAGAAGGAGTACGTCAAGGGCGTCGAGTTCAAGATCGAAGCCCTCGACGACCAGGCGCAGCCGTCCGTCGGCCAGCAGAACGCCCAGAAGTTCATCAGCAACAAGGACGTCCTGGGTGTCGTCGGCCCGCTGAACTCCAGCGTCTCGCAGCAGATGCAGAAGCCGCTCAACGACGCCGGCCTGACCCAGGTCTCCCCCGCCAACACGGGTACGGAGCTGACCCAGGGCGACGGCTGGAAGACCGGTGACTCGGTCCGCCAGTTCAAGACGTTCTTCCGTACGGCCACCACGGACGAGATCCAGGGCGCCTTCGCCGCCGACTACCTGTACAACCAGGCGAAGATCAAGAAGGTCTACCTGATCGACGACCAGAAGACCTACGGCGCGGGCCTGGCCGCCTCCTTCAAGGCGAACTTCACCAAGTCCGGTGGCCAGATCGTCGGCACCGACCACATCAACCCCGAAGACCGTGACTTCAACGCCGTGGTCGCCAAGATCAAGAAGACCGGCGCCGAAGCCCTGTACTACGGCGGCGAGTACCCGGCCGCCGGTCCGCTGAGCCAGCAGCTCAAGGACAGCGGCCAGAACATCCCGCTCATGGGCGGCGACGGCATCTACTCCGGTGAGTTCCCGAAGCTCAACAAGAAGGCCGAGGGCGACCTCGCCACCTCCGTGGGCAAGCCGGTCGAGCAGCTCGACTCCGCCAAGACGTTCATCAAGGACTACGAGGCGGCGGGCTACGAGGACGACTACGAGGCCTACGGCGGCCTCACCTACGACGCCACCTGGGCGATCATCGAGGCCGTCAAGCTGGCGGTCGAGGGCAACGACGGCAAGGTCCCGTCCGACGGCCGCAAGGCTGTCCTGGACGCCATGGCGAAGGTCAAGTTCGACGGCGTCACCGGCACCATCTCCTTCGACGAGTTCGGTGACACCACGAACCACACGATGACCGCGTACAAGGTCAAGAGCAACGCGTGGGCGCCCGAGTTCAGCGGCGAGCCCAAGCTGGGCTGAGCAGAGGACGAGTAAAGAACACTCCACAAACACACATTGATCCAGGCCGCGCGGGATCGCCCATCAGCGCTCCCGCGCGGCGCCATATCCGAACCACTCCACGGAGGCCCTGCGGTGAACGAACTGCCGCAACAGCTGGCCAATGGACTCATCCTCGGCGCGATGTACGGACTCATCGCGATCGGCTACACGATGGTCTACGGCATCGTCCAGCTCATCAACTTCGCCCACGGCGAGATCTTCATGGTCGGGGGCTTCGGGGCCCTCACCGTCTGGTTGGTACTCCCCGAGGGCTTCGGCCTCGGGGCAGCAGTCCCCCTCATGATCATCGGCGGCGTCCTCGTATCGGTCGCCGTCGGCACGGCGGCGGAACGCTTCGCCTACCGGCCACTGCGCACCGCGCCACGCCTGGCACCCCTCATCACCGCCATCGGCCTGTCCATCGTCCTCCAGCAGGCCGTGTGGATGTGGTACCCGGACGCGAAGAAGGATCAGCCCTTCCCGCAGTTCCACGGCGACCCCATCGACATCCTGGGTGCCAACATCCAGCGAGGTGACCTCTTCGTCCTGATCGCCGCCCCGCTGTGCATGCTGGCCCTCGGCCTCTTCGTCACCAAGACGCGCTCCGGCCGCGGCATGCAGGCCACCGCCCAGGACCCCGACACAGCGAAGCTGATGGGCATCAACACCGACCGCATCATCGTCATGGCGTTCGCCATCGGTGCCGGGTTCGCGGCCGTCGCCGCGGTCGCCTACGGCCTGAAGAACGGTCAGGTCGGCTTCCAAATGGGCTTCCTGATGGGTCTCAAGGCCTTCACCGCTGCCGTGCTCGGCGGCATCGGCAACATCTACGGCGCCATGCTCGGCGGCATTGTGCTCGGCGTCGCCGAGTCCCTGGCCACCGGCTACATCGGTGACATCCCCGGCATGGACCTCTTCGGCGGCGGCGCTTGGAAGGACGTATGGGCGTTCGCGCTGCTCATCCTCGTCCTGCTGTTCAGGCCACAGGGCCTGCTCGGCGAACGCGTCGCGGATCGGGCGTGATACCCATGACCACCGATATCCCCATGGACAAGACCACCGACACCGTCAAGGTGTCCACCGCGGAGGCCACTCCGATCATCCCGCTGCCGCAGGCCGCGGCACGTGGACTGACCGTCGCCGGCTCCGCCTTCGCCCTCATAGGCACGTTCCTCGCCTGGACCTGGACCGATGACTTCCCGGGCAACCTGACCGTCACCGGCTACCCGGGCGGCCTTCAGGTCCTCACCCTCTTCGGCTCCCTGCTCACCCTGCTGTTCGCCCTCTCCGGCTACGGCATCAAGGGCCTGGGCTGGCTCACCCCCGGCGGCAAGAACAGCCCCGTCCTGCTCGCCGCCCTCGGCGTGTTCGGCACCACGGGTTACGCCATCGGCGCGATCACCCAGGAACTCGGCGGCCTCGTCAACCTGGAGCCCGGCGCCTGGGTCTCCGGCATCGGCGCGCTCGTCGCCGTGATCGGCGCCCTCGGCCTCCCGGTCGACCAGCCCTACGGCGCGGGCGAACCGACCCCGAACCTGTGGGGCCGGATCCGTCACTCGCTCACCGCCCCCGAACCGGGCCGGGCCAAGGAACTGCCCTCCTGGGTGGAGATCCTGATCATCGCGGTGGGCTTCGGCCTCGGCCTGTACGTGTTCGCGTACGGCATCGGCACCGAGTACTCCGAGCTGTTCGTCGGCTTCCTGATCGTCGCGGCGTTCGGCTTCACCGCCGTCACCCGCGCCGGTCTCCTGAAGCGGCTGTCGGCTCTGACCGCCAAGCACCGCAACGTCACCCTCACGGCGGCGTTCGTGGCGGCGATCTGCTTCCCCTTCACCCAGTCCAACGACCAGTTCGCCCTCATCGGCGCGAACATCCTGATCTTCGCCACGGTCGCCCTGGGCCTCAACGTCGTCGTCGGCCTCGCCGGCCTGCTCGACCTCGGTTACGTCGCCTTCCTCGGCGTCGGCGCCTACGCCGCCGCCCTGGTCTCCGGCTCCCCGGCGTCGACGATCGGTGTGAAGTTCCCCTTCTGGGCCGCCGTTCTCACCGGCGCCGCCGCCTCGCTGATCTTCGGCGTCGTGATCGGTGCCCCGACCCTGCGACTGCGCGGCGACTACCTCGCCATCGTGACGCTCGGCTTCGGTGAGATCTTCCGCATCACCATGAACAACCTGAACGGCAACAGCGGCCCGGACGTCACCAACGGCTCCAACGGCATCCCGCAGATCCCCGACCTGGAGATCTTCGGGTTCAACCTAGGAGTGCCACACGACGTCCTCGGACACGAGTTGACCCGCTCGGCCAACTACTACCTGCTGATGCTGCTGTTCACGGCGATCGTCGTGATGGTGTTCCGCCGCTCGGCGGAGTCCCGCATCGGCCGCGCCTGGGTCGCCATCCGCGAGGACGAGACCGCCGCCACCGCGATGGGCATCAACGGCTTCCGCCTCAAGCTCCTCGCCTTCGCACTCGGCGCCTCCCTCGCCGGCCTCGCGGGCACCGTCCAGGCACACGTGTCCTACAGCGTCACCCCCGAGCAGTACGAGTTCGCCGGTCCTGTGCCGCCGAACTCCGCCTTCCTGCTCGCCGCCGTCATCCTCGGCGGCATGGGCACCATCAGCGGCCCGCTGATCGGCGCCGCGCTGCTCTACCTGATCCCGGCCAAGCTGCAGTTCATGGCGGAGTACCAGCTGCTGCTCTTCGGCATCGCGCTGATGCTGCTGATGCGCTTCCGCCCCGAGGGCCTGGTCGCCGACCGCAGGAAGCAGCTCGAATTCCACGAGACCGGACAGCTCGACGTACCGGAGGACAAGCCATTGCCCGAAGGCGCGACCGGCGTCGCGAAGGCAGGGGCGTGACCGCCATGACCACCACCACGACCGCACCCACCAGCACGACGGTGCTCGACGCCACCGGTGTCACGATGCGCTTCGGCGGTCTGACCGCCGTGCGCGACGTGAACCTCACCGTCAACAGTGGCGAGATCGTCGGCCTCATCGGCCCCAACGGCGCCGGTAAGACGACCTTCTTCAACTGCCTCACCGGCCTGTACATCCCGACCGAGGGCAAGGTCGCCTACAAGGGCACCGTCCTGCCGCCCAAGCCGCACCTGGTCACCCAGGCCGGCATCGCCCGTACGTTCCAGAACATCCGGCTCTTCGCCAACATGACCGTTCTGGAGAACGTGCTGGTCGGACGGCACACCCGCACCAAGGAAGGCCTCTGGTCGGCCCTGTTGCGGCTGCCCGGCTTCAAGAAGGCCGAGGACGCGTCCCGGGACCGGGCCATGGAACTCCTGGAGTTCACCGGTCTCGCCGCCAAGGCCGACCACCTCGCCCGCAACCTGCCCTACGGCGAGCAGCGCAAGCTGGAGATCGCCCGGGCGCTGGCGAGCGAGCCCGGTCTGCTCCTCCTCGACGAGCCCACCGCCGGTATGAACCCGCAGGAGACCCGGGCGGCCGAAGAGCTGATCTTCGCCATCCGGGACCAGGGCATCGCCGTCCTCGTCATCGAGCACGACATCCGGTTCATCATGAACCTGTGTGACCGGGTCGCCGTGCTGGTCCAGGGCGAGAAGATCGTCGAGGGCCCCGCGGAGGTCGTCCAGGCCGACGAGCGCGTCATCGCCGCCTACCTCGGCACGCCCTTCGAGGGTGCGCCGGGCGCGGCGGAGGCCGCCGAAGTCGAGGCTGCGGAGGCTGACGCGCAGAGCACCACGGAAGGGGACGACAAGTGACCGCACTGCTCGAGGTCGAGGACCTCAGGGTCGCCTACGGCAAGATCGAGGCCGTCAAGGGCATCTCGTTCAAGGTGGAAGCGGGCGAGGTCGTCACCCTCATCGGCACCAACGGCGCCGGCAAGACCACGACCCTGCGCACGCTGTCGGGTCTGCTCCAGCCGCTGTCCGGCGAGATCAAGTTCGACGGCAAGTCGCTGAAGAAGATCCCCGCCCACAAGGTCGTCGCGCTGGGGCTCGCCCACTCCCCCGAGGGGCGGCACATCTTCCCCCGCATGACGATCGAGGACAACCTCCGTCTCGGCGCGTTCCTGCGCACCGACAAGGAGGCCATCGAGAAGGACATCAAGCGCGCCTACGACCTGTTCCCCATCCTCGGAGAGCGCCGCAAGCAGGCAGCGGGCACCCTCTCCGGCGGTGAGCAGCAGATGCTCGCCATGGGACGGGCGCTGATGTCCCGGCCGAAGCTGCTCATGCTGGACGAGCCTTCCATGGGCCTCTCCCCCATCATGATGCAGAAGATCATGGCGACCATCCAGGAGCTCAAGTCCCAGGGCACCACCATCCTGCTCATCGAGCAGAACGCCCAGGCCGCGCTCTCCCTGGCCGACCACGGCCACGTCATGGAGGTCGGCAAGATCGTCCTCTCCGGCAGCGGACAGGACCTGCTGCACGACGAGTCGGTGCGCAAGGCGTACCTGGGCGAGGACTGATCGCCAGGCTCACATGAGTTGAGGCCCGTGCCCCCCGGTCAGGGGCACGGGCCTCACTCTTTGCTGCTTCGGTACGTCAGCCCTTGGCGGCCTTCTTCTCGTCGGCGTCCTGGATGACGGCCTCGGCGACCTGCTGCATCGACATCCGGCGGTCCATGGAGGTCTTCTGGATCCACCGGAACGCGGCGGGCTCGGTCAGCCCGTACTCGGTCTGGAGGACGGACTTCGCCCGGTCCACCAGCTTGCGTGTCTCCAGGCGCAGGGTGAGGTCGGCGACCTCCTTCTCCAGCTCCTTCAGCTCGGTGAACCGCGATACGGCCATCTCGATCGCCGGTACGACGTCGCTCTTGCTGAACGGCTTGACCAGGTACGCCATGGCACCGGCGTCCCGGGCCCGCTCGACGAGGTCGCGCTGCGAGAACGCGGTCAGCATCAGCACCGGAGCGATGCTCTCCTCGGCGATCTTCTCGGCCGCCGAAATGCCGTCCAGCTTCGGCATCTTCACATCGAGGATGACGAGGTCGGGCCTGTGCTCACGGGCCAGTTCGACGGCCTGCTCACCGTCTCCGGCCTCACCGACGACGGTGTACCCCTCTTCTTCGAGCATCTCTTTGAGATCGAGCCGGATCAGCGCCTCGTCCTCGGCAATGACGACACGGGTCGTCAGCGGAGGCACGTGCGACTTGTCGTCGTCGGGCGCGTCTACGGGCTGGGGCGACTCGGGGGCGGTCACGGGGGGCTCCTCGTTCAGGGGCAGGGGTGCTGCTCCCAAGAGCCTACCTAGCTACGGTATGGTGGACGCGCGGAGGGTCGGGGACAACCTTGGATTCTTCGAGCCCCGGTAGCCCAATTGGCAGCAGGCAACGGATTCAAAACCCGTACAGTGTCGGTTCGAGTCCGACCCGGGGCACTTTTCCTGCGATTCCAAGGTCACCCTCTGGGAATTCCAAGACCAATGCAAAGGGCCCCTCTCGACGAGGGGCCCTCGGTTTTTTACCGCTTCTTTCATTACTTCGGAGCGTCGTCCTCGCCGATGCGGTGGACGCGCACCATGTTCGTCGAACCGGAAACTCCGGGCGGCGATCCGGCCGTGATGACGACGGTGTCGCCCTTCTCGCAGCGGCCGTATTTCAGGAGGAGTTCGTCGACCTGGTCGACCATCGCGTCCGTGGAGTCCACGTGCGGACCGAGGAAGGTCTCCACACCCCACGTCAGATTCAGCTGGGAACGCGTGGCCGGCTCGGGCGTGAAGGCCAGCAGCGGGATCGGCGAGCGGTAGCGGGACAGGCGGCGGGCCGTGTCGCCGGACTGGGTGAAGGCAACCAGGAACTTCGCGCCCAGGAAGTCGCCGATCTCGGCGGCGGCACGGGCCACCGCGCCGCCCTGGGTGCGGGGCTTGTTGCGTTCGGTCAGGGGCGGCAGGCCCTTGGCGAGGATGTCCTCCTCGGCCGCCTCGACGATCTTCGCCATCGTCCGGACCGTCTCGATCGGGTACTTGCCGACACTGGTCTCGCCGGACAGCATCACCGCGTCCGTGCCGTCGATGACGGCGTTGGCCACGTCGCTGGCCTCGGCGCGGGTCGGGCGGGAGTTGTCGATCATCGAGTCGAGCATCTGGGTGGCGACGATGACCGGCTTGGCGTTGCGCTTGGCCAGCTTGACCGCGCGCTTCTGGACGATCGGGACCTGCTCCAGCGGCATCTCCACGCCCAGGTCACCGCGGGCGACCATGATGCCGTCGAAGGCGGCCACGATGTCGTCGATCGCCTCGACCGCCTGCGGCTTCTCCACCTTGGCGATCACCGGGAGGCGGCGGCCCTCCTCGTCCATGATGCGGTGGACGTCCTCGATGTCCCGTCCGGAGCGGACGAAGGAGAGCGCGATGACGTCGAAGCCGGTGCGCAGGGCCCAGCGCAGGTCCGCCTCGTCCTTCTCGGAGAGGGCGGGGACGGACACGGCGACACCCGGGAGGTTCAGGCCCTTGTGGTCGGAGACCATGCCGCCTTCGACGACGGTGGTGTTCACGCGCGGGCCGTCGACGGCAGTTACCTCCAGGCACACCTTGCCGTCGTCGACGAGGATGCGTTCGCCGGGGGTGACGTCGGCGGCGAGCCCGGAGTAGGTGGTGCCGCACTGCTGGCGGTCGCCCTCGGCGCCCTCCTCGACGGTGATGGTGAAGGTGTCCCCGCGTTCAAGGAGTACGGGTCCTTCGGTGAAGCGGCCGAGGCGGATCTTCGGGCCTTGAAGGTCGGCGAGAACGCCGACGCTGCGGCCGGTCTCGTCGGAGGCCTTCCGCACGCGCTGGTAGCGCTCCTCGTGATCGGCGTGGCTGCCGTGGCTGAGGTTGAATCGGGCGACGTCCATTCCGGCGTCGACCAGTGCCTTTATCTGGTCGTACGAGTCGGTGGCGGGGCCCAGGGTGCAGACGATTTTCGCTCGGCGCATGTTTCGACTCTATGACTTACCGGCGGGTAGTGAATTGGTGCCGCATGACTACTCAACAACCTTTGCGTGAAGGGCTATTGACAAGTGTTGAATTGTGCACCGGGGTGCTCCGATGAGCGTTCGAAGCACCCCTAAAGGGCTATTCACAGGTGCGGCGGCGCCATCGTGAATCGCGCATTGACCTCGGCGTGGACGTGCTGACGCTGGGGTTCGAGGTCGAGGGGGGCGGCGGCGGACTCCTCTTCGGCGGCGTAGGCCATGGAGCGCATACGGCCACCGCGGGTCTGCGGGTAGGCCGGCGGGGCGTTCTCCGCTCCGATGTCGGCGAGTTCCACCAGCGCCGCCAGGGAGGTCCCCAGCGCCTCCGCGTACTCCCGCGCGCGCTGCACGGCCTCCCGTACCGCCTGCTGCCGCGCTTCCCGGTGGGCCGGCGAGTCGGGGCGCAGGGCCCACCAGGGGCCGTCCACGCGGGTGAGCTCCAAGTCGGCGAGGCGTGTGGTGAGTTCGCCGAGCGCCGTGAAGTCCGTGAGTTCGGCCGTGATGTGGACGCGGCCGTGGTAGGCGTGGATGCGTTCGCCGCGGCCCTTGTCCTTCAGTTCGGGGCTGATGGAGAAGGCGCCGGTCTCCAGGCGCTCCACCGCGTCGCCGTAGGTCTTGATGAGGTCGAGGACGCCTGCGTTGCGGCGGGTGAGGTCGTCCAGGGCTGCGCGGCGGTCCTTGCCGCGGGAGGCCACGGTGACGCCGATGCGGGCGATCTCGGGGTCGACCTCGAGGTGGGCCTCACCGCGGACGGCGATACGGGGGGCTTCGGGGGTGCCGTAGGGGACGGCGGGCTGAAGTTCTCCTGAGGGGGCGGTCATACGTCCCACTCTGTCATCGCTTGGCCGGCTGGGAGCCCGACGGTTCACCGCTTCGGTCACCAGATCGAAACGTGCGGGGTCTGTTGCAACTCGCCATGGGCAGGTCAGAATCTACGCGCGTTGTTGACCATTCGCCCGGGAGAAGCACTCATGCCGTTGAACCGCCGTAAGTTCCTGACGAAGTCCGCCGTGACCGGAGCGGGGGTGGCGGTGGCCGGTGCGGTGAGTGCCCCGGCGGCGCAGGCCGCACAGCCGGCGACGGGGTCCCGGCCGAAGAAGCGGTACGCGCTGACGGTGATGGGCACGACCGACCTGCACGGCAACATCTTCAACTGGGACTACTTCAAGGACGCGGAGTACTCCGACGCCAAGGGCAACGCGAAGGGCCTGTCCCGGGTCTCGACGCTGGTGAACCAGGTCCGCGAGGAGAAGGGCCGCCGCAACACGCTGCTCATCGACGCGGGCGACACTATCCAGGGCACCCCGCTGACGTACTACTACGCCAAGGTCGACCCGATCACCGCCAAGGGCGGTCCGATCCACCCGATGGCGGCGGCGATGAACGCCATCGGGTACGACGCGGTGGCCCTCGGCAACCACGAGTTCAACTACGGCATCGAGACGCTGCGCAAGTTCGAGGACCAGTGCCACTTCCCGCTGCTGGGTGCGAACGCGCTGGACGCGAAGACGCTGAAGCCCGCCTTCCCTCCGTACTTCATCAAGAAGTTCCGGGTGCCGGGCGCCCCGCCGGTCAAGGTCGCGGTCCTCGGTCTGACCAACCCCGGCATCGCGATCTGGGACAAGGCGTACGTCGAGGGCAAGATGGTGTTCCCGGGTCTGGAGGAGCAGGCCGCGAAGTGGGTGCCGAAGCTGCGCTCGATGGGTGCGGACGTGGTGGTCGTGTCGGCGCACTCCGGTTCGTCGGGGACGTCGTCGTACGGTGACCAGTTGCCGTACATCGAGAACTCGGCGGCGCTGGTCGCCCAGCAGGTGCCGGGCATCGACGCGATCCTCGTCGGGCACGCGCACACGGAGATCGCGGAGCTGCTGGTCACGAACGAGAAGACCGGCAGGACCGTCGTGCTGTCCGAGCCGCTGTGCTACGCCCAGCGGCTGTCGCTGTTCGACTTCGAGCTGGTCCTCGACAAGGGCTGCTGGAAGGTCGAGTCGGTGAAGGCGACGGTGCGCGACTCGAAGACGGTCGCCGACGACCCGAAGATCACCAAGCTGCTGAAGGACGACCACGACATCGTGGTGGAGTACGTCAACCAGGTCGTCGGCTCGGCGACCGAGAAGCTGACGACGGTCGACGCCCGCTACAAGGACGCCCCGATCATCGACCTGATCACCAAGGTCCAGGAGGACGTCGTCAAGGCGGCCCTGGCGGGCACGGAGCACGCCTCGCTGCCCGTCATCGCGCAGGCCTCCCCGTTCTCGCGCACCTCGGAGATCCCGGCAGGCGACGTGACCATCCGGGACCTGTCGAGCCTGTACGTGTACGACAACACGCTGGTCGCGAAGCTGATGACGGGTGCGCAGATCAAGGCGTACCTGGAGTACTCGGCGGAGTACTTCGTGCAGACCGCCGCCGACGCGGCCGTCGACGTCGACAAGCTCACGAACGCGGGCAACCGCCCCGACTACAACTACGACTACGTGTCGGGGCTGTCGTACGACATCGACGTCGCGCAGGCGGCGGGTTCGCGGATCAAGAACCTGGCCTACAACGGTGCCGCGCTGGACGACGCCCAGAAGTTCGTGTTCGCGGTGAACAACTACCGGGCCAACGGCGGCGGCGCGTTCCCGCATGTGGCGTCGGCTCAGGAGCTGTGGTCGGAGTCGACGGAGATCCGCACCCGGATCGCGGAGTGGGTGACCGCGAAGGGCGTGCTGGACCCGAAGGACTTCGCGTCGGTGGACTGGAAGCTCACGCGGAACGGCACGCCGGTGTTCTAGCCGCGGCCTCGAAGCGGTGGGGAGCCTCAGATCCCGTCCAGGAGCGGTGTCAGCGCCTTCGGCCGACGCGCGCGCGGGATCCGGGGCTCCTGCTGTTCGAGGCCGAAGGTGGTGAACGACGTACGGGTCGGCAGCGGGTAGGTCTCCTTGCCGGTGACGGAGTTGAGGATGCTGGCGCTGCGCCAGGCCGCGAGGCCGAGGTCGGGGGTGCCGACGCCGTGGGTGTGGCGCTCGGCGTTCTGGACGTAGACGTTGCAGCCGGAGCCGGTGACGGACGGGTCCATGACCAGGCGGTACTGGTCGTCGATGCGCGGGCGTTCCCGGCTGTCGAGACGCATGTAGGGGTCGAGGCCGGCGAGGATGCGGGTGAGGGGGCGCTCGCGGTAGCCGGTGGCGAGGACGACCGCGTCGGTGGTCAGGCGTGAGCGGGTGTTCTGGTGGACGTGCTCCAGGTGGAGCTCCACCTTGGTCGTCGCGATCCGCCCCGCGGTGCGGACCTGCACACCCGGCGTGAGGACCGCGTCGGGCCAGCCGCCGTGCAGGGTGCGGCGGTAGAGCTCGTCGTGGATGGCGGCGAGGGTGTCGGCGTCGATGCCCTTGTGGAGCTGCCACTGCGAGGCGACGAGCTTGTCGCGGACCGGTTCGCCGAGGGCCTGGAAATAGCGGGTGTAGTCGGGGGTGAAGTGCTCCAGGCCGAGCTTGGAGTACTCCATGGGCGCGAAGGCCTCGGTACGGCCGAGCCAGTGCATCCGCTCGCGCCCGGTGGGGCGGCGCCGGAGCAGGTCGAGGAAGATCTCGGCGCCGGACTGCCCGGAGCCGATGACGGTGATGTGCTCGGCGGCGAGGAGCCGCTCGCGGTGTTCGAGGTAGTCGGCGGCGTGGATGACCGGAACGGCGGGCGCCTCGACGAGGGGCCTGAGCGGGTCGGGGACATCCGGTTCGGTGCCGATGCCGAGGACGATGTTCTTCGCATACGTACGGCCCAGCGCCTCGGCCTCTCCGTCGGGGGCGAGCTGGGTGAAGTCGACCTCGAAGACATCGCGTTCGGAGTTGAAGCGGACCGCGTCGACCTGATGGCCGAAGCGCAGTCCGGGGAGGTTCTCGCAGACCCAGCGGCAGTAGGCGTCGTACTCGGCGCGCTGGATGTGGAAGCGCTCGGCGAAGTAGAACGGGAAGAGCCGGTCGCGGGTCCTGAGATAGCTGAGGAACGACCACGGGCTCGCGGGGTCGGCGAGGGTCACCAGGTCCGCGAGGAACGGGACCTGGATACGGGACCCTTCGATGAGGAGGCCCGGGTGCCAGGCGAACGCGGTGCGCTGTTCGTAGAAGACGGCGTCGAGTTCGGCGAGCGGGTGGGCCAGGGCCGCGAGGGAGAGGTTGAAGGGGCCGATACCGATGCCGACGAGGTCACGGGGGGTCTCGGGGTCCCGGCTCGGCGGGTTGGGGTGCCGGTCGGCCGGGGGGTTGGTCTGCGGGGTCATCCGGGGGTGTTTCCTTCCACCAGTTTCAGGAGGGCGGCCAGGTCGTCCGGGCGCGTGTGGGGATTGAGGAGGGTCGCTTTCAGCCACAGGCGACCGTCTGTGCGGGCCCGGCCGAGGACGGCGCGGCCGTCGGTGAGGAGCGTTCGGCGTACGGCGGCGACGGCGTCGTCGGTGGCGTGTGCGGGCCGGAACAGGACCGTGCTGATGGTGGGCTGGTCGTAGACCTCGAACCCGGGGTGACCGTGGACGAGGTGGGCGAACTCCAGGGCTCTGGCGCAGACTTGCTCGACGAGCCGGCCGAGGCCGTTGCGGCCGAGGGCCTTGAGTGTGACGGCGATCTTGAGGACGTCGGGTCGGCGGCTGGTACGCAGGGACCGGCCGAGCAGGTCCGGCAGACCGGCCTCGATGTCGTCGTCGGCGTTGAGGTAGTCGGCGCGGTGGTGGAGCACGGCGAGGCCGCCCGGGTCACGGACGGCGAGGAGCCCCGCGGCGACGGGCTGCCAGCCGAGCTTGTGCAGATCGAGGGTGACGGTGTCGGCGGCGTCGAGGCCGGCGAGCCGCTCGCGGTACCGGTCGCTGAACAGCAGGCCTCCGCCGTAGGCGGCGTCGACATGCAGCCGGGCGCCGTGGGCGGCGCACAGGGCGGCGATCTCGGGGAGCGGGTCGATGAGCCCGGCGTCGGTGGTACCCGCGGTGGCCGCGACCAGGTGGGGGCCGGGCAGCTGGGTGAGGGCCTCGTCGAGTGCGGCGGGGTCGAGGACACCGGCGGGCGCGGGCACGACGACGGGGTCCGGCAGTCCGAGCAGCCAAGCGGCACGGGGCAGCGAGTGATGTGCGTTCGCCCCGTGCACCAGCCTGACTCCGGCGCCGTGCGCCTCTCGGTCGATCAGGAGGGCGAGTTGGTTGGATTCGGTGCCGCCGGTGGTGATCAGGGCGGTGGCCGCTGCCTCGGCGCCGAATACCTCCCCCGCGAGCGCCTCCGTCACCAGCGCCTCCAGCTCCGATGCGCCCGGCGCCTGGTCCCAGGAGTCCAGGGAGGGGTTGAGGGTGGACGCGGCCAGGTCGGCGGCGGTGGCGAGCGCGAGGGGTGGGCAGTGGAGGTGGGCGGTGCACAGCGGGTGCGCCGGGTCGGCGGCGGATTCGGCGAGGGCCCGGACGAGGGTGTGGAGGGCGTTGGGGTCGCCCTCGTCCGGCAGGACGTCCCCTACCGCGGTCCGCATGCGTCCGGCCACCGCGTCCGGGCCGCCCGAGGGCAGTGGCCCCCGGCGTGCGCGGGCGCCCTCGCCCAGCGCGTCGAGCACGGTGTCGAGCAACGGCCGCAGGGCATGGGGACCTTCCGGGCCTGAAGCGAGCGACGGCAGCGTGCTCATCGTGGCCTCCCGGGCGCTGGACATGAGGGACTTCCAGCTTGTACGCGGATACGCGATGACGCCCGAAAAGCCCAATGATCGGAACCCGAAAGGGGGTATTTCCGTACGGGGAACGCGTGTCGGAGGCGGCGCGTCGAGTCGGCGCAGTAAGGGGCGCCTCAGTGGCAGCTCGGGGCCCGCCTGGGGTCCGGCGGCACCTCGACGAACTGGAGGTCGCGGCCTACGGCCCGTCCGATCGCCGCGACCTGACCGGCGTTGGATATCGCCCCGGGTCCCGTGAACCGGTGGCCGGCGCCCTCGTGGCCGTCGTCGAGGAGAGCACGGCCGATGTTGCCGGTGGCGCCGGTCACCACGATCACGGGTTGCTCCAGGGCCGTGGGGACCAGCGCCGCCCTACGCCGAGGGCCTAGCCCTCCCGGCCCTCCCGCACCCGCAACGCCCGCGCCAGGTCGTCGAGGTGGTCGGCGAGCCGGCGTCGCAGCGCCGGGACCGGGTCGCCGTCACGCAGGCACTCCTCGCCCAGCCGCAGGGACTCGGCGTCGACGGCGTACGCCGGGAAGGCGTAGCGGCCGGCGGCGTCCGCGATGGCGGGGCCACGGCGGGCGGCGACGGCGACCGCGTCCTTGTAGTAGCGCGGCACGTACTGCCGCAGCAGGTCGGTCTGTTCGGGCTGCCAGAAGCCCTGGGCGGTGGCGGTGAAGAGGTAGTTGGACAAGGCGGTGGCGCCGTCGACGGCGAACATGGCGTCCCACGCCTTCGCCTTGGCCTCCTCGTCCGGCAGCGCGGCGCGGCAGCGGGCGGCGCCCTCCTGGCCGGTGGCGCTCGGGTCGCGGCCCAGTTCGGCGGCGATGGCGGCCTCGTCGACCGCGCCGAGGACGGCGAGGCGGCCCAGGACGCGCCAGCGCAGCTCGGGGTCGAGTTCGGGTCCGCCCGGCACGGTGCCGTCGGCGAGCCAGGCGGCGATGGTGTCGGGGTGGGCGGCGACGTCGATGAAGTGGCGTACGGCGATCAGGCGCAGGCCGGGGTTGTCGCCGTCCTCGGTGCGGCGGATGAGGTCGCGGCACAGGGCGGAGAGGGTGGCCAGGGCGGCGGGTCGCTCCTGAGGGGTGAGGTAGCGGTCGGCGACCTGGGTGGCGGCGAAGGCGAGGACGCCCTGGACGACGGTGAGGTCGGTCTCGCGCGGCAGGTGGGCGCGGGCGGCCTCCAGGTAGGCGCCGGCGGCCAGTTCGCCGTCCCGGACGGCGTCACGCAGGGCGTTCCACACGACCGCGCGGGTGAGCGGGTCGGGCAGGCCGGCGAGGCTGCCCCGGACGGTCTCGAAGGACCCGGCGTCGAAGCGGACCTTGGCGTAGGTCAGGTCGCCGTCGTTGAGCAGCAGCAGGGCCGGGCGCTTGCCGATGGGCTGCGGGGCGCTCTGCGGGACGTCGAGGTCGAGGCGTTCGCGCAGGGTGAGGTTGCCGCTGTTGTCGCCGTGGTCCTGGTCGTACAGACCGACGCTGAGGCGGTGCGTGCGGCTGCCGGCGTGATCGACGGTGAGGGTGTAGGTGCCGTTGTCGCCGGGGGTGACGGCCGGGGTGAGGGTGTCGACGCCGGTGGTGCGCAGCCAGGAGTCGGCCCAGGCGTGGACGTCGCGCTCGGTGGCGGAGGCCAGGGAGTCGATGAAGTCGGCGAGGGTGGCGTTGCCGAACTTGTGGCGGGCGAAGTGGGTGTTGATCCCGGTGAGGAAGTCCTTCTCGCCGAGCCAGGCCACGAGCTGACGCAGCGCGGAGGCGCCCTTGGCGTAGGAGATGCCGTCGAAGTTGAGCATGGCGGCGGCCGTGTCGTCGACGGCCTCGGGGGCCACGGGGTGGGTGGAGGGGCGCTGGTCGGCGTCGTAGCCCCAGGCCTTGCGGGCGATGCCGAAGTCGACCCAGGTGTCGGTGAAGCGGGTGGCTTCGGCGCAGATCTGGTAGCCCATGTACTCGGCGAAGGACTCGTTCAGCCAGATGTCGTCCCACCAGCGCAGGGTGACGAGGTCGCCGAACCACATGTGGGCCATCTCGTGGGCGATGACCATGGCGCGGACCAGCCGCTCGGTGTCGGTGACGGCGGAGCGGTACACGAACTCGTCGCGGAAGGTGACCAGTCCGGGGTTCTCCATGGCGCCGGCGTTGAACTCGGGGACGAACGCCTGGTCGTAGGAGTCGAAGGGGTAGGGCTCGTCGAACTTCTCGTGGAAGCGGTCGAAGCACTGCCGGGTGACCTGGAAGAGCTCGTCGGTGTCCACGTCCAGGTAGGGGGCGAGGGAGCGGCGGCAGTGCAGGCCGAAGGGCAGGCCGCGGTGCTCGGTGCGCACCGAGTGCCAGGGGCCGGCGGCGACGGCGACCAGGTAGGTGGAGATCGGCGGGGTGGTCGCGGCCTGCCAGCGGCCGGCGCCGAGGTGCTCGGTGACGCCGTTGGCGAGGACGGTCCAGCCTTCGGGAGCGGTGATGGAGAGGTCGAAGACGGCCTTCAGGTCGGGCTGGTCGAAGGCAGGGAAGACCAGCTTGCAGTCGTCCATCGCCAACTGGGTGTAGACGTAGCTCTCGCCGTCGGTGGGGTCGGTGAAGCGGTGCATGCCCTCGCCGGTGCGGGAGTAGCGCATGGCCGCGTCGACGCGCAGTTCGTGCTCACCGGCGGTGAGGTTCTTCAGGGGCAGCCGGTTGTCGTCCAGGGTCTCCGGGTCGAGGGGATGTCCGTCCAGCGTGACGGAGCGCAGCTCGGCAGGCTTGATCTCGACGAAGGTGTCCGCGTCGGCGCGCGTGGTGAACCGGATGACGGTCCGCGAGTCGAAGGTCGTGTCCCCGGTGGTCAGATCGAGTTCGATCGTGTAGCGGTGGACATCGAGAAGCTGGGCACGGGTCTGCGCTTCGTCGCGCGTCAGTACGGACATGCAGGACATGCTGCCTGATGCCGCTGACAAGGCACAGGGGTGGATCACTACGTACGCTATGTCCGGTTCCCCGCCGGGGTGTCGCGCTGCGGCGGAAGGCGGGCGTCCGGATGGGGCAGAGCCGGGCGCGGGCCGGGTTCCTCGACCTCGGCATGACCCTTGACCAGGGCGCGTAACTCCTGGACCTCCGCCACCAGTGCGCGGTGGCGCTCGTGGGCGTCGTACAGGTAGCGGACCTTGGTGCGCAGCGCCCAGGGGTCGATGGGCTTCAGCACGAGGTCGGCGACGCCGAGCCGGAAGGCGGTGGAGGTCAGCTCCTGGTCCGCACCGAAGCCGGTGAGGAGGACGACCGGTATGTGCTGGGTCTGCTCCACCCGCCGCATGTAGCGCACGACGTCCAGGCCGCTGACGCCGGGCATGCGCACGTCCAGGAGGAGGAGGCCGACCTTTCCGCGGAGCACCTGCTTGAGCGCCTCGTCACCGCTGGTGGCCCGGGCCAGCAGGTACCCCAGCGGGGCCAGGGCACTCTCCAGCGCGTACAGCGTGTCCTCGTGATCGTCGACAATGAGGATCTTGGCATCCGACGGCATGGCCCGACGTCCCTCCCGCGTGGACATCCAGGGTATGTCCGGGGCGCTGACGGGGAGTGCGCGTCAGCTGACATGCGGTGCACAGCGCAGCATGCCCCTCCCGGGCCGCCGTGTCACTCCCTCGGGGAGGGTCTGTCTGCATCCCGTCGTCCCGGCCGGGCCCAGGCCGTGTCCGCAAAGTCCCGCCTGCCCCGCGACGCCTGGCACGCTCCCCCACTCTCGGCTTCGCTCGAGCGGGAGGGGCCCCACCGCCGCACCGGGCGAAGCCCCGAGTACATCCAGTACAAAGGGCTCCGCCCGGCACGCCGAGAGCACGCACCGGACGCCGCGGGGCCCGCCCTCCGGGCGGACGACGGGACTTTGCGGACACGACCTAGGAGCGGTTCGGCGCGGACGCGGCGCCGTTGACGGTGTCCTCGGCGATGCTCTCGTGGTGCCTGATGACCTCGGCGATGATGAAGTTGAGGAACTTCTCCGCGAAGGCCGGGTCCAGCTTGGCGTTCTCGGCGAGCGTGCGCAGGCGGGCGATCTGGCGGGACTCGCGGGCCGGGTCGGCGGGCGGGAGCTGGTGCTTGGCCTTGAGGTGGCCGACCTGCTGGGTGCACTTGAAGCGCTCGGCGAGCATGTGGACGACGGCCGCGTCGATGTTGTCGATGCTGTCGCGCAGCCGGGCGAGCTCTTCACCGACGGCCGGGTCGACGTCGCTGGAAGACGTGTTGCTGGTCATGGGCGCCCAGCCTACGGGGCCCGCTCAGTTGGTCGTTCGTTCGATCACGGGTGGATCGTCGGGGTCGGGGACCTGGTTGCTCCAGCCGCCGGGGACGGTACGGCCCTGCTGGGCGCGGAAGCGGACCGGGGCCATGCCGACGCGGCGGGTGAACAGGCGGGAGAAGTAGGCGGGGTCGTCGTAGCCGACGCGGCGGGCGACGGCGGCGACGGGCAGTTCGGTGGCGGCGAGCAGTTCCTTGGCGCGGCCCAGGCGGATGCCGAGCAGATAGTCCTTGGGGCTGCACCCGGCGCCGCGCCGCACGGCGGTGCGCAGTTCGGCGAGGGTCATGCCGTGCCGGGCGGCGTGGTCGGCGACCGTCAGCGGCAGGCACGCGTCGCGGGCGAGGGCCTTGAGGACCTGTTCGCCGTCGGGGGCGAGGTCGGCGCGGGCGCGGCGCAGGGCGACGAGGAGCTCGTGGACGGCGGCGCCGGTCTCCACCTCCAGCAGGGGGTTGTCGCGGCGGGCGGCGCGGGCGATGCGCCCGATGACGGCACGTGGGCCGGCGGCGTCGGACAGCGGCACGACGGGCCGGCCGGGTTCGATGTAGCCGAGTTCGGTGTACGTCGGTGCGGCGAGCCCGGTGAAGTCGACGAAGCCCTCGTCCCAGCCGGTGCCGGGGTCGGGCGCGTAGTGGTGCGGCACGCCGGGGGTCAGCCACAGCAGCGCGGGCGCGGTGACGGTCGTACGGCGGCCGTCGGGGGCGGCGTACCAGCCGCTGCCGGTACTGATCACGACGGCGACATGATGGTCCAGGACCCTCGGTCCGACGGTCGGCAGGGCGCCGTACTGGAGACCCACGCCGAGGCAGGCGAGGCCGAGGCGGTGGTGGGCGGGGCCGGGCGTGAAGAAACGCATCCAGGTGTGATACATCCGCGTGCCTCCCGTCCGCTCCTTCGGTCCAAGCAGCGCTGATCTTTGTCCATGGACCCTGACCTGCGCCAGAGGCGAGGGTGGGCGCATGAGCGAGTTCACGGTGGGGGACGAAGACTTCCTGCTGGACGGGCGGCCGGTGCGGCTGCTGTCCGGCGCGCTGCACTATTTCCGGGTGCACGAGGCACAGTGGGGGCACCGGCTGTCGATGCTGCGGGCGATGGGCCTCAACTGCGTGGAGACGTACGTGCCGTGGAACCTGCACGAGCCGCAGCCGGGCCGGCATCGGGACGTGCAGGCGCTCGGCCGGTTCCTGGACGCGGTCCGGGAGGCGGGGCTGTGGGCGATCGTCCGGCCGGGGCCGTACATCTGCGCCGAGTGGGAGAACGGCGGGCTGCCGTACTGGCTGACGGCCGAGGCGGGCGCACGCGCGCGTACCCGTGACGAGCGCTACTTGGGACACGTCGCGAACTGGTTCCGGCACCTCCTGCCCGAGATCGTGCCCCGGCAGCTCGATCGCGGTGGCCCGGTGATCATGGTGCAGGTCGAGAACGAGTACGGCAGTTACGGTTCCGACGCGGTCTACTTGCGGTGGCTGGCCGACCTGCTGCGCACCGAGGGCGTCACGGCTGCGCTCTTCACCTCGGACGGCCCCGAGGACCACATGCTCTCCGGCGGCTCGGTCCCGGGGGTCCTGGCGACGGTGAACTTCGGCTCCCACGCGCGCACGGCGTTCGAGACGCTGCGCCGGCACCGCCCCGAGGGTCCGCTGATGTGCATGGAGTTCTGGTGCGGCTGGTTCGACCACTGGGGCGGCGAGCACGTCGTACGGGACCCCGGGGACGCGGCGGCTGCCCTGCGGGAGATCCTGGAGTGCGGGGCGTCGGTGAACCTGTACATGGCGCACGGCGGCACGAGCTTCGCCGGCTGGGCGGGTGCCAACCGGGGTGGCGGCGCGCTGCACGACGGTCCGCTGGAGCCCGATGTGACGTCGTACGACTACGACGCCCCCATCGACGAGTACGGCCGCCCCACGGAGAAGTTCTGGGCCTTCCGGAAGATCCTCGCCGAGCACGCCGACGGCCCCCTGCCCGAAGTCCCGCCCGCGCCCGCGCCGTTGGGTGCGCCGGCCGAGGCGGTCCTGACCGACTGGGCGCCGCTGGGCGACGTGCTGGAGACGCTGGGCGGCACGGAGACGTCCGGTCCTGTCCCGCCCTCCTTCGAGGAACTGGGCGTCGAGCGGGGCCTGGTGCGCTACGAGGTGACGGTGCCGGGGCCGCGGCAGCCGTATCCGCTGACGGTGCGCGGGCTGCGGGACCTCGCCGTGGTGTACGTCGACGGGGAGCGGGCCGGGGTGCTCACGGAGGACGACGCCTGCCTCGAGGAGCCTGTCGCGGGGCACGCGCGCGTGGAGCTGTGGGTGGAGTCCCTGGGGCGGGTCAACTACGGGCCGCGGCTGGGCGAGCCCAAGGGAATCACCGGGGGCGTCCTGCACGAGCGGCAGTATCTGCACGACGTACGCGCGCGTGGGCTGCGGATGGAGGCGCTGGACGAGATCGGGAGGGTCCGGGCGGTGCCGTCACGGGAACTGCCCGGGGACGGTGCCCCGGGGCTGTACCGGGGCACCGTCATGGTGCGGGGCGCCGGTGACGCCCGTCTGGAGCTGCCGGGCCGGACCCGCGGGTTCGTGTGGATCAACGGCTTCAACCTCGGCCGTTACTGGTCCACCGGCCCCCAGTGCTCGCTGTACGTCCCTGGGCCCGTCCTGCGGGAGGGCGGCAACGACGTGTGGCTGCTGGAGCTCGAGGGGACGGCCCGGTCCGGCGAGGCGCAGGCCCCGGTCCTCCGGGCCGTCTGACACACGCAGGTGCCTCGGCTGCCTACAGCGCGCCCGCCGCGCGGGCGATGTCCTTCGCGAAGTGGCTGACCTCGGTGTAGATGCCGGGCACACCGGGGCGGGCGCAACCGTCGCCCCAGCTCACAATGCCGACCTGGATCCACTTGCCCGCGTCGTCCTTGCGGAACATGGGACCGCCGGAGTCGCCCTGGCAGGTGTCGACGGCGCCGCGCTGATAGCCGGCGCACAGTTCCTCCTTCGACACCAGCCGGTTTCCGTAGTGGCGCTTGCACACGCGGTCGGCGACGAAGGGAACGGTCGCCTTACGGAGCTTGGTCGTGCCCGTGTTGGCTCCCTCCTTGGTGTCGCCCCAGCCGGCGATCGTGAACATGCCGCGGTTGTAGCGGTCCGTGGTGGCGATCTTCAGCGTCGGCTTGTCGATGGGCCGGGCGAGCTTGATCAGCGCCCAGTCCTTGCCGTTGCCGTCGTAGCCCGGGGCCACCTTGACCTTGGTCGACTTGACCTTGATCGCGGAGGCGGAGTTGAGGTCGTTGACACCCGCGGTGACGGTGATGCTGGTGTTGTTGCCGGAGCCGGGCACGCAGTGGGCCGCGGTCAGGACGACGTCCTTCTTGTAGAGCGCCCCGCCGCAACCCATTGAGAGATGGACCATGAACGGGAACTCATTCTGGGCGGCGGGCGTTCCACCGACGATGCGGGTGGACGCGGCCTGCGCGCTGAGGGGCTGGAGGGAGGCGACCGCGAGCGCGACGGCGGCCACCGCCGCGGCCCGCTTCGCCAGGGTTATGCCGGTTCTCTTCGGCGAGCTGTGGGTCAACATACGTCCTTTCATGGCGTGTTGAGCGGCCCGCAGTATGAAGATCGGGTGGCATACCTGGCAAGGACGGATCTCACGCTCCGGACGTGGAACCCCACCAGGGAAAATCCCCTCACATCCCCGTAGAGTGGAATCGGGTTCACGGCGTCTTGGGGGTACGGGCGTGGCGAACGGCGGACCGGTCCAGCACGGCTTCCCGCACCTGGAGACGGTGCGGGCCTCGATCACCGCGCTCTACAGGCGGCTTTCCCACGACACCGTCCAGACGTTCGGGACCAGTGTGCTGCCGGCCGACGTGGCATTCTGCGACACGGACGATCTGTATCTGGGTGCGCAGCGGGTGGCCCGCGAACTGGTGCGGCACTACCGCCTGCCGGACGCCCGACTGATCGTCAGCTTCCGGGAGATGACCCACGCGGCAAGCGTCGAACTCACCGCCGGGCCCGAGTACTTCATCGAGCTGAACGACCGCTTCCGCACCCATCGCCGGGACATCGGCGCGGCCCTGGCCCATGAGGTGATGCACGTGTACCTGCATCGCCTCGGGCTGACCTTCCCCGGCACGCGCGACAACGAAATCCTCACGGACACGGCGACGACCTATCTGGGCGCGGGCTGGCTGCTTCTCGACGCGTACCGGGAGGACTCGGCGTCCTCGCAGAAGCTGGGGTATCTGACGCCGGAGGAGTTCGGGTACGTGCTCGCCAAGCGGGCGCTGGTCTTCGCCGAGGATCCGTCGGTGTGGTTCACGAGTCCGCAGGCATACACGGCGTACGTGAAGGGCATGGCCGAGGCCCGCCGTGACGAGCAGCAGCCTCCGCTGACGGCGGCCGGGTGGGCGGGGCGCCGCCGCTACGCCCGCGATCGGCGTCACGCCCAGGACCATCACGGGGCCGGGCCGGGGGCGGGCGCGCCGTACGCGTTCACGCCGGACGGGCGGGGGCCGCTGCGGGTGTCGTTCCCCTGTCCCACGTGTCAGCAGCGGATTCGGGTGCCGGTGCGGGGGAGGGTTCGGGCGCGGTGCGGGTTGTGCCGGAGGGTATTGGAGTGCGACACGTAGCGCTTCGCCCCGTCCGGAGGGCGATGCAACCTCACGCCCCGTACACCGCCCCCGGCACCCCCGCCTCCCCCAACAGTTTCACCGCCGCCTCCCCCGCCTCCTGCGGAGTCCACCGCGCCCCCTTGTCCGCCGTCGGCCCCGCCCGCCACCCCTCCATCACCGTGATCCGCCCGCCCTCCACCTCGAGGACCCGCCCCGTCACGCCGTCACTCGCGGCCGAACCCAGCCAGACCACCAGCGGGGAGACGTTCTCCGGCGCCATGGCGTCGAAGCCGTCCTCGGGGGCCGTCATCGTCTCGGCGAAGGCACGCTCCGTCATCCTCGTCCGCGCCGCCGGGGCGATGGCGTTGACCTGGACGCCGTAGCGGGCGAACTCGGCGGCCGCGACCAGGGTCAGCCCGACGATTCCGGCCTTCGCGGCGCTGTAGTTGCCCTGCCCGAGCGAGCCCAGCAACCCCGCCCCACTGCTCGTGTTGACGACCCGGGCGACAGGGGCACGGCCCGCCTTCGCCTCCGCCCGCCAGTGCGCGGCCGCGTGCTTCAGAGGCAGGAAGTGGCCCTTGAGGTGGACCCGTACGACGGCGTCCCAGTCGTCCTCGTCAAGGTTGACCAGCATCCGGTCACGCAGGAACCCGGCGTTGTTGACGAGCGTGTCGAGCCGCCCGTACGTCTCCAGCGCGGCCGCCACCAGCGAGGACGCTCCGGCAGCGGTCGCCACGTCACCCCCGTGCGCAACGGCCTCGCCTCCGGCCGCGCGGATCTCGTCGACCACATGCCGGGCGGGGCTGTCGGCGGCCGGGGTGCCGTTGAGGCCGACACCGAGGTCGTTGACGACGACCCTCGCTCCCTCGGCTGCGAACGCGAGCGCATGCGCGCGCCCGAGCCCACGCCCCCCACCCGTCACGACGACGACCCGCCCTTCACACATCCGGCTCATGTCATGCCTCCTTGTTGACCGTCGCGGCATCCAGGAACACCGGCCGCTCGCCCCCGCCGTGCACCAGCAGGCTCGCCCCGCTGATGTAGGCGGCGGCGTCGGAGGCGAGGAAGGCCGCGGCCGCGCCGACGTCGGACGGTTCGGCGAGGCGGCCGAGCGGGACGGTGCGGGAGACGCCGTCGATGCCGTCCTCGCCGCCGTAATGGAGGTGGGACTGCTCCGTGCGGACCATGCCGACGACCAGCGTGTTGACCCGCACCTCCGGCGCCCACTCCACCGCCATCGAGCGGGCCAGGCTCTCCAGCCCGGCCTTGGCGGCCCCGTAGGCCGCCGACCCGGGCGACGGACGTCCGCCGCTGACGCTGCCGATCATCACCACCGAGCCCCGCGCGCGCTTCAGATGCTCGTACGCCGCCAGGGACGCCGTCAGCGGCGCGACGAGATTCAGCTCGATCACGCGCGCGTGCCGGGCGGCATCCGCGTCCGTCAACCGCCGGTACGGCGTGCCACCCGCGTTGTTGACCAGGACGTCGAGGCGGGGCAGGGCCGCGAAGAAGGTCCGTACGGCTTCCGGGTCGCGCAGGTCCAGCGGCCTGAACCCGGCTCCCGCCAGCGGGACTTCGGGTGGTCTCCGCGCGCAGACGACGACGTCCGCGCCGGCCGCCACGAACGCCTTCGCAATCCCGGCGCCGACACCGCGCGTACCGCCGGTGACGACCACGACCTTCCCGTCCAGCCCCATTCCCGGCTACCCTTCACCTAACAAACGTTTGGTGGAAAGGTAGCTGATGCGGCCATGAGTGTCTCCACCTCGTCTCCGGAAAAGGGGGCGGACAAGAATGGAATCGCCGTCGTCACGGTCGACTTCCCACCGGTGAACGCCCTGCCGGTGGACGGCTGGTTCGCCCTGGCCGACGCCGTGCGGGCGGCCGGCCGTGATCCGGAGATCCGGTGTGTCGTGCTCACGGCCGAGGGGCGCGGGTTCAACGCGGGCGTGGACATCAAGGAGATACAGGCAGACGGGCACCGTGCCCTCATCGGCGCCAACCACGCCTGCGCGCAGGCCTTCGGCGCCGTGTACGACTGCGAGGTGCCCGTCGTGGCGGCGGTGCACGGCTTCTGCCTCGGCGGCGGCATCGGCCTGGTGGGCAACGCGGACGCGATCGTGGCGAGCGAGGACGCCTTCTTCGGGCTGCCCGAGCTGGACCGGGGAGCACTGGGCGCGGCCACGCATCTGGCCCGGCTGGTCCCCCAGCACCTCATGCGGGCGCTGTACTACACCTCGCGCACGGCGACCGCAGCCGAGCTGCACGCGCACGGCTCGGTGTGGCGGGTCGTACCGCGCGCGGAACTGCACACCGCCGCCCTGGAGTTGGCCGGCGAGATCGCCGCGAAGGACGGGCAGCTGCTGCGCCTGGCCAAGGCCGCCATGAACGGCATCGACCCCGTCGACGTGCACCGCAGCTACCGCTTCGAGCAGGGATTCACCTTCGAGGCCAACCTCAGCGGGGTGGCCGACCGGGTCCGTGACACCTTCGGAGAGAAGGGTGCGTAGGTGAGTGACAAGACGATGACCGCCGACGAGGTCGCCTCGAGGCTGTGCAGCGGCATGACCCTCGGCATCGGCGGCTGGGGCTCGCGCCGCAAGCCGATGGCCCTGGTCAGGGCCCTGCTCCGGTCCGACATCACCGACCTCACCGTCGTCTCGTACGGCGGTCCTGACGCGGGCATGCTGGCCGCGGCCGGGCGGGTGCGGAAGCTGGTCGCGGCGTTCGTCACCCTCGACTCGATCCCCCTCGAACCGCACTACCGGGCGGCCCGCGAGCGCGGCGCCCTCGAGCTGACGGAGATCGACGAGGCCATGTTCATGTGGGGACTGCACGCGGCGGCGAACCGGCTGCCGTTCCTGCCGGTGCGGGCCGGGATCGGTTCGGACGTGATGCGGGTCAACCCCGGCCTGCGGACGGTGACCTCGCCGTACGACGACGGGGAGACGTTCGTCGCCATGCCCGCGCTGCGCCTGGACGCGGCCCTGGTCCATGTGAACCGCGCCGACCGGCAGGGCAACGGTCAGTATCTGGGCCCCGACCCGTACTTCGACGACCTGTTCTGCGCGGCGGCGGACGAGGCGTACGTCTCCTGCGAACGGGTCGTCGACACGGCCGAGCTGACGAAGGAGGCGGCACCGCAGTCGCTGCTGATCAAGCGGCACACGGTGACGGGCGTGGTCGAGGCCCCGAACGGCGCGCACTTCACGTCCTGCGCCCCCGACTACGGCCGGGACGAGGCCTTCCAGAAGACGTACGCGACCACCCCCTGGCCGGAGTTCGCGGCACGCTTCCTGGGCGGGGACGAGCAGGCGTACCAGGCTGCGGCCAAGGAGGGGTCATGAGTCAACCCGGGGTCACCAGTCAGGCCGTGGGCCGGGCCACCCGCGCCGAGTACTGCGTGATCGCCTGCGCCGAGGCCTGGCGCGACGCCGGTGAGATCCTGGCGAGCCCGATGGGTCTCATCCCGTCCGTGGGGGCCCGGCTGGCCCGGCTCACGTTCGCACCGGACCTGCTGCTGACCGACGGCGAGGCGATGCTCGTCCGCCCGGACGGCACGACCGAGGGCTGGCTGCCGTACCGGCAGCACCTGGCGCTGGTCAGCGGTGGCCGGCGGCACGTGATGATGGGTGCGAGCCAGATCGACCGCTTCGGCAACCAGAACATCTCGTGCATCGGCGACTGGGAGCACCCGAAACGGCAGTTGCTGGGGATGCGGGGCGCACCCGTCAACACCCTCAACAATCCGACCAGTTACTGGATCCCCAGGCACTCACGGCGGGTCTTCGTCGAGAAGGTCGACATGGTCTGCGGAGTCGGCTACGACCACGCGGGCGACGCCCGGTACCACCGCATCCCCCGGGTCGTCTCCGACCTCGGCGTCTTCGACTTCGCCACGCCGGACCACTCGATGCGGCCGGCCTCGCTGCATCCGGGAGTCACGCCCGCGCAGGTCAGGGAGGCCACCGGTTTCGACCTGGCCGTCCCCGACGACGGACCGACGACCCGCGAGCCCACCGCCGAGGAGCTGCGGCTCATCCGCGAGGTGATCGACCCGGAGAACACCCGCGCCAGGGAGGTCGGTGAGTGATGGAGACACCGCTGACCCGGCTCGTCGGCGTCCGCCACCCCATCGTGCAGACGGGGATGGGCTGGGTGGCGGGCCCCCGGCTGGTCTCGGCGACGGCGAACGCGGGCGCGCTGGGCATCCTGGCCTCCGCGACGATGACCGTCGACCGGCTGCGTGAGGCGATACGCGAGGTCAAGTCCCGTACGGACGCGCCGTTCGGCGTGAACCTGCGGGCGGACGCCGCGGACGCCGGCGACCGGGTCGGCGTCATGATCGAGGAGGGAGTGCGCGTCGCCTCGTTCGCCCTCGCGCCGTCGCGTGAGCTGATCGCCGGGCTCAAGGACGCGGGCGTGGTCGTCGTGCCCTCGATCGGTGCCCGGCGGCATGCCGAGAAGGTCGCGGCGTGGGGCGCGGACGCGGTGATCGTGCAGGGCGGGGAGGGCGGCGGACACACCGGCGAGGTGGCGACGACGGTGCTGCTGCCGCAGGTGGTCGACGCCGTGGACATACCGGTGGTGGCGGCGGGCGGTTTCCACGACGGCCGGGGCCTGGTCGCCGCGCTGGCCTATGGAGCGGCGGGCATCGCCATGGGCACCCGGTTCCTGCTGACCTCGGACTCGACGGTGCCGGACGCGGTGAAGGCGCGGTATCTGGCGGCGACGGTCCGGGACGTCACGGTCACACGGGCGGTCGACGGCCTGCCCCACCGGATGCTGCGTACGGAGCTGGTGGCCGAGTTGGAGAACGCCGGACGGACGAGGGCGCTGGTCCATGCCCTGCGGCGGGCGGCGGGCTTCCGGCGGCTGTCCGGACTGACCTGGCGGCAACTGGTCCGCGACGGCCTCTCCCTGCGGCACGGCAAGGACCTCACATGGAGCCAGGTCCTGCTCGCCGCCAACACCCCCATGCTGCTCAAGTCGGCCATGGTGGACGGCCGTACGGATCTGGGAGTGATGGCGTCCGGGCAGGTCGCCGGAGTCATCGACGACCTGCCGTCGTGTGCGGAACTGGTGGAGCGGATCATGGCCCAGGCCGCGCAAACCATGAGCGGACTGTCCGTGGGCGGTGCTTCAATGCCCGCATGACGGAGACGATCAAGGAGCCCTGGGGGCTCAGTGTTTTTGGTGCGGGCAGTGTGCGGGCGGAGCCGCAGCTGGTGCGGGTGAAGCTGGGGGTGGAGGTGCTGGAGCCCGCCCCCGACCGGGCGTTCCACGAGGCCGGCACGGCTGTGACAAGGCTGCGCGAGGTGGTGCGCCGGCACGGGATACCGGATTCCTCGGTCTCCGGCTCCCGGCTCAGGCTCAGTTCGGAGTACGGCCATGCCAACGGCACGCGGAAGTTCCTCGGCTACCTCTGCCAGGCTCAGTACGTCGTCGGGACCGAGGCGCTGGACGACCTGCAGCAGCTCATCGTGGACGCGGTGGATGCCGGCGCCCGCAGCATCGACGGCGTCGAGTTCGACGTGCACGACAAGCCCGCGCTGCGGGACGAGGCGCGCCGCCGGGCGGTGGCGGCCGCCCGGCGCAAGGCCGAGGTCTACACGGAGGCCGCCGGCGTGCCCCTCGGCACGGTGGTGCACATCCAGGACGTGGACTCCGAGTCGTACGAGTTCCGCCAGTACCGCGGGCACGGCGGCGGTGGCGGCAGCTCCGCCGGCGACCTCGCTCCGGGGATGGTGGAGGTGTCCGCGGGCGTGGTGCTGGGCTTCTCACTCGGCCGCTGACGTCACAGCCGTTCGATGATCGTCACGTTGGCCTGGCCGCCGCCCTCGCACATCGTCTGAAGCCCGAACCGGCCGCCCGTGCGCTCCAGTTCGTGCAGCAGGGTCGTCATCAGCTTCACGCCGGTCGCGCCCAGGGGGTGGCCGAGGGCGATCGCGCCGCCGTTGACGTTGACCTTGTCGGGGTCGGCGCCGGTCTCCTTCAGCCAGGCCAGGACGACCGGCGCGAAGGCCTCGTTGATCTCCACGAGGTCGATGTCGTCGATCGACAGGCCGGTCTTCTTCAGGGCGTGGGCGGTGGCGGGGATGGGTGCGGTGAGCATGCGGATCGGGTCCTCGCCGCGCACCGAGAGATGGTGCACCCGGGCCCGGGGCGTGAGCCCGTGCTCGCGCACCGCCCGCTCCGAGGCAAGCAGCATCGCCGCCGCGCCGTCGGAGACCTGCGAGGAACAGGCTGCCGTGACCGTGCCGCCGTCGATCACCGGCTTCAGCCCGGCCATCTTCTCCAGGGAGGTGTCCCGGCGCGGCCCCTCGTCGACGGCGACGTCCCGGTAGGGCACGACCTCCCGCTCGAAGCGCCCCTCGTCGATCGCCCGCAGCGCCCGCCGGTGCGAGCGCAGCGCGAACTCCTCTTGGTCCTGCCTGCTGATCCCCCACTTGGCGGCGATCATCTCGGCGCCGGCGAACTGGTTGACCGGCTTCTCCCCGTACCGCGCCCGCCAGCCCTCGCTGCCCGCGAAGGGACCCGCCGTGAGACCGAGCGGCTCGGCGGCCTGCCGGGTGGCGAAGGCGATGGGGATCATCGACATGTTCTGCACGCCGCCCGCGACCACCAGGTCCTGGGTACCGGACAGCACGCCCTGCGCCGCGAAGTGCACGGCCTGCTGCGAGGACCCGCACTGCCGGTCCACGGTCACCCCCGGCACCTCCTCGGGCAGCCCCGCGGCCAGCCAGCAGGTCCGCGCGATGTCCCCGGCCTGTGGCCCGACGGCGTCCAGGCAGCCGAAGACGACGTCCTCGACGGCCACCGGGTCCATGCCCGCGCGCGCCACCAGTTCCTTCAGCACATGCGCGCCCAGGTCGGCCGGGTGGACCGCGCTGAGCCCTCCTTTGCGCCGCCCCACGGGCGTACGGACCGCTTCGACTATGTAGGCCTCGGCCATGGCAACTCCCCAATGGGAACAGTGGGTTATGTGCGTACGGCGATCCCGTCCAGCACCATCGACAGGTACTGCCGGGCGATCTCCTCCGGGGTGTGCTGTCCGCCGGGCCGGTACCAGGACGCGGCGACCCACACCGTGTCCCGCACGAACCGGTAGGTGAGCCGGACGTCGAGGTCGGACCGGAACACCCCGTCCGCGACCCCGCGCTCCAGCGTGGACAGCCACGCCTTCTCGAACTTGCGCTGCGAATCGGCGAGGAACGCGAACCGCTCCTGCGCCACCAGTTGTCTGTTCTCCTTCTGGTAGATCGCGACGGCGGCGCGGTGCCGGTCGATCTCCCGGAAGGACTCGGTGACCAGCGCCTCCAGCGTCTCGCGCGGGGCCGGCTCGGCCTCCAGGACGGCGTCGTAGCCGCTCCACAGCTCGTCGAGGAAGGAGCGCAGGATCTCTTCGAGCATCGACTCCTTGGAGTCGAAGTGGTAGTAGAGGCTGCCCGCGAGCATGCCCGCGTGGTCGGCGATCTTGCGTACGGTGGTGGCGTTGTAGCCCTGCTCGGCGAAGACCTCGGCGGCGGTGTCGAGGAGTTCGCGGCGGCGCGCCTGAGCGGCGGCGGCCGCGGGCTTTCCGGTGGCGGTCACCTGGGGCTTCTTCTTGGTCGGCACGGGTCCATTGTCGTCCTACGCGTGCTGGCTGCTGACGGAGACGATCTCGCCCGTCATGTACGAGGAGTACTCCGAGGCCAGGAAGACGATCACGTTGGCCACCTCCCAGGGCTCGGCGTACCGGCCGAAGGCCTCGCGCGCGGTCAGTTCCTCCAGCAGCTCGGGCGTGGTCACCTTCGCCAGGTGCGGGTGCATGGCGAGGCTCGGCGCCACCGCGTTGACCCGCACCCCGCATTCGGCCGCCTCGATCGCGGCGCACCGGGTCAGGGCCATCACGCCCGCCTTCGCGGCCGCGTAGTGCGCCTGTCCGGCCTGGGCGCGCCAGCCGACGACGGAGGCGTTGTTGACGATCACGCCGCCGGTGTCCCGCATCCGGCGGAGGGCGGCCCGGGTGCATCTGAAGGTGCCGTTCAGGGTCACGTCGAGGACTTTCGACCACTGCTCGTCGGTCATGTCGACGAGCGGCGAAGTCCCGCCGAGGCCCGCGTTGTTGACGACCACGTCGAGGCGGCCGTGCTCGGCCACGGCGGTGTCGAACAGCGCCTGCACCTGCGTCTCGTCGGTGACATCGCACATCGCCGACGTCACCGCACCCTCGAACTCGCGTGCCAGCTCCGCCTCGTATTCCTTCAGGCGCCGTGCGTGCGCGTCGCTGATCAGCACGCGGGCGCCCTCTTCGAGGAAGCGGCGCGCGGTCGCCCCGCCGATGCCGGCGCCGGCAGCCGCGGTGACGACGGCCGTGCGCCCGCGGAGCAGTTTGTGCCCGGGAACGTACGTCGGCGCCTCGACGTTTGTCATGGCAGCACGCTAACCTACCAAACACTTGTTAGGGAAGAGCTGCAAGGCTCCGGGGAGGGAGGGCGACGGTGGATCTGACCCACTCGAGCGCGGACGAGGCGTTCCGTGCCGAGGCCCGCGCCTGGCTGCGCGCGCAGGTGCCGCCCGATCCGCTCCCCTCTTTGGAGACCGAGGAGGGCTTCGCGGCACACCGGGCGTGGGAGGCCGAACTCGCCGCGGACCGCTGGTCGGTGGTGAACTGGCCGGCGGCGTACGGCGGCCGGGACGCCTCACTCGGGCGGTGGCTGCTGTTCGAGGAGGAGTACTACGCGGCGGGCGCGCCGGGCCGCGTCAACCAGAACGGCGTCAGCCTCCTCGCCCCGACCCTCTTCGACCACGGCACCGAGGAGCAACGCGCCCGCGTCCTGCCTCCCATGGCCACCGGTGAGGTGATCTGGGCGCAGGCCTGGTCGGAGCCGGAGGCGGGTTCGGACCTGGCGTCCCTGAAGTCGAGGGCCACGCGCGCGGCGGGCGGCTGGCTGCTGACCGGCCAGAAGACGTGGTCCTCGCGCGCGGCCTTCGCCGACCGTGCGTTCGGCCTGTTCCGCACCGATCCGGACGCGCCGAAGCCCCACCAGGGCCTGACCTACCTGATGTTCGACCTGCGCGCCCCCGGGGTCACGGTCCGCCCCATCGCCCGCCTCGACAGCAAGCCCGCCTTCGCGGAACTGTTCCTGGACGAGGTGTTCGTGCCGGACGAGGACGTGATCGGCGAGCCGGGCCAGGGCTGGCGCATCGCGATGTCGACGGCGGGCAACGAACGCGGGCTGATGCTGCGCTCCCCCGGCCGTTTCCTGGCGAGCGCCGACCGCCTCCACGCCCTCTGGCAGACCCGGGGCAGCCCCGAGAGCGCGAGGAAGGACGTGGCCGACGCCCTGATCGGCGCCCGCGCCTACCAGCTCTTCACCCTCGCCGCGGCCTCCCGCTTCCTCGACGGCGAGTCCATCGGCCCGGAGTCCAGCCTGAACAAGGTCTTCTGGTCGGAGTACGACATCGCCCTGCACGAAACGGCCCTCGACCTCCTGGGCCCCGACGGCGAACTCACCGACACCGACTGGTCCGAGCGCTACGTCTTCTCCCTGGCCGGCCCCATCTACGCCGGCACGAACGAGATCCAGCGCGACATCATCGCCGAGCGGTTGCTGGGCTTGCCCAAGGGGCGGCGCTGATGCGGGGGCTCCGCCGATGCCACGGGGGCGCCGCGGGCAGCCGGGGTGCGCAGCAATCCCGCCGAGCGGGACACCACCGCGACAACAGGACGACGCTGATGCGGGAGACCTGCCGACACCAAGGACACCGCTGCCGGCACGGTGGTACCGCACGCCGCAGACGCCCGGGGGCGCCGCATTTCCCCAGCAGGAACGCCATCCCGACGAAGGGACGGCGCTGATGCGACAGAGCTCCGCCGACGCCGATGCGAACGCCACCGGCATCGGGAGGGCCGTGTGACGCCGGCAGGGGCACCGGCATCGTCACCGCCACCGCCATCCCCGAAGGGACCCCGCTGATGAGGTTTCTCCTCGACCCCGAGCAGCGAGCCTTCGCCCGCTCGCTGGACTCGATGCTCGCGGCCGCCGACACGCCGTCGGTCGTGCGGGACTGGAGTCGTGGCGAGCAGGCCGGCGGCCGGGCGCTGTGGGCCCGGATCGCGGAGGCGGGAGTGTTCGCGCTGGCGGTTCCCGAGGCATACGACGGGCTGGGGCCGCGGCCCGTCGAACTCGCCCTCGCCTTCGTGGAGTTGGGTCGGCATGCCGTCCCCGGGCCGCTGGTGGAGACGGTCACGGCGGCGGCGCTGCTCGCCGGGCTGCCCGACCCCGGCCCCGCCAAGCGGCTCCTGCCGGCGCTGGCCGCGGGCGAGGCCATGGCGACGCTGGCGTGGCCGGCGCCGTATGCCCTCGACGGCGACATGGCCACGACACGCCTCGCTCTCACCCCCGACGGCCTGTACCTCTCCCCCGGCCATGGCCCCGTACGCCCCTCCCTGGACCCGGCCCGCCGCCTCACCCCCCTCGAACCCGGCGGCGAACTCCTCAGTCCGGATCCGCCCACCGCACAGGCGCTCGCCCACGCCCGTCTCGCCACCGCCGCCCAAGCCCTCGGCGTCGGTCTCGCGTTACTCGACAGAACCGTCGGCTACGTCAAGCAGCGCACCCAGTTCGGTGCCCCCATAGGCTCGTTCCAGGCGGTGAAGCACCGGTTGGCCGACGCGAAGATCGGCCTGGAGTTCGCCCGGCCGCTGCTTTTCGGGGCCGCGCTCACCATGGCGCCCGCCGACATCGCCGCCGCGAAGGTCACCGCCTGCGAGGCCGCGTACGCCGCCGCCCGTACCGCGCTGCAGTTGCACGGCGCGATCGGCTACACGGCGGAGTACGACCTGTCGCTGTGGCTGACCAAGGCCCGCGCGCTGCGCACCGCCTGGGGCAGCCCGGACCTGTGCAGGGCCGAGGTGCTCAGTGGTGATCGCCGCTGGTGACCTCGCGGTACTCCTCCGCCGTCGGCTTGGTGATCCGCGTCGTCGGCCCGAACATCGCCCGCGCCAGCCGGGCCCGTACCCGCTGGACCGGGCTGACCCGGCGCCGGACGCCGTTCGCGTCGACGAGCGGGCCGATCTCGTACGGCGGCTCCTGCTCGTGCTGGGTGAGGGTGAACAGCTGCCCCTGCGACAGGGGCTCGTGGACCTCGACGTACGCACCGTGCGGGAGCCGCTTGATGGTGCCCGTCTCCCTGCCGTGCAGCACGTTGGCCCGGTCCCGGCGCTGCAGCCCGAGACAGATCCGCTTGGTCACGTAGAAGGTGAGGACCGGCACGACGAAGAAGGAGATCCGCACGAACCACGTGATGGCGTTGATCGACAGATGCAGATGGGTGGCCACGATGTCGTTCCCACCGCCGATCAGCAGCACCGCGTACAGGCTCAGCCAGGCCGCGCCGAGGCCGGTGCGCACGGGCATGTTGCGCGGCCGGTCGAGGATGTGGTGCTCGCGTTTGTCGCCGGTGATCCACGCCTCGATGAAGGGATACAGGCCGAGCGCGATCAGGATCAGCGGGAAGAGCGAGAAGGGGATGAAGACGCCCAGTTCCAGGGTGTGGCCCCAGGCGTTGAGCTCCCATCCCGGCATCACCCGGATCAGGCCCTCGGAGAAGCCGAGATACCAGTCGGGTTGGGCGCCCGTGGTCACCAGGTCGGGGCGGTAGGGCCCGAAGGCCCACACCGGGTTGATGCTGGCGATGCCGCCCATGATCGTCAGTACGCCGAAGACGAGGAAGAAGAAGCCTCCCGCCTTGGCCATGTACACGGGCAGGAAGGGCATGCCGACGACCGACTTCTGGCCGCGGCCGGGGCCGGGGTACTGCGTGTGCTTGTGGTAGAAGACCAGGATCAGATGGGCGACCACCAGGCCGAGCATGATGCCGGGCAGCAGCAGGATGTGGACCGGATAGAGGCGCGCGATGAAGTCCTCGCCGGGGAACTCCCCGCCGAAGAGGAAGAACGCCACGTAGGTGCCCACGATCGGGATCGACAGGATCGCGCCGTGCGCGAACCGCAGGCCGGTGCCGGACAGCAGGTCGTCGGGGAGGGAGTAGCCGGTCAGGCCGGTGATGATGCCGAGCATCAGCAGGGTCCAGCCGAACACCCAGTTCAGCTCGCGCGGCTTGCGGAAGGCGCCCGTGAAGAACACCCGCATCATGTGCACCAGCATGCCGGTGACGAAGACCAGCGCCGCCCAGTGGTGGATCTGCCGGATCAGCAGCCCGCCGCGCACGTCGAAGCTGATGTCGAGCGTGGACTCGTACGCCCGGGTCATCAGGACCCCGTTGAGGGGCTCGTAGGAGCCGTTGTAGACGACCTCGGTGGTGCTCGGGTCGAAGAACAGGGTGAGGTAGACGCCCGTGAGGATCAGGATGAGGAAGCTGTAGAGGCAGACCTCGCCCAGCATGAAGGACCAGTGGTCCGGGAAGACCTTGCGCATGTTGGCCTTGGCCAGCGCGTACAGCCCGAGCCGCCCGTCCGCCCAGTCGGCGACCTTCTCGCCCTTGCCGGGCGGTGCGGGACGCCGCGCCGCCGTTGACTCGTTCCCCGATCGTGCGCCGTGCATAGGTCGTCGCCTCCCCGTCGGATCACCCACAGGGTGACATGGCCTCACGGGCCGCGCCAACGGTGCGAACAGGCCGCCGACGGGTCAGGCGGGCCGTACGATCCCCTGCGCCCGGGCCGCCACGAGCCACTTCGGGAACTCCGCGACCAGGCGGTCGTACAGCTCGGCGTCGGACACCTGCCGCGGATCCGAACCGGCGTGGAAGAACCCGGCGTTGTCGATCACTCTTTTGCCCGGCACCGCCAGCTCGTCGAGCTTGCGCAGGAAGTCGAACTGCCGGCTCGCCGGGTCCCCGAAGCCGATGAACTGCCAGAACAGGGGAAGCGGGGCCGCCTTGCACAGGTACCGTTCCGCGGCGAGCTTGTTGATGGGCCCGCCGTCGGTCTGGAACACGACCAGGGCCGGTTCCCGCGACCCGCTGTCCAGGTAGTGATCGATGACGGCGTCCATCGCCAGGTGGTAGCTGGTCTTGCCCATGTGCCCGAGCCCGGCCACGATCCGCTCGATCCGCCCCTGGTGGTCGGCGAGCGCGATCTCGGTCTCGGCGTCGACGTCGGTCGAGAAGAAGACCACCGGCACGGTTCCGTCGTCGTCGAAGTGCGCCGACAGCCCGAGCACCCGGTCGGCGAGCGCCTGCACGCTGCCGTCCTTGTAGTACGGCTTCATCGAACCGGAGTAGTCGACCACCAGATAGACCGCGGCCCGCACCCCGTCCAGCCCGTGCTTGCGCAGCGACACACCGGCGCTCTTGTACAGGCTGACCAGCGCGGGCGCGGTCTCCTCGACCTTGCTGAGACTGATCGCCGCCATACGTTCTCCCCCAAGTGCGTCCGTACGGCTGCCGAGATTACGGCACCACCGGCCCCACCTGTCCCTCCGTCCACAGGTGTTCGCTATTTTGATCGCCGCCGTCCCCACCGGCTCATCGTCCGTCCAATCCTCCGAGGAGCCGGCTGTGGAGCCCGAGTCCGCAGAGTCCGAGGCCGTCAGGCCCGACGCCACCAAGTCCGAGGCCGTCGTGCCCGACGCCGACAAGCCCGCCGTAACCACCTGCTATCGCCACCCGAAGGTGGAGTCGCACGTCCGCTGCACCCGCTGCGACCGGTACATCTGCCCGGACTGCATGCGCGAGGCGGCCGTCGGCCATCAGTGCGTGGAGTGCGTGAAGGAGGGCTCGCGGTCGGTGCGGCAGGCCCGGACGCTGGTCGGCGGGCGGATCTCCGCGACCCCGCTCGTGACCTCCGTACTCATCGGGCTCAACGTCCTCGCCTATGTGGCCGAGGTGGTGCGCCCGGAGATCCTGGACCGGTTCTCGATGCTCAGCGCCCGGCTGGTCGGGCCGGACGGCGGCTATTACATCTACGTCTCCGACCACCCCTCGGACTTTCACGCCGAAGGTCTGGTCGCCGGACAGTGGGAGCGGCTGCTGACCAGCGGTTTCCTCCACCTGCCGCCGACCGAGGGCACCTTCGGGCTGCTGCACATCGTGATGAACATGCTCTCGCTGTGGCAGCTCGGCCGGGTCGTGGAGCCGATGCTGGGGCGGGTCCGCTACCTCGCGCTGTACCTGCTGGCGACGCTGGGCGGGTCGGTGCTCCAGCTGCTGCTCGGGGACGTGAACGTGGAGTCGGTCGGCGCGTCGGGCGCGATCTTCGGGCTCGGCGCCGCGTACTACGTCCTGGCCCGCCGGATCGGCGCCGACATGAGAGCCGTCAACCGCTTCATGGCGTTCCTGCTCCTGTGGCTGCTGCTCTCCGCCGGCCTCACATCCTGGCAGGGCCACCTCGGCGGACTGCTGACCGGAGCCGCGGTGACTCTCGCCTACGCGTACGCCCCGCGCGGCCCGCGCCAGGCCCTCATCCAGACGGCCGCCTGCGTGGGGGTGCTGGTGCTGCTGGCGGTGCTCGCGGTCGCGAAGGTGTCGGAGCTGACGGGCTGAGAAGCGGCCCCGCAGGCACAAAGCGGCGGCGCCTGCCCAGTCCGGTCGGGGACTGTGGGCAGGCGCCGTCTGTGTTCCGTACGCCTTTGTACGGGACGTCTATGAGTGACCGTCAGGTCACTTGTGGTGCCGTCAGACCATCAGCGAGCGGTCCGTCGGACGGATCGGCGCGGGCAGCTCGCTGGCGCCGGTCAGGAAGCGGTCGCAGCCGCGGGCGGCCGAGCGGCCCTCCGCGATGGCCCACACGATGAGCGACTGGCCGCGGCCGGCGTCACCGGCGACGAACACGCCCGGCACGTTGGTCTGGAAGTCGGCGTCGCGGGCGATGTTGCCGCGCTCGTCGAGGTCCAGGCCGAACTGGTCCGTCAGGCCGTTGTCACGGTCGGGTCCGGTGAAGCCCATGGCCAGCGTGACCAGCTGGGCGGGGATCTTGCGCTCCGTGCCCGGCTTCTGGGTCAGCTTGCCGTCGACGAACTCGACCTCGGTGAGGTGCAGCCACTGGACGTTGCCGTCCTCGTCGCCCTCGAAGTGGGTGGTGGAGACGGAGTAGACCCGCTCGCCGCCCTCCTCGTGCGCGGACGTGACCTTGTACAGCATCGGGAAGGTCGGCCACGGCTGGTGCGGCGCGCGGTCCTCGCCCGGGCGGGGCATGATCTCCAGCTGCGTGACGGAGGCCGCGCCCTGACGGTGGGCGGTGCCCACGCAGTCGGCACCGGTGTCGCCACCGCCGATGACCACGACGTGCTTGCCCTCGGCGGAGATCGGGGAGGTGACGTAGTCGCCCTCCTGGACCTTGTTCGCCAGCGGCAGGTACTCCATGGCCTGGTGGACGCCCTTGAGCTCGCGGCCGGGGACCGGCAGGTCACGGGCGGTCGTGGCGCCGGCGGCGATGACGACGGCGTCGTAGCGCTTCTTGAGGTCGGTCGCCTTGAGGTCGCGGCCGATCTCGATGCCGGTACGGAAGCGGGTGCCCTCCGCGCGCATCTGCTCGATACGGCGGTTGATGTGCCGCTTCTCCATCTTGAACTCGGGGATGCCGTAGCGCAGGAGGCCACCGATGCGGTCCGCGCGCTCGTACACGGCCACGGTGTGGCCGGCCCGGGTCAGCTGCTGGGCGGCGGCGAGGCCCGCCGGGCCCGAGCCGATGACGGCGACGGTCTTGCCGGACAGGCGCTCCGGGATCTGCGGCGCGACGTCACCGCCGTCCCACGCCTTGTCGATGATGGAGACCTCGACGTTCTTGATGGTGACGGCCGGCTGGTTGATGCCGAGCACACACGCCGACTCGCAGGGAGCGGGGCAGAGGCGACCGGTGAACTCCGGGAAGTTGTTGGTCGCGTGCAGCCGCTCGCTCGCGGCCGCCCAGTCCTCGCGGTAGGCGTAGTCGTTCCACTCGGGGATCAGGTTCCCGAGCGGACAGCCGTTGTGGCAGAACGGGATGCCGCAGTCCATGCAGCGACTGGCCTGCTTGCTGATGATCGGCAGCAGGGAGCCGGGGACGTAGACCTCGTTCCAGTCCTTGAGGCGTACGTCGACGGGGCGGGACTTGGCGACCTCGCGCCCGTGGTTGAGGAAGCCCTTCGGGTCAGCCATTGATCGCCGCCTCCATCATCTTCTCGGTGATCTCGGTCTCGGAGAGACCGGCTCGCTCGGCGGCGTCCTTGGCGGCGAGCACTGCCTTGTACGTGCTGGGGATGATCTTGCTGAAGCGCTCGACCGCGGTCTCCCACTCGGCCAGGAGCTTCTCGGCGACCGTGGAGCCGGTCTCCTCCTGGTGGCGGCGGACCACGTCGTGCAGCCACTGCTTGTCGGTGTCGTCGAGAGCCTCGACGGCGCTGACGTTGCCGACGTTGACGTTGTCGCGGTCGAGGTCGATGACGTACGCGATGCCGCCGGACATGCCGGCCGCGAAGTTGCGGCCCGTCTCGCCGAGGACCACCGCGTGACCGCCGGTCATGTACTCGCAGCCGTGGTCGCCCACGCCCTCAGAGACGACCGTCGCGCCGGAGTTGCGGACACAGAACCGCTCGCCCGTACGACCGCGCAGGAACAGCTCACCGCCGGTCGCGCCGTACGCGATGGTGTTGCCCGCGATCGTCGAGTACTCGGCGAGGTGGTCGGCGCCCCGGTCGGGACGGACGATCACCCGGCCGCCGGAGAGGCCCTTGCCGACGTAGTCGTTGGCGTCGCCCTCCAGGCGCAGCGTGACACCGCGCGGCAGGAAGGCACCGAAGGACTGGCCCGCCGAGCCCGTGAAGGTGATGTCGATGGTGTCGTCGGGCAGGCCCGCGCCACCGAACTTCTTCGTCACCTCGTGGCCGAGCATGGTGCCGACCGTGCGGTTGATGTTGCGGACCTTGATCTGGGCGCGCACCGGCTGGGCGTCGGTCGCGGAGTCCGCGGCCAGCGCGTCGGCGGCGAGCTTGATGAGCTCGTTGTCGAGCGCCTTCTCCAGACCGTGGTCCTGCTCGACCAGCGCGTGGCGCACCGCGCCCTCGGGCAGCTCGGGCACGTGGAACAGCGGGGCCAGGTCCAGGCCCTGCGCCTTCCAGTGGTCGACCGCGCGGGTCACGTCGAGGTTCTCGGCGTGGCCGACGGCCTCCTCGATGGAGCGGAAGCCCAGCTCGGCGAGGATCTCGCGGACCTCTTCGGCGATGTACTGGAAGAAGTTCACGACGTACTCGGCCTTGCCGGAGAACCGGTCCCTCAGGGTCGGGTTCTGGGTGGCGATGCCGACCGGGCAGGTGTCCAGGTGGCAGACGCGCATCATGATGCAGCCGGAGACGACGAGCGGCGCGGTCGCGAAACCGAACTCCTCGGCGCCGAGCAGAGCGGCGATGACGACGTCACGGCCGGTCTTCAGCTGGCCGTCGGTCTGCACGACGATGCGGTCGCGCAGGCCGTTGAGCAGCAGGGTCTGCTGGGTCTCGGCGAGACCGAGCTCCCAGGGGCCACCGGCGTGCTTCAGCGAGGTGAGCGGGGAGGCACCCGTACCACCGTCGTGACCGGAGATCAGGACCACGTCCGCGTGCGCCTTGGAGACACCCGCGGCGACCGTGCCGACGCCGACCTCGGAGACCAGCTTCACGTGGATGCGGGCCTGCGGGTTGGCGTTCTTGAGGTCGTGGATCAGCTGAGCCAGGTCCTCGATGGAGTAGATGTCGTGGTGCGGCGGCGGGGAGATCAGGCCAACGCCCGGCGTCGAGTGACGCGTCTTCGCGACCCACGGGTAGACCTTGTGGCCGGGCAGCTGGCCGCCCTCGCCGGGCTTGGCGCCCTGGGCCATCTTGATCTGGATGTCGTCGGCGTTGACCAGGTACTCGGAGGTCACACCGAAGCGGCCGGACGCGACCTGCTTGATGCTCGACCGGCGCGCCGGGTCGTACAGACGATCCGGGTCCTCGCCGCCCTCACCGGTGTTGGACTTGCCGCCCAGCTGGTTCATGGCGATGGCGAGGGTCTCGTGCGCCTCCTTGGAGATGGAGCCGTACGACATGGCGCCGGTGGAGAAGCGCTTGACGATCTCGGAAGCCGGCTCGACCTCGTCGATGGAGATCGACTGCCGGTCGGACGTGAAGCCGAAGAGCCCGCGGAGCGTCATCAGGCGCTCGGACTGCTCGTTCACGCGCTCGGTGTACTTCTTGAAGATGTCGTAGCGACCGGTGCGCGTGGAGTGCTGGAGGCGGAAGATCGTCTCCGGGTCGAACAGGTGCGGCTCGCCCTCGCGACGCCACTGGTACTCGCCGCCTATCTCCAGCGCGCGGTGCGCCGGGGCGATACCCGAGGCGGGGTAGGCCTTGGAGTGGCGGGCGGCGACCTCCTTGGCGATGACGTCGAGGCCGACGCCGCCGATCTTGGTGGCCGTGCCGTTGAAGTACTTCTCGACGAAGGCGGTGTCGAGGCCGACGGCCTCGAAGACCTGCGCGCCGCGGTAGGAGGCGACGGTGGAGATGCCCATCTTGGACATGACCTTCAGGACGCCCTTGCCGAGGGCGTAGATCAGGTTGCGGATGGCCGTCTCGGCCTCCATGCCCGGCAGGAAGGTACCGGCGCGAACGAGGTCCTCGACCGACTCCATCGCCAGGTACGGGTTCACGGCCGCGGCGCCGAAGCCGATGAGCAGGGCGACGTGGTGGACCTCGCGGACGTCACCGGCCTCGACCAGCAGGCCCACGTGGGTGCGCTGCTTGGTGCGGATGAGGTGGTGGTGGACGGCCGCGGTGAGCAGCAGCGACGGGATCGGCGCGTGCTCGGCGTCGGAGTGACGGTCCGACAGGACGATCAGGCGGGCGCCGTTCTCGATGGCGGCGTCGGCCTCGGCGCAGATCTCCTCTATGCGCGCGGCCAGCGCGTCACCGCCGCCGTGCACCCGGTACAGGCCGGACAGGGTCGCGGCCTTGAAGCCGGGCATGTCGCCGTCGGCGTTGATGTGGATGAGCTTGGCCAGCTCGTCGTTGTCGATCACCGGGAACGGCAGGGTGACGCTGCGGCAGGACGCGGCCGTCGGCTCCAGCAGGTTGCCCTGCGGGCCGAGGGACGAGAACAGCGAGGTCACGAGCTCCTCGCGGATGGCGTCCAGCGGCGGGTTGGTGACCTGCGCGAACAGCTGGGTGAAGTAGTCGAAGAGCAGTCGCGGCCGGTCGCTCAGCGCGGCGATCGGCGAGTCGGTGCCCATCGAGCCGATCGGCTCGGCGCCGGCCTTGGCCATCGGCGCGAGGATGACGCGCAGCTCCTCCTCGGTGTAACCGAAGGTCTGCTGGCGGCGGGTGACCGACGCGTGCGTGTGCACGATGTGCTCGCGCTCGGGCAGGTCGGACAGCTCGATCTCGCCGGCTTCCAGCCACTCGGCGTACGGCTTCTCCGCCGCGAGCTCGGCCTTGATCTCGTCGTCCTCGATGATGCGGTGCTCGGCGGTGTCGACGAGGAACATCCGGCCGGGCTGCAGGCGGCCCTTGCGGACGACCTTGGCGGGGTCGATGTCGAGGACGCCGACCTCGGAGCCGAGGACGACGAGGCCGTCGTCGGTGACCCAGTAGCGCCCGGGGCGCAGGCCGTTGCGGTCGAGCACGGCGCCGACCTGGGTGCCGTCGGTGAAGGTGACACAGGCCGGGCCGTCCCAGGGCTCCATCATCGTGGAGTGGAACTGGTAGAAGGCGCGCCGGGCCGGGTCCATGGAGTCGTGGTTCTCCCACGCCTCCGGGATCATCATCAGCACGGAGTGCGGCAGCGAGCGGCCACCGAGGTGGAGCAGCTCCAGCACCTCGTCGAAGGACGCCGAGTCGGAGGCGTCCGGCGTACACACCGGGAAGATGCGCTCCAGGGCCTTGTCGTCGGATCCGAACAGGTCGGAGACGAGCTGCGACTCACGGGCACGCATCCAGTTGCGGTTGCCCTTGACGGTGTTGATCTCACCGTTGTGCGCGACGAAGCGATAGGGGTGCGCGAGCGGCCACGACGGGAAGGTGTTCGTCGAGAAGCGCGAGTGGACGAGGGCGACGGCCGAGGCGAAGCGGCGGTCGGACAGGTCCGGGAAGAAGGGCTCCAGCTGGCCGGTGGTCAGCATGCCCTTGTAGACGATCGTGCGGGCCGACAGCGACGGGAAGTAGACGCCGGCCTCGCGCTCGGCGCGCTTGCGCAGCACGAAGGCCTTGCGGTCGAGGTCGATGCCCTCCGAGGAGCCGTCCCCGACGAACACCTGCCGGAAGGCGGGCATCGTCGAACGGGCGGTGGCGCCCAGCAGTTCGGGCGCGACGGGGACCTCACGCCAGCCGAGGACGTTCAGACCCTCCTCGGACGCGATCGTCTCGATCTGCGAGACGGCGTCCTGGGTCCCGTCCTCCGGCAGGAAGGCGATACCGACGGCATACGCACCGGCCTGGGGCAGTTCGAATTCGGTCACCGCACGCAGGAAGGCGTCCGGCACCTGGGAGAGGATGCCCGCGCCGTCGCCCGAGTCGGGCTCGGAGCCCGTGGCGCCGCGGTGTTCGAGATTGCGCAGAACGGTGAGCGCCTGCTCGACCAGCGTGTGGCTCGCCTCGCCGGTGAGGGTGGCCACGAAGCCGACGCCACAGGCGTCGTGCTCGTTGCGGGGGTCGTACATACCCTGCGCAGCAGGGCGAGCATCCATGAACGACCAGTTCTGGCCATTCGCTGAGTGCTGGGACGGCTGGCGCGGCGTACGCATCGGCTCTCCCGTCGTCGTCATCTGGCATATGCAAATTGCCGAGGGACGACGTTGGCCCTCTGCGTGAGTGCAAAATTTCGTGCAGGTTACATGATGGAGCGGTTCTCGGGAAGCGGGATAATCCGTTCCAACATGCGGACACCACGGGCTTATGGCGGGGGTTCCGCGCACATGGCTTGAAGTATGTGGGGACCGAGCGGGACAGGTCCATGTCCGTCGGTCCAGGGGGGCGGAGGCGGGCGTCGTCGCCCACCCCGCGAGTGCGTCACAGGCCTCATTGCCCGCAGTGCTTACGGCTCATGCCCGGTGGTTAAGCATTCGAAACCAGCGAGTAACGGCTACTTATGCGGCCCAACGCATAAGTCCGAGCCGAGCTATCCTACGGCCGTTCCGAACAGGCTGCCCAGGGCGTACGTCACACCGGCCGCGGCGCCACCGAGCGCGAGCTGCCGCACGCCGCTGAACCACCAGCTGCGCGCGGTCACCTTGGCCACGACCGCACCGCACAGGAACAGCCCCGCCAGCGCCAGCAGCACGGCCGGCCACAGCGCGGTCGCACCGAGCAGATACGGCAGTACGGGCAGCAGGGCGCCCAGCGCGAACGACCCGAACGACGACACGGCCGCGACCAGCGGCGACGGCAGATCTCCGGGGTCGATGCCGAGCTCTTCACGAGCATGTATCTCCAGAGCCACTTCGGGATCGCGGGAGAGCTGCTCGGCGACGGCCCGCGCCAGCGCCGGCTCGACACCCCGCGATTCGTAGAGGGCGGCGAGCTCGGCCTCCTCGTCCTTGGGGTGCTTCCTCAGCTCCCGCCGCTCGACGTCCAGCTCGGCCTCGACCAGCTCACGCTGGGAGGCGACGGAGGTGTACTCACCGGCGGCCATGGAGAAGGCACCGGCGGAAAGACCGGCGAGCCCGCTGAGCACGATGGTCTGATGGCTGACCGCCCCACCCGCGACACCGGTCATCAGGGCGAGGTTGGAGACCAGACCGTCCATCGCGCCGAATACGGCGGGGCGCAGCCAGCCGCCGTTCACATCCCGGTGCGTGTGGTTGTCACGGTGCGCCTCATGCAGCGCGGCTTCGGTCTCGATGATGGCCATGAAGGGTCCCCCAGAAAGCTCAGGTAAGGCTGCCTTTAGACACGTTCTACTCTTTGACAACGCCAAATCTACGCTTCAAGATTCCCCGCCGCCAGCAAGGAAAGGCTGCGCTAACCTGCGCTTTTCCCTTAGAACGCTCATTCGTGGCTCGTCCCGCACAGATGTCGACCGGGTGACTCTGAGGCTTCTGAGGCTCGGGTCAACCGCCGACGGTGGGACATATCCGCAAAGGGCTCCGCGCCCTGGGCGGAGCCCCCGGAGGAGAGGCCACGCATGCCATCGACCGCCTGCATTCCCTCGGTCCCGGCGCCCGGGGACGCCGCCGAACTCCGCGGACGGGCACGCGGCGCACTGCTGGGCCTGGCCGTCGGCGACGCGCTGGGCGCCCCCGCGGAGAACATGAAGCCCTCCGAGATCCGCGCCCGCTGGGGCCGTATCACCGGCTTCGTCACCGAGAACCCCTCCGGCACGGACGACACGGAGTACGCGATCTTCTCGGGCCTCCTCCTCGCCCGCCACGGCTCGGCCCTCACCCCGGCCCATGTGGAGTCGGCCTGGCACCAGTGGATCGCGGACCGTGCGGAGGGCCCCTTCCGGGGCGCGGGCTTCAGCGAGCGCGGCACCCTGGAGAACCTCCGCCGGGGCCTCGCGGCGCCCATCTCGGCCCAGCACCGGCACGCCTGGAGCGACGGTCTCGCCATGCGGGCGGCCCCCTTCGGCGTCTTCGCGGCGGGCCGCCCGGCCGAGGCCGCCCGTCTGGTGGCGATCGACGGCTCGGTGAGCCACGAGGGCGAGGGCATCTACGGCGGCCAGGCGGTGGCGGCGGGTGTTGCGGCGGCCATGGCGGGAGCACCGACGATCGCCGTGGTGGCCTCCGCCCTGGCGGTGGTCCCGGACGACTCCTGGACGGCCCGCTCGCTGCGCCGGGCCGTGGCGGTGGCCCACCGCGGCGAACGCGCGGTCCGCTCCGCCGTCGTCATCGGCGGCTACCCCTGGACCGACCTGGCCCCCGAGGCGGTCGCCCTGGCCTTCGGGGCGTACGCGGCGGCGGACGGCGACTTCGTCCAGGCGGTCCTCACGGCCGTGAACATGGGCCGGGACGCGGACACGACGGCGGCGGTCGCGGGAGCCCTGGCGGGCGCGACGCAGGGCGAGTCGTCGATCCCGACGGAGTGGGCGGCGGCGATCGGACCGGCCCGCGGGAGCTGCCTGCCGTCGATGGCCGGGCACCACGTGCTGGATGTGGCGGAGCTGCTGGTGCCGGGGGAGGGCGGGAAGTGGGGGGCGGGGGGAGCCGTATCGGGCGAGGCCGTGGTCCCAGGCGAAGGAGTACGACGATGACGCCGCCCACCCCCTTGGACGAGGGAACCCCGATCGCGGCACCCCCCGAGCCGGCCGCCACTCCCCTGACACACCCGACCGACCCCCTGTCCACGGACACCGGGCACCCCGCACCAACACCACCCGCACCCGCCGACGGCGAGAACGCCCCGCTGGGACCACCCGCACCCGACGGCGAAAGTCGCACGGGCGCCGCGGGTGGGAGACAACCGGCCGACGGCGAAGCCGAGGCCGGACAACGCATCGCCGGCCTCCTGCTCGGACTCGCCGCAGGCGACGCCGCAGGCTGGCCGGCAGCCCGCCACAGAGCCGCCCGCATGCCCGAGTGGACACGAAGACTCACCCGCGAACTCGACACCTTCGCCGAACACAACGCCACCACCACCCTCCCCCTCCCCCTCGCCCTGAACCAACCCCCGGAGCCCCTCCGCCTGGGCCCCTCCGACGACGCGGAATGGGCAGCCTTCGCAGCCGAGGCACTCCTGCGCGCCGGCGACGACACCGTCCTCGGCGACCTCAGCCGAGAGCGCCGCACCCGGGCCGCGATCGACCTGACCTGGAACGCCGTGGCCAGCGAAGTGGCCGCCGCAGCCGACCGCGCCCCCGAGGTCGAGTCGGCGATCCTCCCCCTGCGCGCCCGCATCTCCGTCCGCGCCGGCCTCGGCAACCTCGCCACCGGCCTGCGACCACCCGCGACCGGCCACGACAACCCGCACTACTTCGACGACGCCGCCTGCGTCAGGGCCTGCGTCCTCGCCGTGGCCCACCCCGGCGACCCCCGCCGGGCGGCCGACCTCGCCGAGTTCGACGCCCGCTACACCCAGGACGGCGACGGCGTACACGGCGCGAGGGCGATGGCGGCGGCCCTCGCCCTGGCTCTGACCGGCGCGACGACCGAGGCCTGCGTCACCGCCGCACTCGCCGAACTCCCCGAGGAGACGGAGATCGGCCGCAACGCCCGCCACGCACTGAAGCTGGCGCGGGCCGCCGACAGCGCCTTCGCCCTGATCCCCCTCCTCGAACACCAAATCGTCGACCACGTCTACAGCTACGGCGTCGCCGCGGCCGAAACGGTCCCGGTGGCCCTGGCCCTCACGGTCGCGGCGGACGGCCGTATCGCCGAGGTGGTCCCCGCCGCCGCCTGTCTGTCCCGGGTCGCGGACTCGGCACCGGCCCTGGCCGGCGCGCTCACGGGCGCGCTGGGCGGCGGCGCGTCGATCCCGGCGAGCTGGCGCGACGCGTGCCGCACCCTCTCCGGCTGTGTACTCCCCCGGCTCACCGGCACTGACCTGGTGGAACTCGCCGAACTCCTGGAAGCCACGCAACCGGCCCGACCAGGAGGATGATTCGGGGCATGACGCCCAAAGCAGAAGAAAGCAGTGGTCCACGTCTCGATGAGCGGATCACCGGCGCCCTGGTCGGCGCGGCGGTCGGCGACGCCCTCGGCGGCCCGGTGGAGGGCTACTCCCCCGATCAGATCCTTCAGCGCCACGGCGGCCGCGTCCACGGCATCGTCGGCCCCTGGAACGGCGACGCCTGGCGCACGGCCCGCCCCATCGCGCCGTATCACAAGGGCGACGGGCACGTCACCGACGACACGTTGATGACGCATGCGCTGATCCGCGTCTACGGGACGGTCCGCGACCACCTCGACGCGTACGCGATCGCCGACCACCTGGTCCCGGACCTGATGACGAACCCGCGCTGGATCCCGGAACTGGAGTCGGAGGCCCTCCCCCTGCACCGCATCTTCCTGGCGGAGAAGTGGCTGGTGACACGCCTCCACTACGGCCACGTGGACCCGCGCGAGGCGGGCGTCGGCAACATCGTCAACTGCGGTGCCGCGATGTACGTGGCCCCGGTCGGCCTGGTCAACGCGGCCGATCCGAGGGCGGCGTACGCCGAGGCGCTGGACATCGCGGGCGCCCACCAGTCGTCGTACGGCCGTGAGGCGGCGGGCGTCTTCGCGGCGGCGGTGGCAGCGGCGTGCACGCCGGGGGCGACACCGGACTCGGTCGTCACGGCCTGTCTCTCCCTGGCCAAGGACGGCACGCGGACGGCGATCGAGAAGGTCTGCGAAGCGGCAAGCCCCCACAGCGACTTCGAGTCGGCCCTGGCGCCGCTCCGGGAGGCGGTCACCCCGTACGACACGGTCGGCCCCGACTACCGGCAGCCTTCCCTCGGCGCCCGTCGCCCCTCCCGCCTGCACGCCATCGAGGAACTCCCCATCGCCCTGGGCATGTTGCTGGTCGCGAACGGTGACTACCGCCAGGCGGTCCTGGGCTCCGTGAACTACGGCCGCGACTGCGACTCCATCGCGACGATGGCCGGCGCCCTGTGCGGTGCCCTGGGCTCACCGCCCCCTCAGGACTGGTCGAAGACGGTCGCCGAGGCCAGCCGACTCGACCTCTGGGAACCGGCGCGCACGCTGACCGAGGTGACGAGAGAGATCCACGTCCGTGACGTCCGCCGACGCCGTGCCCACGAGGCGGCCCTCACCGCACTGGAGGGCCGAGCATGCTCCGACTGACCTGGGTCCAGCCGGAGGACCTGCTCGGCCACGAACTGCGCCAGGCGGCCCTGGACGGCAGGGAGCCGTCGAGGATCGCGGCGAGGTGGACGGCGGCGGGCGGCGGACAGGCCCCACTGCGGGCGGGCTCGTCCGCGGAGCCCGCGTCGAGATATCTGCGGACCCTGGCAAAGGACCTGCTGGACGAACTGGCGGACCTGCCCAGCAGGTTGAAGGACGACGAGCCGACGGATCTGGACAAGATCAAGTCCCGGTGCCCGGACTGGCCGAACGGTCCCGGCACGTCCGCGGCACCGCCCCCTCCCACCCGCTACGAGGCCGCCTGGCTCGGCCGAGCCGTCGGCTGCCTCCTGGGCAAGCCCGTGGAGAAGCTCCCCCTCGAAGCCATCCGCCAACTGGCCGGATCCACCGGCAACTGGCCCCTGAGCACCTACTTCACCGCTCGCGGCGTCCCCGAGGACCTCCTCGCCACCCATCCCTGGAACCGCCGCTCGGCGACCACCTCCCTCGCCGAGAACATCGACGGCATGCCCGAGGACGACGACCTCAACTACCCCCTGCTCAACCTTCTCCTGCTCCAACGCCACGGCAAAACCTTCACCACCACCGATGTGGCCCGCCTCTGGCTCGACGAACTCCCGCCCGGCCGCACGTTCACGGCCGAGCGCATCGCCCACCGCAACCTCCTCCTCGGCATCGAACCCCCGCACACGGCCCGGCACCGCAACCCCTTCCGCGAATGGATCGGCGCCCTCATCCGCGCGGACGTCCACGGCTGGACCAACCCCGGCGACCCGACCGCCGCAGCGGAACAGGCCCACCGCGACGCCACCCTCACCCACACCGCCAACGGCGTCTACGCGGCGATGTTCACGGCCGCGGTCATCGCACAGGCAGCGACGGCGACCGGCGCCCAGGACATCCACGCCTGTCTGCGCACCGGTCTCAGGGTGATCCCCCCGGGCTCCCGCCTGGCGGCGGCGATCCGCCACGCCGTCCGACTCGCCCGGACCCACGAGGACTTCGGCACGGTCGTCGACGAACTTCACGCCGCCCACGCGGACACCCACCACTGGGTCCACGCCATCCCCAACACCGCCCTGATCACCGCCGCCCTCACCCACGCGGACGGCGACTTCACCGGCTCCATCTGCCGTGCCGTGTCCGGAGGTTGGGACACCGACTCCAACGGCGCGACCGCAGGCAGCATCGCCGCCCTCCTCGCCGGCACCCCCACCGCCCTCCCCGACCGCTGGACGGCCCCCCTCAAGAACCGCCTCGCCACCTCCGTCGCCGACTTCAACGGCACCGGCTTCGACACGCTCGCCCGGCTGACGCACGAGCTGACCCACCGACTCACCCCCTTGGAGGCCACTCACCCATGACCGACATCGTCGTGCTCGGCAGCACGAACATGGACCTCGTCACGTACGTCGAGAAGGCCCCGCAGCGCGGCGAGACCGTGACGGGCCGGGAGTTCCGTACGATCCCCGGCGGCAAGGGCGCCAACCAGGCGATCGCGGCGGCCCGCGCGGGCGGCAACGTCCTGATGATCGGCGCCGTCGGCAACGACGCCTACGGCACCCACCTGCGCTCCACCCTCGAACACTCCGGCGTGGACACCGACGACCTCCGCACGGCCGAGGGCCCGTCCGGCACCGCGCACATCGTCGTGGACGACGAGGGCGGCAACGCGATCGTCGTGATCCCCGGCGCGAACGGCACGCTGGACCACCTCGGCCCCGGCGACGAGGGCGTCATCGCCTCCGCCGACACGCTGCTGCTGCAGCTGGAGATCCCGCTGGCCGCGGTCCTCGCCGGCGCACAGGCGGCCCGACGGCACGGCGTCCGGACGATCCTCACCCCGGCCCCCGCCCAGCCGCTGCCCCGCGAACTCCTGGCCGTCATCGACCTGTTGGTCCCCAACGAGCACGAGGCCACCACCCTCACCGGCCGCACCGACCCCCGCGAGGCGGCCACCGCGCTGCTCGACCAGGTGCCCGAGGTGGTCGTCACCCTGGGCGCGTCCGGCAGCCTGTACGCCACCCGCGGCGCGGACCCCCTGACCGTCCCCGCCCCGAAAGTCCCCGCTGTCGACTCCACCGGCGCCGGCGACACCTTCGTGGGCGCCCTCGCGGTGGCCGTCGGCGAAGGGCGTCCGATGCGGGAGGCGCTGAGATGGGCGGCCGAGGCAGCCGCGCTGTCGGTCCAGCGGGAGGGTGCCTCGGTGTCGATGCCGTACCGCCCCGAGATCGAGGAACGGTACGCGTCATGACCGAGACATCGCGGGCAACCCGGGTGTCGGAAGCAGCCGAGGCGCCCCTGTCCGGCCTCCGCGTCCTCGACCTGGCCACCCTCTTCGCCGGCCCCCTCGCCGCCACGATGCTGGGCGACTTCGGCGCCGAGGTCGTCAAGGTCGAACACCCCGAGAAGCCCGACCCCTCCCGCGGCCACGGCCCGTCGAAGGACGGCGTCGGCCTGTGGTGGAAGGTCCTCGGCCGCAACAAGCGCACGATCACCCTCAACCTCTCCAAGCCCGGCGGCCGCGCCACCCTCCTGCGCCTGGTCGCCACCGCGGACGTCGTCATCGAGAACTTCCGCCCCGGCACCCTGGAGAAGTGGGACCTCGGCTGGCCTGAGCTCTCCGCCGCCAACCCCCGCCTGGTCCTCGCCCGCATCACCGGCTTCGGCCAGTTCGGCCCCTACGCCCACCGCCCCGGCTTCGGCACCCTCGCCGAGGCGATGAGCGGCTTCGCCGCGCTCACCGGCGAACCGGACGCGCCCCCGACGCTCCCGCCCTTCGGCCTGGCCGACTCGATCGCGGGCCTCGCGACCGCGTACGCCGTGATGACGGCCCTGGCCGCGCGCGAGCGCACCGGCGAGGGCCAGGTCGTCGACATGGCCCTCATCGAACCGATGCTGCTGGCGCTCGGCCCGCAGGCGACCTGGTACGACCAGCTCGGCTACGTCCAGGAACGCACCGGCAACCGCTCCGCCAACAACGCCCCGCGCAACACGTACCGCACCGCGGACGGCACCTGGGTCGCCGTCTCCACCTCGGCCCAGTCGATCGCCGAGCGCGTGATGCACCTGGTGGGACGCCCCGAACTGATCGACGAGCCGTGGTTCGCGACGGGCGCCGACCGGGCCCGCCACGCCGACGTCCTCGACAAGGCGGTCGGCGACTGGATCGCCCGCCACACCCGCGCCGACGTCCTCGCGGCCTTCGAGAAGGCGGAAGCGGCGGTCGCCCCGATCCAGGACGTACGGGACGTGATGACCGACCCCCAGTACGCGGCCCTCGACACCATCACCACCGTCGCCGACCCCGAACTGGGCCCGCTCCGCATGCAGAACGTCCTCTTCCGTCTCTCCGCCACTCCCGGCACGATCCGCTGGGCAGGCCGCCCGCACGGCGCGGACACGGACGAGATCCTCACCGACCTGGGCCTGACCTCGTCCGAGCTGGCGGCCCTGCGCGAGGAGGGCGCCCTGTGACGCCCTACCCCCTGACCTGGCTGTACGCCCCCGGCGACCGCCCCCATGTGGTGGCCAAGGCCCTGACGTCCGGCGCCGACATCGTCATCGTCGACCTGGAGGACGCGGTGGCTCCGGACCGCAAGGACTACGCCCGGTCGGCCACCGCAGACCTGCTCGCCGAACCGGAGCACCCCGTCCCCGTCCATGTCCGTGTGAACGCCCTGGACACCCCGGCGGCCGCCAAGGACCTGGAGGCACTGGCCACGCGCCCCGGCCTGTCCGGCATCCGCCTGCCCAAGGTGCGGTCCCCCGACCAGATCGTCCACCTCGCGGAGACCACACCGCCCAGCGCGGGGGGCGCCCCGCCGCTGCACGCGCTGCTGGAGTCGGCCCTGGGCATCGAGCGCGCGTACGCGATCGCCTCCGCCCATCCGTCCCTGCGCGGGATCGCCCTCGGCGAGTCGGATCTGCGGGCCGACCTGGGCATCCGGGGTGACGCGGGCCTCGACTGGTCCCGCTCCCGGGTCATCGTCGCGGCCAGGGCCGCGGGCCTGGCCCCACCGCCCCAGTCGGTCCACCCCGACATCCGCGACCTGGACGGCCTGGCGGCAACCTGCGCGCACGGCCGTGCCCTGGGCTTCCTGGGCCGTACGGCCATCCACCCGCGCCAGCTCCCGGTGATCGAACGCGCCTACCTCCCCACGGAGGAGGAACTGGAACAGGCGGAGACGATCATCAAGGCGGCGGCGACGAACCGGGGCGCCCAGGCCCTCCCGGACGGAAGCTTCATCGACGCGGCGGTGGTCGCGACGGCACAGCGCACGCTGTCCCTGGCCCGCCGCACCTGAACACGCGAAGAGGGCGCCCGGATGAACCTGGGCGCCCTCTTCGACGTACTACCGACCGTCAGCTCTTCTTGGCCGACTCGGCCTCGTCGCCGGCTTCCTTCTTGCTCTCCGCGTCGGACGCATCGGAGTCGTCCGAGTCGTCGGACGCCTCCGAGACTTCCTCGGAGCGCTCCGAGACTTCCGCATCGGCCTTCTCGCCATCGGCCTCGTCACCGCCCTCGACCGCACCGTCGGCGTCGGCGGCACCCGGCTCCACGATCTCTTCCCGGCCGGGCCGCTTCTTCGCGGACACCACGAAGTACGTCACCGCCAGCAGGAACACGATCAGCGCGGTCCAGACATTCAGCCGCAGGCCCAGGATGTGGTGGGCGTCGTCGACCCGCATGTACTCGATCCACGCGCGCCCCGCGCAGTACGCGGCGACGTACAGCGCGAACGCCCGACCGTGGCCCAGCTTGAAGCGGCGGTCGGCCCAGATCACCAGCAGCGCGACGCCGATGCACCACAGCGACTCGTACAGGAACGTCGGGTGGTAGGTGCCCGGCACCCGCCCGTCCGTCGAGGACGTGATCTCCAGCGCCCACGGGAGGTCGGTCGGCCGCCCGTACAGCTCCTGGTTGAACCAGTTGCCCCAGCGGCCGATCGCCTGGGCGAAGGCGATGCCGGGGGCGACGGCGTCGGCGTACGCCGGCAGCGGGATGCCACGGCGGCGGCAGCCGATCCACGCGCCCAGCGCACCGAAGGCGATGGCGCCCCAGATACCGAGGCCGCCCTCCCAGATCTTGAAGGCGTCCACCCAGTCACGGCCCTCGCTGAAGTACAGCTGGTAGTCCGTGATCACGTGGTAGAGGCGCCCGCCGACCAGGCCGAACGGCACGGCCCAGACCGCGATGTCGGCCACCGTGCCGGATCGCCCGCCCCGGGCGATCCAGCGTTTGTTGCCGAGCCAGACGGCTACGAAGACACCGATGATGATGCAGAACGCGTAGCCGCGCAGCGGAATGGGACCGAGGTGGATCACCCCGCGCGACGGGCTGGGAATGTAGGCAAGTTCCATGGCAAGGTCGACGCTACCCTGCCGGGCGGCAGCGATGTCAGGCAGCCCGGCTACGGGTCCATAACAGGCAGTGCCCGCAAGCGGCCCTGCCCATCGGGGGTCACCCCTTGGCGGCCTCCTCCACCATCTGCTTCAGCTTGGCCGGGGTCATCGTCTGGTCCTGGTAGATGTTCTTGCCGTTCAGCAGCACCGTCGGTGTGCCGCTGAAGCCGCCCTTCTTGAATGCCTCGTTGGACTTGTCGACCCAGCTGTTGTGGGTGCCGTCCTCGACGCACTTGCGGAAGGCGGGCGTGTCCAGGCCCTTCACCTTGCCCGCGAGCTCCAGGAGCTTGCTGTTCTCGGCGAAGGCGTCGTCGGGCTCGGGGGGCTGGTTCTGGAACAGCACGTCGTGGTACGGCGTGAATTTCCCGGCGTCCTGGGCGCAGGCCGCGGCGTTGGCGGCATTGCGCGAGCCGGTGCCGCCCATGTTGCCGTCGATGATCGTCGCCAGGTGGTAGTCGACCCTGAGCTGGCCGGCGTCCGTCAGCTCATGGATCGTCGACCGGTACGCGTCCTCGAAGGACTTGCAGGCCGGGCAGCGGAAGTCCTCCCAGACCGTGAGCGTCGACTTGGCGCTCTCCTCGCCGACCGGGATCGCGAGGCCGTCCTTGCCCTGCGCCCCCGAGGGCCCCACGACCGGGCCCGCCGACTCGCTGCTGTCGTCCTTGCCGGCGTTCGCCGCGACGACTCCGATCACCGCCGCGAGTCCGAGGACGCAGACGACGCTCGCGCCCACGATCAGCGCGCGGCGCCGCTTGTCTGCGGCCTTCTGCTTCTCACGCTCGACCGCCAGCCGCTCCCGGGCGGTCCGCTTTCCGTCACGATTCTTTTCGCTCACACCCGCAGAACGAACCGGGGAGGCGCTGCGCGCCTCCCCGGCCTCAGGTCCACCCGTTCGAGCGACTCGTACGGAAGACCCTTCGTCTGAAGATGTATTCCGCTGCCGCGAACCCTGCCTACGCCTGCCCGCGCACGCCCTTCGCCAGCTCACCGGCGAGCGCCCGCACGGCCTCGACACCGGCCGCGTCGTCCGGCGCGTCCAGCATCCGCTTGACGAAGGCCGAGCCGACGATCACGCCGTCGGCGAAACCGGCGACCTCGGCGGCCTGCCTGGCGTCGGAGACACCGAGCCCGACGCAGACGGACAGGTCGGTGCCGGTGGCCCGGGTCCGCTCGACCAGGTCCTGGGCCTGAGCGCCGACGGACTCGCGAGTGCCGGTGACGCCCATCAGCGAGGCGGCGTAGACGAAGCCGCTGCCCGCCGCGGTGATCTGCGCGAGCCGCTCGTCCTTGCTGCTGGGCGCCACGACGAAGACCGTCGCGAGCCCGTGCTTCTCGGCGTGCTCCCGCCACAGGGCGGACTCCTGCACGGGCAGGTCGGGCAGGATGCAGCCCGCCCCGCCCGCTTCCGCCAGTTCGGCGGTGAAGCGCTCGACGCCGTAGCGGTCGATGGGGTTCCAGTACGTCATGACGAGGATCGGCTTCCCGGTGGCCTCGTGCGCCTCGCGGACGGTGCGCATGACGTCCGCGATCTTGACCCCGCCCTTGAGGGCGATGTCGTCGGCGGTCTGGATGACGGGGCCGTCGAGGACCGGGTCGCTGTGCGGCAGACCGACCTCGACGACGTCGGCGCCCCCGTCGAGTGCGGCCTTGATCGCTTCGATACCGCCGTCCACGGTGGGGAACCCGGCCGGGAGGTAGGCGATGAGCGCGGAGCGGCCCTCCGCCCTGGCGGCGCGCAGGGTGTCCGTCAACAGCTGGATGTTTCCGCTCACTTGGCGTCCCCCTGGATCTCGGCGGCGCCGCCGTTGGCGTCGGCGGCGACCTCGGCGTCGGTGTCGTAGAGGCCGAAGTAACGGGCGGCCGTGTCCATGTCCTTGTCACCGCGCCCGGACAGGTTGACGACGATCAGCCCGTCCTTGCCCAGCTCCCGGCCGACTTCGAGGGCCCCGGCGAGCGCGTGGGCGCTCTCGATGGCCGGGATGATGCCCTCGGTCTGCGACAGCAGGCGCAGTGCCTGCATGGCGGCGTCGTCGGTGACCGCGCGGTACTCGCCGCGGCCGCTGTCCTTGAGGTAGGAGTGCTCGGGGCCGATGCCCGGGTAGTCCAGGCCGGCCGAGATCGAGTACGGCTCGGTGATTTGACCCTCGTCGTCCTGCAGGACGTACGAGCGGGAGCCGTGCAGGATGCCGGGCTCGCCCGCGGTGAGGGTGGCCGCATGCTCGCCGCTCTCCACACCGTGGCCCGCCGGTTCGCAGCCGATCAGGCGTACGTCCGTGTCGGGGATGAAGGCGTGGAAGAGGCCGATGGCGTTGGAGCCGCCGCCGACGCAGGCGACGGCGGCGTCGGGGAGACGGCCGGCGCGCTCCAGGACCTGGCGGCGGGCCTCGACGCCGATGACGCGGTGGAAGTCGCGGACCATCGCCGGGAAGGGGTGCGGGCCGGCGACCGTGCCGAAGAGGTAGTGCGTGTGGTCGACGTTGGCGACCCAGTCGCGGAACGCCTCGTTGATGGCGTCCTTGAGGGTGCGGCTGCCGGACTTCACGGCGATGACCTCGGCGCCGAGCATGCGCATCCGGGCCACGTTGAGGGCCTGGCGCTGGGTGTCGATCTCACCCATGTAGATGGTGCAGTCGAGGCCGAACAGTGCGCAGGCCGTCGCCGTCGCAACGCCGTGCTGGCCGGCGCCGGTCTCGGCGATCACGCGGGTCTTGCCCATGCGCCTGGTGAGCAGGGCCTGGCCGAGCACGTTGTTGATCTTGTGGGAGCCGGTGTGGTTGAGGTCTTCCCGCTTCAGGAAGATCCGTGCGTGACCGGCGTGACCGGCGAACCTGGGCACCTCGGTGAGCGAGCTCGGCCGGCCGGTGTAGTTGACCAGGAGGTCGTCGAGCTCTCTGGCGAACTCGGGGTCGTGCTTGGCCTTGTCGTACTCGACGGCCACCTCGTCGACGGCGGCGACGAGGGCCTCCGGGATGAACTTGCCGCCGAAGGCGCCGAAGTAGCCTTCGGGGGTGGGGACTTGACCCTCCGGGTCGGGGATGAAGAAGTCGCTGGGCATGCGTGTACCTCACGGTGAGTGCGTGGAAAAGACACTGATCGCCGTGGGGGCGGGGTTTGTCCGTTGACTGCGGGCTCGATGTGGCTTGTCGCGCAGTTCCCCGCGCCCCTATAGGGCGCGCTGCCATCGACGGCCGTTTACCTGCCCAGGTTCGTCCCCGATGACGTATCGGACCCGACGGCCATGCACTCGTCGCGCGGGCGCACGGCAGCCACGGGGGCGGCAGCCGCGCGCGAGGCGGGCGTACCTGTCCGTGGTTGTCGTCGTGAGCGTCATCGGGGCAAGCCTAGCGAAAGATCAGCTGCGGCCGTGCCGCAGCGCCGGGTGCTCGCCCGCCGCGACCAGGTCGGAGACCGCGGACTTCGGGTCCTTCCCCGTCACCAGAGACTCGCCGACCAGGACCGCGTCGGCGCCGGCGTTGGCGTAGGCGATGAGGTCGTGGGGGCCGCGGACGCCCGATTCGGCGATCTTGACGAGGTTGTCCGGGATCTCGGGCGCGATGCGCTCGAACGTCCCGCGGTCGACCTCCAGGGTCTTCAGATTCCGCGCGTTGACGCCGATGATCTTCGCGCCCGCGTCCACGGCACGCTCGACCTCGTCCTCGTCGTGCACCTCGACCAGCGGGGTCAGGCCGATGGACACCGCGCGCTCGATCAGCGACTCCAGCGCCGACTGGTCGAGGGCCGCGACGATCAGCAGGGCGAGGTCGGCGCCGTAGGCCCGGGCCTCCCAGAGCTGGTACGACGTGACGATGAAGTCCTTGCGCAGGACCGGGATGTCCACGCGCGCGCGGACCGCCTCCAGGTCGGCCAGCGAGCCGCCGAAGCGGCGCTGTTCCGTCAGTACGGAGATGACGGCCGCGCCGCCAGCCTCGTAGTCCGCGGCGAGTCCGGCCGGGTCGGCGATCGCGGCCAGCGCGCCCTTGGAGGGGCTGGAGCGCTTGACCTCGCAGATGACCTTGACGCCGTCGCCCTTGAGCGCGGCGACCCCGTCCTTGGCCGCGGGCGCCTTCGCCGCGCGCTCCTTGAGCTCGTCGAGGCTGACGCGCGCCTGCCGCTCCGCGAGGTCGGCACGGACTCCGTCGATGATCTCGTCGAGCACACTCACGCGAGCGGCCCCCTTCCAGACGGTTGACTGAGAAAGCGGTACGAAACCTATGGTCACTGCGATGGTATCCGCAGGAGGGCGTAGGCCTCGCATCCGGTTGACGCCGGTCCCACTACCTGGACGTTCTCCGGTTGATCAAGGATGTAGCCAGCCACCGAACGGCAGGTTCCGGACAACCGTGAAGACCAGCAGCAACGCGCCCGCGGCCCACAGCTGCACCGGCCCCAGATCGATCCTGAACGGCCGCCCGCGCGCCGCACGGACCACCCAGACGGTCCACACCACGGCGAAGAGCCCGTAGCCGATGACGGCAAGCGCGTTGTCCTGGAGCGCCGCCAGGAAGTCCCCGTGTGCGACGGCGTGCGCACTGCGCAGTCCGCCGCAGCCGGGGCAGTAGATGCCGGTGAGCTGCAACAGCGGGCAGGCGGGGTAGTGGCCGGGCTCGTTCGGGTCGACGGCACCGACGTACGCGAAGGCGCCGACGACGGCCGCGAGGATCCCCGCCGGGACGGCCAGCCGTCCGAGCACACTCCCCGCGCCGGGCCGCGTCACCCTCTGGCTGTTGGCGTTCACACCATGCATTGTGCCCGCACACGCGTGAGGGGCGCCCACCGCGCCCTGTTCGGCGCCGGGTCGCCCCTCAGCGAAGTCGTACGCGTGTCAGCTCTCGACGCTCGCCGGCTCGCGCTGCTGCTCGATGAGCGCCTCGTGCGCGTCCTTGGGCTGGCCGAGGCCCATGCCGCGCATGATCCAGCCGACGACGCCGCCGAGGACCACGACACCCAGGCCGGCCCAGAAGCCCGCGGGCTGAGCCAACACCATGAAGGCGCCCGAGACGCAGAAACCGATGAAGGCGATCGTGACACCGGTCCAGGCGGCCGGGGTGTGACCGTGGCTGCTGCCCGCCATTGCTTGCTCCTCGTTGCTGTGTACGTGTCGTACGTGGTTGAGCCGGTCGCTCGCAGTCATTGTCCCGCACGCGTGCGCGTGCGGTGATCGGGGGTCACGGCGCGCCCGGACGGGTCTCAGGCTCCGGTCGGGTCCTCGCCCCGGTCGAGGGCCTTCCACAGCTCCTCGGGCCGGTCGGGGTCGGTGGCCGGGGCCTTCCTGCCGCGCGGCCGGGGTGCGCCGGAACGCTCGTAACGGCCGGACATGCCGGGCCACAGCCGGCCGTAGCGCAGGGCCAGCAGTCCGGCGAGCAGGATCAGGGCGCCGCCGACGGCCGCGACGTACGGCCAGGCGGTGTGGGTGAGCGCCTGGACGGTGGCCGAGGTGTCGCCGGAGGCCTGGGCGGCCTTCTCGTCCAGCGCGGAGCTGTCGGAGGCGCCGATCAGGGCCGCGGCGACGGTGCCGGCGCCGGAGAGCGCGAGCAGTCCGGCGACCATGAAGCGGCCGGCCCGGCGGACGGCGAAGACGGCGACGAGCGCGGCGAGCCCCACTATGGCCAGGGCCGCGGGGACGCCCGTGACGTCGCTGCCCTTGGCGGTCAGGGGGAAGGCGCCGCCGGGCACCATCGCAGTGCCCTCCGACCAGCGCTGCCGGGTGGAGAGCAGCGCCACGGCCGCGCCGAGCGCACCGCACAGCAGGGCGACGGCGAGGCTCATACGGCCGGCCCGGGCGGAAGCCGGGGCATCGGAACGGGGAGAAGGAACAGCAGTCACGTACTCCACTATCACCCGAACCCCGAACGATCAGACACCCGGGGTTCAGGTGATGGCCGCCACCCGTGTCCACGGACGGCGGCTGCGAGGGGTCACTTGAGCCGGTTGGCGGTGTGCACGGCCCGCAGGACGGCGGCCGCCTTGTTGCGGCACTCGGTGTCCTCGGAGACGGGGTCGGAGTCGGCGACGATGCCCGCGCCCGCCTGGACGTACGCGGTGCCCTCCCGCAGCAGGGCCGTACGGATCGCGATGGCGGTGTCGGAGTCGCCCGCGAAGTCGAGGTAGCCGACGCAGCCGCCGTACAGCCCCCTGCGGGACGGCTCGAGTTCGTCGATGATCTGCATCGCGCGGGGCTTGGGGGCGCCGGAGAGGGTTCCGGCCGGGAAGCAGGCCGTCAGGACGTCGAAGGCGGTGCGGCCCGGCGCGACGCGGCCCGTCACCGTCGAGACGATGTGCATCACGTGGGAGTAGCGCTCGATGGACATGAAGTCGACGACCTCGACCGAACCCGGCTCGCAGACCCGCCCCAGGTCGTTGCGGCCCAGGTCGACCAGCATGAGGTGCTCGGCGCGCTCCTTGGGGTCGGCGAGCAGTTCGTCGGCGAGGGCCTGGTCCTCCTGCGGGGTCGCCCCGCGCCACCGGGTGCCGGCGATGGGGTGGACCATGGCCTGCCCGTCCTCGACCTTCACCAGGGCCTCGGGGGACGAGCCGACGACGTCGAAGCCGTCGAAGCGGAAGAGGTACATGTACGGCGACGGGTTGGTCGCCCTGAGGACCCGGTAGACGTCCAACGCGCTTGCCGTGCAGGGCGTTTCGAAGCGCTGGGAGGGGACCACCTGGAAGGCCTCGCCGGCCCGGATGCGCTCCTTGATGTCCTCGACGGCCTCCTGGAAGTCCTCGCCGCCCCACAGTGCGGTGTACTCGGGGAGCTCCGAGGGCGGCAGCACCGCCGGGGGCTGGGCGACCGCGCGCGAGAGGTCGGCCTGCATGGCGTCGAGGCGGGCGATCGCGTCCGCGTAGGCCTCGTCGACGCCCGTGTCGAGGTCGTTGTGGTTGATCGCGTTGGCGATCAGCAGGACGGAGCCCTCCCAGTGGTCCATGACGGCGAGGTCGCTGGTGAGCAGCATGGTCAGCTCGGGCAGCTTGAGGTCGTCGCGCTCGCCGGGGCCGATCTTCTCCAGGCGGCGCACGATGTCGTAGCCGAGGTAGCCGACCATGCCGCCGGTGAAGGGCGGCAGGTTCAGGTCGTGGGCGAGGTCGCGCGGGGTGTGCAGGGCCTCGATGGTGGCGCGCAGGGCGGCGAGCGGGTCGCCCTCGACGGGGACGCCGACGGGCGCGGCGCCGAGCCAGTGGGCCTGTCCGTCGCGCGTGGTGAGCGTGGCCGCGGAGCGGACGCCCACGAACGAGTAGCGGGACCAGGACCGGCCGTTCTCCGCGGACTCCAGCAGGAAGGTGCCGGGGCGCTCGGCGGCGAGCTTGCGGTAGAGCGCGACCGGGGTGTCGCCGTCGGCGAGGAGCTTGCGGGTGACCGGAATGACGCGGCGGTCGGTGGCCAGCTTGCGGAAGGTCTCGAGGTCCATGGCGGCTGACCCTACTGATCCGTGGCCGGTGCGCCGGAATCGTGGCCGGGAGCGCCGGCTGCGCCGTCCTTGAGCAGCACGTCCTCGTCGAAGCAGGTGCGCGCGCCGGTGTGGCAGGCCGCGCCCACCTGGTCGACCTGGACCAGCACGGTGTCGGCGTCGCAGTCCAGGGCCACGGACTTCACCCACTGGAAGTGGCCGGAGGTGTCGCCCTTGACCCAGTACTCCCGGCGGCTGCGCGACCAGTAGGTGCAACGGCCGGTGGTGAGCGTGCGATGCAGCGCCTCGTCGTCCATCCAGCCGAGCATGAGCACCTCTCCGGTGTCGTACTGCTGGGCGATGGCGGGCAGGAGCCCGTCCGCGCTGCGCTTGAGGCGGGCGGCGATCTCAGGGTCCAGCGGACTGGGCTGACGGGGCGTGCTGGTGGTCATGCATGCCATTGTGCCGCGCGCGACTGACAGTGACGGCCCGCTGTCCACTGGGCGGACCCGGTACGCGGTCGTAGGCTGACTCCATGTCGACTTTCGCCAAGCGTGAACGACTTCTCCTGGCCGACCTCTTGGAGGCCGAGGGCCCCGAGGCACCCACCCTCTGCGAGGGCTGGACGACCCGTGATCTGGCCGCGCACGTGGTGGTGCGAGAGCGCCGCCCCGACGCCGCCGCCGGCATTCTGATCAAGCAGCTCGCACCGCGCCTGGACAAGGCCATGGAGGAGTTCGCGGCCAAGCCGTACGAGGAGCTGATCCAGCTCATCCGCACCGGCCCGCCGCGCTTCTCACCGTTCCAGCTCAAGCAGATCGACGAGGCGTCCAACACGCTCGAGTTCTACGTCCACACGGAGGACGTCCGCCGCGCTCAGCCGGACTGGACGCCGCGCGAGCTCGACGCGGTCTTCCAGGACGCCCTCTGGTCCCGCCTGGAGCGCTCCGCCCGCCTGATGGGCCGCACCGCCCCGACCGGCCTGGTGCTGCGCCGCCCCGACGGCCAGACGGCGGTGGCACACCGCGGCACCCCGGTCGTCACGGTGACCGGCGAGCCCTCGGAACTGCTGCTGTTCTCCTACGGCCGCCAGAACGCCGCCAAGGTCGAGCTGGACGGCGACAAGGACGCGATCGCCAAGCTGCACGAGACGAAGCAGCTCGGGATCTAGCCGGCGCTCAGGAAGCGGCTCGCGGTCTGCGCCGGTCAACGAGGCGGTTCCGCCCGGCGCAGACCCCCGCGCACAGGCCGACCACGCCGCCGGTTGGGGGGAAGGTCAGCGGGGCTACGCCGAGGCCGACGAAGTTCGCCACGGACGTGACACGGCCGACGTAGGCCCCGCCGGACTCGGCCTGCAGCAGCGCCCCGCACAGGACGCCGCCCAACCCGGAGATCAGCCCGGCGGACGGGCAACGGCGCCGGCGCTCGAGTCGGCGCCGTCAGCGAGGAAGCTCCGCCCGGCGCAGGCCGACCGCGCACAGGCCGACCGCGCCGCCGAGCCCGCAGACCAGGGCGCTGGCGACGAAGACCGGGCCGGTGCCCCACAGGCCGATCGCGGCGCCGGTCAGGGGGAAGGTCAGCGGGGCGACGCCGAGGCTGAAGAAGTTCGCCACGGACGTGACACGGCCGACGTAGGCCCCGCCGGACTCGGCCTGCAGCAGCGCCCCGCACAGGACGCCGTTCAGCCCCGAGATCAGGCCGATGGACAGGGCCACGGCGACGGCGGTCGCGACGTTCGGCACGAAGGCCAGGGTGCCGATCGCCACCGCGCTGACCACGCCGGACACGGACAGCACGAGCCCCGCGCGCGGGACGCGGCCGCGCGTGGTGAGGAACAGCGAGGCCGCCCCCGCGCCCGTGCCGAAACCGGCGAGCACCCAGCCGACTCCCCCGGCGCCCCAGCCGCGTTCGTCGGCGAGCAGGGCCAGACCGACGTTGAGCGGGCCGACGAAGCCGAGGTCGCTGAGCGCGATGACGACGATCAGCGGCAGCAGGACGCGGTGGCCGCGTATGTGGCGCAGACCGCCGGTCAGATCGCTCCACGCGCTGCCACGCGCGTGTGCGTCGTCCGCGGGCTGCTTCGCGACCCGGAGCGCGATCAGCAGCGGCAGGGAGGTCGCGAACAGCAGCCCGGCCAGGCCGAACGCCCCCGCGGTGCCCCCGAGGGCCACGCCGAGGCCGCCGAGCGGGGCGCCGACGACGTTGGCCAGCCGGACGGCGAGGCTGCGCATGCCGTGCACCCGGGCGAGCTGTCCGGGTCCGGTGATCCGGGTCGGCAGGGCGCCCAGCGCGGGCATCATCACGGCGTCGACCGCCCCGAAGACCAGCGCCAGCGCGGCCAGCGGCCACAAGCCCGGCCGGCCGACGAGCAGCAGCCCGGCGACCGCGAGAACGGCCGCGCAGCGCACGGCGTCGCTGCTGATCAGGACCCTGCGCGGGCCGAACCGGTCGGCGACCACTCCCCCGCCCAGCATCAGCACGGCCCGCGGCACCGCACTCAGCGCGGTGACCAGACCGGCCTGGGCGGGCGTACCGGCCTGGACGGCTGCCCAGGACAGGGCGAGGTAGTAGACGTTGTCGCCGATGGCCGACGACCCGTACGCGCCGAGCCAGCGCAGCACGTTGGGGTCGCGGTGGGCGGCGCGCTCCGCCCCGGCGGCGGTCGCGGAGCCGGTCTGCGTCGAAGTCACGTCGGTCCTCTCAGGGCCGGAACGGGAAGGCGTACGTGTGCACCGCGACGTTCTCGCGGCCCTCGTGGTCACCGGCGGCGTCGGCGGCCCGGCCCTGCTCGTCGTACCGGCGCAGGAGGGCCAGCAACTCCTTGTTCAGCTCGGCCAGTTCGTCCGCCGTGAGCCGCAGGCTGGACTCGGAGGACTCGGCCGCCCGGTTCCACTCGGGGCCCCAGTGGGCGCGCTCGTCGAGCCAGCGGCGGTACAGGTCCGCGCGCTGCTCGGCGAAGAGCCGGCTCGCCGCGGTGTGCGCGGCCGCCTTCTCGGGGGCGTCACGGAAGTCCTCGTCGCGGATGCGCACACCGTCGGAGGCGGGCCGCCACCAGCGCTCACGCCCGTCGGCGCTCTGCGGCTCGGCCTCCTCGATGAGCCCGTGTTCGGCGAGCTTGCGCAGGTGGTAACTGACCAGCGACACCGCCTCGTCGACCTGCTCGGCGAGCTGTGAGGCGGTGGCGACCTGGGCGATCGTCAGCCCTCGGAGCAGCTTCATCCGCAGCGGATGGGCGAGCGCCTTGAGGGTGCCCAGGTCGGTGATGCGGCGGTCTCTCTCCTTGTCCGTCATGCCCTCACCGTAGATGCGAAAGGAAAGTTGCACAATATTTTTTGCGCAACTTTCCTTTCGCATCTGGGCACGAGAAAGCCCCGGCCGCTTCCAGCACGGCCGGGGCTCAGCCCGATGTCAGCGGACGGGGTGCCCCGCCGTCCGCAGCGTCTCCTTCACCTCGCCGATCCGCAGATCCCCGAAGTGGAACACCGACGCCGCCAGCACCGCGTCCGCCCCCGCCTCGATGGCCGGGGGGAAGTCGGTGAGCTTGCCGGCGCCGCCGGAGGCGATCACCGGAATCGTCACGTGCTTGCGTACGGCCTGGATCATCTCCAGGTCGTAGCCGTCCTTCGTGCCGTCCGCGTCCATCGAGTTGAGCAGGATCTCGCCCGCGCCCAGCTCGGCCGCGCGGTGCGCCCACTCGACGGCGTCCATGCCCGTGCCGCGACGGCCGCCGTGGGTGGTCACCTCGAAGGTGCCCTCGGGCGTGCGCCGCGCGTCGACCGACAGCACCAGCACCTGCCGCCCGAACCGCTCGGCGATCTCACGGATCAGCTCGGGGCGCGCGATGGCGGCGGTGTTGACGCCCACCTTGTCCGCGCCCGCCCGCAGCAGCTTGTTCACGTCCTCGGCCGTGCGGACGCCGCCGCCGACCGTCAGCGGGATGAACACCTGCTCGGCGGTGCGGCGCACCACGTCGTAGGTCGTCTCGCGGTTGCCGGACGACGCGGTGATGTCCAGGAACGTCAGCTCGTCGGCGCCCTCGGCGTCGTACACCTTGGCCATCTCGACGGGGTCGCCCGCGTCGCGCAGGTTCTGGAAGTTGACGCCCTTGACGACCCGGCCGTTGTCCACGTCCAGGCAGGGGATGACTCGGACCGCCAGGCTCATGAAACCGGCTCCTCCAACGTCCTTCTGAATGCTTCTATTTCCACTTCGACCAGGATGCGCGAGTCCACGAACCCTTCGACGACCAGCAGCGTCGAGACGGGGCGCACGGCGTCGAAGAACTCCTTGTGGGCCCGGCCCACGGCCTCCACGTCACGCGCGTGGGTGAGGTACATCCGCGTACGGACCACGGATCCGACGTCGAGCCCGAACTCGCCGATCGCCTCGACCGCGTTGGCGAAGGCCACCTTGGCCTGTTCGTACGGGTCGCCCTCGCCGTACAGCACGTCGCCCTTGAAGGACGTCGTGCCCGCGACCAGGACCCGGTCGCCCGCCGCCACGGCACGTGCGAAACCGAAGGACTCTTCCCAGGGACTTCCGCTCTGCACGCGCCGCACGGCATTCGACGTCATGACACTGTGTCCGTTTTCACGACGTGGCCTCCAAGGCCTCTTCCAGGGTGAACGCCTTCGCGTACAGGGCCTTCCCGACGATGGAGCCCTCGACACCGAGGGGGACCAGCTCGGCGATGGCCCGCAGGTCGTCCAGCGACGAGACCCCGCCGGAGGCGACCACCGGGCGGTCCGTCGCCGCGCAGACGTTCTTCAGCAGCTCGAGGTTCGGGCCCTGGAGCGTGCCGTCCTTGGCGATGTCGGTCACGACGTAACGGGCGCAGCCCTCGTTGTTGAGGCGCTCCAGCGTCTCGTAGAGGTCGCCGCCGTCACGGGTCCAGCCTCGGCCGCGGAGCGTGGTGCCCCGTACGTCCAGGCCCACCGCGATCTTGTCGCCGTGCTCGGCGATGACCTTGGCGACCCACTCGGGGGTCTCCAGCGCGGCCGTACCGAGGTTCACGCGCGTGCAGCCCGTGGCGAGCGCGGCGGCCAGCGAGGCGTCGTCGCGGATGCCGCCGGACAGCTCGACCTTGATGTCCATCGCCTTCGCGACCTCGGCGATCAGGTCGCGGTTGTCGCCGGTGCCGAAGGCGGCGTCCAGGTCGACCAGGTGCAGCCACTCGGCGCCCGAGCGCTGCCAGGCCAGGGCGGCCTCCAGCGGCGAGCCGTAGGAGGTCTCGGTGCCGGACTCGCCGTGCACGAGGCGGACGGCCTGGCCGTCGCGGACGTCTACGGCGGGGAGGAGTTCGAGCTTGGCCATGTCTCTACAGGCTTCCGATCCAGTTGGTGAGCAGCTGCGCTCCGGCGTCGCCGGACTTCTCGGGGTGGAACTGCGTGGCCCACAGGGCGCCGTTCTCCACGGCGGCCACGAAGGGCTTGCCGTGCGTCGACCAGGTGACCTGCGGCGCGGTCATCAGCGGGTTCTCGGTCTCCAGGGTCCAGTCGTGGACCGCGTAGGAGTGCACGAAGTAGAAGCGCGCGTCCGCGTCCAGCCCGGCGAACAGCTCGGAGCCGGCGGCCACGTCCACGGTGTTCCAGCCCATGTGGGGCACGATGTCGGCCTGCAGCGGCTCGACCGAGCCGGGCCACTCGCCGAGGCCCTCGGTCTCGACCCCGTGCTCGATGCCGCGCGCGAACAGGATCTGCATGCCGACGCAGATGCCCATCACCGGGCGCCCGCCGGACAGCCGTCGTTCGACGATCCAGTCGCCGCGGGCCTCCTTCAGGCCCTGCATGCAGGCGGCGAACGCGCCGACGCCCGGTACCAGCAGGCCGTCGGCGTTCATGGCCTTGTCGTAGTCACGCGTGATCTCGACGTCGGCTCCCGCGCGCGCGAGGGCGCGTTCGGCGGACCTCACATTGCCGAAGCCGTAGTCGAAGACGACGACCTTCTTCGAAGAAGCGCTCAATTCCACACCTCCAGCCTCAGGACACCCGCGACGAGACACATCGCGGCGCCTATGGAGAGCAGCACGATGAGGCTCTTCGGCATCTGCTGCTTGGCGAACGAGATGATGCCGCCGACCAGGAACAGGCCGACGACGATCAGGATGGTGGACAGCCCGTTCATCGGTTACAGCGCGCCCTTCGTCGAGGGAAGGATGCCCGCCGCGCGCGGGTCCCGCTCGGAGGCGTACCGCAGGGCCCGCGCCAGCGCCTTGAACTGGCACTCGACGATGTGGTGGGCGTTGCGCCCGTACGGCACGTGCACGTGCAGCGCGATCTGGGCCTGGGCGACGAAGGACTCCAGGATGTGCCGCGTCATCGTGGTGTCGTACTCGCCGATCATCGGCGCCATGTTCTCGGGCTCGGTGTGCACGAGGTAGGGGCGGCCGGAGAGGTCGACGGTGACCTGGGCGAGCGACTCGTCCAGCGGAACCGTGCAGTTGCCGAAGCGGTAGATCCCCACCTTGTCGCCGAGTGCCTGCTTGAAGGCGGCGCCCAGCGCGAGGGCGGTGTCCTCGATGGTGTGGTGGGAGTCGATGTGCAGGTCGCCCTCGGTCTTCACGGTCAGGTCGAACAGACCGTGCCGGCCGAGCTGGTCGAGCATGTGGTCGTAGAAGCCGACGCCTGTCGACACGTCGACCTTGCCGGACCCGTCGAGATCGATCTCGACGAGGACCGAGGTCTCCTTCGTCACCCGCTCTATGCGGCCTACGCGGTTCATGCGCTCTGCTCCTCCGGGGGTGCGGGGGTGTCCCCCACAAAACTCAGTAGTTCACGTACGGCGTCGAGGAACGCGTCGTTCTCTTCGGGGGTTCCGGCGGTCACCCGCAGCCAGCCGGGCACGCCGTTGTCCCGGACCAGGACGCCCCGGTCGAGGATCTGCTGCCAGACGACATGGGCGTCGTCGAAACGCCCGAACTGCACGAAGTTGGCGTCCGACGCGGTGACCTCGTAGCCGATCGCCAGCAGCTCGGTGACCAGCCGGTCCCGCTCCTTCTTCAGCTGCTCGACGTACTTGAGCAGCGTGTCGGTGTGCTCCAGGGCGGCCAGCGCGGTCGCCTGGGTGACGGCCGACAGGTGGTACGGCAACCGTACGAGCTGGACGGCGTCCACGACCGCCGGGTGCGCGGCGAGATAGCCGAGGCGCAGGCCGGCGGCGCCGAAGGCCTTCGACATCGTCCGGGAGACGACGAGATTCGGCCGACCTTCGAGCAGCGGCAGCAGCGAGTCGCCGTGACTGAACTCGACGTACGCCTCATCGACGACGACCATCGACGGCTTGGCGGCCTGCGCGGCCTCGTACAGCGCGAGGACCGTCTCGCGCGGGACCGCGTTGCCCGTGGGGTTGTTGGGGGTGGTGATGAAGACGACGTCGGGCCGGTGCTCGGCGATCGCCTTCTCGGCGGCCGCGAGGTCGATCGTGAAGTCGTCGTTGCGGGGGCCGGAGATCCAGCCGGTGCCGGTGCCGCGCGAGATGAGGCCGTGCATCGAGTACGACGGCTCGAAGCCGATCGCCGTACGGCCCGGTCCGCCGAAGGTCTGCAGCAGCTGCTGGATGACCTCGTTGGAGCCGTTGGCCGCCCACACGTTGGCCAGGCCTACCTCGTGACCGGACGTGTCCGTCAGGTACTTGGCGAGCTGCGTGCGCAGCTCCACGGCGTCCCGGTCCGGGTAGCGGTTGAGGTTCCGGGCCGCCTCACGCACCCGCTCCGCGATCCGCTCGACCAGCGGCTCGGGCAGGGGGTACGGGTTCTCGTTGGTGTTCAGCCGTACGGGGACGTCCAGCTGGGGCGCGCCGTAAGGGGACTTGCCGCGCAGCTCGTCCCGTACGGGGAGATCGTCGATGCCTGTCACTTGCTCTCGGGTACCTTCCAACCGAACCTGGCCTTGATCGCCGCACCGTGCGCCGGCAGGTCTTCCGCCTCCGCCAGCGTCACCACGTGATGTGCGACCTCGGCCAGCGCGTCCTTCGTGTAGTCGACGATGTGGATGCCGCGCAGGAAGGACTGGACGGACAGGCCCGAGGAGTGGCAGGCGCAGCCGCCGGTGGGCAGCACGTGGTTGGAGCCGGCGGCGTAGTCACCGAGCGAGACCGGCGCCCAGGGGCCGATGAAGATCGCGCCGGCGTTGCGCACCCGGCCGGCCACGGCGGCCGCGTCGGCCGTCTGGATCTCCAGGTGCTCGGCGCCGTAGGCGTCGACGACCTTGAGGCCCTCCTCGACACCGTCGACCAGGACGATCGCGGACTGCCTGCCCTTGAGGGCCGGGACGATCCGGTCGTCGATGTGCTTGGTGGCCGCGACCTGCGGCTCCAGCTCCCTGGCCACCGCGTCCGCGAGCTCCACGGAGTCGGTGACGAGCACCGCAGCGGCGAGCGGGTCGTGCTCGGCCTGGCTGATCAGGTCGGAGGCGACGTGCACCGGGTCTGCGGTGGCGTCGGCCAGGACCGCGATCTCGGTCGGGCCGGCCTCGGCGTCGATTCCGATCTTGCCGGTGAAGTAGCGCTTGGCGGCGGCGACCCAGATGTTGCCGGGGCCGGTGACCATGTTGGCGGGCGGGCAGGACTCGGTGCCGTACGCGAACATCGCGACGGCGGTCGCGCCACCAGCCGCGTACACCTCGTCGACGCCCAGCAGCGCGCACGCGGCGAGGATCGTCGGGTGCGGCAGGCCGCCGAACTCGGACTGGGCCGGAGAGGCCAGCGCGATCGACTCGACGCCGGCCTCCTGGGCGGGCACCACGTTCATGATCACGGAGGACGGGTAGACGGACCGGCCGCCGGGCGCGTACAGCCCGACGCGGTCGACCGGCACCCACTTCTCGGTCACGGAGCCGCCCGGCACGACCTGGGTCGTGTGCGACGTACGGCGCTGCTCGCGGTGGACGAGACGGGCGCGGCGGATGGACTCCTCCAGGGCCGCGCGCACGGCCGGGTCGAGTTCCGCGAGGGCCTTCTCGAGCGCCTCGGCGGGTACCTTCACCTGGTCGAGCCTGACCCCGTCGAACTTCTCCGCGAAGTCGATCAGCGCCGCGTCGCCCCGATGATGCACGGCCTCGCAGATCGGACGCACCTTCTCCAGGGCGGCCGAGACGTCGAAGTCGGCTCGGGGCAGCAGGTCGCGCAGGGCGGGGCCCTCGGGAAGGGCGTCGCCGCGCAGATCGATTCGGGAGATCACGGGCTCAATTCTCTCAGACCCGCGTCCGGCACCGTTCGCGCGTATCAATGGCTGATACAGAACCCTCCAGGAACCCGGAAGATCACCTTCACGTCTAGCGTTCGGGGCGTTACTCAGCGGGCATTGAACGGTTGTACGAAACCCGTGAGTAGCCACTTCGGAACCAGCGGAACCAAGGGGGATGGACGAGACGTGACCGAAGGCGCCGGCCTCCGCGACGGAGACCTGCCGGACGACCTGCCGAACGACCTGACCGCCGCCGAACTCGGCATGTGGCAGGCCTTCCGCAACGGCAGTGTGTACGACCTGAGCAGCGGCGACACCGTCGTCGACGATCCGCACGGCGGGCATCCCTGGGGAGACGAGCGAACGGTACGCGCGCGTATCGTCTGCTGGCTGCTGCTGGACGGCCCACCCGCCCTCGCCGGCCGGGTCTCCTCGCTGAAGCTGGTCGGCGTGCGGATCAGCGGCACGATGGACCTGGCGGGCGGCACGGTGGAGCCGTACGTCGAGATGCGCCGCTGCCGCTTCGACCGGGAGATCCTGCTGCCGGAGGCCCGCTTCACGACCCTGCGGCTGGTGGACTGCGCGGTGCCACGCCTGGAGGCCGCCCGCGTGAACACCGAGGGCGACCTGCACCTGCCACGCTGCCGCTTCCACAACGGCGTACGGCTCACCGACGCCCACATCGGCACGGATCTGCTGCTCAACCAGGCGATCGTCTACCGCGACCGCAGCGGGCGCTCGATAGCCGCGGACGGCATCAGCGTCGGCCAGGACCTCCAGGCCGAGATGCTGGAGTCGCACGGTGAGCTGAGCCTGCGCGGCGCCAGCATCGGCGTGTCGCTGAGCCTGCGGGGCGCGCGGCTGGTCAACCCGTACACGCGGCTCGCGCTGAACGCCCCGCAGCTGACCGTCGGGCGCACGCTGTACCTGACCCCGGCGGGCGTCGGCAGCAGCCCGCTGCTGAGCGGCCGTACTCCCGCGCGCGGGACGCGCATCCAGCGGTTCGAGTGCCAGGGCGGGGTACGGCTCGACGACGGGCGGTTCGGGGACGCGGTCGACCTGGAGCGGGCCCGGTTCACCTTCACCGACGAGCAGGAGCTGTCACTGCGCCGCATCCAGACGCCCGAGCTGCGCTTCCTCGGCGAGCGGGCGGAGCGCGGCGGCGTGGTGCTGTCCGGGGCGCGGGTGGTCAACCTGATGGACCGGGCCGACGCCTGGCCGGGCCCCGGCCGGCTGCACATGGGCGGCTTCCAGTACGAGAACCTGGTGCCGCGCGGTCCGTTCCCGCTGGAGCGGCGGCTGGAGTGGGTGACCGCCGCGACCGCCGAGTACAACCCGGAGCCGTACGAGCGGCTGGCCACCGTGCTGCGGGCCGGCGGCGAGGACGAGGACGCGCGCGAGGTGCTCCTCGCCAAGCAGCGCCGCCGCCGCGAGACCCTGCCGCCGGCCGCCAAGCTCGTGGGATACGCCCAGGACTGGATGGTCGCGTACGGCTATCGACCCGGCCGGGCGGCGGTGTGGATGGCCGTGCTCTGGGCGGCGAGTTCGGTGGCCTTCACCTACGCCGACCCACCGCCGCTCAAGGGCGGCGAGCATCCGGCCTGGAACCCGACCCTTTTCGCCCTCGACCTGCTGCTTCCGGTGATCGACCTCGGCCAGGTCGGGTTCTGGCAGCTGAGCGGCGCCTGGCAGTGGCTGGCCGCGGCGATGATCCTGCTGGGCTGGATCCTGGCGACGACGGTGGCAGCGGGGGCGACACGGATGCTGCGCCGGAGCTGAGGCCGATGAGGATGATGTGACTGCAGGGGCGAAGATATAGATGTCGGACAGTTGTTGAACAGTGGACCTTTACCTGTTCTTGACCTGACGGCGTACAACTTTCCACGTCTTGCCCGTTCCCTCTGGCGCGGGCGTGACCAGCGGTCCTTCAATGGTCGACACCATGGCTCTGCTGCCCCCGTTCGGCCGGGCGTCCCGGACGACAAGGACCGAAGAACACCACGCCGTCGGTCTCCCCGTCGACGACGAGGTGCTCCTCGACGCGCCCGACGACCGCCTCGGACCCGCGCTGGTCGCGGCCGGGCGGGGCGCGTACGACACCGCCGCCGAGCTGCTCGCCACCACGCGGCACAAGGCGCAGTGGGACCACCGCGACGGATACGCGCTGCGCCTTGCGGCCTTCGCACGCTCGCGTCCGGAGTGGCTGGAGGCCTGGTCCACCGCCGCCCCGCACGATCCGGACGTCCTGCTGGTCAGGGCCCAGGTCGCCGTGGACCACGCCTGGCAGTCACCGGCCCGCGCCGAGCTGCTGCGCGGGGTGAGCCCGCTGATCACCGCCGCGGCCCGCGCCGACGACCGCGACCCGGTGCCCTGGCGGATCGCACTGGACCACGCGCGCGGCTCACGCGCCGGGCACACCTACTTCGGGGAGCTGTGGGAGGCGGCCCTGCGCCGCGCCCCGCTCCACTACGGCTGCCATGTGGCCGCCCTGCGCTATCTGGCCTCGTCCTGGCACGGCTCCCACCGCGAGTGCCTCGACTTCGCCGACCGGGCCGCACAGGACGCCCCGGCCGACTCCCTGGTGCAGGCCCTGCCGACCCGGGCCGTGCTCTCGTACCTGAACGACGGCTGCGGTCCCGGGGTGCCGCCCGAGCGGCTGGACGCGGCGGCCGACCGGGCGATCGCGCTGTCCGCCCGGTTCCCGGCGGCCGACCTCTGGCCGGCGGCGATCCGCAACAAGCTGACGTGCGTCCTGGTGCGGCTGGGCCGCTGGGAGGACGCCCTGGAGCAGCTGCGTCTGATCGGCCCGTACGCCACCTCCTTCCCCTGGAGCCGGTTCTCGGACGATCCGCTGGGCGGGTTCCTGGAGGTGCGCGACGAGGTGCGGCGACGGGCGGCCACCTCTACGCGGGCTCGCGGTGCCCGCGGCGGACATCCACCAGGTGGGCTCGCCGGACGCGTTCACTCGGGCGACCACTAGGCTTTGGCGCCGTGACCGTCCGCCTTCCGCTCTTCCCCCTGAACTCGGTGCTGTTCCCGGGTCTCGTGCTGCCGCTCAACGTCTTCGAGGAGCGCTATCGCGCCATGATGCGCGACCTCCTCAAGACCCCCGAGGAGGAAGCGCGCCGTTTCGCCGTCGTGGCGATCCGCGACGGCCACGAGGTGGCCCAGAGCGCCCCCGGCATGCCGGACCCCACGGCGCTGCCCGACCGCGGCCCGGCGGCGGGCTTCGGCCCGGACCCGGTCAAGGCGTTCCACGGGGTGGGGTGTGTGGCGGACGCGGCGACCATCCGGGAGCGGGCCGACGGCACCTTCGAGGTGCTGGCGACGGGCACGACACGGGTGCGGCTGCTGTCGGTGGACGCGTCGGGGCCCTTCCTGACTGCGGAACTGGAAGAACTGCCCGATGAGTCGGGCGAGGAGGCAGGGGCCCTGGCCGAAGGCGTCCTCCGCGCGTTCCGCCAGTACCAGAAGCGCCTCGCGGGCGCCCGCGAACGCTCCCTCTCCACCACGGCCGACCTCCCGGACCAGCCCTCGGTCGTCTCCTACCTGGTGGCGGCCGCGATGATGCTGGACACGCCGACGAAGCAACGCCTGCTCCAGTCCGCCGACATCGCGTCCCGCCTGCGCGACGAGCTGAAACTCCTTCGCTCCGAGACCTCGATCATCCGTACGCTGCCGTCCCTGCCGGCGTCGGATCTGACGCGCGGCCCGACGAGCCTCAACTGAGCAGGAACTGAGCGGATCGACATGGCGAAGAAGTCAAAGAAGCAGCAGTCGGGCGGCACACCGGCGACCGTGGCCCTGACCGCGGCGGGCATCGACTACACGACCCACTCCTACGATCACGACCCCTCGCACCCCTCCTACGGCGACGAGGCGGCCGAGGCGATGGGCGTGTCCCCCGACAGGGTCTTCAAGACGCTCGTCGCGGACGTGGACGGCAACCTCACCGTGGCCGTGGTCCCGGTCGCCGGCCAACTGGACCTCAAGGCCCTGGCGGCAGCGGTCGGCGGCAAGCGCGCCGCGATGGCCGACCCGGCCCTGGCGGAACGCACCACGGGCTACGTCCGGGGCGGCATCTCCCCCCTCGGCCAGCGCAAGAGGCTCCCCACGGTCCTGGACGCCTCGGCCTCCGCCCACCCCACGATCTGTATCTCGGCGGGCCGCCGCGGTCTGGAGGTCGAACTCTCCCCCACCGACCTGGCCACCCTCACGAACGCGACCCTGGCCCCCATCGGGCGTGCGTGACCCCTCGACGAACCCGGTCTCCTCGGTTAAGTACGAGAGACATGTCGAAGAAAACCCGGAAACGCAAGTGGCGCATCAAAAAGGGCCGCTCGAACCATGGGCGCCGCCCGGCGTAGGGCGTGACTCTGTAAGGTCGGCCTCCGCCTCTCGACGCCGGTCCAGGCATTTCAGCCCGTCCGGCCTTTGAGGACGAGGCCCTTCAGGCCGACAGCGGGGGATGTCATCGCCGGCCTTACGCCGGCGGCACCCCGTACGGCCCCGCCTGCTGATGCCCCTCGGAGGGCCCCGGCCCCTGATACGGATCCGCGTCCCGAGGCCCGAACAACGCCGTCAGCCCGAGGTGCACCACCAACGCGGCAAGAGGCCACGCCAGCCACACCCCCTTCGCCCCCAACTTCAACGGCGCCGAAAACGTAACCCCCTTGCCCACATCCTGCGCGTGAGCGATCACATTCTCGGTGGGCCCGAGCCACACCCCGACCCGCCAGGCCAGCAACGACCCGAGAAACCCCCCGACCGCCAGCGCAACCACCAACGGCACACCCCCGCGCCGCCGCCACAGAAACACACCCACGGCACTGACCAGCCCGAACGCAAGCGCAAGCAGAGTGAACGTTCCGTCCACCCCGACAGCCTGCTCCCCCTCGGAGTCCTTGAAGTAGACGACCCAGCTCTTGTCGACGACATCCCCGACCAGCGGCACACTCGGCGCCAGCCACCACCACAGCACCCCGAGCAGCGCCCCGAAGAACGCCACGACCACCGCGACCACGGCGGCCTCTCGCACTTCGGTCTTCATACCGGGACCGTCCTGTTCGTACGAGCCAGATATGCCGTACGGGCCGTGAGAGCCATGGGAGCCATGCGGACTCGGCGCCCCCGGCGGGGCACCGTACCCAGCGTCGTGCGAAGCACCCTGAGGGGCCCCGTAGGAGGCGGAACCCGCGTGCCCACCGGCGGGCGGCTGCCACGCGTTGTTCGGGGACTGGTCACGCGGGTGCGGTGGTGGAGTCAGCGGAGCGGTCACCCTGCCATCGTGCCAGGCCGCCCTGTGCGACGCGTCACCGGACGGCCGCCCGGCGGTACGCCCAGGTGGCGACGGCCAGCGAGACGACGCCGACCACCCCGCACACGGCGAGGTCACCCAGTACGAAGGCCCAGTCGGGGTGCGGTCCGAAGGTCCGCGCGAAGGCTTCCACGCCGTACGTCGAGGGCAGCAGATCCCGCGCGAACCGCACCACGTCGGGCATCCGGTCGGCAGGCAGCACGCCCAGCAGCAGGGCCGCGGACATCCCCAACTGCCCGAGCAGCGTGGCCAGTTCGGGCCGGGGGGCGAGCAGCCCGAGCGCGGCGCCCAGTCCGGCGAGCGCGGCGCCCGCCAGCGGGATCACCGCGACAAGCACCCACAGATGCGTCACCGGCAGCCCGAACAGCGCGCACCCGAAGAGCGCGGTCACCACAGTCCCCGGCACGGTGAAGGAGGCGTACGCCCCCGCCGCGCCGAGCACCACCGCGGCGGGCGGCACCGGCAGGGTGGCGTAGTGATCGAGCCCGCCGCTGGCCCGCAGCTGTCCGAAGTACTGCGCGAGCAGGTTCAGCGCGACGAAGGCGACCACGAGCACGGACGACCCGGCCACCACGGCCTGTGCCTCGGCCCCGCCGTCCACGACCCCGCGCATCAGGATCATGATCCCGATCGACTGGAAGGTCGCCACGAACAGCAGCGGGATGCGCGCGACCCGCGCCCGGGACAGCTGCGCCCGGTACACGGCGCACAGCGACGGCCACAGCCGCGCACGCGGTCCGAGCTCGGCCACGGCCGGCGCGGCCGTCTCGTCCACGGCCAGGGCGCTGCCCGGCAGAACCTCGGCGGGTACGACACTCACGTGGCGCTGCTCCCTTTCACACGGGGGTTCACTGGGGAGGTGGCCCTGTTCCGTACGGATACGGATACGGCGGTCTGCGTGCTCAAGCCTTCACCAGCCCCTGCTGTGCGGCGCCGCCCAGCGCCAGATAGACGTCCTCCAGGCTCGGCGTGGCAAGCGTGAAGTCGTCCAGCGCGGCGAAGGCGGCCCCGCCGGTGACCGTGGCGACGACCGCGCGGGCCTCCTCGGGGGCCAGCCGCAGCGTCCAGCGACGCCCGGACTCCACGACCCGGTCCTGCAGCGCGGCGACCTCGGGCACGTCCAGCGGCGCCCGGTCCCGCCACAGCAGATCGACCCGGACCTCGCCCGCGACGCGCTCCTTGAGCCCGGACGGCGTGTCACAGGCGATCACGCGGCCCCGGTCGAGCACCGCGACCCGGTCGAGCACGGTCTCGGCCTCGATGACGTTGTGGGTGACGAGCAGGACGGTCGTGCCGCGCTCGGCGCGGCGCCGGTCCACGGCCGACCACACGGCCCGCCGTGCCACCGGGTCCATCGCGGCGGTCGGCTCGTCCAGCACGAGCAGCGGCCGCTCCCCCACCAGCGCGGCGGCGAAGCAGGCCAGCCGCCGCTGGCCGCCGGACAGCTTCTTCAGCGGCCGGTCCGCGAGCGGGGTGAGTCCCAGTTCGTCGAGTACGGCGTCCCGCTCGGCCCGCGCCGCTCGTACGTCCAGGCCGCGCAGCCGCCCGGTCGTCTCGGCGGCGAGCGAGACGGTCAGCTCGTCGAGGGCGGTCGACTCCTGCCCGAGGTACGCCAGAATCCGTGCGGCCCGCTCCGGATGCCGCACGATGTCGTGCCCGAGGATCTCGACGCTCCCGGCGTCGGGCCGCATGAGGCCGGTGAGCTGTCGTACGAGCGTGGTCTTGCCGGCGCCGTTGGGTCCGAGCAGTCCGAAGATCTCGCCGCGCCGGATGTCCAGCCGTACGTCGTCGGTGGCCCGCGCCTCGGGCGTGCCCGGCGCCCCGCGCCGTCCTCGCACGGCCGGGTAGGTCTTGGTCAGCCCACGCAGGGAGCACACGACATCACCATCGTGCCGAAATGCCTGTGCCGCGCGCGTACTCACAAGGGACGAGCCTACGGGGTCCGGACCCCCGTTCCGTGCCCGGGGCGGCCACTGGGCACAAATCGCCTGCTTGCCGTAGGAAATCCGCCGTAACCCGGAATTCGCCGGGGTCACTCCCCGGCAGGCGCATGCTCCGCGGCCGTGCGTACGTCGATCTCCCGCCAGAACCCGGCACGGATCGCGTACCGGTCGTGCTCGTCGATCTGGTCGTCCTTGTGGGCGAGCAGCCCGAACCGGGCGGCGTACCTGAGCAGCTCCCCGTCGATCCGGTGCGGGATCCGCGGATACATCCCGGACAGCTTCTGCAGATTGTTCTGCTCCCCGAGCCGCTCCATCCACCGCCGTGCGAAGACCTGCCCCACCTCGTAGGGGTCGCCGCCGACCGTCGTGATGTCCTCCTCCCGGTCGGCCCACCGCTGCTCCGCCGTGGTCAGCTGCGCCAGCGTCGGCATGGAGGCGGCGTCGGGTGGTTCGGCCGCGACGCCGGGCCGGTCGACCCAGCCCTTGTCCGAGGACCACCGCAGGGTCGCGCTCGCCGGGTTCGGGGCGGGCGGCACACCGGGCGCGCGCAGGGCGGCGAGGTCCTTGGGCGTGGGCACACCCTTGGGCGCGGGCACCCGCTCCTGTGTCCCGTTCTCCGAGGCGGCGGCCTGCGCGTGCTCGGCCTCCTCGGTGGCCCGCTGGGTCGTCGCGCCGAGCGCCGAGTCGGGCAGCGGCGCGGACAGGATCGCGGCGATCTCGGGGCGGGGCACGGGCGGCGGCGCGCACACCCCGGTGAGCTCCTTGGCGCGTACGGCCTTGGTGATCCACGTGCGGTCGAGCACGCGCCGCTCGTCCGCCTCGGCGACCAGGTCCTCGGACTGGTTGTAGTCGCCGTCGGCGGCCTGTACGGCCCACAGATGTACGGCGACCCCGTGCTCCTTGGCGGCCATCATGCCCGGCAGCAGATCCCCGTCACCGGTCACCAGCACGACGTCCGAGCAGGCGCGGTTGCGGGCCAGTTCGGTCAGCTCGGCGTGCATCGCGGCGTCCACGCCCTTCTGTGCCCAGCGGCCGTCGCTTCGGGTCAGGGCACCGAGCCGGACGGTGACCCGGGGCATCACCCGCAGCCTGCGGTGCTCGGGCTGCGGGACGCGGTCGGGGGCGCCGTCGAACCAGTAGATACGCAGCAGGGGCTGCTGGGTGTCGGACTCGGCGCGTTCGCGTAGGCCCTGGATGAGGGCGGCGTGATCGACGGCGATCCGGGACCGGGACGGTTCCCCGGCGAGCAGGCTGGCGGCGGCCCCCAGCAGATACCCGGCGTCCACCAGGACGATGCAGCGGTCCACGCGACTCACCCTCTTCCCGGGAGTTTTGCTTTGGGCTTCCTTCGAGTCTGCCCGACCACGCGGGGGTTAACGGGGCGAACTCGATCTTCGGCGTGGCGTTTCGGGGCATCGACTCCTCGGTGCGCCATGCCTCACGCCCCGACAACCGCTGTTACGCACGGTAATTATCCGAAATGCGTTCTTAGTCAGCCTATGTGAGTCTGGTCCCGGCCCTGGCCCCTAGATCCCCCACAGGAGGCATCACCATGGCCAAGAACAAGAAGCAGGACCGGAAGCAGCCGCAGTCCGAGCGTGGTCAGCAGCAGGCTCAGCAGTCCGCGATGGAGACGCAGACCGAGCAGCGCGCCACGCAGGTGACTCCCGGCGACATGGCCCGCAAAGGCCGGCAGAAGCGCTTCGGTCACAACTGACGTCTGCATATCGGGTCGTTGAGACCCAGGCACATCGAGAGGGGCGCACCCCGTGCGAGGTGCGCCCCTCTCGCGCATTCAGCGCCGACGCTTCGGCGTCCGGCCGTTCAGCCCGCCAGACAGGACGGGCCGAGCAGCACCTTCAGGTCACCGAAGAGCGCCGGGTCGGGCTTCACACGGTGCCGGTCCAGCCGCAGCACCGTCGTCTTGGTCGGGCCCTGGAGCTTGATACGTACCTCGCTGTCGCCCTTGTGATGGCTGAGGATCTCGCCGAGGCGGTTGATCATCGGCGGGGTGACCCTGGTGGCCGGGATGGTGAGGATCACGGGCGCGTTGGTGCCCGCGTTCGACAGGTCGGGGACCTGGAGCTCCATCGCGACCAGCCGCGGCACGTCCTCGCGCTTGTCGAGGCGGCCCTTGACGAACACGACGGCGTCCTCGACGAGTTGGGTCGACACCAGCTGGTACGTCGCCGGGAAGAACATGCACTCGATGGAACCGGCGAGGTCCTCGACGGTGGCGATCGCCCACGCGTTGCCCTGCTTGGTCATCTTGCGCTGGAGGCCCGAGATGATGCCGCCGATGGTCACGACGGCACCGTCCGCGTGTTCGCCGCCGGTCAGCTGGGCGATGCCCGCGTCGGCCTTGTCGGACAGCACGTGCTCCAGGCCGAACAGGGGGTGGTCGGAGACGTACAGACCGAGCATCTCCCGCTCCTGGGCGAGCAGATAGGTCTTCTCCCACTCGTCCTCGGTGAAGACGACGTCGAGTCCGAAGCCGGGCTCGTTGCTCTCCTCCTCGCCCATGCCGCCGAAGAGGTCGAACTGGCCCTCGGCCTCCTTGCGCTTGACCGCGACCACGTTGTCGATCATCGGCTCGAAGTGCGCGGTGAGGCCCTTGCGGGTGTGCCCCAGGCTGTCGAACGCGCCCGCCTTGATCAGCGATTCCGTGGTCCGCTTGTTGCACGCCACCGCCTCGACCTTGTCGAGGTAGTCGGGGAAGGAGCCGTACTTGCCCTTGGCCTTGCGGCTCCTGATGATCGACTCCACCACGTTCGTGCCGACGTTGCGCACGGCTTCGAGGCCGAAGAGGATCACGTCGTCGCCCTGCGCGGCGAAGTTGTGCACCGACTCGTTGACGTTCGGCGGGAGCACCTTGATGCCCATGCGCCGGCACTCGTTGAGGTAGACGGCCGACTTGTCCTTGTCGTCCTTGACCGAGGTGAGCAGTCCGGCCATGTACTCGGCGGGGTGGTTGGCCTTCAGGTAGGCGGTCCAGTACGAGACCAGGCCGTACGCGGCGGAGTGCGCCTTGTTGAACGCGTAGCCGGCGAAGGGCACCAGCACGTCCCACAGGGCCTGGATGGCCTCGTCGCTGTAGCCCTTGTCGCGGGCGCCCTTCTGGAAGAGGACGAAGTTCTTCGCCAGTTCGTCGGGCTTCTTCTTGCCCATCACGCGGCGGAGGATGTCGGCCTCACCGAGCGAGTACCCGGCGATGATCTGGGCGGCCTTCTGCACCTGCTCCTGGTAGACGATCAGGCCGTAGGTGACGGCCAGGACCTCTTCGAGGGGCTCCTCCAACTCCTTGTGGATCGGGGTGATCTCCTGGAGCTTGTTCTTGCGCAGGGCGTAGTTGGTGTGCGAGTCCATGCCCATCGGGCCCGGACGGTACAGCGCCGACACGGCGGAGATGTCTTCGAAGTTGTCGGGCTTCATCAGCCGCAGCAGCGAACGCATCGGACCGCCGTCGAACTGGAAGACGCCCAGGGTGTCGCCGCGCTGGAGGAGTTCGAAGGTCTTCGGGTCGTCGAGCGGCAGGGCCAGCAGGTCGAGGTCGATGCCCTTGTTGGACTTCACCATCTTGACGGCGTCGTCCATGATCGTCAGGTTGCGCAGGCCGAGGAAGTCCATCTTCAGCAGGCCGAGCGACTCGCACTGCGGGTAGTCCCACTGCGTGATGGTCACGCCGTCGGTGTGCCGCACCCAGATCGGGGCGTGGTCGACGATGGGCTCGCTGGACATGATCACGCCGGCGGCGTGCACGCCCATCTGCCGCACCAGGCCCTCGACGCCCTTGGCGGTGTCGATGACCTTCTTGACGTCCGGCTCGTTCTCGTACATCCCGCGGATCTCGCCCGCCTCGCTGTAGCGCGGGTGCGAGGGATTGGTGATGCCGTCGAGGTCGATGCCCTTGCCGAGGACGTCGGCGGGCATCGCCTTGGTGAGGCGGTCGCCCATCGCGTACGGGTAGCCCAGCACGCGCGCGGAGTCCTTGATGGCGTTCTTCGCCTTGATCTTGCCGTAGGTGCCGATCATGGCGACCTTGTCGGCGCCGTACTTCTCCGTCACGTACCTGATCACCTCGACGCGCCTGCGCTCGTCGAAGTCGATGTCGACATCGGGCATGGAGACACGCTCGGGGTTGAGGAACCGCTCGAAGATCAGGCCGTGCGGGATCGGGTCGAGGTCGGTGATGCCCATGGCGTAGGCGACGATCGAGCCGGCCGCGGAGCCTCGGCCGGGGCCGACCGCGATGCCGTTCTTCTTGGCCCACATGATGAAGTCGGCGACCACGAGGAAGTAGCCCGGGAACCCCATCTGGATGATGACGTCCATCTCGTACTCGGCCTGCTTCTGGCGGTCCTCGGGGACGACGCCGGAGAACCGGCGCTCCATGCCGCGGCGGACCTCCTCCTGGAACCAGGTGACCTCGGTGTAGCCGTCGGGGATGTCGAACCTCGGCATGAGGTTCTTGGCCTCGAACATGCCGTCGGTGTCGACCATCTCGGCGACGAGGAGCGTGTTGGCGCACCCCTCCTGCCAGGCGTCCGAGGAGTCGACGGCGTACATCTCGTCCGTGGACTTCAGGTAGTAGCCGGTGCCGTCGAACCTGAAGCGGTCCGGGTCGGAGAGGTTCTTGCCGGTCTGGATGCACAGCAGGGCGTCATGGGCGGTCGCCTCGTGCGCGTACGTGTAGTGCGAGTCGTTGGTGACCAGCGGCGGGATGCCGAGCTTCTTGCCGATCTCCAGCAGGCCCTTGCGCACCCGGTGCTCGATCTCGATCCCGTGGTCCATCAGCTCCAGGAAGTAGCGGTCCTTGCCGAAGATGTCCTGGTAGTCGGCGGCGGCCTTGAGGGCCTCCTCCTCCTGGCCGAGGCGCAGCCGGGTCTGCACCTCGCCGGAGGGGCAGCCGGTGGAGGCGACGATCCCCTCGGACCACTGGGAGATCGTCTCCTTGTCCATCCGGGGCCACTTCTGGAGCCAGCCCTCGGCGTACGCGTCCGAGGACAGCCGGAAGAGGTTGTGCAGGCCCGTCTTGTTGACGGCCCACATCGTCTTGTGGGTGTAGCCACCGGAACCGGAGACGTCGTCCCGCTTCTGGTGCGGCTGGCCCCACTGGATCTTGCGCTTGTTGCGCCGGGACTCGGGGGCGACATACGCCTCGATCCCGATGATCGGGGTGATTCCGGCCTTCTTCGCGGTGTGGAAGAAGTCGTATGCCCCGTGGAGGTTGCCGTGGTCGGACATGGCGATGTGCGTCATGCCCATCTCGTTGCACGCGTCGAACATGTCCTTCAGCCGCGCGGCACCGTCCAGCAGCGAGTACTGGGTGTGGACGTGCAGGTGCGTGAACGGCGGCTTTGACACGGCGTGGCCTCCAGGGAAAACGCTCGGCAACGGGCTGGCGGACAGTTCGGGGGACAGCGTCGAAGTCTATGCCTCGGCACTGACACTCCGAGGGCTGCCCCGCGTACCTTCACAGCGAGGGACGACGGGCACTTTCGTCCGCCCCCGACCGTTGAAGACGACAGAAACGCTGTCGTACACGTTCATGCACCAGGAGGCACCCAGCGATGTCGGTCCCCAAGCTCAACGGCGAGCAGCGCGGCGACGAGATCCTCGCCGTCTTCGACACCGCCTTCGGCGAGCTCCTGGCCGCCGACCCGGCCGCGTTCCGCGTGAAGTTCCGGAAGATGGCGGCCTCGGCCTTCGCGTTCTACCGCGGCACGGCGTGCCTCTTCTACCACGATCTGGAGCCCGAGAAGCGCGGCGGACCGTACCTCGACGAGCGCACCTCGCGCGTGTGGATCCACGGCGATCTGCACGCGGAGAACTTCGGCACGTACATGGACGCCAACGGCCGCCTGATCTTCAACGTCAACGACTTCGACGAGGCCTACGTCGGCCCCTTCACCTGGGACCTCAAGCGCTTCGCCGCCTCCGTCGCCCTGATCGGGTACGCCAAGGCGCTCGGCGACGAGCAGATCACCGAGCTGGTGCGGATCTACGCGGCCGCCTACCGCGAGCGCGTGCACGCCCTGGCGACCGGCGCCAAGAGCGACGAGGTGCCGCCGTTCACGCTGGACACCGCGCAGGGCCCGCTCCTGGACGCGCTGCGGGACGCCCGCTCCCTGACCCGCTTCGGGCTGCTGGACTCCATGACCGAGATCCGCGACTTCGAGCGCCGCTTCGCGCCGGGCGGCGGCTCCATCGAGCTGGACGCGGCCACCCGCTACAAGGTGCTGGCCGCCTTCGACGGCTACCTGGAGACGCTGCCGGACGCGTCGCTGGCCCGCCCGGACTCGTACCGGGTGAAGGACGTCGTCGGCCGCCGCGGCATCGGCATCGGATCGGCCGGACTGCCGTCGTACAACATCCTCCTGGAGGGCCACACCGACGCCCTCGAGAACGACGTGGTGATCTACATCAAGCAGGCCCAGACCCCGGCCGTCTCCCGGCACATCACGGACCAGGCGCTGCACGACTACTTCCAGCACGAGGGTCACCGCACGGTGATCTCCCAGCGCGCCCTGCAGGCGAACGCCGACCCGTGGCTGGGCTGGACCGAGCTGGACGGCGCGGGCCAGCTGGTCGCCGAGGTCTCGCCGTACGCCGTGGACCTGGACTGGGGCGACATCGACGAGCCGGAGGAGATCGCGGCGGTGGTCGCCGATCTCGGGCGGGCCACGGCCACGATGCACGCGGCGGCGGACGACACCTCCGGCGAGTCCCTGGTGCCGTTCTCCACCGAGCGCGCCATCGACGCGGCGATCGCGGCCGACGAGGAGGGCTTCGCCGAGCTCCTGGTCGACTTCGCGCACTCCTACGGCGCACGCGCGCGTGCCGACCACCAGACCTTCGTGGACCTCTTCCGCAACGGCCGGATTCCGGGTCTGTGACGGAAAGGCCGCTCCCTGGCCCGCACCGTCTCTTCACAGGCACCCTTTAGGGGTCTCTTACAGGCCCACGTGACACACTCTCCACCGCTATGGACATATCCGGGACCCAGCTGCGAGCCGTACGCGCGGCGCTGTTCACGTCACTCGTCGTGACGCTCAGCACCGCGTCGCACGTGCTGCTCTCGCGGGCACCCCTGCCGTTGAACACGGTGGCCCTGCTCGCCGCCGCCGTGTTCGTCCTGGCGTACACCCTGGCCGGCCGCGAGCGGACCTTCGGGCGGATCGCCGCCCTGCTGATCCCGCTGGAGCTGGCCGCCGACACGATCCTCACCACCGGCCAGCACGTCTGTTACGGCAAGGCGGGCGGACCGGTCGCCGGTCCGCTGGCCTCGGTCGGCTGGGACGTCCTGTGCGGCGACGGCACCCGGGTCGGCACCCCGCTGGCCCAGGTCACCGGCACCGACCCGGACAAGCTCGGCGGCCTCCTCGCCCACGCCGACCCGGCCACCGCCTGGCTGCTGCTCGGCGCGCACGTCGGCGTCGGCCTCCTCGCCGCCGCCTGGCTGCGCCGCGGCGAGCGGGCCCTGGCCCAGCTGGTGCGGGCGGTCACGGCGACGACGTTCCGCCCGCTGCTGCTGGCGGTGGCGGCCGTGGCCGTACGGCTGCCCCGGTCGGGCCGCCGCCTGCCGCGCCCCACCCGCCGGACGGCCGCCGCCCGCAACCGCCTCTTCGTGCACTCCCTGGGACGGCGTGGACCACCCTGCTCGCCCGCCTTCACCTGCGCGTGAACGGCACCCGAGCACACCACACTCCACCCATTCGTATCCCGCACACGACGTGTGCGTGTCCCCATGGAGATCACCAACATGAGCAAGCGGAACAGCCAGGCGGCGAAGTCGGCGGCCCGGGAGCGCCTGCGCGCCGAGCGCGAGCGCGAGGCCAAGCGAGCGAAGGTCAGGCGGCAGCTCATCGTCGCCGCCTCGGTCGTCGGCGTCCTGGCGGCGGCCGGCGGCATCGGCTATGCGGTCGTCCAGGCCAACAAGCCCAGTCACTGGGAGGCCGTGAAGGACAAGAAGGTCGTCACCCCGGCCAACACCACCGGCACGAACGGCACGACCGTCGTCATCGGCAAGGACAGCGCCAAGAAGACGGTCAAGATCTACGAGGACCCGCGCTGCCCCGTCTGCGCCTCGTTCGAGCAGGCCGTGGGCCCGACCGTCGACAAGGACATCGAGGACGGCAAGTACAAGGTCCAGTTCGTCGGCGGCACGTTCCTCGACGGCGACGGGCTGAAGGACGGCAAGATCGGTTCCAACGGCGAGGGCTCCAAGAACGCCATGAGCGCCATGGGTGCCGCGCTGAACGTGAGCCCGGAGGCGTTCCTCGAGTACAAGACCGCGCTCTACTCGACGAAGTTCCACCCGGCGGAGTCCGAGGACAAGCTGGCGGACGACAAGTACCTGATCGAGATCGGCGACTCGGTCCCGGCCCTGAAGAACAACGCCAAGTTCCAGAACGCCGTGAAGAAGGGCACCTACGACGCCTGGGCGCTGGCCATGTCCAAGAGCTTCGACACCAACAAGGACGGCGTGACGGGCACGCCGAGCTTCGTCGTGGACGGCAAGATCCTGGAGACCTCCAGCCCCAACCAGCCGTGGACGGCAGCCGAGTACACCAAGGCGGTGGACGCGGCCCTCAAGGGCTGACGCCGACCGGAATTCCGGCCTCCGCGTGAAGAGCGGGCGAACTTTCCCAAGTTCGCCCGCTCTTGCTCATACCGATCAGTAACCTGATCGGCTGTGACCAGTCGATACAGATCATCCGAACAGCTCAATTCCCTTACCCCGCGCCGCCGTACGGTCGTCAAGGCCGCGGCGGCGACGGCTGTGCTGGCCGGCCCGCTCGCCGCCGCGCTGCCGGCCAAGGCCGCCGACGCGGCCCCCGCCTTCCTGCACGGCGTCGCCTCCGGTGACCCGCTGCCCGACGGCGTCCTGCTGTGGACCCGGGTGACGCCCGCCCCCGGGGCCACCCCCGGCTCGGGGCTCGGTGCGGACACCGAGGTCAGCTGGGTCGTGGCCCGGGACAAGTCGCTGATGAACATCGTCGCCAAAGGCTCGACCACCGCGAGGGCCGCCTCCGACCACACCGTCAAGGCGGACATACGCGGCCTGGAGCCGGCCACCGACTACTGGTTCCGCTTCTCGGCCGGCGGCACGGACTCCCCGGTGGCGCGTACCCGCACCGCGCCGGCGGCGAACGCGTCCGTCGCGGGCCTGCGCTTCGGCGTGGTCTCCTGCGCCAACTGGGAGGCCGGTTACTTCGCCTCGTACCGTCACCTGGCCGCCCGCGGCGACCTGGACGCCTGGCTGCACCTCGGCGACTACATCTACGAGTACGGCGCCGGCCAGTACGGCACGCGCGGCAAGTCCGTACGGCAGACAGCGCCGGCCCACGAGATCCTCACGCTCGCCGACTACCGCATCCGGCACGGCCAGTACAAGACGGACGCGGACCTCCAGGCCCTGCACGCGAAGGCGCCCGTCATCGCGATCTGGGACGACCACGAGATCGCCAACGACACCTGGTCGGGCGGCGCCGAGAACCACACCGAGGGCGCCGAGGGCACCTGGGCCGCGCGCCAGGCCGCCGCCAAGCAGGCCTACTTCGAGTGGATGCCGGTGCGCCCGGCGATCGCCGGCACCACCTACCGCAGCCTGCGCTTCGGCAAGCTCGCCGACCTCTCCCTGCTCGACCTGCGCTCCTTCCGCTCGCAGCAGGTCACCGTCGGCAACGGCGACGTCGACGACCCGGACCGCACGCTCACCGGGCGGGCCCAACTGGACTGGCTGAAGGCGGGGCTGAAGTCCTCCGACACCACCTGGCGCCTCGTCGGCAACTCGGTGATGATCTCGCCGTTCGCGATCGGCTCCCTCACCGCGGACCTGCTCAAGCCGCTCGCCAAGCTGCTGGGCCTGCCGCAGGAGGGCCTCGCCCTCAACACCGACCAGTGGGACGGCTACACGGACGACCGCCGGGAACTGCTCGCCCACCTGCGCTCGAACGCGATCCGCAACACGGTGTTCCTGACCGGCGACATCCACATGGCATGGGCCAACGACGTGCCCGTGGATGCCGGTACCTACCCACTGTCCGCCTCCGCCGCCACGGAGTTCGTCGTCACGTCGGTCACCTCCGACAACCTCGACGACATCGTCAAGGTCCCCGAGGGCACGGTCTCCGCGATCGCGTCCCCGATCATCCGAGCCGCCAACCGCCACGTCCACTGGATCGACACCGACCGCCACGGCTACGGCGTCCTGGACATCACGGCCGAGCGCGCGCAGATGGACTACTACGTCCTGTCCGACAAGACGAAGCAGAGCGCGACCTCGTCCTGGGCCCGTTCCTACCGCACCCGCAGCGGCACGCAGAAGGTCGAGCGGACGTACGACCCCGTCTGACGCGGACGTACGGCCTCGCCGAACGGCCCCTAGAGGGCGTCGAGGAAGCCGAGTGCCACCCGCCAGGTGGCCTCGGCGGCCTCCTCGTCGTAGTCCGGCAGGGCCGGGTCGGTATAGAGGTGGCCGGCCCCCGCGTATCTGTACACCTCGACGTCGGCGCCCGCTCGGCCCATCTGGAGATACCAGGCGCTCAGCCAGTCGTCCGTCTCGAACGGGTCCGGCTCGGCGACGTGCAGCTGCACCGGCAGATCGTCCACCGAGGCGTTCGCCGCGATGTCCGACGTGCCGTGCAGGAGCAGCAGGCCGCGGGCCTTGTCGTCGCCCAGCGCGAGGGTCTGCGCGACGGACGCGCCGAGCGAGAACCCGGCGTAGACCAGCCCGCGATCCGAGTAGGCCGCGGCGGCCAGCACGGCCCGCTTCAGCACCTCGTCCTTGCCGATCTGCTCGTTGAACTCCATGCCCTCCTCGACCGTCTCGAACGTGCGTCCCTCGAAGAGGTCCGGCGTCCATACCTCGTGTCCGGCGGCGCGCAGCCGGTCCGCTGCCTCGCGCACCGCAGGCCTGAGGCCATAGGTCGAGTGAAAGAGCACGATGTTCATGAGGCCATCGTGCCAGCCGGGTCCGACAACGCCGTGACCACCGCCTCACCGACGCACATGTTCATGACCCCCTTCGGCTGGTTACGTTCGAAGGCATGGAGAACATACTCCGCCCGCTGGTCGTGATCGGCGGCTCGGTCCTGCTCACCCTGATCATCGGGTGGGCGACCGACCGCCTCATGCGCAAGGCAGACGAACGGCACAGTGAGTCGCCCCTGTGGGGTCTGCTGCGCCGCGCCCGCGTCCCCTACCAGCTCGTGCTGTGCGCGGCCCTGCTCAGAGGGTCGTACGACGAGGCCGAGCTGCTCCAGGAGAACCGGATTGCCGTCGGCCGGGTACTGACGCTGGTGCTGATCGGAGCGGCCGCCTGGCTGGCGATCCGGATCGCGGCGGCGGTCGTCGAGACGACGTACAGCCGTTACGCCCGTGTCCACCGAGATCCGGCCCGGGTCCGGCGGGTGCGCACACAGGTGACGTTGATCATGCGTGTGGTCGCGGCGGTCGTCGGCGTGGTCGCCGTGGCGGCGATGCTGCTGACCTTCCCGGCGTTCCGCGCGGCCGGAGCCTCGCTGCTGGCCTCGGCCGGCATCCTCGGCATCGTCGCCGGTGTCGCGGCCCAGTCCACGCTGAGCAACATGTTCGCCGGGTTCCAGATCGCCTTCGGGGACATGGTGCGCCTCGGGGACACGGTCGTGGTGGATGGCGAGTGGGGCACGGTCGAGGAGATCACGCTGACGTTCCTGACCGTACGGACCTGGGACGAGCGCCGGATCACGATGCCTGTGTCGTACTTCACGTCGAAGGCGTTCGAGAACTGGTCGCGCGGCGGCGCCCAGATGACCGGCACCGTCTTCCTCCACGTCGATCACTCGGCGCCGATGGAGAAGATGCGCGAGAAGCTCCGCGACATCCTGCGCGAGTGCCCGGCCTGGGACGGCCGCGACTACGGCCTGGTCGTCACCGACTCCACGCCCAGCACCATGGAGGTGCGGGCCCTGGTCACGGCGAAGGACGCCGACGACCTGTGGACGGTGCGGGTCACGGTGCGCGAGCAGCTGGTCGGCTGGCTGGCCGACGAGCACCCGTACGCACTGCCGCGCGTCAACGCGGCGGACGCGGCACTGCCACCCGGCTTCCCCGTCCCGGGCCGCCTCCCGGCCCGCCGCACCTACCAGCACGACCACCAGCCGACGGCGCGTCCCGACGTGCCCTGAGAGGCTCAGTGGCCGCGCTCGGCCCCACCGTTGACCTGGATGATCTGCGAGGTGATGTGCCCGGCGGCGTGTGACGCCAGCCAGTGCAGGGTGGCGGCGACGTCGCCGGGCGTGGCCGCGCGCCCGGTCGAGGTCTCCGCGACCAGCCGGTCACGCCGCTCCTCGTCCATCGCGCCGCCGAAGAACTCGGTGTCCTCGACGTACCCGGGCGCGACCACGTTCACGGTGATCCCGCGCGGCCCCAACCGCCGGGCCAGGTCATGGGCGTACGGATGCAGCGCCGCCTTGGACGCCGCGTACGCCACGTTGCCGGACCCCCGGAAGGCGGCGATGGAGCCGATGAACAGCACCCGCCCGCCGGGGTCGGCGAGCCGGTCCTTCAGGGCCTCGGTGAGCAGTGCCGCGGTCAGGGTGTTGAGGCCGAAGTTGAGGGTCCAGTTGTGCAGGACCACGTCGAGGGGCTCGTCGCTGTCCACCTTGGGCTCCAGATGGCCGGCCCCTCCGGCGCTGTGGATCAGTACGTCCACGGTGCCGAGCTCCGCCGCCACGAAGCGCTCGACGCCCCGCGCACCGCGCGGCTTGCTCAGGTCCGCGGCGTAGGTGAGGGCGCCGGGCACGCCGGCCTGCTCCAGCACCTCGGCGCGTCGCCCGAGCAGCAGCACCTGATCCCCGTCCGCCGCGAACAGCTGCGCCGTCGCGAGCCCGATTCCCGTACCGCCACCACTGATCACCACGTTGCGAGCCATGGTCAGAGCGTACGGAGGGACAGCCGCGGGCGCGGGGATCACCGCAGGCTGCGCACGTCCAAATGCCGCAGTACCCGGTCGACCACCTCGGGATCGGACCCCGGTTCACTGCGCGCCGCCAGCACCTCGTGCCGCGCCGCGCTCAGCAGCTCGCCCTGGATCCGCCGCACCCGTTTCAGCCGCCGCGCCCGCTGCTCATGCGCCTCCCTGCGCTCCTCCTCGCCCAGGTCCGGGCTGATCCGCACCCCGATCTCGAACGCCCGGCGCAGCATCTGCTCGGCGAGGTCCTCGGGCAGGTCCTCGACGGACTCGATCTCCCGCAGCCGCCGCTTCGCCGCCTTGGCCGCGCGCACCGCCAGCTGCTTCTCGAACTCCTTCTCCTGCTCGCTGTCGGCGCGCACCCCGAGCCGCTTCACCAGCCACGGCAGGGTCAGTCCCTGCAGCACCAGCGTCGCCATGATCACCCCGAACGCGATGAACACGATCTCGTCCCGGTCGGGAAAGGGCGCGCCCGAGTCCGTCTCCAGCGGAACGGCCAGCGCCAGAGCCACCGAGGCGACGCCACGCATCCCCGACCACCACATCACGACGGTCTCGCGCCAGCTCGTCGGGATCTCCTCGTCGTAGTCCCGTCTCGCGTGCATGCGTTTGGTGAGCCAGGTCGCCGGCAGCAGCCACAGCAACCGCACCGCCACGACGACGCCGACCACCGTGGCCGCCCAGCCGAGCATCTCGCTCCACCGCCCGGACGCCGTCCGCACGGCGATGTGCAGTTCGAGCCCGATCAGCCCGAAGGCGACGCCGGTGACCAGCGTGTCGACGATGTCCCAGAAGGTGTGCCCGGCGAGCCGCGTCATCACGTCGTCGGCGTCGGTGGCGTACTCGGCGAGGAACAGGGCGGTGACCAGCACGGCGAGCACACCCGAGCCTTGGAGTTCCTCGGCCAGCACATACGAGGCGTACGGCACGAGCAGCGTGAGCGAGATCTGCAGGGTCGCGTCGCCCAGCAGATCCATCAGCTTGTTGGCGCCCCATCCGAGGGCGAGCCCGACGGCCAGCGCCACCACGGCGGAGAGCACCAGATCGAGCCCGGCCTCCCACGGGGAGAAGGTTCCGCTCACGGCGGCCGCGATCGCCACGTGGTAGAGCACGATCGCGGTCACGTCGTTGAAGAGCCCCTCGCCCTCCAGGATGGACACCAGACGCCTCGGCAGCCCGAGTTGCCCGGCGACAGCGGTCGCCGCGACCGGATCGGGCGGCGCGACGAGTGCACCCAGCGCCACGGCGGCGGCGAGCGGCAGTCCCGGCACGATCGCGTGGGCGACGGCGGCGACGCACAGCGTCGTGACGAACACCAGCGCCACGGCCAGCAGGAAGATGGGCCGCAGATTCGCCGCGAACTGCCGCCACGATGTGCGCCGTACGGCCGCGTAGAGCAGCGGCGGCAACAGCAGCGGCAGGATCAGTTCCGGCGGAATCTCGACGTTGGGCACGAATTCGAGCAGCGCGAGAACGATCCCGAGCAGGGTCATCAACACCGGCGCCGGCAACCCGAACCGGTCCCCCACCGGGACACTGATCACGGCCCCGAGCAACAGCACGAACAACAGGGCCAACTGATCCACGGTCAGCGCTCCGGTGAGCTCGGGGTCCACACAGCAGACCTCAAGCCTGCCATGGCACCCTTCCCACCAGCGCCTTAGGGCCCTCGGCTAAAGAGCGCGCCGCATCGCCCGGTGCGGTATGCCCGCGTCCGGGAATTCCGGGCCGTAGGCCTCGTACCCCAGCCGCTCGTAGAACCCCAGCGCATGTGTCTGCGCGTGCAGATCGACGGCCGCGAGCCCCTGCGCGCGTGCCGCCTCCTCGATGGCCCGCACCAGGGCCGCCCCGACGCCGAGGCCGCGCGCCGCCTGATGCACGGCGAGCCGGCCGAGCGAGCCCACGAACGAATCACCGTCGACCTTCGCCGCGGCCGCCTCCCCGTGCAGCAGCCGCCCGGTGCCGAGCGGCGTCCCGTCCTCGCGGACCGCGAGCACATGCACGGCACCCGCGTCGTAGGCGTCGTACTCGATCTCCTGCGGGACGCCCTGCTCGACGACGAAGACCTCCTTGCGCACCGCGAAGCAGGCCTCGCGGTCGGCGGGGTCGTCGGCGACCCGCACGGCGTACGACGGGTCGTGCGACGGAGCGCTCATGCCCACGTCTCCTCGCGGACCTGGTCCAGGGCCTTCTGCAGGTCGGCGGGGTAGTCGCTCTCGAACTCGACCCACTGGCCGTCCCCGGGGTGCTCGAAGCCGAGCCTTACGGCGTGCAGCCACTGGCGGGTCAGCCGCAGCCGCTTGGCGAGCGTCGGGTCGGCGCCGTAGGTGAGGTCGCCGACGCAGGGGTGCCGGTGGGCGGCCATGTGGACGCGGATCTGGTGGGTGCGGCCGGTCTCCAGCTTCACGTCGAGCAGGGAGGCCGCGCGGAACGCCTCGATGAGGTCGTAGTGCGTGATCGAGGGCTTGCCGTCGGCCGTGACCGCCCACTTGTAGTCGTGGTTGGGGTGGCGGCCGATGGGCGCGTCGATGGTGCCGCTCGTCGGGTCGGGGTGGCCCTGGACGAGCGTGTGGTAGCGCTTGTCGACCGTGCGCTCCTTGAACTGGCGCTTGAGCGACGTGTACGCATGCTCCGACTTGGCGACGGCCATCAGGCCGGAGGTGCCCACGTCGAGCCTGTGCACGATGCCCTGGCGCTCGGCGGCGCCGGACGTCGAGATGCGGTACCCGGCAGCGGCCAGGCCGCCGATCACCGTGGGGCCGCTCCAGCCCGGCGACGGATGCGCGGCGACGCCGACCGGCTTGACGATCACGACCACGTCATCGTCGTCGTGCACGATCTCCATGCCCTCGACCGGCTCGGCGACGACCTGCACCGGGGCGGGTGCCTGCGGCATCTCCACCTCGAGCCAGGCCCCGCCGTGCACCCGCTCGGACTTCCCGACCACCGAGCCGTCGACCGTGACCTTCCCCGCCGCGGCAAGCTCCGCGGCCTTGGTACGGGAGAAGCCGAACATGCGGGAGATGGCGGCGTCTACACGCTCGCCCTCCAGGCCGTCGGGCACGGGCAGGGTGCGGATCTCGGGAATCGTACTCACCCGTCGAGTATGCCGGACGGGCCGGACACCCCCGTACGGAGCCTGTGGATAACTCAGGCCGGGCGGCCCTGGTGCCGGCCCCGGCGGACTCAGTCCTTGTGGACGGTCCCGTCCGGGTCCAGCCCCCTGAACGAGAGCAGCACGATCAGGATGCCGCCGCACACGATCGCCGAGTCGGCCAGGTTGAACACCGCGAAGTGCTTGGGCGCGATGAAGTCGACGACCGCGCCCTCGAAGACGCCCGGCGAGCGGAAGATCCGGTCGGTGAGGTTGCCGAGCGCACCGCCGAGCAGGAGGCCGAGCGCGATCGCCCAGGGCAGGCTGTACAGCTTGCGGGCGAGCCGGGCGATCACCACGATCACGGCCGCCGCGATCACCGTGAAGATCACGGTGAAGGCCTCGCCGAAGCCGAAGGCGGCGCCCGCGTTGCGGATCGCCTCGAACTTCAGCCAGTCCCCGATGATCTCGATCGGCGGCTGGTGCTCCAGCTTGGCCACCACGATCATCTTGCTGATCAGGTCGAGGGCGTACGCGAACGCGGCCACGCCGAACAGCACGGCGATCCGGCGCCGGCCGCGCGGCCGCTCGGCGGTGTTCCCGGCGTCACCGGTATCCGTCGTGCTCCCGTCGGAATGCTCCGGCTCTGCTCCCGCCGCCTCTGGGGTGTCCGGCGTACCGATGATGCGCTCCGCCTCTGCCACGTGAGTCCCTCAACCTAGGTACCTGACTGAGGACGAGAGTACGGCACGTCCGGCGGCACCCGCCTACCGGTCAGTACCGGCGTTCTTGCTTCTGCTTGCACTCGACGCACAGGGTCGCGCGCGGGAAGGCCTGCATGCGTGCCTTGCCGATCGGGTTGCCGCAGTTCTCGCACAGGCCGTACGTGCCCGCGTCGAGCCGCTCCAGAGCCCGCTCGGTCTGTTCGAGCATCTCGCGCGCGTTGGCGGCGAGCGCCAGCTCGTGCTCCCGCGTGATGTTCTTGGCGCCGGTGTCCGCCTGGTCGTCGCCGGCACCGTCCCCGGAGTCCCGCATCAGGCCCACTAGGGACTGCTCGGACGAGGTGAGCTCCTCGCGCAGCCGCGTCGCCTCGGCCATCAGCTCGGCGCGGGCCTCATCGACCTCCTCCGGGGTCCAGGGGTCCTCGCCGGGGCGCACCGCGAGCTCGCCGGGCTCCACCGCCGCGACGACGCGTGCCTTGGGAACGGCGGTCTTGGCCGCCGTGGCCGTGCCAGGAGTCTTCTTCGCAACCACTGTCGTGGCTCCCGTCTGCTCCGCGGCCTGCGCCGCGCCCGCCTTCTTGGCCCTGCTCTTGGCGCCCGCACGCTTCCCGGCCGCACCCACGCTCCCCTTGGACGCGCCCTTCTCCACCACGCCGCCCTCCTCAACGCCCCCACCGGAGCGCCCCGCCCCACCGACCGCCTTCTTGCCGTCCCCTACCCGCCCGCTCACCTTCTTGCGAACGCCCTTCCCGGCCGCCTCCCGTTCCCGGACGGCCTTCTTACCGGCCGCCTTCGCACCGACCTGACCAGCGGCCACTGAGCCGGCCGCCTCCTCGCCGACCTCCACCCGCCCGGCCGCCTTCTTACGGGCGCCCTTCCCGGCCGCCTCCCCTTCCTGAACGCCCTTCTTACCGGCCGCCTTCGCACCGACCACTCCCTGCCGGGCACCCTCCTGATCGACCGCCACTGAGCCGACCGCCTCCTCGCCGACCACTACCCGCCCGGCCGCCTTCTTACGGGCACCCTTCCCGGCCGCCTCCCCTTCCTGAACGCCCTTCTTACCGGCCGCCTTCGCACCGACCTGACCAGCAGCCACTGAGCCGGCCCCCTCCTCACCGACCTCCACCCGCCCGGCCGCCTTCTTACGGGCACCCTTCCCGGCCGCCTCCCCTTCCTGAACGGCCTTCTTGCCCGCCGCCTTCGCACCGACCACTCCCTGCCGGGCACCTTCCTGATCGACCGCCACTGAGCCGACCGCCTCCTCGCCGGCGCCTACCTGACCGGTCACCTTCTTATGGGCCGCAGCCTTGCCGGCCGTCCCCTTGCCGGCCGATTTCTTCCCAGCCGCCTTCGCGCCGACCGCTACCTGGTCGGTCGCCCCCTTGCCGGCCGACGCCTTACCGGCCGTTGTCTCCCCGGCCGCTACCCGGCCCGTCGCCTTCCTAGTGGCCGCTGCCCTGCGAGGCGTTTGCTTCCCTGCCGCTCTCTTCCCCGCCCCTGCCTCGCCAGTCGTCCCCTTACCGGCCGACGTCGTCCCGGCAGACACCTCCTGGGTCGCCTTCTTGCCGGGCGCGGCCTTCCCGCCCGTTGCCTTCCCGCCCGCCACCTGACTGATCGCCTTCTTCGCAGCCTTTTGCCGACCGGCTGCCTTCCCACCAGCCGCCGTCTTACCGGCCGAGACGCGCCCAGCCGCCCTCTTGGGCGCCAGCTCCCCGGTCGCTTCGTCTGCAACGGTCACTTTCACGGCCACCTTCTTGGCGGCACCTTCCTTGGCCACGGCCTTCTTGGACGTGCTTGTCCTGGCTGCGGCCTTCTCAGCCGCGCTCTTCCGGGCCGCTGCCTTCTTGCCCGCAGTGCCCTCGGCTGCCGCTTCCATGGCGACCGCCTTCTCTCCCAACGCCTCTCGTGCCGCCGATCCCTCGGCTGCCTTGCCCCCGGACACGGCCTTCTTGGACCGCGCCTTCTTGGACCCCGCAGCCTTACCCGCAGACTCCCTGACCACCGCTTTCTCGGCCACCGCACCCTGAACGGACGCCCCCTTGCTCCCCGGCGCCTTCGCTTCGGCCGTCTTGGCCCCCGCCCTCTTCGCCGCAGCCCCGGTGTCCACCCCCGCCGTCGTGACCGCCTTCTCAGCAGCCGCCCCCTTGCCCGCCTTCGAGCCCTTCCCCTTCCCACCCTTCCCCGCCGCCGGCTCACCGGCCCCCTCCGAAGCACCCCTCTTCGAAGCGCCCTCCTTGGCGGCGGAGCCCGACTCCCCCGCCCCACCCCCGCCAACCCCCCGGACCGTCTTCACCGGCTTCCCGTCCCGCGCCCCCGCGGCCCCTCCCCGCGCACTCTTCTTCCCACCCACACTCTTGGCCGCACCGTCGGCGGCCATCACCCCGCCGGAGGCACCCACCCCGCCGGAGGCCAGCACTCCGGCGGAAGCACCCGCCCCACCAGAACCACCTACACCGCCGAAGGCCTCCGCACCCACACCCGCCCCGGCGAAGGCCTCCGCACCCGCCCCACCGGAAACACCCACCCCACCAGAGCCACCCAATCCGCCGGAGGCACTCGCATTGGTGGACCTGCCCGACGCCGACTGCTGTACGGCGGTCTTCTTCGCCACCATGCCGCGGCCCCTTCACATATTGTGATCTTGCTCGCGAATCGTGCTGGGACGATAAATCGACTTGAGTCCCGCGGCAACGGGGCACACCGCCCGATTCGCCCGCCTCGCGCATGCAGCGCGACAGACCTGCATCCGTTGTGCCCAGCTCCCCGCGGGGTATGCAGACGAGCCGGACGTCCCAAAATCCGAACAGACGTACCGCTCCATTCGGGTCATCCCGGCTCGGACACGATCCCCGCCCCCAGGGCCCGAAAATCCGGTCGGCCGCTGTCCCCGCGGCGCCGTACACTGGGCGGAGCGAAAAGCATGGATGGGGACGAGTAGCGGCGTACGCAGCCCAGAGCGACCCGGGGACGGTGGAAGCCCGGGGGCCGGCGCGACGTGAAGATCACCCCGGAGCCGTCGGAAGAAAGCCGCAGCCCAACAGCAGCGGCCGGTAGAACCGGCATCGCGACCCCAATGAGGGGGCTCACCGACGCACACCCCGCGCCGGAGGGCCAAGGAGGGTGGTACCGCGGGAGCGCGCCGAAACCGGCGTACGGAAAGACTCGGCTCTCGTCCCTCCGGACGGAAGGCAGCAAGTCCGCCGGAGGAAGCTCGCTGATGACAACGCCGACGTACCGCCAGGTACCCGCCCAGGTCGACCTGCCCGCCCTCGAGCACGCCGTGCTCGACTTCTGGCGCGAGCAGAAGATCTTCGCCAAGAGCCTGGACCAGTCCGAGGGCCGCCCCGAGTGGGTGTTCTACGAGGGCCCGCCCACTGCCAACGGCATGCCCGGCGCCCACCACATCGAGGCCCGCGTCTTCAAGGACGTCTTCCCCCGCTTCCGCACCATGCGCGGCTACCACGTGGCCCGCAAGGCCGGCTGGGACTGCCACGGCCTGCCGGTGGAGCTGGCGGTCGAGAAGGAGCTCGGCTTCAGCGGCAAGAAGGACATCGAGGCGTTCGGCATCGCCGAGTTCAACGCCAAGTGCCGCGACTCCGTGCTGCGCCACACCGACGCCTTCGCCGACCTGACGACCCGCATGGGCTACTGGGTCGACCTCGACGACGCCTACGTCACGATGGAGCCCGAGTACATCGAGTCCGTCTGGTGGTCCCTCAAGGAGATCTTCAACAAGGGCCTCCTCGTCCAGGACCACCGCGTCGCCCCCTGGTGCCCCCGCTGCGGCACCGGCCTGTCCGACCACGAGCTGGCGCAGGGCTACGAGACGGTCGTGGACCCGTCCGTGTTCGTCCGCTTCCCGCTCACCTCCGGCCCGCTCGCCGGCGAGGCCGCGCTCCTGGTGTGGACGACCACGCCCTGGACCCTCGTCTCCAACACGGCGGTCGCCGCCCACCCCGAGGTCACCTACGTCGTCGCGACGAACGGCGAGGAGAAGCTCGTCGTCGCCGAGCCGCTGGTCGCCAAGGCCCTCGGCGAGGGCTGGGAGACCACCGGCCAGACCTTCACCGGCGCCGAGATGGAGCGCTGGAACTATCAGCGGCCCTTCGAACTCGTCGAGTTCCCCGCCGAGGCGCACTACGTGGTCAACGCGGAGTACGTCACGACCGAGGACGGTACGGGTCTGGTCCACCAGTCCCCCGCCTTCGGTGAGGACGACCTCAAGGTCTGCCGGTCGTACGGGCTGCCCGTCGTGAACCCGGTCCGCCCGGACGGCACCTTCGAGGAGGACGTCCCGCTGGTCGGCGGCGTCTTCTTCAAGAAGGCGGACGAAAAGCTCACCGAGGACCTCCAGCAGCGCGGTCTGCTCTTCAAGCACATCCCGTACGAGCACAGCTATCCGCACTGCTGGCGCTGCCACACCGCGCTCCTGTACTACGCGCAGCCGTCCTGGTACATCCGCACCACCGCCATCAAGGACCGCCTCCTCCAGGAGAACGAGAAGACCAACTGGTTCCCGGACACGGTCAAGCACGGCCGGTACGGCGACTGGCTGAACAACAACATCGACTGGGCGCTGTCCCGCAACCGCTACTGGGGCACCCCGCTGCCGATCTGGCGCTGCGAGGACGACCACCTCACGGTCGTCGGCTCCCGCGCGGAGCTCACCGAGCTCACGGGCACCGACCAGTCCGCGCTGGACCCGCACCGCCCATACATCGACGACGTGACCTTCGCCTGCCCGCAGTGCGCCAAGACGGCCACGCGCGTGCCGGAGGTCATCGACGCCTGGTACGACTCGGGTTCGATGCCGTTCGCGCAGTGGGGCTACCCGTACAAGAACAAGGAGCTGTTCGAGAGCCGGTATCCGGCGCAGTTCATCTCCGAGGCCATCGACCAGACCCGCGGCTGGTTCTACACGCTGATGGCGGTCGGCACCCTGGTCTTCGACAAGTCGTCGTACGAGAACGTGGTCTGCCTCGGCCACATCCTCGCCGAGGACGGCCGCAAGATGTCCAAGCACCTGGGCAACATCCTGCAGCCGATCCCGCTGATGGACCAGCACGGCGCGGACGCGGTGCGCTGGTTCATGGCGGCCGGCGGCTCCCCGTGGGCGGCACGCCGCGTGGGCCACGGCACGATCCAGGAGGTCGTCCGCAAGACGCTCCTGACGTACTGGAACACGGTCGCCTTCCAGGCCCTGTACGCCCGTACGTCGAACTGGGCGCCGTCCGCGGCCGACCCGGCCCCCGCCGACCGCCCGGTCCTGGACCGCTGGCTGCTGTCCGAACTGCACGCGCTGACCGACCAGGTGACCCAGTCCCTGGAGGCGTACGACACCCAGCGCGCCGGCAAGCTGCTCTCGGCGTTCGTCGACGACCTGTCGAACTGGTACGTCCGCCGCTCGCGTCGCCGCTTCTGGCAGGGCGACAAGGCGGCCCTGCGCACCCTGCACGAGGTCGTCGAGACGATCACCAAGCTGATGGCCCCGCTGACCCCGTTCATCACCGAGCGGGTCTGGCAGGACCTGATCGTGCCGGTGACCCCGGACGCGCCGGAGTCGGTGCACCTGGCGTCCTGGCCCGAGCCGGACCTGTCGGCGATCGACCCGGAGCTGTCGAAGCAGATGGTCCTCGTCCGCCGACTGGTGGAGCTGGGCCGTGCCACGCGCGCGGAGTCGGGCGTGAAGACCCGCCAGCCGCTGTCCCGTGCGCTCATCGCGGCCACCGGCTTCGACGGCCTCGACCGCGAGCTGCACGCGCAGATCACGGAAGAGCTGAACGTCACATCCCTCGCGTCCCTCTCCGAGGTCGGCGGCTCCCTCGTCGACACGACCGCGAAGGCCAACTTCCGCGCCCTGGGCAAGCGTTTCGGCAAGCGCGTCCAGGACGTGGCGAAGGCCGTCGCGAACGCGGACGCGGCGGCGCTGTCCCTGGCCCTGCGCGAGGGCACGGCGTCGGTGGAGGTCGACGGCGAGACGGTCACGCTCGCACCCGACGAGGTGATCATCACGGAGACCCCGCGCGAGGGCTGGTCGGTGGCGTCCGACTCGGGCGCGACCGTGGCCCTGGACCTGGAGATCACGGAGGAGTTGCGCCGCGCGGGCCTGGCCCGTGACGCGATCCGCCTGATCCAGGAGGCCCGTAAGAACAGCGGCCTGGACGTGGCCGACCGCATCGCCCTGCGCTGGACGGCGACGGACGCGGCGACGATCGCGGCGCTGGGCGACCACGCCGAGCTCATCGCCGACGAGGTCCTGGCGACGGACTTCGCCCAGGGCGAGGCGGACGACTCGTACGGCTCCGCCTTCATGGATGAGGGTCTGACCCTGACGTTCCGCCTGCGCAAGCAGTAGCGGGACCCGGCCGCACGACCGAAGGCCCGTGCCCACCAAAGAATCTTGGTGGGCACGGGCCTTCGGCGTTGCGTGCGTCGGACACCACACCCGGCTCCGAACAAACACCGCAAACTCCATGAACACGCGTAGCAAAAGGGCGGGGCCCCGGATCGAAATCCGGGGCCCCGCCCTGAACGCTGCCAGCGTCTACGGCGTACTACCAACCGTCAGTTGTCGTCCTCGTCGATGAGGAACCCGCGCATCGGCGACGGGGCCTGGCCCATGGGGCCCGGACCCTGCGGCCGGACCGGCGCCATCGGCTGGGTCATCGCCGGGGACATCTGCTGCTGACCGCCGTAGGACGGAGCAGCCGGGGACGGGCCGCCGCCCATCGTCTGGTTGCCGCCGTAGGACGGGGCACCCGCGCCGGCCGGTGCCATGGAAGGCGCCGGGGACGGCGGGAGAGACGCGGTGGCCGGAGTACGCGGCGGGGCGAGCGAGTCGTCCGCCTGGGTCTCCAGCTGGCGCAGCTGGGACTCGAGGTAGGACTTCAGCCGCGTGCGGTACTCGCGCTCGAAGCCACGCAGGTCCTCGACCTTGCGCTCCAGCGTGGCGCGGGCGGACTCCAGGGAGCCCATCGCGACACGGTGCTTCTCCTGCGCGTCCCGCTCCAGGGCGTCCGCCTTGGCACGGGCGTCACGCTCGAGACCCTCGGCACGCGAACGTGCCTCGCCGACGATCTTGTTGGCCTCGGAACGGGCCTCGGCGATCGCCTGGTCGGCGGTCTGCTGGGCAAGCGACAGAACGCGCGCGGCGCTGTCGCCACCGGGGCCGCCCTGACCGGGACCGCCCATCGGGCCACCCATAGGACCGCCCATCGGGCCGCCCATCTGCTGCATGGGGGGCTGGCCCATCGGCCCCGGACCCTGGCCCATCGGACCGGGACCCTGCGGGCCACCCTGACCGCCGGGACCGGCGGGCAGCTGCGGGGCGCCGCTCGGCAGCTGGGGCGGGCCACCCATGGGGCCACCCATCTGCTGCTGCGGCGGGCCCGATATCCCAGCGGGGACAGGAGCCCCAGGACCGCGCATGCCCTGCTGGGGCATACCGCCCTGCTGAGGCATGCCGCCCTGCTGCTGGTCCTGCGGGCCGCCGGGGCCCTCAGGGGGCTTGCGCATGTTCTGCTGGTTCTGGGCAGCAGCACGCGTGGCCGCGGCCAGCTTGGCGCGCAGGTCCTCGTTCTCGCGGAGCAGGCGGGTCAGTTCGGCTTCGACCTCATCGAGGAAGGCATCGACCTCGTCCTCGTCATAGCCTTCTCGGAGGCGGACGGTCGTGAACTGCTTGTTCCGCACGTCCTCGGGGGTCAACGGCATCTCTTCACCTCAACGTAGTCGTCGGCAGTCGGCAAGACCGTATCTCTCACATCGCTCACATCGCGCTCCGCACGAGCGTGATCAGGATGTAGACGATGATCATCAATACGAAGAAGGACAGGTCGAGCGCCACGCCCCCGAGACGCAGCGGCGGGATGACCCGCCGCAGAAGCTTGAGCGGTGGATCAGTGACAGTGTAGGTGGCCTCCAGAACGACCACCATCGCCTTGCCGGGTTGCCACGAGCGGGCGAACTGGAAGACGTAGTCCATGACCAACCGGAAGATAAGCACGATGAGGAGAACCATCAGCGCGATGTAGAGAACCTGCAGAACCACGCTCATGACTGGTGCTTCCCTCTCCCCTGTTCCCTGATCCGTGCGTTTGTTTCCGGTGGTGCGTCTCAGCTCTGGTTGAAGAACCCGCCCTCTGCGATACGGGCCTTGTCCTCCGCCGTGACATCGACGTTAGCAGGCGACAACAGGAACACCTTCTGCGTCACCCGCTCGATGCTGCCGTGAAGACCAAACACCAAACCTGCCGCAAAGTCGACAAGTCGCTTCGCGTCTGTGTCATCCATCTCAGTCAGATTCATGATCACCGGGGTGCCTTCACGGAAGTGTTCCCCGATGGTACGGGCCTCGTTGTAGGTCCGCGGGTGAAGTGTGGTGATCCGGTACGGCTCTCGTTCCGACACGACCTTGGGCATGATCACCGGTGCGTTCTTCTCCAGGCTTGCGCGTTCTTGTGTGATGGACGCCACGGGCGCAATGCGCGCCGGACGGCTGGATTCCGCGGGGAGCGAAGTCGATCGGGCCACGGGTTCACGCGGCGCGGGCGGCTGCACGATTCGCACCTCTTCGTCCCTTTGGGACGAATGTGCACTGTGGGACTGGTGGGACGGCTCATGCCGTCGGTGGTCCCGCTCGGGCTCCGGGTCCAGTTCGGGCTCGAAGTCGTCGTCGGGGTCGAACCCCCGGCCGTCGTACCCATCGTCCTCCACGAGGCCGAGGTAGACCGCCATCTTGCGCATCGCGCCGGCCATGCTCTGAGTCCTCCGCTCTGTGGTGGATCGGCTGACGACTGCCAAATGCCTGCGATCCACACGGTCGTTACGCCCGCCTTTCGGCGACATTGACCATATTTTCTGCTGTGGTCCGACTTCTTGGCGACGTTACCCGAGCCTGGGGCGGACTCCGAGTACCGCGGTGCCGACGCGCACATGTGTCGCTCCGGCCGCCACGGCGTCCTCGAGATCCGCACTCATCCCTGCCGACACCATGTTCGCAGTCGGATGAGCCCGGCGCAGGTCAGTCGACAAATCCATCAAGCGCTCGAACGCCGCCTGTTGGCGCCCCTCGTACTCCCCGCTGAGCGGCGCGACGGTCATGAGCCCCTCGAGGCGCAGCCCCGGAGCCTTCGCGACGAGGTCGGCCAACTCCGCGACCCCACCGGGCGCCACACCACCCCTCTCACCCCGCGCGCTCTCTCCCGCATCCAGCGCCACCTGGATGAGGCAGCCCACCTCCCGCTCCTGCCGTACGGCCTCCTTCGACAGCGCCGTCACCAGCTTGGAACGATCGACGGACTGCACGAGATCCGCGTAACCGACCACGGATCGCACCTTGTTGGTCTGCAACTGACCGACAAAGTGCCAAGCGAGGGGGAGATCCGTACAGGCGGCTGCTTTCGGGGCCGCGTCCTGATCGCGGTTCTCGGCGACATGACGCACGCCGAGCTCCGACAGCATCCGTACATCGCTCGCCGGGTAGGTCTTGGTGACCACGATCAGGGTCACCTCCTCGCGCCCGCGCCCGGCGGCCGCGCAGGCGGCGGCGATCCGCTCCTCCACCTTTGCGAGGTTCGCGGCCAGTTCGCCCTTACGGTCTGTCATGCTCTCTCAGTCCAACCAGACATATCCCGCGAGTCTCCCGGTGGTGCGGTCGCGGCGGTACGAGAAGTGATCCTCCGACTCCAGCGTGCAGACCGGCGACTGCTCCCGGTCACGCACCCCGAGGCGCGCGAGCTGGGCGTGCACTCCGGCGGCCACGTCCACCGCGGGTGTGCCCCAACTCGTCTCGGCGTGCGCCGTCGGCTCCCTGGCCGCCACCTCGGCGCGCATCGCCTCCGGCACCTCGTAGCACCGTCCGCAGACGGCCGGGCCGGTGCGAGCGACGATCCGGGACGGCTCGGCGCCCAGGTCGGTCATCGCGCGTAGCGCGGCCGGGACGACCCCGGCGATCATGCCGGGCCGCCCCGCGTGCGCCGCCGCGACGATCCCGGCGGCCGGGTCGGCCAGCAGGACCGGCACGCAGTCGGCGGCGAGGACGGCGAGGGCGAGACCCCGCTGCGCCGTGACGACCACGTCGACGTCGGGCACCGGACGATCACGCCATGGCCCGTCGGCCACCGCCACGTCCGTGCCGTGCACCTGGTTCATCCAGACCACCCGGCCCGGATCGAGCCCGAGCGACTTGGCGGCGAGATCCCGATTGGTCAGTACGGCGTCGGTGTCGTCCCCGACCGCCCCACCGAGGTTGAGCTCCTCATACGGAGCGGCGCTCACCCCGCCCCACCGGTCGGTGAAGGCGAAGTGCGCGCCGCTCACGGTGTCGCGCTGTGCTATCACGTCAGAAGGATCACTTAAGGAAGTCCGGAACGTCCAGCTCCTCCGCCGCGCTGTCGGCGTAGGTCCGCGACGGCGGGACCGGCGGGGCGACCGGGAGGTCGGCCACCGGCTCCGGCTCGGGCTCGGCCTCTTCCTTCGGCGTGACGCTGCCGAGGGAGCCGAACGACGGGCGGCTCTCGGTCTGCCGTGCCGGAGTGGGCTCCTCGCGGCGGGCCGAGGACGGAGAGGAGGAGGTCGAGCCGAGGACGTTGTCCCGGCGGGCCGGCGGCTGGCCGCCGTCGAAGCCGGCCGCGATCACGGTGACCCGGACCTCGTCGCCGAGGGCGTCGTCGATGACCGCGCCGAAGATGATGTTGGCCTCGGGGTGGGCGGCCTCGCTGACCAGCTGGGCGGCCTCGTTGATCTCGAACAGGCCGAGGTCGGAGCCGCCGGAGATGGAGAGCAGCACGCCCCGGGCGCCGTCGATGGACGCTTCCAGGAGCGGCGAGGAGATCGCCATCTCGGCGGCGGCCACCGCGCGGTCGTCGCCGCGGGCCGAGCCGATGCCCATGAGGGCCGAACCGGCCTCGGACATGACCGACTTGACGTCGGCGAAGTCGAGGTTGATGAGGCCGGGGGTGGTGATGAGGTCGGTGATGCCCTGGACACCGGAGAGGAGGACCTGGTCGGCCGACTTGAAGGCGTCGAGCACCGAGACCTGGCGGTCCGAGATGGACAGCAGCCGGTCGTTCGGGATGACGATGAGGGTGTCGACCTCTTCGCGGAGCTCGGCGATGCCGTCCTCGGCCTGGTTGGCGCGGCGGCGTCCCTCGAAGGTGAACGGGCGCGTGACCACGCCGATGGTGAGGGCGCCCAGCGAGCGTGCGATGTTGGCCACGACGGGCGCGCCGCCGGTACCGGTGCCGCCCCCTTCACCGGCCGTCACGAAGACCATGTCGGCCCCCTTGAGGACCTCCTCGATCTCCTCGCGGTGGTCCTCGGCGGCCTTGCGGCCGACGGCCGGGTTGGCTCCGGCGCCGAGTCCGCGGGTGAGTTCACGGCCGACGTCGAGCTTGACGTCGGCGTCGCTCATCAACAGAGCTTGCGCGTCGGTGTTGATAGCGATGAACTCGACGCCCTTGAGACCGACCTCGATCATCCGGTTGATGGCATTGACACCACCGCCGCCGACACCGATGACTTTGATGACTGCGAGGTAGTTCTGCGGTGCTGCCACGTCGAAGGCCTCTCGCCTCGAGTTACGGGTCGCCGGATCACGGGAAGCCTCTGCTTCGTGAAGCGACGACTGATGCCGAATGGGACGGTCCGTAGCGCCGACCCGAACCCTAACCCTGAAGTTTAGGGTTACCAGTGTGTCTGTTCCTTGAAGTCTTCTGAACAGGACACTAAGTCGACAAGTGGCGCACGTTCAACGAACACGCCGAACCTCCCGTTTTTCTTTTCACCCTATGTGATCAGCCATGTCGCTGCCCAACCAGGGTGCTGGCCTGCGCGAATGTGCGTCAACTCCCTGATGACGCAGGGGCGGTGGGAACGCTGACGTCGAAGTACCGCGCATCCGGCGAGGCTTTCATGAGAGCGGTGAGTGTGCGAGCCTTCGCAGCCCCCTTCTCGCCACTCCCCCAGGCGACGGTCGTGCCGCCGCTCAACACGAGTGAGATGTCGTCGTAGGAACGGACCTTGACGACCTGGGTACCCCGCGCGACGGCGTCCGGAAGGGCGTCGGCGACACGCACCGCCTCCCGCATCAGACGGGCCTCACCGAAGCGGCGCAGACTCGCGGCGGCGGAGCTCGACTGAGACACCGTCAATTCCAGCGCGGGAACGCCTTTCGGCTCCACGGAAACCGTGGCGAATCGGACGCCTTCCTTGTCCACTTCGACGAACTTTCCGTCCTTTTGGACAATCAGAACCGGAGTGCGCTCCGCCACTTTGACGCCGATTCCATGGGGCCAGGAGCGGACCACGTCAACCACGTCAATTCGGGGCAATTTCCGGCGCAGCCGTGCCTCAATCACGTCAGTGTCGACGGAAATCAGCGGCTTCCCGACAGGGACGTCGGCGGCCTCGAGGACCTGCGCGGGCGTCAGCACCCGGGTCCCGGAGACGGATACGCGCTCCACGCGCAGCCATGTGGAGCCGTACAGCAGCCAGACGGAACCCGCGCCGAGGAGTACGAGCACGACGAGAAGAATGATCATCGTACGAAGTCTCCGCACCCTCAACCGCCGGGCGAGGGGCGGGTCGGACGACTCCTGCTGGCGTTCACCGCGCTCGGCGGTCGTCGGTCCGGCCACGCTCCCTGCCCTCCGTCATACGGTTACTGGCGGCGGTGCGAGGCGATCGCCTCGTACACCATGCCGACGAGCAGGTCGTCGGCGTCCCGGCGGCCGAACTCGCTTGCGGCGCGGGACATCTCGTACAGCCGGTGCGGGTCGGCGAGCACGGGCAGGACGCTCTGCTGCACCCACTCGGGCGTCAGCTCCGCGTCGTCGACCAGCAGTCCGCCGCCGGCCTTGACCACCGGCTGGGCGTTCAGCCGCTGTTCGCCGTTGCCGATGGGCAGCGGGACATAGGCGGCCGGGAGTCCGACGGCGGAGAGTTCGGCGACGGTCATCGCGCCCGCGCGGCAGAGCATCATGTCGGCCGCGGCGTACGCGAGGTCCATCCGGTCCAGGTAACTTACCGGGATGTAGGGCGGCATTCCCGGCATCTGGTGCACTTGCGGCAGTTCGTTCTTCGGGCCGACCGCGTGCAGGATCTGGATTCCGGCCTGCTGGAGCCAGGGCGCGACCTGCTGGACGACCTCGTTGAGGCGGCGGGCCCCCTGCGAGCCACCGGAGACCAGCAGGGTGGGCAGGTTCGGGTCGAGCCCGAACGCGGCGCGGGCCTGCGGGCGCATCGCGGCCCGGTCGAGGGTGGCGATGGTCCGGCGCAGCGGGATGCCGATGTAGCGCGAGTTGCGCAGCTTGCTGTCCGGAGTGGAGACGGCGACCTGGGCGGCGTAACGCGAGCCGATCTTGTTGGCGAGGCCCGGGCGGGCGTTGGCCTCGTGGATGATGATCGGCACTCCGAGGCGCTTGGCAGCGAGGTAGCCGGGCAGGGCGACATAGCCGCCGAAGCCGACGACCGCGTCGGCCTTGGTGCGCTCCAGGATCTGCTCGGTCGCCTTGATCGTGCCGCGCAGCCGGCCCGGGACGGTGATCAGCTCGGGCGTGGGCTTGCGGGGCAGCGGCACGGCGGGGATCAGCGCAAGCTCGTAGCCGCGCTGAGGAACGAGTGTGGTCTCGAGCCCTCGCTCCGTGCCCAGGGCCGTGATCCCCACGGTCGGGTCCTGCCTGCGCAGGGCGTCCGCGAGGGCGAGCGCGGGCTCGATGTGGCCGGCGGTCCCCCCACCGGCGAGTACGACATGCACCGAAATTCACCGCTCTCCGGACGAGCGCGCCGCCGAGGCACGCCGTCGCATCGTGTTCCATCTCCGAGGCGCCCGGCCGGAGCCGGCGCCTCCCGCACGCTTTCTACCAAAGCGGGGTTGCCGCACGGAAAGCGCTGCCCGCGCAGCGGGCTCGTCGCGCGCGAACGCGATCAGCAGCCCGATGGCGAACATGGTCGGCAACAGGGCGGACCCTCCGTACGAGAACAGCGGAAGGGGGACGCCGGCGATCGGCAGCAGGCCGAGCACCGCACCGATGTTGATCACGGCTTGCGCGGTGATCCAGGTCGTCACGCCTCCCGCGGCATACCTCACGAAGCGGTCCTCCGTGCGTCCGGCCACGCGGATACCCGCATAGCCTAGAGCCGCGAAGAGGGCGAGCACCGACAGCGTCCCCGCCAGGCCCAGTTCCTCACCGGTGACGGCGAAGATGAAGTCGGTGTGGGCTTCGGGCAGTTGGCCCCATTTCTCCACACTCGCACCGAGCCCGGAGCCAAAGATTCCGCCGGAGGCCAGGGCATAGATGCCGTGCACGGCCTGCCAGCAGTCGACGGCTCCGCTGCGCGGTTCGGTGGCGCCCAGGCACTGCAGTCGCGCCATGCGGTTCGCGCTGGTCTTGATGAGGACCAGGCCGATCAGGCCGGCGACCGACAGGACCCCGACGAACAGCCGGGTCGGCGCCCCCGCCAGCCACAGCAGGCCGAACAGGATCGCCGACAGGATGATCGCCGTACCCATGTCGCCACCCAGCATGATCAGCCCGAGCAGCATGAAGGCGACCGGCACGAGCGGCACCAGCATGTGCTTCCACTGCGCCAGCAGCTTCCGGTCCTCCTTGCGGGCGATCAGGTCGGCGCCCCACAGCACCAGCGCGAGCTTGCCGAACTCACTGGGCTGGATCTGGAAGGAGCCGCCGAGGGCGATCCAGTTCTGGTTGCCGTTGACCGCGACTCCTATCCCGGGGACCTGCACCAGCGCCATCATGAAGACCGCGCCGGCGAGGATCGGGTAGGCCAGCGCCCGGTGCAGCTTCACGGGCATGCGCGAGGCGGCGAACAGCAGACCCGTGCCGATCACCGCGGCCAGCAGTTGCTTGCGGAAGAAGTACGACCCGGGCAGCGACATCTGCAGCGCGGTGATCTGGGAGGCCGAGTAGACCATCACCAGACCGAGCACGGTGATCAGCAGGCTGCCGCCGAGGATCAGGTAGTACGCGGTCAGCGGCCGGTCCCACGCCCTGTTCAGGCGGACGTAGAGCCGTCGTACGCCGTTGTCCTGCGACGGCCGGGGAACGACGGGACGCCGGACGGTCCGCTGGACGGGAGGCCCTCCCGTACGGCTACCGGGCATCGGCGCTCACCGCCCCGCCGTGGGGGTTGGTACCGTCCGGCCACATCCGAGTCACGCGTCCCTCCAAGGGTCCCGAAGCACCCGCAGTGGCCGAGACCCGCGTCAGGCGCCCGCGCCGAGTTCGCGAACCGCCTCCGCGAACGCGTCACCGCGCTGGTTGTAGTTGGCGAACATGTCCATCGAGGCACAAGCGGGTGCCAAGAGCACCGTGTCTCCGGCGACAGCGAGTCGCCGGGCTTCCTGGACTGCCGCGAGCATCGCCCCAGTGTCGGTCCGGTCGACGTCGACGACCGGTACTTCCGGCGCGTGTCGCGCGAGGGCTTCCCGGATCAGGCCGCGATCGGCGCCGATGAGCACGGCCGCGCGCAGTCGCTTTGCCGACTTGGCGACCAGTTCCTCGAAGACCGCGCCCTTGGCGAGCCCGCCCGCGATCCACACGATGGACTCGTACGCCGCCAACGAGGCTTCCGCCGCGTGGGTGTTGGTGGCCTTGGAGTCGTCGACGTACGCGACCCCTTCCAGGTCCGCCACGTGCGCGATGCGGTGGGCGTCCGGGGTGAAGGCCCGAAGGCCGTCCCGTACGGCCCTGGGGGGCACCCCGTAGGCCCGGGCGAGGGCCGCCGCCGCAAGGGCGTTGGCGATGTTGTGCGGGGCCGGCGGGTTGACGTCGGAGACCTCGGCGAGCTCCTGGGCGTTCTTGTGCCGGTCCTCGACGAAGGCACGGTCGACCAGGATGCCCTCCACGATGCCGAGTTGGGACGGGGCCGGGGTGCCCAGCGTGAAGCCGATGGCCCGGCAGCCCTCCTCGACGTCGGCCTCGCGGACCAGGTCCTCGGTGGCCTTGTCGGCGACGTTGTAGACGCAGGCGACGCGATTGCCCTCGTAGATACGGCCCTTGTCGGCGGCGTACGCCTCCATGGAGCCGTGCCAGTCGAGGTGGTCGGGGGCGAGGTTCAGGACGGCGGCGGAGTGGGCGCGCAGGGAGGGCGCCCAGTGCAGCTGGTAGCTGGACAACTCCACCGCCAGGACGTCGTACTGCTCGTCGCCGAGCACCGCGTCCAGGAGCGAGACGCCGATGTTGCCCACGGCGGCGGTGCGCAGGCCCGCCGCCTCAAGGATGGAGGCGAGCATCTGGACGGTGGTGGTCTTGCCGTTGGTGCCGGTGACGGCGAGCCAGGGCGCGGCGTCCGGGCGCCGCAGCCGCCAGGCGAGTTCCACGTCGCCCCAGACCGGGACGCCCGCTTCACGAGCCGCCGCGAACAGCGGCTTGTCCGGCTTCCAGCCGGGCGCGGTGACGATCAGCTCGGTGCCTTCGGGCAGGGTGGCTCCGTCACCGAGGCGTACGGCGATGCCGAGGGCCTCCAGGTCGGCGGCCTGGGCACGCGCGCGTGCGTCGTCGCCGTCGTTGACGACGGTGACCTTCGCGCCGAGGCCGTGCAGCACCTTGGCCGCCGGGATCCCGGAGACTCCGAGCCCGGCGACGGTGACGTTCTTGCCCTGCCAGTCGGTCACTTGTCCGCTGCCCATCCCGCGTAGAAGAGGCCCAGTCCGACAATCACACAGATGCCCTGAATGATCCAGAAGCGGACCACCACAAGGACTTCGGACCAGCCCTTGAGTTCGAAGTGGTGCTGGAGTGGCGCCATCCGGAAGACGCGTTTGCCGGTGAGGCGGAAGGAGCCGACCTGGATGACCACCGACATGGTGATCAGCACGAACAGGCCGCCGAGGATGGCGAGCAGGAACTCGGTGCGCGAGCAGATGGCGAGACCCGCGAGCGCGCCGCCGAGGGCCAGCGAACCGGTGTCACCCATGAAGATCTTGGCGGGCGAGGTGTTCCACCACAGGAAGCCGAGGCAGGCGCCCATCAGCGCCGAGGAGACGACGGCGAGGTCGAGTGGATCTCGCACTTCGTAACAGGCACCCGGGTTGCTGAGGGTCTGCGCGTTGGCGCAGGACTCCTGGAACTGCCACACACCGATGAAGGTGTAGGCGCCGAAGACCAATACGGAGGCGCCGGTGGCGAGGCCGTCCAGACCGTCCGTCAGGTTCACGCCGTTCGACATGGCGAGGATCATGAACAGCGCCCAGACGACGAACAGCACCGGGCCGATGGACCAGCCGAAGTCCTGCACGAAGGAGAGCTTCGTGGAGGCCGGGGTGTTGCCGCGGTTGTCCGCGAACTGGAGCGAGAGCACCGCGAAGGCGATACCGCCGAACAGTTGGCCGGCCATCTTGGCCTTGGCCCGCAGACCCAGCGAGCGACGCTTGACGATCTTGATGTAGTCGTCCAGGAAGCCGACCAGCCCCATGCCGGCCATCAGACCGATCACCAGGATTCCGGAGAACGTCGGCGGCTTGCCGGTGATCAGCTTGGACAGGAAGTACGCGGCGATCGTCGCCAGGATGAAGGCGATACCACCCATGGTCGGCGTACCGCGCTTGGCGTGGTGCTCACGCGGGCCGTCGTCACGGATGTACTGGCCGTAGCCCTTGCGGGCCAGCAGCTTGATCAGCAACGGAGTGCCGATCAGGGTCAGGAAGAGGCCAATGACTCCTGAGAACAGGATCTGATTCATCATCGGGCGGCAACCTCACCCTCGGTACCGCCCGCGAGCAGCGCCTCGGCGACGCCCTCCAGACCGACCGAACGGGACGCCTTCACGAGCACGACGTCCCCCGGGCGCAACTCGCTGCGCAACAGGTCGACCGCCGCCTGTGCGTCGGACACGTGCACCGACTCCTCACCCCACGAACCCTCGTTATATGCGCCCAGTTGCAGCCAGGACGCTTCCCTGCCCCCGACCGCGACGAGCTTGCTGACGTTGAGCCGGACGGCGAGCCGTCCGACCGCGTCGTGCTCGGCGAGCGCCTCGTCCCCGAGCTCGGCCATCTTGCCGAGCACCGCCCAGGTCCGCCGCCCCTTGCCCATCGCCGCGAGCGCGCGCAGGGCGGCTCGCATGGACTCGGGGTTCGCGTTGTAGGCGTCGTTGACGACCGTCACGCCGTCCGGGCGCTCGGTGACCTCCATCCGCCAGCGGGAGAGGGAGCCCGCCTCGGAGAGCGCGGTGGCGATCTCTTCCGCGGACATGCCCAGCTCATGGGCGACGGCGGCCGCGGCGAGCGCGTTCGACACGTGGTGCTCACCGTACAGGCGCATGGTCACATCGCTGCACCCGGAGGGTGTGTGAAGCATGAAGGAGGGCTGTCCGCTGTCCGTGAGTCGCACGTTCTCGGCGCGTACGTCCGCTTCGCCGGACTCTCCGAAAAGGATCACCTTCGCCTTCGTACGGGATGCCATGGCCCGTACGAGGGGGTCGTCCCCGTTCAGGATCGCGGCGCCGCCGTCACTCGCGGCAGGGAGGTTCTCGACGATCTCGCCCTTGGCCTGCGCGATCTGCTCGCGGCCGCCGAATTCGCCGATGTGGGCGGTGCCGACGTTGAGCACGAGGCCGATCTTCGGGGGCGTCAGATCGGTGAGGTAGCGGATGTGGCCGATGCCGCGGGCGCCCATCTCCAGGACGAGGAACCTCGTCTCCTCGGTGGCGCTCAGGGCGGTCAGCGGCAGCCCGATCTCGTTGTTGAACGAGCCCGGCGTCCACACGGTCGGCGCCTTGCGCTGGAGGACCTGGGCGATCAGGTCCTTGGTGCTGGTCTTGCCGGCCGAGCCGGTCAGGGCCACGAGGGTCGCGCCGAGCCGTCGTACGACATGCCGGGCGAGGGCGCCGAGGGCCTTCTGAACGTCGGCCACGACGATCGCGGGCACCCCCACGGGACGTGAGGCCAGGACGGCGACGGCACCCGCCGCCACGACCGCCGACGCGTAGTCGTGGCCGTCCACGCGCTCGCCGACGAAGGCGGCGAAGAGGCTGCCGGGCTCCACTTCACGGGAGTCCCGGACGACGGATCCGGTGACCTGGACGGACGGATCCGGTATGTCGTACGTCTGCCCGCCGACGACTTCTGCGATCTCGGCGAGAGAGAGGGCGATCACAAGTTCATCCCTGGGTCTTCTGGATAGCTTCGCGAAGCACCTGGCGGTCGTCGAAGGGACGGACCACTCCGGCGATGTCCTGGCCCTGCTCATGGCCCTTGCCCGCGACCAGCACGGTGTCGCCCGGCTCGGCGCGCGCCACGGCTGCGGCGATCGCGGCGGCCCGGTCCTCGAATACCTGGACCTCGCCACGCTCGTGCACCGGCACGGACGCCGCGCCCTGGAGCATGGTTGCGAGGATCGCCAGGGGGTCCTCGGAACGGGGGTTGTCGGAGGTCAGTACGGCGGTGTCGGCGAGCCGGGCGGCGGCGGCGCCCATCGGCTCGCGCTTGGTCGTGTCGCGGTCCCCGCCGCAGCCGAGCACGATGTGCAGGCTGCCCTCGGTGACCTTGCGCAGCGCCTTGAGCACCGATTCGACGGCGTCGGTCTTGTGGGCGTAGTCCACGACCGCGAGATACGGCTGCCCGGCGTCCACCCGCTCCAGCCGGCCCGGCACGCCCGGCACGGCGGCGATGCCGTCGGCGGCAGCCTGTACATCGAGGCCGGCGGCGGCCAGGGCGGTGATGGCGGCGAGGGTGTTCGCCACGTTGAAGGGGCCCGCGATCGGCGATCTGGCGGCGATCCGCTCGCCCTTGGGGCCGATCACGGTGAAGGTCGAGTCCATGGGGCCGATCGCCACGTCGTCGGCGCGCCAGTCGGCGTCCGGGTGGCCCTCGGCGGAGAAGGTGACGACCGGAACGGTGGCTTCCTTGACGAGCCTGCGGCCGTACTCGTCATCGAGGTTGACGACGCCGAGTTTGCTGCGTTTCGGGGTGAACAGCTGCGCCTTGGCCCGGAAGTAGTCCTCCATGTCGGAGTGGAACTCCATGTGCTCCGGGCTGAGGTTGGTGAAGACGGCGATGTCGAAGACACAGGCGTCCACCCGGCCGAGCACCAGCGCGTGGCTGGACACCTCCATGGCGACCGCCTCGACACCGCGCTCGCGCATGACGGCGAACAGGGCCTGGAGGTCGGTGGCTTCGGGGGTGGTGCGCTCGGACTTGATGCGCTCGTCGCCGATGCGCATCTCGACCGTGCCGATGAGACCGGTGGCCCGGGCGGTCTTGAGGGCGCCCTCGACGAGATACGCGGTGGTGGTCTTGCCGGAGGTGCCGGTGATGCCGATCTGGAGGAGGTCGCGGCCGGGGTGGCCGTAGATCGTGGCCGCCAGTTCACCCATCTGCCCGCGCGGGTTCTCGACCACCAGCACCGGCAGGCCGGTCGCGGCGGCGCGCTCGGCGCCGGTCGGATCGGTCAGCACGGCGACCGCGCCGAGGCTCGCGGCCTGCGTCACGAAGTCGGCGCCGTGCAGGCGGGCGCCCGGGAGGGCGGCGTACAGATCGCCGGGGCGGACGGCGCGCGAGTCATGGGTGATGCCCGTGACATCGACGGCGTCCGCGCGGTCCGGCGCGGTGGCACCCAGCTGATCGGCAAGTTCCGCGAGGGGTGTGGCGGAGACCTGCGCCGGCCTGGGCGGTCCCGGATAGGTCACGGGTTGCCCCTTCTGGGTGGTTTGGGACTGATCAGCGTGTGGCACGGCGGTGAGCGTACCGGGCGTACCCGCCCGGGAGCGAAGTGAGGGGCGGGGGTCGCCCTGGTTCCCGGAGTCGGGAGTGATCGTTGTCACGAGGTGGTTCCTGGCTGCTCGGTGCTGATCAGGGTGGTCGGGGTCGTGGTCAGGGCCGGTAGGCCACCGGGAGCTTCGCGGCCTTGGCCCCGGTCGGCGGGACCTGGAGGGTCTTCAGGGCGAACTCCATCACCTGCTTGTAGATCGGTCCGCAGATCTGGCCACCGAAGTAGTTGCCCTGGGTGGCGTTCTGGATGGCGCAGTAGACCGTGATCCGGGGCTTGTCGGCGGGTGCGAAACCGGCGAACGACGACGTGTAGCCGCGGTACTTGCCGGTGGCCGGATCCACTCGGTTCGCCGTACCCGTCTTGCCCGCGACCCGGTAGCCGGGGATCCGCGCCTTGGTACCGGTGCCCTCCCTGTCGTCCACGACCGACTCCAGCATCTGGGCGAGCGTCTTCGCCGTCTTCGCGCTGATGACCCTGGTCTTCTTGGGCTCCTTGGCGGAGGTGAACTGCCCGTCGGGCCCCTTGGTGCCGCGCACGATGCTGGGTTCGACGCGTACGCCGCCGTTGGCGATGGTCGAGTACACGGAGGCCGCCTGCATCGCGTTGATGGACACGCCCTGGCCGAAAGGAATCGTGTACTGCTGCGAGGTCGACCACTTGTCCGGGACGGCGAGGATGCCCGGGGTCTCGCCGGGGAAGCCGAGCCCGGTATAGCTGCCGAGGCCGAACTTGCGCAGGTAGTCGTAGAGGACCTTGTTGGACTGCGGCTGGGTCTTGCCGAGCTGGCCGGTGGCGAGGATGGTGCCGATGTTGCTGGACTTGGCGAGCACGCCGTTGAGCGTGAGGTACCAGGTGTCGTGGTCGATGTCGTCCTTGAAGAGCCGGTCGCCGCGGTGCAGCCGGTTGGGCACGATGACATGCGTGCCCGGCGTGGCCACGCCCTCCTCCAGTACGGCGGCCATCGACATGACCTTCGCGGTGGAGCCGGGCTCGAAGGCGTCCTGGAGGGCCGCGTTGCCCATGTTCGCGCTGCTGGCCTCGGAGAGGTCGTTGGGGTCGAAGCCGGGCGAGTTGGCCATGGCGAGGATCTCGCCGGTGCGGGTGTCCTGGACGATCACATAGCCGCGGTCCGCCTTGGACTCCTGGACCTGCTTGGTGATGGCGTTCTGCGCGGCCCACTGGATGTCGCGGTCGATGGTGAGCTCGACGTCGCTGCCGGGCACGGCGGGCGTCTCGGTGGAGCCCACGGTGGGGACCTGCCGGCCGCCGGACTGGGCGTAGCGGATCTCGCCGTCCTTGCCGGAGAGCTGCTTGTTCAGCTGCTGCTCGACACCGCCGCCGCCCTTGCCGTCGGAGTTGACCCAGCCCAGTATCCCGGCTGCGAGGTCGCCGTTCGGGTACACGCGCTTGCTGCTGGCGACCGACAGGACGCCCGCGAGGACGTTGACGGTGCTCTTGTCGCTCTCGGACTTGGTGGCCAGCGCGGTCTTCAGGTCCTTGATCTGCTTCCAGACCTGCGGGGTCTGGCGGCTCGCCAGCAGGGTGTAGCGCAGGTTCTTGTTCGCGGGCCGCAGCTTGTGGGCGATCTTCTCCGGCTCCTGGCCGAGGATCGGCGCGAGAAGGGCGGCCGCCTGCTCGGGGCCGTCGTCGACCTTCAGCTGCTCGGGGGCGAACAGCGTGGGGTCGGCCGTGATGTCGTACGCGTCCACGCTGGCCGCCAGGGCGACGCCGTTGCGGTCGGTGATGCCCCCGCGCTCGGCGGCCAGGGTGTAGCCGACGTACCGGTTCTTCTCGGCCTTGGCGGCGTAGGTGCTGGCGTCGACGCCCTGCACCTGGAGGAGCCGTACGACGAAGGCGATCAGGACGAGGGTCAGGGCCAGGCCGACCATGCGCAGCCGGGGGCGGGGGCTGCCGAGCCGGATGACTCCGGTGACCGGCGGACGGGGGCGTGCCGGGCGGCGGGCCGGGCGGGCGCCGGGGCCGGGGCGCCGCTGGGCGCCTGCGGAGCGGGCGGGCTTCGCGGGTCCGGGCACGCGGCGGCGCGGCGGTTCCCTGTCGGACACTTCCGTCACCTGCCGGGGGTCGAGTACGGGGCGGTGGACTGGGCGGACGGGAGGGGCTGCTGAACGGAGGGCGCGTACTGGGGTTCGGCGTACGAGGCCGCGGGCTGAGGCACGGCGGGGGTGGCCTCGGGAGCCGGCGTCGTGGGCGTCGCACTGGCTGCCGAGGGCACGTTGGGCTCGCTGACCAGGGCCTCGGGAGGGAGGAGCAGGGAGTCGTACGCGGCGGTCTGCCCGGCGGGCGCGGGGCTGGGGACGCCCTTGACGGTGCCGTCGGGGTTGAGGAAGGCGGGGTCGCCGCCGGGGACCATGCCCAGTTCGCGGGCGCGGCGCTGGAGGGCCTCGGGGGCGGAGTAGGCGTCGATGTCCCGCTGGAGCGACTGCTCCTCGTCGGTGAGGGACTTCGTCTCCTTCTGCAGGTCGTCGAGTCTGAACGCGCCTTCACTGAGGGCGGAGTTCAGCACGAGGAGCCCGATGAGGCCGCCGCCGAGAAGGAGGACGACGAGGAGGACGAAGGGGGCGCGGGCGGCATGCCCGATCCCCGCGGGGAAGAGCCGCGCGAGCCGGGCGGCCCGACCCCTCAGTTCGGGTTTCCTACTCACTCACCCTCCCCCAAGCGATTCTCCGACTCATGGGTTTGTTTTCTGGACCCGGACATCCGCCCCGCCCCCCGCGTTGCGCCCCTCATTCGATGGACTCCCTGATGCGTTCGGCGCCACGCAGGCGCGCCGGTGCCGCGCGCCGGTTCTCGGCGACCTCTTCCTCGGTGGGAAGTTCGGCACCGCGCGTCAGCAGCTTGAGCCGGGGCTGGTACTGCTCGGGGACAACCGGCAGCCCGGGCGGGGCGGTATTGGCGGCGCCGGCCGCGAACACCTGCTTGACCAGCCGGTCCTCCAGCGACTGGTACGACAGCACGGCGATCCGCCCGCCGACGTCGAGGGCCGCCACGGCGGCCGGGATCGCCCGCTCCAGGACGGAGAGCTCGCCGTTGACCTCGATGCGCAGCGCCTGGAAGGTGCGCTTGGCCGGGTTGCCGCCGGTGCGCTTGGCGGCCTGCGGCAGCGCGTCCCGGATGAGCTCCACCAGCCGGGCGCTGTTCGTGAACGGCTCCTTGTCCCGCTCACGCACCACGGCGGCCACGATCCGCTTGGCCTGCTTCTCCTCGCCGTACGCGCGCAGGATCCGGACGAGTTCGCCGGCCGGGTAGGTGTTGAGGACCTCGGCGGCGCTGATGCCGCTCGTCTGGTCCATGCGCATGTCGAGGGGGGCGTCCTGGGCGTAGGCGAAGCCGCGGTCGGCCTCGTCGAGCTGCATGGAGGAGACGCCGAGGTCGAACAGGACGCCCTGCACGCGCGCGATGCCGAGCCTGGCCAGGACGTCGGGCAGCTCGTCGTAGACGGCGTGCACGAGGTTGGCGCGCTCGCCGAACGTCGCGAGCCGTTCGCCGGACAGGCGCAGGGCCTCCTTGTCGCGGTCGAGGGCGACGAGCCGGGCCTCGGGGAACCGCTCGAGGAGAGCCTCGCTGTGGCCGCCGAGCCCGAGCGTGCAGTCGACGACCACGGCTCCCGGCCGCTGCAGCGCGGGTGCCAACAGGTCCAGGCACCGCTGGAGCATCACCGGGACATGTCGACTCTGGCTCAAGGGGCCCTCTCAGATCCGGCGGGCGTGCACGCACCGCCGGGTCCCCACCCTCCCCCGGCGAACTGGGGGACCCCCAGTGAAGGGGAGGCCTGCCGGCGCCGGAAGCGTCAGCCGACCGGGAGCGGGAGGAGGCCGAGCCGTACGTACGCGCCGCGCACGCGGGGAGATCTCCGGAAAGTCGCCGGGGTCTCCGGGGAATTCAGTCCAGCAGGGAGCCTCGCCTCCCGCTTCGCGTCACTTTAGTCCACCGTCTGCCGCGGTCAATCAACCGGCCTGCGCGTCGCCGCTTCGGGTTGCGCCGCTGCCGCGCTGCGCGGAAATTCGCTCGTATGGGCGCACTCACGACACCCCTGTGGGTTAGCTCACAACAAGGCTCGATGGCGTTCTTTGTCCCCTCTCACAACGGGTCCGTTCGAGGCGTGACCAGTACCGTCATGGGTATGACGACTTCTGCATCGGTTCCCACTGGCCCCCAGGGCGCGATAGCCGACCGCGGCACGGTCACCGACCGTCTCGTCGAGGCGAACGAGCGCTATGCCGCCGCCTTCACCGACCCGGGCATGGACGCCCGGCCCGTGCTCCACGTCGCCATCGTCGCCTGTATGGATGCCCGACTCGACCTGCACGCCGCGCTCGGCCTGGAGCTCGGCGACTGCCACACCATCCGCAACGCGGGGGGTGTCGTCACCGACGACGTGATCCGCTCGCTCACCATCAGCCAGCGCAAGCTCGGCACCCGCAGTGTCGTGCTGATCCACCACACCGGCTGCGGTCTGGAGTCCCTCACCGAGGACTTCCGCACCGAGCTGGAGCTGGAGGTCGGCCAGCGCCCCGCCTGGGCGGTGGAGTCCTTCCGCGACGTCGACCAGGACGTGCGGCAGTCGATGCAGCGCGTGCGCACCTCGCCGTTCCTGGTGCACACCGACGACGTACGCGGCTTCGTCTTCGACGTGAAGACGGGTCTGCTGCGCGAGATCGACCCCGCGTAACCCTCCGCCGCGCCTGTCGTTTCGCTGTCAATTCGGCCTCTGGAGCGCACAAAAGGCCCTAAGCCCTGACATATCGCGGACAGTTGTCCACAGTCGAGTGACACGAATCGGTAACGGCAGCAAGAATGCGAGTGTGGCAGCACGCGGAACGTTTCACGCGTGGTGTCCGTGTTCCAGGGGTGGGCCGGTCCGCATCGCGTCGGCCCGGAAAGAACGGGCCGAGGAGGGCCGGGTGACGACCTATGACGATCGAGCGAGCCTCACTGATCTGACCGCCACTGCGGAGCGTGTCCGCAGTTCGGTGGAGGGTGTGATCGAGGGCAAGCCCGAGGTCGTACGGCTTTCGCTGACCGTACTGCTCGCCGAGGGGCATCTTCTGATCGAGGATGTCCCCGGCGTGGGCAAGACGATGCTGGCCAAAGCGCTGGCACGATCCATCGACTGTTCGGTCCGGCGTATCCAGTTCACGCCCGACCTGCTGCCGTCCGACATCACCGGTGTGTCGATCTGGGACCAGCAGCGCAAGGACTTCGAGTTCAAGCCCGGCGCGATCTTCGCCCAGATCGTGATCGGCGACGAGATCAACCGTGCCTCGCCGAAGACCCAGTCCGCGCTGCTGGAGTCCATGGAGGAGCGCCAGGTCACGATCGACGGGCAGACCTATGAGCTGCCGAGCCCTTTCATGGTGGTGGCGACGCAGAACCCGGTCGAGATGGAGGGCACCTATCCGCTGCCCGAGGCCCAGCGCGACCGCTTCATGGCCCGTGTCTCCGTCGGCTACCCCAGCATGGAGGCCGAGCTGCAGATGCTGGACGTACACGGCGGTGTCTCGCCGCTGGAGGACCTCCAGCCGGTGGCGCACGCGCACGACATCGTGAAGCTGATCGACGCCGTCCGCGGCGTCCACGTCGCCGAACCGGTCCGGCGGTACGCGGTGGAGCTGGTCGCCGCCACGCGCACGCACCCCGACCTCAGACTCGGCGCCTCGCCGCGCGCGACGCTGCATCTGCTGCGCGCGGCGAAGGCGTCCGCAGCCCTGAGCGGCCGGGAGTACGCACTGCCGGACGACGTGCAGGCCCTCGCCGTGGCCGTCCTGGCCCACCGCCTGCTGCCCACGGCCCAGGCCCAGCTGAACCGGCGTACGTCCGAGCAGGTCGTCCAGGAGATCATGCAGCGCACCCCGGTGCCCGCCGCCCCCCAGCAGCAGACCGGCTTCGGAGGCCTCGGCCGGGGCACTCCGGGGTACGGCCAGCAGCCGCCGCGGAGGCTCGGATGACCTCCGGTGGGACCGGCCAGGCGGAGGCGGACCGCGGTGAGAAGAGCGGGATCCGCACCGCACTGGCCGGTCTGACCACGCGTGGCCGCTCCTTCCTGGCCGCCGGCATCGCGGCCGCCATCTGCTCCTACGTCCTCGGGCAGAGCGACCTGCTGCGCGTCGGGCTGCTCCTCGCGGTGCTCCCGCTGGTCTGCGCGACGGTGCTGTACCGCACGCGCTACCGGGTCGCGGGCAGCCGCAGGCTCTCCCCCGCGCGCGTGCCCGCCGGCAGCGAGGCCCGCGTCCATCTGCGGATGGACAACGTCTCCCGGCTGCCCACGGGCCTGCTCATGCTCCAGGACCGGGTGCCGTACGTCCTCGGACCGCGCCCCCGCTTCGTCCTGGACCGAGTGGAGGCGGGCGGCCGCCGCGAGGTGTCCTACCGTGTGCGCTCCGACCTGCGCGGCCGCTATCCGCTGGGCCCGCTGCAGCTGCGCCTGAGCGACCCGTTCGGCATGTGCGAGCTGACCCGCTCCTTCTCGACGCAGGACACCCTGACGGTCATCCCGCGCGTGGAGCCGTTGCCGCCGGTGCGCTTCAGCGGCGAGGCGAAGGGCTACGGCGACGGACGCCAGCGCTCGCTCGCGCTGGCCGGCGAGGACGACGTGATCCCGCGCGGCTACCGCTACGGCGACGATCTGCGCCGTGTGCACTGGCGCTCCACCGCCCGCTACGGCGAGCTGATGGTGCGCCGCGAGGAGCAGCCGCAGCGCGCCCGGTGCACGGTGCTGCTGGACACCCGGGGCCCGGCCTTCCAGGGCGCGGGCCCCGACTCGGCCTTCGAGTGGGCCGTGTCGGGCACGGCGTCCGTTCTGGTCCACATGCTCGAACGGGGCTTCTCCGTCCGGCTCCTGACGGACACCGGCAGCTCGGTGCCCGCCGAGGGCGCCGACGGGTTCGCGGGCGCGAGCCAGGAGTCCGCGGACGCGGCCGGGCTGATGATGGACACCCTCGCGGTGATCGACCACTCGGACGGCACGGGTCTGTCGCGGGCGTACGACGTCATGCGGGGCGGCAACGAAGGGCTGCTGGTCGCCTTCTTCGGCGACCTCGACGAGGAGCAGGCGACGGTGGCCGCCAAGATGCGGCAGCGCAGCGGCGGCGCGGTGGCCTTCGTGCTGGACAGCGGGTCCTGGGTGCGGGAACCCACCGATGTGCCCGGCGCGTTGGACAGGGGCGAGGAGCGGCTGCGGATGCTGCGGGAGGCAGGCTGGACAGCCCTGAGCGTGCCGCGGGGCGCTTCGCTGGACGAGCTGTGGCGCCAGGCGGACCGTGCGCGCACGGACGCGGCCGCGATCAGCGGCACGTACGGCGAGGGGGGACGGGCATGAGCGGGCGGACACGGATGGCGCTGAGCGCCGCGGCGGCCACGCTGATGGCGTCCTGCGCCCTGCTGCCCCTGGTCTCCCCGGTCACCTGGCTGCTGCAGGCGATCTTCCTGCTGGCGATCCAGACGGGCGTGGGCATGGCGACCCGGCGGGTGCCGCTGGCCCGGCCCCTGACGGTGGCGGCGCAGGCCCTCGTCGCCCTGATGCTGCTGACCCTGACCTTTGCCAACCAGCAGGCGATCATCGGGATGATCCCCGGGCCCGAGGCGTTCGCCCACTTCGGCGAGCTGCTGCAGACGGGCGCGGACGATGTCAGCCGGTACTCGATTCCGGCGCCGCTGTCGGACGGCATCCGGCTGATGCTCATCGGCGGGGTCCTGATCATCGGCCTGGCGGTGGACACCCTGGCGGTGACGTTCCGCAGCGCCGCCCCGGCCGGGCTGCCGCTGCTGGCGCTGTACTCGGTCGCCGCGGGGCTGTCCGAGGGCGGCGCGGACTGGCTGTGGTTCCTGGTCGCCGCCGCGGGCTATCTGATGCTGCTCCTGGCCGAGGGGCGTGACCGGCTCTCGCAGTGGGGCCGGGTCTTCGGCGGGGCGCCACGGATGCCGGGCGGGGAGCCGACCGGCGCGGTGGCTCCGGTCCGTACCGGGCGGCGCATCGGCGTGGTCGCGCTGGGCATCGCCCTGGCGGTGCCGCTGGCTCTGCCCGCGATGAACGGCGGCCTGCTGGGCCCCGCGGGCACAGGGGTCGGCTCCGGCAGCGGGAGCGGCGGCACGATCTCGGCGGTGAACCCGCTGGTGTCCCTGCGCGACAGTCTGAACGTGGACGAGGACCGCGAGGTCCTCTCCCTGAAGTCCGACACGGCCGACCTGTCGAGCATGTATCTGCGGATCGTCTCCCTGGACGACTTCGACGGCACCACCTGGCAGCCGGCCAAGCGCAGCATCCAGGCCGTGCCCAACGAGTTCCCCACGCCCTTCGGCCTCGGCCCGGACGTGAAGCGCTCACAGGTCGAGACGACCGTCTCGGCAGCGGACTGGTACGCGCAGAACTGGCTGCCGATGCCGTACCCGCCCAGGGGTGTCGACATCGCGGGCAACTGGCGGTACGAACCGCTGGGCATGACGGTCGTGGGCGACCGCCGCCAGACCACGCGCGGGGCGACGTACACCGTGCGCAGCCTCGACGTGCAGCCGACGGCGAAGCAGCTCGCGAACGCACCGGCGGCGCCCGCGGCCCTGAGGCGCGAGTTCACCGAGCTGCCCGACACTCTGCCCACGGCGGTCGCCCGGACCGCGCGCGAGGTCACCGAGGGGGCGGACAACCCCTACGAGCAGGCCGTCAAGCTCCAGGAGTACTTCGCCGTCACGGGCGGCTTCCAGTACGACACCAACGTCAAGGTCGGCAGCGGCCGGCAGGCGATCGCCCGCTTCCTGAAGGACAAGCAGGGCTTCTGCGTCCACTTCTCCTTCGCGATGGCGGCGATGGCCCGCTCGCTGGACATACCGGCACGGGTGGCGGTGGGCTTCGCGCCCGGCACCCCGCAGGGCGACAACTCCGTCTCGGTGGGCCTGAAGGACGCACACGCCTGGCCGGAGCTGTACTTCGAGGGCGTGGGCTGGACCCGCTTCGAGCCGACGCCGACCCGTGGTTCGGTGCCGTCGTACACCCAGTCGGACACGACCGGCTCGACGCTGCCGGACGTGGCGCGGCCCTCTCAGTCGGCGAGCACAGGGCCCTCGGCCTCGCCCTCGACGAGCGAGAGCTGCGCGGGACAGAACCCGGAACTGTGCGCGAGCGAGTCACCGGAAGCCGCACTCGTCACGGACGACGACGGCCCGAAGTGGTACGTCATCCTGGCCTGGGCCCTGGGAGGGGCCGCGGCGCTGCTGATCCCGTTGGCGCCGATGCTGTGGCGGCTGCGGACCAGAGCGGTGCGGCTCGGAGGGCACGGTCGCACGGAGGCGGACGTATCGCTCCACACGCTGGCGGTCTGGCAGGAACTCACGGACACCGCCTGGGACTTCGGCATCTCCCCGGACGACTCTCAGACCCCCCGCAAGACCGCTGCCCGCATCGTCCGCCTGGGCCATCTCGACCCACCGGCCGCGGCCTCGGTGCACCGGGTGGCCGACGCGGTGGAACAGGTCCTCTACGCCCCCAGCCCCCTCCCGCCGGCCGGCCTGGCGGAGGACGTCCGCGGCATCCTGTCCGACCTCGAGTCGAAGTCCCCCTGGACGACGATCCTGCGCGCCCGTCTGGCCCCACGCTCCAGCGTGCGGGTCGCCTGGGCGCTGTCGGACTGGTGGGCCAACGTCAAACGGCGCGCCGCCTCGGCCCGCCCGACGTTGCGCAGGCCCTCCACGCCGGGTCAGCGCGGGTGACCGGCCGGGCTCGGGCTGCCGGGCCCGGCTCACCCAGCCGGACGTAGGCACACCGCAACCCAGCCGGACCCGGACGCACGTCACCGGGCGTAGGGACACGTCAGGGGGTGACCACCCACCGGTGGTCACCCCCTGCGTCTGTTCAGGATGCTCGTCGAGCTAATGGCCGCCCTGTTCGTCACGGCGGCGCTGCCAGCGCTGTTCGATACGGTCCATCATGGAGCGCTTCTGACGTGGCTGGCGGCGCGCCTGCTGGCCACCCGCGGGCTGCTCGCCCGGCTTGGGGGCCTTGCGCCAACCGGTCACGGCGAGTACCGCACAGCCCAGCATGACGAGGAAGCCCACCACGCTCAGCCACACCTGCTTGGCGACCATTCCAGCCATGAGGAGCGCGATACCTACAAGGAAGCCCGCGACCGCCTGGTAGACCCGTCGCCGGGTGTACGTACGCAGCCCGCTTCCCTCAAGCGCTGTCGCGAACTTGGGATCTTCGGCGTACAGCGCTCGCTCCATCTGCTCGAGCATTCGCTGCTCGTGCTCCGAGAGCGGCACGGAGTCCTCCTCATCGTGCAGTCGCCGGGGCGACCCGGGGGGTCCCTTCAGGATAGGCAGGGAATCGCCCCCGTGAAACCCGCCCCTCTACGCCAATTGGCCAACCGGGCTCCGTCATGGACGTCCCGGCTCGCTGAGATCTGCATTCCCCAGCGGCCGACCCGTCATGCCGGAACGGTCTCCCTCGATCATACGGCGCCGCGCGTCCGATCGGGGGGCCTGTGGCGTACTCCATGTGCAGCCAAGCCCCTGATCAACGGCGCGCCCCTGGGGTCCGCTCACGGAAAACGGCTCAGGCCCCGGAGGTCTCCCGCGTCTCTCCCAGCACGTGGAGCTGCGTGGCCACGGAGTGGAAGGCCGACAGCTCTGCCGCGGCCTCCTCCAGCTTCAGCAGCGCCTCCAGAGCGCCGGGCTCGGTGTCCACCAGCACGCCCGGGACCAGGTCGGCGAAGACCCGCACCCCGTGCACGGCCCCCACCCGCAGGCCGGCGCCCTCGACCAGCCCGGTGAGCTGCTCGGCGGTGAATCGGCGCGGCACGGGGTCACCCTTGCCCCAGCGGCCGTCCGGGTCCTCCAGGGCCTGCTTGGCCTCCTTGAAGTGACCGGCGAGGGCCCGCGCCAGCACGGCGCCGCCCAGACCGGCGGCGAGCAGGCTGAGGACGCCCTCGGCGCGCAGGGCGGCCACGGCGTTGCGGACGCCCTCGGCGGGGTCGTCGACGTACTCCAGGACGCCGTGACACAGCACTACGTCGTACCCGCCGCGCTCGACCACGTCGAAGAGGCCGTGGGCGTCGCCCTGGACGCCCTGCACCCGGTCGGCGACCTCGGCCTCGGCGGCGCGCCGCTCCAGGGCGAAGAGCGCGTTCGGGCTGGGGTCGACGACGGTGACGCGGTGACCGAGGCGGGCCAGGGGCACGGCGAAGTTGCCGCTGCCGCCCCCGGTGTCCAGGACGTCCAGCGCCTGCCGCCCCGTGGCCTTGACCCGGCGGTCCAGGGCGTCCTGGAGGACCTCCCAGACCACGGCGGTACGGAGAGAGGCGCGGGATTGAGAGGCGCCGGAGCGCAGCGACGTCCCCTGAGGGTGGTGGTGGGAGACGGGCGGGCGCATCGGGTCCGACACGGCGTTTGACTCCTCGGCGCGGCACCGCCGTCTGCACGGCGGAGCGAACGGGCTGCCTCCGGGCCGCCCGGTCACGGGTGGGGAAGGCTTCAGGCGCCCTCCACCCTATTGCCTACGCCGGCCCACCCGCCCATCGCGGTGCCGCGCGACGCCGACCGTCTCGCCGGACGGACGGTGATGCCCAGGGCGGGCCCGGACCGGGGGACTTCGCGGGCGCAGGCCGGGTACCGGCGTCCGACGCCGGAGCCCCGGTAACACCCGCGGCGCAGGCCCAGGATCCCCTCTCAGCCCGCGTCCGGCATGTCGTCCCGCGCGTGACGCGAACCCTCGGCCCCCTCCCCGTCCGTCCCGTCCATGTCCGGTCGCGGTTGCGGCAGGACCGGCTGGAGCACCAGCATCCGCTCGACGAGGCGCAGGAACATCGCCACGTCGCGTATCAGGTCGTCGGCGTCCCGGCGGCTGGCCGCGCCCTGGATGCCCGCCTCGGCCCGGGCGCGGCGCCGGGCGCCGGAGGCGAACAGCGCACTCCACTCGGCGAGTTCGGGCGCGATCTCGGGGAGCACTTCCCATGCGCTCCTGATGCGGGCCCGGCGCCTGGGGTTGGGTTCCGGTCGCCCCCGCGCGGCGAGTACGGCGGCGGCGATGCGCAGGGCGGCGAGGTGGGCTGTGGCGTAGCGCTCGTTCGACGTTTCCAGTACGGCGGTTTCGTCCAGTCCGGCACGGGCCTGGGCAAGCAGGTCGAGGGCGGCGGGCGGGGCCGTGGTCCGGCGGAGCACGGGGTGCACGTCGCTCGCCGGGCCGGTCAGTGAGGGGGCAGGGCCGGTGGCGCGGCGCCGGCGGGCGGCTGCTGCGTGATAGCTGGCCATGACGAACCTCCTGTCGTCTGTGTGACGGCACGCCCTGATACGGGATGCCGTATGTGCCCATCGTGAGGTATGGCACTGACAATCCGTTCTGACCTGGGATTTTGCTTCGATCGAAAGTTCGGGCTAGTTTTTGCACTGACCAGTCAGTTCAAATGAAGAGGGGGCAGGGATGGGGGGAACCGTGGCCGCGGCCGGCGTCACGGCCCGGGGTCTCGGCCTCGAAGGGCCCCGCGGATGGGCATTCCGCGGGGTCTCCTTCGAGGCGGAGGCCGGCTCGCTGATCACGATCGAAGGGCCGTCCGGCACGGGCCGTACGTGTCTGCTGCTCGCGCTCACCGGGCGGATGAAGCCCACCGAGGGGTCCGCCACCGTCGGCGCGGCCGGGCTGCCCAAGCGCATGGCGGCGGTACGGCGCGTCAGCGCCCTGGCCCATGTCCCGGGTGTGACCGACCTGGACCCGGCCCTGACGGTCGCCGAGCACCTGCGCGAACGGGCGCTGCTGCAGCGGCGGTTCGGCGACTCGTTGCGCGGGCTGCTGCGGCCGCGCGGCGAGCGCAGGACCGAGGAGCGGCAGCGGATCGACACCGCGCTGACAACGGCGGGGCTCGACCTGGACGCCCTGCCCAAGGGCTCGCGTACGGCCGTACGGGATCTGGAGCGGCTGGAGGGGCTGCGGCTGTCCGTCGCGCTGGCTCTCATCGCACGCCCGCGCGTGCTCGGTGTCGACGACACCGACCTCAAGCTCTCGGACGCCGAACGGGCCGAGGTCTGGGCGCTGTTGCAGTCGATCGCCGAGGCCGGGACCACGGTCGTGGCGGTGTGCAGCGAGGCCCCCGACGGGACGGTCAAGGTGTCGACCCGGGCGGCCGACGAGACGCCCACGCTCGAGGAAACCGACGGAAAGGAGGCCGCCGATGCGCTCGCCGAGGCTGGCCGCGCTTGAGCTGAGGCGCTTCGGCCGGGGGAAGCTGCCGCGTGCCGCCCTGGTCGCGCTGCTGGTGCTGCCCCTGCTGTATGGCGCCCTGTACCTGTGGTCGTTCTGGGACCCGTACGGACGTCTGGACCGCATTCCCGTGGCACTCGTGAACGACGACAAGGGGGCGAGCGTCGAGGGCAAGAAGCTCGCCGCCGGCGACGACATCACCAAGGGGCTGCGCGAGAGCGACGTCTTCGACTGGCGGGAGGTGAGTGCCGCCGAGGCCCGGAAGGGCGTCGAGAACGGCACCTACTACCTGTCGCTGACCATGCCGGCCGACTTCAGTGAGCGGATCGCCTCCAGCTCGGGCGACTCCCCGGAGACGGGCGCACTTCAGGTGCGTACGAACGACGCGAACAACTACATCGTCGGGCAGATCTCACGGACGGTCTTCAGTGAGGTGCGCGAGGCGGCGTCCACGAAGGCGTCGCGGTCGTTCCTGGACAAGATCTTCGTCTCGTTCTCCGACATCCACGGCAAGACGGTCAAGGCCGCGAGCGGCGCCGACAAACTCGAAGGCGGCATCGGGAAGGCGGAGAAGGGCTCCAAGGACCTTGCCGACGGGCTGAAGGACGCCAAGAAGGGCAGCGGCAAGCTGGCCACGGGTCTGAAGAAGCTCAACACCGGCGCGGGCGATCTGGAGGACGGCTCCAGACGGGTGGCGGAGGGGACGCAGACGCTGGCCGACAGGGTCAACGGGGTCGACAGGAAGATCGGGCCGTTCCTGAAGGACAACGAGAAGACCATCGAGGACTCCGCCCGGCTGGTCGCCGACACCTCGGGCGCGATCCGCAACAACCTCGACGACTGGGTCGAGCGCGCTCCGGCCGCCGCCGAGAACGCCCACAAGGCCTCCGACGCGCTGAACGTCATCCACAAGGCGCGCTGCGAGGACGCGGTCCTGGCCGACCCGGCCTGTTCCGACTTGAAGAAGGCGAAGCAGTCGGCCGCGGACGTGGCGACGATCGCGGACGATCTCAACACGCTGGTCACCGACCAGAAGGGCGATCTGGCCAAGCTCGACAAGCACCTCGCCACCCTCCAGAAGCAGTCCCAGGCGCTCGCCGACCGCGCACCGCGTCTCTCCGAGGACCTCGACGACGCCGTCAGCAGGATCAACAAGCTGAACCAGGGGGCCGGCAAGGTCGCCGCGGGGGCCAAGAAGCTGCACTCGGGCCTCGGTTCGGCCAAGACCGGCGCGGCGGACCTGGACACCGGCGTGGGCGAGCTCAAGTCCGGCGCGGTCGACCTCAACGGCGGCATCTACAAGCTCGTCGACGGCTCCGGGAAGCTCTCGGACGGGCTGCACGACGGTGCCGAGCAGATCCCCGACTACGACAAGAAGGCGCGCGAACAGCGCACCGAGGTCATGTCCGACCCGGTCCAGCTCGTCTCGCGGGACATGCACAAGGCGCCCAACTACGGCACCGGATTCGCCCCGTACTTCATCCCGCTGTCCCTGTGGGTGGGCGCGATGGTGGCGTACATGGTGATCACGCCGATGAACCGGCGCGCGCTCGCCGCGGGCGCCTCGGCATGGCGGATCGCGCTGGCCGGCTGGCTGCCGGTGGTGGCGATCGGGGTGCTGCAGACGGTGGCCCTGATGTCGGTGCTGCACTGGGCGGTCGGGCTGCAGATGGTGCGGGCGGCCGGGACGGTGGGCTTCCTGTTCCTGGTGACGGCGTGCTTCGCGGCGATCGTGCAGTGGCTGAACGCGCGCTTCGGGGCGGCGGGCCGGATTCTGGTCCTGGCGTTCCTGATGCTGCAGTTGACGTCCGCGGGCGGCACCTATCCCGTGCAGACCAGCCCGGGCTTCTTCAACGCGCTGCATCCCTTCCTGCCGATGAGCTACGTCGTGGAGGCGCTCAGGAGGCTCATCACGGGCGGCGGTCTGGAACCGGTGTGGCAGGCGTGCGTGGTGCTCGTCGCCTTCACCGCTGCCGCCCTCGCGCTGACCGCCCTGTCGGCCCGCCGCCGGCAGGTGTGGACACTCGACCGGCTGCACCCGGAGCTGACCCTGTGAACGCGCGCGGGACAATCAGGCCCATGGAAAGCAGCAACGCCGCGTCGGGCGGCAGCACGCGCCGTGAGGCCACCCGGCAGAAGCTCTACGAGGCGGCCGTCACACTCATCGCCGAACAGGGCTTCTCCGCCACCACCGTTGACGAGATCGCCGAACGGGCCGGGGTGGCGAAGGGCACGGTCTACTACAACTTCGCCAGCAAGTCGGTCCTCTTCGAGGAGCTGCTGCGCCACGGAGTCGAACTCCTCACCGCGTCCCTGCGGGAGGCGGCCGAGAAGACCGCGCGGGACGGCGGCAGCAAGGTGGACGCCCTGGACGCGATGATCCGCGCGGGACTGGTCTTCATCGACCGCTACCCGTCCTTCACCCAGCTCTACGTCGCCGAGCTGTGGCGGACGAACCGGGCCTGGCAGTCCACGCTGATGGTGGTCCGGCAGCAGGCCGTCGCGGTCGTCGAGGGTGTGCTGCGCGAGGGCGTGGACAACGGCGAGTTCAGCGAGGAGATCGACGTCCAGCTGACCGCCGCCGCCCTGGTCGGCATGGTCCTGGTGGCCGCGCTGGACTGGAAGTCGTTCCAGCCGGAGCGCTCCCTGGACGACGTGCACTCGGCGCTGTCCCGGCTGTTGCAGGGCCGGGTGAGCGGGCGCCGCTGACACAGCAGCCGTCGTACGCACACGAAAGCGCCGGTCCGACGGTGGCCGCGTCCCCCGCGGGCCACTGTCGAACCGGCGCCTTCTCGTGCTCCCCCCGTTTTCCCCCGTGTCCCCCCTGGACCCCCGTCCGGTCGTTCCCCCGGGTCCCCCGTCTCGCTCCCGCCGACGCCGGGCCGGCGGAAGGAGCGGATCCGGGGCCGCTCCGATTCCGGCGCCCCGTGTCGCCGGTTCCGGAGCAGATCCCCTTCTCCGTGCCCTAACTCTCTCGTTCAGGCAGGTCGCGCCCCATCCGCGCGCGTACTCAACTCACCGACTAGGTACGCGTACTCAGAACTGCGCACTCATCCCCAAGCCCCGCCGTTGCCGACTGGTTACGATCGCGTCCGTGTCCATACTTCCCTTGATCTTCACCAGCGGCTGGGCCAGCGGCATCAACTCCTACGCCGTGGTCCTGCTGCTCGGCGTGTTCGGCGCGACAGGGCTGAGCGACGAGGTGCCCGAGGCACTGCAACGGCCCGACGTACTGATCGCGGCCGGCGTGCTGTTCCTCTGCGAGGCCGTCGCCGACAAGATCCCGTACGTGGACTCGGCGTGGGACTCGGTGCACACCGTGATCCGGCCGGTGGCGGGCGCGGTCGTGGCCGCGCTGCTCGCCGGGCAGAGCGGGTCGCTGCCCGAGCTGGCGGCGGGCGCGGTCGGCGGTTCCACGGCGCTGGTGAGCCACCTGGTCAAGGCGGGCACGCGGATGGCGGTCAACACCTCGCCGGAGCCGTTCAGCAACATCGTGGTGAGCATCGCCGAGGACCTCGGGGTCGGCGCCCTCATCACGCTCGCGATCTTCTACCCCGTCGTAGCGGCGGTCATCGCGGGCGTCCTGCTGCTCGGCGGGCTCCTGCTGCTCCTGTTCCTGGTCTCCCGGATCCGTCGCTTCCTGCGCCGCAGGGCGGAGCGCCGGGAGGAGAAGCGGCTCGCCCAGGCGGTGGGTCAACCGCCCGGCTGAGACCGCTGCCTGCGCTTGCGCCCGAGGTCAGGGAGCCGTTGTCAGTGGCGGCCGATGCTGCATTCTCCCGGGGATAGCCCCCGGACCCCCAGCAGACAAGCAGGTCAGCCGCAATGACCGGCGCCAACATCGCAAAGCAGGCCCAAGTAAAGTCCCACGCATGGCAAGGATTGCGGTGATCGGCGCCGGGATGGGCGCGATGGCGGCCGCTGCCCGGCTCGCCGTCGCGGGCCACCGGGTGGCGGTGTACGAGCGTACGGAGACGTACGGCGGAGCGGTGCGCCGCTTCGAGCGCGACGGCTTCGGGTTCGACACGGGCCCGGGGCTGCTCCCCCTCCCTGCCGTGTACCGCGATCTGTTCATCAAGACCGGCAAGGAGCCCCTGGAGGCGTGCGTCGAGCTGGTCCAGGTCGACCCGTCCGCACGGCACGTCTTCGCGGACGGCACCGAGGTCCGGGTGCCGAACGCCTCCCGCGCCGGTGTCGTGACAGCCCTCGACGAGGCGCTGGGCGCCGGTACGGGCGGCCGGTGGGGCGACTTCCTGGTCCGCGCCCGCGAGGCCTGGGACCGCACGCGCAGGCCGCTGCTGGAGGAGCCCCTGTGGCCGAACTGGCAGGTGCTGGCCGAGCGCGAGCCCTACCCTGCGGTCCCCCACAAGCGGTTCCTGCGCACGCGCCGGGCCGGCACCCTCGCCGAGGTCGGCGCCTGGGAGCTGCGCGACCGCCGGCTCGTCGCCCTGCTGGAGAGCCACGCGCTCGCGTACGGCCTGGATCCGCGTGAGACGCCGGCGAGCGCGTCGGTGCTGCCGTATCTGGAGCACGCGTTCGGGATCTGGTATGTGCGGGGCGGCGTACGGGAGTTGGCGCGGGCGGTGTACGAGCGGTGCCTGGCCCGGAAGGTCGAGTTCAGCTTCGGCGCGGAGGTCTCCGGGGTCCTGGAGAAGGACGGCCGGGCTGCGGGGCTCGAACTGGCCGACGGTTCGGTCGTGGAGGCCGACTTCGTGGTCTCGGGGGTCGCCCCCGGGGTGCTGGACCGCTTCGTCCGGGGCACGGCGCCGCGGGGCGAGGCCGAGGTCGCGCCGCAGCGCGGGGCGGCGAGCCGTCTGACGGTCCTGCTGGCGCTGCGCGGCGCCCGGCCGGAAGGTATGGCGCACCGCACGGTGGTGCACGCGGCGGACCGTGAGGCCGAGTTGGACGCCCTGTTCGGAGCGGCCGGGGGCATGGCCGCGCGACCGACGGTCACCGTCCTGCGGCCCGACGACCCGGCGTTGATTCCGGCCGCCGGGCATGAGGCGATCACGCTCACTTCGACGGTGCCGGCACAGCCCGACCGGAATTGGGCGGAACCGGAGAACCTCGACCGGCACGCCGAAGACCTGATCACGGTCGCGGAGCGTGCCGTGCCGGACCTGCGCGACCGGCTCCTCTGGCACGAGGTGCGTACCCCGGCCGACATCGCGGCGGAGACCGGCACGGAGGGCGGAGCGGTTCCGGCACCCGCGCTGGCCGCGGCCAAGGGGCGTCTGCTGCACCCGTCCAACAGCACGGCCGTATCCGGTTTGTTCACGGTCGGCGGCTGGTCCCACCCGGGCGGCGGGCTCCCCCACGCCGGCATGTCGGGCGCGCTGGTGGCGGGACTGATCGTGGAGGGGCCAGACTTCCGGGGCTCTCAGTGACCCGGGTGTGAGCGGCGCCGCGCGGGGCCGTCAGAAGCGGTACTGCTCGTCGTACCCCTGACCCTGCCCGTGCTGCTGGCCGTCGCCCTGGTACGGGTACTGCTGCTCGGGCGGGAGTTCGCCGCCGTACGCCTCGTCGGTGCGCTGCTGCGGAACCCAGACGCCGCCGGACGGGGTCTCGCCGTAGCCGCCGGTGGCGTACTGGTCCTGGGCGTAGCCCTGCTGGTTGTACTGCTGCTGGCCATAGGCGTCGTAGGAGGCGCCGCCGTAGGTCTGGGTGCCGATGTACGGGTCGGAGTACGCGGCGTACTGCTGCTGGCCGGTGGTGTCGTAGCCGTACTGCTGCTGGTCGTAGCCGCTGTAACCGTCGTACGCATAGCTCTGGTCGGCCGTCGCGTACTGGTCCTGGGGCTGACCCGTGGCCGCGTAGTTCTGGTCGGCGGCGGCGTAGGCGGGGTCGCCGCCGTATATGCCGTAGGAGCCCGTGTCGTCCGGCAGGGGCTGGGGCTCATACACGGAGGTCGTCTCGGCGGCGGTGGGCTGACCTGCGCGCGACGGGGTGAACACGTCGTCGCGGTCGTAGTCGTCGCTGTAACCGACGCTGTTCTGGCCGTACTTGGCGTCGTTGCCCGCGTAGCCGCCCTCCGCCTCCAGGTCGGAGACCTCGAGGGTGGGCTCGTGACGGTCGGGCTCACCGCGGCGCCGCTTGGCGGCGGCCAGCGGGCCCAGGGCCGGCGCGGAGACCGCCCAGCCGGCCGAGAAGCCGCGGCGGAACGACAGCGTGACGTAGGTCTGGCCGACCGCGAACGCCGCCGCGCCCAGACCGATGACGATGACGGAAGGAATCAGCACCCCGACCACGACGCCGAGGAACCCGACGAAGGCGAGCAGCCGCCAGCGCAGCCGCGCCTTGTACTGCAGCAGCACCTCGCCCAGCAGCCACAGCGCGACGACGCCGAATGCGATGTAGAGGACCGTCCAGCCCATGTACGCCCCTCTCCCAGTGGCCGCCTACGCAGTGTGACGTATATCAGGACGGCCGGTCTAGGCCTGCGGTGGGTGGTGCAGGCCCAGGCTTTCGTAGATTTCCAAGGTAGCTGTGGAGTTGTTGAGCGTGATGAAGTGCAGTCCGGGCACTCCCTCGGCCAGCAGCCGCGCGCAGAACTCCGTCGCGAACTCGATGCCAATGGAGCGTACAGCCGCGGGATCGTCCTTGGCTGTGAGGATCCGCTCTTTCAGGGCGGCCGGGAAGGCGGCGTTGGTGAGGGAGGGGATGCGTTCCAGCGTCTTTACGCTGGCGATCGGCATGATCTCCGGGATGATCGGGGTGTCGCAGCCCGCGGCCGATACGCGGTCGCGCAAGCGAAGGTAATCCTCCGGTTCGAAGAACATCTGCGTGATCGCGTAGTCCGCACCGGCCCGGCACTTGTCGACGAAGTGACGGACGTCCGCCTCCCAGTCGGCGGAGCGCGGGTGCATCGCGGGGAAGGCCGCGACGCCGACGCAGAAGTCGCCGGACGCCTTGATCAGTTCGACGAGTTCGGCGGCGTAGGCGAGGCCCCGGGGGTGCGGCACCCACTCGCCCAGCGGGTCGCCGGGCGGGTCGCCGCGCAGCGCGAGCATGTTGCGGATCCCGGCGTCGGCGTACTGCCCGATGATGTTGCGCAGGTCGGCCACCGAGTGGTCGACGGCGGTGAGGTGGGCGATCGGGGTGAGCGTGGTGTCCGAGGCGATCGCCTCGGTCGCCTTGACCGTGCCCGCGCGGGTGGAACCGCCCGCGCCGTAGGTCACGGAGACGAAGTCGGGTCCTACGGCCTCGACCCGGCGCAGCGCGTTCCACAGGTTCCGCTCGCCCTTCGGGGTCTTGGGCGCGTAGAACTCGAACGAATACGTCGTCTTTCCGGTCGCGAGCATCTCGCGCACGGTACGAGCGTGGTCCGATCTGATGGATGCGGTGCCGAGGGCCATACTCGCAGGTTAGTCAGGGGGCCCCGGTCCCCCAACCGGACGCCGGACATTTGCCCGATTTGCCGGGTTGTTGTCCACGCCTTGGACAAACATCAGCAAATCCGGGGTGCCCAGCGGGGCGAGGGGGGCTGGCTACCCCTGCCGCAGCCGCTTGGCGAACTCCGCCGCCACCGCGCCCGGGTCGTCCGCCTCCGTGATCGCCCGTACGACGACGGCACGGCGGGCGCCCGCCTCCAGCACCTGGTCGAGATTGGCGAGGTCGATGCCGCCGATGGCGAACCAGGGGCGGTCGGTGCCGAGGGCTGCCGTGTGGCGGACCAGGTCGAGACCGGGGGCGTGGCGGCCGGGCTTGGTGGGGGTCGGCCAGCAGGGGCCGGTGCAGAAGTAGTCGACGCCCTCCTGGACGGAAGCCGCGGAGGCCTCGGCCTCGGAGTGCGTGGAGCGGCCGATGAGGACGTCGGCGCCGAGGATGGCGCGGGCCGCGGGCACGGGGAGGTCGCCCTGGCCGAGATGCAGGACGTCGGCGCCGGCGACGTGGGCCACGTCGGCACGGTCGTTGACCGCGAGGAGCTTGCCGTGCCGGGCGCAGGCGTCGGCGAAGACCTGCAGATGCTCCAGCTCCTCGGCCGCCTCCATGCCCTTGTCCCGCAACTGCACGATGTCGACGCCCCCCGCCAGCACGGCGTCCAGGAACTCCGCGAGGTCGCCCTGCTGCTTGCGGGCGCCGGTGCAGAGGTAGAGCCGGGCATCGGCGAGCTGGGCGCGGGCGGTGACTGCGGTGACGGTGTCGGACATACGGTGCCCCCTGTGGTCGGGTTGCCGGACGGGTGACGTCGGGCGGGTGCCGGACGGTGGCACGGTAGCCGGAGCGGTGCGCGACGTCGCGGAGCGGTGGGGTGTGGTGGGCCGCGGCGCGGTCGCACCGGGCCCAGCCGTCGGTACGGCGAGGCCCGACCCCGGGCCCTGGGACGGCTCCCTCCGGCGGCGGCCTCGACCTCAGCGCGGTACCGGCCGACGCGGCCGAAACCCCCGCGCTTGCGCAGACGCCGTCGCGCCGGTGGCCGTAACCGGCCGCGGCCGGTTACGGCCCCGAACGGGAGCGGCAGGTTCTCCCCGCCGCTCCACGCCACTCCATGCCGCTCCACGGTGCTCCCACCGTGCGCCACGCGCGCGTCCCGCTCCCGGCCTCGGGCCGCAGCCATCCTCGGCCGTGGCCCATGGAGCGGCCCCGGCCCGTGCGCCGGACGGTGCTCGGATCGGTGGGTTCGGACTCAGACGGCGAGCGCCTGGGCGCGGCGCTTCACCTCCGTGCCGCGATTCTCACTGAGGGCTTGCGCGGGGGTGCCGGGCAGGCTGTCGTCGGGGGTGAAGAGCCACTCCAGCATCTCTACGTCCGTGAAGCCGTCGTCCCGCAGGAGCGTCAGGGTCCCGGACAGGCCCTTGACGACCTTGTCCTCGTCGATGAAGGCGGCGGGGACGTGCAGCGCGCGGTTCTCACCACGGCGTACGGCGATGAGCTGGCCCTCCTTGACCAGCTGCCGGACGCGGGTCACCTCGACGCCGAGCATTTCGGCGATGTCGGGGAGGGTGAGCCAGGCGGGGACGAGAGCATCGGTTCTTGCGTCAATCTCGGTCACGGAAACAAGCCTGCCATCTGCCACTGACAGTCGGAAGTCAGGCCGGTCCACCTGGGAGGACCTGTTGGGGTGACGTGCTACGCCACCGCCGCCTTCATCGGCCGTCCCGGGTCCCCCAGCAGCTCCGCGTCGACCGGCGTGCGCGCCTCGATCAGCCGTCGGCCCTGTGCGAGATCCCTCGGTCGGCCCACCGCCAGCAGGGCGACGAGTCGGTCGCCCCGCAGCCAGCAGACGGTCCAGGCGGGGCCCGTCGGGTCGCCGCGCCACAGGAGCGTGTCGGCGGCGGCGTGATGGCCGGCGTACTGGACGAAGCGGCCGAACTGCTCGGACCAGAAGTACGGCACAGGGTCGTAGATCGCGGAGCTCTCGCCGAGGATGTTCGCGGCGACCGTGCGCGGGCCCTGGAGGGCGTTGTCCCAGTGGTGGACCAGGAGGCGCTCGCCGTACCGTCCCGACGGGAAGGAGGCACAGTCGCCGACCGCGTAGACGTCCGGTACGGATGTGCGCAGGCGCTCGTCGGCCACGACGTCTCCGTGTGCTCCGAGGTCGATGCCCGAGTCGGCCAGCCAGGCCGTGGCGGGCCGCGCCCCGATGCCGACCACGACCGCACCGGCGGGCACCCGCGAGCCGTCGTCGAGGATCACCTCGCCGGGCTCGACGCGGTCCACGCGCGCGTGCGTACGCAGTGCCGTCCCGCTGTCCTGGTACCAGGCGGCCATCGGCGTGGTCACCTCCGCGGGCAGCGCACCGGCGAGCGGCCGGTCGGCGGCCTCCACGACCGTCACCGCGCAGCCCGCCTCGCGCGCGGCCGTGGCGAACTCCGCGCCGATCCAGCCCGCCCCGACCACCACGATGTCGTGCTGGCGGGCCAGCACCGGCCGCAGCCGCTCGGCGTCGTCCAGGGTGCGCAGCAAATGCACGCCGGGCACGCCCTCCGCGCCCGGCAGCCGGATCGGTTCGGCGCCGGTGGCCAGCACGAGGACGTCGTACGGGACGGGCCCGGCCTCGGTGTCCAGCTGGTGCTCGGTGGGGCGCACGCCCAGCACCTCGCGCCCCAGCTGGAGTTCGACGCCGAGCGCCTCGAAGTCGACGTCGAAGGCGGAGCCCTCGGCCTTGCCGAGCAGCACGGCCTTGGACAGGGGCGGCCTGTCGTACGGCTGGTGGGGCTCGGCGCCGATCAGTGTGACGGTGCCGGTGAAGCCCTGTTCCCGCAGGGCGACCGCCGTCTGCACGCCGGCCATGCCCGCGCCGGCGACGACCACGCGGCGTGCCGCTGACGTGCCCCGTTGCTGCGTCTGCTCGCTCACCTGATCACCATAGACAACTGACTATTTGTCAGTCAGGGGGCGTGCTCAGTGACCTGCTGCACAACCTCGCCCGGAAGCTCCTCCACCACGCTGGTCCCGCTGCCCGCCTGCGACTCCCATTCCCAGCTCTCTGCCAGCCGCACCCGCCCGTCGGGCAGCTCGACCACCGTCGACACGCAGTGCCCCGACGATGTCGTCCCGTCCCGCTTGAGCTGCACGTACCGGAAGTCCAGCCGGTCGCCCTCCCTGGTGCCCACGAGATGGCCGCGTACGACGTCGCCGCCCGTGTACTCGGCCCAGATCTCGCCGTCCTTCTCGTGGTACGTGAACCGGGTGCGCGTACCCACCTGACCTGGGGCCTGGTCCGCGACCGGGGCGAGGACGAGGCCGTCGAGCGAGCGGGGCATGGGCGCGGGCTCCCTTACTGAGACTTAGGGCGGCGGGCTAGGGTGGCCAACGTAGAGCACTCGCGGGAGCCCGGACGCACCGGGCTGAGAGGGAGGCTGGCGGCCTCCGACCGTACGAACCTGATCCGGGTCATGCCGGCGAAGGGAGGGGCTGGACGCCCATGTCGCGTACGCGAACGTCAGACGTCCTTGTCATCGGGGGCGGAATCATCGGCCTGGTCACGGCGTGGCGGGCCGCGCAACGCGGGTTCACGACGGGAGTCGTGGACCCCGAGCCGGGTGGCGGCGCCGCCCAGGTGGCGGCCGGGATGCTGGCCGCCGTCACGGAACTGCACTACGGCGAGCAGACCCTGCTCGGCCTGAACCTCGCCTCGGCCCGCCGTTACCCGGACTTCGTGGCCGAGCTGACCGACCTGACCGGCCATGACCTCGGCTACCGCCGGTGCGGCACGCTCGCCGTCGCGCTGGACGCGGACGACCGCGCTCATCTGCGCGACCTGCACGCCCTGCAACGCCAGTCCGGCCTGGACTCCGAGTGGCTGTCCGGGCGCGAGTGCCGGCGCCTGGAGCCGATGCTCGCGCCGGGTGTGCGCGGCGGGCTGCGGGTGGACGGCGACCACCAGATCGACCCGCGGCGGCTGTCCGGGGCGCTGGTGGCCGCGTGCGAGCGGGCCGGAGTGGTCTTCCACCGGACCTGGGCCGAGCGCTTCGACGTAGTACGGGGCCGGGCCGCCGGAGTCACCACGGCGGACGGCACCGAACTGCGCGCGGGCCAGGTCGTCCTCGCGGCCGGCAGCCTCAGCGGGCGAGTGCCCGGAGTCCCGGACGACGTACTGCCGCCCGTACGCCCCGTGAAGGGGCAGGTGCTGCGGCTGACCGTACCCAAGCGGTACGCGCCGTTCCTGAGCCGGACCGTGCGGGCCGTGGTGCGGGGCAGCCAGGTGTATCTGGTGCCGCGCGAGAGCGGGGAGCTGGTCGTCGGGGCGACGAGCGAGGAGCTGGGCTGGGACACCACGGTGACCGCGGGCGGCGTCTACGAGCTGCTGCGCGACGCGCACGAGCTGGTGCCGGGCATCACCGAACTGCCGCTCACCGAGACGCGGGCCGGCCTGCGCCCCGGCTCGCCCGACAACGCTCCGCTGCTCGGCCCGACCGAGCTGGAGGGGTTGTCGCTGGCCACCGGGCACTACCGCAACGGCGTGCTGCTCACGCCGGTCACCGGCGACGCCCTGGCACACGTCCTGACCACCGGCGAGCTCCCGGACGAGGCCCGCGCCTTCACCCCCAGGCGCTTCGGCGCCGCCGCACTCACGGAGCAGCCCGCATGAGCATCCCGGTCACCATCTCGGTCAACGGCGAGCGTCGGCAGATCGAGCCGGGCACGGCTCTCGACGCGCTCGTGAAGTCCCTCACCGCGGCGCCCTCCGGAGTGGCCGCCGCCCTCAACGAAACCGTCGTCCCGCGCACGCAGTGGCCGTCGACGTCCCTCTCCGAGGGGGACCGCGTCGAGGTCCTGACCGCCGTCCAAGGAGGCTGAACCATGGCCGACGATCCCTTTGTCATCGGGGGTACGTCCTTCTCGTCCCGTCTGATCATGGGCACGGGCGGCGCGCCCAGCCTGGACGTGCTGGAGCGGGCGCTGCTGGCGTCCGGGACCGAGCTGACGACGGTCGCGATGCGGCGGGTGAACGCGTCGGTGCACGGCTCGGTGCTGTCGGTGCTGGAGAAGCTCGGAATCCGGGTGCTGCCGAACACCGCGGGGTGCTTCACGGCGGGAGAGGCCGTGCTGACGGCCCGCCTCGCGCGCGAGGCGCTCGGTACGGATCTGATCAAGCTCGAGGTCATCGCCGACGAGCGGACGCTGCTGCCGGACCCGATCGAGCTCCTGGACGCGGCCGAGACGCTGGTGGACGACGGGTTCACCGTGCTTCCGTACACCAATGACGACCCCGTGCTGGCGCGGAAGCTGGAGGACGTCGGCTGTGCGGCGATCATGCCGCTGGGGTCGCCGATCGGCTCGGGGCTCGGCATCCGCAATCCGCACAACTTCCAGCTGATCACGGAGCACGCGCGCGTGCCGGTGATCCTGGACGCGGGAGCCGGTACGGCGTCGGACGCGGCGCTCGCGATGGAGCTGGGGTGCGCGGGTGTGATGCTCGCCTCGGCGGTGACGCGGGCCCAGGAACCGGTGCTGATGGCCGACGCGATGCGGCATGCGGTGGAGGCCGGGAGGCTGGCGCACCGGGCGGGGAGGATTCCGATGCGGCACTTCGCGGAGGCGTCGTCGCCGGTCGGGGGCATGGCGCGGCTGGACCCGGAGCGCCCCGCATTCTGAACGCACGTTCGATGGAAAGCCTTCGGCCATGAGGCGTCCGTCACAGGTCAGCTTCAGTCCCGCCCCGATCCTGGCCGAAATGGGAGGCGTGTCAATGTCGGCTCGTACACTCACCTGCGTGGATACGACCCTTCAGGACCCTCTGGTCGGGCAGGTGCTCGACGGCCGGTATCGCGTGGACGCGAGGATCGCGGTCGGCGGGATGGCCACGGTCTACCGGGCCGTGGACACCCGCCTCGACCGCGTGCTCGCGCTCAAGGTGATGCATCCCGCCCTCGCGGTCGACGGGGTGTTCGTCGACCGGTTCATCCGGGAGGCGAAGTCCGTGGCCCGGCTGGCGCACCCGAACGTGGTGCAGGTCTTCGACCAGGGCACCGACGGGTCGTACGTCTATCTCGCCATGGAGTACGTCGCGGGCTGCACCCTGCGCGACGTACTGCGCGAGCGCGGGGCGCTGCAGCCCCGGGCCGCCCTCGACATCCTGGAACCGGTGCTCGCCGCGCTCGGCGCCGCGCACCGCGCCGGGTTCGTGCACCGGGACATGAAGCCGGAGAACGTGCTCATAGGGGACGACGGCCGGGTCAAGGTCGCCGACTTCGGGCTCGTGCGGTCCGTCGACACCGTGACCAGCACCACCGGTGCCGTGCTCGGCACCGTCTCCTATCTCGCGCCCGAGCAGATAGAGCAGCCCGGCGCCGCCGACGCCCGCGTCGACGTGTACGCGTGCGGTGTCGTGCTCTACGAGATGCTCACGGGCGACAAGCCGCACGACGGGGACTCCCCCGCCGTGGTGCTCTACAAGCACCTGCACGAGGACGTCCCGCCGCCCTCGGCGATCGTGCCGGGCCTGGCGTACGAGCTCGACGAGCTGGTCGCCTCGGCCACCGCGCGCACCCCGGACATCCGCCCGTACGACGCCGTGGCGCTGCTCGCACAGGCCCGGGACACGCGCGCCGCGCTGAGCGCGGACCAGCTGGACGCGGTGCCGCCGCAGGCGCTCACGGCGGAGCACAGCAACGCCGACGACCGTACGAGCGTGATCCCGCGCGCGCTGAACATCCAGCGGCCGCTGCCGGTGAACGAGGACGAGCCGGAGCGCGAGGCCGTCTTCAACCGGACCAGCCGACTGGAGTCGCCGCCGCCCCCGCCGCCCCGGCGCCGGTCACGGACGTCGCGCGCTCCGCGCGGACCGCTCGTCATCGTCGCCGCCGTACTGCTGGTCCTCGGCCTCGGTGTCGGCATCTGGTACATCAACTCCGGCCAGTTCACCAAGGTCCCGCCGCTGCTGTCCAAGACCGAGGCACAGGCCCGGGACCGGCTGGAGGACTCCGGGCTCGAGGTCGGCAAGGTCGAGCGCGCGTTCAGCGACACCGTCAAGCGAGGCACCGTCATCAGCACGGACCCGGACACGGGCGCCCGCATCCGGCACAACGACTCCGTGAACCTGGTCATGTCGATGGGACCGGAGACGGTGAAGGTGCCCGACCTCCAGGGCTACAAGCTGGACAAGGCCCGGACCGTGCTCAAGGACGGCGGTCTCGAACCGGGCAGGGTGATCCGGGAGTTCAACGACGACGTCCCCAGGGGCTTCGTGATCTCCTCGGAGCCGGGCAACGGCACCAAGGTCCGCTCCGGCTCCGCGGTCGCACTCACCGTCAGTAAGGGCGCCCCGGTCGACATCCCGGACGTCACCGGTGAGAGCCTCGCCGACGCGAAGGCCGACTTGGCGGAGGCAGGCCTGAAGGTGAAGGTCGCGGCCGCGCGGGTCAACTCCGAGTTCGACGCGGGCCAGGTCGCCCAGCAGTCGCCGGCGGAGGGCAGGCAGGCCGCCGAGGGCGACACGGTGACGCTGACGCTGTCCAAGGGCCCCGAGATGATCGAGGTCCCGGACGTGGTCGGCGACAGCGTCGACGACGCCACGACCGCGCTGGAGTCCGCCGGCTTCCAGGTCGACGAGGACCGCGGCCTGCTCGGCCTGTTCGGCGACACCGTCAAGAAGCAGTCCGTGGAGGGCGGGGAGACGGCACCGAAGGGATCGACGATCACGATCACCATCCGGTGACGGGGCGCTCCAGCGGGCGGTCGGTAGCAGGCATCGCAGTTGGCCGGCCGCGGGCATGACACCCTGAACGGGTGAAGATCCAGCAGTCCGCCACCTCGGAACCCGCCCCCGCCGCCCCGTCCCGCAACCCCGTCGGCGGCCACGTCCCCGTGGCCGGGGGCCTCAGTTCCGTCGGGCTCACGTACGCCCATGACCTCAAGGCCGAGACGGTCCAGGTCTTCGTCGCCAACCCGCGCGGCTGGGCCACGCCGGCCGGGAATCCGCGGCAGGACGCGGAGTTCCGCGCGGTGTGCGAGGCCGAGGCGATCCCGGCGTATGTGCACGCGCCGTATCTGATCAACTTCGGTTCGCACACCGAGGCGACGGTCGAGAAGTCGGTGGAGTCCCTGCGGCACTCGCTGCGGCGCGGGCGGGAGATCGGGGCGCTGGGCGTGGTCGTGCACACGGGCAGCGCGACGGGCGGCCGGGAGCGCAGCGTCGCCCTGAAGCAGGTACGCGAGCACATGCTGCCGCTCCTCGACGAGCTGACCCACGACGACGACCCGTTCCTGCTGCTGGAGTCCACCGCCGGGCAGGGCTCCTCACTCTGCTCGCGGACCTGGGACTTCGGGCCGTACTTCGACGCGCTGGACGCCCATCCGAAGCTGGGCGTGTGCCTGGACACCTGCCACATCTTCGCCGCCGGCCATGACCTGACCGGCCCGTCCGGCATGCACCAGACGCTCGACCTGCTGGTGGACACCGTCGGCGAAGGCCGCCTGAAGCTGATCCACGCCAACGACTCCAAGGACGTCGTCGGCGCCCACAAGGACCGGCACGAGAACATCGGCGCAGGTCACATCGGCGAGGACCCGTTCCGGGCGCTGATGACGCACCCGGCCACCGAGGGCGTACCGCTGATCATCGAGACACCGGGCGGCAAGGAAGGGCACGCGGCGGACGTGGAGCGGCTGAAGAAGCTTCGGGACGCCTGACCCCGACAGGCCACTCAGGGGGTTGGGAATACCCCTGGGGGGTATACGGTTCTTGCTCGGTGCAGGAACCGTAACCTGGCATTGGGGGCACTCATGCAGCACGAAGCGCACGCGGCACACGCGCACCACCCCGAGGTGGCCGCGACCAGCAGCTGGGCGATGGCCGTCCGGGCCACCCTGCACTGCCTGACCGGCTGTGCCATCGGCGAGGTGCTGGGCATGGTGATCGGCACCGCGCTCGGCTGGGGCAACGTGCCGACCCTGGTGCTGGCGATCGTCCTGGCCTTCTTCTTCGGCTACGCGTTCACCCTGCGCGGGGTGCTGAAGGCGGGCGTCGACCTGCGTGCCGCGCTCAAGGTGGCGCTGGCCGCGGACACCCTGTCCATCGCCGTGATGGAGCTGGTCGACAACGGTGTGATCGTGCTGTGGCCGGGCGCCATGGACGCCGAGCTCGCCGACCCGCTGTTCTGGTGGGTGCTGGCGATCGCGCTGACCGTCGCCTTCGTCCTGACGACCCCGGTCAACAAATGGATGATCGGCCGCGGCCAGGGGCATGCGGTGGTGCACCAGTACCACCACTGAGGGCCCCGGCAGGGCCACCGAAAGTCACAGCTCCGGCCCGTCCCCGGGCTCCTCCTGGTACGAGTACCGCTGTTCCTTCCACGGGTCCCCGAGGTTGTGGTAGCCGCGCTCCTCCCAGAACCCGCGCCGGTCGGCGGTCATGTACTCCACGCCCCGGACCCACTTGGGCCCCTTCCAGGCGTACAGATGGGGGACGACCAGACGAAGGGGGAATCCGTGCTCCGCCGTGAGCAGTTCGCCGTCCTTGTGGGTCGCGAAGATCGCGCGATCGGAGGCGAAGTCGGCGAGGCGGAGGTTGGAGCTGAAGCCGTACTCGGCCCACACCATCACATGTGTGACGGCCGGTGCGGGTGGGGCGATCTCCAGGATCGTACGGGCCGGAATGCCGCCCCACTCCGCGCCGAGCATGCTGAACTTCGTGACGCAGTGCAGATCGGCGACGACGGTCTTGTACGGCAGAGCCGTGAACTCCTCATGGTTCCAGCAGTGCTTCTCGCCGTCGGCGGTGGCCCCGAACACCCTGAACTCCCAGCGTTCGGGCCGGAACTTGGGGACCGGGCCGTAGTGCGTGACCGGCCAGCCGCGCTGCACTCGCTGTCCCGGCGGAAGCTCGGCGTGTGCTGCTGCTCCACCTTCGCGCTCTGCCGGCTGACCCATGACTCCATCCTGACAGACCAGGGGCAGTGCACCTGACCACACCCCTCAACAATCCACCGCAAACTGGACTAAGCATGCACTTACTTACTAAGTGAAGACTTACTGGACGATCTTCTTCAGCGGTGGAATCATGCGGCGCAACCCGCCAGTTACCACGCGTGGAAGGAGCCTCTGCGATGCAGGGCGACCCCGAGGTCCTCGAATTCCTCAACGAGCAGCTGACCGGCGAGCTCACGGCGATCAACCAGTACTGGCTGCACTACCGGATCCAGGACAACAAAGGCTGGACCAAGCTCGCCAAGTACACGCGTGAAGAGTCCATCGATGAGATGAAGCACGCGGACAAGCTCACCGAGCGCATCCTCATGCTGGACGGCCTGCCCAACTACCAGCGGCTGTTCCACGTGCGGGTCGGCCAGACGGTCACCGAGATGTTCCAGGCCGACCGCCAGGTCGAGGTCGAGGCGATCGACCGCCTCAAGCGCGGCATCGAGGTGATGCGCACCAAGGGCGACATCACGTCCGCGAACATCTTCGAGTCGATCCTCGAGGACGAGGAGCACCACATCGACTACCTGGACACCCAGCTGGAGCTCATCGAGAAGCTCGGCGAGGCGCTGTACCTCGCGCAGCAGATCGAGCAGCCGAGCTAGGCCGCGTCCTCAAGGTCGGAGAGCAGGGGCTCCCCCCGGTCGGCGAGCTCCCGGCGCGGGCAGGCACCCCTGCCCAGGAGCGCCTGAATACGGCGCACACATGACCCGCAGTCCGTGCCGGCCTTGCAGGCCGAAGCTATCTGGCGGGGGGTGCAGGCGCCGCCCTCCGCGTGCTTCTTGACCTGCTGCTCGGTAATGCCGAAGCAACTGCAGACGTACACGCGGTTCACCTCCCGGCGGGATCGATGTGCCATCCCCTTGATCGGTGAGGCTAACCTAACCTTACCCGTCACACCGGAGCCGTAAAAGTGGGGTGGGGCGCGGATCGTATGTGATCCGCGCCCCACCCCTTTGCATGTAACAACCGAACCGGCTACTGGTCCCTGTACATCTCCGCGACGAGGAAGGCCAGGTCAAGCGACTGGCTGCGGTTGAGCCGCGGGTCGCAGGCCGTCTCGTAGCGCTGGTGCAGGTCGTCGACGAAGATCTCGTCGCCGCCGCCCACGCACTCGGTGACGTCGTCGCCGGTGAGCTCCACGTGGATGCCGCCCGGGTGGGTGCCGAGGGCCTTGTGGACCTCGAAGAAGCCCTTGACCTCGTCGAGCACGTCGTCGAAGCGGCGGGTCTTGTGACCGGAGGCCGCCTCGAAGGTGTTGCCGTGCATCGGGTCGGTCACCCAGGCCACGGTGGCGCCCGAGGCGGTGACCTTCTCGACCAGCTCGGGGAGCTTGTCGCGGACCTTGTCGGCGCCCATCCGGACGATGAAGGTCAGCCGGCCCGGCTCACGCTCGGGGTCCAGGCGCTCGATGTACTGCAGCGCCTCCTCGGCCGTCGTGGTCGGGCCGAGCTTGATGCCGATCGGGTTGCGGATCTTGGAGGCGAACTCGATGTGCGCGTGGTCCAGCTGCCGGGTGCGCTCACCGATCCACACCATGTGCCCGGAGACGTCGTACAGCTGCCCGGTGCGCGAGTCGACGCGGGTGAGCGCGGACTCGTAGTCGAGCAGCAGCGCCTCGTGCGAGGAGTAGAACTCGACCGTCTTGAACTCCTCCGGGTCGGCCCCGCAGGCGTGCATGAAGTTCAGTGCCTGGTCGATCTCGCGGGCGAGCTGCTCGTAGCGCTGACCGGACGGGGACGACTTCACGAAGTCCTGGTTCCAGGCGTGCACCTGGCGCAGGTCGGCGTAACCGCCGGTGGTGAAGGCGCGCACCAGGTTGAGCGTGGAGGCGGACGCGTTGTACATCCTTTTCAGACGCTCGGGGTCCGGGACGCGGGCGGCCTCGTTGAAGTCGAAGCCGTTGACCGAGTCGCCGCGGTAGGTCGGCAGGGTCACGCCGTCGCGGGTCTCGGTGCCCTTGGAGCGCGGCTTGGAGTACTGGCCGGCGATGCGGCCGACCTTCACCACGGGGACGGACGCGGCGTACGTCAGCACGGCGCCCATCTGGAGCAGGGTCTTGAGCTTGTTGCGGATCTGGTCGGCGGACACCGCGTCGAAGGCCTCGGCGCAGTCGCCACCCTGGAGGAGGAACGCCTCTCCCTTGGCGACGGCCGCCATCCGGGCGCGCAGCTGATCGCACTCGCCCGCAAAAACGAGCGGCGGATACGACTCCAGCTCCGCAACGACTGCGCGCAGAGCCTCGGTGTCGGGGTACTCGGGCTGCTGCGCCGCGGGCAGGTTTCGCCAGGTGTTGCCAGCACTCGTGCTGGTCTTAGCGTTCACGGTCACGACCTCAACATTACGGGGTCGTGTCGGGCGTCCTGCCCCATGCCCAGCAATTGAGACACGAGGTACACGACTCGGACATGGGGTAGGGTGCCTGCCATGTTCGCGCACTCGACCCAGAACTGGTGGTGGACCGCTCATCCGGCGGCCCGCTGACTGCGCGTACGACAGACTTCGCGAAGGCCGCCCGAGGGGCGGCCTTCGGCGTTTTCCGGGTCGTTCCTCTCCACCGAATCCACAGATCCACGGAGAAGGAGCACGGACCCATGAACCTGCTCGGCTTGCCGGACGACCCCCGTCCGTTCGCCCTGCTGCGCCGCCGCACCCCGGGCCACGATCACGAGACCGTCGAGGTCATGATCGGCCCGGTCAGCACCTACGAAAGACTGGCCGACCTCCCCGCCGAGGGCCTGGCGCTGGTCCCCTTCCGGCAGATCCGCGAGCGCGGCTTCGACGTCCGTGACGACGGCACCCCGCTGACGGTGCTGATCCCCGAGGAGACGTACGAGATCCCGCTCGCCGACGCCCTGGCGCAGTTCCCCGCGCACGACGTGCGGGTCGAGGGCGGCGGCTTCGACGTGGGCGACGAGGAGTACGGCGAGATCGTCGGGCGGGTGCTGCGCGAGGAGATCGGGCAGGGCGAGGGCGCGAACTTCGTGATCCGGCGGACGTACGAGGGAGAGATCCCCGGCTTCGGACGCGCCGACGCGCTCGCGCTGTTCCGGCGGCTGCTGGAGGGCGAGCGGGGCGCGTACTGGACGTTCGTCGTGCACACCGGGCGGGAGACGGGCGGGCGCACGCTGGTCGGGGCCAGCCCCGAGGTGCACGTGCGGATGTCCGGCGGGACCGTGCTCATGAACCCGATCAGCGGGACGTACCGCTATCCCGCCGAGGGGCCGACACCCGGGCATCTGCTGGACTTCCTCGCCGACGGCAAGGAGATCGAGGAGCTGTCGATGGTCGTCGACGAGGAGCTCAAGATGATGTGCACGGTCGGCGACATGGGCGGTGTGGTCGTCGGGCCCCGGCTGAAGGAGATGGCGCACCTCGCGCACACCGAGTACGAGCTGCGCGGGAAGTCCTCGCTGGATGTGCGGGAGGTCCTCAAGGAGACCATGTTCGCGGCCACCGTCACCGGCTCGCCCGTGCAGAACGCCTGCCGGGTCATCGAGCGGCACGAGGTCGGCGGGCGCGCGTACTACGCCGGTGCGCTGGCCCTCCTCGGCCAGGACTCCGGCGGCGCCCAGACCCTCGACTCCCCCATCCTGATCCGCACCGCCGACATCGACGCGGCCGGACGGCTGCGGGTACCGGTCGGCGCCACGCTCGTGCGGGGGTCGGACCCGGCGAGCGAGGTCGCGGAGACCCACGCGAAGGCGGCGGGTGTGCTGGCGGCTCTGGGCGTACGGCCGGGCAGGCCGCGCAAGGAGTCCGTGCAGCCCCGCCTCGCCGACGACCCGCGCGTACGTGCCGCGCTCGACGGGCGCCGGGCGTCGCTCGCGCCCTTCTGGCTGCGGATGCAGGAGCCGTCCGCCGAGCTGAGCGGACATGCCCTGGTCGTCGACGGGGAGGACACCTTCACGGCGATGCTCGCGCACGTGCTGCGGTCGAGCGGCCTGGAGGTGAGCGTGCGGCGTTACGACGAGCCCGGTCTGCGCGAGGCGGTGCTCGCGCACGAGGGACCGGTCGTGCTCGGCCCCGGCCCGGGGGACCCCTCGGATCTCGCCGACCCCAAGATGCGGTTCCTGCGGGAGCTGACCGCCGGGGTCATCCGCGGGCACCGGCACGGCGTGCTCGGCGTCTGCCTCGGGCACGAGCTGATCGCGGCCGAGCTGGGGCTGGAGATCGTACGCAAGGAAGTGCCGTACCAGGGCGCGCAGACGACGATCGAGCTGTTCGGGCGGCCGGAGACGGTCGGTTTCTACAACAGCTTCGTGGCGCGCTGCGACGACGAGGCCCTCCAGGAGCTCGCGGCGCACGGCGTCGAGGTCAGCCGGGCCGGCAACGGGGAGGTGCATGCGGTGCGCGGGCCAGGCTTCGCCGGCGTGCAGTTCCACCCGGAGTCGGTCCTGACGCTGAACGGCGCCGCCGTCGTCCGGGAGCTGGTGGGTCAGCTGCGCGGGACCAGCACGTTCTCGGAGCGGCGGCCCGCCGTGTAGTCGAGGACGTTCTTCAGGGTGGTATCGACGATCTGGCCGACGGCGTCCTGGGTGTAGTACGCCTGGTGGGAGGTGACCAGGACGTTCGGGAAGGTGACGAGGCGGGCCAGGGTGTCGTCCTCGATCGCCTGGAGGGACTTGTCGAGGAAGAACAGCCCGGCCTCCGCCTCGTACACATCGAGGCCGACGCCCGTGAAGCGGCCCTCGCGCAGTTCGGCGACGAGGGCCGCGGTGTCGATGAGGCCGCCGCGGCTGGAGTTGACCAGGATCGCGTCGTCCTTCATCGCCTTCAGCGCGTCCGCGTCGATCAGGTGCCGGGTCTCCGGCATCAGCGGGACGTGCAGGCTGACCAGGTCGGACTCGGCGAGGAGCTGGTCCTTGGAGACGTAGCGCATGCCGAGCTGCATGCAGGTGGGGTTCTCGGCGACGTCCCAGCCGAGGAGCTTCATGCCGAAGCCGTGGGCGATCCGCGTGAACGCCTCGCCGATCTTTCCGGTGCCGAGGACGCCGGCGGTGCGGCCGTGCATGTCGCGGCCCATCAGGCCGTCGAGGCGGAAGTCGAAGTCACGCGTGCGCGTGGAGGCACGGACGATACGGCGGTTGACCGCCATGGCGAGGGTCCAGGCGAATTCGGCCACGGCGTGGGGCGAGTAGTACGAGACCCGAGCGACCGTCATGCCGAGACGCTCGGCGACCTTGAGGTCGATGTTGTTGAAGCCGGTGGAGCGCTGGGCGACCATCCGGGTCCCGCCGGCCGCGAGGGTCCCCAGGACGCGGTCGCCGAGGTCGCAGTTGACGCTGGTGCAGACGACCTCGTGGCCGGTGGCGATGGGGGCGGTGTCCCCGTTGAGGAAGACGTCCAGGCAGCGGACCTCGTGGTGGCCCCGGAAGGCCTGCTCGAGCAGGGGCTTCTCGTCGGCCTGCACACCGAAGGCCATGATCTCCAAGACGGCTCCCTTCGTGGGGCTATGGGCCGAATATACGACCCACAACCCCACGACGCCGGGCGGAAACCAGCCGCCGGTACGCCGCCGCCGGAACGCGGGCGGCGAGGGCCGGTCAGCCGAAGAAGACGCCGACCTCTTCGTACAGCTTCGGCTCCACCGTCTTCAGCTTGGCCGTGGCGTCCGCGATCGGGACACGGACGATGTCGGTGCCGCGCAGGGCGACCATTTTGCCGAAGTCGCCGTCGCGGACCGCCTCGATGGCGTGCAGCCCGAACCGGGTGGCGAGCCAGCGGTCGAAGGCGCTGGGGGTGCCGCCGCGCTGGATGTGCCCGAGGACCGTCGTACGGGCCTCCTTGCCCGTCCGCCGCTCGATCTCCTTGGCGAGCCACTCGCCGACGCCGGACAGCCGGACGTGTCCGAAGGAGTCCAGCGACTGGTCCTTCAGCACCATGTCGCCGTCCTTCGGCATGGCGCCCTCGGCGACGACCACGATCGGGGCGTACGACGCCTTGAAGCGCGAGGTGATCCAGGCGCAGACCTTGTCGACGTCGAAGCGCTGCTCGGGGATGAGGATGACGTTGGCCCCGCCGGCCAGCCCGGAGTGGATGGCGATCCAGCCGGCGTGACGGCCCATCACCTCGCAGACGAGGACACGCATGTGGGACTCGGCGGTGGTGTGCAGCCGGTCGATCGCCTCGGTCGCGATGCCGACCGCGGTGTCGAAGCCGAAGGTGTAGTCGGTGGCGGACAGGTCGTTGTCGATCGTCTTCGGCACGCCGACGCAGGGCACGCCGTACTCGTCGGACAGTTGGGTGGCGACGCCCAGGGTGTCCTCGCCGCCGATGACGATGAGCGCCTCGACCTCCTGCTTGGCGAGGTTCTCCTTGATACGGCGGATGCCGTCCTCCTGCTTCAGCGGGTTGGTGCGCGAGGAGCCGAGGATGGTGCCGCCGCGGGGCAGGATGCCGCGCACGGCGGGGATGTCGAGACGGATGGTGTCGTTCTCGAGCGGACCTCGCCAGCCGTCCCGGAAGCCGACGAAGTCGTAGCCGTACTCCTGTACGCCCTTGCGGACGACGGCCCGGATGACGGCGTTGAGACCGGGGCAGTCGCCGCCTCCGGTCAGTACTCCGACCCGCATGGAAATATCCCTTCGCCGCGGTTGCCTGATGAGGCCACGCTAATGGTGATACAGGTCACACAGGGATGGGCGGGAAGGGCAATTCCGGTGAAGTGTCAGACGGTTGGTTTACGCACCGGGTCGTTCATCGGGTCAGCGGATCGCCGGATCACTCGTCGTCGAGGCCGCGCTCGATCGCGTATCGGACCAGCTCCACCCGGTTGTGCAACTGGAGCTTGCCGAGGGTGTTCTGGACGTGGTTCTGGACCGTGCGGTGGGAGATGACCAGGCGTTCGGCGATCTGCTTGTAGCTCAGACCCTTGGCCACGAGCCGCAGCACCTCCGTCTCGCGCTCGGTGAGCTGCGGGGCCCCCGGCTGGTCGGCGTCGGACGCGACCGGCGCGGGCTCGGACGCGAGGCGCCGGTACTCGCCGAGGACCAGCCCTGCCAGGCCCGGTGTGAACACCGGGTCGCCGACGGCGGTTCGGCGCACCGCGTCCAGCAACTCCTCCGTGGACGCGGACTTCAGCAGGTACCCGGTCGCGCCGGACTTCACGGCCTCCAGGACGTCGGCGTGCTCGCCGCTCGCGGACAGGACGAGGACGCGCAGCGCCGGGTTGTGGCCGACGAGTTCCTTGCAGACCTGGACGCCGGGCTTGGCGGGCAGGTTGAGGTCGAGCACCAGGACGTCGGGGGCGGCTGCCTTCGCGCGGCGTACGGCCTGGTCGCCGTCGCCTGCGGTGGCGACCACGTCGAAGCCGGACTCGGCCAGGTCCCGGGCCACCGCGTCGCGCCACATGGGGTGGTCGTCGACCACCATGACCCTGATCGTGCCCCGCTGTGCGTCCGGTCCGCTCGCGGTGTCCGTCATCGCTGCCCCGCCTTCCCCCGTGAAGCGCTGCTGTCCTTCGGTACTTTCAGTTCCACTTCGGTGCCCTGCCCCGGCACCGAGATCAGCTCGGCGGTGCCGCCGAGGTCCCGCAGCCGGCCCCGGATCGACAGGGCGACGCCGAGCCGCCCCTCACCCTCGGCCTGAACCAGCCGGCCCTCGGGGATGCCGGGTCCGTCGTCCCGGACGGTGACGATCACCTCGCCGGGCTCGTCCTCGACGAGGATCCACGCACGCGCGTCCTCCCCCGCGTGCCGGCGGACATTGTCCAGGGCGGCCCCGACGGCCGCGGTCAACTCCCGTGCCGCGGCGGGGGTCAGGGACACGGGCGCGCCCGGCTCGGCGAGGCTGACCCTGGCGCCGGCGAACGGGGCGAGCAGCACACGCAGATCGACCTGGCCGGTGGGACCGGTGGAGTCGTCCGGCTCCTCGACCGCCCGTACGACCGCGCCCTCGGCGGCGTCCTCCGACGCCCGCGACACGGGCACCAGGCCGCCCGAGACCAGGGTGCGCAGCGCGACCTCCTGCTCGCCCGCCATCCGGCCCAGCTCGGCCGCCTCGCCGCCGATGACGGCGCCGCGCCGCTGCACCATCGCCAGCACCTGAAGCACGCTGTCGTGGATGTCCCGGGCGAGCCGCTCCCGCTCCCGCGTCGCCGCCTCGATCTCCAGGGCCCGGGCGAGGGTGCGCTCGGAGGCCCGGGCGACCTCGACGACGTAGCCGATGGCGATGGACGCGATCCAGACGAGCAGCACCATGTGGACGGTGTCGCGGGTCGGTACGCCGGAGCGGTGGACCAGATTGGCGGCGGCGACCAGCGTGGAGGCGAAGGCGGCCCAGCGCCAGCCGCCCTTGATGGCGAACGCCAGCACGGCGCCCGCCGTCCATATCGACGGCAGGGTCGGGGCCCCGGCGTCGATCCGCTCGGGTGACTCGGCGAGCCGCGTGAGCAGGATGCCGGCCAGGGCGATGGTGAGGTCCACCGCGAGGAAACGCCTGGTGCAGCTCGCGGCGTTCGCGACGCGGGGCAAAGTGGCCAGCGTCCAGACGGTCAGTACGGCGAAGTAGCCGACGGCCACCCAGGGGCGTGCGACCTCGTCGTACGCGCTGACGAAGAGCCCGATCGCGTACACCAGGGTCAGCACCCGGTATCCGGTGAGCGCGCGCCACAGCGGCTGCTCGACCGACATCCTCATGACCCGCTCGCGCTTGGCCATGCCCCCCACCCCTCGGCTCAGTGTGCGGCCGACTCTATTCGGACAGTTCCTTCTTCTTCCGCGCCTGTTCCTTCTCGGCCTTCGCCGCCTCCGCGATCTGCCGCTTGGCGGCGGTCGCGTACATGTCGACGTACTCCTGGCCGGAGAGCTTCATGATCTCGTACATGACCTCGTCGGTCAGCGCGCGGAGCACGAAGCGGTCGTGCTCCATGCCCTGGTACCGGCCGAAGTCCAGCGGCCTGCCGATCCGGATGCCGGGCCGCATGAGCTTGGGCATGACCTTGCCGGGCGGCTGGATCTTCTCCGTGTCGATCATGGCGACCGGAATGACCGGGGCTCCGCTGGCGAGCGCCACGCGCGCGAGGCCGCCCGGCTTGCCCCGGTAGAGCCGGCCGTCGGGCGAGCGCGTGCCCTCGGGATAGATACCGAACAGCTCACCGCGCTCAAGGACGTCCGTGCCGCTCTTGATGGCCGCCTCGCCCGCCCCGCGCCCCCCGGAGCGGTCCACGGGCAGCTGGCCGACGCCCTTGAAGAACGCGGCCGTCAGCCTGCCCTTGACGCCCGGGGTGGTGAAGTACTCGGCCTTCGCGATGAAGGTCACCTTGCGGTCGAGGACCGCGGGCAGGAAGAACGAGTCCGAGAAGGACAGGTGATTGCTCGCGAGGATCGCGGGGCCCTCGGCGGGAATGTTCTCCAGGCCTTCCACCCAGGGCCTGAAGGCGACCTTCAGCGGTCCCCCGATGGTCACCTTCATCGCGCCGTACAACAACCGAGTGCCTCCTGTGTCTGTCGCTCAGACCTTAACCCGGAGCACTCCCAATGACTCCGACGACCCTGGTCGGTGTCAGTGCGGTCGCGTACGGTGAAGGACACCTGGATGTATCGACTTGCGGCTCCGCCGCGTGGGTCGTTGTGGTTCCTCTCGTCCATGTCGTCCTTCTCACGAACAGGAGACCGTAAGGTGCCGGTCCTTCCTGGAGCCGAGCCCTACCGCCGTGCGGGCGGGGAGGTCGGGGTCCTGCTCTGCCACGGCTTCACCGGCTCCCCCCAGTCGCTGCGCCCCTGGGCGGAGTATCTCGCCGAGCGCGGGCTCACCGTCTCACTGCCGCTGCTGCCGGGCCACGGCACCCGCTGGGAGGACATGCAGCTCACCGGCTGGCAGGACTGGTACGCCGAGGTGGACCGCGAGCTGCGCAGCCTGCGCGAGCACTGCACCCGGGTCTTCGTGGCCGGCCTGTCCATGGGCGGCGCCCTCGCCCTGCGGCTCGCCGCGAAGCACGGGGAGGACGTCGCCGGCGTGCTGGTCGTCAACCCGGCGAACAAGGTGCACGGACTGTTCGCGTACACCCTCCCGGTGTCCCGCCACTTCGTCCGTACGGCGCCGGGGATCGCCAGTGACATCGCCAAGGAGGGCGGCGTCGAGATCGGGTACGACCGGGTGCCGCTGCACGCGGCCCACTCGCTGCGCACCTTCTTCGGCCTGGTCGACGGCGAGCTGCCGCAGGTCACCCAGCCGCTGCTGCTGCTGCGCAGCGCCCAGGACCACACCGTGCCGCCCGCGGACTCGGCCCGGATCCTGAGCAGGGTGTCCTCGACGGACGTAACGGAGGTCGTGCTGGAACAGAGTTATCACGTGGCGACGTTGGACCATGACGCGAACCGGATCTTCGAGGAGAGCCTCGGCTTCATCAGCCGGCTCGCAACCGGCGTCGGCAAGGGAAGGACGACCGCACGTGGCTGAGCACGACTCCGACCGCGAAAGGCGCGAGGACCGCGACGATCGCGAGCCGGAAGAGCAGCACGTCCCGTTCGACGAGGACGCCGCCTGGGCCGCGATCGTCGCCGGGTACGGCGACGAGCCGCCGGACCCGCCCGGCTCGAAGCCCTTCAAGTCCGTGGAGGACCTGGCCCTGCTGGAGCCCGACACCAACGACGAGACCAGCGGCAGGGGGGACGAGCAGCCGCAGGCCGGGCACGGCGACAAGGGCGCGAAGGTCAAGCAGACCGACGAGCCCAAGGAGGACAAGCCGGCCGAGCCCGCCCAGCCCCTAGGCAGCTCGATCTCCTTCGCCCCTGGCGTCGGCCCACGCGACTACAGCGTGCCCGAGCCCGCCGAGGAGGACTTCGACGCCGACGACGAGGGCCACTTCGTCCCACCGGAGCCGCCGCCCCTGCCCGCCGCCGACCCGACCGCGAAGTTCGCCTGGCTCGCGGTGATCGGCGGGCCGGTCCTGCTGCTGCTCGCCGTCCTGCTGAACTGGGACATGACGTGGTGGCTGGCCACCCTGGGCATCGGCGGGTTCCTGGGCGGGTTCGCCACGCTGGTGATACGCATGAAGACGGACGACGAGGACGACGACGATCCGGGTCGGGGCGCGGTCGTCTGACCTACCGAGCTGCCGGGACTCTGAGGGCGGCCAGGACCGGAAGGTGGTCCGTGGCCGCCCTCAGGTCTGTCTGCGTGATCCCGCGATGGCCGAGGGGAACTCCGCATCCGGCCACTTCGATGCCCTTCGTCGCGAAGATCGCGTCGATGCGTTGGTGGGGGTCGGCCGGGGTCGAGGTGTACTCGCTGCCCCAGGGGCTGGTGGCCCAGCAGTCCTGGAGTCCGTCGGCCAGGCGGCGGAAGGTTCGGCCGCCGGGGCGTTCGTTCAGGTCGCCGCCCGCGACGGCGTGCTCCACGCCCATGCCGGCGAGACGGTCGAGCAGCATGCCGCCCTGTGCGTAGCGCTCGTCCTTCTGCAGGGAGAGGTGGCAGCAGAGCACGCCGAGACGGGCGCCGCCGAAGCGGACCACTGCCGTGGCGAAGCCGCGTCTGTGGAGTCCGGGGGTGAGTGGGAGGAGTACGTCCTCGGTTCGCTCCACCGTGGCCCTCAGATTGCACAGGATCGCCGGGCCCGCGGCCGTGGCGCCGCCCGTGAGGACGACGAGGTTCGCTGCGCGGGCCAGGCGGGAGAGTTTCTTGCGCCAGCGGAAGAACCGGGGGGCTTCCTGGATGAGGACGAGGTCGGGGTCGCAGGCGGTGATGACGCGGGCGAGGGCGTCCGTGTCGTCGCGCATCGAGCGGATGTTGTAGCTGAGTACGCGGATGAGAGCGGAACCGTCGGGCTCCGTCCGGGAGTTGGGCAGCAGCTCCATGTGGATCAATTTACGCCCAACGGCTCGGGGCGCGAGGCTGGTGCGCGAGTGCCAGTCGGGTGTGGCTGGTCGCGCCCACGCGGCGGAGCCGCGTGCTGATACAGCCCCGCACCCCTGAGGAGTGGGACCCGCCGGCCCGCTACATGATCGGGTCGGGCTCCCTGGCCAGGTCCGCCGCGCCCACCAGGCCTGCCTTGTTGCCGAGCTGAGCGGCGATGACGTCCGCCACGGGGCGCCAGTTCCCGCCCACGAGCCAGCGCTTGTAGGACTTGCGGATCGGGTCGAGGACCAGTTCGCCCTCGTCCGAGAGGCCGCCGCCGACGATGAAGGCGGACGGGTCGAAGAGGGAGGCCAGGTCGGCGAGGCCGGCGCCGGCCCAGCGGGCGAGCTCGCGGTAGGAGTCGACGGCGACCGGGTCACCCTGGCGGGCGGCCATGGAGATGTGCTTGCCCTCGATGCCCTCGGGGCTGCCGTCGCCCATGCCGAGCAGGACCTCGGCGCTCTCGGGGGTGGCGTTGGCGCGCTGCTTGGCGTATCGGACGAGGGCACGGCCGGAGGCGTACTGCTCCCAGCAGCCCTGGCTGCCGCAGCCGCAGAGCAGGCCGTCCGGCACCATGCGGATGTGGCCGAACTCGGCGGCCACGCCGTAGTGGCCGCGGCGCAGCTTGTTGCCGATGATGATGCCGCCGCCGAGGCCGGTGCCCAGGGTGATGCAGATGACGTTGCGGTGGCCCTTGCCCGCGCCGAACTTGTACTCGCCCCACGCGGCCGCGTTGGCGTCGTTCTCCACGACGACCGGGAGGCCGACGCGGGCCTCGACCTTCTCCTTGAGCGGCTCGTTGCGCCAGTCGATGTTGGGGGCGAAGTAGACCTCGGAGCGCTGACGATTGACGTAACCGGCCGCACCGATACCCACGCCGACGATCTCGTGCCCGGCGCGCGCGCCCTCCACCGCGGAGGCGATGGCGTCCACGATGCCCTCGGGCGTGCCCGGGGTCGGCACCTTGTAGGTCGAGAGGATGTTGCCTTCCTCGTCGACCACGCCGGCCGCGATCTTCGTGCCGCCGATGTCGACGCCGATGGTGAGTCCCATGAATCCCTCAGTTTCGGTCGAGCCCCGCTACGGCCAACCGTACCCGAGCCCCTGCCGTCGGAGTCGCCGTCGTCCGCCCGGCGGACGGGGCCGGCCGAGCCCCTGAACGCGGGGGCTCGGCTCGTCCGGCGACCGGGGAATCAGTCCAGGTCGATGCGCTCTCCGGGACCGGCCTCGTCGCCCCGGTCGGGGCGCTCGTCCAGGTCGTGCCCGCGCGTCTCGCGGGTGGTCCAGCGCTGTTCCTGGGCCTGGACCGCGGAGCGGTAGGCGGCGAGGAGTTCGCCGCCGGCCGCGGCCAGGTGGTCGAAGACGTCGGGGTTGCGCTCGATGACGGGCTCGACGGCGGCCTTGGCCTGCTCCACGACCTGCTTGACCACCTGCTGGGCGGCGGGTCCGGCGACCGCGCCGAGCAGCGGGGACTGGAGGGTCGAGAGCTTGTCCGCGACGGCGTCGACGAGCTTGCGCAGTTCCTCGGCGGCCGAGCCCGGGGGCGTGCCGTACTGGGCGCGGCGGCGGGCCTTCTCCTCCGCGAGGTCCTCGGCGCACGCCGTGGACCAGGCGTCGGCGTCGGTCGCCCGTACCTCGTCGATCGCCTCGTGCTCGGCGTCGGACGGGGGGAGCTCTTCGCTCATGACGGACTCCTGACTACGGTTCGTCTCTACGACGTTACCCGAACGGGCGTACCTGCTTCACCGGGTCCTCGGCCACAGACCCGGATCCGGCGCGAACCGGATCCGCAGCTCGCCGTCGCGCAGCGCGGCCCCGTCCACACCGCACCGGCGCAGGGCGGACGGCAGGGGCACGATACGCCGGAACTGTCCCGCGGTGAGGACGAGTTCGTCGCCGCGCCGGACGAGGTCGAGTTCGTCGCGTACGGCGCCGGGCAGGGGGATGTGCCAGACGAGGACGCCGTCCTCGGCGAGCCGGTCGACGACGGGCCACTCCACGGTGGACGACGTCGTGTTGACGGCGGGCACGGCGAGCGCGGCGAGGTCGTCGGAGCCCCGGGGGTCCCGGCCGAGGTGGCCGACGCCATGGACGTCATGGTCCTGCTGCCATTCCTCCAGGACCTTGCGCTGCTGGGTGACGGGGCCGTCGAGCCAGCTGCCCGCCGCGGCCTCCGCCTCCGGCAGGACGCGGTTGGCGATCAGCAGGTCGGGGCGCAGGCCGCGCAGGGCGAGCGCGAGGGTGGCGGCCCGCACGGCGTCGGCGCCGGCCGGGCCGGGTTCGGCGACCAGCCGTACGACGGTGTCGCGGTCGTCGACCACGGCCTCCACGGCGGCAAGCTCGACGTCCCAGCGGGCGGCGGTCTCGTACAGCCACTCCGCGGGCATCGGAACTCCGGCCAGCCGCCCGAGGACGGGCCGCAGCGCGCGGGCCGCCTGCCGTTCGGACGGGATCAGCCGGCGAAGGTAGCGGCGCAGTTCCTCGGGGAGCGAGAGCAGGGCGAGGGCCTGCGGGGTGGCGGGCAGGTCCACGACGAGCAGCTCGTGCCGCTCGGCGAGGGCGGCGTCCCGCAGTGCCCGCAGCAGCGCGAGCTCCTCGGCCCCGGGCAGCGGGGTGACCTCTTCCGGGTCCAGCCGGGAGGCACCGAGGAGGTCGAGGGCGGCGGAGGCACGTTCCTGGAAGCCGGCGAGGTCCTCCCGGAAACTCAGCGCCGCGTCGGGGCGCCAGGCGGTGAGGGTCTCGCTGACCTGCGTCGGCTTTGCACCGGTCGGCACGCCGAGAGCGGCACCGAGGGTGTCGGTGCGGTCGCCGCCGAGAACGAGGGTGCGGGTGCCCGCACGGGCGGCGGCGAGCGCGGTGGCAGCGGCAACGGTGGTACGGCCGCTGCCGCCGGGGCCCGTGATCAGGATGGTGCGCATGGGGGTGAACCGTAACGGACGTCGGGATGAAGGCCGCTTGGAACGCAGCCCCGGCCTGACCACACCGACTACCCAGGTGACGCCGGTCCAGGCACTCCGGCCCGTCCGGCGTCCGAGGACGGGGCCGCTGCCTACTTGCCCGACTCGACCCGCTTCTTCAGCCCCGCCAGTGCCCGGTCGATGATGACCTTCTCGGCCTTCCGCTTGATCATCCCCAGCATCGGGATCTTGACGTCCACCGTCAGCTGGTAGGTGACCTCGGTCGAACCCGCCCCGGCCGGCTTCAGGATGTACGAGCCGTCCAGCGACCGCAGCATCTGGGACTTCACCAGCGTCCAGGACACCTCGTTCGCACCGGTCCAGGTGTAGCCCAGCACCTGGTCGTCCTTGATCGCCCCGGCGTCCATGACGAGCCGGACCTGCTCGGCGCGGCCCTCGTCGTCCTTCTTGAGGACCTCCGCCTCCTTCACCTCACCGGTCCAGTCCGGGTAGCGGGCGAAGTCGGCGATCACCCCCATGACATCGGCCGGTGCCGCCTCGATCGTGATGCTCGAGCTGGTGTGTTCCGCCATCGCCGTGGCTCCTCCAGATGCGGGCCGGTAAGAAGTCGTGCTGCGCACGCGTGCGCAGCGTGAAGGCTACCGCGCGCCCGACCAGCCGACTTCACCCCCACCTGCGATCCTGACCGGATCCCGGCGGACCACTCACCATTCCAGTGCCCACGGCTTCCCCGACTCGGCGAAGTGCCCCACGTTCACGCACTCCGTCGCCCCGATCCGCATCCGCCGCACCAGCGGCTGATGGACGTGCCCGAAGAGGGAGTAACGGGGACGCGTACGGCGAATCGCCTCCAGCAGCGCCCGGCTCCCCCGCTCGAAGCGCCGCGCCACGGTGTCGTACACCAACTCGGGGACCTCCGGCGGAATGTGCGTGCACAGCACGTCCACCTCCCCCACGGCCTCGACCTTCGCGGCGTACTCCTCGTCGCTGATCTCGTAGGGCGTCCGCATCGGCGTCCGCAGGCCCCCGCCCACGAAGCCGAAGGTCCAGCCCCCGATCTCCACCCGCTGCCCGTCCAGCACCGTCGTGCCCGGCCCGGCGTACTCCGGCCACAGGGGCGGCATGTCGACATTGCCGTACGTGGCGTACGTAGGCGTCGGGAACGCGGCGAACATCTCGGCGTACTGCTTGCGCACCGCCTTCTCGATCACGACACCCCGGTCCGAGCCGATCCCGGCCCACAGCCGCGCCCCGAACGCGCGCGCCTCCTCGAAGCGCCGTTCGGTGCGCAGCTCCACGATGCGGTCGGCGTTCTGCCTGCCGAACAGGTCGGGGAAGATGCCGCGCGAGTGGTCGGCGTAGTCGAGGAACAACACCAGGTCGCCGAGGCAGATCAGGGCGTCGGCGCCCTCGCCGGCTTTGGCCAGGTCACGGACGTTGCCGTGCACGTCGCTGACCACGTGAACGCGGGTCCGGCGGTTTCCGGTCGGTGTCGGTGCCATGGCGATCAAGGGTAGGCGTGTGCGGCAAACGTGAACAGTGGCGGCGGGACCCACGGTTACTGGCCAGTCGTCAGACGGCTCGACTAATGTGCGCGCAGAAGCACCAATCCGTGTGACGCAGCGAACATCTCGTCGGGACCCCCTGTCGAAGAAGCCATACCGGCGGGTAACGTCCGGTCGGTCCAGTCGTGCTCAGGATTTCAACTTGTGAATCCCTGAGTACCTGCCCGAGCCTTGGACCGCACCGTCGCATCACACAACGTCGTGGCGCCGGCGCCCTATGAGGAGCAGCAGTCTTGCGCGAGTTCAGCCTTCCGGCTTTGTACGAGGTCCCTGCGGACGGCAATCTGACCGACATCGTCCGCAGAAACGCCGCGCAGCACCCGGACGTCGCCGTCATCGCCCGCAAGGTGGGCGGTGCCTGGCAGGACGTGTCGGCCACCGCGTTCCTCGCCGAGGTGCGCACGGCCGCGAAGGGGCTCATCGCCGCCGGGGTCCAGCCGGGCGACCGCGTGGGCCTGATGTCCCGTACCCGCTACGAGTGGACCCTGCTCGACTTCGCGATCTGGTCGGCGGGCGCGGTCACCGTGCCGGTGTACGAGACCAGCTCGCCGGAGCAGATCCAGTGGATCCTCTCCGACTCGGGCGCCACCGCCTGCGTCGTCGAGCTGGACAGCCACACCGCTGCCGTCGAGTCGGTGCGCGACCACCTGCCCGCCCTCAAGCACGTCTGGCAGATCGAGGGCGGTGGCGTCGAGGAGCTGGGCAGGCTCGGGCAGGACATCAGCGACGCGACGGTCGAGGAGCGCAGCTCGCTGGCGAAGGCCGACGACCCGGCGACGATCGTGTACACGTCCGGCACGACGGGCCGCCCCAAGGGCTGTGTCCTCACCCACCGCAGCTTCTTCGCCGAGTGCGGCAACATCGTCGAGCGCCTGCGGCCCCTGTTCCGCACCGGCGAGTGCTCGGTCCTGCTCTTCCTCCCGCTCGCGCACGTCTTCGGCCGCCTGGTGCAGGTCGCGCCGATGATGGCGCCGATCAAGCTGGGCACCGTTCCGGACATCAAGAACCTCACCGAAGAGCTGGCCTCGTTCCGGCCGACGCTGATCCTGGGTGTCCCGCGCGTCTTCGAGAAGGTCTACAACTCGGCGCGCGCCAAGGCTCAGGCGGACGGCAAGGGCAAGATCTTCGACAAGGCGGCGGACACGGCGATCGCCTACAGCAAGGCGCTGGACACCCCGTCCGGGCCGGCCGTCGGCCTGAAGATCAAGCACAAGGTCTTCGACAAGCTCGTCTACAGCAAGCTGCGCGCGGTGCTCGGCGGCCGGGGCGAGTACGCCATCTCCGGCGGCGCCCCGCTGGGCGAGCGGCTCGGGCACTTCTTCCGCGGCATCGGCTTCACGGTCCTGGAGGGCTACGGCCTGACCGAGTCCTGTGCCGCCACCGCCTTCAACCCCTGGGACCGCCAGAAGATCGGCACGGTCGGCCAGCCCCTGCCGGGCTCGGTCGTGCGGATCGCGGACGACGGGGAGGTGCTGCTGCACGGCGAGCACCTGTTCAAGGAGTACTGGAACAACCCGGGCGCGACCGAGGAGGCGCTGGCCGACGGCTGGTTCCACACCGGTGACATCGGCACCCTCGACGAGGACGGCTACCTCAGGATCACCGGCCGCAAGAAGGAGATCATCGTCACCGCGGGCGGCAAGAACGTCGCCCCGGCCGTGATCGAGGACCGGATCCGGGCGCATGCGCTGGTCGCGGAGTGCATGGTGGTCGGCGACGGACGGCCGTTCGTGGGCGCGCTGGTCACCATCGACGAGGAGTTCCTGGACCGCTGGTGCGCGGACCACGGCAAGCCGGCGGGTTCCACCACGGCGTCGCTGCACGAGGACCCCGACCTGCTGGCCGCGATCCAGTCGGCGATCGACGACGGCAACGCCGCGGTGTCGAAGGCGGAATCGGTGCGGAAGTTCCGCATTCTTCCCTCCCAGTTCACGGAGGACTCGGGCCATCTGACGCCGTCGCTCAAGCTCAAGCGCAACGTCGTGGCGAAGGACTTCGCGGACGAGATCGAGGCGATCTACCAGAAGTAGCCGCCCCGTTCCGAGGCGGTACGACGGCTCATGGCGCGGTGTCCTCCACGAGGACCCGCGCCATCGTCCGTTCGGCGAGCGCGGTGATCGTCACGAACGGATTCACCCCGATCGACCCGGGCACGAGCGAACCGTCGGTGACGTACAGCCGTGAATACCCCTTCACCCGGCCGTAGTTGTCGGTCGCCCTCCCCAGCACACAGCCGCCCAGCGGGTGGTACGTGAAGTCGTCGGCGAAGACCTTGCCGGCCGAGCCGAACAGGTCGTACCGGTAGATCGTGGCGTTCGCCCTGTTGATCCGGTCGAACAGCTTCTTCGCCATGCCCACCGACACGGCACTCTGCGCGGCACTCCACCCGAGCCGCACGTTGCCGCTCCCCGAGTCGTACGAGAACGACGCGCGCTCCGAGTTCTTGGTGATCGCCAGATAGAGGCTGATCCAGTGCTCCAGCCCCATCGGCAGGGGCGCGATCTCGGCGAAGACGGGGTTGGCCGCGTTGGCCCAGTCGTCGATGCCCATGACCGGCATGGTCGACTGTTTCGCCCCGACCGTGTCCCACAGGTGGTTGGCCCGCCCGAGCATCACGTTGCCGTTGGTCCCCCACCCCGCGCCGACGCTCGCGTCCAGGGCGGGCAGCGTGCCCGACTCCCGGGCGCGGACGAGGAGTTCGGTGGTGCCGATGCTGCCGCCGCCGAGGAAGAGGTACGTGCAGCCGTACTCCTTGGTCTCGACGACCGTGCCGGTGTCGTCGATGCGGTCGGCGGTCAGGACGTACGTCCCGTCGGCGGCCCTGCTGATCGACGTGACCCTCTCCAGGGTGTGGATGGTGACGTTCCCGGTGCCGAGCGCGGCGGCCAGGTACGTCTTGTCGAGGCTGCGCTTGCCGTGGTTGTTGCCGTAGATGACCTCGCCGGCGAGCGCGGACCTGGTCGCCGTGCCTGCCGCCTCGCGCTGCATGTGCCCGAAGTCGTAGACGTTCGGCACGAAGGTGGTCCTCAGGCCGGCGTTGGCCGCGTGTTTGCGGGAGATCCGGGTGAAGCGGTACCACTCGGTCGACTCGAACCACGCGGGGTCGATGCTGTTGACGCCGAGCATGGAGCGGGCGCGCGGGAAGTAGGTGCCGTACATCTGCGCGGTGTCCACGGTCGGGAACTGCTCGGCGAAGTAGGACTGGAGCGGGGTGACGGCCATGCCGCCGTTGACCAGGGAGCCGCCGCCGACGCCGCGGCCGACGTACACGGACATGTGGTCGTAGTGCACGAGGTCCAGGGCTCCCGGGTAGGGGCTGATGTCCCTGTTGACCACGTCCAGCCACAGGAAGGTGGCGAGCGGGGCCTCGGTGCGGGTGCGGAACCACATGGACCGGCGGTCGGGGGCCCTCGTGGAGCAGAAGATCTTCCCGTCCGGGCCGGGGGTGTTCCAGAGGCGGCCCATTTCGAGGACGACGGTGCGGATGCCCGCCTGGCCGAGGCGCAGGGCGGCGACGGCACCGCCGTAACCCGAGCCGATGACGATGGCGGGGGCGGACTCGACCGCGTCGGGCTCGGCCGCCCGGGCCGAGTCGAGGGAGATTCGGGTGAAGCCGAGGGCGGCCGCGGTCTGCAGGGCCGCCATACCGAAGATTTGACGTCTAGTCAGCTGACGTTGCATCAGTTTTGCTGTCATGCGCGCAGCATGTGCGGATTTTTTCGTTCCGCCTAGAGTCCGGGAACCCCGGTCACAGCAAAGCTTTGAGCTTCTCCGCCAGCAGGTCCCAGCGCCACTTCTCCTCGACCCACTGCCTGCCCCGCTCCCCCATCCGCCGGCGCAGCTCGGGGTCGCCGAGGAGCGTGACGACACGGTCGGCCGTCTCCTCCGGGGAGCCGCCCCTCACCACCCAACCCGTCTCGCCGTCCAGGACCGCGTCCGGCGCCCCGCCCGAGTCGCCCGCGACCACCGGCAGGCCCGTCGCCGAGGCCTCCAGGTAGACGATGCCGAGGCCCTCGACGTCCAGGCCGCCCCGGCGGGTCCGGCAGGGCATGGCGAAGACGTCGCCGGCGCCGTAATGGGCGGGCAGCTCGGACCAGGGGACGGGGCCGGTGAAGTGGACCGAGTCGGAGACGCCCGTGTCGTGGGCCAGCTTGCGGAGGTCCTCGTCGTACGGGCCGCCCCCGACGATCAGCAGTACGGCGTCCGGCTCGGCGGCCAGGATGCGGGGCATGGCCAGGATCAGGGTGTCCTGCCCCTTGCGGCGCACCAGCCGCGACACACACACGACCACCGGCCGGTCCGTCAGCCCGAGCCGCGCCCGGACCTCGTCACCGCCGGATCCCGGATGGAAGGTCTTCTCGTCGACCCCCGGCGGCAGCTGGGCCATCCGCGAGGCCGCGTCCGGCGTCAGCGCGGTGGCGATCCGTGAGCGCGTGTACTCGCCCAGGTACGTGATCGTGTCCGTCGACTCCCCGATCCGGCGCAGCAGCTGACGGGCCGCGGGCAGCTGGGCCCAGCCCGCCTCGTGGCCGTGGGTCGTGGCCACCAGCCGTTCGGCGCCCGCCCTGCGCAGCGCCGGTGCCATCAGGCCGAGCGGGGCCGCCGCCCCGAACCACACCGACGTGCAGCCGTGCTCACGCAGCAGCCCGACCGCGCGGCGGGTCGCCGCGGGTGTCGGCAGCAGCATCGTCGTACGGTCCCGTACGACCGTGAAGGGCTGGTCGGCGTCGAAGGCCGCGGTGGCCTCCACGCCCTCGCGGCCGCGCTTCCAGGTGGAGGCGTAGACGACCAGCCGCTCCGGGTCGAGCCGCAGCGCCATGTTGTGCAGGAACGCCTGGATGCCGCCGGGGCGGGGCGGGAAGTCGTTGGTCACGATCAGGGTCTTGTGCACGCCGCCGACCTTACCGAAGCCGCTGTTCACAGCCGGTGCCCGGCCACGTGTGTGGCCTGCACACAGGTGGACACGACATCATGTTCACTCAGGCGGGAAGCGAACGGCAGGGGATCCGGTGGAGACGACGGGCACGCGGCGGTCCTTGGCGTGGCTGCTGGGGATCTGGGGCCTGACCAGGGTGGTCCTGCTGCTCTTCGTGTTCAAGGTGTACGTCTTCCCCGGCCCGGACGTCACCAGCGACGTGTCGGTGATCTACCAGGGCTGGTACGAGGTGCTGCGCACCGGAACGTTCCCGCTGGACGACGTCACCTGGCAGTACCCGCCCGCCGCCGCGCTGCCGATCCTGTCCCCCGCCCTGGTGTTCTGGCTGGACTACACATCGGCGTTCTTCGTCCTCGCCTTCACCGCCGACCTGGTCGTCCTGCTGCTTCTGCTGTACGCGGGCGTGCGCCCCGGCCGGACCCTGGGCGGCGCCTGGGTGTGGGTGGCGGGCGTGCCGCTGCTCGGGCCGACCGTGTACGCCCGCTACGACGTGATGGTCACCGCCGTCGCCGTGGCCGCGCTGCTGGCGGGCGCCCGGCATCCCCGGCTGATGGGCGCGCTGACGGCCTTCGGGGCGATGCTGAAGGTCTGGCCGGTGCTGTTGCTGGTCGCGGCCCGCAGGCGCGGCACGTGGCTGTCCGCCGCACTGACCGCCGGAGCCATAGCGGCCCTGTTCGCCGTCGCCATGCCCGGCGCATTCGCCTTCCTGACCTTCCAGCGCGACCGCGGCACCGAGGTGGAGTCGCTGGGCGCGCTGGTCTTCCACGTGGCCCGGCAGTACGGCTGGGACGGCCAGGTCCTGCTGAACTACGGCTCGGTGGAATTCCTCGGCCCGTACGTCGACGTCGTCAGCGCGGCCGCCCTGGTCCTCAGCGGGCTCGCCTTCGGCTGGCTGCTGCTGTGGCGGCTGCGGGCGCGGCGGTTCGCGTCGCACACCCTCGCGGACGCCGCCTTCGTGGCGGTGCTGATGTTCGTGACGACCAGCCGGGTGATCAGTCCGCAGTACCTGGTGTGGCTGGTCGGCCTCGCGGCGGTGTGCCTGTGCTTCCGCGGCAGCCGGATGGGGCTGCCCGTCGGTCTGGTCCTCGCGGCGTGCTTCGTGACGGTCCTGGAGTTCCCGGTGTGGTTCGCGCACGTCGTCGCCAGCGACGGCCTCGGCGTCACCCTCCTGTTCCTCCGCAACGGCCTGCTGGTCCTCGCCACTCTCCTCGCCGCCCGCGCACTGTGGCGCTCGACGGTCACCCGCCCCGCCCCGGCCCACGTACCGGCTCAGGCCACCCGCGCCAAGGAAACGTCACTGCCGTCCTGACGCCGGGTGCGTCGCCGGAGCAGCACCAGGACCGCGGCACATTGCACCGCCATGGCCGATCCCAGCGCCAGGCACACTCCCGGCAGGCCCAGGCCGGACAGCGCGTATGCGAGCGGCAGCTGTACGGCGGTACCGAGCACCGTCACCCGGAGCAGCACGGGCGCTCCCCCGCTCCCTTCGAAAACCCCGCCGAGCGCGATGAAGCAGGCCATCAGGAGCAGATAGGGCCCGACGCAGCGCAGGAAGAGCACACCGGCGCGGGCGACGTCGTCACCTGCGCCGAAGGCGGCCATGATCCATGGCGCGGTCACGCCCAGCAGCACGGCCGCCGCGAGCGCGAAGGCCCCCGCGACCAGCACCGCCTGCCGTCCGATCGCAGACCGGGCGTCCGCACCGCCGCCGAGCAGGTGCGCGGTGTGGATGGCGGCGGCCTGGCGGACGGCGTAGCAGCCCATGGTGGCGACGTACAGGACCTTGTACGCGATCGAATACGCGGCCACCGCCGTCACGCCCAGCCGTGCCACGATCGCGACCAGGGCCAGCGCGCCCGCCTGCCGCACGGTGAAGTCGGCCGACATCGGCAGCCCGGTCCGCAGCGTCCGCCGCAGGGCGTCCCCGACCGGCTCGGCGGGCGGCACCTCGGCAGCCGCGCGCAGCAGCCGGTTCCTCCGCAGCGCGGCCAGCCCCACAGCCAGGGCCACGCTCCGGCACAGCACGGTCGAGGCGGCGGCGCCGGGGACGCCGTAGGCCTCGATGAGGAACGGGTCGCAGACCAGGATCAGTCCGCCCGCGAGGAGCGCGAGCCGCATCGGCGTCCTGGTGTCGCCGGCCCCCTTGAGGATGCCGTCGACCAGTGTCTGCGCGAAGAACACGGCGACACCCGGCAGCGAGATCGCGAAGTACTGCACGGCCAGGGGCAGCGCGGCGCCGTCGCCGAGCACCAGCCGCGCCAAGGGTTCCCGCCCCAGAAAGCCACCCACCACGACCACCGGCGTGACCAGCGCCCACACCGCCCATCCCCCGCGCACCGCGGCCCGCATCGCCCCCGGGTCCCGCGCGCCCCTGGCATGCGCGACCAGCACGGTCGTACCGGAGCCGAAGACGAGGGCCACGCCGAGCAGGACGTTCTCGGTGTGGGTCGCGACGGCCACGGCGGCCACGGCCGGGCCGCCGAGCCGGGAGACCCAGACGGTGTTGATGATTCCGGCGGCCACCGAGGCGAGGAGCGAGAAGTAGACGGGGTGGGCGAGCGAGATGAGCTGCTTGCGATGCGCGTTCACGATCCGGCCCCCTTTCAGACTGTTACCTCGATTCGAGGTAGCTCGATAAGAGGTACCATGGCGCCATCACGCCCGCAAGGAGGACCATGCTGGAGCTGTCGATCCTCGGCTTCCTGGCCGAAGAGCCGCTGCACGGCTATGAGCTGAAGGAACGGATCAAGGCGCTGAGCGGCCATGTCCGCCCCGTCAGCGACGGTGCGCTCTATCCGGCGATCACGCGGCTGATCAAGACCGGAAAGCTCGACGAGCACACGGAGCCGGGTAGGGGAGCGGCCCCGCGCCGGATCCTCTCCCTCACCGACGAGGGGCGCGAGGACCTGCTGGAGCGCCTGCGCCACCCCAAGGAGGTCGAGATCACGGACCAGGTCCGCTTCAACACGCTCCTGGCCTTCCTGCGGCACCTGCCGGACCACCGGGAGCAGGCCGGAGTGCTGCGCCGCCGTCTGGAGTTCCTCACCGCGCCCACGAGCTTCTTCTACGAAGGGGAAAAGCCGGTACGGGCGGAGGAGGCGGAGGATCTGTTCCGGCAGGGCATGCTGCGGGTCGCCCGGGCGACGGGTGAGGCGGAGCGTGCGTGGCTGACGGAGGCGATCGCGAAGCTGGATCAGCCGAGCTGAGCCCGCAGATAGTCCCGCCACTCCCCCGTGAACTCCTCCAGCGACGTCCCGAGTACGTCCTTCAGGGCGCCCTCCACCGCCCCGCCCCGCTGCTCGTGGGCCCCGACGGCCCGGTAGAACTCGGCGAGCCTGACCTCGCCCCAGCGGTCCGCGATCAGCCGGCAGGCCAGCCAGCCGCTCTCGTAGGCCCGCGCGAGCCGCCCCGCGTCGCCGGAGAAGCCGAAGTCCTCGTCCGTCGGCAGTGTCCGGGGCGCCCGCCCCTCGGTCACCGCCTGCCACAGTTCGGGCGCGGCCTGGGACGGGGAGCGGCCGCTCCCGAGGTAGCCGACCCAGTCGGCGTAGCCCTCCGAGAGCCACAGCGGAGTGGCCTCGGTGGTGTGGGCGCGGGTGGCGACGTGGGTGGTCTCATGGGTGAGGACCACCTGCTTGCCGGTGCTCCCGAGGACGCCGTACGCGTCGGGATTGACGATGATCCGGTCCGCGGGCGCACTCGCCGGGGCGCCGGTCTCACCGGTGGTGACCGCGGCGATCCCGCGGTAGGAGGACTCGGGTGAGCCGAGCAGGCCCGCCATGTCGCCCAGTGACATCGGTACGAGGACCACCACGCGCCGGGGCCAGTCACCGCCCCACGCCTGGGAGACGGCCGGCACGGCGTGGTCGGCCAGCTCGGCGTACGACCGCAGTGCCGCGTCGGACTGCCCGACGCCCAGGACGAGGCTGTCGTCACCGCGTACGGCGCTCACCTCGCCCTGGTCCCAGAGCTGTTCGGCGGACCCCTTCGCGGGCCGCTCGGCCTCGACGTACCAGTGGCCCTCCACGTCGAGGCGCAGGCTCAGGGTGCGGCCGACGCTGACGGGAGCCCGGTCGTGGCCCTGGACGCGGTAACGGAGCTCGGCGTCGGCGAGGGCGGTGTCGCCGGTGCGCCGCAGGGCGGTCAGGCGGTACGACCAGTGGGCGAGGGGCACCGCACTCAGGTTGCCGAACCAGTCCCGGGCGCCCGAGCGCAGGAACGCCGTCTCGTCGCGGTCGAGTATCGCGGCCGCCCGGCGGTCGAGGACCTGCTGCACCTCGGCCTTGGCGCTGTCGGTGGTGGGCCTCCCGCCGCAGCCCACCAGTGAGACGAGCAGGAGACAGAGCGCGATCACGACGCGCGTTCCGCGCGCCCCTGGCGCCCGCCTTCGACCAGCCATTTCCCGATCGTACGGCGGCGACGGCACGAAGGTCAGACCCGCGTCGCAGCGGCCTCGGCCCCGCGTCAGACCCGGGTGACCGTCGCCCCGGGCATCATGCCCACCGGGTCGTAGCGCACGGGGGCGCCGGGGTAGGGCGCGTGGATCACCTGGCCGTTGCCCACGTACATCCCGACGTGGCTGGCGTCGCCCCGGTAGGTGACCACGTCGCCGGGCCGGGCCTCGGAGAGCGGGACCTGCCGGCCGGCGTACCGCTGCCCCTGCGAGGTCCGCGGCAGGCCGACGCCGGCCTGGGCGTACGACCACTGGATCAGTCCCGAACAGTCGAAGCCGGAGGGACCGTTGGCGCCCCAGACGTACGGCCTGCCCAGCGCCGAGTGGGCGGCGGCGACGGCGGCCGCGGCGCGGCCCGAGGGGGCGACGAGGCTCCCGAAGTCGGGCATGCCGGCGCGCCCGGCGCGGGAGGCGCGGTCGTAGGCGGCACGGTCGGCCGCGGTGAGGGAGTTCAGCAGCTTGCGGGCCTGGGCGAGTTTGCGCTCGACGGTCCGCTTGTGGGCGGCGACGGCCTTGCGGCTCTTCTCCAGCTCGACGAGTTTCCCGGTCGCCTCGGAGCGTTCCTGGGCGAGTTCGCGCATGGCGTCCTGGAGCTCCTTGAGCTCACCGGCCTGGTGGGCGCTGAGCCGCGCGATGCGGGCGGCCTTGTCGAGGTAGTCGGCCGGGTCGTTGGAGAGCAGCAGCGCGAGGGACGGGTCGAGGCCGCCGGACCGGTACTGGGCACCGGCCAGCGAACCGAGCGCGTCCCGCTTGGAGTTGATGTCCTCCTGCTGCCGGGCGATCCGGTCCTGCGCGTCGGTCACCTGCTTGCGGAGCTTGTCGGCGCGCTCGTCGGACCTGTTGTAGGCCTCGGTGGCCTTCTCGGCCTCCTCGTAGAGGCGGTCCACCTTGGCCCGGGTGTCGTCTTGTGGCGCGGCCGAGGCCGGGACGACCCCGAGGGCCGTGGCGGCGGCTGACATGACGCAGAGCGCTGCTCCGGCGCCCCGGTCGAACCCGGTCGGTGCAAAGCGGCGATGGGACCCCACGGGAAGCCGCTCTCCTTCCGCTGGCGGACAAGGACCTTCCCCGGCGAGCGGGGAAACGCGGCAGACAGTAGCTCCGTGTCGGGGTGACGACCAACGACCCGCGCGGGCATACAAAGTGACGCCCCGCCTCTGACGCAGGTCATGGGCGGGGCGCGGGGTCAGCGAATGTTGTCGTGATTCGCCCGTTCGGGCGGCACGTGGTGTTGATCTTGCGAGTGTTCGGCCGGGGTCAGATCCGGACGCCGAACTGGAACGGCATGTTGTTGATCGACTCGTAGCGGACGACCGTGCCGCTGCGCGGGGCGTGCAGCACCTGGCCGTTGCCCGCGTAGAAGCCGACGTGGTGCAGGTCGCCGTAGAAGATGACCAGGTCGCCGACCTTGAGCTGGCTCTGCGAGTAGATCCTGCTGCCGGCGTTGGCCTGATCCTGCGAGATGCGCGGGATGGAGACGCCGGCCTGGGCGAAGGCCCAGGAGGTCAGGCCCGAGCAGTCGAAGGAGGACGGGCCGGAGGCGCCGTAGACGTACGGTGAGCCGATCTTGCTCTGGGCGGCCTGGAAGGCGGCCATGGCCCGGCCGGAGGCGGAACCGGTGTTGCCGAGGTCCACGCGGTCGGCGGCGTCGCGGCTGGCGCGCTGCTCCTCGGCGGCGAGGGCGGCCTTCTCGGCGGCCGTCAGGCTGTTGAGCAGCTTCTGCGCCTCGGCGAGCTTGCCCTGGACCTGCTTCTTCTTGTTGCCCAGTTCGGTACGGGTGGAGGCGAGGTCCTTGAGCTTGTCGGACGCCTCGGCACGCTGCTGGGAGAGGTCGCGCTGCTTGTCCTGGATCTTCTTCAGCGAGTCGACCTGCTGGGCGCTCAGCTGATCCATGGTGGACGCCTTGTCCAGGTAGTCGTCCGGGTCGGACGACAGGAACAGCTGGACGGAGGAGTCGATGCTGCCGGTTCGGTACTGGGCGGCGGCCGCGAGGCCCATGCTGTCGCGCAGCTCGTTGAGCTCTTCCTGGCCGCGGGCGACGTTGTCCTGGATCGTGGAGATCTCCTTCTGGAGCTTCTCCTGCTTCTCCTTGGCGCCGTTGTACTTCTCGGTGGCCTGCTCGGCCTCCTCGTAGAGCTTGTCGACCTTGGCCTTGACCTCGTCCTTGCTCGGCTTCTCGCTGGGGGCCGCGTTGGCGGCCTGCGCGCTGATGGCCACGGCAGCAGCGGCAGCGGTGGTCAGCACAGTCACACGTGCTCGGCTGGGCTGCTTGGGTCGACGGTGGGACGCCACGGAGGTGAAACCCTTCTTCTGAGTGATCACCCGCTCGGAGGTTCGAGGCCAGACCCTAGTGACCCAGTTGTGATCAGATCAAATCCTCACACGAAAATTCTCGTCACACCGGTCATTCTTTACACACAACTCACATCACGTGACGCAGGCTTGACGCTACGTCGCGCGGAATTGACGCCAATTCGGGCATTGCGTCCGTACGTTGGCCTTATCAGGACAGCCGCTTGAGAAGCACCGCAGAAGCCACCGGCCGCGCTCCGGCCCGGGCCACCCCGTCCGCCACCTCACGGTCGGTCGAGGCGACGATGACCGGACGGCCCGGCGGCTCGGCGCGCACCAGCTGGCGGATCAACTCGTCGGCGGTGACACCCGGTTTGGAGAACAGCACCCGCACCCCGCGCGGCGGCGCGAGCAGCACCGGCGCGGCCAGCTCGGCCCCGTCGAAGACGCAGGTCACCTCGGCGCCGGTCTGCGCGGCGAGCTGCGAGAGCTGGCCGAGCAGCCTGAGCCGCTGCTTCTCCAGGGGCATCTGGGGATAGCCGGTCTTGGTGACGTTGTAGCCGTCGACCACCAAGTGCGCCTGGGGCAGGGCGAGGAGCTGGTCGAGGATCGCGGGGTCGTTCTCGGACAGGGCCCGGGCGGCGATGTCCTTCGGGGTCATTCGTCCCGGTTCGACCGCGTCCACGGTCTCGGCGGGCCGTACGGAGACCGGCGGCAACGCCAGCTCCCGGCGCAGCCCTTGGGCGGAGTCCAGCAGCGTGTCCAGAAGCAGCCGTACGCGCATGTCCTCGACGCTGCGCCCCTCGCGTGCGGCCCTGCGCGTGGCCTCCAGGGCGGCCTCGGCCTCCCCGAGCCGCGCCTTGAGGCGCCGGGTCTCGCTCTCGGCCGCGGAGACCTGGGCGTGTCCCTCGGCGCGCACGGTCTCGATCTCGCCGTGCACCTTGCGCAGGGCGGCCTCGCCGCGCTTGACGTCACTGAGGGCCGAGCGCAGCTTTCGGTGAAGCGATTCGGCTTCCTTCTTCGCCGCGTCCAGCTCGGTACGCAGCCGCTCGGTCTCGTGCCGGGTGTGCTCACGGGCGTGGGCGAGCTCCTCGCGCAGCCGCTCCAACTCGGCGCGGCTCTCCTCGTCGGCGCGCTCGGCGTCGGCCCGCTGGGCCTCCTCGCCGGCCGCGGTGACCAGCTTGACCCAGCCGGTGGGCCGCAGAACATAGGCCGCGGCCGCCACGTCCAGCGGGTCCGCGGCCGGGGGCGCCGAGCCGGCGTCGAGGGCGCCGGCGAGTTCCGGCTGGGCCTCTCTGAACTTCTCCCCGATGCGCTGCCGGAACAGCGGATCGGTCTCCAGCGCCGCCGCCATGGCGTTGCCGGCGAACTTGGCCCGGCGGTTCGGCGCGAATCTGGCGTACTGCCTCAGCTGCGCGGGCAGTTCACCGACGGTCAGTCCGCCGAACCCGTCGGACACGATCTGCACGACCTTGCGCCGTACACCGTCGGGCAGCGGACGGTCGAGCACCTCAGCGGCGCCGTCGTCCGGCCCCCCGCCTTGTGTCTCCACCATCCGTCACACCCCAATGCCTGTGCGGGGGCCGCTCCCGTCAGGAGTCGGCGCCCGGCCTGTCCACGAGTTCCACCTTGTCCACGGCGTTGCACCAGCGGCAGCGCACCGACTCGATGGTCTCACTGAGCACCTCGCGCTCCTCGACCTTGGGCTCACCGGCCAGATCGAGGTGGACGTACTCCACGACCTTCGACGAGCGCGTCACGTCGAAGCGCGTGAGGTTGCCGCAGAGGGTGCAGCGCCACCGCGTCGTGGTGGTCGGCAGGGGAACCGTCATCGTGACTGTGCTCTTTCCTTCTAGACCTTCTATTGTCCGCGACGCGCCGGGCCCCCGGTGCGTGTGGCTCGTAACCCTACGGCCTGGCGGGTACCCACCGCCCGTCCGTCCGAGGCGGCGAGGCGGTCTGTGCGCGTGCGTCCTGTTACGTCATGCTCTGTGTCCATGATCGGCAACTGGAGCATGGCGCATTTCGGGACTCGGTTCGGCAGGGCGGGCCGATCGGTCCGTGCCGTCCTGCGGTCCTCGGCGCCGGTGACATACGGGCTGATCGTCCTGTGCTGCCTGATCTTCCTGATCGGCCCGGCGGCGGGACTCAATCCGGCGTACGGCTCCGGCGACGAGCTGCTCGCCGCTCAGCGGGCCTACTTCCACCGCTGGGGTGTCGTACCCGCGGAGCTGTTCGAGGGGGCGCCCCGCGCCGTCCTCACCCCCGCGACAGCGCTGTTCGTGCACGGCAGCTGGGTGCACCTGCTCGGCAACATGCTCTTCCTCTACGTCTTCGGCGTGATGACCGAGGAACGGATGGGCCGCGTCCAGTTCACGCTCTTCTATCTGGGCTGCGGCTACCTGGCCCTGCTGGGCTACGCGGCCGCCAACGACGACTCCACCCAGTCCCTGGTCGGCGCGTCCGGGGCGATCTCTGCGGTCCTCGGCGCGTTCCTGTTCCTCTTCCCCGGGGCGCGGGTGACAAGCCTGCTGCCGTTCCTGCTCTTCCTGCCGCTGCGCTTCCCGGCCTGGGTCGTGCTGCCCTTCTGGGTGGCGCTGCAGTGGGTGGCGGCGGGCCGGGCGGACCAGGGGCCGGGGGTGGCGTATCTGGCGCACCTGGTCGGGTTCGGCCTGGGCTTCGGCTTCGCGTGGGCCCGATTCCGGCCTGCGACTAGAGTGAAGGCCGCCCCAGCTCCGGCCTCCGAGGGAGAGAACCAGCCGTGATCACCGCGATCGTCCTCATCAAGACCAGCGTGGACCGGATTCCCGAGATCGCGGAGCGGATCGCTTCGCTGGAGAGCGTCACCGAGGTCTTCTCGGTCACCGGTACGTACGACCTGATCGCCATGGTGCGGGTGAAGGAGCACGAGGATCTCGCCGAGGTCATTCCGGGCCGGATCAGCAAGATCCCCGGGGTGGAGGGGACGGACACGCACGTGGCGTTCCGTACGTACTCGCAGCACGACATCGAGGCCGCGTTCGCCATCGGGCTGGACAGCTGAGAGCGGCCACGGCCCGATCATGAAGAGTTCTTCATCCTGGGCTCATCCTCGGGGCCGGGCCTAGGCCGCAGGATCGGCCGCATGGTCTTCTCGCACCGGATCGCGGCGCTGGCCGCCGTCGTGGCGATCCCCCTCGGCATCGCGGCGACCAGCTTCGCCCTCACCGACAACCCGGAGTCCCCCAAGGTCCCGGCCGAGGTGGAGCTGGACAGCGGCTCCCCCACACCGACCCCGTCCCGCCCCTCGCCGACCCCGAGCGACGAGGTCGTCTCCCGGCCCCCGGTGACAGACGGCCCCACCGGCGACGACGATGACGACGGCCCCGACCGGGAGACCGGAGACGACGACCGGGGCGAACCCGGGGACGACGGCTAGGGGTGTCCTGTCGAGAGCTTTCAGGGAGTCGGCGAGTGACGACGGCGCGGCTCGGATCCTTCCCGCCGGAGGCGTCTGCGCCGACGGGCGGGCGCACGGCGTCCGGTGCACGGACGGGGCAGACACGGTTGCGCCCGGGTCGGGTTTCCGATCCCGGACCCGGTGCTTCGCGGCCGACCCGACGCGCGGCTGCAGCGGCCCGGTGCGCCCCCTGCTCACCGGACCCCACGCCGTCGCCATGACCCGGACGACACCCCCCGATCCCGTGCGCCGCCGGATCTCCGCGCGGGTCCGCATCCTGCTCTGGCTGCTGCTCGTCATGGCCGTCGGGCTGGTGTCCGTGGCGACGACCACGCGGTCGATCCTGTTGCGGGACGTCGATCACCGGGTGAACGGGCTGCTCGCGCAGGAGGCGGGCGAGTTCGCGAACTTCGAGGAGCGGGGCGTCGACCCCGAGACCGGGCGGCCGTTCACCGACCCGTCCCGGCTGCTGCGCGAATTCCTGGTGCGCCAGTACGCCGATCCGGACGAGGAGCTGATCGGCCTGGTGGGCCGGGCGGGCCGGACCCCGGCACAGTTCATCCAGCCGCGCGACATCCCCGTCGCCGTTCCCCTGCACGAGGACGCCGACGCCCGCCGACGCATCTTCGACTCGCCCGACGCCACCGGCACCGTGCACCGGGCGTCCGGCGAGATCCGCTGGGCCAAGGTCACGGTCGCCCGGGCCGGCGGCGAGGCGGAGGCGGCGTTCGTCGTCGCCTTCCACCCGGGACGCGAACAGGCCGCCGTGAACGCGGAGTTCCGTATCCTGCTCGCCATCTCCGGGGTCGCCCTGCTCATGATGACCGGCATCGGCTGGGCGGTCTCCGGGCGGATCCTCAAGCCGGTGCGGCTGGTGCGCACCGCGGCGGCGCAGCTCACCGAGCAGGACCTCACCCGCCGTATCCCGGTGCACGGGCGCGACGACATCGCCGCGCTCGCGGAGACGTTCAACGCGATGCTCGACCGGCTGGAGCGCGCCTTCGCCGCCCAGCGCGAGTTCGTCGACGACGCGGGCCATGAGCTGCGCACGCCGATCACCATCGTGCGCGGCCATCTGGAGCTGATGGGCGACGACCCCGCCGAGCGCGAGGAGACGATACGCCTGGTCACCGACGAGCTGGACCGGATGAGCCGCATCGTCGAGGATCTGCTGCTGCTCGCCAAGGCCGAGCGCCCCGACTTCGTCACGCCCGAGCCGGTCCAGCTCGCCGAACTCACCGCCGACGTCTACGTCAAGGCCCGCACCCTCGGCGAACGGGACTGGCAGCTCGCCGAGGTGGCCGACGTCGAGGCCGAGCTGGACCCGCAGCGGATCACCCAGGCGATGGTCCAGCTCGCCCAGAACGCCGTGCAGCACACCGCGCCCGGGCAGACCGTCCGGATCGGCTCGCGCGCGGACGGGCCGGGCGTCGAGCTGTACGTCGCCGACTCCGGTTGCGGTGTCCAGCCGCAGGACGGCGAGGTGATCTTCGAACGGTTCCGGCGCGGCACGTCCCGCCGGGGCGCCCGCGGCTCCGGAGCCGGGCTCGGCCTGTCGATCGTCCGGGCGATCGCCGAGGCGCACGGCGGCCGGGTCCGGCTGCGCGACACCGACGGCGGCGGCGCCACCTTCGTACTGGCACTGGGAGAGGCACACACGTGAACCGCATTCTCATCGTCGAGGACGAGGAAAGGATCGCCTCCTTCGTTCAGAAGGGGCTGCGCTCCAACGGCTTCACCACGACCGTCGTCGGTGACGGTGATGCCGCCCACGAGTACGCGCTGACCGGCAGTTTCGATCTGGTGGTCCTGGACATCGGCCTGCCCGGCCGGGACGGCTTCACCGTGCTGCGCGAACTGCGCGAGGCCCGGGTGACGACCCCGGTGATCGTGCTGACCGCCCGGGACTCCGTACGGGACACGGTGGCCGGTCTGGAGGGCGGCGCCGACGACTGGATGACCAAGCCGTTCCGCTTCGAGGAACTGCTCGCGCGGGTCCGTCTGCGGCTGCGTACGGCGGCCCGGGCACCCGAGGTGACGGTGCTGCGGTCCGGCTCGCTGACCCTGGACCTGCGCACCCGGCGGGCGCGGGCCGACGAGCGGACCGTGGACCTGACGGCCCGTGAGTTCGTGCTCCTGGAGCTGTTCCTGAGGCATCCGGGCCAGGTACTGTCCCGCGAGCAGATCCTGTCGCACGTGTGGGGCTACGACTTCGACCCGGGTTCCAACATCGTGGACGTGTACGTGCGGGCGCTGCGCAAGAAGCTCGGGGCCGAACGCTTCGAGACGGTGCGCGGCGTGGGGTATCGCCTGTCTGCGTGAAGTCCCTTTCATGTGGGGCTCATCGACGGCTAACGGCCCAGGTGAACCCTGGATGACGTGACCCTGAACCTCCGACTGGGCGTCGGCCTCTGCGTCGCGCTCTCCCTGTGCGCGCTGCTCGCCGTGCCCGGCAACTTCGCGGGCCTCGGCGCCGACGCCCGCCTCACCCTCGCGGTGTTCGCCCTGGCGACCTGCGCCTGGATCGCCACACCGGTCGACGACACCTACATCGCGCTGGGCGCCGGACTCGCGCTCACGGTGACCGGGGTGATCAGCAGCGACACGCTCTTCGGCACCCTCGGCGACTCGACGGTGTGGCTGCTGATCTGCGCCTTCGTGCTGGCGGCCGCGGTGACCCGGACGGGGCTCGCGGGACGGGCGGCGGCGTTCCTGGTCGGCGGGGCGCGCACGGTGCGGCAGCTCGTGCACCTGACCACGGCCGCGCTGGTCGTCACGGCGTTCGCGGTGCCGGCCACGTCCGGCCGGGCCGCCCTCGCGCTGCCGGTGTTCCTGGCGCTCGCCAAGGCGCTGGCCGACCGGCGGCGGCTGGTCGTGATGCTGGCGCTGCTGTTCCCGACCGTGATCCTGCTGTCGGCGGTGGCGACCCTGATCGGCGCAGGCGCGCATCTGATCACCGTCTCGGTGCTGTGGCAGGCCACCGGCGAACGGATCGGCTTCACCGAGTGGCTGCTGCTCGGCCTTCCGCTGGCCGTGGCGTCGTCCCACCTGGCCGCCGAGGCCGTGCTCCTGACGACGACTCGACGCGCGGACCGCAAGGGCGCCGTGCACATCACCCCCGAGCAGATCCAGGAGCACAGCGACGAGCCGGTCACCGGCCCCTGGTCGCAGGCCGAGAAGCGGTGCGCGCTGCTGCTCGGCACGGTCGTCGTGCTGTGGTGCAGCGAGCCGCTGCACCGGGTGCCGCCGGCCGTCGTCGCGCTGATCGGCGCGGTGGTGGCGGCCTCGCCCGCCCTGGGCACCGTGCACCTGAGGGACGCGCTGAAGACGGTCCCCTGGTCGTTGCTGCTGTTCATGGCCGCGACGATGGCGATGGGCGTCGCGCTCGCCGACTCCGGGGCGGCGAAGTGGCTGGTGGCCGAGCTGCCCACGGGCGTCAGCCCGCTGCTGTTCCTGGCCGTGGTGATCGCGATCAGCACGGCGGCCCACCTGATCCTCCAGTCCCGCTCGGCCCGCTCCTCGGTCCTGGTCCCGCTGGTGGTCGCGGCGGCGGTGGGGGCTGGGGTGAATCCGGTCGCCGCGGCGCTCGCGTCCACTGCGGCGGCGGGTTTCTGCCACACCCTCCCGGCCTCCGCAAAACCGGTCACGCTCTTCTCCGACCTGCCCGGGACGCCCACTTACACCCCGCGCGACCTGCTGCGCCTGTCCGCCGTCCTGGCCCCGCTGACGGCCGCCCTCGTCCTGCTGTTCGCCGTGGCGGTGTGGCCGCTGCTGGGCGTTCCACTGTGAGTGCCACGTCACGCCGTCCGGTGGCTGCGGCGCCGTTGTGGCTGGTCGCGCAGTTCCCCGCGCCCCTAGGCGCGCTTCCCCTCGGGGCGTTGCAGCCTCGACGACCTGTTGAGGAGATCCGATGCTGAGCCGAGTCGTAGTAGCCCCCAGTGGTTTCAAGGAGTCCCTGTCCGCCCAGGCCGCCGCCGATGCCATCGCGGGCGGCGTCCGACGGGTGCTGCCGGACGTCGTGATCGACCTGATCCCGCTCGTGGACGGCGGCGAGGGCACCGCCACCGCGCTGGCCGCCGCGACCGGCGGGCGGCTCGTCGCCCTGCCCGCCACGGGACCGGTCGGCGAACCGCTCGGCACGCACTTCGCCCTGCTCGGCTCCCGGGACACCGCGGTCGTCGAGATGGCCGCGGTGGCCGGGCTGTCCCTCGTCCCGCGCGCCCTGCGCGACCCGGGCGCCACGACGACCTACGGCGTCGGCGAGCTGATCCGCGCCGCGCTCGACACCGGCGTACGACGCATCCTGGTCGGCTGCGGCGACTCGGGTACGTCCGACGGGGGCGCCGGCGCCCTCCAGGCCCTCGGCGCCCGGCTACTGGACGCCGACGGCTTCGAACTCCCCCGCGGTGGACGTGAGTTGACGCGGCTCGCCAGGATCGACCCGTACGGCCTGGACCCGCGCCTGCGGGACGTCGACCTGCTGGTCGCCTGCAACCCGTACAACGTGCTGTGCGGCGAGCGCGGCGTGGCCCGCGTCTTCGGCCCGCAGAAGGGGGCGACACCCGCACAGGTCGAGCATCTGTCGGCCGGCCTGGAGAACTGGGCGGACGTCCTCACCCGCGATCTGGGGGCCGTGGGCACCGATCTGCACCACGGCCCCGGTACCGGAGCGTCCGGCGGCCTGGGCGCGGGTCTCGCCGCCCTCGGCGCCAGGCTGCTCCCCCGCTTCGACGTGCTGCTCGACCACCTCGACCTCGACGCCCGCCTCGCCCGCGCCGACCTGGTCGTCACCGCGGAGGGCGCCCTGGACCACCAGACGCCCCGCGGCAAGGTCCCGGCCGAGGTGGCCCGCCGGGCCAAGTTGTACGGCCGCCCGGTGCTCGCGCTGGCGGGCACGCTCGGCGAGGGTGCGCACGACGTGCCGGGCGTGGACGCGTACAGCGGCATCCTGCCGGCCCCGATGGCCCTGGCGGAGGCGCTGGTGCGGGCCTCCGAACTCCTCACGGACGCCACCGAACGCGCCCTGCGGATGATCCTGCTGGGCGCCCGGCTACCGGCTCACGCGGAGGTGTCCGGCACGCAACGCCCGTCCTCCGTACGGTAGTTCCACCGGGCGCCGTCCGTCACGAGCTCCCGCACGGCGTTCACGAACCGCTCGACGTGCTCGTCCGGCGTACCGGCCCCGAAACTCACCCGGATGGCGTTCAGGGACTTCTCGCCCGGCGCGGCCTCCGGTGCCCCGCACTCGCCCTGCGTCTGCGGGTCGCTGCCCAGCAGGGTGCGGACCAGGGGGTGGGCGCAGAACAGCCCGTCCCGCACCCCGATGCCGTACTCGGCGGAGAGGGCGGCGGCGAAGTGGGAGCTGTTCCAGCCCTCGACGACGAAGGAGATGACGCCGACGCGCGGGGCGTCGTCGCCGAAGAGGGAGAGGACCCGGACCTCGGGGACCTCGGCGAGGCCCGCGCGGACCTTCTCGATCAGGTACTGCTCACGGGCGACGAGCGTGTCGAAGCCGGCCTCCGTGAGCGCCTTGCAGGCGGAGGCGATGGAGTAGGCGCCGATGACGTTCGGCGAGCCGGCCTCGTGGCGGGCGGCGCTCTCGTGCCACTCCACGTCGACGCCCCCGTCCCCACGCCGCGACACCTTCCGCGAGGCACCGCCGCCCGCGAGGTACGGCTCCGCCGCGCGCAGCCAGTCGGAGCGGCCGGCCAGGACGCCGGAGCCGAACGGGGCGTACAGCTTGTGGCCGGAGAAGGCGACCCAGTCGACGTCCAGGTCACGCACGCTCACCGGGTGGTGCGGGGCCAGCTGGGCGGCGTCGAGCACGATGCGGGCGCCGTGCGCGTGGGCGGCGGCCGCGAGCTCCCGTACGGGCCACAGCTCACCCGTGACGTTCGAGGCGCCGGTGACACAGACCAGGGCCGGGCCATAGGGGTCGCGGTCGGCGAGGGCGCACTCCAGGGTCTCGACGGCCTGGCGGGGGGTGCGGGGCGCGTTGAGGTACGTGACGCGGGCATCGCGCCACGGCAGCAGGGAGGCGTGGTGCTCGGTCTCGAAGACGAAGACCTGGCAGTCGGCCGGCAGGGCGGCTGCGAGGAGGTTCAGCGAGTCGGTGGTGGACCGGGTGAAGATCAGCTGATCGTCGGCGCGGCAGTCGAGGAACTCGGTGACCGTCCTGCGGGCGTTCTCGAACAGGTCGGTGGAGAGCTGGGAGAGGTAGCCGGCCCCGCGGTGGACGCTGCCGTAGTACGGCGCGTAGGCGGCGACGTCGTCCCAGACGCGCTGGAGGGCGGGGGCGCTGGCGGCGTAGTCGAGCGCCGCGTAGGTCACCTCGCCGCCGGTGACGAGCGGGACGGTGACATCACGGCCCAGAACGGGCAGGGAGGCACAAACGGACTGGTCGGCGGCAGCGGTGGAGACAGACATGGCGAACTCCCGTGAGGGGCATGCCGACTGAGCGGCAGGCGGGAAAGAGAAAAGGGTCTGCGGAGGCGGGGCTCTGCGGCCCTATCGCATTCGCTTGCTCACGGAAGACTCCCTCGAACGACCAGGACCCCTGGTTTCGAGAGGGGCCCGCGCTTGCCGTAGACCTCGCTGCCTACGGCCTGGTCTTCACCCGGGGCACCCCGCCACGGACGGAGGGTTGCCGGACAGTCGGCCGGGGCCTCATGACTGTCACTCATGACCTGGTCCAATATCCTGCCACACGATCTTCGGCTCGCAAGGCGCAGTCCAGGATCCGGACTGCGCCCTGCGTCACATCGTGCGCAACTCAGGTGTTGCTGGCCGCCACCCAGCGCTCCAGCGTCCGCTTGGCCGCCCCCGAGTCGATCGACTGGGCCGCCTTCGCCATCCCGAGCCGGATCTGCTCGGCGAGCGGGGCGTCCGTCTGCTCCAACGCCACCAGCGCCGCCGCCGAGTTGAGCAGTACGGCGTCCCGCACCGGCCCCGGCTCACCGTCCAGCAGCCGCCGGGCGACCTCCGCGTTGTACGACGCGTCCGCGCCCCGCAGCGCCTCCACGGGCACCAGCTCGAGGCCGACGTCACGGGGGTCGAAGGCCTGCTCGGTCACCTTGCCGTCGCGCACCACCCACACCCGCGAAGTGGCGGTCGTCGTCAGCTCGTCGAGGCCGTCGTCGCCCCGGAACACCAGCGCGGACGACCCGCGCTCGGCCAGCACGCCGGCGATCAGTCCCGCCATCCGGGTGTCGAAGCAGCCCACCGCCGAAGCGGTGACCCGGGCGGGGTTGGTGAGCGGGCCCAGGAGGTTGAACGAGGTCGGAATCCCGAGGTCCCGTCGTACGCCACCGACGAACCGCATCGAGGGGTGGAACTTGGCCGCGAAGCAGAAGGTGATCCCGGCCTCGTCCACCACCCGGGCCACGCCCTCGGGCGACAGGTCCAGGTTGATGCCGAGCTTCTCCAGCACGTCGGACGAGCCGCTCGCCGAGGACGACGCCCGGTTGCCGTGCTTGACGACCTTCGCGCCGGCGCCGGCGATCACGATGGCGGACATCGTCGAGATGTTCACCGTCTTGGCCCGGTCCCCGCCCGTGCCGACGATGTCGACGGCCGGTCCGGGGATGTCCAGGGGCTGCGCGTGGGCGTACATCGCCTCGACGAGACCGTTGATCTCCTCGACCGTCTCGCCCTTGGCTCTCAGGGCCACCATGAAGCCGGCGATCTGGGCGTCCGAGGCCTCGCCGCTCATGAACCGGTCCATCGCCCATGCCGTGTCGCCGGCGCTCAGGTCCTGTCCGCCGAGCAGGGCACTCAGTACCTCGGGCCAGGAACGGCCCGCCGCGGTGTCGCCTCCAGCGGGGGTCACAGCGCTCATAAGCCGCTCCTGGGTCGGTTGTGGTGTCCCGCACTGCGGGACGTGAGTCTCAACGGGTCCACCCTATCCAGCCCGCAGACCCGAAGAAGGGCCCCGTCCGAACCCCGGACGGGCCCCGTACACGGCCGGGGGCCCCGTCCGGACTACCGGACGGGGCCCTCAACCGTGGCGTAGCTGGCGCAGTGTCAGTGGTGGCCGTGGCCGCTCGTGATCTCCTTGTACTCCTCGACGGTCGGCTTGGGGATCTGGCCGTCCTCGCCGAAGTACGACTTGCTGAGCTTGGCGCGCAGCTTCTCGGAGCCCTTCACCTTGCGCTCGACGCCGTTCTCGTCGACCGTCGGGCCGATCTCGAGCGGCTTGTACTGCTCGTGCGCGGTGAGGGTGTGCAGCGCGTCCTGGCTGAGCGGCTCGTGCACCTCGATGAACTCACCGTGCGGCAGGCGCTTGATGATGCCCGACTCGCGGCCGTGCAGCACCTTGTCCTTGTCCCGGCGCTGCAGGCCGAGGCAGATCCGCTTGGTGACGATGAACGCGAGGACCGGGCCGACGAAGAAGCCGATCCGGACGAACCAGGTGACCGCGTTGATCGACAGGTGGAAGTGGGTGGCCCACAGGTCGTTGCCACCGCCGACCAGGCCGATCATGTACACCGTGACCCAGGCGACGCCGAACGCGGTACGCGTCGGGGCGTTGCGCGGACGGTCCAGGATGTGGTGCTCGCGCTTGTCGCCGGTGACCCAGGACTCGATGAACGGGTAGAGCGCGATCGCCATCAGCACCAGGCCGAAGAGCACCAGCGGGATGAACACACCCAGGACGAGCGTGTGACCCCAGAAGTTGACCTCCCAGCCCGGCATGTACCGGACCAGACCCTCGGCGAAGCCCATGTACCAGTCGGGCTGGGCGCCGGTGGAGACCATGTCCGGACGGTAGGGACCGATGGCCCAGATCGGGTTGATCTGCGCGACCGCCGCGATGACCGCGATGACACCGAAGACCAGGAAGAAGAAGCCTCCGGCCTTGGCCATGTAGACCGGCAGCAGCGGCATGCCGACGACGTTCTTGTTGCTCTTTCCGGGGCCCGCGAACTGCGTGTGCTTGTGGTAGAAGACCAGGATCAGGTGGCCGACCACCAGGCCGAGCATGATGCCCGGCAGCAGCAGGATGTGGATCGAGTAGAAGCGGGCCACGAAGTCGGTGCCCGGGAACTCGCCGCCGAAGAGGAAGAACGAGATGTACGTGCCGACGATCGGCATGGACAGGATCGCGCCCTCGGTGAAGCGGACACCGGTGCCGGAGAGCAGGTCGTCCGGGAGCGAGTAGCCGGTGAAACCGGTGAACATGCCCAGGACGAACAGCAGGAAGCCGAACAGCCAGTTGATCTCACGCGGCTTGCGGTACGCGCCCGTGAAGAACACGCGCATCATGTGCACGAACATGCCGGCGAGGAAGATCAGCGCGGCCCAGTGGTGGATCTGCCGGATGAGCAGACCACCGCGCACGTCGAAGGAGATCTCCAGCGTGGAGCTGAACGCCTGGCTCATCAGCTGTCCCTGGAGCGGGACGTAGCTGCCGTGGTACTCGACCTCGGCCATCGAGGGCTGGAAGAACAGCGTCAGATACACACCCGTGAGGATGATGATGATGAAGCTGTAGAGGCAGACCTCACCCAACATGAACGACCAGTGGTCGGGGAAGATCTTGCGCATGTTGGCCTTGGCGAGGGAGTAGATCCCCAGCCGGCCGTCGGCCCAGTCGGCGACGCGCTCGCCGGCCGGTGCCTTCCCGCGCGAGCGGGACTCCGTGGTCTCTGTCGTGCTCATCCGCGCTCCCAGAATGCAGGACCGACGGGCTCGTCGAAGTCGCCGAGCGCCTCGAGGTAGCCCTCGTCGTTCACGCCGATGCGCAGCTGCGGCAGGGCGTGCCCGGCCGGGCCGAAGATCACTCGGGCACCGTCGGCGAGGTCGAAGGTGGACTGGTGGCAGGGGCAGAGCACGTGGTGCGTCTGCTGCTCGTACAGGGAGATCGGGCAACCGACGTGGGTGCAGATCTTCGAGTACGCGACGATGCCCTCGTGCGACCACTCGAGCTCGCGCTTGTCCTTGATGTCGTCCGGCTGGATCCGGACGATCATCAGGGCGGCCTTGGCGATCTCGTTCTGGAAGTCGTGGTCGTGCTCCTCCAGGCCCTCCGGCTTGGCGAAGGTGAGGGAGCCGACCGCGACGTCCGAGGGACGCAGCGGCTCGTCGGTGTTCATGTTGACGAGCAGCTTGCCCTTGGACCACAGCGTGTGGCGCAGCTTGGTCCCGGGCAGCGGGCCGAGGTCACGCAGCAGCACGACGCCGGAGAGCGGGAACAGGGCCAGCGCTCCGAACATCGTGTTGCGGATCAGCTTGCGGCGACCCAGCGCGGACTCCTTGGCGCCCTGCTTGAAGTCGGCCATGACCTTGGCCTTGACCTCGGGCTCCGCAGCGATCGGGTGCCGCTCGTCGGCGACCTCCACGTCGGACATCAGGGTGCGGGCCCAGTGGACCGCGCCCGCGCCGATGCAGAACAGCGCCGCGCCGAGGGTCAGACCCAGCGCGAAGTTCAGCGCGTTGAGGTGACCGATCGGGAAGACGAAGACCGACTTGTCGTGCGGGATCGCGACGTACGAGGCGATGAAGCCGACCGTGGCCAGCATCGACAACGTGAACAGCATCGCCACCGTGCGCTCGGACCGCCGGGCGGCCCGCTCGTCGATGTCCTGGATCCGGTGCTCGTGGGGCGGCAGGCCGGGGTCGGCGAAGGGGTTCTTCTCGTCCGCTACCGCGACGTGGGCGTCCTGCTCAGCGGGCAGGTTCTCTTCTGGAATGTCTTGGCTACTCATGACTTCTTGGCCTTTGCGGTCCGAGCGGCGACCCAGACGGCGACCGCGATCAGTGCACCGAGCCCGAAGATCCAGGAGAAGAGGCCCTCACTGACCGGCCCGAGGCCTCCCAGCTCCAGACCACCCGGGTTGACCGTCTCGTCGCTGTTGACCGCGTGCAGGTACGCGATGATGTCCTTCTTGTTCTGCTCCGACAGAATGGTGTCGGGGAACGACGGCATGTTCTGCGGGCCGGTCTGCATGGCCTCGTAGATGTGCTTCGGGTCGACACCCTCAAGGCTCGGGGCGTACTTGCCCTTCGTCAGCGCGCCGCCCTTGCCGGTGAAATTGTGGCACTGGGCGCAGTTGTTGCGGAAGAGCTCGCCGCCCTTGCCGATGTCCGCGCCCTCGGGGCCGTACTGCTCCTCGGTCGGGACCGTCGGACCGGCGCCCAGCGAGGCGATGTACGCCGCGAGCTGGTCGATCTCGGCCTGCGAGTAGATGTTCTTCTTCGCCGGGATCTGGGCGCCCTGGGAGGTGGCGGCCGGCATACGGCCCGTCGAGACCTGGAAGTCGACGGCAGCGGCGCCGACACCCACCAGGCTCGGACCGTCGGAGGTGCCCTGACCGCCGGTTCCGTGGCAGCTTGCGCAGCCGACGGCGTAGAGCTTCTTGCCCTCCTCGATGGTGAGGGACTGGGCGGTTTCCTCGGCCTGTGCCTTGCCCGCGGGCGCGAACACGGCGTACACCCCTCCCGTGCACGCCAGCGCGAGGAGTAGGACGACGACCGCCGCCAGCGGATGGCGTCGTCGTGCGGAGAGCTTTTTCACGGATTACCCCGGTGTCAGGATCTTCTGCGTCGATGCTTCTGTCAGGTGCGTTCGTTGAACGCGCGCGGGATCGGGCCCGGCTACTTGATCATGTAGATCGTGGCGAAAAGGCCGATCCAGACGACATCGACGAAGTGCCAGTAGTAGGACACGACGATCGCGGCGGTCGCCTGCTCGTGCGTGAACCTCTTGGCCGCGTAGGTGCGGCCGAGGACCAGCAGGAAGGCGATCAGACCGCCCGTCACGTGCAGGCCGTGGAAACCGGTGGTCAGGTAGAAGACCGAGCCGTACGGGTCGGACGAGAGCGAGAGGCCCTCGTGCTTGACCAGCTCGGTGTACTCGTACACCTGACCGCCGATGAAGATCGCACCCATGATGAAGGTGACGATGAACCAGCCCCGGAGCTTCTTCACGTCACCGCGCTCGGCGGCGAAGACGCCGAGCTGGCAGGTGAGGGAGGAAAGCACCAGGATCGTGGTGTTCGTCGCCGAGAACGGGAAGTTCAGGGCATCGGCCTTCTCATGCCAGAAGTCCGGACCGGTCACCGATCGCAGGGTGAAGTACATCGCGAAGAGGGCCGCGAAGAACATCAGCTCGGAACTCAACCAGATGATGGTTCCGACGCTGGTGAGGTTCGGTCGGTTGACCGACGGGTGCGCGTGACCCTTGTCTACTGTCGTTGCTGTCGCCACGACCGACATTATGTCGGTCGCTTATCCCGCCCTCACTCCGGGGGGTGCCGTTCGGAGTGTCTTCGCCGTCCGTACCGGTGTTGACGTGGTGTTCAAGGGAGTAGCATCCGGCCCAACGGGCCTGTCCTTACGACGCTGACGTCACGGAGGAACAATGCAGCCGACCGCCACGGTGCTGGTCTACAGCGACGACTCCACCACCCGCGAGCAGGTGAGGTTGGCCACCGGGCGCCGGCCCGCTCCGGACGTACCTGTGGTGCAGTTCGTGGAGTGCGCGACGCCGGAGGCGGTGGTGCGTGAGCTGGACAAGGGGGGCATCGACGTCTGTGTGCTGGACGGTGAGGCCGTGCCCATGGGGGGCATGGGGGTCTGCCGCCAGATCAAGGACGAGGTGTTCAACTGCCCGCCGGTGCTGCTGCTGATCGGGCGGCCGCAGGATGCGTGGCTCGCCACGTGGAGTCGGGCCGAGGCGGCTGTGACGCTGCCTGTGGAGCCGGTGGAGTTCGCGGCGGCCTTGGCTTCCCTGTTGCGCACGAAGAGGCTTGCGAGCGCCTGAGAGCTCGGGGCGCCTACGCGGGCGACTGCGGGCCCATGTGGCTGGTCGCGCAGTTCCCCGCGCCCCTGAGAGGCGCGGCCCAGGAGGGCGGTTCAGACGCTCTGCGGCCTCAGCCTGGCCCTCTCGGCGGGGCTTGGACCATCAGGGGTGCCGCCCACCAGCGCGCTGCCGTTGCGCCAGTTCTTCCACTCCAGGTTCCAGTCGCCGAAGCCGTTCCCGAACGGTTCCATGGTGTTGCCGTACGAGTTGATGACCTTGACGATGTCGCCCTCGCGGACGTTGTCGAAGAACCACTCGGCGTTGGCGGTGCTCATGCCGGTGCAGCCGTGGCTGACGTTGGCGTAGCCCTGGGAGCCGACCGACCAGGGGGCGGCGTGGACGTATTCGCCGCTCCAGGTCACACGGGTGGCGTAGTAGACCGGTAGGTCGTAGGACTCCGAGGAGCCTTCGGCTATGCCGATGCTCGTGCCGCGCATGCGTACGAAGTACTCCTTGCCCAGTACGACCTTGACGCCGTTGCGGGTCTCGAAGCCGGGCTTGCCGGTCGTGACCGGTATGGACCTGACCTCCTCGCCGTTGCGGTAGAGCGTCAACTGGTGGGACGCGGCGTCCGTGACGGCTATGACCTGGTCGCCCGTGGTGATGCGCAGCGGCTTGACCTTGCCGCCCCAGAGGCGGTCGCTGACCTTGACGCCGTCCAGGTTGCTGCGCGCCTGGACGGTGGCGTTCGCGGGCCAGAACTCCTTGGGGCGGTAGTGGAGTTTCTTGTCGTCCACCCAGTGCCAGTTGCCCTCGACGGCGGGCGCGGAGTCGACCCTGAGAGCCCGCTCGACTATCGCCCGCTGGTTGCGGTCCTTGATGGGCTGGCTCAGCTCGGCCGTGACGGGCTGGCCGACGCCGTAGGTACCGGCCTTGGGGCCGAACGTCACCGTCAGGTGCTTCTTGGAAGTCGGCTTGCTGGTGTCGAAGGCGAGGACCTTGCGGCCGGGCGCGCCCTCCTCGTCCTCGGTGCTCACGCGGACCGTGTAGCGGGCGTTGGCGGCGAGCGGAGAGGTGCTGTGCCAGCGGGTGCCGTCGGCGGAGAGTTCGCCCGCGACGTAGCGTCCTGCGGCGTCCCTGGCGGTGACGTCCGTGATACGGCCGTCGGAGTCCTCCGCGGTGACTTCCAGGGGCTTGTCGGGGTCGGCCTTCTCGCCGTCGCCCGCGGGGCCGTTGAAGGCGATCTGGTCGGCGGCGTCGTACGGCTCGGCGGACAGCGGGTTGCCGTCGCTGCTGCAGCCGGCGGCGCTCGCGCCGAGCGCGATCAGCAGGAGCGTGCAACCTATGACGGGGCCCTTGCTCGATTTTCTGCTCATGGCCTCACGCTAGGAAGCAGCGTCGGCCGCGGCGCGCCGGATAAGGCGTACGGGTGATCGTCACTACGGCAAACGCAGGAACCCGGACACTCTTGAGGGAGTGTCCGGGCTCCTGTGAGCTCAGCTCGTGTTACTGGGTGCGGTTCTCACCGCGGTAGTACTCGAAGACCCAGCCCCAGATGCCGACCAGGATCAGCGGCGCCGAGAAGTACATCAGCCACCAGCCGATCGCGATCGACAGGAAGGCGAGGGCGCCTCCGATCGCGAGGGAGAGCGGCTGCCAGCTGTGCGGGCTGAAGAACCCGACCTCGCCGGCGTCGTCCGCCACGTCCGCTTCCTTGTTGTCCTGCGCACCCGCGTCGATCCGCCGGGCCGTGAAGCCCAGGTAGAAGCCGATCATGATGCACAGAGCGAAGGCCAGGAAGAGGGCCGTGGTACCGGCCGGCTCCTTCGACCAAACGCCGTAGACGACCGCCATGGCGAGGATGAAGACGCTCAGCCAGGTGAACATCGTGCCCTGAGTCTTCACTTGCCGGCCTCCTTGCCACCAGCCAGAGCCTTCTCACCGTGAGGGGCGTTCTCGAGCTGGTCGAGAGCGGCGATCTCAGGGTGATGCAGGTCGAACGCCGGGGATTCGGAACGGATCCGCGGCAGGGTGAGGAAGTTGTGCCGCGGCGGCGGGCAGGACGTCGCCCACTCCAGCGAGCGGCCGTAGCCCCACGGGTCGTCGACCTCGACTTTCTTGCCGTACTTGGCGGTCTTCCACACGTTGTAGAAGAACGGCAGCAGCGACGCGCCGAGCACGAACGAGCTGATCGTCGAGATCGTGTTCAGGGCGGTGAAGCCGTCGGCCGCGAGGTAGTCCGCGTAACGACGCGGCATGCCCTCGGCGCCCAGCCAGTGCTGCACCAGGAAGGTGCCGTGGAAGCCGACGAACAGCGTCCAGAAGGTCATCTTGCCCAGGCGCTCGTCGAGCATCTTGCCGGTCATCTTCGGCCACCAGAAGTGGAAGCCGGAGAACATCGCGAACACGACGGTGCCGAAGACGACGTAGTGGAAGTGCGCCACCACGAAGTACGAGTCGGACACGTGGAAGTCCATCGGCGGCGAGGCCAGGATGACGCCCGTCAGACCACCGAAGGTGAAGGTGATCAGGAAGCCGACCGCCCAGAGCATCGGTGTCTCGAAGGACAACGAGCCCTTCCACATCGTTCCGATCCAGTTGAAGAACTTCACGCCTGTCGGTACGGCGATGAGGAACGTCATGAAGGAGAAGAACGGCAGAAGTACGCCGCCTGTGACGTACATGTGGTGCGCCCACACCGTCACGGACAGACCCGCGATCGCGATGGTCGCCGCGATCAGACCCATGTAGCCGAACATCGGCTTGCGGGAGAAGACCGGGATCACTTCGGAAATGATTCCGAAGAATGGCAGGGCGATGATGTACACCTCTGGATGGCCGAAGAACCAGAAGAGGTGTTGCCATAGCAAGGCCCCGCCGTTGGCGGAGTCGAAGATGTGCGCGCCGAACTTGCGGTCCGCCTCCAGCGCGAACAGCGCCGCCGCGAGGACGGGGAAGGCGAGCAGGACCAGCACCGCGGTCAGCAGCACGTTCCACACGAAGATCGGCATGCGGAACATGGTCATGCCGGGCGCGCGCATGCAGATGATCGTGGTGATGAAGTTGACCGAGCCGAGGATGGTGCCGAAGCCGGAGAAGGCCAGACCCATGATCCACATGTCGGCGCCGATGCCCGGGCTGCGGACCGCGTCCGACAGCGGGCTGTAGGCGAACCAGCCGAAGTCGGCCGCGCCGTCCGGGGTGAGGAAGCCGCCGACCGCGATGAGCGAGCCGAACAGGTACAGCCAGTAGGCGAACATGTTCAGCCGCGGGAACGCCACGTCCGGCGCGCCGATCTGCAGCGGCATGATCCAGTTCGCGAAGCCGGCGAACAGCGGCGTCGCGAACATCAGCAGCATGATCGTGCCGTGCATCGTGAACGCCTGGTTGAACTGCTCGTTCGACACGATCTGCAGACCGGGCCGGGCGAGCTCGGCGCGCATGACGAGCGCCATCACGCCACCGATCACGAAGAACGCGAACGACGTGACGAGGTACAGCGTGCCGATCGTCTTGTGGTCGGTGGTGGTGAGCCACTTGACCACGACGTTGCCGGGTTGCCTGCGCCGGACCGGCAGCTCGTTCTCGTACGAGTCCTCAGCTGCCGCGGCACCCTGGGGTTCGTTGAGGATGCTCACAGGTTGTTCGTCTCCCGGTTCTTCTCGTGGCTCGTCTGCGCGATGCCGGCGGGAACGTAACCGGTCTGCCCCTTCTTGGCGAGGTCCTTGAGGTGCTGCTCGTAGCGCTCGGGGGAGACGACCTTCACGTTGAACAGCATCCGGGAGTGGTCGACGCCGCACAGCTCGGCGCACTTGCCCAGGAAGGTGCCCTCCTTGTTGGGGGTCACCTCGAAGGCGTTGGTGTGGCCCGGGATGACGTCCTGCTTCATCAGGAACGGCACCACCCAGAAGGAGTGGATGACGTCACGCGAGGTGAGGACGAAGCGGACCGTCTTGCCCTCGGGCAGCCACAAGGTGGGGCCGGGGTTGCCCGTCTGGGGGTTCCGGCTGCCGGGCGTACCGGCGTCGTAGACACCGCCCGCGTTCGCCGGGAAGTCCTCCTTGAACCGGTCCGGAATGGCCGCCAGGTTCTTGTCGGTCTTCGCGTTGCCCGTGGAACCCTCGACGGGCTGAACGTAGTTGAAGGCCCAGCTCCACTGGTAGCCGACGACGTTAACGGTGACGTCGGGCTTGTCCTTGAGGCTGAGCAGCTTCGTCTCGTCGCGGGCCGTGAAGTAGAAGAGCACCGAGACGATGATGAGCGGGACCACGGTGTACAGCGCCTCGATCGGCATGTTGTACCGGGTCTGCGGAGGAACCTCGACCTTGGTGCGGCTGCGCCGGTGGAAGACGGTGCTCCACAGGATCAGGCCCCAGACCAGCACGCCTGTGGCGAGCGCGGCCGCCCACGATCCCTGCCACAGGGAGAGGATCCGCGGAGCCTCTTCCGTGGTCGGGGTGGGCATACCAAGACGGGGGAAGTCCTCCCAGTTGTACGAGCAACCGGTGGCTGTAGCCAGGACCAGGCCCGCAGTCATTGCCTGCAGCAGCTTCCGCCGCATCGGGCGCCGCGGCGAGCGGTCGGAGCCGTTGGGACTCACGTAGCGCCTTCCCGAGAGTCTCGCCCGCGCGGATCGGCTGCGGCCTTCTCTCTGGTCGGTCGCCGCCCTGCGTCGGGCAGGGGTTTGGATGTTTATGCGGACCAAACCCTAGCCGACGCTCTCCGAGGGTTCGCGGGGAGGGGTGCCTAGTGGGTGGGGTGGTTCGCTGGTTTGGCGGCTGCGGGTTGTTTGTGGCTGGTTGCGCAGTTCCCCGCGCCCCCATTAGGGACGTTGCAGTGACACGGCGTCTAGCGTTGCTGTGTGAGTTACTTCGACGCTGCTTCCAGTGCTCCTCTGCATCCTGTTGCCCGGCAGGCGCTTGTGGCCTCCCTTGATGAGGGGTGGGCCGATCCGGCCCGTCTTTACAGGGAAGGGCGGCGGGCGCGGATGCTGCTGGACGCGGCTCGGGAGGCCGCTGCGGAGGCTGTGGGGTGCCGAGCCGACGAGTTGGTGTTCACCTCATCGGGGACGAAAGCCGTCCACTCGGGTGTCGCCGGGGTGTTGGCGGGGCGGCGGCGCGTCGGACGCCACCTGATCGTGTCTGCGGTCGAACACTCCTCTGTGCTCCACGCGGCCGACGCGCATGAGGGTGACGGGGGGACCGTCACTCGGGTGGCGGTGGACCGTGCGGGGGCGGTGGGCGTACGGGCGTACGCGGAGGCGCTTCGGGCGGACACCGCGCTGGCGTGTCTGCAGTCGGCCAACCACGAGGTGGGGACCGAGCAGCCGGTGGCCGAGGTGGCCGCCCGGTGCCAGGAGGCCGGGGTGCCGTTGCTGGTGGACGCGGCGCAGTCGCTGGGGTGGGGCCGCGCCGAGGGCGCCTGGTCGGTGTTGACCGGGAGTGCCCACAAGTGGGGCGGTCCGTCCGGGGTCGGGCTGCTCGTCGTGCGCAAGGGCGTACGGTTCGCCGCGCAAGGGCCCGCGGACGAGCGGGAGTCGGGGCGGGCCCCCGGGTTCGAGAACATCCCGGCGATCGTCGCCGCGGCGGCCTCGCTGCGTGCCGTGCAGGCGGAGGCGGACCAAGAGGCGGTACGGCTGCGGGAGCTGACGGAGCGGATCCGGGTAGCGGTGCCGCAGCTGGTGCCGGATGTGGAGGTGGTCGGCGATCCGGAACGGCGACTGCCCGGCATCGTCACCTTCTCCTGTCTCTATGTGGACGGGGAGACCCTGCTGCACGAGCTGGACCGGGCCGGGTTCTCGGTCTCCTCGGGTTCGTCCTGCACGAGCAGCACGCTGACGCCCAGCCATGTGCTGAAGGCGATGGGCGTGCTGAGCGAGGGGAACGTGCGGGTGTCCCTGCCGTCCGGGACTCCGCGGGAGGACGTCGAGCGGTTCCTGGAGGTGCTGCCGGCGGCCGTGGCCGGGGTCCGGGAGAAGCTGGGGGCGCCGGTGCCCAGCACGGTCGTACGGGAGAACGTCCTGGTCGTGGACGCCCTCGGCAAGCTCTGCCCGCTCCCCGTCATCGAGCTGGCCAAAGTCATCGGCGAGGTGCCGGTCGGCGGCACGGTCCGTGTCCTCGCCGACGACGAGGCGGCCCGCCTGGACATCCCGGCGTGGTGCGAGATGCGGGGGCAGGAGTACGTGGGAGAGGAGCCGGCGGAACGGGGAACGGCGTACACCGTCCGCCGGATGACCTGAACGTCCTTCTTTTCAGGGGCGCGGGGCTGGGCCGACCTGCGGCTACCGCCGCGGGCGCGCGAACAGCCCCCACGCACCCGCGGCCGACGACGAACCCGCCGAGGCAGCCTCATCGGTCGCACCCGGCGTCAGCCGAGGTGCTTGCGGACCTCCTCGGCGGCGACGTCCCCGTACGCCTTGGTGAACCGGTCCATGAAGTGCGCCCGCCGCAGCTGGTACTCCTGCGTGCCGACCGTCTCGATGACCAGCGTCGCGACCATGCAGCCGACCTGCGCGGCCCGCTCCAGGGACACACCCCACGCCAGCCCCGACAGGAACCCGGCACGGAAGGCGTCGCCGACACCCGTGGGGTCGGCCTTGCGCTCCTCCTCGGGGCAGCCGACCTCGATCGGGTCCTCGCCGTCCCGCTCGATGCGCACGCCCCGCGCGCCGAGGGTGGTGACGCGGTGGCCGACCTTGGAGAGGATCTCCGCGTCGCTCCAGCCGGTCTTGGACTCGATGAGGCCCTTCTCGTACTCGTTCGAGAAGAGGTACGTCGCACCGTCCAGCAGTATGCGGATCTCGTCGCCGTTCATGCGGGCGATCTGCTGGGAGAAGTCGGCGGCGAAGGGGATCTCGCGGGAGCGGCACTCCTCCGTGTGGCGGAGCATCCCCTCGGGGTCGTCGGCGCCGATGAGGACCAGGTCGAGGCCGCCCACGCGGTCCGCGACGGTCTTCAGCTCGATCAGCCGGGCCTCGCTCATCGCGCCGGTGTAGAAGGAGCCGATCTGGTTGTGGTCGGCGTCGGTGGTGCAGACGAAACGGGCGGTGTGCAGGGTCTCGGAGATGCGGACCGACCCGGTGTCGACGCCGTGCCGGTCCAGCCAGGCCCGGTACTCGTCGAAGTCGGAGCCCGCGGCCCCGACCAGGATCGGCTTCGTGCCCAGCTGACCCATGCCGAAGGCGATGTTCGCGCCTACGCCGCCCCGGCGTACGTCCAGGTTGTCGACCAGGAAGGACAGCGAGACCGTGTGCAACTGGTCCGCGACGAACTGGTCGGTGAAGCGGCCGGGGAAGGTCATGAGGTGGTCGGTGGCGATGGAGCCGGTGACTGCGATGCGCACGGCGTGGAGTCTCCTGCGAAGAGGATGGGTTGACAGTTCACGCTACCGTCCGTGACCTGGACTCTGAAGCAGTCAAAACTACCCGATAGTAGATCTTTCTTCGCGGGTGTTCACGTGCATACGGTTCCGCTATGACGAAATTCGAGGTCCGTGCCACCGCTCAGGCCGACCTGGAGGCCGGCCTGGCATCGCTGCTCGGCGACTGCGCACGGATGGCTCCTCACTGGGCCGCTCCCGACCGCGTCCTGTCCCGTCCGGTCTCCCCGTCACTCATCCACGGGGTGACCGTGCCGCCGAGGTCGGCGCGGCTGGTGGACGCGATGTCGGACTACGGCGACTGATCGAAACGACGCCATCCGTCCGGATTACGCCGGCCGATCGAACTCCGGCGGCTCAATCGGCGCCCTTCAGGGAACCGTGCGCTCCCCCGCTGCGTCCCATCGCTGTCCCCCGTAAAGGGGATGCGGGATACGACCCGGCAGACCCTTCCTTTTGACAGGGTCGGGTCAGGGTCATGGGACATGTGCGCAGCCGAAGGAGCGATGCGGTGAACACCGAGCGACCCGAGAACGACGACACGGGCGCCGACGGCTCCGCCGAGGAGCAGGGCACCCGGGAGGAGAAGGGCGCCGCGGGTACCGAGGCTTCCGGTACCGGGGCGTCCGGCGCCGTGGCGGACGGCACCGCCGTTCCCGCCGCCGGGGGCGAGCGCGATCCCGAGGGCGGGGCGGAGGGCGACCGGACCGGGCGCGACGCCGAAGCGGGCCGGGCCGATGGCGAGCGAGACGGCACGGAGAGCGGCACCGGCGCCGCCGACAGGGAGCAGGCCGGGGACGCGAAGGCTGCGGCGCCCGCTGCCGCTGTCGAAGCGGAGCCGACCAGCTCTGCCGGCGCGGATCCAGCCGCTGCCACCTCCGCTGCCGATGCCGAGGTCGATGAGGACGGAACCGGCGGTTCGAGCCGGCGCCGCTCCCCCGCGATCATCGCCTCCGTCGCCGCCGCCGTACTGCTCGTCGGGGGCGGCGGTGCCTACCTCGCCGCGAACGCGTCCGGGGGTTCGGACGGCGGTACGACGTCCGGGGCCGCCGACGAGGACACTCCCCCGCCGCTCCACCTGGACGGCTACTCCGAGGGCGGCGGCACGACGGGCATCGCGCCCGGCGAACCGAACCCGTACGGCGTCACCTACAAGGCCGACGGGGACCTGGCGGACGGCCCCGGCTCGGCGCCCGTGTACCGGGCCGGCGGCGAGGTCGGCGCCGACGACGTGGCCCGGCTGGCCGACGCGCTCGGCGTGGCCGGGACGCCGGTCGCACAGGGGCAGACCTGGCGGGTCGGGGCGAAGGACGGGGCGGGGCCCAGCCTGCAGGTGAACAAGCAGGCGCCGGGCACCTGGACCTTCTACCAGTACGCCCCCGGCACCGATGACTGCCGGTCGACCACCACCTGCTCGAAGGACGTGCCGGACCACGGCGGCGAGCCGGTGAGCGAGGCCGCCGCGAAGAAGGCCGCCGCGCCGGTCCTCAAGGCGGTGGGTCAGGATGACGCGAAACTCGACGCGAGCCAGCTCATGGGCAGCCGGCGGGTCGTCAACGCGAGCCCCGTGGTCGGCGGTTTGCCCACGTACGGCTGGACGACCGGGGTGACCGTTAACCCCCAGGGCGAAGTGGTCGGCGGCAGCGGCCAGTTGGCGGCGCCGGTGAAGGGGGACACGTACCCCGTGCTGGACGCCGAGAAGACGCTCGGGCTGATGAACGCGGCGCCGGCGGGCGACGGCCGCATGGGCATCGGAGGCTGCGCCAGCCCCGTACCGCTGAAGGACCGTCTTGAGGCGCCCTGCGGCTCCTCCGGTTCGGAGGCTTCGACGGGTACGGGCACTGATGCCGGCACGGGCACGCCGGCCAAGGACACCCTCACGGTCGAGAAGGCCGTGTTCGGGCTCGCCTCGCACTACGTCGACACGCGGCAGGCGCTGGTGCCGTCCTGGCTGTTCGAGGTGCGGGCGCCGGGCGCGAAGGACAGCTTCACGGTGACCCATCCGGCGATCGACCCGAAGTTCCTGGTGTCGACCACGCCGTCCCAGGAGCCGCCCGCTCAGCCGAGCCCGCGGCCGTCCGGTCCCAAGGACGAGCCGACGTCATCGCCGGTCACGCGGAACGTGGGTGTGGACGGCTACACGGTCGACGGCAGGGAGCTGACCGTGGCCTTCACGGGCGGTGTGTGCGCCGACTACAAGGTGACGGCGAGCGAGAGCGGCGACGAGGTGACGGTCCGGGTGACCGAGACGTCACAGCCGGAGAAGGTCTGCATCCTGATCGCCAAGGTGTTCCACAAGACCGTGCAGCTGGACGAGCCGCTCGGGGACCGCAAGGTCGTGGGCACGGACGGGCAGGACGTCCCGCTGGAGAAGCCGGGGACGGTCCGGCCGGAGACGTCCGGGGCGCGGTAAGCGCCCACGGACACGGGAAGGCGGCGGCCCCGTCGGAGGGGGTCGCCGCCTTCTCGCGTTCGACTGGATCAGCCGGTTTCGGCCGCGTCAGCTGAAGGAGTCGCCGCAGGCGCAGGAGCCGGTCGCGTTCGGGTTGTCGATCGTGAAGCCCTGCTTCTCGATGGTGTCCACGAAGTCGATGGACGCGCCGCCCAGGTACGGGGCACTCATGCGGTCGGTGACGACCTTCACGCCGTCGAAGTCCTTGACGACGTCGCCGTCCAGGGAGCGCTCGTCGAAGAAGAGCTGGTAGCGCAGGCCGGAGCAGCCACCGGGCTGAACGGCGACGCGCAGCGCCAGGTCGTCACGGCCTTCCTGGTCGAGCAGCGCCTTGACCTTCGCCGCGGCGGCGTCGGACAGGATGATGCCGTCGGTGACGGTGCTGGTCTCGTCCGATACGGACATCTACATCTCTCCCGGGTTGTACGGAGACTGCTTGCCGACGGTTGCAACCGACGGGGCCGCGGATTCATTCCGGGCCGGGCGTTTGTCTTTCGGTCCTTCTTCATGCTCGCACACGGTGCCCGAAGCGGAAAACGACCGAATCGGGAATACACGGGCCCGGCACCGGGATTCACGTCACATCGACATGATGGCCATCGTCAAACTGACGTGAACCGGTTATGATAGATAACGTCAATTCGACGAGAAGTCGAAGAAGGTGTCCCGCTTGACCCGCCGGGTCCGGACTTTCCCGGTGCCGGCGAGCCGCAGAACAGAAAGGGTGCGTGTCGTGACCACCGCCCAGACCCAGGAGCTCGACGTACAGCCGACGCCCCTCGCCCTGCTGCTCCTCGGCCGTGAGGCCGACCCGAGGAGCGAGCGTGGCGTCGAATGTCCCGGCGACCTTCCCTCACCGTCCGATCCGGACCTGGTCGAGCGCGCCCGCGCGGCCAAGGAGAAGCTCGGGAACAAGGTCTTCGTGCTCGGCCACCACTACCAGCGCGACGAGGTCATCCAGTTCGCAGACGTGACCGGTGACTCGTTCAAGCTGGCCAAGGACGCGGCCGCCCGCCCGGAGGCCGAGTACATCGTGTTCTGCGGCGTGCACTTCATGGCCGAGTCTGCGGACATCCTGACGTCCGACGACCAGAAGGTCGTCCTGCCCGACCTCGCCGCCGGCTGCTCGATGGCCGACATGGCGACGGCCGAGCAGGTCGCCGAGTGCTGGGACGTGCTGACCGAGGCCGGGATAGCCGAGCAGGTCGTACCCGTCTCGTACATGAACTCGTCCGCGGACATCAAGGCGTTCACGGGCAAGCACGGCGGCACGATCTGCACCTCGTCCAACGCCAAGCGGGCCCTGGACTGGGCCTTCGAACAGGGCGAGAAGGTCCTGTTCCTGCCCGACCAGCACCTCGGCCGTAACACCGCCGTGCGGGACATGGGCATGTCGCTGGAGGACTGCGTCGTCTACAACCCGCACAAGCCGAACGGCGGACTGACGGCGGACGAGCTGCGCGCCGCGAAGATGATCCTGTGGCGCGGCCACTGCTCGGTGCACGGCCGCTTCAGCCTCGACTCGGTGAACGACGTGCGCGAGCGCATCCCGGGTGTCAACGTCCTCGTCCACCCGGAGTGCAAGCACGAGGTCGTCGCCGCCGCGGACTACGTCGGCTCGACGGAGTACATCATCAAGGCCCTGGAGGCCGCCCCGGCCGGCTCGAAGTGGGCCATCGGCACGGAGCTGAACCTGGTCCGCCGGCTGGCGAACCGTTTCGCGCCGGAGGGCAAGGAGATCGTCTTCCTCGACAAGACGGTCTGCTTCTGCTCGACCATGAACCGCATCGACCTGCCCCACCTGGTCTGGACGCTGGAGTCACTGGCCGAGGGCAACCTGGTCAACCGGATCGAGGTCGACACGGAGACCGAGGCGTTCGCCAAGCTGGCGCTGGAGCGGATGCTGGCGCTGCCGTAGGCCGCGCTTCAGGCGCTCACCCCGACACGGGCTTCCGGTCGGGGTGGGCGGGGTCGAGGGTGAACAGGTCACCGTCCGGGGTGGCGGCGATCAGGGCGCCCTCGCGGAGCATCACCTCGGGCAGCGACCGGCTGCCCGTGTTCGTCACCCGTTGGGCACGCGGCAGGGTCTCCCACAGCAGCGTGCCCTTCTTCGTGTCGAGGGCGGCGACGCGGCCGCTGGCGCTGGACAGGTAGAGCGCGCGGGCGCGCGGGTCGTAGGTGACGCCGCTGGGCGTCTCCAGGCTCGTCGGGGTCTGCCACAGCCGCTCGCCCGTCCGCACCGACACGGCGGTCACCTGGCCGGAGGACGTGACGAACCACAGCGTGCCGTCCCCGAGCGTCACATCGCCCTCGAACTCCTCCGCCAGCTCCGTCGAGCGGCCCTCACCGGTCTCCGGGTCCACCAGCCGGATGCTGCCGAACGGCCCGTCGTCGCCGGCGGGGATGTTCCCCTCCTCATCCTCGGCCGGGTCGACGTAGAGCAGGCGGTCGTCGATCGTCCCCACGAGAGTTCCGTGGTTGGGCACGTTCACGCGCCGGACCGAGCCGTCGGCCCGGTCCAGCTCCATGAGCAGGATGTTCCGGGAAGGCTCGAACTCGGCGACGCACTCCAGCCGGAGGGCCTCGGCCACGTCCTGGGCGTCGCAGTACTGCCCCGCCGGCAGCGGTGTCGTCCAGCGCTCGGCGCCGGTGCGTGCCGAGCGGGCGGTCACCGCGCGGGCACCCTCGGCCGCCATGACCACGAGGTTGCCGGAGACCGCCGGGGACATCCCGTGGTTCGCCACCTTGCGATGCCAGAGCCGCTCACCGGTCCCGGTGTCCAGAGCGGCGACCGTCGTGCTCGACGCCTCCCCGGCGACGGGGGTGAAGTCCTCCTGGACCAGCATCGCGTCGTCCACGAGACCGAGGACGGAGAAGGTGTACGTCCCCTGCTGCCGGCCGGGGGGCAGGACGTCGGCCCGCCAGTCGATCCGTCCGGTCAGCCCGTCGAGGCGCATGGGCAGCACACCGTCACCCGCGCAGTGGACGGCCCCCTCGTACAGCCGGCATTGCGGGCCGTCTCCCAACCCGGTCCCGCCGGCCGATCCCTTCTTCACGCCGTGCGCGGCGGTGGCGTCCACCGTGGTCTGCCAGGGCTTCCAGCCGGACGGCATGGCCGCCCATCGGGCAGGCGCGGCTGCGGCGGTGTCGGCCGCCTTCCGGGCGTCGTCGTCCCCCACTCCGGTCCCGAGCAGCAGGTATCCCGTCAGGCCGAGTACGAGGGCACCGACCGCGCCGACCGTGGCCCACAGCGGGCGTATACGACTGCGTCGCCGGCCGGGAACCACGGCACCGGAGTCGGCGACCGCGGCGGGCCGGGTCCGGACCATGGCCATCTCCTCCGTGCGCAGCGTCACGGTGGACCGGTCGTCCGCGCCCGCCTCCGGCAGCGCGGCCACGAACTCCCGTGCCAGTTCGTCCAGTTCGGGCCGGTCCGCGGGTTCCTTGGCGAGGCAGCGCTCCAGGATCGAGCGAAGGGCCTGCGGTACGCCGTCCAGGACGGGGGCGTCGTGGACGACCCGGTAGGCCGTGAGGTAGGGGCTGTCCGCGTCGAAGGGGCCCCGGCCCGTGACCGAGAAGACGAGCAGGGCGCCGAGGGAGAAGACGTCGGAGGCCGGCTCCACCGAACGGGCGTCGGTGAGTTGCTCCGGAGACATGAACGGCGGGGTGCCGATCATCTGCCCGGTCTCGGTGAGGGTCTTGTGGTCCTCGGCCGCGCGCGAGATGCCGAAGTCGATGACGCGCGGGCCGTCGTCCGCGATGAGGACATTGGCGGGTTTGAGGTCCCGGTGGACCACCCCGGCCCGGTGGATGTCCCGCAGCGCCTCCACCAGACCGAGCGTCAGCCGCCGCAGCTCGGTGCCCTTCAAGGGGCCCTGGTCGGCGATCCGGGCGGCAAGGGAGAGCCCGGGCACATACTGGGTGGCCATCCAGGGCCGTACCGCCTCCGGGTCGGCGTCCACCACCGGTGCGGTGAAGACACCGCTCACCTTGCGGACCGCCTCGATCTCCTGCCGGAAGCGGGCACGGAAGACGGGGTCCTCGGCGTACTGGGAGTGCACCACCTTGACGGCGACCTCACGCCCCGAACGCGACCTGCCCCGGTAGACGACCCCCATGCCCCCGGCCCCGAGCCGGTCGACCAGCTTGTACCCGCCGACCGATCGCGGATCGTCCTTGTGCAGCAGCACGCCCGGAACCCTCCCCCGTCATGCAGTTCGAGGGGCTCAGGATACGTAACGGTGAGACGACGGGGCCGAGCGAGGAGCTCTTGGAGCCTCGGGGCCGGGCGTGGCCGAAACGCCGGGGGTGGCGGCGTTTGGATGGGCTCGCGGTCGCCCGACTAGCATGATCGTTCGCATGTGCGATCGACGGTGAAGTTTTCGGCGGGGGTTGTTTTGAGCGCTGATGCCATGGGGCTGCGGACGCGGTTGGCGGATCTGGCGGCGACCGGTCAGGGCGATCTGGGCGCGACCGTCGGTGAGTTCAGGCGCAGCGAGGTGCTGGTGCCGGTGGTCAACGACTCGCTGCTGTCGGTGGCGGCGGGCGGGGTGCGCTGGCTGTTTGCGTTCACGGATGACGCGGCGCTGGCGCGCTTTGCGCAGGCGCGTGGTGAGGCGGTGCCGGAGCGGGTGCCGGTGTACGGGGCGCGTCTGCTGGACCAGGTGGTCCCGGAGGTGGCGAAGGCGGACGGCGGGCCGGTCGGGATCGCGGTGGACGCGGGCAGTGCGGCGGGCCTGGTACTGCCTCCTGCGAAGGGAGTTGTTCCGGACGCGGCAGCTGTGGACACGGTTGTGGACTCTGAAGAGGTGGACGCGTGAGCAGCGGGGACGGCTACCGGGTCGATCCGGAGGCGCTGGAGCGGATCACCCGGGGCATCAACCTGGCGATCGACGAGCTGAAGGAGCTGGGCTTCGACATCGAGGCGGCCCAGGGCCGAGGCTTCGACGACCTGGAGCTGGCCGGTCTTGAGGTGGGGGACGCGAACCTGCGCCAGGTGTTCGCCGACTTCTGCGAGCGGTGGAGCTGGGGGGTGCGTTCGATGATGCAGGACGCGAACGGGTTCGCGCAGCGGCTCAACCTGTCGGCGGGGCTGTATCACGAGCAGGAGCAGTACGTCTCGAACACCCTCAAGACGGTGTGGACGGCGGCAGCGGGCAACCCTTACCTGTCCGAGGAGGAGGTCGAGCAGCGTTCCTGGTCGCAGACGTTGAAGGACAACTCCGTGTCCCACTTCATGGACGCGGACTACAGCGCGGAGTCCCTGCAGGCCGGTGACGAGGCGGCCCGGCAGGCCTGGGCGCAGGCCAAGGAGGACCTGGAGACCTCGACGGTGACCCCGGACGCGCCTTTTGATTCGCGGACGGACTGGCAGCCTGACGGCCCCGAGGCCACGGTCTCCGGGGAGGTTGAGCGCTGATGGGCCTGGGGGACATGGTCGACGACCTCGGGGACGGCCTGGAGAGCGCTGTCGACGGCGTGAGCGCGGGCGTCGGGGAGGCCGTCAACTGGGGCGCGGACAAGGCGGCGGACGGCCTTTCCGCGGTCGGCGCGGACGGCGCGGCCGAAGGGGTGCGCGACTTCGGGGAGGGGGTGAACAACCGGCTGGGCGGCGATGTCGCCGAGCGCCGGCTGGGAGAGACCGAGGACCCCAAGGAGCTGGTCCACGGCAGCCCGAAGGCATTGGAGGCACGGGCCCGGCATCTGCGCGATTTCTCCCGGGCGTTCGAGAGCGTCGGTCAGGGGATGCGCTCGCTGGACGGCGAGGGCTGGCAGGGCAAGGCGGCGGATGCCTTCCGCGAGAAGTTCGACATGCATCCCAAGCAGTGGCTGACGGCGGCCGACGCCTGCGAGGCGGCGGCCAAGGCGCTGGAGGCGTACGCGGACACGGTGCGCTGGGCGCAGGGGCAGGCTCAGACGGCGATCGACGCCTACCGCACCGCGCAGGAGGACAGCCGGCGGGCGGTGGATGCGCACAACGCTCAAGTGACGGCGTACAACCAGGCCGCCGACCAGTACAACGCGGCCGCTTCGGCGGGACGCAACCCGGGCCGCAAACCGACCGAGCCGGGCGCCTTCGTCGACCCGGGGGCCGCCGGCCGACGGGAGGCCGAGGAGATCCTCGCCGAGGCGCGCCGCCAGCGCACCGACGCCGCGCGCGACGCGCAGCGCCGGGTGGCGGCCGCACTGGAGACGGCCCCGCCGAAGCCGGAGTTCACCGACCGGCTGAAGGCCGACGCGGCGGACGCCGTCGTGAGCACGCAGCTGAACCAGGCCCATGTCCTGGGCGGTCTCCTCAAGGGAGGAGCGGACCTGGTGAAGCTGGTCCGCACCGTCAACCCGATGGACTCCTACAACATCACCCACCCCGGCGAGTATGTGAAGAACTCCAACATGCTGCTGGCCGGCCTGGTGGGCACCGCCGCCCATCCCGAACGCCTGCCCAAGGCCGTCATCGGCAGCGGCTGGAGCAGCGACCCGGGCGACGCCATGGGCTACCTCGCCTCGAACCTGATCGGTGGCAAAGGCGCTACCGGCATGGCCCGAGGGGCGGCGCGAGGGGCCGCGGACGGCGCGGCTACGGGAGCGGCGCGCAGGAGCGTCGGACAGGCGATCAAGAATTTCTCCCGGGAACAGAAGTGCAAGTGGTTCGGCGACCCCATCGACATGGCCACCGGCCGCATGGCGCTGCCGCAAACCGACGTCACCCTGCCCGCCAAGCTGCCCCTGTTGTTCTCCCGGCAGTTCGAGTCCTCGTACGAGGCCGGCCGCTGGTTCGGTCCGAAGTGGACCTCCACCGCTGACCAGCGCCTGGAGATCGACGCCGAGGGTGTCATCTTCATCCGCGAGAACGGCGCACTACTGGCCTACCCGCACCCCGCCCCCGGCGTGCCGACCCTGCCGCTTGAGGGCAGCCGATATCCCCTGACCATCGACGCCTACGGCGACTACTCCATCACGGACCCCGCGGCCGACCGCACCTGGCACTTCGCGGCGCCGGGCGGCGACGGCAACGGCATCGCCCTGCTGGAACAGATCACCGACCGCTCGGGCCAGTGGCTCACCTTCGAGTACGACAACGAGGGCGCCCCCACGACGATCGTGCACTCGGCCGGCTACCACCTCACCGTCGAGACCACCGCGGACCGAATAACTGCCCTGAGCCTGGCCAACGGCACGGCGGACGGCGGCGGCGACCTCGAGTTGGTCCGCTTCGGCTACGACGAGCAGGGTCACCTTGCGGCGGTAACGAATTCGTCGGGCATACCGACCCGTTTCACCAACGACTCCGCCGGCCGGATCACCGCCTGGACCGACACGAACAACTCGTCCTACCACTACGTCTACGACGACCAGGGCCGCTGCACCTCCCAGTCGGGCGACGCCGGCCACCTGCGCAACACCTTCGTCTACGGCGACATCGACCCGGGGACAGGCCACCGAACCATCACCGCGACCAACTCCCTCGGTCACAGCACGCGTTACCTGGTCAACAGTGACCTGCAGGTGGTGGGCGAGACGGGCCCCGACGGAGCGACGACCCGCACGACGTATGACCGCTACGAACGCCCACTGACGGTCACCGACGCCCTCGGCCGCACGCAGAGCTACGCCTACGACGAGGCGGGCCGCATGGTGATGGCCGTCCGCCCCGACGGCCGCTACACCAGCATCGGCTACGACGACCAGGGCCTGCCCGTGGCCATTGCCGGCCCGGACGGTACCCATGTCAGCCAGCAGTTCGACGAGTTCGGCAACCGCACCCAGGTGACCGACACCGCTTCGGGGGTCACGACCCGCTTCACCTACGACGCGCTCGGTCACCTGTCGGCGATCACGGACGCGACGGGCGCGACGAGCACGGTCCGCTGCAACACCGCGGGCCTGCCGCTGGAGGTCACGGACCCGCTCGGCGCGGTGACCCGCTACGAGAGGGATGCCTTCGGCCGCCCGACCACAATCACCGACCCGACGGGTGCGGTGACGCGCCTTGAGTGGACGGTGGAGGGCCGGCTGTCCCGGCGTATGACCGCGGACGGCGCCACGGAGTCGTGGGCGTATGACGGCGAAGGCAACACCACCAGTCACACCGACGCCATGGGCGCCGTATCCCGTTACGAGTACACCCACTTCGACCTGATGTCGGCTCGCACCGGCCCGGATGGGGTGCGCTACGAGTTCGCTCACGACACCGAACTTCATCTGACAAACGTCACGAACCCGCAGGGCCTGACCTGGTCGTACGAGTACGACGCGGCCGGACGGCTGATCGCGGAGACGGACTTCGACGACCGCAGGCTGACGTACGAACACGACAGTGCAGGCCAGTTGACCGCCAGCACGACGGCTTCCGGCCGGACCATCTGCTTCGACAGGGACGTGCTGGGCCGCGTGGTGAGAAAGGACGCGGCCGGAGCGGTCACGACGTACGCGTACGACGCGACGGGTGGCCTGGCCCGGGCAGTCGGCGCGGATGCGGTCCTTACGCTGCAGCGGGACGACTCCGGCCGCCTGATGTCCGAGACGGTCAACGGCCGCACGCTCACCTACACCTACGACGTGCTGGGCCGCCGCACCAACCGCACGACACCGTCCGGCGCGGCCAGCGCCTGGGCCTACGACGCGGCGGGCAACCGCACCGCCCTGACGACCAGCGGCCACACCCTCGCCTTCACCCACGACGCGGCCGGCCGCGAACTGACCCGCCACATCGGCGAGGCCCTCACCCTCACCAACGCCTTCGACCCCCTGGGTCGCCTGACGAAACAGGAACTCACCGGCCCCGGCGACACGCGCCTCCAGCACCGCACCTACACCTACCGCGCCGACGGCAACCTGACCGGCATCGACGACGACCTGAACGGCCCCCGCCGCTTCGACCTCGATGCCGCCGGCCGGGTCACAGCCGTCCACGCCGCGAACTGGACGGAGTCCTACGCCTACGACGCGGCAGGCAACCAGACCCGAGCGGCTTGGCCGGACTCCATGCCGGGCCAGGAGGCCACCGGCGAGCGCACCTACACCGGCACCCGAATCACGCGCGCGGGCAACGTCCGCTACGAACACGACGAAGCCGGCCGCATCACCCTGCGCCAGAAAACCCGCCTCTCCCGCAAACCGGACACCTGGCGCTACACCTGGGACACCGAAGACCGCCTCACCTCCGTCGTCACCCCCGACGGCACCACCTGGCGCTACCACTACGACCCCCTGGGCCGCCGCATCGCCAAACAACGCCTCGCCGCTGACGCCGAAACCGTCCTGGAACAGGTGGACTTCACCTGGGACGGCACAACCCTGTGCGAACAGACCACGCACACCCCGGGAACCGACCAGTCGGCCATCACCCTCACGTGGGACCACCAGGGCATACGCCCTCTGACCCAGACCGAACGCAAGACGGCGGGCGACGCGTCCCAGGAAGACATCGACCAGCGCTTCTACGCGATCATCACCGACCTCGTCGGAGCTCCCACGGAACTGGTCGACGAACACGGCGACATCGCCTGGCACACCCGCACCACCCTCTGGGGCACGACCACCTGGAACCGCACGGCCAACGCCTACACGCCCTTGCGTTTCCCTGGCCAGTACTTCGATCCCGAAACCGACCTCCACTACAACTTCCACCGGCACTACGACCCCGAGACGGCCCGCTACACCACCTTGGACCCGCTCGGGCTGGCACCCGCGGACAATCCCGCTACCTACGTCCACAACCCACACTCATGGATCGACCCGCTTGGCCTGACGCCGTGTGACAGTTCCTTCCCCATCTACCGGACACCGAAGGCCAAGGACGCGGAATTCGAGCTGCAACATGGCCCCGATCCCGCCAATCATCAACGCGGGGTGGACATAGGAGGAGGCCTACCTTCCGACGGGCTGATATATTTTGGAGAACGCAGCGTCGCAGCCGAATACATGAGCCCCGCCGGCAGGAACTTCGCGAATGGGATGATTCGCTACGACATGCATCCGGATTTCCTCAGTGAATTCGCCATGCCACCATATATGAACAGATACGACCTGAAGGGGCCAGAGGCGTCCCCCAGAATCGAGTTCACCATTCCAGTCGACAAGCTTGCGAGATTCAACGAGTTGACTCTTGACCGGACATGGATCCCCATTGGCGGGAACGGGTGACAGAGTGATCGAAATCAATGATGAACTGGACGTCACGGTTACATTGGTCAGCCCCGTCGGCGTGTTGGTAGACATGGGAGAATCCGAGGGGTTCATTGACCTGAGGAAACATCCCTTCTGGTGGGAAGATGCAGTCTCGCCCAAGGTCGGCGATCGACTGCACGTGGTCGTCCTTGACAATTCCAGAATCCCCCCACGCCTGAGCGCACTGTCTGACGACATCGAGATCGCAAGGAGAGTCCGAGCCGAAGGTTCGTGACGTCAGAGCATCTGCGGCATCACGGAATTCGAAGACGGTCAGCTCATAGGTTGCGACAACCCCGCTTGAACAGCTGAACGGCGGACGTCGGGGCGGCTTACTCGCGGACGTGCGCCACTGGTCTGACCTTGCCGCGTACAGAACGGAGGTTCATCCGGTGACAACGGAGGGGGATCAGGTTGCCCCAATCGGAATTCCGGAGCGGAATCACTAACACGTCCTCACATCCCGATAGAACGATAGGTGAACATTGCCGTTCGGTCCGCCCCCTGCAGCCTTCGGGCCTCCCACCCCACCCGCCTGGACCCCTCCCACAGAAGTGGAACAGGCATTGCTCGACGCCCGATCCCGTGAAGACTGGCCAGCCTATTTCGAGACGCTCGCACGGAATCGGCTGTACTTCGAGGTACTGCGGGACAAGGCAGAGGCCAGGTTCCTGAACACCTATTCCGTTTTCGGGCACGACCCCCGTGTTCTCGGTGGCAGGGTGTGGGCGGTGTACACGGAGGGCATGCTGCCCGCGCCAGAGACGCACCGCGTGTTCGACTGGCGAGAGCTCGCGTGGTTCACGGAGGGCTGGACGCCCGACTTTCCAGAGATGATCGTCATCAATCCGGGCAGTCCGTGCGAGGCGTTCCTGCCCGCCGCGCCGCCGCACTCCCACGCCTGGACTCAGTACGCCAAGCACACCAACGGCCCGTCGGACGAGGCAGCGCTGCGGACTCTGCGAGTGGGCGGCCCACTGCGCGGCCCCGTGGCCCATGGGCTGGCCTGCGGGGCTCACATCATCGTCCACCACGGACGTCCCTGGAACGCCCTGGCCTACCACGGCCACGGCTACCGCACAGAGCGCCGGATGCTACGTAAGTCGTGGGGCATAACCAGCCACTCCGAGTGGCAGGTGCAACAGCGCGCCCTGCTGGACACCGAACGCGCCGACCCGGTCTGTGAGTTCGTCCTCGGTGTGCGCCACGCCATCGCCCAGGACACGGGCGGCCACGTCGAGACCGGCCACTGGCACGAGACTGCCGCCCGCGTTCTGCACCGGCGGGCGGGAAGCGGGACCCTGCTCACCCCGGACGGCGTCACCAACACGGCTCCTCTTCCCGCGGCCGAGACCGAGGCGCGCATCCAAGACATCCAACACCTCATCGGCCGTATCACCCGCTACGAGGCCCGCATGCGGGCCGACGGTCTCCTCGGTGACGGCCAGCACGTCACCTCCGTCGACGCCTGGTACCTCGGGCGCGCCTCCTGCATGGCGCGCTGGGGCCTGAGCACCCGCTTCGGCACACTGCCGGAAGCCGAGGCGGCCGTTGTCGAAGTCGGGCACCGCGCTGCACGCCGCTACAAGTCCTGGCAGGACTTCTCCGTCGGATTCGTCCTCGGCCGCTGCCTGCAATTCGACAACGACAAGTTCGGCAGCTGGTACGAGGACATGGTCACCGTCCACCGGATCCTGATGGCAGACCCCGGCAGCCCCTGGCTCAACATCCCGTTCCGGTAGGCATCCCCGTCTGGATCGCGTCCGAGTGAGCCGCAAGGATTGATCCAGACAACGGCCCAGCCCGCCCCAGGCTCTCCCGGGACGGGCTGTCTTCATGAGGACCGTAGGGTCAGACCCCAGCCGTCTCCGGCTCGTCCGAGTCCGACGACGCAGCCGGCGTCGGCTCCGCAGTCACCCCCGCCTTCCTGTCCCGCTTCGCCTGTCGCTTCTTCGCTCGGCGCTCCTTGCGAAGTTCCACCATCGCGTACAGCGTCGGGACGAGGAGCAGGGTGAGGAGGGTCGACGTGATCAGGCCGCCGATCACGACCACGGCCAGGGGCTGGGCGATGAAGCCGCCCTCGCCGGTGACGCCCAGGGCCATGGGGAGGAGGGCGAAGATCGTGGCCAGGGCCGTCATGAGGATGGGGCGGAGGCGGTGGCGGCCGCCCTCGATCACGGCCTCGACGACACCGTAACCCTGGCTCCGGTACTGGTTGATGAGGTCGATCAGCACGATCGCGTTCGTCACCACGATGCCGATCAGCATCAGCATGCCGATCATCGCGGGGACGCCCATCGGGGTGCCGGTCGCCACCAGGAGGCCGATCGCGCCCGTCGCCGCGAACGGGATGGAGACGAGCAGGATCAGAGGCTGGATGAGCGAGCGGAAGGTCGCGACCAGCAGCATGAAGACGATCGCGATCGCCGCCAGCATCGCCAGGCCCAGGTTGACGAACGCCTCGTCCTGGTCCTCGGAGACACCGCCGATCGAGGCCGTCGCGCCCGCCGGGAGGGTCAGCGAGTTGATCTTGGACTGGAGGTCCGCGCTCACCGCGCCCGTGTTGTCGCCGGTCGGCTTCGCGGAGATCGTGGCCGCGCGCTGGCCGTCGATGCGGGTCATCGAGACCGGGCCGTCCACCAGCTTCACGTCCGCGACGTCACCGAGCTTCACCGGGCCCAGGCTCAGGTCCTGAAGCTGCTTCAGCGTCGTCGCCGGCTTGGCCGACTTGATGACGACGTCCCGCTCGGTGTCGTCGAGAGTCGCCTGAGCCGCCGTGTTGCCGCGGACCGCCTGGGCGACGGCCAGGCCGAGGGTCTGGTCGTTGAAGCCGGCCGCGGCCGCCTTGTCGTTGGCCTTCACCGAGATGCGCGGCACGCTCTGCGCCAGGTCGCTGGACACGTCGGTGACGTCGTCCAGGCCGGCCACCGCCTCGCGCACCTGCTCGGACGCCTTGCGCAGCACCTGAGCGTCGGCCGCCTTCACGACGACACTCAGGTCCTGGGCGCCGAAGCCGTCACCGGCCGCGATGGTGGTCGTACCGATGCCGTCCAGCTTCTCCAGGCCGGCCTCGACGCGGTCCTGTACGTCCTCGTACGACGCCGAGTCCTCCAGCATCACCTGGTAGGACGCCTGGTTGGTGTCGGTGCCGCCGCCGAAGGCCGCCATGAAGCCGGACGAGCCGATCGTGACCTGGTAGTCCTTCACGCCCTCGGTGTCGGCGAGCAGCTTCTCGACCTTCTTCGCCTGCTCGTCGGTCGCCGCCAGGCTGGTGCCCGGCTTCAACTCCTGCTTGACGGTGAGGACTTCCTGCTCGCCCTGGTCGAAGAAGTTCGTCTTCAGCAGCGGCGCCATGCCGAACGTGCCGAAGAGGACGACGATCGCGAGCAGCACGCTGGTCATACGGCGGCGGGTCGCGAAGCGCAGGACGGGGACGTAGAAGCGCTGGAGCCTGCTCTTCGCCTCCTTCTCCTCCGCGATCCGACGGGCTTCGGCGGCGTCCTCGGGGGTGCCCTTCGGGGCCCGCAGGAACCAGTACGACAGGACCGGTACGACCGTCAGCGAGACCAGCAGCGACGCCAGCAGCGCGGCCGTCACGGTCAGGCTGAACGAGCCGAACAGCTCGCCGACCATGCCGCCGACCAGGCCGATCGGCAGGAACACGGCGACCGTGGTGAGGGTGGAGGAGGTGACCGCGCCGGCGACCTCGCGGACCGCCTTGAGGATGGCCTCCTGGCGCTCCTCGCCGTAGCCGAGGTGCCGCTTGATGTTCTCCAGGACCACGATCGAGTCGTCGACGACCCGGCCGATGGCGATGGTGAGCGCGCCGAGCGTCAGCATGTTCAGCGACAGATCGCGCGTCCACAGGACGATCAGGGCCAGGACCACCGACAGCGGGATCGAGACCGCCGTCACCAGTGTCGAACGGATCGACGCCAGGAAGACCAGGATGACGAGGACCGCGAAGAGCAGGCCGAGCGCGCCCTCGGTGGTCAGGCCGTCGATGGACTTCGAGACCGCCGGCCCCTGGTCGCTGACCACGGTGAGCGTGGCGCCGGAGCCGAGGTCCTTGCGCATCCCGGCGAGCTTGTCCTGGACCGCGTCGGAGATCGCGACCGCGCTGCCGTCGCGGTCCATGGTGACCGCGACCGCGAGCGACGGCTTGCCGTCCGTGCGCGTGAGGGAGTCGGCCGCGGCCTGCTCCTGCTCGACGGTGGCGACGGTGCCGAGGCGGACCGGCTTCTTCCCGGAGGCGTCCGCACCGCCACCCGGGCCGCCCGAGCCGGTGACCCTCAGGTCCTTGATCTGCTGCAGCGAGGTGAACCCGCCGCCCACCTGGACGGTGCGGTTGTCGCCGCCCTCGTCGAAGGAGCCCGCCGGGACGGTGGCGCCGCCCGCCTTCAGGGCCTCGGCGAGGTCCGCCGAGGTCAGGCCCGCCTTCGCCAGCTTCGCGTCGTCGGGGGTCACGGTGACCTGGAGGTCCCGTACGCCGTCGACGGTGACCTGGCCGACGCCGTCGATGTCCTTCAGATCCGGCACGACGGTCCGGTCGAGCTGGTCGGCCAGCGCCTGCTGGTCGCGGTCGGAGGTGACGGCGAGGACGACGGTCGGGATGTCGTCGGTGGAACCGGCGATGACCTGCGGGTCCACGGTGTCCGGCAGCGCGACGCGGGCACGGTTGACGGCCTGCTGGACGTCGGCGACCAGCTGCTGGTTGTCGGGGCCGTAGTCGAAGGACGCCATGATCACGGCGTTGCCCTCACTGGCCGTGGAGGTGACGCCGGTGATGCCGTCGACGGCCTCGAGGCTGTCCTCGATCGGCTCGACGACCTGCTTCTCGACCACGTCCGGCGCGGCACCCTGGTACGGCGCCAGCACGGACACCATGGGCAGTTCGATGGAGGGCAGCAGCTGCTGCTTGAGCTGGGGTATCGCGATGGCGCCGAAGACGATCGCGATGATCGACATCAGGCCTATCAGGGCACGCTGGGCAAGGCTGAACTTCGACAGCCAGGACATGGTTCAGGGTCTCTCTTCTGTGAGCGGCAGAAGCGGCAAGGCGCAGGCTTGGATCAGGCTTGGATCAGGCAGGGGTCAGGCAGGAATCAGGCAGGGCGCGTCCACGGCACACGCGTGGGACACGCATGTGCGGCACAGATGAGCGCCCGCCCCTACACCCTGAGCCATCGGGGAGACCGGTTTCGTAGGCCGCAGGTCCCGTTCCTTATCCGGCGCATACTCCGGGCGCAGTACACCCGGGTCGAGCTCACTCCACCCTCGGACGTACCAGCCCGGACTCGTACGCGATCACCACGAGCTGCGCCCGGTCGCGGGCGCCGAGCTTGGACATGGCCCGGTTGACGTGCGTCTTCACCGTCAGCGGGCTGACCGCCAGCCGCTCGGCGATCTCGTCGTTGGAGTGCCCGCCGGCGACCTGGACCAGGACCTCGCGCTCCCGGACGGTGAGCGCAGCGAGCCGCTCGGCGCGGGCGGGGTCGCGGTCGTCGTCGGCGCCGTCGCCCTGGGCGAGGAAGCGGGCGATCAGGCCCTTGGTGGCGGCCGGGGAGAGCAGCGCCTCACCGCCGGCCGCGACGCGGATGGCGGCCAGGAGTTCGTCCGGTTCGGAGCCCTTGCCGAGGAAGCCGGAGGCGCCGGCCCGCAGCGACTGCACGACGTAGTCGTCGACCTCGAAGGTGGTCAGTATGACGACGCGGACGTGGGCGAGGGCCGGGTCGGCGCTGATCATGCGGGTGGCGGCGAGGCCGTCGGTGCCGGGCATCCGGATGTCCATCAGGACGACGTCCGCCCGCTCCTCCCTGGCCAGCCGCACCGCCTCCGCCCCGTCGGACGCCTCGGCGACGACCTCCATGTCGGGCTCGGAGTCGACCAGCACCCGGAAGGCGCTGCGCAACAGGGCCTGGTCGTCGGCGAGCAGGACGCGGATCGTCATGCGGGGTCCTCTCCGGGCCCTTGTGCGGGGCGGTGGGGGCGTTCAGTTGTCATACGGCGGTGAGGCATACGACGAAGAGGGGGCCGCCCGTTGTCATACGGCGTCCTCCGCGGCGCGCGTACGGCTCTTGACCGGCAGGATCGCATGGACGCGGAAGCCGCCTCCGTAGCGGGGGCCGGTGGTGAGGGTGCCGCGCAGGGCGGTGACGCGCTCGCGCATGCCGAGCAGGCCGTGGCCGCCGCCGTCTGCCGTGTCGTCCTCGCCGGCGCCGTCGTCGAGGACGGTGATCTCGACGTTCGGCCCCACGCGGACGACGCTGACCTCGGCCTTGGCGTCCGGGCCCGCGTGCTTCTGCACGTTGGTCAGCGCCTCCTGGATGACGCGGTAGGCGGCCAGGTCGACGGCGGCCGGGAGCGTGGTGCCCTGGTCGGCACGGGCGACCTCCACCTGGAGGCCGGCGCTGCGGAAGGTGCCCGCGAGTTCGTCGAGGCGCTCCAGGCCGGGGGCGGGTTCGGTGGGGGCCTCGGGGTCGCCGGACTGCCGGAGCAGGCCTACGGTCGCCCGGAGTTCGTTGAGCGCGGAGCGGCTGGCTTCACGTACATGCGCCAGCGCCTCCTTGGCCTGGTCGGGCCGCTTGTCCATGACGTGGGCGGCGACGCCGGCCTGCACATTGACGAGGGCGATGTGGTGGGCGACGACGTCGTGCAGGTCCCGGGCGATCCGCAGGCGCTCCTCGGCGACCCGGCGGCGGGCCTCCTCCTCGCGGGTGCGCTCGGCGCGTTCGGCACGTTCGCGGATGGCGGTGACGACGGCGCGGCGGCTGCGGACCGCGTCGCCGGCGGTGGCGCCGATGCCGGTCCAGGCGAAGATGGCGAGGTTCTCCTGGGCGTACCAGGGCAGGGGGCCGGCGAGCATCGCGGAACCGGTCAGGACGGTGACGGTGAGCAGGCCGACGCGCCAGGTGGTGGTGCGGTCGGTGGTCGAGGCGACGGTGTAGAGGGCGATCACCGCGGACATGGCGACCGGGGCGCGGGGGTCGCCGGTGACGGACTCGATCAGGGAGACGGCGCCGGTGACCGCGAGGACCGTCATGGGGGCGCGGCGGCGGAAGACCAGGGCTGCGGCGCCGAAGGTGATGAGCACCAGGCTCAGCGTGTCCGGGGTGCGCAGACCCCAGGTCACGCCGTTCTTCCCATGCGGGTCCACGAACGAGCCGGACACCATGCAGACCAGTACGCCGACTGCCAACGCCGCGTCCAGCGCCATGGGGTGCGCCTTGAGATGCCGCCGGGCGCGTTGGAGGGTGCTCACGCTTGCTCACGGTAGTCGCTGGGGGCCCGCGGCCCCCAGACCCGCTGCGGACCTGAAGGGCTCAGCCCGGGATCAAGCCGTCGTCGCTCAGCAGCTCCCGGACCTCCTCCAGCGTCGCGTCCGGGGACGGAAGGATCAGTTCGGACGGTTCCAGGGAGTCGTCGGGCAGGGGCTGGCCCAGTTCGCGGACCTTCTGGAGAAGGGCGTGGAGGGTCGCGCGGAAACCTGGGCCGTCGCCGTTCTCCATTTCCTCCAGGAGCACGTCGTCCAGCTTGTTCAGCTCGGTGAGGTGGCTGTCGGCCAGACTCACCTGCCCCTCCCCCATGATCCGTACGATCATGTCGCCCTCCTCGGCGATGGGCCGCCCCGTCTCCCGGGACTACTGCTTGTCGAAGCGCGGGGTGTCCTGCGGCTGCTGCTGGGACTGCGACTGGGGCTGGCCGGCGCCGCCCTCGATCGCCTGCTGCGACGAGGAACCGCCCGCCAGCTCCGCCTTCATGCGCTGCAGTTCCAGCTCTACATCCGTACCACCGGAGAGCCGGTCCAGCTCGGCCTGGATGTCGTCCTTGTGCATACCGGACTGGTCGTCGAGGGCGCCGGAGGCGAGGAGTTCGTCGATGGCTCCGGCGCGGGCCTGGAGCTGCGCCGTCTTGTCCTCCGCGCGCTGGATCGCCAGGCCGACGTCGCCCATCTCCTCCGAGATGCCGGAGAAGGCCTCGCCGATGCGGGTCTGGGCCTGGGCGGCGGTGTAGGTGGCCTTGATCGTCTCCTTCTTGGTGCGGAAGGCGTCGACCTTCGCCTGTAGGCGCTGGGCCGCGAGGGTGAGCTTCTCCTCCTCGCCCTGCAGCGTCGCGTGCTGCGTCTCCAGGTCCGTCACCTGCTGCTGGAGGGCGGCGCGGCGCGAGAGCGCCTCGCGGGCCAGGTCCTCACGGCCCAGCGCGAGCGCCTTGCGGCCCTGGTCCTCCAGCTTGGACGACTGCTGCTGGAGTTGGTTGAGCTGGAGTTCCAGGCGCTTGCGCGAGGTGGCCACGTCGGCTACGCCGCGGCGGACCTTCTGGAGCAGCTCCAGCTGCTTCTGGTACGAGTAATCGAGGGTCTCGCGCGGGTCCTCGGCCCGGTCAAGGGCCTTGTTCGCCTTCGCGCGGAAGATCATCCCCATACGCTTCATGACACCGCTCATGGGCTTCGCGCGCCCCCTTCTGACGGACTCCACTCCAGCACCTGCGACAGAACCCACAGTACGGGCCCTGCATCCATTACCGCACTGTTCGGGGACGGATGCGCTCATCCCCAAGGACGACTGCTCACGCTCCTGCTCCGGCGTAAGGAGTAGGTGACTCCCGGGTGCCGACCCGGTGCCGCCCACGTGCCTCCCTCATGACCGTCGGAGGAACCGTCTGCAACGTCCCCTCTGTCCCCCTACGACGACTGGTGTTGCCGGATCGTTCCCCACGGGGCTGGGGTCCAACCCCTGGCACCCCGTACCCTTGGGTTTTGTGTTCCGTAGCCGTGCCAAGGAAGAGAAGGCCCAGTCCGCCGACAAGGCGCTGGTGACCGACTCCAATGAGACCCGTCACCCCGAGGCCCCTAAGGGCCGCCCCACGCCCAAGCGCAGTGCGGCCCAGTCGCAGCGTCGCAGCGTGGCCAATACGTCGTTGACGCGCAAGGACGCCGCCAAGCGGCAGCGCGAGGAGCGCCGTGCCGCCCTGGCGAAGCAGCGTCAGGCGCTGGCCGGGGGCGACGAGCGCTATCTGCCGGCCCGTGACAAGGGTCCGGTCCGCAAGTTCGCGCGTGACTTCATCGACTCGCGCTTCAACATCGCGGAGTTCTTCCTGCCGATGGCCGTGGTCATCCTCGTGCTGAGCATGGTCCAGGTGGCGTCGCTGCAGAACATCGCGCTGCTGCTGTGGCTGATCGTGATCGTGCTGATCGTGCTCGACTCGGCCGTCACCGGCTTCCGCCTGAAGAAGCGGCTCGCCGAGCGCTTCCCCGACGACAACAAGCGCGGCGCCGTCGCCTATGCGCTGATGCGTTCCCTGCAGATGCGCCGGCTCCGGCTGCCGAAGCCTCAGGTCAAGCGCGGAGAGCGGCCCTGAGCGCAACCGCATTTTCCGGGGGTGCGGCGGATGCGTGGCTCGACAAACTGGGTGGGCTGCGTGATGTCGTACGACGGGAGCTGGTGGGCCGCCAGCTCGACGAGCAGATAGCCGGGCGGTTCCCCGTCGGGCAGCGGCTGCGGGTGCTCGACGTGGGGATGGGCCAGGGCACGCAGGCGCTGCGCCTGGCCAGGGCCGGGCACCAGGTGACCGGCGTGGAGCAGGACCCGAAGATGATCGCCACGGCCCGCGAGGAGCTCGCCGGCGAGCCGGAGGGGATCCGGGAGCGGGTGCGCATCGTCCAGGGCGACGGGCGGGACACCGGCGTCCACTTTCTGCCGGGCAGCTTCGACGTCGTGCTCTGCCACGGCGTCCTGATGTACATCGACGAGCCCGATCCGCTGCTGGCCGGGCTGGCCCGCATGCTCGCCCCGGGCGGGCTGCTGTCGCTGCTCGTCCGCAACGGCGACGCGCTCGCCATGCGGCCCGGGCTGGGCGGGGACTGGCCTGGCGCGCTGACCGCCTTCGACACGACCGCCTACCGGAATCGCCTGGGACTGGACGTACGGGCCGACCGGCTGGCCGACCTGACGTCGACGCTCGCGGGGATCGGTGCACCGCTGCACGCCTGGTACGGGGTGCGCGTATTCACCGACACGGCCGCCGACGGGGCGGGGACCCCGCCGGACGTGGAGACCTTGCTGGCAGTCGAGGAACGAGCCGGGAAGACGGACCCCTACCGAAGCGTCGCAGCGCTGCTGCACCTGTGCGGGGTGCGGGGCTGAGCCCATCGCGGCTACGGACTCCGCACCCGCCGAAACCCGGCCCCTGAGCACGGTCAGCGGGACGCCGGAGCCGGGATCCCTGCACGGCTCAGGGAGCCCGCGCCGTCCCTGCGCGAGACGGAGCGGGCCGACGCCAGCCCCTGCTCGACGACGTCCACAGCAGCGAGACGAACCGGCTGCCTCCCGGAAGCGCCCCGGCGCTGCGGACACCGCGCCCGCCGAAACGCCGGAGTCGACCGTCCCTGCGCGGCTCGGGGAGCCTGTGCGTCCGTACGCGAAACAGAGCGGGCCGACGCCGACGCCCGCTCGACCGCGTCCACAGCAGCGAGGCTGACCGGCTGCCTCCCCGAACCGCCCCAACCGCTCCGGACTCCGCACCCGCCGAAACCCGGGCCGCTGAGCACAGTCAGCGGGACGCCGGAGTCGACGTGCCTGTGCGAGACGGAGCGGGACGGCCCCAGCCCCCGCTCGACGGCCTTCACGGCACCAGGGCGGACCGGCCGCCTCCCCGAACCGCCCCCGCCGCTCGAGCCGGTGGTCCTCAGGGCCCCTTCAGCTCGTTCGGGTGAGCAGTACGGGCCGGGTGCTCGGCCCGCGGGGAGACTCGGGGCATGGAAGCTCGCCGTTCCCGTGCCGTGCGGCTCGCTCTTTCGGGTTTCGGGCTCTGCTGCTGTCTCGGGGGGTTCTCCGGTTGTTCCGGGGCGTCGTCCTCGGGCGGGCAGGAGGGCTCGACCACGCAGGCCGCGCATGCCGCCGCTCCGAAGGCGCTCACGGCGACCGAGGATCTGCAGGACGGCTATCTGAAGGTGATCAAGGACGTCCTGCCGTCGGTCGTGCAGATCCAGGCCAAGAGCGACCTCGGATCGGGCGTGATCTACGACGGCCAGGGGCACATCGTCACCAACGCACACGTCGTCGGGGACGAGAAGACCTTCCGCGTGACGATCGCGAACCGTGAGGAAGAAGTCACCGCGCGGCTCGTTTCCTCGTACCCCCAGCAGGACCTCGCCGTCATCAAGGTGGACGACATGCCGGACGGGCCGAAGGCGGCCACGCTCGGGGACTCCGCCGAGGTCGAGGTCGGGCAGATCGTGCTGGCGATGGGTTCACCCCTCGGGCTGTCGTCCAGCGTGACGCAGGGCATCGTCTCGGCGACCGGACGGACCGTCACCGAGGGCAGCGACAACGGCGGTACGGGCGCGACGATCGCCAACATGGTGCAGACGTCGGCCGCCATCAACCCCGGCAACAGCGGCGGCGCCCTGGTGAACCTCGACGGCCGGGTCATCGGCATCCCGACCCTCGCCGCCACCGACCCCGACCTCGGGGACAGCGCCGCGCCCGGCATCGGGTTCGCCATCCCGGCGTCGACGGTGAAGACGATCGCCGACCAGATCATCAAGGACGGCCGGGTCACCGACTCGGGCCGGGCGGCGCTCGGCATCACGGCCCGTACGGTCGTGAACGACGACTACCAGGCCGCCGGCGTCGCCGTCGTCCAGGTGCAGACGGGCGGGGCGGCCGACAATGCCGGTCTCGCGCCCGGGGACATCATCACCCGGCTGGGCGACACGGACATCACCACCATCACCTCGCTGTCCGAGTCGCTGGCCGCCGACAAGCCGGGCGAGCGGACGAAGGTGACGTACACCCGCAACGGCAGTGAGAAGACGGTGGATGTGACGCTGGGTGAGCAGTGACGGGGTGGGCGAGGGCCGCGATGCCCTCGCCCCCGTGAGCGTTACGCGTCGGCGTGCAGGTTCATCGGCCCGTAGATCTCCGTGGAGTCCTCGAGCAGCCGTACCTGGTCCGCACCGCCCTCGAGCAGTGCCTTCCAGTGCTCCCCGATCCACGACTCGGCGTCCCCCTGGGTGGTGAACTCCTCGGGCTGCACCGCGGGCTGGACCTCCGCCCCGTCGGCCTTCTCGAACCGCCACGTCCATGCCGCCATGTACGCCTCCAAGGTGTCAGCACGTGCAGAGCCGAAGCCGGATCTACGTCCGGCTTCTGACCTGAGCCTAGTCGTGGGGGTCCCCCTGCTCGAGCAAAGGCGGGAGCGGGGAGCGCGAGACCCGCGCCGACAAGCGAAAATCAGTTCTGTGGAACTCACTCTCCTCGGCACCGGTGCCCCCGCGGGACTCCCCCGCCCCGACTGTCCCTGCGCGGCTTGTGCGACCGCGCTCGGGAACGATGCGCGGGCTGCGACCGCGCTGCTCGTGGACGGGGCGCTGCTGCTCGATCTGACGCCCGGGGCGGCGTTCGCGGCGGCTCGGGCCGGGCGTTCGCTGGCGAACGTACGGCAGGTGCTGCTGTCGCATCCGCACAACGGGCCCGCCGTCGAGGTGCCGGCCGGGCTGCCGCAGCCCGGGCGGGTGCCGGACGGGCAGGAGTTGGCGCTGCTGACGGGGCATCGGGTGCGGGCGGTGGCGATGGACCATCCGGGCACGGGGTACGCGGTGACCGGCCCGGACGGGCAGCGGCTGCTGTATCTGCCGCCGGAGGGCGCGCCGGCCGGGCTGGTGGAGGGGGCCGTCGGGATGTACGACATGGTGGTCGCCGATGTCGTGGGGCGCCCGGACGCGCTGGCCAAGCTGCGGGCGGTGGGGGCCGTCGGGCCGACGACGGACGTCATCGCCGTACACCTGGATCACGACGCGCCGCCGGGCGCCGAGCTGCGCCGGCGGCTGGCCGCGGCGGGCGCCCGGGCCGTGCCGGACGGGACGACGCTGGAGGTGGGGGCGTACGAGGACGTGCCGGACGTGCCGCGGCGGACCCTGGTGCTGGGCGGGGCCCGGTCCGGGAAGTCGGTGGAGGCGGAACGGCGGCTGGAGGCGTTTCCCGACGTCCTGTACGTGGCGACCGGGGGCACCCGGGGCGGGGACACCGAGTGGGCGGCACGGGTCGCCACGCACCGCGAGCGCCGGCCGGGGTCGTGGCGTACGACCGAGACGTGCAACCTGGTGCCACTGCTGGCCGAGGACGGGCCGCCGCTGCTCATCGACTGTCTGTCCCTGTGGCTGACGGACGCCATGGACGCCGTCGGGGCGTGGGACGACGCGGTGTGGGCGGAAGGCGGGGAGAAGGCGCTGCGGGAGCGGGTGCGGGAGTTGACACAGGCGGTGCGGGGCACCCGGCGCACCGTGGTCGCCGTGTCGAACGAGGTGGGGTCGGGGATCGTGCCGGCGACGGCGTCGGGGCGGCGGTACCGCGACGAGTTGGGGCGGCTGAACGCCGCGTTCGCCGGGGAGTGCGAGCAGGTGCTGCTGGTGGTGGCCGGGCAGGCGTGGGTGCTACGCGGCTGAGGGCGGTGGGGCCGGCTGCACGATCGGCAGCGCGGCCGGTGGTGCGGTCGGCTGTGCGGCCGGCTCCTTGCGGGCGATGACGCGGTACGTGTTCGACAGGCGGGTGCGGCGCACCACGGGGGCCAGGAGGTGGTCCAGCGCCCAGGCCACGCCGACCAGGGGTGCGCTCGCCCGGGACAGGGGCGCGGGCAGCAGGTTCGTCAGCACCCGCGAGGTGAAGGCCGCGAAGTCGTACGGGATGTGCGCGGCGCGGCGGTCCGCCGAGAGGACGGTGCAGCCCAGGGCCTTGAGTTCCTCGCGCAGGGTGTTCAGGGGCATCAGGTGCAGGTGGCCCGGGCGGCTGTGCGGGATCCACCACCTGCCGAGCAGCAGGGCGAACACGCCCCGCGGGTTGGGCAGTTCGAGGAGGAGGTGGCCGCCCGGGCGCAGGACCGCGAGGGCGGCGCGCAGTTCCTTGCGGGGGTCCTGGGCGTGTTCCAGGTGGCGGAACATGCTGACGATGTCGTAGCGGGCCCGCAGCCGGGCCGTGATGCGGGGGTCCGTGAGGTGGCCGACGTGGGCCTCCTCCACCCGCTCGGCGACGCGGGCGTCCAGGACGCGGTGGGTCAGGTCGAGGCCGTCGAACGCCGTGTACGGGAAGAGTTCCTTCGCCACCTCCGGGAAACGGGCGTATCCCGTGCCCACGTCCAGCCAGCTCTCCGGCTCGGGGAAGGCCAGCGCCGCGCGGGCCGCGGCTCTCAGGTGGCGGTACGGCAGCCGCGTGAGCCGCAGATGGCGGGGCACGTAGGTGTGCTCCCGGCATCTGGAGAGGGTGAACGCGCAGTCGGCGCGGCGTCGTTCGGAGGGGGCGGTCGCGGTCATGGGCGGCTCCCGGGCGCGAGGGCGTACGCGGGGGGCGTACGGCGGAGGCGGACGGCGGGTGGGGCGAGCATGCCCCGACAATCCGCGGCAAAACGGAACGTATGGGATGGCGATCTTGGGTGCAACGACGTCGCTCGGATGGGGTGGGGCCGTGGCGGAGCCCGTGGTGGCCATGTGGCGCCGTTCTGTTCGACCGGTGCCGGTACTGTTCGGCGAATGAGCTCGCTTAATCTCGACGACTTCACTGATCTGATCGAGCGCCCCGACGGAGGGGTGCGCCGTGACGCAGAGGCGCGCCGTGAGCGTCAGATCGTGCCGCCCGGAGCGCTGGGCCGCCTCGACGAACTGGGTGAGTGGCTGGCGGCCGCGCAGTCCGCGGTGCCGGTACGGCCGATCGAACAGCCGCGGGTCGTATTGTTCGCCGGCGACCACGGCGTGGCCGAGCTCGGCGTGTCGGCGCGAGCGGCGGGCAGCGCCGGGGAGTTGGTGCGGGAGATCCTCGAGGGCGGCCGGCCGGTGTCGGTGCTCGCACGGCGGGCCGGGGTTCCGGTGCGGATCGTCGACATGGCGCTGGACTGCGACCCGGAGTCGCTGCCGGAGGCGGTCGTACGGCATCGGGTGCGGCGCGGCAGTGGCCGTATCGACATCGAGGACGCGCTGACGGCCGAGGAGGCCGAGGCCGCCTTCCGGGCCGGGGTGGCGGTGGCCGACGAGGAGGCCGACTCCGGTACGGATCTGGTGGTGCTCGGCGATGTGAGCGTCGGCGGGACCACGGCGGCGGGGGTGCTGGTCGCCGCGCTGTGCGGAACCGACGCGTCCGTGGTCACCGGGCGGGGCGGACTGGCCATCGACGACCTGATGTGGATGCGCAAGTGCGCGGCGATCCGGGACGCGCTGCGCCGGGCCCGGCCCGTGCTCGGGGACCAGTTGCAGTTGCTCGCGACGGTGGGCGGGGCCGATCTCGCGGCGATCACCGGGTTCCTGCTGCAGAGCGCGGTGCGGAAGATGCCGGTCGTGCTGGACGGGGTGGTCGTCGCCGCCTGCGCCCTGGTGGGACAGCGGATCGCGTTCCGGGCGCCGGACTGGTGGCTGGCCGCGCACAACAGCGGGGAGCCGGGTCAGGCGAAGGCGCTGGACCGGATGGCCCTGGAGCCCCTGCTCGACCAGGGCGTGAAGGTCGGGGAGGGCGCCGGGGGCATGCTGGCCCTGCCGATGGTGCAGGCCGCGGCGGCGCTGGCGGCGGAACTGCCGGAGCAGCCGAAGGAATCGGAGACGCCGGAGGCTTCGGAGACGCCGGACACCCCGGAGGCGGCGGAGGCCGAGTAAACGCCAGGGGCTCGGCAGTACCGGGCGACTCGGGGCGAAAAGGACGATCCCTCCGAGAGTGGACATATGATCCCCACTCGTGAGAGCTGACACCCTCGGCCGCTGGGCCCGTGCCGAGTGGGGGTCCTTGTATCTCGCCGCGCGCGGGGCCTTGGCCGAGCGGCGGTGGCGGGCGGTGCCGATGACTCTCGGGGCCGTGTGTCTGACCGGGATCGTGCAGTTCGTGCAGAACCGGTCCTGGGGCTACCAGCTCGTGAAGAACCTCGGGGGCGTACGCGCCGAGGATCCACTGTGGCTTGCCCTCCTGCGGACGCCGCTGTCCCTCTTCGTGCCGGCCCTCGATCTGCCGGTGTGGGGCGCGCTCGCGCAGATCCTGCTGGTGTTCGGAATCGCCGAGCTCTGTCTGGGCTGGTGGCGGACCCTCGTCATCGCCTACGTCGCGACCCTCGCCGGCACCCTCTACGCGCGCCTGGGCATCGCGCTCGGCCCCGGCCACCCGATCGGCCTGCCCGCCTCGGACGCACAGGTCGTGGACACGGGACCGTCGGCCGCGGTGGTGGGCCTCGCGGTGTTCCTCGGCTGGCGCCACGGCGCGTATGTCACGGCCGGGGTGGTGATCGCGGCGATGGTGGTCGAGGTGGTGCTGGAGGAGAACCTCGCCGGGAAGGAGCACCTCGCGGCCATCGCGGCGGCACTGGTGCTGTGCGCGCTGGCGGCGGTGCGTCAGCGGCGCTCCAGGGCCCGGGGCGGCTCCACGTCGGGAGCCCCGCCGATCCAGTCCTGAAGTTTGCGGCTGGGGCCCAGCCAGCGCTTGTCGTGATGGTAGGAGCGCAACTGCGCCTTGGCGCGGGCGCGCGGGCGGCGGCGGTAGAAACGCTTCGCCCAGGGGGAGGTCGGACGAGCCAGCCGGATGGCGCCGAACAGGGCGACGAAAGGGATGATCACCCCGAAGAGCGCCATCTTGGGTTTGCCTTTGAACAGGGCGATCAGGGCGATCAGGAAGTTCCCCGCGATCGTGCTGAGCAAGGTGCCGCGGTTCTGCATCTGCTCGTCGTCGAGGTCGTTGACCCCGAACGGCGCGAAGCCGAGCAGGAGCAGGCCGACCAGGGCGGTGGTGAGGACGACCATCTCGACACTCTTGCGGCCGTCCTCGGTCCAGTAGACGTCGTCCAGATGCAGGATCAGCGCGAACTCGTCCATGACGAGACCCGCACCGATCCCGAAGACCACGGCGGCCACGGCAGAGCCGAAGCCGCGCTGGCCGCCCGCGACCGCGCAGAAACCGCCGATGACCGTGAGGACCACGCCGGGGACGACGTGATGGATGTGGACGGAGCCGGTCTTGATGTTGCGGAAGGGCCCCTTGCCCGCGCGGATCATGCGGGTGATCAGGCGGGTGACGAGGAAGGTCACCACGAAGGCGGTCAGGGCGAGCAGCAGCGGGACCTTGCCCGGCTCGATGATGTTGCGCTGCCACCAGTCACCCATGGTCTCAGTGTGTCCGGGACAGGGGTGGGCCGCCTGGCGGGGACGACGTCCGGGCTAGTCTGCGGGCGTGTCCATGACCCCGCCACCCCTGCACGGCCTCCGTTTCGCCTTCGGCACCCTGAGCGTGCTCCCCGTCAGGGTGAGCCGCTGGGACCGGGAGGCGGCGCGCGGCGGGATGCTGTGCGCCCCGCTCGTCGGGGTGGTCCTCGGCTGCGCTGCCGCAGCGGCGGCGCTGCTGCTGCTGTTCCTCGGCGCCGGTCCCCTCCTCGCCGCCGTCGCCGGCGCCGCCGTCCCCGCCGTCCTCACCCGGGGGCTGCATCTCGACGGCCTCGCCGACACCGCCGACGGCCTCGGCAGCGGCAAGCCCGCCGAGGACGCGCTGCGGATCATGAAGCAGTCGGACATCGGGCCGTTCGGCGTCATCACGCTCGTGTTCGTGCTGCTGGCGCAGGTGGCCGCGCTGGCGCAGCTGTACGACGACTCGTGGGCCCGGGGCGCCCTCGCCACCGTCGTCTCGGCCGTCGCCGCCCGCCTGGTGCTCACCCTCGCCGCCCGCTCCGGAGTTCCCGCCGCCCGGCCGGAGGGGCTGGGGGCCGCGGTGGCCGGCGTCGTTCCCGTACGGGGCGCGGTGGCCGTCGCCCTGGCCGTGACCGGCGTCGCCGCCGCTGCGGGAGCGATGTTCGGGGCGTCCGACATCGCCCGCACCGCCCTCGCGGTCCTCGCCGCACTCGCCGCCGCCGAGCTGCTCCTGCGGCACTGCACCCGCCGCTTCGGCGGCGTCACCGGTGACGTCTTCGGGGGGCTCGCGGAGACGGCGGCGACGACGGCGCTCGTCGTGCTGTCACTGGGCTGACGCGACGACGTCTCACCGAGCCGCTCTCACCGAGCGGGCGCCAGCCCGTGCGGCAACGTGCCCCACGGATGATCGCCCCCGCCCGGCACCGCACAGTGCACGGTGGCCCCGCGGGCGCGCGCCGGCTCCGCCAGGTCGACGCCCGCCGGGACGCCGTACACCAAGTGGCACAGCCGCACTCCGGTGACGCCCCGCCACGACTGCGGGCCGAGCCGGGTGTACGTCGTCCAGGGCCCCTCGAAGGTGACCAGGAGGTCGGCGATCCTGGCGTACGACGGGTGCGGTGCCGTGCCGTGGTTCAGGGCGAGCGTGCCGCAGCCGGCACCCCAGGCCGCCGTCGCGAGCCGCTGGTAGTGGCCGAACTCCTCGCGTCCGGCGGCGACCTGGTCGAGGAAGACGCCATCCGCGCGGTACCAGTCGCGGTGACGAGTGATGTCGCGTACGACGTCGGCGTGCGGCCTGCGGCCGTAGTCGGTGTCGGCGTAGCCGAGCACCCGTACGTCCACCGCCCGCAGACGGGCCGCGACCTCGGCGAACGCCGGGTCGGGCGCCTCTCCGGGGCCGCTGGCCGGGTTCAGTACGACGCCGTGGAGGCGGGGCGCAGCGGCGATGATCGCGTCCCATTCGGCGGGGCGGACGGACGGGTGCTCGTAGTAGGGGATCAGCAGGTCGGTCATCGGTGAGCGGTCACTCTCCCCAACAGGGCGCAGACCAGGGCGGCCTGGGCCACCGCAGCCGTCCCGTGGACGATCAGGCCGACCCAGTGCGGATTGCCGGTGTGCGTCAGCACGGCGACCGTCTGGGCGAGGGCGGCCGCGCAGCAGATGACCCCCGCGCTGCCCACCGCGCCGAAGGACTGGAGCAGCAGGGCCGTCCACAGGACCACGCCCAGCAGGAGCAGACCGGCGAGGCGGACGCCGTCGAAACCCGAGGAGTGCGGCCACAGGGCCGACGTGGCGAGGCTGAGCGCGAGCAGGGTGACCAGGTAGACGGAGAGGCACTCCACGGCCGTGAGCACCGTCGTCCGCCGGAACGCCCGCGGTGTGCTGCTGGAGCGCAGGCCCGCCAGGCTGCCGCTGCGGAAGCGGTACAGCAGCCATTCGGCGGGGCCCATGCTGAGGGTGAGGGCAACTGCTGCGGGGGCGCTGCGCTGCTCGCCGGTGAGGATGTCGCCCAGGGCCGTATGGAGGACGAGCACGCCGGTGGCCAGGCCGAACAGGGCGTATGGGAGGGACGCGGAGAGGCGGGGGCCCATTGCCATCAGCCGTCTGCGGATACGTTGTGGCTGGTCGCGCCCACGCGGCGGTAGCCGCATATCGGACACAGCCCCGCGCCCCTTTCGGGGCGCCACCTCGCGTTGGCCGAGAACGACCACCACCGTCAACGAACCCAGGAGCAGCGTCAGTCTTGCGGCATCCGGTACGGAGTGGACAAGCGATACGACCGCGCCCGCCGTCATCGGCAACAACGCGGCCAGCAGGACCCGTTCGCGGCCCATCACCAGAAGGGTGGTGCCCGCGCCCAGGTAGACCGACTGGCCGGCTGCGAAGGCGACGGCGGCCGGTTGTGCGGCGCCCGCAACAATCAGGGCCACCAGGGCGCCGAGCAACGCGCCCACCGGCGCGCCCAGCAACAGGGCACGGCGGGCGGCGCCACAGTCGCCCAACCCCAGCCAGGAGTAGGCCCGATGGGCCAGCCCCTGGTTCCACGTCCAGCCGACCAAGGCGGCGGCCAACAGCGGGACGGTGCCCGCCGGGAGGCCGTCGTCGTCCCGTGGGCCCGCGAGCAGCGGGGCGCCGAGGACGTAGCCGAAGCCGGGGAGGGCGAAGACGACGCCGCGCAGGAGGCAGCCGAGCAGGCCTGTCCGCCAGGGGTCGTGGACCGGGCCGTCCGGCTCCGGGTAGCGGCGCTCGACCCGCTCGTACAGCTCCTCGGCGAGGGCGAAGGAGTTCTTCACGCCGTAGCGCTCGCGTATCTGGTCGTCCGAGAGGCCGTCGGACTCCAGCAGTGCGGCGATCTCGTCGGGGTGGACGGCGGCGGCTATGAAGTCGTCGAGGCGCGCGGCGAGTTCGTCGATGGGGTCGGGCCGCGCCCAGCCGGGCCGGTCGCGCTGGTGCGGGATGGCGGGCAGGGTGTCGGGGCGGGAGCCGGGTGGCATCCAGAGGCTGCCGCTCACCAGCCGGTTCCGTCCGTCGCGACCTTCTCGTACCAGGGGTCGCGCAGTTCGAGGGTCCAGTCGGCGACCGTCTCCAGCGTGGGCTCGTACACCTCTGGGCTGCCCGCGAGCTCCTGGTAGATCGTCCGGAAGTTGTCCACGGAGCGGCGCAGCGTGAAGCGGTCGATCACCCGCTGCCTGGACAACTCACCCAGTCGCAGGCGCCGTTCGTCGTCGCGCAGGAGGGTGAGGGCGGCGGCCGCCATCTTCTCCGGCTCGCGCGGCGGGACGACGAGGCCGGTGTCGCCGACGGCCTCACGCACTCCCCCGACGTCCGTCGAGACCGTCGTACGGCCGCAGGACATGGCTTCGATGATGGAGAACGGGAAGCCCTCGGAGATGGACGACAGCATCACGAGGTGCCCGGCCGCGTAGGCGCGCCAGACCTCGGTGATGCGGCCCTCGAAGGTCAGGCCGTCCGTGACGCCCAGTTCGGCGGCGAGCTTCTCCAGCTTGGTGCGGTAGGCCTCGCCGCCGGGCGGGACCGGGCCGAACAGCCGCAGGCGGGTCTCCGGGAGCTCGGCACGGACCATGGCGTAGGCCCGCAGCAGGGTCTCCAGGTCCTTGATGGGGTCGACGCGGCCGCACCAGGTGAGGGTGGGAACCTCGGGTTCGGGGCCGGCGTGCGGGAAGGCGTGCGGGTCGACGCCGTTGTAGACGGTACGGATCTTGTCGGCGGCGGCGCCGCCGCGCTCCTCCCAGCGGCGGTTGTACTGGTTGCACGGGGTGATCAGGTCGGCCGTGCGGTAGCCGAGCGAGTTCAGCTCGCGGTAGAAGCCGAGCATGAACGCCTTCACGGGCCAGCGTTGCGCCTCGCTGCGGTAGCCGAGGTAGCGCTCGCGCAGATAGATGCCGTGCTCGGTGAGGAGAAAGGGCACGCCGTCCAGCCTGCGGGCGGCGAGGGCCGGGAGGGTGGCGAATCCGCTGCTCACCGCGTGGGCCACGGAGTCCTCGGGGATGCGGACCCCGAGCGGGCGCAGGGCGTGTTCCAGCAGGTCGGTCGCGGTCAGGGCGTCATGGACGGCGGGGCGGGCGGCCGCGGTCGGCAGATGCGGCATCGTCCATATCCACATCAGCGAACGCAGCGCGGATTCCGTGCGCAGGGCCGCCGACAGGCGTCCGTCGCGGGCGAGTTCGGCCAGCTCGTCGAGGGCCTCGCCGAAGTCGCAGTGGGCCTCGGGGTCGAGGAAGGAGAGCAGGAAGCGCTCGTAGGAGTCGGTGAAGCGGCGCCGGGCCCTGCCGTACGGCGCTCGCTTGTGCCCCGGCCGCGGGCCCCAGGTCGGTACGGAGGTGTGCCGGTAGACGTTGGGCGGCAACTCCCAGGTGACGGGTTCGCGGCCGGTCCCGGTGAGGGACACGAGGTGGAAGTCGACCTCCGGCATGCCCTTGACCAGCTGGTCGCACCAGGTGCTGACACCACCGTGGACATGCGGATAGGTGCCCTCGGTGAGCATGGTGACATGACGGCCATTGCGCATCACGCGCGTTCCCCCCTGTGGAACAAGTTGGTGCCCCGGCTCGGAAGCGCACCCCGGCAGGTCGGTCGTGAGATGTGCCGGGGTGCGCCTCAGGTCCGGCTGGGCCGCCCTACGGCAGCTTCAGCTTGAGAGCGGTCTGCAGCAGCCCCGGCGTGGTCCAGGCCGAGCGCTCTCCCGCGTACGGCGTCCCGAACGCGGTGGTGCCGATGAGGAGTTGCTTGACGGTCCCCTGCGGTGCGGTCACCGGGATCTGGGTCCCGGACGGGGCGGTGACGGTGACGGTGTTGCCGATGCGGTACGCCGTGACGGAGCCCTTCCCGAGAGCGGACTGCCAGGCGGCGCGGCGCTGCAGCTCCGTGCCGATGGCGCTCTGCGCGAGGTTCTCCACCGGGGTGTTGTCGGCGAAGAGCGCCCGGTAGTCGGCGAGCACCTTGTCCAGGACCGGGTACAGCGTCCGGTCCTCGGCCAGGTTGGACTGGTGGGCGTAGTGCGGGCGCGGGTCGTTGCTGATGGCGTGTCCGAGGGCGGTGCGTGCCTCCAGTGGGACGATGTACTCGTCGTACCCGGTGGCCGTGTCGAGCGGGTCGTCCAGGCAGGTGGAGGCGGGGTTGTTCTCGCAGATGCCGCTGCCGCCGTCCGCCGTGGAGGTGTAGATCCAGTTGTACTCGTCGACCATCTCCTCCTCGGTACCCACGTTGTAGTACACGTTCATCGGGTACCGGGGCACGGTCAGCGCGGCGCCGACCGGACGCTGGGCGGGCTCGCGGGAGTTGTCCGAGGCGATCCACTTGACGCCGTTGTCGGCGAGGGCGCGGGCGAGGTTGGGGTTGTCGTCGGGCTGCTGCGGCAGGGTCTTCAGGCCCGAGTGCTCGCCGGTCACGAGTTCCGTGCGGTCGAGCTGGAGCCCCTTGGTGACGCCCCAGTTGTGGTTGTCCCTGATCTGCGCCGAGATCTCCGCGCGGCTCATGTACCGCGTGGAGCCGTCGGCGTTCTTGGCGCAGCTCCACGGCACGGTCGAGGTGTCCTGGACACAGCCGAGGAACGGGTGCGTGTAGGTGTGGTTGATCCAGCGGTACTGCGCCTTGTCGGCGAGCAGTTGGCTCGCGAGCGGGTCGGTGCCGCCGTTCTCGCTCTTCCACTCCTCGCCGGAGCCGGCGTTGTAGACCATGTCCAGCTTGAGGCCCTGCTCGCGCTGCCACTGCGCGGCGCGGACCGCGTCCCCGGCCGTCATGCGGATCGGTGGGGTCTCCTCGCCGCCACCGCCCACGCAGTCGATGTCACCGGGTGTGCAGTTGCGCTCGGTGTCCCAGCGGGCGTCCGGCGCGAAGACGTCGTCGACGTGCACCGCGAAGTAGTTGCGGGCCTGGCCGAGGTGGACTCCCTGGGTCAGCCACTCGACGATGCCGCGGGCCAGAACGCGGAACTGCTGCTGGTACTGGTTGTACGCGAAGGTCACGACCAGTTGCCGGCGCCCGTCGTTGTTGTACTCGCCGACCAGGCTGCCGCGCCCGGTCCCGCCGGGCACGGGAACGTCGACGTAGCTGGTGAAGCCCGCGCGGGGCCGGGCGACGTAGCCGTAACTCTCCAGTACGGACGGGTCGTTGTCCTCGAACGCGAAGGCGCCGTCGAGGTAGCCGAAGTACCCCGCCTTGCCCTGGGCCGTGACCGAGGCCTGCTGCCCGTCGAGGGTGCCCGCCCAGCCGCCCTCGCTGGTGTAGTCGAGGCCGACGCCCGGGTGGGCCCAGGTGTAGGCGTCGACCTGCGGGATGCCGTAGGTCCGCTCGTAGCTCTCCAGCGCGGTCTGCTCCGCGGAACCCTCACCGAAGGGCGCCTCGTTGGGCAGGACGACGCCCTGGTACTTCGCGCGGGGTGTGCCGCCCACCGTGTCGCTGAGGAACGCGGCGGTGACGGTCGGGCGGTCGGCGTCGGTCAGGTCGACGGTGGTGTACGGGATGCCCGTGCTCCTGAGCTGGGCGGTGATGGCCTGGACGGGGGCGTCGCCGTTGTCCACGACCAGCACCCTGAGATCGATGCGCGGCTCCCCCGCGGCCGCGGCGCCGGGTACTCCCAGTCCCAGCGACAGCAGACCGGCGGCCGCAAGGACGGCAGCCGTGTTTCTCCATCTGTGCGCACTCTGCGCCATTGATCGTTCCTTCCCCCCAGAAGATCCTCTTGTGGCCGGTTGCGATGAATCGGCGGAGGATCCGTGGAAATCATGCAAAGCGGCAAGCTGACAGCTCACCGGAACCAGACGAGTGTGACTCAGCTCACCGGTCCCGAGAATCAAGAAATGACCGCGACGCCACCGACAGGTGAACGCCCGAAGGAATGAGCGAACGCTCACACGAGCGTAGGCTCGTCCCGAGTGTTCGCCGTACCGGGGAAGGCCCCGCTGATACCGCACCCATAGGTCGGAACTATGGTCGGCCGTCGGGCCCGGTCGACCCACACCGATCGGCCACTGCAACTTCACATTGGAAGCGAGATATCACCACCGTGACTGCTCTCACTCTCAGCACCGCCGCGGCGCCCGGCCTGCGCGCCGACGCGATCGTGATCGGTGTCGCCAAGGGCTCTGGTTCCAAGGCCGCGGGACCGGTCGTCGCACCGGGCGCCGAGGCCGTGGACAAGGCGTACGACGGCAAGCTCGCCGGCGTCCTGGAGACCCTCGGTGCCACCGGTGCCGAGGGCGAGGTGACGAAGCTCCCCGCGCCCGCCGGCTTCAAGTCCCCGCTCGTGGTGGCGGTCGGTCTGGGCGCCGCGCCCGAGAAGGACGCCGACTACGACGGCGAGGCGCTGCGCAAGGCCGCCGGCGTCGCCGCCCGCGCTCTCGCCGGCTCCAAGAAGGCCGCGTTCGCCCTGCCGCTGACCGACACCGCCGACATCGGTGCCGTCGCCGAGGGCGTGCTGCTCGGGGCGTACGCCTTCGACGCGTACAAGGACAACGGCAAGAGCGACCGGGACAAGAAGAACGGCAAGGCTCCCCTCGCCGAGGCCGCGCTGCTCGGCGGCAAGTCCCGCGACAAGGAGCACAAGGCCGCGATCGAGCGCGCCACCGCCGTCGTCGAGGAGCTCAACCGCGCCCGCGACCTGATCAACACCCCGCCCAACGACCTCAACCCCGAGTCCTTCGCCGCGGTCGCCTCGACGGCGGCCAAGGAGCACGGCATCAAGGTGCAGGTGCTCGACGAGAAGGCGCTGACCAAGGGCGGCTACGGCGGCATCCTCGGCGTCGGCTCCGGATCGGCCGCCGGTCCGCGGCTGGTGAAGCTGACGTACACGCACGCCAAGGCGGACAAGCACCTCGCCCTCGTCGGCAAGGGCATCACCTACGACTCGGGCGGCATCTCGCTGAAGCCGGCCGGGCACAACGAGACGATGAAGTGCGACATGAGCGGCGCCGCCGCCGTGTTCGCCGCCGTCGTCGCCGCCGCGCGGCTCGGTCTCCGGGTGAACATCACCGGCTGGCTGGCGCTCGCCGAGAACATGCCGTCGGGGACCGCCGTGCGCCCCGGTGACGTGCTGCGCATGTACAGCGGCAAGACCGTCGAGGTGCTCAACACGGACGCCGAGGGCCGGCTGGTGCTCGCCGACGCGCTGTGGGCGGCCTCGCAGGAGAAGCCGGACGCGATCGTGGACGTGGCGACGCTGACCGGGGCGATGGTGCTGGCGCTGGGGAACCGGACGTTCGGTGTCATGGCCAACGACGACGCGTTCCGCTCCGCGGTGATCGAGGCGGCCGAGGAGGTCGGTGAGGCGTCCTGGCCGATGCCGCTGCCGGAGCACCTGCGCAAGGGGATGGACTCGCCCACCGCCGACATCGCCAACATGGGTGAGCGCATGGGCGGCGGGCTGGTCGCGGGGCTCTTCCTGCGCGAGTTCGTCGGCGAGGGCATCACCTGGGCGCACATCGACATCGCCGGTCCCGCGTTCAACGAGGGCGGGCCCTTCGGGTACACGCCGAAGGGTGGTACGGGGTCCGCGGTGCGGACGCTGGTCCGGCTCGCCGAGCTGACGGCGGCCGGGGACCTGGGCTGACGTTGTCATGAGTGAGGGGGCTCCGCGCGCGGGTAGGGCGGAGCCCCCTCTTCCATGCCCCCGTCCACGCCCGCTCAACTGAACGTGGGACGTCTCACACACCGGCCCGGCGTCTCGTTCGGTGTGGACAAGTGCGAAGATGGGGCTCGGCAGGACAGGGCCCCACCACAGGGCCGAAGAAAGAGCGGCCGGACACCAGCCGCCGACCGGTCACCGCTGACCGGCGTAGGCGCACATGCATGGAGGACGTGACGTGGCGAACGACGCCAGCACCGTTTTCGACCTAGTGATCCTCGGCGGTGGTAGTGGCGGTTACGCCGCGGCCCTGCGCGGGGCGCAGCTGGGCCTGGACGTCGCCCTGATCGAGAAGGACAAGGTCGGCGGCACCTGCCTGCACCGGGGTTGCATCCCCACCAAGGCCCTGCTGCACGCGGGCGAGATCGCCGACCAGGCTCGTGAGAGCGAGCAGTTCGGTGTGAAGGCCAGCTTCGAGGGCATCGACATCGCCGGTGTCCACAAGTACAAGGACGGCGTGATCTCCGGCCTTTACAAGGGCCTGCAGGGACTCGTCGCCTCCCGCAAGGTGACCTACATCGAGGGTGAGGGCCGGCTGTCCTCCCCCACCTCCGTCGACGTGAACGGCCGGCGTGTCCAGGGCCGCCACGTCCTGCTGGCGACCGGCTCCGTGCCGAAGTCGCTGCCGGGCCTGGAGATCGACGGCAACCGCATCATCTCCTCGGACCACGCCCTCGTCCTGGACCGCGTCCCGAAGTCGGCGATCGTCCTCGGCGGCGGTGTCATCGGCGTCGAGTTCGCCTCCGCCTGGAAGTCCTTCGGCACGGACGTGACCGTCATCGAGGGCCTGAAGCACCTCGTCCCGGTCGAGGACGAGAACAGCTCGAAGCTTCTTGAGCGCGCCTTCCGCAAGCGCGGCATCAAGTTCAACCTGGGCACCTTCTTCTCGAAGGCCGAGTACACCGCCGACGGTGTCAAGGTCACCCTCGCCGACGGCAAGGAGTTCGAGGCCGAGGTCCTGCTGGTCGCCGTGGGCCGCGGCCCGGTCTCCGCCGGCCTCGGCTACGAGGAGCAGGGCGTCGCCATGGACCGCGGCTACGTCCTCGTCGACGAGTACATGCGCACCAACGTCCCGACCATCTCCGCCGTCGGTGACCTCGTCCCGACCCTCCAGCTCGCGCACGTCGGCTTCGCCGAGGGCATCCTGGTGGCGGAGCGTCTGGCCGGTCTGAAGACCGTTCCGATCGACTACGACGGTGTCCCGCGGGTGACCTACTGCCACCCGGAGGTCGCCTCCGTCGGCATCACCGAGGCCAAGGCCAAGGAGATCTACGGCGCGGACAAGGTCGTCGCTCTGAAGTACAACCTCGCGGGCAACGGCAAGAGCAAGATCCTCAACACCTCGGGCGAGATCAAGCTCGTCCAGGTCAAGGACGGCGCCGTGGTCGGCGTCCACATGGTCGGCGATCGCATGGGCGAGCAGGTCGGCGAAGCCCAGCTGATCTACAACTGGGAGGCGCTGCCCGCCGAGGTGGCCCAGCTCATCCACGCCCACCCGACGCAGAACGAGGCGCTCGGCGAGGCCCACCTGGCCCTGGCCGGCAAGCCGCTGCACTCGCACGACTGACCCTCGGTCGACGAAGCGACGACTCAGACTTCCGCAATTCGTAAGGAGCAACCGAAACCATGGCGGTTTCCGTAACCCTTCCGGCGCTCGGCGAGAGCGTCACCGAGGGCACTGTCACCCGCTGGCTGAAGGCCGAGGGTGAGCGCGTCGAGGCCGACGAGCCGCTGCTCGAGGTCTCCACCGACAAGGTCGACACCGAGATCCCCTCCCCCGCCGCCGGCGTCCTGGCCTCCATCAAGGTCGCCGAGGACGAGACGGTCGAGGTCGGTGCCGAGCTGGCCGTGATCGACGACGGCACGGGCGCCCCCGCTGCCGCCCCGGCCCCCGCCGCCGAGCCCGCCCCGGCCGCCGAGCCGGAGCCGGCCCCGCAGGCCGCTGCCCCGTCCACCGAGCAGGCCGCTCCCGCCCCGGCGCCCACCGCCGAGGCCGCCGCCGGCGGCGGTTCCGCCGAGGGCACGGACGTCGTCCTGCCCGCGCTCGGCGAGTCCGTCACCGAGGGCACCGTCACCCGCTGGCTGAAGTCGGTCGGTGACAGCGTCGAGGCCGACGAGCCGCTGCTGGAGGTGTCGACGGACAAGGTCGACACCGAGATCCCCGCCCCGGCCTCCGGCACGCTGCTGGAGATCGTGGTCGGCGAGGACGAGACGGCCGAGGTCGGCGCCAAGCTGGCCGTCATCGGTGCCGCGGGTGCCGCTCCGGCGGCCGCCCCGGCCCAGGAGGCTCCGGCCCCCGCCGCCGCTGCCCCGGCCGCGCCCGCGGCTCCGGCCGCGCCCGCCGCTGCCGCCCCGGCTCCGCCCCAGCCCGCCGCTCCGGCTCCCGCGCCGGCCGCCCCGGCCCCGGTCACCCCGGCCCCGGTCACCCCGGCTCCGGCCGCTCCGGCCGCCGCCGAGCCGACCGACGAGGGCGCCTACGTCACCCCGCTGGTGCGCAAGCTCGCCGCCGAGAACGGCGTCGACCTGGCCTCCGTCAAGGGCACCGGCGTCGGCGGTCGTATCCGCAAGCAGGACGTCATCGCCGCCGCCGAGGCCGCGAAGGCCGCCGCCGCTGCTCCGGCTCCCGCCGCTGCCGCTCCGGCCGCCGCCGCGAAGAAGGCGCCGACGCTGGAGGCCTCCCCGCTCCGTGGCCAGACCGTCAAGATGCCGCGCATCCGCAAGGTCATCGGCGACAACATGGTCAAGGCGCTGCACGAGCAGGCCCAGCTGTCGTCGGTCGTCGAGGTCGACGTCACGCGCCTGATGAAGCTGCGCGGCCGGGCGAAGGACTCCTTCGCCGCCCGCGAAGGCGTCAAGCTCTCCCCGATGCCGTTCTTCGTCAAGGCCGCGGCCCAGGCGCTGAAGGCGCACGCGCCCGTCAACGCCAAGATCAACGAGGCCGAGGGCACGATCACCTACTTCGACACCGAGAACATCGGTATCGCGGTGGACTCGGAGAAGGGCCTGATGACCCCGGTCATCAAGCACGCGGGCGACCTCAACATCGCCGGCATCGCCAAGGCCACGGCCGACCTGGCGGGCAAGGTCCGCGCCAACAAGATCACGCCCGACGAGCTGTCCGGCGCGACCTTCACCATCTCCAACACCGGTTCGCGCGGTGCGCTCTTCGACACGATCATCGTGCCGCCGGGCCAGGTCGCGATCCTCGGCATCGGCGCCACGGTCAAGCGCCCGGCCGTCATCGAGACGGAGGAGGGCACGGTCATCGGCGTCCGCGACATGACGTACCTGACCCTGTCCTACGACCACCGCCTGGTGGACGGTGCCGACGCGGCCCGTTACCTGACGGCGGTCAAGGCGATCCTGGAGGCGGGCGAGTTCGAGGTCGAGCTCGGCCTGTAAGGACGCTGCCGGCTGTATGCGGTCTGCCAGTACGACGATGCCCTCTCCCCGGCTTCCGGGGGGAGGGCATCGCCGTTGTGTCGGGCCGACCGGGCGGGTAAGTCTCCGTGTAAGTCTCGTCTCACCTGCACCAAAGCGCCCCCGTGCGCCCCTCCGTCGGAGCGTCCCGGCCTTATTGTCTAAACGTCAAACGCGCCCTAAGGAGCTCTCATGACCGCCCCCGTCATCCACTCGCTGCGCGAACAGATCCGCGAGCACATCCTGGAGGGGATCATCAGCGGGCGCTGGCAGCCGGGCGAGCGGATCGTGGAGCGACGGATCGCCACCGAGCTGGAGGTCAGTCAGACGCCGGTGCGGGAGGCGCTGCGTGAGCTGGAGTCGCTGCGGCTGATCGAGTCCGCGCCCAACAAGGGCGTACGGGTACGGAGTCTGACCGCGGCCGACCTGGAGGAGAGCTACCCGGTCCGGGCCGGCCTGGAGGCCATCGCCGCGGAACTCGCGGCCGACCGCCTCGCGGAGGACTGCTCCGCCCTGGAGCCGCATGTCGCCGCCCTGTACGAGGCCGACCGCCTCTCCGACGGCACGGGCCAGGTGCGGCACACGGTCGCCTTCCACCGCGAGCTGGTGCGGGCGGCGGGCAACTCGGTGCTGCTGCACACCTGGGAGGGGCTCGGCATCGAGGTGTTCACGGCCCTGTCGATCCGGTGGCTGGGGACGGTGCAGCAGTCGTACGCGGAGGAGCACGAGGAGCTGGTGGCCGCGTTCCAGCGCCGGGATCCGCGGATCGCCGAGATGGTCAAGGCCCACGTACTCGGGTGCGCACCGCGGCACGAGGGCGAGTAGCCGGGCCCGGGGCTGCCGTCCCGCCTCTTTCCCGGGCCGCTGCGACGAGCGCGGCTCCAGACATACGCCCGGTCCGTCACACAGAGGCTGACGTCCGTACCGTCGGCACGCCCACTGATCGGCCCGCCGCTGCGCCCCGGCACGCCCGGCCTCTGGCCCACCGCCGGCGGCGTACAGATCGAGCCACGACGCCTGGGCCAACCCGGCACGATCCCCGCGCCCCGCGAGCGGGAGACAGCCCTGCGACGCCTACCCGGGGTGAACCGCGCCGAGGTGAACGGCACGCTGGGCTGCGTGTATGTGGGTGCGGGCCGGAGACGGTGCTCAGGACGACGGGCCAGGGGCTTGGGGGCGGCCCCGGAAGAGAGCACGTCCGCCGAGGACGCTCGGGGCAGCGGGACGGCGGCCCGGGGTGGCCAGGGGCGACGACGTCGCAGGGTGTTCCGGACGCTCCAGGACGACGCGGGCCGTGACCCGGTGACGGCGGCCGTCATGGGGTCCCTGGTGACGTCGGCCTCAGGGTCGATGCTGGTGCCCGCTGTGGCCCGGGGCTCCGTCGATGCGCTGGGGAAAGTTCACCCGCAGGCAACCCGTGTGCAGCCTGCCGGATGACATCGGCCCGGACAAAGGAGGCGTAACCCCGCACGACGCACACGAAAGGCGGCCACCATGCCGCAGATACTCGGCACGATCCTGACCCAGGTGGCGATCGCCCTCCTCGAGGCCGTTCTGGTGCGCCTGGCCATCCAGCTCTGGAAGGCGTTCGCCACGAGCGCGCGTCCGGCGGCCGCGCACGCCTGAGCGAATTGCCCGCCAGGCGGGTCTGGCTGCACCTGCCGATGAAAGCCGGTCACGGCGACATCCGCGGCCGCGTCCACGGCATCCACCGCGATGACGATGCTCCCCTGACCCCCGCAAGCCGGCCTTCCACGGCGCCCTCGGCGGCATGACCGCAGCCGGAGTCATGGCCTTGGCCGGTCGCGGTCGCTGCCGGCGCCGCCGCCGAGGTGATGACCGCGAGCAGGCGGCTCGGCATCACCAGGACCACGAGAGCATGACGCACCAGGGCACCGGAGCCGAGCAGAGCGGACAGGCCACCGAGAGCCGAAGCCGCCCAAGCTAGCCGCCCACAACTCATGTGAGCAGGGAAAACGCGGCACCGCGTGCCTGCCCTCCCGGCACCGGATGCCAATTTTCGCGGTATCCGGACCTTTTAGCCCTCCACCCTTTGATCGATCATCGATCAGGGAGTTACAGTCGCCCACGGGCTTGCACCCAAGCCCTCCGCCCTGTCCTGCCAAAGACAAAGGGCACCCCCGAACCCTTACCGATGAGGGAACCCCCTTCGACTGAGGAAGGCGGCGACATGACCGACCCCAAAGCCATCCAGCCGAGCGCGCTCGACCAGCTCCCCGACCGTGATCCGGAGGAGACTGCCGAGTGGCAGGCCTCACTGGACGCGGTCGCCAAGGCGGCCGGTCCGCACCGCGCCGCATACCTGATGCGCCGCACGCTGGAGCGGGCCGAGGGCACCGGCATCGCGCTGCCGAAGCTCCTCGAGACCGACTACGTCAACACCATCCCGACCGCCGCCGAGCCGTCCGCGCCCGGCGACGAGGCGATGGAAGCCCGTATCACCGCATGGAACCGCTGGAACGCGGCCGCCATGGTGACCCGCGGCTCCAAATACGGCGTCGGCGGCCACATCGCCACCTTCGCCTCCGCGGCCTGGCTCTACGAGACCGGCTTCAACCACTTCTTCAAGGGCAAGGAGGCGGACGGCTCCGGCGACCAGCTGTACATCCAGGGCCACGCCTCCCCCGGCATCTACGCCCGCGCCTTCCTCGACGGCCGCCTGGACGAGCAGCAGCTCGACAACTTCCGTCAGGAGGCCGGCGGCAACGGACTCCCGTCGTACCCGCACCCCCGCCGCCTGCCCTGGCTGTGGGAGTTCCCGACGGTGTCCATGGGCCTCGGCCCGCTCTCGGCCATCTACCAGGCCCGCTTCAACCGCTACCTCACCAACCGAGGCATCAAGGACGTCTCCGCGTCCCACGTGTGGGCGTTCCTCGGTGACGGCGAGATGGACGAGCCCGAGTCGACGGCGGCACTCGCCCTGGCCTCCCGTGAGGGCCTGGACAACCTGACCTTCGTCATCAACTGCAACCTGCAGCGCCTCGACGGCCCGGTCCGCGCCAACTTCAAGATCGTGCAGGAGCTGGAGGCCCAGTTCCGCGGCGCCGGCTGGAACGTCGTCAAGACGCTCTGGGGTACGGCGTGGGACGAGCTGTTCCAGCTCGACACGACCGGCGCGCTCGTACGCCGGCTGCGCGAGGTACCCGACGCGCAGGTGCAGACGTACCAGACCCGCGACGCCGCCTACATCCGCCAGGACTTCTTCGGCAAGGACCCGGAGCTCGCCGAAATGGCGAAGCTGCTGAGCGACGACAAGATCCTGGAGTGCTTCCACCTCTCCCGCGGTGGTCACGAGGCGCGCAAGGTGTACGCCGCCTACAAGGCCGCCGTCGAGTTCAAGGGCGCGCCGACGGTCATCCTGGCCCAGACGGTCAAGGGCCACACCCTCGGCGAGGGCTTCGCGTCGAAGAACGCCAACCACCAGATGAAGAAGCTGACGGTGGACGAGTTCAAGACGATGCGTGACCTGCTCGAACTCCCCATCTCCGACGCGCAGTTCGTCGACGGCGTGGTCCCCTACGGCCACCCCGGCGCCGACTCCCCCGAGGTCCGCTACCTCCAGGAGCGCCGCGCGGCCCTCGGCGGCCCGGCCCCGGCCCGCCGCGTCCACCCCGTGGCGCCGCTGCCCGCCCCCGCCGAGAAGGCCTTCGCCTCCTTCGACAAGGGGTCCGGCTCCCAGAACGTGGCCACCACCATGGCCTTCGTCCGCCTGATCAAGGACCTGGTCCGCGACAAGGAGTCGGGCAAGCGCTGGGTGCCGATCGTCCCCGACGAGGCGCGCACCTTCGGTATGGAGAGCCTCTTCCCGTCCCTGGGCATCTACTCGCCCAAGGGCCAGACGTACGAGCCGGTCGACCGCGACCAGCTCATGTACTACAAGGAGGCCCAGAACGGCCAGATCCTCAACGAGGGGATCACCGAGGCCGGTTCGATGGCCGACTTCATCGCCGCGTCGACCGCGTACTCCACGCACGGCGAAACGATGATCCCGTTCTACATCTTCTACTCGATGTTCGGCTGGCAGCGCACGGCCGACCAGATGTGGCAGCTCGGCGACCAGCTCGGCCGCGGCTTCCTCGTCGGCGCCACCGCGGGCCGTACGACGCTGACGGGTGAGGGCCTGCAGCACGCCGACGGTCACTCGCCGGTGATCGCGGCGACGAACCCGGCCGCGCTGACGTACGACCCGGCCTTCGCATACGAGGTCGCGGCGATCGTCAAGGACGGTCTGCGCCGGATGTACGGCGAGGCGGCCCCGGGCGAGGACCAGAACGTCTTCTACTACCTCACCGTCTACAACGAGCCGCTGCCGCAGCCCGCGAAGCCCGCCGTGGACGGCGTCGACGAGGGCATCGTCAAGGGCCTGTACCGCTTCAACACGGCGGAGTCGGCGGGCCTGTCCCCGGCGGCGAACGCCCCGCGCATCCAGCTCCTCGGCTCCGGCACGGCGATCCACTGGACGCTCCGGGCACAGAAGCTGCTTGCCGAGGAGTGGGGCGTGGCCGCCGACGTCTGGTCGGCGACGTCCTGGACGGAGCTGCGCCGGGACGCCCTCGAGGCCGACGCGGCCCTGCTGCGCGGCGAGGAGCGGATGCCGTTCGTTCGTCAGGCGCTCCAGGGTGCCGAGGGCCCGGTGCTGGCGGTCTCCGACTACATGCGCCAGGTCCCCGACCAGATCGCGCAGTGGGTCGAGCAGGACTACTCCTCGCTGGGCGCGGACGGCTTCGGCCTCTCCGACACCCGCGAGGCGGCCCGCCGCCACTTCGGCGTCGACGCCGAGTCGATCGTCGTCGCGGCCCTGGCCCAGCTCGCGAAGCGGGGCGAGGTCAAGGCGACGGCCGTGAAGGAAGCACGCGAGAAGTACGGCCTGTAAGGCAGGAGCTCGGACGAAGGGGTACGGCGGTCGCCGTGCCCCTTCGTTGTCATTGGGGCCGTCGTCAGCGGGGCCGTCGCCAGTGGGTTCGTTGTCGGTGGGTTCGTTGTCAGTGGGCCCCGGCATGATGGCCGTATGCGTGCTGCCCGGCTCATCAAGATGGTGCTGCTTCTCCAGTCCCGGCCCTCCATGACCGCGGCCGAACTCGCGCGCGAGCTGGAGGTCTCGGAGCGGACCGTCACACGGGACGCGCAGGCACTGTCCGAGGCCGGGGTCCCGGTGTACGCGGATCGGGGGCGGGCCGGCGGGTACCGGCTCATCGGCGGGTACCGGACCAGGTTGACGGGGCTCGGGCGGAGTGAGGCCGAGGCGCTGTTCCTGAGCGGCGTTCCGGGCGCGCTGCGCGAGATGGGGCTGGAGGACGCGGCCTCCGCCGCCACGCTGAAGGTGTCGGCGGCCCTGATGCCCTCGCTGCGGGACGCCTCCCGTTCCGCCGCCCGGCGGTTCCATCTGGACGCCCCGAACTGGTTCAAGGAGCCGAAGACGCCCGAGCTGCTGCCGGTCGTCGCGGACGCGGTGTGGGACGACCGGCGGATCGTGGCCCGGTACCGGCGCGGGGAGAGCGAGGTCGGGCGGGAGCTGGAGCCGTACGGGCTCGTGCTGAAGGCGGGGGTCTGGTATCTGTGCGCCCGCGTGGCGGGACACGGCTCGTACCGGGTGTACCGCATCGACCGGTTCACCGCCGTGGACCGGGGTGAGGAGCGGTTCGAGCGGGACGGGGAGTTCGATCTGCCGGGCTTCTGGGAGGAGCGGGCCGAGCAGTTCGCGCGGTCCCTGCTGCGGGCCGAAATCGTGGTGCGGGTGTCGCCGGGCGGGGTGCGCCGGTTGCCGTACACGGTCGATCCGCAGTCCGCGCGGGAGGCACTGCGGGCGGCGGACGCCCCGGACGGGGACGGCTGGGTGACGCTGACACTGCCCGTGGAGTCCGAGGAGGTCGCCCACACCCAGCTCGCGTCGCTGGGGCCGGAGATCGAGGTGCTGGCGCCGGAGTCGCTGAGGGAGCGGTTCACGGACGACGCGATACGGCTGGCCGCGCTGTACGGAGCGTGAGCCGGACGCCGGCCGGACACCGCGCTGCCCGATTGGCCCAAGGCCCGTGCGCCCATAACAATCCGTCGCACTCCACGTGCGCCCCACCCTCGCAGGGCCGATGCTGGACCCGTGATGGACGAGACGGAGTTCTGGGAGCTGGTGGACGGCGCCCGTGAGGCCGCCGAGGGCGACCCCGAGGAGCAGGCCGACCTGCTTGTGGAGCGGTTGCTCCAGCAGGACCCCGAGTCGGTGCTCGACTTCGCCCGTCACTTCGAGGCCCGCTACAACCGCGCGTACACCTGGGACCTGTGGGGCGCCGCCTGGGTTCTGCTGGACGGGGCCAGCGACGACGCGTTCGACTTCTTCCGGTGCTGGCTGATCGGCCAGGGCCGCGAGGTGTACGAGGGCGGTGTGCACGACCCCGACTCGCTCGCCGACCTGCTGGACGACTTCGACGAGGAGTTCGACGGCGACGCCGAGGAGCTCGGCTACGCCGCGGACGAGGCCTACGAACAGCTCACCGGCACCGTCGCCCCGGATCTCGGCATCCCGCCCGCGCCCCCTGAGCCGGAGGGCACGCCGGTCGACTTCGAGAACGAACGGGCGCTGGCGGACCGGTATCCCAAGCTGTGGGAGCGGTTCAAGGACTGAGAAGGGCCGGGCGGCGGAAGGCGCGAGCGGATCAGGCCGCGGCGGTCCGCCTGCGGCCGGGGTCCGACGGGAGGTACGCCTGCGTCCGGGCCGGGTCGACCTTCACCGTGTGGTGCATCGGCGCCCCGTTGGCCTGGTCGAGCGCGGACGCCGTGACGGCGGCCGGCCCCAGGACGACGGTCGCGACCGCGCAGACCACGGTCCAGACCCGCTTGCTGCTGTGATGGCGCGTGCCGTTGTTGCCGCTCATGATCCCCACCTCCGGTCAGTGCGTGTGCATGACGATAGGGAGGCTGCCTCGGGGAGATCGTTGAGTCGGCTACGAGAAGGCTGTGAGCGAGCCTGTGCGGGCCTGAGCCTGTGCGGGCCTTTCCGGAAGGTTCACCCTCCGTCTCTTGACCGGTTGAGTGATCTCCGGCTTAGGGTGACCGGACCGAACAGGAGCACCCTGCCCATGACCAGCCTGTACGTGCGGGAGATACCGCGCCAGGAGCATCTGGCCCACCTACGGCTGTATCCCGACGCGAGCCATCTGCAGATCCCCGAGTGGGGCGATGTGAAGCCCGACTGGCTGCCGGAGAGCGTGGGGTGGTTCGACGGCGACGAGATGGTCGCGACGGCGCTGGTCCTGTACCGGCCCCTGCCCGGCACCCGGCGCTACCTGGCCTACCTCCCCGACGGGCCCGCGATCGACTGGCGTACGCCGCGCCTGGAGCGGTGGCTGGACCCGCTCGTCGCCCACCTGAAGCGGATCGGGGCGTTCTCGGTCCGGATCGGCCCGCCGCTCGTCGTACGCCACTGGGACGCGGCCGACGTGACGTCGGGCATCGCCGACCGCGCGGTGGGGCATCTGCGCGATGTGCCCACGGCCGGCATCGACGGTTACGCCCTCGACGCCGCGGAACGGCTGCGGCGGCTGGGGTGGCGACGGTGCGAGGAGGACGACGGGAGCGGGTTCGGGCTCGGTCAGCCGCGCTACGGCTGTGAGATCCCGTTGGCGGGGCGCTCGGTGGACGACCTGCGCGACGCGCTCGCACCGCACTGGGAACAGTCGCTGCGCACGGCCGAGGCGGCGGGTGTCCGGGTCTCGTGGGGCTCGGCGGCCGACCTGCCCGAGTTCTACCGCCTGTACACCGTGACGGCCGCCCGCGACGGCTTCAAGGCCCGCCCGCTGGACTACTTCCGGCGCATGTGGGCGGCCCTGAACGCCGAGGACGAGGACCGGCTGCGGCTCTACCTCGCCGAGTACGACGGCGAGGTGCTCTCCGCGGCCCTCATGATCAGCGTCGGCTCCAGGGCCTGGCACTCCTACGCCGCATCCGGCCGCCGGGGTCGTGAACTGCGCCCCAGCAGCGCCCTGCTGTGGCGCATGCTGGGCGACGCCCGGGCCGCGGGCGCCGACACCTACGACCTGCGCTCCATCACCCCCACCCTCACCGAGGATGACCGCCTCCTCGGCCGCCTCCTGTTCAAGACCGGCGCGGGCGGCCGTGCGGTGGAGTACCTCGGCGAGTGGGAACTGCCGGTGGGGAGCCAGGGGCGGGTGTTGCAGCGGGCGTTGGGGGTCTATCTCGGGCGACGGTGAGGCGGGGCGGGATTGTGCTGGGGCGGCCCTGGGATCGGTCACACGGGGCGGGCAGCCCTCGGAGCGGGGGTCACGCCGGGGGCTCGGGGGCGATCACGCCAAGGGCGGCCCCGGGGGCGGGGTCACACCGGTGCCGCCCGCCCCGGGACGATCACGCCGAGGCCGCCTGGGGCACGGCTGGCCAGTTGGGGTCGGGGACGCGATCACGTACGGCTTGCATGGCGCGTTCATTGTCTGCCCTGCAGGCCAGGGGGCTTGCGCCTCCTGAATCTCCGGTCGGCGGGCTGAGGGCCGCGCCGAGTGGTACGTCGCGGGCGCCGGGCACCCGGCCTCAAGGTGTCCTCGGCCGCGCAGCTCGGGGGGCGAACTGAGGGCGTGCCACGATGACGTCGGCGCCTGGCATCGGAGGTGTCCTCGGCGCGCGCCCGCTCGGGCGAGCAGGGACACGCCGCGCGTCAGCGCCTTCCCTGCGGATGCGGACGAGCCGCCGCCACACGCGTCTCCGGGGGGCGGGACGAGCACCGCGCCCGGATGACCGCGTCCACTGCGCCACGGGTCGGCACCGGTACCCGGCCGCACGACTCGGGACAGCACCCGCGACACCCCCACGCACCAACGGCTGTCCTGACGCGGGGCTGCACCTGGCGTCGGAGGTCTCCTCGGCCGTACTGCCTCACGGCGGCTCGGAGGCGGCGCTGGCGACATCGCGTGTGTCAGTGCCTGCCCTGCAAGCGGGCCGCCGTCTCCCTGATCTCCGGGAGACGCTCGCTGAGGGCCGCGCCCGGGCAGCTCGTCATGTAGCCGACGTTGTGGCCGGCGATGGCGGGGAACGCCGGGGTGGTGCCGGAGGCGTAGCGGCTGTAGCTGTTGCTGGAGGTCAGGCGGACCTTCGCGCGGGGGTCCGTGTCGGAGAGCCCCAGTTTCCAGGCGGCCAGCGCGGCGATCGCCTCGGTCATCGCCTTCGGCACGGGGACGCCGGCCGTGAAGGTGCCGATGGCGGCGATGCCGGTGGTGCGGTGGTTGAAGCCCTGGGTGTGGGCGCCGGTCACGGGCCGGGCGATGCCGCCCTCGCGGCCCTCGTAGATGGTGCCGCAGCGGTCGACGAGGAAGTTGTAGCCGATGTCGTCCCAGTCGCGGGAGCCGGTCTGGCCCGCGTACACGTACCGGATGATGCGGGGCACGTCGGCGCAGTCGTAGCCGTTGGGCGAGTCGGTGTGGTGGACGAACACGGCGACGACCGTGTCGTCGTAACGCGGGGGTGGCTGGGCGCGCCGGGTCTCGTCGTCGAGCCAGGCCGACCTCGGCACGATGGTGGGCCGGGGCGCCTGATGCGAGGCGGCGGGCCGCGCCGCGACGGGCCGCGCGCCGGCCGCGACGATCCGCTCGACGCCACTCGCGCACAGCCCCAGCGCGAGCACGGCGGCGAGGCCGGGCACACAGCCGAGCAGCGCGAACGCGACGGGGTGCACCCGCCACCCCGAGAGCGGCTGCCACCGGCTCCGTGCCTGCACCTGGGCCCACCGACCGGCCGACGACCGCCCGACCCCGGCCTGCGGCACCACATCACCGGGCACCGGCCCGACCTGCCGTTCCGGCACGGCCTGCCGCGGTCGCAGATGCGACTGCCCCTGATGCCCCTGGAGGGCAGGCCCCTGTCCGGCGGTGGACGGCCCCTGGGGGGCCGACTGGTCGCCTACGGGCGGCTCATCCCCCGCGGGCGGTTGATCCCGCAGGGGTGGCCCGTCCCGCAGTACGGGCCGTTCCCCCTCCACCCGTCCCGTAGCGGGCCCGCCCGCAGCCTGCTCCGAACCATCCGCGTCGGCTCCCCGCGAGGTGTCCCCCGACGGTTCACCGGCCGATGCCGACGCGCCTCCCGCCGCACCGTCCAGGCCCGCTGTCCGCGCAGCCCCCGTCGAATCCCCCCGTAACGGATCCCGGCCCGCACCTCCCCCAGCCCCCCGCACGTCCCCCGGCGCAGCCTCACTCCAGCCCCGGTCCACCCCCCGCATTCCCGCAGCCCACGGTATTCGTACGGCACGTGGTCTTCGTCTCCCCCGTGTTCCTCGGAAGACCCTTCGGGTTACCCGTCGGAAGGCACGCATGGTCCTACTGTCCGACGGATCCGGTCCGCCCGCGATGTGTGGTGTGACACCCGGTGGAACCATCGTCCGGGTTCGGGGCGTTTCTCCAGGTGCACGCGGCGTGGCCGGTTCCCGGCGATGCGTGCGCGGGCACTGATCAACAGGCGTCTCGCGCGCGTACTAAGGGGTCCGAGAGAAAGGCGGCTCTGTGGACCTGCTCGACATCCTGCTGTTGCTGGTGATCCTCGCCTACGCGGCGTCCGGATACCGGCGCGGACTGGTGGCCGGATGCGTCTCGCTGGCCGGCTTCGTGGGCGGCGCGGTGATCGGCGTATGGATCCTGCCGTGGATGATGGACCTGGTCACTCCGGGTACGACGGGGGCGACCGTGACCGCGGTGCTCACCGTGCTGCTCCCGGCGGTGCTGGTGCACGAGCTGGCGGGACGGCTGGCGCTGCGGCTGCGAAGGGAGCTGGACCGCGGGCCGCTCAGGGTGGCGGACGGCGTCGGCGGGGCCGTGGCCAACTCGGTGGCCGTGCTGATCGTGGCCTGGGTGGCCGCAAGCGTTCTCGCCGCGTCCTCCTCCCCGCTGCTGACCTCCGCCATCCGGGACTCCCGGCTGCTCGGGACCGTGCAGGACGCGATGCCGGACACGACCCCCGCCTGGTTCTCCGGAGCCACCTCCGCGCTCACCGAAGCCGGCTTCCCGCAGGTCTTCAACCCGTTCGAGAACGAGTCGACTGCCGAGGTCGCCGAGCCCTCCGGCGACAGCGTCACGACGGCCGCAGCGAACGCCGCCAAGCTCAGCACGGTCAAGATCGAGGGCACCGCGGGCACCCAGGGCCGCGAGGGCAGCGGCTTCGTCTACTCCCCGCAGCACGTGATGACCAACGCCCATGTGGTGGCCGGCATCGACGCGCCCAGCGTGCGGGTCGGCGGCGTCGGGCGGTCGTACGAGTCGCGGGTGGTGCTCTTCGACCCGGACCGGGACGTCGCCGTGCTGTACGTCCCGGATCTGCGCGCCCCCGTCCTGTCGTTCGACGACGAGGCCACCCGCGGCGACTCGGCGGTCGTTGCGGGCTATCCGGAGGACGGCGACCTGAACCTCCAGGCGGCGACGGTCGCGAACCGGGTGCGGGCGACCGGCCAGAACATCTACAACGACGAGACCGTCACCCGCGAGATCTACTCGATCCGCTCCACCGTCCGCCCCGGCAACTCCGGCGGCCCGCTCCTGACCACCGACGGCAAGGTGTTCGGGGTCGTCTTCGCCCGCTCTACCTCCGACGACCGGACCGGCTACGTCCTCACGGTCGCCGAGGTCGCCGCCGACGCCAAGCGCGCGGCCGACGCGACGGCGGCGGTGGACACGGGGGAACTCGTCACCTCATGAGGCCCTGGGGTGCCGGTGTCAGAGACTGCGCCCCATGAGCACATCGTCCACGTACCGCCCGTCCAGGAAGAACTCCTCGGGCAGTACCCCCTCCACCACGAACCCCTCGGACTCGTACAACTTGCGCGCCGGCGTGTTGTGACCGAGGACGCGCAGGGTGAGCCGGCGTGCGCCCCTGCGGCGCGCCTCCTCCATGGCCGCCCGGATCAGCGCCCGGCCCACGCCGAGGCCACGGGTCTCGTCGGCGACGGCGAGGCCCTGGATCTGCCGGACGTGGGTGTTACAGGCGAGCGGAGTGGGGAAGCCGAGGCGGACGTAGCCGACGATACGGCGGTCGAGTTCCGCAACCAGATGGTCGCCCGGGGCGTGGTGCTCGGAGAAGAACGGCGGGTAGGGCGGGCGCGGTTCGGGCATGACCGCGTGCATCGGCGACCACGTGACACGGTCGAGGTGGGACAGCTCCTCCTCGTCATCGAGCAGAGCAGCGCGTATACGGGCTTTGTACGACTCGGGCATGAGCGTCACCCTACGACCGGAGCCCGGGAGCCCGACCGGGGTTTTATGTGGTCAACGGCAGGATTGAGGTCATGGAACTTTCAAGAATCGCGGTGGCCGGCTCCTCCGGACTGATCGGCGGCGCGTTGGTGCGGTCGCTGGTCGCGGACGGGCACGAGGTGGTGCGGCTGGTGCGCCGTGCACCCGGCTCGGCGGACGAGGTCCGGTGGGACCCCGAGCGCACGTACGTGGACGCGGCCGGGCTCGCCGGGTGCGACGCCGTGGTCAATCTGGCCGGCGCGAACGTGGGCTCGCGGCGCTGGACGGATGCGTACAAGGCGAAGCTCCGGAGCGGCCGGGTGCAGGGTACGGCGGCGCTGGCGGAGGCGATGGCATCGCTGGACGAGCCGCCGCGGGTGTTCGTGAACGGCAGCGCGATCGGCTACTACGGCGAGACCGGCGAGCGGGCCGTCGACGAGAGCGCCCCGCCCGGGGAGGGCTTCCTGCCCTCACTGGCCGTGGAGTGGGAGGGCGCGGCGGCACCCGCGCAGGAGGCGGGCGTACGGACGGTGTTCCCGCGCACGGGGCTGGTGGTGGCCCGGCAGGGCGGGGCCTGGGGGCGGCTGTTCCCGCTGTTCAAGGCGGGGCTCGGCGGGCGGCTGGGGGACGGACGGCAGTACTGGTCGTTCGTCTCACTGCACGACGAGGTGGCCGCGATCCGGCATCTGATCGACCGGGACGATCTGTCGGGCCCGTTCAATGTGACGGCGCCGCAGCCGCTGACGAACCGTGAGATCACCGAGGCGATGGGGCGGGTCCTGCACCGGCCGACGCTCTTCCCGGTCCCCGAGCCGGTGCTGCGGACGGTACTCGGCGAGTTGGCCGGGGATGTGCTGGGCAGCCAACGGGTGCTGCCGAAGCGGCTACTGGAGTCCGGATTCACCTTCGCGTTCCCGGACATCGAGGGGGCGATCCGAGCTGCCGCCAAGTAATCGAAGGGTCAAGCCGGGCGCCCGCCATGTATCGGCCGGGCGGCACCGAGCGCCCGTATGCGACCACTGTGCGACCGTGCTCTGCCCATGCGCGACTGTTTTTGACCGATCACAGCCCTAACCTCGACCCGAACTCGGGTATCCCCGGAGCCAGTTGGGGGCATGACGTCTCCACCGGCCGCGCAACCTCGAGGAGGGGCACGTGCTTGAGCCCGCGTACCAGGCGGACGTCGTCATCGTGGGAGCCGGGGTCGCCGGACTCTCCGCGGCACATCGGCTGACCAGCGCAGGAGTGAGGACCGCAGTGCTGGAGGCCGCCCCTTACCCGGGCGGCCGCATGTCGACCGAGAAGGTCGACGGGTTCCGGCTCGACCGGATCGGGCAGCTCCTGTCGACGTCGTATCCGGAGCTACGGCTGACGCCGGGGCTCGACGCGCTGGCGTTGCGCCCCTTCGCGCCGGGCGTACTGCTGCACAGCGACGGGCGCCGGCATCGCGCGGGCGCGGTGGCGAGCCCGTTGAGCGCCCGGCGCGCGAGGGGCGCACTCCACGCGGTGCGCGCCCTGGCGAGCGCCCCGAGGACCGGGCCCGTACGGGGAGTTCCGGGACAGACGCCCATACCGCGGGTCCGCGCGGGCGCACCGCTGGGTACGGCCGTCGACCAGGCCCGGCTCGGCGCCGCGCTCGCCCGGCTGGCCGGCCTGCCCGTCGAACGGTTGCTGGCCCGCCCCGAGTTGCCCGCCGCGCAGGCGCTCGCGGAGCGGGGTGTTCCGGCGCGGACGATCGACGGCTTCCTGCGACCGCTGCTCGCCGCGCTGCTGTGCGACCCGGAGCTGACGACGTCGAGCCGGTGCGCGGATCTGGCGCTGCGTTCCTTCGCAAGCGGACGGATGTGTGTGCCCGAGGGCGGCGCCGAGGCGCTGCCGGAGCTGCTGGCACAGGCGTTGCCGCCGGGCACCGTGCACACCGGTGTGCGGGTCACATCGGTCGCCACGACGTCCGTGACCACCGCCGAGCACGGCGAGATCCGCTGTCGTGCCGTCCTGCTGGCGACGGACGCACGGAGCGCCGCCGAACTGCTGCCGGGCCTGCGCGTACCGGACTTCCACCCGGTGACCGTCGTCCACCACACGACCGACGAGCCGCCGGCGACCGGTGCCTCGCTGCTGCTCGACGCCGACCGGGGCGGCCCGGTCGCGCACACTGCGGTGATCAGTCAGATCGACCCGAGCCGCGCACCGGCGGGCCGCACACTCGTGTCGTCGACGGTCCTCGGCACGCCACCGCCCGACGTCGACACGGCCGTGCGGATGCACCTCTCCCGCCTCTACGGCACCTCCACCGCACGCTGGGAGACCCTCGCCGTGCACCACACCCCGGAGGCCGTCCCCGCCATGCGCCCGCCCCACGACCTGCGCCGCCCGGTGCGCCTCCTGGCGGGCCTGTACGTCTGCGGCGACCACCGCGACACCAGCACGGTCCAGGGAGCCCTGCACTCGGCCCACCGGGCCGCGGCGGCGATCCTGACGGACCTGGGAGCGGCGGGCTCCCTGCACCGCGCGGAACCGTTACGGGCAGCGGCATAGGTCTCGGGAACCCCCGCGCCCCTCTTCGAGGGCGCGGGGGTGTGTCGAAATGCGGCTCCGCCGCGCGGACACGACCAGCCACAACGCGGCCGCAGAGGGCACACCTCCGGTCGGAGTCACGGCGATGCCCCCTACCCCAACGCCGCGACCTTGTCCCGATACCCCCGCACCGGCGCCGCATCCCGATACGGCTCCAACCTCCGCTCGAAGTCCCGGACATACTCGACCGCCCGTACCGACCGCATCTCCGCGGCAGCGCCCGCCGCCTCCGCGCCCAACGCACAGGCCTGGTCGAGTTCGCCGAGGCCGAGGCGGGCGGAGGCGAGGACGACACGGGAGAAGAGGCGGCTGCGGGCGTAGGCGGGGGCGCGCAGTTGCAGGGACCGCTCGGCATGCTGGGCCGCCGCGCGGAACTGCTGCAGGTCCCGGTGGCAGTGGCCGAACTCGTCGGCGAGCTGTGCCTCGTCGAAGAAGCGCGCCCAGTGCGGGACGTCGTCGACGGGGCGGGCCGCTTCGAGGGCACGTTCGGCCCGCACCAGGGAGGCGGTGCAGGCGCGCACCTCGCCCAGTACGCCGTGTCCGCGCGCCTCGCACGCGTGCAGCAGGGCCTGCACGACCGGCGGCGCGCTGGTCCCCACGCCCTGCTGGGCCACGCGCGCGAGCTGGACGGCCTCACGGCCGTGCCCGAGGTAGACGGCCTGGCGGCTCATGGTGACCAGGACGTACGAGCCGAACGCACGGTCACCGGCCGCCTGCGCGAGCCGCAGCGACTGCACGAAGTAGCGCTGGGCGAGCCCGTGCGCCGCGATGTCGTACGACGTCCAGCCCGCGAGCCTCGTGAGGTCCGCGGCGGCCGCGAACAGACGGCGGCCGGTCTGCTCGCCGTAGGTGCCGCGCAGCATCGGCTCGCACTCGTGCTCCAGGTAGCGCACCAGGGCCTGCCGGGCGTGACCGCCGCCGTACATGTCGTCGAGGGAGCGGAACAGCTCGCCGACCGAGCGCAGCGCGGCGATGTCGCCGCCGGTGACCTTCTGGCCGGGGCCGCGCTCGGCCTGCCCGCGCTGGCTGGGTACGGCCGTCGGGCGGCCCTGCACCGGGATGCGGGCGATCGCCTCGCCCCGGGCGACCTTCTCGTCGGCGCGGCCGATCAGCCAGTCCCGGCTGGGCACGACGAGGCCGGCCGGGGTGAACGCGATCTTGCGCAGCTCGGCGTGACTGCCCGAGTCCTTGCGCCACAGGCCGCTGACGATGTCGACGGCCTCTTCCGGTGTCGCGGCGAACTCCAGCCCCGCGTACACGGGCGCGCAGGCGTCGAGGCCGAGGTCCTGGGCGGAGAGCCGGCGGCCGAGGCGGCGCGTGAAGACCTCGGCGATGAGCGCGGGCGTCGTACCGCGTGGCTGCTGTCCGCGCAGCCAGCGGGTGACCGAGGTCTTGTCGTATCTGAGATCAAGCCCGTGTTCGAGGCCGAGCTGGTCCACCCGGCGGGCGAGACCCGCGTTGGAGAATCCCGCTTCTGCGATGAGCGCGGCGAGCTGGCGGTTGGGAGTGCGCTGCGCGGGTCGTTCCGTCATCTGCGGTGCGGTCTCCTGCCTTTCGGGCCTTGCGGGGCCGTACGGCCGCGGGTGCCCGGATTGCCGGTGAGCAGCCCTTTTGGCCTGCTCGAACGGCGCGAATGTAGCGGAGAGTAAGCAGCCGATCGCACATTTCGCCGCCCATTCATCCGATCGTGTGAGGATTGCCCTACCGGGCTGACGCGGACCGCGAGACGTCACCCGAACGAGCCGGTCGTACAGTGGCGTAGGCACTCTTTGTGCCTTACGACCTTCTAGGCACCAGGGAGGCGCTTGCCGTGAGTGAGTTGCGGTTCGTGCGCATGGGGTTCGGGGCGGACGCCGTCGAGTACCAGCAGGCGTGGGACGAGCAGCGCCGGGTGCACGCGGCGCGGTTCGAGGACGAGATCCCCGACACGGTTCTGCTGCTCGAGCACCCTCCGGTGTACACGGCGGGCCGGCGCACGGCGGACAACGAGCGGCCCCTGGACGGCACGCCGGTCATCGACGTGGACCGCGGCGGCAAGATCACCTGGCACGGCCCGGGCCAGCTCGTCGGCTACCCGATCCAGAAGCTGCCGCGCCCCGTGGACGTCGTGGCCCACGTACGGCGGCTGGAGGAGGCCCTGATCCGCACCTGTGCGGAGTTCGGCCTGGAGACCAGTCGCGTCGAGGGCCGCAGCGGGGTGTGGGTCCTGGGCGACCCGGTCGAACAGCGTCCGTCGTTCGGCGGACTCGCGCTGGACTTCGACCCCCGTCTGACGGACGACGAGTTCGACCCGCGTCTGAACGGCCCCGAGTACGCCCCCTCCAACGCCGGCCAGCGGCGCGAGGACCGCAAGATCGCGGCGATCGGGATCCGGGTCGCGAAGGGCGTGACCATGCACGGCTTCGCCCTGAACGTGAACCCGGACAACAAATGGTTCGACCGGATCATCCCGTGCGGCATCCGCGACGCGGGCGTCGCCTCGCTGGCCGCCGAGCTCGGCCGGGACGTCACGATCGACGAGGTGCTGCCGGTCGCCGAGCGGCACCTGCGGGACGTGGTGGAGAACGCGGACCTGAAGCCGCGGGAAATCGAGAAGGCGACCGCCTGACGCCGGGAATCAGCCCCGGAGCGATGAGGTTGGCCTGACAGCAGGGCTTGGTTAGCACGGGCGTACCCTGGTGTACGCCGAAGAATCGAAGCACAGGGAGCCGACGTGTCCGCAGTCTCACCGGACGGACGCAAGATGCTGCGCCTGGAGGTCCGCAACAGCCAGACCCCCATCGAGCGCAAGCCCGAGTGGATCAAGACCCGGGCGAAAATGGGCCCCGAGTACACGAAGATGCAGAACCTCGTGAAGAGCGAGGGCCTGCACACGGTCTGCCAGGAAGCCGGCTGCCCCAACATCTACGAGTGCTGGGAGGACCGCGAGGCGACCTTCCTCATCGGCGGCGACCAGTGCACCCGGCGCTGTGACTTCTGCCAGATCGACACCGGCAAGCCCGAGGCACTCGACCGCGACGAGCCGCGCCGCGTCGGCGAGTCCGTGGTCACCATGGACCTGAACTACGCCACCATCACCGGCGTCGCCCGCGACGACCTCCCGGACGGCGGCGCCTGGCTGTACGCCGAGACCGTGCGCCAGATCCACCAGCAGACCGCCGAGCGCGAGGCCGGCCGCACCAAGGTCGAGCTGCTCGCCCCCGACTTCAACGCCGTACCGGAGCTGCTGCAGGAGGTCTTCGCCTCCCGCCCCGAGGTCTTCGCGCACAACGTCGAGACGGTGCCCCGGATCTTCAAGCGCATCCGCCCCGGCTTCCGCTACGAGCGCTCCCTGAAGGTCATCACCGAGGCCCGCGACTACGGCCTGGTCACCAAGTCCAACCTCATCCTCGGCATGGGCGAGACCCGCGAGGAGATCAGCGAGGCGCTCCAGCAGCTGCACGACGCGGGCTGCGAGCTGGTGACCATCACGCAGTACCTGCGCCCGTCCGTGCGCCACCACCCGGTGGAGCGCTGGGTCAAGCCGCAGGAGTTCGTGGAGCTGAAGGACGAGGCCGAGCAGATCGGCTTCTCCGGCGTGATGTCCGGCCCGCTGGTGCGGTCCTCGTACCGTGCCGGGCGGCTCTACCAGATGGCCATCGAGAAGCGGGGCTCCTACGTCGCCTCTCAGGCCGTCTGATGGCACGGAGTGCCACTCGGTTCATGTGAATCTGCGCACAAGCAACTGCCCTTCGGCAGCGGCCGATTGACGCGGTCCTGGACGTCCCCGCAGATAGGGGCAACGTCAGGGCCGCGTCAAGCGTTTCGGGCCGCGCATCAAGGTTTCATTGGTGTTTGACCGGTCGGTCACGCCCTGGTAACACCAATCAGTGACCCTGTTTGTACACCCCGTGCATCACTCACGAAGCCGCCATTCCCGAGGGGGGACCTCCACCATGCAGGCCGCGCCCGTTCGCGCCACCGCCATCCCGTCGTTCACCACTGCACTGCGTGCCGTCGAGTCGCTGCTGATGAGCAGCGGCCAGCGCACCGCCCGCCGCAACGCCTGGACGTCCGTGCTGGAGGACCGCCGTCGCGCCAAGGACCGGGTCGAGGCGCAGCGCGTTCTGGACCAGGTCACCACGGTCCGTCCCTGACCCCGCCGCGCTCCCCGTGCGCTCGGCACGGCACTGCCGTCGTCGGCGCTCCCGGGGGCACGTAGACTTCGTGGCATGGCGAGGAAGGACACGGCAGCGGACGCTGCGAACCCCGGGCGACTCAAGCAGATCGCTCTGACCTACAAGATGACCCGCAGGGCCGACAAGAAGATCGGTCTTGTACTCGCGGCTGTCGGAATCGTCACCTTCGGTGTCTTCCTCGCGATCGGTTTCTTGATCGGTCACCCCATCTATCTCGGCATCCTGGGCCTGTTGCTCGCCTTCCTCGCGTCGGCGATCGTCTTCGGGCGCCGGGCCGAGCGGGCGGCCTTCGGGCAGATGGAGGGCCAGCCGGGCGCCGCCGCGGCTGTGCTGGACAACATCGGCCGGGGCTGGAACACGACCCCCGCGGTGGCGATGAACCGCAGCCAGGACGTGGTCCACCGGGCCGTCGGCAAGGCCGGCATCGTGCTGGTCGCCGAGGGCAACCCGAACCGGGTGAAGACCCTGCTGGCCGCCGAGAAGAAGAAGATGAACCGCATCGTCGCGGACGTGCCGGTGCACGACCTGATCGTGGGCACGGGCGAGGGCCAGGTCGAGCTGAAGAAGCTGCGGACCACCATGCTGAAGCTGCCGCGCGTGCTGACCGGTCCCCAGGTGACCGCCACCAACGACCGGCTCAAGGCCATGGGCGACCTGATGAGCAACATGCCGCTGCCGAAGGGCCCGATGCCCAAGGGCATGAAGCTGCCGAAGGGCGGGCCGAAGGCCCGCTGACCTCCCTCATACGACGATGGGGCGCCCGGAGTGATCCGGGCGCCCCATCGTCGTATGAGGGAGGTTGTATGCGAACCGCCGGGTGCGGCCCGTCCGGTACGAGGAGTACGTTCGACTTATGCGAGGCGTACGGAGGTCACATCCGTACCTCGACCGTATGGGCCAGCCGGTCGTGCAGGCCACGGCCGTCGCGGTCCCAGATCAGGGCCGGGATGGCGACGCACAGCAGGGCCGTACGCAGCAGGGCGCGCAGCGGGTTGACGCTGCCGGTCTCCAGGACGACCACGCGCAGGCCGAAGAGGCGCTTGCCCGGGGTGAAACCGACGGTGCCCACGGTCAGGACGCTCATCAGGAAGAACAGCAGCAGCGCCCAGTTGCTCGTCGCCTGACCGTAGCCATCCGTAATGAGACCGTATGCGATCAAGACGCAGATGCCCCAGTCCACGGCCAGTGCCCCGAGCCGGCGTCCCGGGCGGGCGATGGAGCCCGGTCCCTCCTCGGGCAGTCCGAGCTGCTGACCTCGGTATCCGAAGTCGACACCGGCTTCCTCGGCGGCCGCGCGGGGGCCCGAGAGCCAGGATCCGATTGCTTGCCTCTTGTCCACGCGACCACGGTACTGTGCCCGTTTTGCGATGTGGACAGGTGGGGGGAGGTCGGGGATGTCCGGTTAACGTGTGCGAAACAAATGGGTCACGCCCGAGAAATCACCCGTCCCTAGGGTCGAGGCCAGCGTGTGCCACCGCACTGGCCGCACGACCGAACTACCACCCCGGACCGACGGGTCGGGAGTAGGAGGAGCTGGATGTTCCAGAACGCCGACGAGGCCAAGAAGTTCATCGCGGACGAGGACGTCAAGTTCATCGACGTCCGGTTCTGCGACCTGCCGGGCGTGATGCAGCACTTCACGATCCCTGCCACGGCCTTCGACCCGGCCGAGGAGCTCGCGTTCGACGGCTCCTCGATCCGCGGCTTCCAGGCCATCCACGAGTCCGACATGGCGCTTCGCGCCGACCTGTCCACCGCGCGCGTCGACCCCTTCCGCCGCGACAAGACGGTCAACATCAACTTCTTCATCCACGACCCGATCACGGGCGAGCAGTACTCCCGTGACCCGCGGAACGTGGCGAAGAAGGCGGAGGCCTACCTCGCCTCCACCGGTATCGCCGACACCGCGTACTTCGGCCCCGAGGCCGAGTTCTACGTCTTCGACAGCGTGCGCTTCAAGACCGCCGAGAACGAGGCGTACTACCACATCGACTCCGAGGCGGGTGCCTGGAACACGGGCGCGCTGGAGGACAACCGCGGTTACAAGGTCCGCTACAAGGGCGGTTACTTCCCGGCCCCGCCGGTCGACCACTTCGCCGACCTGCGCGCGGAGATCTCCCTGGAGCTGGCCGCCTCCGGCCTCCAGGTCGAGCGCCAGCACCACGAGGTCGGCACCGCCGGCCAGGCCGAGATCAACTACAAGTTCAACACGCTGCTCGCGGCCGCCGACGACCTGCAGCTCTTCAAGTACATCGTGAAGAACGTCGCCTGGCGCAACGGCAAGACCGCGACCTTCATGCCGAAGCCGATCTTCGGTGACAACGGCTCGGGCATGCACGTGCACCAGTCGCTGTGGACGGGCGGCCAGCCGCTCTTCTACGACGAGGCGGGCTACGCGGGCCTGTCGGACACCGCCCGCTACTACATCGGCGGCATCCTCAAGCACGCCCCGTCGCTGCTCGCCTTCACCAACCCGACGGTGAACTCGTACCACCGTCTGGTGCCGGGCTTCGAGGCCCCGATCAACCTGGTGTACTCGCAGCGCAACCGCTCCGCCGCGATGCGTATCCCGATCACGGGCTCCAACCCGAAGGCCAAGCGCGTCGAGTTCCGCGCGCCCGACTCCTCCGGCAACCCGTACCTGGCGTTCTCGGCCCTGCTCCTCGCGGGTCTGGACGGCATCAAGAACAAGATCGAGCCGGCCGAGCCGATCGACAAGGACCTCTACGAGCTGGCTCCCGAGGAGCACGCGGGCGTCGCCCAGGTCCCGACCTCCCTCCCGGCCGTCCTCGACCGCCTCGAGGCCGACCACGAGTTCCTCCTCCAGGGCGACGTCTTCACGCCGGACCTGATCGAGACGTGGATCGACTACAAGCGCGCGAACGAGATCGCCCCGCTGCAGCTGCGTCCGCACCCGCACGAGTTCGAGCTGTACTTCGACGTGTAAAGATCAACAGCGCTATACGCTGGACGGACCCTCTGCGGACTCATCGACAGTCCGCAGGGGGTCCGCAGCGTTAGTGATCAAGGGGCCCATGGCACGCTCGACTGCGGCCCTGGTCGACTGGTCCGAGTCGGGCCAGAGGTGACCGTATGTGTTCAGCGTCGTCGTGGCCTTCGAGTGCCGTAGCCGCTGCTGCACAATTTTCACGTCGGCGCCGCTCGCGATGAGCATGCTCGCGTAGTAGTGCCGAAGATCGTGGAAGCGAAAGACCGGCGACAGTCCGGGTACCTGCTTGCGGATGCGGCGCATGTGCCGCTCGACCTTCCACGGGCCCAGCTGCACGGCGTCGTCGTCGAGCAGGACCCAGCCATCCGTGCGGCCGTCGAGCAGCCGCTTCAGCTCGCCGACGAACACGTCCGGGATCGGCACGGCAGCCATGCTCGATTCCGTCTTGAGGGGCACGGCCGGGTATTGCACGGTCGGCGTGACCGTCCGTGCGTCGAGGTCGACGTCGACCAGGCGCAGGCCGCACGCCTCGGCCGTGCGCAGGCCGGCGAACGCGCCCAGCAGCAGGGCGGGCCGGTACTTCTCCTCCGCGGCCTCGTACAGCTGCCACAGCTGCGCGTCCGTGCAGACGTAGGGCCGCTGCTTGCCCCCGCCCGGCGACGTCTCCCGCGAGCACGGATTGGCCGTGACCTTCTTCGCCCGCACCGCGGCCCGCATCACCTGGGACAGACGGCTGTGCAGCGCGAACCGGTACGACTGAGAGACACCCTCCCGCTGCAGGCGAGCCATCCACTTCTTCACGGCCATCTCGTCGACCGCCATCAGCGGCAACGGGCCGAACTCCTCCCGGATCTGCGCCAGATGCACCTTTGCCTGCCGCACCGTCGACTCGCGCTTCGCGTAGGACTCGATCCACAAGTCGCACCACTGGTCGACCGTCAGCTTCTTGTCCTTCGGGTCGACGTAGGCGCCCGTCACCAGAGCGGCCGTGACCTCGTCCAACCAGCGCTCAGCGTCGAGCTTGCGCTCGAAGTGCCGGGCGTGCTCCTTGCCAGCAAGGTCCCGGTACCGGGCACGCCACTTACCGTTCGGGCGCTTCTTGATGCTCTTGCTCGCCATACGGTTCCTCTCAAGCTCTCAAACTTCGTCATCGTTCCACCGGGCGCTGACAATCAGCGGCGCCCGCCCCCCTCATGCACTTTCTGAGCAGGCGTGCCATTTGCTGGCCGCGTCGGTCCCCCGAGGGTCTTGCCTCGCGATCCCGACTCCCCTCCCGTTGATCAAAAGGCTCTGATTCGCGGCGCCACGAATTGCCCTCCCCCGCGGTCACCTACGCGCGCGGGCGGGGGTGCGCCCCCACCCGCGTGGCCGTGATCGTTGGTCTCCGGACGGGCCAGGCCCGATTGCCTGGCCCGTTCCGGTCGGCGCTGGCGGGTCTGTGCGAGGGAAAGGAGGAAAGACTCGCTCGCCGCCATCGATCCCGTGTGCGGACGGGCCTACAACATGCGTCCGCAGCGGGTGACGTTGACGCCGGATCTATGCGGCCGGCTCGCCCGGGTCGGCCATGGCCTCGATGTCCTTGCCGCTCATGCCGTGCAGCTCGTCGGGCGCCCGGAGGCTGCCGAGGAATCCGTGCGCCAGGGCGCCACCCGTGGTGTGCTGCCGGGTGTAGATCTCGGCGGCCTGCCGATACCGCTCGGCCGCGGTGGGCCTGCTGGACAAGTAGCCGTCGACCAAGTCGTCCCAATCCATGTCGTGAGCGCGCTTGGCAATGGCGCGGGCGAGCACGTTGTCGCCGGCCTGTTCGGCTTCGGCGAGAGCACGCGTTGCGTCTCCTCGCTTCTTCAGCCGGCCAGCTCGGTCCTGTGCATCGCGCACAGTGCCGTCGACGGCCGCACGGTCGGCGCTGCTGTACGCGGAGGCCCGCACGTCATCGAATCCCCACAGCTGGCGTTCCAGCTTGTCGAACGTCTCGCGGTCGGTCTGCAGCTGCTCCTGCTGCACCTTGCGCAGCGCGGCCTGGGCGGTCGAGTAGAGGCGGGCGATCTCGACGCGGCGGGCGTCGGGGTGCATGTTGCGCTGGCCGCGCAGCTGCTGCAGGCCCTGCTTGTACAGGCCGCGGATCTCGTCGGCCTTGCCCTGTCCGGTCGTGGCCTGCGGCTGCTGGCCTCGGATCAGGGTGTTCATCTGCTGTGCCAGTTTCGTCGGCATCTCTGAGCCTCTCTGTGGTGGGTTCACCCCCTGCGGCATCCATGGCGCGGGCCTAGGGGCTGCTCTGTCAGCGGGTTCTGATCGGTCGGGCGACCGGCTGAACGCTCGCCCGATTGGCCTGGGGGGACACCCCCTGCACGGCCTGCTCGGGGATCGGCGACGTATTGGCGCTGCCCCCGTGTACGGGTCTGGGGGATTGGATCTTCGGCTGCGGGTCGCCGCCCTGTTGCCACTCCGTGCGGGCGTCGAGCCACGCGCAGCGGCCGAAGTAGTAGACCTGCAGCGGGTCGTCGAGGTCCTCCGCCCACAACTCAGGCCGGTACTCGGCGAGCCAGTCGGGCATCCCGTCGTCGCGGACCGCGGGCCGGCGCCTGCTCACGCTGTCCCCCGCCATCGGGCAAGGGACGCGTGCCGGGCCTTCGCCGAGCGCTCCCGTGCGTCGTGCTGCTCCTGGTCCTCCTCGTCGGGCAGCTTCAGCGCGGCCAACAGGCGGGCCACCAGGGACCGATGCTGCCGCAGCTCCTGCACCAGGGGGCTCGCCACCGGCTGCCCCTGCGAGCCGGTGACAACCAGCGGAGCATCCCGCAGGGCGTCCTCCAGGCGCTCGATCAGGTCGACCTCCCGGCACGCGTCGCCGAGGATGCGCAGCTCGTCGACACGCAGCACGAACGCCCCTGAGATCTCCTCCCACAGACACGTGCCCTGCGAGCCGAGGCCCTCGGGCGGATCCATCAGAGCCATTCCGGCCCCCTTCCAAGATCAGGAAAAACACAGCGCGGCGAGCACGCATAAGGTCGAGAGCTATACGGGCCCGATCTCCCAGGGGCCCGGGAGGGGGGTATCCCCCCACCCCCAGAGGGCCCTCACCGGTGGCCGCGGCTGGCGAGCGGCGCCCCCTCGGGGCCGTCGTACCTGGTTCAGCTCGCCGAATCGCCGCTCGAACCCTGTTGATCGACTCAATTCGATTCGATTTCAAGTCTTTTGATCTTGTTTCGTTCTTGAGTTGTTCTTCGAGTTGATCGAACTCAACTGCTTGCTGTGCCTGTGCCCTACCCCCACCCCCCCGGGGGGGGAGGGGGGTAGGGGGTCGGCGCTGGTGCGGGCGAGAACGGTGAAGACTCCCGCTCCATGGGCCCGATGCTCGTCATGCCCTGCGAGGTCGGTGCCGTTGACGCCGAGTCTGTGGTCAGGCTGCTGTGTCGCCGTCGAGGTCGGTGTCGGCGAGGCGGTCGAGCTGGTAGTCGGCGAGGCCGGCCAGCTCCTGCGGTGCCACGACCGAGTAGGTCATGGCGTGCTGCACGCGCCACACACCGTCGTTGGGGTCGGGCAGTTCCTGCAGCTCCCTCGCCGTGTCGCCTGCCTGAGGGTTGGCGGCGAACCAGGTATGGACGACGTCCGCCCAGCCGTTGGCGAAGGACTGTCCAGCGATGGCCTGGGCGAGGTGGACGTCGCCGTTGTTCTCGGCCCGCTGGAGTGCGTGCTGTGCCTCGTCGGGGTTGGTGAGTTTGGCCGCGCGGTCGGCTGCGTCGCGGCGCACGATGACGGTCTGCGCGTCGGCGGTGCCCTCGTACCCGAACAGCTTGCGGGAGAGGCGGGCGCGCTCGTTGGTGACGTGGTCGACGACCATCTGTCCGGCGGCCTGAATCTGGTTGCGGGTGTCGCGGTAGGCGCGGGCGATCTCGATGCGCTTGGCTTCGGCGGAGAGTGCGCGGCGCCCGTTGATCTGCTCGACCTTGCGGGCGAACTCCTGCTGGAGGGTGGTGACGTCGCGGGTGGTGAGGTTGCGCCCCCGAGCTCGCCACTGCCCTCCGGCGTACACGGCGTGGACGGTGGGGTCTTCCTGGGTCAGCGGGTTGTTCATGGTCAGTTCCTTTCGATGGGTTGGAAGTTGGGGCACTGGCCGCCGTGAACGTCGTTGCACGGCGGGATGTGGGCTGTGCGGCAGAGGCGGGCGCCGCAGTCGCGGACGCAGGGCTTGCCGCGGCCGGCCTTGAGCGGGCGGTCGCATACGGCGCAGCGGTGGCGGGCACGGGTCACTGTCGGTTACTCCTGTCTGCCTGCGATGGAAAAACAGGCTCTCTTGAGAGCACGACTGCGTACCCCCTATAGCGGGGGGTGTCTCGTACCGCCTGAGCTGCGGTGATGCTCGGGACGTTGGGGGTACGCACGGCCGCGTACCCCTTGGCCCCGCCCTCGGGGGGTACGCACGGCCGCGTACCCCTACCGGATAGGAGTTGACCTGCGGAGTTCGTCCCCATGAGCGGGGGTACGCACTCTGGCCGGAGAGAGGGAGGGTTTTTACCTGAGACCGGAGGGCCATGTCACTCTCCGTCCTCGTCGGCCGGGGCGGCGAACACCTCGGGTACGAAGATGTAGAGCCTTACTTGGCCGCCGTTCATCTTCTTCTTGGCGAGGTAGGGCGGCCGGTACGAGTCGTTCTCGACAAGCACCTTGGCTTCCCGCCAGCTGGGGATGACGGACTCCAGCTCGTATCCCGCGCGGCTCAGCGCTTCTTTGAGTCGCTGTGCCAGTAGGCCGACCGTGGGCTGTTCGTCGATGTCCAGCTCCCGGCCGATCCATCCGGAGAACGGGGGCTCGTTGTCGGTGCCCGGCGCCCACAGGGAACGCCGGTTGGATGCGACGTACTCGCGGACGACGTCGAGCGCCATCTCGCCCCTGTTGTCGGTCTGGTCCGAGACGGCGAACAGTCGGCGCCAGACGGACATGGGCGGGGTCGGGAAGGGGATGATGCCCCATTCGTGGCCGACTTCTGCAGCGAGGGCGAGGACTGCCACCAGGGGGGCCCGGCGGGCCGACATGTCGCTGTCGTACCGGTGAGCCTCCGTCAGTTCCTTGTGGCGAGCGACCAGGCGTCGCTTTCCGTTCCCGGCGGTCTCGTCGAGCAGCTTCTCGACGAACCGGGGGCCGGCCGTGCCGTAGTGCTCGGCGCAGCCGTCCCGGACGTCGACGGCCGCCGTGGCGGACTCGGGTCCGTCTGTACCGAACGGCGCTTCCTTGACGGTCAGGACGCGGGCGCCGGCGCCTTGGTCGGTCGTGAAGGTGAGAACTGATTGTTCTCCCGTCGAGATCACGATGGTTCGCCATGGGAGGCCGGACGGCCAGCCACCGCCGCGGGCTTGCCCGTGGTTCTTCGGGATGGAGTACAACAGGGCGTGCACCAGTTCCGGATCACGCACGAGCTTGGTCTCGTCGAACACGACCGGTAGGCCGTTGACCAGGTTTAGCCGCTTCTCTGCAGCAAGCATCGTGGTGCGCCACGAGTACATGCCGTCTGCCTTCTCACTGGGGTCTGCCCAGACGCTCATCCCGGCGCCGGCCGCCGTGGTCTTCCCTCGGGTTGACCGCCCGCTGATGTCGACCGTGAACGAGTTGACCCCGACCAGTTCCAGCAGCGGGGCGGCGAGCGACGCGTACACCGCCATCTGTGCAGCTGGGTACGCCTCCATCGGCTTCACCGCGGCCTGCCAGCCCGCGAACGACCCTGCCGGGGCGTGCGCGGCCAGTGCCGGCTTCTGCTCGTCGTACTTGACCTCGACACGGTGCGGCTCGTCCTGCGAGGTGACGAACGTGCCGTCCTTCTGCCAACCCAGCTGTCGGGCCAGGTGAACGCGCGGGATCTTCCCCTGATTCAGGGACTCGAAAGCTGCTAGGTAGCGTTCCGCCAGCTTGGCGTCGGCCTCGATGACTGGCAGGCCGGCGTCTCCGAGCGTGGCCACCAGGATGCGGCCCCGTCGGACGACGGAGCGTTGCACGGTCCTGGTGACGACTTGCCCGCGGTCGGTCCATGCCAGTTCGACGGCCTGGTCGCCGACCGGGTCGACGTAGACGCAGCGGATGACCAGGGGTGCCCACGCGATGCGGACGGGCACCATCTCGCCCTTGACTTCCTTCTCAACCCACACCCCGCCATAGCTGATCTTGTAACCGGTGGGCATGCGCACGCCCTCGGGAACGAGACGGTTATCCGTCCATTCCTCGGTTGCCTGCTCGGTCGTCTCGTCGGTCACGCGGACACCCCCACCGTGCGGAAGGCGGAAGCGATCGTGCTGCGGGCTTCCGCCTCGGCTAGACCTGCGTGGATGGCCGCATCCAGGAGGACGGCGGGCGCGTCCTCGGCGCCGGCCTCGGCGGCGCGGCAGGCTGCCCAGAACAAGCGGGAGTTGCGCTGCCCCTGGGAGCTGTCGGCGACGAACTTGACCAGGCCCTGAAGGTTCCGAGACTCAGGCCGCGGGTACGACGAATGACGCACTGGCCGCTGGGGCTTTGTGAGGATCGCTTGCAGGAGCCAGGCCGGGGCCTTGGCGGGCGGGCGCTCCGGGTCCTCCAGCTCGTACACGACGCCCGTAGCGTGGAGAGCTCCGGGGCCGACGACGTAGGCGTTGCCCGCACGGACGTCACCGTCGAACTGGCCCTGCAGAGAACCGAGTCCGTTGCCGAGCTTCAGCGACGACCAGGCCCACAGGTAGTCGTGGTGGCCCTTGGCGGTGCGGACGCGCATGGTGGCCGGCCACTGCTCGCCGCGGGCGCCTGCTACATCTTCGATCGCTCCGGGCCGGTCGCTGTCGACGACGAGCAGCTGCACACCTTCAGACCTTGAGCAGGCGCCTACGGAGACGGCGGGGTTCCGCAGTCCGCGGGCGAACGTCTCGTGCACCTTGCGCTCGTCGAGAGTCCAGCCGCGAGTGAAGGCGACGGCGGGATGCTTGCCGCGGGATCCGTCGCACGTCTTGTGCAGGCCCGTGCAGCGGGCCGTGCCGGGGTGGTCGCAGGGGAACACGGCGAACCCGTGCCGGATGAGCCACCGGGCTCCTTCAAGGGGAGTCATGCCGCCCCCTTGTTGGCGAACTCAAGGAGGTAGTGCGCGCCGCAGGGCGCGTCCTTCTCGCCGAGGCCGATATGCCTATGCCAGGACTTGCACTCAGGGCAGCGGGCGGCGAACTCGGTTCGGCCGCTCGTTTGGACGGGTACCGGGCGTGCGATGAGGTGTGGCACGATGGGGCTCGCGTCAACCACGCAGCTTTCCTGAAACGCCCCGGATTCGGCCCGGGGCGTTTCTGCGTTCTGGGTCATGCGCTGTTCGCCTCCCGGCGGATGGGCCAGCCGGGGCCGGGCGGCACTTCGGGCTTGCCCTGCAGGGCGGCCGGGGTGTGCTCGGGGCAGCGGAGGCCGGGGATGTACTGGCGGATGTTCTCGTCGGCGTGGCAGTAACGGGTCTCGGGACCGATCCAGTGGCCGCACTTCGGGGCGGGGCGCTCTTTCATGCCGCGGCGCCTTCGACCTGCTTGGCGTCGTAGCGCTCGATGTCGTCCCAGCGCGCCCGGAGGTACCTGCCGACGGGGAACATGAGCTTCCCGGGGCCGGTCTGTGTCTGGTGCCAGCGGTGGACGGTCTTCTGCGGGACGCCGTAGTGCTCGGCGATTTCGGGAACGGTGGCGAGGGGTCGCCGTGTCATCGCTTCTCCAATGAGTGAATTCATTTCACCTAGAGGTGTACTGAGATACCTCGCTGAGCGGCATGGTGCCGCAGTGTTGCCCGTGATGCAAGTCCTCACTAAGGTGAAACGAAATCACCTAGATAGAGGGGCAGGCGATGGTGCAAGGGGTTGGGCCAGTGCAGGCTGTGGCGGCGCGGGTGTCTGAGCTGCGCCGACGCAAGGACATGACGGCTGCTGAGCTAGGCCGGCGGATGACCGACCTCGGCCTCAAGTGGGACCGCTTCACCGTCGCCAACCTGGAGAGCGGGAAGCGGCAGAGCGTCACCCTGACTGAGTGGCTCGCGCTGGCGCGCGTCCTCGACGTCTCGCCGCTGCACCTCCTAGTGCCGCTCGAAGAGGTCGAGTTCAAGGTCACCCCAGACGAGGCGGTACCCACCAGCCGCGTCCGGGCATGGCTCCGCGGTACCGAGCCGCTGCCCGGGACGGATCAGCGCATCTTCCGCAGCGAGATCCCGCTCGACGAGTTGCCCGCGCCGACGGGCCAGCTGACGGTCGAGGGGCAGGCGGTCCGTGACAGCCTGCGAGCCGAGTACCGAGTCGCTACGGGCAAGGAGCTCGGCGACGACGCTCTGTTGAATTGGATGTTCCGCGGCGAGCGGCCCGCGGAGATGGGCGACCGCGCTACCTGAGGGAGGGAGGCAGCGGAGGGGAGGCCAGCACCCCGATTCCGGGGGTCTGAGGGCTTCGCTGCGGCTGCCTCCCTTGCCTCCCTAACCCGTCGTTTCCGCAGGTCATGTATAGGGAGGCAGGGTGGGGAGGCGGGTAGGGAGAACTCCCTCAGTCTTCGCCGCCTCCCTCGTCGTCGAGGTCGTCCTCATCGCGGCTGGCGATGGCCTCGAGGATCCGGTCGAGACTGACGTGCATCTTGCCGCCGGTCTTGTAGTCGCCGTGCCCGGCGTCGTCGAGGACGCGCTTCAGGTCCCGGGGCGACCACGACCCGTACTCGACGGGGTTGAGGTCCTTGAGGCCGTGTAGCACGTCCAGGGTGAGCATCTTCGTCTCGTGCCCGAGCACCTTCGCGATGTCCGCGAGGTGGTCTACGGGGGCGAACGCAGGGGCGGCGGCCGGACCGGTGCCCTCGTACAGGGCCATGGCCCGCTCGACGACCGGCGTCACCTCGTCGATGCCCTTCTCGGGATCGCGCTGGACGTAGTGGGCGCGGATGATTTCGAACGGCTTGGACGTGAACCCGTAGGTGACCGCGGTACCGATGTCCTGGCCGGGCACCAGCTCGGTGGCGCGGATGCCGGCCTTGTACTTGCCGGAGCCGAGGAGACCGTCGTTGGCGACGTGGTCACCGACGGCGAACGCGACACGGTTGGACGTGTTGCGGGTGACGTCCTTCGGGATGCTGTCGGCGGTCGGGGAGACGGTCACCCAGATGAGGGTGATGCCCACCTTGCGGGCCTTCTTCATGACGCGAATGGCCAGCTCAGCGGCTTCCTTGCCGTAGTCCTTGCTCATGAACAGCTCGTGGCACTCGTCGAACACGACGACCTTCGGCCGCATCCGCGCGTCCTTCATCGCCATTTCGCGGGTGAGCTTCGTCGACTCGCCGCCGAGCTCCTCCAGGAGCTTGCCCCGCTCGGTGACCTCGTTGGACAGGGCGCGCAGCGCGTCGAGGGCGGCTTTCAGCTGCTCGGGGTCGTCGCCCTTGACCAGGGTTCGCAGCCGGGGCCTGAGCGGGTCGTAGTCCACGTTCGTGGCCATGACGTACACCTCGGCGATGACCAGCGGGTCGAGGATGGCGCCGAGCAGCAGGGAGACGACGATGGACGTCTTGCCGGAGCCCATGATGCCGCCGACGATCCAGTTCTTCGCCATGAGCTGGCCGATGATGGCGTCGCCGCGCTGGGAGACGGCGACCGGTACGCCCTTGAAGTAGTCGGTGGTGCCTTCGTGCAGGAGCGGCCATTCCGGTACGGGGCCGTTGAGTGAGCCCTGGTCAGCGACCCAAAGGTCGAGCACGCTGGGCTGGTTGGGCGGCTCGGTCGGCCATACCTCGACCGGCTTGCGCATCAGGTTGTGGGCCAGGACGCTCTTCTTCGCGTTGACCATCTCGATGGTGACGCCCTGCGGCATCTGCAGCTGGCTGTGGTAGCCGTTGCCGAGGCGGGTGGTGGGCTGCACCCAGCGGGGCCTCCAGCCTTCCTTGATGGCCTTGTTGAGCTTGGGGATGGACAGGTTCTCCAGCGCGCGCAGGATGGCGTTCTCGTCGGGCAGGACGTCCAACGCGGCTGCGTCGAGGGGCAGCGCCCACGTGGGTGCGGACCTTGCACCGCGTCCGACCGCCCACACAGCTGTGAGGCCGATCCACGGGGCGGCCAACAGGGCCGGCTTCCAGATGACTCCGGCGAGGAACGCCACCCAGCGCACCAGCTCGACGACGGCCGCGAACGGGGCGTAGATGTCGCTGGTGTCCTCCGTGCCCAGGGCGATCAGCACACCGAGCATGAGCAGCGCCCCGGTGCCGGTGGCGGTGGCGTAGCCGATGGCCTTGGGCAGGTAGATCATGGTGCGGATCATGTCCATGCGGCGCCGGTGGCGGGCGGCCCGGTAGGACTGTGCGCGCTGCTCCCACTCCTTGACCTCGTCCATCAGCCCGGCGGCTTCGGCGGCCCGGATCATGCGTTCGTGGCGGGCCGTTGTGCGGCCGTCCCACGCCCGCTTGGCGAGGATGCGGGCGCCGCCGGCCACGTAGGCGCCGTGGCGGACAGCGAGCCGGTAGGCGCCGTGCTGGCGGGTCTCGACGAAAACGCGGCGCAGGGAGTCGATGCGCACCCGGCGGCGAGGCCGCGGCTTGTCCTCGACGGACACGGCGGGCGGCTGCTCGGTGGTCGGTTCTGGGGCGAGTTTGAGCAGGGAGACTTGCGGTTTGACGTGCCCGTTTACCTTCTCAGGGGCGGTGTCGGTCATGCTGGGGCTTCCTTCTCTCTGCGGAGGGACGGGAGGCCCGGGGCGGCCGGTGTGCCTGGCAGCTGGCGGCCGCCCCGGGGCGTAGTCACTTCTTCTTGCGGCGCAGGGCTTCCTGCTCGATGCGCTCGACCTTGCGCTGCAGCTTGCGGATGTCGGCGCGGGGGCCGGCCATGCGGGCGGTCAGGGCGACGATGCGGGCCTTCTCGCCACGGGTGAAGTCGCCGAACTTGATGCCGTCAGCCACGGGTCACTTCCCCTTCTTGCCGCGGCGGCGAGGCTTGTCGGGGATCGGGGTGGTGCGGGGGGCGACGCCGGTGACGGGCAGGAACGTGATCGGGTCGATTTCCAGGGTCAGCTCGAGGTCGTCGTTGGAGACGGGCTCGGGCTTGCTGGACCGGCGCTTTGCCATGGGTTACTTCTCCTCGTCGGTGGCGGGCGGCTGCGGGAGGCTCATCGAGAAGGTGACGGTGTAGTCGCCGTCGTCCTCGTACTCGATCTCGCTGCCGGTCTCCGGGTTGGTGGTCACGGGGATCTCCTCTCGTGAGGGCCGGGCTGTCCGGCCCCACCGCACCCCCGCGTCTGTTCCAAATGGAACAGACGGCGGAGGACGGAAGGGCAGGTCAGCGGCCCTTCTGGTAGTCGGTCCAGATGGAGCGCAGGACCAGGGCGAGGATCGCGACGGAGATCCCGCCGATGGCGATGGCGATGGATGCGAAGGCGATCCCTACGCCGCCGACGCAGACCGCGCAGCCGATGGCAATCCACTCGCCGGCGCCGCGGCCCGGCTTGCGCTGGTGATCGCACGCATGCGGCTGAAGGGCGGGCTGTGCTTGTGCCGCCTTGGCCAACTCGACTGCGGCCAGCGCGATCTGTACGGCGGCCGTGTTCACCGCGGCCTCTTGCGCGGCGGCCTCGGCCTTGCCGAGCGGGGTCAGGTCGCTACTCACGGGGTGCCCCCGCCCGGCCCGGCCAGAGCCTTCTCCCGGTCGTACAGGGCGTCGATCGTCTCCCACGACCCGGTCAGGCCACGGGTGTTCATCTCCGCCCGCATGGCCTCCCGGAACTTCCGCTTCGACGGCGGCGGGTTGGTCGCGTACAGCTGCGCGGCGAGCAGTGCCACCGCCTGATCGTTCGCGGCCTTCGCTGCCTGTGCCGAGGGCGTGCCGCCACCCGTGCCGGACGATCCGTCACCCCCCGTGCCAAGTGCGGGAACCCCCTCCGGCACGCCCCCGGACAGCAAGGCCTCCAACTCCCTGTCAGAGACCAGGCCGGGCAGCTCCCCAACCTCCGGCAGGGGATGCTGGTCGATCACCTCGGCGTACCGCTCGTAGGCGTCGTGGGTGACGGTGACCGCCTTCGCCTCCGCCTCCCGGGCCGCCTTCACGATGTCGGCCGCGGCCTTCGTCTCGTCGGCGCGGGCCGCGGCCACGGCACGGGACACGGCGATGCGGTCACGGGTCGTGGCACGGGTCCGGTCGATGGCGGCCTGAGCGCGGGGACTGATCCGGGTACGGTCCCGGTCGATCGCCATCACCAGAGTGACCTTGGCAAGCACGGGGATGAGTGCGCCGACGACGGCGGCCAGGACGTCACCGGCGAGCAGCCCGTGAACGGCCAGCACGGCGACGGTCAGCGGCAGGAACACCCAGCCGATCGCCTTCGGGAGGCGGGCATTGGAGCCCTGCCGGCGGTGCGCGGTCTCCTGCGCCAGGGCGTACAGCCAGACGGCGTCGTAGAGGACGGCGACGCTGTACGCGAATGCGGGGTGTGCGGTCGAGGTGAGGATGCCGCCGATAGCGGCGACGGCCCATACGACAGCGATGACGGTGAGGGCGGCGGGCAGCAGCCAGGGCGCCGCCTTCCTGATGGTGCTCATTCGCCCACCTCCGGGGTGGCGGCGCGCACTACGCGGTGCGCGGCAAGGCAGACGGCTTCACGGTCGCGGCGGTCGTTCGCCTCGATCAGCGCAGCCATCAACGCGGGTACAGGGGGGATCGGCCGGGCCGACCGGCACGCGGCACGAATGCCGGCATGCTCGGTCGGGCGGCGCACGGGCCACTTGGCAGTCACGACCCGTTCCTCCGCAGCCGGTCCAGCTGGTTGCTGAGCCGGTACAGGCGTCCGGCGTGCAGAGCGGTCTCCGCGGCGAGCTCCCGCAGCTGCGCGGGGTCCATCGCCGGGAAGTCGTCGACGTCCACAACCGGGTACGGCTCGGGCTGCAGCTCGGCGAACGGCCCCCACGAGATGCGGGCGGGCAGGAACTCGATGGTTCCGCCGTCCGTCTCCAGCTCGGCCGCGACCGTCCGCCCGACGTGCGTGACGTCGACGCGCTGGACGATCTGCTCGCCGTCGTGACCCGTGCACCAGTCCGGCTCGGGAATGGTGATCTCGCCGTTGTCGAGCGTCGTGAGGGTGACCGTGCCGTTGCCGTAGCGGGGCGCCTGTACGGGCCGCTCCTCCGGCTCACGGCGCGGCGGGTACGCCCGGTCGACCGCTTCTTCGAGCAGCTGCAGAACACGCTGCTGCTCGGGCGGGAACACCCGGCCCCGGTCGCGCTCCATCTGCGCGTCCAGCTCGGCGAAGGCCTGCACGGACAGCCAGGCCTCAACCTCGTGACGGACCTGCAGAACCGGCACCCGCTCGACGGGGCTGGTCGTGAAGCCCTCCGCCCAGGCGATCCCGAGCGCCGTCGCGATCTGCTCACGCGACATCAGGAAGTCGACCCGCACGATGACCTCAGGCGTGTGCTCCTCGTCGCCGAACGGGTCCGTAGGCCCGTACAGCGGCATGTCGGGCCGCTCACGACCCCAGTAGCGCTCGCTCACCGGCCCTCCCCAGCGGGGAGGGCGATTGCCTCGGACCAGGACTTGCCCTTGGCGAGTTCGGCGTGCGCCTGAGCAACGGTGACGTAGCCCGCTACCGGGTGCTTGGCCAGCTGCTCGCGCAGGTAGTCGGTCGTCCACTCGACGTCCATAAGCGGCTTGTCGTCGAGGACCGAGCGGAGGGCGATCACCGCGTGCATGGCACGGTCGCAGAGGATGCGGTTGCGCACCTCTTCACCGGCGACGGTCGCCGAGTGCGGGATCTCGAGGGACTCCAGCACCGCGGTCAGCAGATTACGAACGTCGGCGTTCACGCTCACCACCCCCGGACGCGCAGCGCGCGGCGGCGGGACGACTGCTTGGCGGGAAGCGGGCGCGGGGCCGGCGTCTCCTCGACACGCGTCAGGTCCACGGAGTCGACCTGCGGGTAGCGGGAGCGGTTCACGTTCTGGTTGCGGCGCGGCATCAGGCGACACCACCCTCACGCACTCGGCGCAGGGCCTCGTCCATGTCCGGGTCCGAGTCGCCGTTGGTCTGGTTCGCGAGCCGGGCAGTGCGGGCCTGGTGGCGCAGCTCGGACGCGAAGCCGATCACCTCGTCGGCGACCTTCTCGGCCTGGTCCGGCGTGAGGTGGCAGTAGGCGTTGCCGCCGGCGTCCGTGATGCTGATGTGCGCCGCCCGGAACTGCGGGTCCCTGGCCACGGGGTCGGACTCGACCCAGGCGTGCATCTGGATGGGGAAGGCGCCGTATCCGAAGGTCGGCACGGCCAGGATCGCGTCGTCGCCGTGGTGCATGACGTCCGCGATGCTTCCGACGGAGTCGTCGACGTGGTCCACACGGCACCAGTTCGGGCACTCGATGTAGGCGATGACGCCGTCCTCGCCGTCGCGGGCGACCCTGGCGGGCACCAGACGGAAGCCGGGCTTGACCGCGGGGAACGGGTGGACGTTGTTCGTGGTCACAGCGCCACCGCCAGCTCTGCGGCGGGGATGCCGCGGTCGGCGAGGTACTGCGCGAAGGCGGTCCGGGAGACGCGGAAGGTGCCGCGGCCCGAACCGACCCGGTAAGCGGCCAGCTGGCCGGCGTCGATGAGGCGGTAGACGGTGGTGGAGTCGACGCGCAGAGCGGCGGCGATGTCCTTGACCTTGAGCGGTTCGCCTTCGGGCGCCTGCTCCTGGGCAGGCGCAGTAAGCTCATGCTGCATTCGGAGACCCAATCTCTCTGATGCGTTGGCCTCGACGGGCCCGGAGGTGCAACTCCGGGACACCCCGTCGGGGCCGTTGTTTTGGGCAGAGCTGAACTTGCGGCACTTGCAGAAAGTGCCGATGTCGAAAACGGTATAACGAGTAGCCCAATCCAGCAAGGGTGTGACTGAGCGACCACGAAAACAGCTCTAGAAGCGCAGGTCAGGCACGTGGGACACTTGTTGTGACCAATGAACAAGAGAGGGACCTAGTGGCCGCTCAGCCGAAACCGGCGTACCAGCAGATCGCCGACGACATCCGCCAGCGCATCCTCGACGGCGACCTGCAGGCCGGCGACAAGCTGCCGACGGAGACCGACCTCATGGCGGACTACGGGGTCTCTCGGATCGTCGCGCGCAACGCGACGCAGGTGCTTCAGGGCGAGGGCCTAGTTGAGAAGCGACAGGGAGCCGGGACCTTCGTCCGCGGACAGCGTCCCCTGCGGAAGCGCATCTCGGGTGACCTGTACGGGAAGCGCCCGGTTGCGTCGCCGATGAAGCGACAGACGGAGGCGGAGGGCCGGCGGTCCGAATGGGAGTACCAGACGCGCGTCACGGCCGCCACGAAGGCGGTCGCGGAGCGGCTCGGCATCGAGGCCGGCGACGACGTGGTGCGCACGACGTACCGGTTCTTCGCGGACGACGAACCGGTCATGCTGTCGACGTCCTACGAACCGCGCGCGCTCATTGCCGGGACACCCATCGAGCAGCCGGAGGGCGGCGCCATCACGGGTGTCGTCCCGCGGTTCGACTCGATCGGTGAGCACATCACGCACGTCACCGAGGACGTCAACGCGAGAGCCCCGCGGCCGTATGAGGCTGAGCAGCTGCAGATCGCCGCGGGCGTGCCTGTCATCGCGATCACGAGGACGTACTACGTCGACGAGCGGCCCGTCGAGTCTGCCGACATCGTGGTCGCGGCCGACCGGTACACCCTCAGCTACGTGATCCCGATCCCGCCGCCGGAGTCTTGATGAGCTCAGAACGCAAAAGAGGCCCCCACCCTGGAGTCAGGGCGGGGGCCTCTCTCATGACAGCGGGTAGCGTCGGGCAGTCCGCAAACGGTCCGCAGTACGCCGAGGCCTCTTGAGGCACATCGAGGCACACTGAGGCGCATAACAGCAGGTCAGATCGCCATCAGCTCTAACGTGGCTGGTTGGATAGTTGCTGCACGAGTTCGAGATGTACTTCGACGTGTGATCGACGCCTGATTCAGGCACCGAGGCATAGCGCCCGCGCCCCCGCTGTTGCACTGACAGCGGGGGCGCGGGCGTTTGTTCTATTCTTCCTCTGTCGATGGGCGACACGGGGGTGGACGGGATGCCGGAGCGGCACGAACACGACGATCAAGAACGCGAGTTCGACCTGAAGTGGGCGGACAACGCCGAGCACAAGGAGCCCTCGGCGCGGGCCCGTATGCTCGCCGCGCGCTGGAAGGAGAACCCGCCCGGGCCGGTGCCGTTCCGGGGTGAGCCCGATCATGTGGCACGGCGGCAGCGCAGGTCGGGATGGGTGTCCACGGCGATCGTGCTGGGCTGCGTCGCCGGGGTGATCGTGCTGCTGGGCTACATCAACTTCCGCGCGGGCTACTAGGTCCTCCTGCGGTCCCGCGCTCGCCTGACCTTTGCCGGTCCTGGGGCCGATCACGACCCGTTCATGGGCGTCACCGGGTGCACACTGGGCAGTGGGACGAGTGCCTGAGTGCGCGGGGTGATGCGAGATGCAGAGCCGGTTCCGGAGTGATCGGCGGTTGACCGCCCGTATGGGGGTCACGCTGTTTCTGCTCGGGTTGTTGTACGTGGCGTTCGTCGTCGCGTTGATCTTTTTGCTGAAGTCCTGGGTGCTCGTCGTGGTCGTGGCGGCGGCGCTGCTGGGGGCGCAGTACTGGTTCTCCGACCGGGTCGCGCTGTTCGCGATGCGGGGGCGGGTCGTGGAGCGGGAGGAGTATCCCGAACTGCACGGGGTCGTCGACCGGCTGTGCGCCATCGCCGACATGCCCAAGCCCGTGGTCGCCGTGTCGGAGATGGACATGCCGAACGCGTTCGCCACCGGGCGAAATGCCGATCATGCCGTGGTCTGTGTGACCACGGGCCTGCTGCGGCGGCTGGAGCCGGACGAGCTGGAAGGTGTGCTCGCGCACGAGCTGTCGCACGTGGCGCACAAGGACGTCGCCGTGATCACGGTCGCCTCGTTCCTCGGCGTGATCGCGGGGCTGATCGTACGGTTCGCCTTCTACTCGCAGTTGTTCGACAGCGGGCGCCGGGATCAGAACACCGCCGTGATCTTCGCCGCCGTGATGGGCGTGTCCGCGGCCGTGTACGCGCTCAGCTTCGTGCTGATCCGGGCCCTGTCCCGGTACCGGGAGCTGGCCGCCGACCGGGCCGCGGCGCTGCTCACCGGGCGGCCCTCGGCGCTGGCCTCCGCGCTCACCAAGGTATCCGGCGACATCGCCCGCATCCCGACCAAGGACCTGCGGACGGCGCAGGCCTTCAACGCCTTCTACTTCACGCCGGCCCTGGGCCGCGAGCCCGGCATCGCCCGCCTGTTCTCGACTCACCCGAGCCTGGAGCAGCGGCTCGACCAGCTGGGGCGGATCTCCGCCGAGCTGGGCGAGGCGGCGGCTCCCGGAGGGGCGTGAGCATGGGGCTGCTGGACATTCTGCTGGGCCGTACGAAACCGGTCGCGCCCGATCTCGACCAGCTCTTCGGGCTGCCGTCGGCGGCGATCATGCTGGAGGCGGCGGCCGGGTTCCGGCCGACCGGGAGCGGGGCGGTGTGCTTCGCCACGGTCGAGGGCGCCGTCTTCGAGCAGACGCACCGCGAGGTGCAGGCGCTGCTGGACGCGGACGCCGCGCGCGAGGGCCGGCCGGTGCGGCTGACCCGGGACGGCTACGGCTACTCGTGGCTGGTCTCCCGGCGCGGTCCCGAGCAGTTGCCGGAGCTGGTCAACGACCTGCACGCGGTGAACAGCGCGATGGAGGTCAACGGCTTCGGCCCGCAGCTGCTGTGCTCGCTGGCGGGGTTCGAGGACGACAGGGGCCGCAGGCTCGCGCTCGTCTATCTCTACAAGCGCGGCACCTTCTACCCCTTCGCGCCGCTGTCCGGCGCCGCGGAGCGGCGCGACAACCCGCTGGAGCTGAGGGTCAAGGCCGCGCTGGCGGGCGACCTGCGGATCGAGCAGGACCTGAACCGCTGGTTCCCGGTGTGGGGTGCCCCCGGCCTGTGACCGGGGAGCACCCTCGACCTCGGGTCACCACCACAGGTGGTGTCACTTGCTCTTCTCGCGCTCCTGGCGGCGGGACTCCAGGGGGCGCTCGCGGCGGTAGCGGCGCTCCCACTTGGCCTGCATGTCGCGCCGGTCGCGGTAGGAGCGGTAGTCCGCGGGCATGGAGCCCCCGGAGGGCCCTCCGCCGGCCCTTCCCCCGGGCCTGCCGCTCGGCGCGGAGAGGCTCCGGCCGTACTGGAGGTAGAGGAAGAGCACAGCGACCGCGGCGAGCCAGTAGACGTGGTTTCCGAATCCAAGGATCACCAGGACGACGGTCCCGGACATGACGATGGTGCCCATCACGGGCCTCCGTGAACGTGGGTCGGTACTGAGCGGTGCGTGAATGTCCCCGACGGGGTGTCGCTGGGGGATGGCGACCGTCCGTCGGTGCGTAGAGAGTAGCCCCGAGTCCGCAGGGTGACGCCCGCCCTGCGAAAAGCGGCGTGAACTGCTCCGTTACGCATGTCCAGGGTAGGGAGACCGTCACCCGGCGTGCATCTCCTTTTCCCGGGGCCCGAGTTCGGCCGGTGGCCGCTGTGAGTGAATGGGGCACATGACCGAGCTCCTCTCCTTCACGCACACCCACGACGGTGAACTGCTCAGCGGCGTGTACGGCGGTGCCGCTGGCGGTCCGGAAACGGCCACCGCCGTCCTGCTGCACGGCGCGGGCATCGGCAGCAAGGAACGGCTGCTCCCGCTGCTCGCCGATTTCGTGTCCCGCGGCTGCCACGGGCTCGCCCTCGACTTCTCGGGACACGGTGAAAGCAGCGGTGAACTACGGGAGTTGAGCCTGCGAAGGCGTTTCGAGCAGGCGGTCTCCGTGATCGACGCGCGTGTCCCGGCGGACGGTCCGCTGATCCTCGTCGGGTTCAGCATGAGCGGACAGACGGTGACAGACCTCGTCGCGCACTACGGGCAGCGCGTGGCGGCGATCGGGCTGTGCGCGCCCGCCGTATACGCCCAGGAGGCCTGGGATGTGCCGTTCGGCGAGGGGAACGGACGGTTCAGCGAGATCATCCGCAGGCCGGACGGCTGGCGCGGGGCGCCCGCACTCGATGTCCTGCGGGCGTACGAGGGCCGGGCGGTGCTCGCGGTGCCGGGGACGGACGCGATCATCCCGCCGGAGGTGACGGAGGCCGTCCAGGACGCGCTGGCCGCGCACGCCCAGTTCACACGGTTCGAGGTGCCGGGCTCGGAGCACATGCTGGGGATGTGGTTCCAGGAACATGCAGAGGACCGGCGGGAGTTCGTGACGGCGGTGGTGACCGGCCTGGGCGACCGGGGGTGGACGGCCACCCGGTCGTGGCTGGCCAAGCAGGTGCCGCAGGGGCGGACGGTCGCCGACACCGCCTTCGCGAAGGGCGGCTGGAGCTCGCAGATGCGACGGCTCACCCTCGACGACGGCTCCGAGCTGGCGCTGCGTACGTTCGTGAAGCCCTTCTTCCGCAGGCACGCGCCGGGACTGCTGACCCGTGAGGCGTCGGTGCTGACCCTGCTCGCCGCTCAGGAGGGCGTCCCCGCACCCGAGTTGATCGCCGTCGACGCCACGGCCGAGCACTGCGACCACCCCTCGCTGCTGATGTCGCACCTGCCGGGCCGGGTGCGGGTGGACGACGAGGACCTGGACCGGCGCCTGGACCTGCTGGCGGCCCAACTCGCCGCGATCCACCAGGTCGTACCGGACGAACGCCCGCGGCCGTACCAGGCGTGGACATCGCCGGAGCGGGTGCGGACGCCGTCGGGAGGGCTGTGGGAGCGGGCCGTGGAGGTGATCCGGCAGGAGCCTGCGGCGTATGAAGGGTGCTTCCTGCACCGGGACTTCCACCCGGGGAACGTGCTCTTCCGGGGTACGGGTGAGGACTGCCGGATCAGCGGGGTCGTCGACTGGGTGGAGACCTCGTGGGGCCCCGCCGACCTCGACGTCGCCCTCCCCCACTGCCTTGAGGGCGTGGGAGGTGCCCCCAGCTCGACCGCGCTCGCGCTGCTCCACGGACCGGAGCACGGCCTCGGCTTCCGGGACCGCTACGAGGCGCAGGGCGGGCGACGGCTCGCCGACGGGGAGGACCACCTGTACTGGCGGCTGATCGACGCCCTCGCCTACGCCCCCGACGCGGCGAAACTCGCCGGCCCGTGGCGTGAGCTGGGGCGGACCGAGCTGACGCCCGAGGTGCTGGGCGGGCGGCTGACGGCGTACGTGGAGGGGGTACTGGAGTCGTACGGCTGACCGCGCCGCCCGAGCCGTACGGCGGTGCTCAGACCCCGGGCGCCGCCCTGACCACCCCGGCGCCGACGGCCGCGCCCAGGGCTGTGTGGTCCCTGAGTGTCTGGTTCGCGTAGGCCAGGGCGAAGTCGGTGATCGCGCGGTCGAAGGTGTCGGCGCCGCCGAGGTAGCCGGCGATGGCGATGCGGTCGCCGGAGCGGGCGTGGGCGCGGGCGAGGGTGGTGCCGCACAGGCGGGCGTAGGCGAGGAGGTTCTCCGGGCTCATGCCGGCGACGTCCGTGGAGCCCTTCATGTCGCGTAGCTGGCGCCAGTAGAAGGCACGGCCCTGCGGCCCCGACATCCAGCCGAGGAAGACGTCACCGGCCGCCTGCATCAGACGCTGGCCCGCGACGACGCGATGGCCGGGATGGACGTAGGGCCCGCTGGGCAGATGCTCCTCCAGTACGGACGGCCGCGCCTCCTTGATCTGGAGGAACAGCGGGTCGTCGGTGTCCCGGCCGGCGAGCAGCACGATGAAGCAGCGCAGCCCGACGCTGCCGACGCCGACGACCTTGCGGGCCGCGTCCATGAAGCGGTAGCGGTCGAGGAGCAGGCGGCGCTCCTCGGAGAGGGTCGAGCGGTAGTCGCTGAAGATCTTGCGCAGTGCGGCCATGTCGGAGGTGCCCGCGCGTTCGAGGAGCGGCGGGTCGTTGATGATGCGCCGGCGTCCGTCGACGATCTCGGTCAGCCTGTCGAAGCCACGCATGCTGGTGCGGCGGCGGGCGCGGCCGAGGCTGGCCTCGACTCGGCGGCGGTCGCGGGTGGAGCGGACCAGGGGCAGGAGCTGCTGGGCGTCGATGCGCGTGTGCCAGACGGCGAGCTCGCCGAGCTGGGCCAGCCGCCGGATGGTGGTGCGGTACGCGGTCACGGCCTCCAGGGCCGCGCGGCCGGCCTTGGCGTCCGGGTGGCCGATCTCGCGGGCGGCCACGGCGACCGAGGTGGCGAGACGTTTCACGTCCCACTCGAACGGGCCGCAGAACGTCTCGTCGAAGTCGTTCAGGTCGAACAGCAGGGAGCGTTCCGGTGAGGCGTACAGGCCGAAGTTGAGCAGGTGGGCGTCGCCGCACAGCTGCACGGTGAGGCCGGTGTGCGGGGCGGCGGCGAGGTCGGCCGCCATCACGGCGGCGGCGCCGCGCAGGAAGGCGAACGGCGACGCCGTCATCCGGCCGTACCTGATCGGCAGCAGCTCCGGCAGCCGGTCGCGGCCCTGGCGTTCCAGTACGGCGACGGGGTCGGGCCGGTCGACGGAGGGGACCCAGGCGGCGTGGGCGGAGCGGGACAGATGCTTGCGGGCGGCCTTGCCGCGGCGGGCCCGCTCGGCCGGCGTCATGGGGGTCGTCACGAGGACACGTTTCTGTCCACGGCCGTCCCGTGCACCGGCCGCCGTATGCCACGTCTGCCCATCGCACCTCCCGCTGCCGCCGCACGCTCGGGCGAAGTCCGCCGCCCGGTCCGTCCCCCGGTTCTTCAGCCGGTCACCCGGTTCGTCACCCTCCTGATCGCAGTGAAGGCGGGGGCGGGGGTGTGTGCATGCCGGGTACGGCAATCGGGTGACGGGGCGGGCCATCCCGAGGGGCGGGCGGGCCCGGGGCGTGACCGGTGCGTGGGCCGTTGTCAGTGGGGTCCGGGAAGATGCAGTCACTGGCTGTGTGACGGCATGACGGGTGGAGGCCGGGATGGGTGACGGGCTGCGGTACATCGGGGTGGCGGAGCGGCGGGCCCGGCTGGGGTTGCGGCATCGGCTGGCCGGGGCGGCCCGGGCCGGGCGCCCGGAGGACGTCGCCGAGTCCCTGGTCGCGCTGCACGGCACCGATCCGGCGACCGTGTACCTGGCCGTGGGGGCGCGGCTGGCGGAGCCCGGGAAGACCGTCGCGGAGACCGAGCGGGCGCTGTACGAGGAGCGGGCGCTGGTCCGGATGCACGGCATGCGGCACACCGTGTTCGTGTTCCCCACCGGGCTGACGGCCGTCGTGCACGCCTCGACCGGCCTCGCGGTGGCCGCCCGGGAGCGGGCCACGCTGGTCAAGCACATGGCCGCGGCGGGGGCGCCGGACGCGGCCTGGCTCGAGGAGGTCGAGGAGTCGGCCTTGGCCGCGCTGGCCCGGCGCGGGCAGGCGACGGCGGCCGAACTCGCCCGGGACGAGCCGCGGTTGCGCGAGCAGTTCGCGTACGGGGCCGGGAAGAGCTACGAGGGCGTGCACACCGTTTCGACGCGGCTGCTGCGGGTGCTGGGCGTCGAGGGGAAGGTCGTGCGGGGGCGGCCGCTGGGCTCCTGGACGTCCTCGCAGTTCCGGTGGGCGCTGGCGCCCGAGCATCCCGAGCTGGACGTGGCCGGCGCACAGGCGGAGCTGGTCCGGCGCTGGCTGGCGGCGTGCGGACCCGCGACGGAGGCCGACCTGAAGTGGTGGACGGGGTGGCGGGTCACCGAGGTGCGCCGGGCGCTCGCGGCGATCGGGGCGCAGACCGTGGCCCTGGACGAGGGGGCGGGGTACGTCCTCGAGGGCGACGACGGTCCGGTGGCCGGGCCCTCGGAGCCGTGGGCGGCGTTGCTGCCGGGGCTCGACCCCACGGCGATGGGGTGGCAGCGGCGGGAGTGGTATCTGGCACCGGAGCTGTGGCCGTCGCTGTTCGACCGGAGCGGCAATGTGGGGCCGACGGTGTGGTGGAACGGACGGGTGGTGGGCGGGTGGGCCCAGCGCCGGGACGGGGAGATCGTCTGGCGGTTGCTGGAGGATCTGGGGGGTGCGGAGCGGCGGGCGGTGGAGGCCGCGGTCGCCATGGAGGCGGAGGCGTTGCGCGGATGGGTGGGGGCGGCCCGCGTGACGCCTCGGTTTCGGACGCCGCTGGAGCGGGAGTTGTCCGCGTAAGGGATTGTTCCGGATCATTCCGGGCTTTCCGGGTGCCCTCGACGTCGAGGGCACCCGGCTGCGCCGACTACCGCGAGTACCTCATGAGCGCCCGCACCATGTGGCACGTCGTGTCCGACGGAGGATGGACGCCGATCGTCTGCGCGGTGCTTCGGATCGTCTCGTTGCGGGCCTGGTTCGGCATGAGGACGCCCGAGTCGAGCAGGGCGATCGCCAGGCGCAGGGCCTTGAGGCGGCGGTTGTGGGTGACGTACCACTCGCGCGGACGGCCCGGCGGCAGCGGCCGCTTCTCCAAGGGCGCGTACGGCAGGTCGAGCAGGACCGGGTGCTTGGCGGTGGACTGGGTGGGCTTCGCCTTCAGTGCGGCAGCGGGCACAGGCATCCTCCTGTCGCGGTGGAGCGCCGGCCGGGTTCCCGGCGACACTCTCGAACACTGACTCCAGTTTAGTACCTGGCACTGACAATCGGGGGGTGCCAGACGTCCATGAAATCCCCTGGTCAGCAATGAAATTGGCGTCATGTCACGCCGGGTTCGGGAGGTGTGCGTGAGACGCCGAAAAATTCGAACACGAGTGACTCGGGATACGGTGAGCGGCATGGAGATCTGGATCAATCCGGCCTGTTCCAAGTGCCGTAGCGCCCTCACGTTGCTCGACGCCGAGGGGGCCGAGTACACCGTCCGCCGCTACCTGGAGGACGTGCCCAGCGAGGACGAGATCCGGGAGGTGCTCGATCGGCTGGGACTGGAGCCGTGGGACATCACGCGGACCCAGGAGGCCGTCGCCAAGGAGCTCGGGGTCAAGGAGTGGGCGCGGGACGCCGATTCCCGGGAGCGGTGGGTCAAGGCCCTGGCCGAGCATCCGAAGCTGATCCAGCGGCCGATCATCACCGCACAGGACGGTACGGCCGTTGTCGCTCGCACCGATGACGCCGTGCGGGACGCGCTGTCCCGGGAGGGCTGACGGGCGAGCTGACGGGCTCCCTGGTGAGGTGTGACGTAGGTTACTTGGGCCAACTCCCGTGACCACTGAGTAACTTCGTTCGGCATCTCGTACATAGCGACGTACGCTCCCCTAGCTCTTCAGGAGGCGCGCATGTCGCGTAGGAGAACTCTCAGTACGAACAAGAAGCTCGCGCTGTTGGTGAGTGCGGCGACGGTGGCGGGAGGCGGCGCCTTCGTCATGGCGAGCACCTCGAACGCCTCGCAGACGCCGACCGTCAAGTCCGCCGCGGAGTCGACCGTCTGTCAGGGGCTCGCCACCGCGCTCGGCAACAACGAGCGGTTCATCGAGGGACAACGGGCCAATCCGGACGCGCAGTCCGAGGCGCGGATCGCCAACCGTGAGGCGGTCATCGCACAGATCAAGGTCCAGCAGGAGGCGTCCGGGTGTGGGGTTGGGGAGTCGGCTCAGGACTCCCAGGCTTCGCAGCCCGCGCCGAGCGCTCCCGCGGGGGGTGCCGGTGACGCAGGTGCCGGTGACGCAGGTGCCGGTGACGCCGGGAACGCGGGTGCCGGGGAGGCCGGCAACGCGGGGGACGGCGGCGGTGCCGCGGCCTCGGGGCAGCAGGTCTGCAACGGGTCGACCGTCACGCTCTCCGGCGAGGGCGGGGCGCCGGCCGCGTCCAGCAACCAGTTCCCGGCCGGTACGAAGCTGAAGGTCACCAACCTGGACAACAACAAGTCCACGACGGTGGAGGTCACCTCGGTCTCCGGCAGCTGTGCGCTGCTCAACAACGCGGCCTTCGAGCAGGTGCGTGAGCCCGGCAAGTTCCTCATTCGCCGAGCGCTGATAGAGAAGGTGGGGTGAGGCTTCCGTAGTCACCTCGTACGTGACGGGGGTCCCCCCGCTCGAGCGCATTCGAGAGTGGGGGGGGGGAGGGTCCTGCTGCTCGCGGCCACGAGCGGCAGGGCCCGCGTGCGTGTGCCTGCGGGTGCTTCGTTCACTCCCATCGCATACGAGTCGGCCGTGTGCTCCGTCCCGGCTGCGCCGGATGCCGCGGATGGGCGCTCACAGCGTGAAACGGGCCACACCAACACCAGGTAACACGGGGTTCACATTCGAGCAATGGCCGGGAAATCGCCTGTTGACAAGCTCCTGTAGCGCGGCGCCCCAGTGCCGCAGCGCCGCAGCGCCCGCAATACGCGCCTAGACCCACCCCCGAAGGATGTGGCCCGTGACCTTCAAGGCTGAGTACATCTGGATCGACGGCACCGAGCCGACGGCCAAGCTCCGTTCGAAGACCAAGATCCTGGCCGACGACGCCAAGGGTGCCGAGCTGCCGATCTGGGGCTTCGACGGGTCCTCCACGAACCAGGCCGAGGGGCACGCCTCGGACTGCGTGCTCAAGCCGGTCTTCACCTGCCCGGACCCGATCCGCGGCGGTGACGACGTCCTCGTCCTGTGCGAGGTCCTGAACATCGACATGACGCCGCACGCCAGCAACACGCGTGCCGCGCTCGTCGAGGTCGCCGAGAAGTTCGCCGCCCAGGAGCCGATCTTCGGCATCGAGCAGGAGTACACGTTCTTCCAGGACGGCTACCCGCTCGGCTTCCCCAAGGGTGGCTTCCCCGCGCCGCAGGGCGGCTACTACTGCGGTGTCGGCGCCGACGAGATCTTCGGCCGTGACGTCGTCGAGGCGCACCTGGAGAACTGCCTCGCCGCGGGCCTGGGCATCTCCGGCATCAACGCCGAGGTCATGCCCGGCCAGTGGGAGTTCCAGGTCGGCCCGCTGGCCCCGCTCGTGGTGTCGGACCAGCTGTGGGTGGCCCGCTGGCTGCTCTACCGCACCGCCGAGGACTTCGGTGTCGCCGCGACGCTGGACCCGAAGCCGGTGAAGGGCGACTGGAACGGCGCCGGCGCGCACACCAACTTCTCCACCAAGGCGATGCGCGAGACCTACGAGGCGATCATCACCGCCGCCGAGTCGCTCGGCGAGGGCTCCAAGCCGCTCGACCACGTCAAGAACTACGGCGCCGGCATCGACGACCGTCTGACGGGCCTGCACGAGACCGCCCCGTGGAACGAGTACTCCTACGGCGTCTCCAACCGCGGCGCCTCGGTCCGTATCCCGTGGCAGGTCGAGAAGGACGGCAAGGGGTACATCGAGGACCGGCGTCCCAACGCCAACGTCGACCCGTACGTCGTGACCCGTCTGCTCGTCGACACCTGCTGCTCCGCGCTGGAGAAGGCCGGACAGGTCTGATCGTGTCCAGTAGTTCCCGAAGGGGCGCCCACCGGGACGGTGGGCGCCCCTTCGCGTCTGATGAGACGAGGGCCCCGCCACGGGCAAGTGTCTGCTTCAATGGGGCCATGGCCAGCTTCCAGAAGTACTCCGCGACGGGTCGCCATGACCTCGAGCCCTTCTGGCCTTCCCGTCAGCACCACGACTTCGACCGGGTGTGTTGCCGCGCGGTGAACGCGCGGGCCCTGTAAAGCCGTAACCTTCCGGCCTTCGGCCAGCGCGAAACGACGTACGTCTTCCCAACGGACCTCTCGCGCGAAAGAGCTGACCTCTCATGGCGACCACTCGTTCTCTGTCCAACGCCGCCACCCTCACCTCCCCGAACGGTTCGCGGCATCATCTGCGTGCCGTGGACCGGGACGAGGTGATCGACGTCGCTGACCTGCTGCCGCCGGGCGCCACCTGGCTGCCCGCTCCCCCGCACTCCCTGCCCACGCTTCCGGGCCAGCCGCCGATGATCGGCTACCTGGTGCTCGTCCCGGCCGACCAGCAGCCGCCGGTCGCGCCCGTCCCCGACACCGGCGGCGGGGACCCGCTCGTCAGCGTCGACGCCGTACGGCGTACCGCCGCGGTAGACGGGCAGGAACTCGACCTCACCTACCTGGAGTTCGAGCTGCTCGCCCATCTGGTGGCCAACCCCCACCGGGTGCACACCCGCGACCAGCTGGTCACCACGGTGTGGGGATACGGGCACGTGGGCGACGGCCGTACCGTCGACGTCCACATCGCCCGGCTGCGCCGCAAGCTGGGCGCCGAGCACCGGGACACCATCCGCACGGTGCGGCGGGTGGGGTACAAGTACACCCCGCCGGTCGGGCGCTGAGCCGTCGCGGCCGCCTCCCCTGATCTTCTGCTGACGGCAGAGTCCTGTTCCGTCCCGCGCCCGTACCGTGCAGAGTCGGCCGTATGAGGCTTCTGATGCTGGGTGGTACGGAGTTCGCGGGGCGGGCCGTCGTGGAGGCGGCCCTGGGGCGCGGCTGGGACGTGACCGTCTTCCACCGGGGGCGGCACGAGCCGCCGGCCGGGGTGCGGTCGCTGCACGGTGACCGCACCGCGCCCGACGGGCTCGCCGCCCTCGCCGATGCGGAGGGCGAGTGGGACGTCGTCGTGGACACCTGGTCGGCCGCGCCGCGTGCCGTGCGGGACACGGCGCGGCTGCTGCGGGGCCGCGCCGGGCGGTATGTGTACGTGTCGAGCTGCTCGGTGTACGCGTGGGCCCCGCCCGCGGGCTACGGCGAGGACGCGCCGCTGGTCGAGGGTGCCGAGGCCGGTGCCGAACACACCGACTACCTGCGGGACAAGCGGGGCGGGGAGCTGGCCGTCGTCGAGGAGTTCGGCGCGGACCGTTCGGTGCTCGTACGGGCCGGGCTGCTCATCGGCCCGTACGAGAACGTCGGCAGGCTGCCGTGGTGGCTGACCCGGATGGCCCGTGGCGGACCCGTACTGGCGCCGGGGCCGCGGGAGCTGCCGCTCCAGTACGCCGACGTCCGTGATCTCGCGGACTGGATCCTGGGGGCGGCGGAACAGGAGTTGAGCGGACCGTACAACCTGATCAGCCCGCAGGGGCACGCCACCATGGGCACGTTCCTCGACGCGTGTGCGGCCACCGTCGGCGGTACGGCGGAGCTGCGGTGGACCGAGCCCGAGGTGATCCTCGACGCGGGCATCGAGCCGTGGACGCAGTTGCCGGTGTGGGTGCCGCCGGGCACTGACATGCACGACGCGCTGCACGCCGCTGACGTGTCCCGGGCGGTCGCGACGGGACTGCGGTGCCGGCCGGTCGAGGAGACCGTCGCCGACACCTGGGCCTGGCTCCAGGACATCGGCGGCACGGCGCCCCGGCGGAAGGACCGGACGGCGAAAGGGCTCGACCCGGAGGTGGAGGCCAAGGTCCTCGCGGGCGGGGGTGTAGCTGGCACCACCTCCTGACCGGGACCCCGGCCCAGTGACCCGCGCCGCCGGCTGCGTGAGACTGACGCCATGACCTACGACACGAAGAGCGGCACCGGCGGCGACCAGCGAACACGGGCGCGGGGCATGGGACTCGCGGCCGTACGGGGGCTGGCGCTGGCCTTGGTCTCGCTGCCGGGCGCCGTCCTGTGCTTCGTCCTGTCCCTCGTGTCCATCGCGCTCATCCCCATCGGCGTCGGCATCGTCACGACACCCTGGGTACTGACGGGGGTACGGGCGTTCGCCGACTGGCGGCGGGTCCTCGCGGCCGAGTGGGGCGGGGTGCGGATTCCGCCGGCGTACCGGCCGCTGCCGAAGGATGCCAACCCGTGGGCCCGCACCTTCGGGATGCTGGGCGACCCGGCGACCTGGCGGGACCTGAGGTGGCTGCCGGTCGACATGACGGCGGGGTTCGTCACCGCGCTGCTGCCTGCCGTGCTGCTGCTCTATCCGCTGGAGGGGTTCGCGATCGCGGCCGGGCTGTGGCGGGTCTTCACGGACGTCGGGGGCGGCACGTACTGGTACGGCTTTGTGCCGGTCACCGGGCAGGCCTCCGCGCTCGGCGCCGGCGCCCTGGGCCTCGGTCTGCTCTTCCTCGCCCACTTCTACACCCCGCGCCTGCTGCAGACCCACTTCCGGCTCACCCGCGCCGTCCTCGGCTCCAACCAGGGCGAACTCGCCGAGCGGGTCAGGGTGTTGACCGAGACCCGGCGGGACGCCGTCGACACCTCCGCCGCCGAACTGCGCCGTATCGAACGCGACCTGCACGACGGGGCGCAGGCCCGGCTGGTGGCGATGGGCATGGATCTCGGCACCATCGAGATGCTGCTCGACAAGGACCCGGAGCAAGCGAGGCGGCTCGTCGCCCAGGCCCGTCAGTCCTCCGTCGACGCGCTGTCCGAGCTGCGCGACCTCGTGCGCGGCATCCACCCGCCCGTGCTCGCCGAGCGCGGACTGGGCGACGCCGTACGGGCGTTGGCGCTGCGGCTGCCGGTCGCCTCCGAGGTGAACGTGGAGCTGTCCGGGCGGGCGGAGGCGCCGGTGGAGTCGGCGGCGTACTTCGCGGTCAGCGAGGTGCTCACCAACGCCGTCAAGCATGCGGACGCCGAACGGATCTGGATCGACCTGCACCACACGGACGGCAGGCTGCGCATCACCGTCACCGACAACGGCAAGGGCGGCGCGGTGATCGGGACCGGTTCGGGGCTCGCCGGAATCGAGCGGCGACTGGGTACATTCGACGGCGTCCTGGCCGTCAGCAGCCCCGCGGGCGGTCCCACCATGGTCACCATGGAGATCCCTTGCGCGTTGTCCTAGCCGAAGACCTGTTCCTGCTGCGCGACGGCCTGGTCCGGCTTCTGGAGGCCTACGACTTCGAGATCGCGGCCGCTGTGGAGACGGGGCCCGAGCTGGCCCGCGCGCTGGCCGAGCTGGAGCCGGACGTCGCCGTCGTCGACGTCCGCCTGCCGCCGACGAACACCGACGAGGGGCTGCAGTGCGCGCTGGAGGCCCGCCGGAGGAAGCCCGGTCTGCCGGTGCTGGTTCTCTCGCAGCATGTGGAGCAGCTGTACGCACGGGAGTTGCTCGCCGACGGCAGCGGCGGGGTGGGGTATCTGCTGAAGGACCGGGTCTTCGACGCGGACCAGTTCGTGGACGCCGTGCGGCGGGTCGCGGCGGGCGGCACGGCGATGGACCCGCAGGTGATCCAGCAGCTGCTGTCCCGGCGGGCGGCCGACGACCAGCCGCTGGCTCGGCTCACGCCCCGCGAGACGGAGGTGCTGGAGCTGATGGCTCAGGGGCGGACGAACGCGGCGATCGCCGAGCGGCTGGTCGTCACGGAACGGGCGATCGCCAAGCACACCGCCAATATCTTCGCCAAACTGGGCCTGGAGGTGTCGGACGACGACAACCGTCGCGTGCTGGCGGTTCTCGCGTATCTCGACCACGGCCGGTGAAAACGGACCCGCTCATTCACCCGCCGTGCGGGATCAACAACTCCTGGTATTTCAGAGGCGGTTGAGCACACAGCGTTCTCACGAATCTCTCAACAATTTCCGGGACGGCTGAACACCCCTGGGACGACCTCCGTATCAAAGGGAGCCGCTTCACTCCTGTCGGGCGCCCTCGATGCCCCGAAAAAGGAAGTCAGAGGAGTTCCATGGGACGCAACACAAGAAAACGCCGTACGCCGCTGGCCACCAAGGCCATTGCCGCTTCGGCAGCCCTAGCGCTCGGTGGGGGCGGGCTTGTATGGGCCAATTTCTACGCTTCGGCGCACGAGGACAACTCTGGGTGGAACCAGACGAAGTCCACGAACGCCCGGGTCGCGACGATCAACTGCCCTGATGTCGGCCAGAAGCTGACGAAGGTGCCGCGGAGCGCGCGCAGGGGTGTCGCCAAGGAGCTGGCGCTGCTGGACAGGCAGGTCACGGATGCCTACAAGCGTCTCGCCGAGACGCGGCAGGCCCAGGCGGGGGACGCCAACTACGTCAACAACGCCATCCTCAGCCCGCTGAAGTCCAAGCGCGTGGCCACGCTCGACCGGATCGGTATCAACATCAACCGGGCCGGCGGCAAGCGACCGCAGAACCTGGACCAGCTCGCCCAGTGCCAGGGCGTCCCGGCCGAGCAGCCCGAGACCAACGACGGCCAGCAGGACGGGGACCAGAACCAGGACGGTCAGGACCAGAACAACGACGGTCAGGACCAGAACCAGGACGGTCAGAACAACGACGGCCAGGACCAGGGCGGCCAGGACGGCGGACAGGACCAGGGCGGCAACGGCGGTCAGGCCGGCAACGGCCCGTCGGCGGACGACTTCGTGGACATCACGCAGGTCCAGGGCGACGCCCAGCTGGGCGTCGGCGCGAACGGCCTCCCCGCGAACGGGGACGGCGGTTCGACCGGCAGCTTCACCACGAACTGCGGCACCAACGAGAACGAGAACCGCAACTCGGACAACGTGATCGTCGCTCCCGGTGTCAGCAACGGTGCGCAGCACCAGCACGACTACGTCGGCAACCAGGCCAACAACGCTTTCGCGAGCGACCAGGACCTGGCGAACGGCGACACCACCTGCCAGAACCAGGGTGACAGGTCGTCGTACTTCTGGCCGGTACTGCGTATCCAGGACGGTCAGAACGACATCGACGCGAACGCGCCCGGTGGCGGTCAGGACGGTAACGTCGGCACCATCGTCGAGCCCAGCGAGGCACAGCTGAAGTTCGTCGGGAACAGGACGAGCGAGGTCGTCGCGATGCCGCAGGCCCTGCGCATCATCACCGGTGACGCCAAGTCCTTCGTGAACGGCAACAACAACGCCAACGCGAACTGGAGCTGCACCGGCTTCGAGGACCAGGTCCAGTTGGAAGACAAGCTCCCGATCTGCCCCGAGGGCAGCTCCGTGGTGCGGACGTCCAACTTCCAGAGCTGCTGGGACGGTCAGAACATCGACAGCGCCAACCACCGTACGCACGTGGCCTTCGTCCAGGGCGACGGCACCTGCGCCAACGGCTTCCAGGCGATCCCCCAGCTCCAGGTCCGACTGGTCTACGACGTTCAGGCCCCGCAGATCCAGGACGGACAGGTCCAGAACGCCTTCGCGGTGGACTCCTTCCCGGACCAGCTGCACAAGGCGATCACCGACCACAACGACTTCATCAACTTCTTCGACGAGAACACGATGAACGAGATGGTCGACTGCATCAACAGCGGCCAGAACTGCCAGTAGCAGTCCTGAACCGGTAACGAAAGCCGGCGGTGGGAATTCCCACCGCCGGCTTTCGTCCGTCCGGGTCCGCGCGGTCAGCTGTGGTGGCCGCCCTTGTTGTGACTGCCACCGGGGTTCATGTGCGCGGAACCCTCCTCCATGGTCCCGCCCAGCTTGCTCTGCAGCGTCGTGACCGTGTTCTCCTGGCCCACGGCGACCCACTTGCGGCCGACGAGGTAGTAGCCGCCGTAGTCCTTCGCGCCGCTCAGCCACTCGGCCTGGCCGCGGTCCGTGGCGAAGGTGGCGAGGATGTACCTCTCCTTGCCGGTCTTGCAGATGGCCTGGCGGATCTCGTCCGCGTCGGTCTGCATGTTCGGGTCGCACTTCGCCATGGCCGCCAGATGCTCCAGGCTGCCGGTCGCCGTCTTCGGCACCTCGGCCTCCTTGTCGCCGCCGGAGCCACAGCCGGCCAGCGCGAGCACCGCCACCGCGCCGGTCAGCGCGAGCATCGGTCGGGTCAATGTCATCGGTTCCTCCGGTCCATGCCGCACAGAGCCCTGACGGGGCCCTCGTCTCCCATACGGCTGTGGTGTGCGATGCGCTCAAATCAGAGGCTCTCACGGGCACGGGTGTGCGAGTGTGACGCGATGAACCAGGACTGGGAAGATCGCGTGACCGCCGCATGGGCGACCTTCGACAGCTACACCGAGGAGGAGGCGGCCGACTTCCGCGCCGTCATCGACGCCCTCGTCACCGAGCTGCCCGACGACAGCCCGCTGGGCCCCTTCGAGCAGGCGTGCGCCTGGGACTCGACGGGCCACTCGGACAGGGCGGTGCCGCTGTACCGGGAGGCTCTCGCGGCCGGGCTGAGCGGCTACAAGGGCCGGCGCGCCAAGATCCAGCTGTCCAGCTCGCTGCGGAACGTCGGACAGGCCGATGAGGGCGTCAAGCTGCTGACACCCGAGCTGGACGCCCCCTCCGACGAACTGGACGACGCGGTACGGGCGACGCTGGCGCTGTGCCTGTCGAGCCTCGGACGTGATCGCGAGGGCCTGTCCCTCGTACTGGGCGCCCTCGCCCCCCATCTGCCGCGCTACCAGCGCTCGATGGGGAACTACGCCCGCGCGCTGCTGGAGTCCGACGACTGAGCCGGCACGGCATCGCGCCGGGCGGTGTCGCGCGGCGGTGACCAACCGACGATTCGCTCGTTCTGCTGAACGTGCAGTCACAGGATGTCGCCCCGCGCCCCGCACCCGCCCCGGCCGAGCCGGTCGTCGACGTCGAGCGGGCCGAGGCCGCGCTCGTCGAGCACTATCCGAGGCTCGTCCGACTCGCCTACCTGGTGCTGCCGCCCAGCCTCGGCCGCAACCGGCGCGTGGTGACCGCGCACTCCCTCACCCAGCGCGCGCTGCCCCGCGGCCGGACGGCGGCGACGCCCGCGATCCCGGCCCAGTCGACGGGCCGCGACAGCGACCCCGGATACGCCTTCCTGCGGCTCCGGGTGCTGCGTACGGCGCTGGAGGCGGGCCTGCCGCTGCGCCGCCCGGCCTGGCCCAAGCGTTCCCAGCTGCCACCCCTGCTGCCCCAGGTCTGGGGCCTGCGCCTCTTCCCCCGGTCGGGCGGCGCCGACGAACTCGCCCTGGACCAGCAGCTGTCGGCGCTGTCCGGCCCGGCGCGGGCCGCCTACGTCCTGCGCGGGCTGGAGAAGCTCGCGGACGGCGAGGTGCGCGACGTCCTGACGACGGCCGGCGTCGAGGACGTGGACGACGCGCTGGAGGAGGCCGACACCGTCCCGGCGCAGGCCGCGCTGCTCGAATCCCCCGAGTTCGACCCCTGCTCCCTCCAGGCCCGGCCCACCGACCTGATGCGGCGCAGGCAGCACACGAAGGCCGCGCTCGCCGCCGGGGCCGCCCTCCTCGTGTGCGGGGCGCTGCTCGGCCTGCCCGGCGAGGGCTGGGGCCCCGACGGCCCCGCCGCCCCCTCGTACGCGCAGAACCCGGCGGCCGAGGCCGCCCTCGACCCGGCCCAGCTGACGAAGGTCCCGCCGCTGGCCTGGCAGTCCGCCGCCCGCACCGACTTCTCGGTGTGGCCCGCGCGCGGCGACCTCACCGGCGACTCGGCCCTGCTGCGCCGCGCCCTCGCCGTCTGGGCCCGCCCCGGCGAGAAGGTCACGGTCTCCGCGACGCCCGGCACCCCGTCGGGCGGCCCGGCCGGGGCACCGCAGCTGCTGTACGCGGGGACCGTCGACACCGCGCGCGTGGTGATCCTCTACGACGGTCTGCGCATCGCCCGCTACGCCGAGCCGACGGACGGCACGGCCGGTGCCGCCCTGGACTTCTCCCGCGTCGACAACGCGACCAGGGCGGAGGCGAGCGCGGTGGTGCTGAGCCGGGCCGACGGCAACGTCCGCTATCTGATGGCGCCCTGGGTGAAGCGCGCGGCCGAACGGGACCTGCTGAAGCCTGGTGCGGGCGCGATGGACCTCACCGTGACCGAGGGGATCACCTCGCCGATGGCGAGCCCCACCACCCAGCAGACCGGCACGTGCTCCTCGTGGAACGCCCTGCAGGTGACCGACAGCGCCGGCACCCGGCTGCTCACCGACCTCGCCGAACTGGTCCCGGCCCGTCTGACCACCGGCCGCCCCGGGGAGTCCAAGGACGTGACCGGCGCGCAGGCCCTGCACACCTTGGCGCCGTACTCCTGCTGGCTGGGCGCGCTGCGCTCCGCGGGTGTGCGGACGGTCAACGCCTGGTCGTTCGCGCAGCAGACGCTTCCCGACGGAACCGGCACGGCGGACTGGGTGTGCACGCGCGCCGAGACCTGGCGGGGCGGCGGGGAGCGGGTGCTGGCCCAGTTCCGGACGCCGGGCACGCCGCAGGCGGCCGTGGTGGCGAAGGCCCAGAACGTGCCGGCGTGCGGACAGCGCGATCCCCATGTGCTGGCCGGTGTGTTGTGGAAGGCGCAGGCGGGCAGCTGGTATCTGCTGGCGGCCGGTACCCGGGACACGGAGTCGATCCGGGCCACCGGCGGGGTCCGCGGCAGCGCCGAGGGCAGCCAACTGGCCGTGCGGACCAAGCAGGGCGCGCAGGCCGAGTTGAAGGGCACGCTGGCGAGCGGGCGCTCGATCAACGGGCTTCAGTGAGATCCCGGTGAGATGACCCCAGCGAGATCCGCCTTGCTGACAGAAATGTAAATAGGGCCGTGCACAAGGGTTCACCATGGCCCTACCCGTCAGTACATTGACGCCATGTCTAACACGCAGGACCGGATACCCCTCAAAGCCCGCAAGGTGTCCTTCTCCTGGGACGCCACCCCGCTGCACTGGGTGCCCGGCGATCCGTTCACCACGCACACCATCAACGTGCTGCATCTGCTCCTGCCCGCCGGCGAGCGGTGGTTCGTGCACGTCTACAAGCAGGTGCTGCCGTACATCCGGGACGAGCGGCTTCGCGAGGACGTCATCGGGTTCATCGGGCAGGAGGCCATGCACTCGCAGGCCCATGACGAGGTGCTGCCGCATCTGCGGGAGCAGGGGCTCGACCCGACGCCGTACACCGCACAGGTCGACTGGTTCTTCGAGAAGCTGCTCGGCGACCGCACGCTGCCGCCGGGCCGCGCGCGCCGCTGGTGGCTGATGGAGCGGGTGGCGATCATCGCGGCCATCGAGCACTACACCGCCTTCCTCGGCGACTGGGTGCTCAACGCCGAGGAGCTGGACCGCAGGGGCGCCGATCCGACCATGCTGGACCTGCTGCGCTGGCACGGTGCCGAGGAGGTCGAGCACCGGTCGGTCGCGTTCGACCTGTTCATGCACGTCGACGGGGGCTACCGGCGGCGGGTGCGGACCTGGGCGACGGCGTTCACCGCTCTCGTCTTCCTGTGGCAGCGCGGGTCGCGCTTCTTCATGGAGAACGACCCGACGCTGATGGACGGCCGCGCAAGCTTCAAGGACTTCTACGTCCGGGGCAGGCGGGGCACACTCCCCTCGACCGGGGACATGCTCAGGTCCATCCCCCGCTATCTGAGCCGGACCTACCACCCCTCCCAGGAGGGCTCCACCGAGCAGGCCGTCGCCTATCTGGCCTCCTCCCCCGCCGCGCTGGCCGCCGAGACCGCCGAGAAGTCCGCGAAGGGTGCCGCCTGATGCCGAAGCTCCGTACCCTCGCCGCCGTCACCGGTGCCGCCCTGCTGGCCCGTCGGGCGATGCGGCGCCGGATCCAGGTCTCGCCGCTGTGGCCGATGCCCGCCCTGGAGGAGCCGACCTCCGGGCGGCCCCGGTCGCGGGCGCTGCGCCTGCTGGTGACCTCGCACGAGGAGGTCGCCGACGGGGTCGTACAACTACGGCTGGAGGGGCACGACTTGCCGCGCTGGGAGCCCGGCGCGCATCTCGACGTCGTGCTGCCGTCGGGGCTCGTGCGGCAGTACTCGCTGTGCGGCGACCCGGAGGACACCTCGTCGTACACGGTGGCGACCAGGCTGGTCCCGGGCGGGCGGGGCGGCTCGCGCGAGGTGCACGAGCAGGTGCGGGAGGGGATGGAGCTTGAGGTGCGGGGGCCGCGGAACCGGTTCCCGCTGGTGGCGGCCCCGTCGTACGTGTTCGTCGCGGGCGGCATCGGGATCACGCCGATCCTGCCGATGCTGCGGACGCTGCCCGACGGCGTCGAGTGGCGGCTGCTGTACTGCGGACGCGACCGCGCCTCGATGCCGTTTCTGGAGGAGGTCGAGAAGCTGGGCGGCGGGGACCGGGTGACCGTCGTGGCGGGCATCCCGGATCTGGGCGCGCTGCTCGCGGACGTGCCCGACGGGACCGCCGTCTACTGCTGTGGTCCGGAGGGGCTGATGGCCACGGTGGAGGAGCGGTACCCGGGGGTCCACCTGGAGCGGTTCGCACCCCGCTCCTCGGCGGGCGGCGCCTTCGAGGTCGAACTCCGGCGCAGCAAACGGACATTGACCGTCCCCGCCGACTCGACCGTACTGGCCGCCGTACGCGCTCAGTTGCCCGACACCGCCTACTCCTGCGAACAGGGCTTCTGCGGGACCTGCCAACAGCGGGTGCTGGAGGGTGAGGTGGACCACCGGGACGAGCTGCTGACCGACGCGGAGCGGTCCGACTCCATGCTGATCTGTGTGTCGCGGGCGCGGGGTGATCGGCTCGTACTGGATCTGTGAACGCCGACGATCGCTCCGGGCCGTTCCGGGCCTGATTCGATCGGTAAGGTGTTCGCATGACTACCGGGGTACGCCGAAGAATGGGAGTCGAGGAGCGACGGCAGCAGTTGATCGGCGTCGCCCTCGAACTGTTCAGCCAGCGCTCGCCCGACGACGTCTCCATCGACGAGATAGCGTCGGCCGCAGGCATTTCGCGACCGCTGGTCTATCACTACTTTCCCGGCAAACTCAGCCTGTACGAGGCCGCGTTGAAGCGTGCCTCGGACGAACTGGCGGGTCGTTTCGTCGAGCCGCCGGACGGGCCCCTGGGGGCCCGGCTGCTGCGGGTGATGCGCCGCTTCTTCGACTTCGTCGACGAGCACGGCCCGGGTTTCTCGGCGCTGATGCGGGGCGGTCCGGCCGTCGGCTCGACGGCGACGAACGCGCTCATCGACTCCGTGCGGCAGGCCGCGTATGTCCAAATCCTTTCGCATCTGCGCGTGGAGAATCCGCCCGCGCGCCTGGAACTCGTGATCCGCTCGTGGATCTCGCTCGCCGAGTCGACGGCGCTGATCTGGCTGGACGGCCGCCGCATCCCGCGCGGCGAGCTGGAGGTCCAGCTCGTGCACGACTTCGCCGCGCTCGCGGCGGTGAGCGCGGCGTACGACGAGGAGATGAGCGGGCTGCTGCGGACCATGCTCAAGGACGAGCCGGGCGACGGGCCGTTCGGCGACCTGGTGACCCGGCTGATCGCCCTGGCGTCCTGAGCTGATCGTGAGCGGACCCCGAGCGCAGGCTCAGCTCTCGAACTTGCGGTAGGAGGGGTCGAGGTCGCGCACCTCGGCGGACACGTGCAGCGCGAGCCCGTCGGCCGGCTTCAGGTGCTGCCGCACCAACTCCAGGACCGTCTCGGTGAGCCGGGCCTTCGTCTCGTCCGTACGGCCGGACAGCAGGCCCATGGTGACGTGCACGACGCCGTGTCCGTCGGTGTCGTCGCCGACGGTGGTGTTCTCGGTCCTGCGGAACTGCGTCTTGCACGCGGGCGGCTTGGCGGCCGCGATCTCGACCACGGCGGTGTGCAGCGCCCGGGCGAAGCCGGGCCGGTCGAAGTCGTCCGCCAGCTGTTCCGAGTAGTCGACGGTGATCTGCGGCATGAGCACTCCTGTTCTGGGTCGGCAGCGCTCACCCTAACCGCAGCGCCAGCATCGCGATGTCGTCCTCCTGGTCCCGTCCGAACTGGTCCAGCAGGGTGTCGCACAGCGCGTCCACGCCGGGCGGGGCGTCGGCGGCGGCCGTGCGGAGCTGCTTCAGGGAGACGTCCAGGTCGGTGCCGCGGCTCTCGATCAGACCGTCGGTGACCATGAGCAGACGGTCGGCCGGGGTCAGCACCAGCTCGGTGGGCGCCGGCCGCCGAAGGCCGAGGCCGAGCAGCGGACCGTCCACGGGGACGTACTCGGCGCCGTCCCCGTCCCGCACGACCAGCGGCGGGATGTGGCCCGCGTTGGCGATACGGCCGCGTCCGGTGACGGGGTCGACCAAGGTCAGGCAGACCGTGGCGGTGACGTCGGGGTGGTAGTGCACGAGCATCCGGTCGAGCCGTTCGGCCAGCGCGCCCGGGTCGCTCTCCTCGACGCAGTAGGCGCGCAGCGCGTGCCGGATCTCGACCATGACGGTGGCCGCGTCCAGCGAGTGCCCGACGACGTCCCCGACCGCGGTGAGCACCCCCTCCCGGGTGCGCAGGGCGGCGTAGAAGTCCCCGCCGATCTCGGCCTGCCGGGACGCGGGGACATACCGGACGACGACCTTCACGCCGGGCAGCGCGGGCAGCCGGTACGGCTGGGGCAGGAAGCTGTGCTGCAGGGTGAGCGCGATCTGCCGCTCCGCCTGGTACATCAGCAGCGGCTCGGCGGCGAGCGCGGTGGCCTGGGCGAGCCGGGCGAGGAGGTCGCCGTCGGCCGGGTCCGGGCCGGGGGCCGGTGCGGTCGGCGGGCACCGGGCGGCCAGGGGGTCGTAGGCGGGCATCGGTGCTGTGGGTACCCCGTTGTGCGGGCGCCGGGCCGCCAGGGGCTCGTACGCGGGCATCGGCTCGGCGAGCAGTTCCGGCCGCGGGCGATGGGCCGCGAAAGGGACGTACACCGGAATCGGCTCGGCGAGCACCCCGGCGTGCGGCCCGATCTGCGGGCGCCGGGCCGGGACCGGTACGGCGGCCGAGGGTACCGGCGTGGCGACGCACACCGACGTGCGGCCCTCGTCGGTGAACGCCAGGACCAGGCGGGCGTCCTCCCGCACGCCGGGCCGGAAGAAGCCGGCGGGCCACAGCGAAGCGGGCACGGTCGTGCTGTGCACCCCGGTCCGCCCGGTCCGGCCCTCCGCGATCCGCGTGATCAGACGTGCCGCGGCGACCTGCGGGGCGGTGTCGGGCAGTGCGGTGGGGGTGCCCGCCGGACGGGCGAAGCCGTCGCCCCGGGGCAGGCGCAGGGAACTGCCCCAGTGCGGCTCGCCGCCCGGGCCGATCACGAAGACGACGGCGGGTGTCCCGGTGAGCCGGGCCGTGCCCGCGGCGGCGGCGTCGGCCAGCTCCCCCAGACAGCGCGCGGTCTGCACGGTGACGATCGCCTCCGACAGCAGCGTCAGCCGGTGCGCGAGCACCTCGGCCGCGCTGCGCCGGCGCGCCCCGCGCACGGCGGCCCGTACGACGGCCTCGATCTCGCTCGGTTCGGCCGGCACGGTCAGGTAGGCGTCGGCGCCCGCGTCGAGACCCCGGCACCGGTCCCCCGGGTCCACGGCCATGGCGGAGAAGTGGACGACGGGCAGGGCGGCCATGGACGGCCGGGCCTTGACCAGGCGGCACAGTTCGAAGCCGCTCATGTCGGGCAGCCCCACGTCGACGAGGGCCACGTCGGGCAGGGCGCCCGCGCGCAGCCGTATGTCGAGCTCGCTCAGCGCCTCCCCCGCGCTCGCGACCGGTACGACGTCATGGCCCGCGCGGCGCAGCACGGCGCCCATGGCGAAGCGGTTGGTCGAGACGTCGTCGACGACCATCACGGTCGTGTCCGCCTGCTTGCCGAAACCGTCCATCGTCGGGAGCCCTCGGATACGCACGAGTGGGGCGGCCCGTGACCGGGTCCGCCCCACTCAACTTAGTGCCGTATCAAAGGGCCCGTGAGAAGACGGCGACAGTACGCCCCGGAACGGCGAACGTGCCGGATTCCCGCTCGTAGGACGAGGACTTGACGATAGGGTCCGCGCCCGAGGCCTGCACCGAATGCAGTCGATAGCCCTCGCCGGCCAGCGAGGCGATCCGCTGCTCCTGCTGCTCGGGCGTCGCGTTGAAGACGACGACGAGGTCACCGAGCCGCATGGTGATCACGCCGGGCGTCTCGTCCTTCCCGGACAGCGGGAAGGACAACTTCGACTGCACCTGACCGGTCGTACCCAGGGAGAAGGCACCCTCCGTCGAACGGATGCTCAACAGGTCCCGGTACGCCGCCGAGGCCCCCTCGATCTGCTCGCATCCCACCTTCACGGTGCTCAGCAGGGGCTTGGCGTACGGCCACTTGGACTGGTTGTCGGCGGCCGGCGGCAGCCCCCGCCCGAAGCCGTTGCCGTCGGCGCAGTTCCAGTGGATGGCGTTGAACCAGTCGCCGCTGTCGTAGGAGTTGCGGTCCAGCGACTTGGAGCGCAGCAGGTCGGTGCCGGCCTGGGACAGGGCCGGTCCCTGCGACAGGGTGGCCGTGGCCATGGCGAGGACCTGCATACGGGCCCGGGCGGCGGCCGACGTGTCCTTCGGCAGCTTGAAGGCGAGCGCGTCGAACAGCGACTCGTTGTCGTGCGCGTCCGCGTAGGCGAGGGCGTCGCCGGGGGCGTCCGCGTACCCGGCGGGCTGGCCGTTGTAGTCGACCTCGGCGCCGGTGACCTCCTTGCCGGCGGTGTCGGTGAACCGGTACCCGGCGAGGTTGCCGGACAGGCCGACCTTGATCAGGTCCTGGTAGTGCAGCAGCCGCGCCTTCTGCTCCGCGGAAGTGCCGTTGCTCTCCGACGAGTTGGGGTCGGTGAACAGCCCGGACGCGAAGCCCTGGACGCCGGGGTCCTCGTCGAAGGGCCCGCCGCCGCGCACGGCGTCCCGCGCCCGGTCGGAGAAGGTCGCGATGCCGGTGCCGGCCATGTTCTTCTGGGTGGCCTGCGTGAAGCGGGCGTCGTCGGCGACCTCGCCGAAGTTCCAGCCCTCGCCGTACAGGATGATCTTCTTGCCGTCGACGCCGTCCTTGGCGAGGGTCAGCGCGTCGAGGGCCTTGCGCACGGCCAGGATGTTGGCCTTCGGGTGGTGGCCCATCAGGTCGAAGCGGAAGCCGTCGACCTTGTACTCCTTGGCCCAGGTGACGATCGAGTCGACGACCAGCTTGCCCATCATGGCGTTCTCGGTGGCCGTGTTGGCGCAGCAGGTGCTGTTGGCGACCGAGCCGTCGGCGAGCAGGCGCTGGTAGTAGCCGGGGACGATCCGGTCGAGGACGGAGGTGTCCGCCTGACCACTTGCCGCCGTGTGGTTGTAGACGACGTCCATGACGACCCGCAGACCGTCCTCGTTCAGCGCCTTGACCATCCTGCGGAACTCGACCGTGCGGCCGGTGCCGTCGGGGTCGGTGGCGTACGAGCCTTCGGGGACCGTGTAGTGGTACGGGTCGTAGCCCCAGTTGTAGGCGTCCTTCGCGGCGATCTTCGCCACGCACTCCTGCTGCTTGTCGGAGTCGGCCGGGAAGGCGGCGAGGTCGCAGCCGACGGTCGCCTGGTCCTCGCGGCGTTCGGGGATCGTGGCGATGTCGAAGGCCGGCAGCAGGTGGACGTACGACGTGCCCGCCTTCGCCAGCTCACGCAGGTGCTTGGAGCCGTCGCTGTCCCTGTCCGTGAAGGCGAGGTAGGTGCCCCGGTTCTTCGCCGTGCTGTCCTCGACGGAGAAGTCCCGGACGTGCAGCTCCTGGATCTGGGCGTCCTTCAGCGGTACGGCCTTGGGCTTGGTGTAGGAGGTCCAGCCGCTCGGCGCCAGGGTCTTGTCGCGCAGGTCGACGACGAGGCTGCGCTCGGAGTCGGTGGTCAGGGCGACCGAGTAGGGGTCGGTGACCTTGTTGGTGACGACCTTCTGGACGCCGGGCGCCCAGACCTTGACGACGTACCGGTAGGGCTTGCCCTTCCAGGATCCCGGGCCGGTGACGGACCAGACGCCGGTGCCGGCGTTCCGCTTCATGGCGACGGTCGAGTCGCCGATCTCCAGCTTGACCGACTGTGCCGTGGGCGCCCAGACGGACAGCGTCGGACGGCCCTTGTCGAAGGTCGGCCCGAGGTCGGCCTTCGCCGCCCCGGCGTACAGGTCGTCGAGCACGCCCGCGATCTGGACGCCGGTCGCCGCGAGCACGGCCCCGTTCGCGGCCCGCTGGGAGGCGACGACCTGGCCGGCGAGGGCCTCGCGGACCCGGTCGCGGTCGCGCGGGTCGACGGACCAGGCGGTGTAGTCCTTGAGGTGCGGGAACTGCGCCTTCTGGGTGTCGGTGAGGGAGCTCTTGGACAGACGCAGCCACTTGGCGGCACCGGTCACGGTGCCTTCCTCGACCGCGATCTCGCCGTCCCGGCTGTAGAGCAGCTGGGTGGAGGCGGCGGCCTCGGAGCCCTTCCAGGCGACCGTGTTCCGGTCGATCCAGACCGCCTTGGAGGTGCTCAGGTCGAGCGCCGCCGCGGACCCCGCGGGCTGCGGGAGCAGGTACTTCTCCTGGCCGCTCAACAGCCACACCTCATGGCCGTTCGCCGTGAGGTCGAGCGACTGGTCGGCGGGCAGGTCCTTCTCGTCGCCCTTGTGGAGGATGTAGCTGAGGCTGGTGGCACCGTCGGTGAGCGGTACCTCGAAGACCGCACCATAGGCATCAGTCTTGACCGGCTTCAGGGGGTTCGACCACTCGGTGGGGTTCGCGGCACCCGTCCAGGTGTGCAGTCCCCAGCCGTCGTAGTTCCCGTCGGCGCGGTGGTAGTGCAGGACGGCCTTGGACTTGTCCGGCGCCGGATAGTCGGCCGCGGGCTTCTCGGTGCGGACGGCCTCCTTGCCCTGCTCGATCCAGATCTCGCCGGTCTTGCCGAGGTCGATCGTGCGGTCGGCGGAGACGTCCTTGTTGCCGTCCTTGTCGATGACGAGGAAGCCGACGTTCGTCGCGCCCGGCTTCAGCTTGACGTAGGCGAAGGCGCCGTACGCGTCCCGGCCGACGAAGGGGTGACTGTCCGGCCAGTTCGTGGCCTCGCCGTCGGCGAGGTCGCCCCAGGCGTACAGGCCCCAGTTCGCGTAGTCGCCGTCGGTGCGCTTGTAGTGGACGACCGCGTAGTCGCGGGAGGCGGCGCCGGGGATCTCGGGGGCGGGCGGGGTGCCGGTGGTGGAGGCCGCCGTGGCACTGGCGGTGCGGCCGGCCGAGTCGATGACGACGGCCTTGTAGCGCAGGGCCGTTCCGGCGGGTACGTCCTTGCCGATGGCCTGCGTGACCTTGTACGGGGCGTGGTCGGCGGAGCCGAGGGTACGCCACTTGCCGTTGCCGACCTGGGCTGCGAACACGACGCGGTTGAGCTGTCCGCCGTCGACGTCCGCGCCGATCTCCACCGTGCCGGTGGCGCCGGCGGCGGGGGCCTTGAGGGTCAGGGTCGGCGCGGTGGCGGGCTTCGCGGGCGTGCCGGTCGCCTTGAGGACGATCGCCGAGCCGGCCGGGACGGTGACGGTGACCTTCTTGTCGGCGTCGCTCCTGACCGAGTCGCGCGTCCCGTGGATCCCCTTGAACGTCATGCCGGCCGAACCGGTGGCGAAGGTCGCCGTCTTCGCCTCGTCCGCGTTGTTGAACGCGACGACGTACTCCGTGCCCGACTTGGCGGCGGTGCGCGAGAAGGCGTAGATCCCGGCGCCGTCGGCCGCGTACCGCTCGGTCTGGATTCCGTCGGCGAGGGCGGGGTTGGCCTTGCGGAGCGCGGAGAGCTCGGCGATCTGCCGGTACAGCGGCGCACTCGTGTCGTAGGCGTCGCTCGCGTGCGTGCGGTCGGTGCCGAGCTGGTCGTCGTCGAGGTAGTCGGCGGTCTTCGAGGCGAACAGGGTCTGGCGGGCGTCCTTGTCGCCGCCGGCGCCGGTGAAGCCCTGCTCGTCGCCGTAGTAGACGACCGGGTTGCCGCGGCTGAGGAACATCAGCTCGTTGGCGAGCTTGTCCTTCTTGAGCAGCTCGGCGTCGGTCGCCTTCGGGTTGTCCTGGTTCAGGAAGTACCCGATGCGGCCCATGTCGTGGTTGCCGAGGAAGGTGACCTGCTCGTACGCGTTGGCCTTGTCGGTCGTGTACTTGTAGTCGTCGCCGAAGACGGAGGCCAGCTTCTGCGCGGTGCCGCCCTGGGAGGCGTACTGCCGTGCCGCCTCCTGGAAGGGGAAGTCGAGTGTGGAGTCGAGGCGGCCTTCGGTGACGTACGGCGATGTGACCGACGTGTCGGCGGAGTACACCTCGCCGAACATGAAGAAGTCGTCGCGGCCCTGCTTGGCGGCGTAGGAGTCCAGCGCCGTGGCCCACTGGGTCCAGAACTCCATGTTGACGTGCTTCACGGTGTCGATCCGGAAGCCGTCGATGTCGAAGTCCCTGACCCAGCGCTGGTAGATCTTCTCCATGCCGCTGACGACCTCGGGACGCTCGGTCCACAGGTCGTCGAGGCCGCCGAAGTCGCCGTGGGTGGAGCTCTCACCGGCGAAGGTGGAGTCGCCGCGGTTGTGGTACATCGTCGGGTCGTTGAGCCACGACGGAACCTTGACGTTCTTCTTCGCGGCGGGGACGGCCGGCGTGCGCGGGAAGGAGCCGGTGCCGACCGCAGGGAACCCGGACTTCCCGTCCGCGTAGTCGGCGTCGTCGAAGGGCTTGCCGTCCTTCGTCAGGTACGGGAAGGCGCCCTTGGAGAGGTAGTCGTACGACTTCTCCTCATAGTCGACGACATCGGCCGTGTGGTTGGTGATGACGTCGAAGAAGACCTTCATGCCCTTGGCGTGGGCCTTGGAGATGAGGGTCTCCAGGTCCTTGTTGGTGCCGAAGTGCGGGTCGACCTGGGTGAAGTCGGTGATCCAGTAGCCGTGGTACGCGGCCGAGGCGTTGGCGCCGGTGCCCTGCACGGGCTGGTTCTTGAAGATCGGCGCCATCCAGATGGCGGTGGTGCCGAGACCCTTGATGTAGTCGAGGCGCTTGGTCAGCCCCTTGAGGTCGCCGCCCTGGTAGAAGCCCTTGTCGGTGGGGTCGTAGCCGGTGGAGAGGCGGGAACCGGTCAGGCCGCCCTTGTCGTTGCTCGCGTCGCCGTTGGCGAAACGGTCCGGCAGGACGAAGTAGAACTGGTCGCGGGTGGCCTCGTGCCGGGCGGGCTCGGCCGCGAGCCTGGCGTCGGACGGGGGCGGCGGCGGGGTCTGTGCCCGCGCCGCGAGGGGCTGGACGAGTGCTGCGGCCAGCGCGGTCACGGTGACCGCAGCGACCCGTCCGACATGGGTGGTTCGGCGCCTCGACGGCGTCGGCCATCTCGCTATCACAGATGGGCTCCTTGCGATTACGGCTCAGTGGGTCCGACCCCGCGCGACCGTATCGCCGCGGCAAGGCTTACAGCAAGAGGCTTGAAAGCATCGGTAAGAACTTTCAGCAAGGCTCTCGGCAGGGCGAGTTGCCCGGTGTCCGCAGTCCGAGCCACCGGGGCAGGGCGCATAATCGCTCGCCACGCCCGCCGGCTTCTGCCTACCGTCCCCGTATGGAGCAGGAACCGCCCCTCGTTCGCGAGGTCTTCCCGGAGCTCGTCGACGAGCTGGTCCGGCTCCTGGAGGAGGAGGGCGAACGCGAGCTGGCCATATGCGTACGGGACGTCCGCATGGTCGGCGAGTGCGGCTGCGGGGACGACTTCTGCCAGAGCATCCGGACGTCGGATCATCCAGGCGGACAGCCGTACGGCCCGGGCCATCGGTGTGTGCCGCTGTTGCCCTCGTCGGGCGATCTGATCCTCGACGTCGTGAACGGCCGGATCATGTACATCGAGATACTCGGACGGCCACCCCTGCGCCGGCGTGTACAGGCATGACAGGGGTGGCCGTGCGAAGGGCGTGACGGCTCAGCAGCTCGTCCTGCCGGCGTAGATCGCCAGGGCGGTGTTGGAGCCGAGGGTGGCCGTGAACTGCCCGCTGGAGTTCACCGTCACGCTCGTGTTGTTCTGCACGTTGCAGTACGTTCCTGCCGCCAGGGACGTCTGGTAGGTGCGGGTCAGGCTGCTCGACTCGTGGTTGATGGCGACGTAGCCCTTGCCGCCCCGCCCGAAGGCGATGGCGTCGCCGCCGTTGTCCCACCAGTTGGTGACCGACTCACCGCGCGTGGCGTTGCGGAAGGCGACCATCGACTTGATCTCCGGCCAGGCGTGCTGGCACTTCCAGCCGTTCTGCCAGCAGGCGTTGACCGCACCGCCGTTGGGCGGGCCCGCGTCGTGGTCGGTGAACTCGTAGCCGGAGTTGATGTCGGGGGCGCCGTACGGGTAGGCCAGCATGAACACGCTGGCCAGCGTGTAGTTGGCGCCGTCCTTGTAGTTGAGCGTGGAGCCGTTGCGCTCGGTGTCGTGGTTGTCGACGAAGACACCGGAGACACCGCTGTTCATGTAGCCCCAGCCCTCGCCGTAGTTCTTCAGATAGGCGAGGTTCTCGTTGTTGAAGACGCGCTTGAGGTCGTAGGCGTAGCGGAACTCCTGGACGTCGCCGTTGCCCGTGTACTCGGTGGGCTGGACGGCCTCCCCGCTGCCGTAGATGACCTCCTGCTTCCAGTAGACCGACGGGTTGCTCAGGCGCGACTTGATGTTGGCGAGGTCGGCGGCCGGGATGTGCTTGGCCGCGTCGATACGGAAGCCGTCGACGCCGAGGGAGAGCAGGTCGTTCATGTACCCGGCGATGGCACCGCGGACGTAGGACTCGCCGGTGTCGAGGTCGGCGAGGCCGACGAGTTCACAGTTCTGGACGTTCGCGCGGTCCGCGTAGTTGGTGATCTGCGCGGTGCAGTCGTCGAAGTCGAAGGAGGAGTACAGACCGGGGTAGTTGTACTTCGTGTACGACGACCCGCCGGTGCCGGTGCCGCTGCCCGCGGACATGTGGTTGATGACGGTGTCGGCGACGACCTTCACCCCGGCCGCGTGGCAGGTGTTCACCATGTTCTGGAAGGCCGTCCGGTCCCCGAGCCGGCCGGCGATCTTGTAACTGACGGGCTGGTACGACGTCCACCACTGCGAGCCCTGGATGTGCTCGGCGGGCGGGGAGACCTGGACGTAGCCGTAGCCGGCGGGGCCGAGGGTGCTGGTGCACTCCTTGGCGACCGAGGCGAAGTTCCACTCGAACATCACCGCGGTGACGTCCTTGGAGCCGGGCGGGGAGGCGGACGCGGGGGCCGCGGGGGCCATCAGGGCCGCCGAAGTGGCGGCGAGCACGGTCGCGGTCGCGGTGACGGACCATCTCGATATCACAGGCGTAACTCCTTGCGATGACGGCCAGGCGTCTTTGCCGGGCGCCGGCGTGAACGTACCGCCACGAAAGGTTTACAGCAAGAGAGTTGAAAGTCATAGCAAGTACTTTCATCCGCAACCTTGACGCGCCCTTCTCAACTCCCTCACGCTCACCAGGCGTTGAAGCGCCCAACCGCCGCTGCGCCGCGCGACGGCTGCTGACGTCATCCGAGGAAAGGCAGAGGGCCCGCTGCTGAAAAGGCAGCGGGCCCTGGCTACTTGAGAGACGTCAGGCCGTCGTCCACCACACCGTCGTGTCGCCCGGCACCTTCGCCTCGCCGTCCGTCTCGCTGATCTCGCCGCTGGCGAGCAGCACGCGCCCGTACGCCGGGGTCGTCACCGACTCCTCGCCGGTGTTGGCGACGCAGACGAACTCCCCGCGCCGGAAGGCGAGGACGCCCTCGGGGGCCTTCAGCCACTCCACCGCGTCCCCCGCGCCCAGGTCGGGCTGCGAGCGGCGCACGGCCAGCGCCGAGCGGTACAGCTCCAGGGTGGAGTCGGGGTCGCCGGTCTGGGCCTCGATGCTCAGCTCGCCCCACCCCTTCGGCTGCGGCAGCCAGCTGCCACCCGTGCCGAAGCCGTACGACGATCCCGTACGCGTCCACGGGATCGGCACCCGGCAGCCGTCGCGGAAGCCGTCCTGGCCCTCGCCGCGGAAGTACGCCGGGTCCTGGCGCACCTCGTCCGGCAGGTCGACGACGTCCGGCAGGCCCAGCTCCTCGCCCTGGTAGACGTACGCCGAACCGGGCAGCGCGAGCATCAGCAGGCTGGCCGCCCGCGCCCGCCGCAACCCCAGTTCGCGGTCGCCCGCCGTGCGGATCTGGGTGCCGAGGCCGGGCGGGTTGGCGAAGCGGGTGGCGTGGCGGGTGACGTCGTGGTTGGACAGCACCCAGGTCGCCGGGGCGCCCACCGGGCGCATCGCGTCCAGGGTGCGGTCGACGACCTCGCGGAGCTCCTTGGCGTCCCACTCCGTCGACAGGTACTGGAAGTTGAAGGCCTGGTGGAGCTCGTCGGGGCGCACGTAGTTGGCGGTGCGCTCGACGGTCGGGGTCCAGGCCTCCGCCACGAAGATCCGCTCGCCGGCGTACTCGTCGAGGATCGTGCGCCACTGGCGGTAGACGGCATGCACACCGTCCTGGTCGAAGAACGGCATGACATCGTTGCCCAGCAGCTTGAGCTGATCGTGGGATCCGAGGTCGGGCAGCCCCTCGGCCTTCACCAGGCCGTGGGCCACGTCGATACGGAAGCCGTCGACGCCCATGTCGAGCCAGAAGCGGAGAATCGAGCGGAACTCGTCCCCGACCGCCGGGTGCTCCCAGTTGAAGTCGGGCTGCTCGGGGGCGAAGAGGTGCAGGTACCACTCGCCGGGCGTGCCGTCCGGCTCGGTGACCCGGGTCCAGGCCGGGCCGCCGAAGATCGACTCCCAGTCGTTGGGCGGGAGCGCGCCGTCCGCGCCCTTGCCGGGGCGGAAGTGGTAGCGGTCCCGCAGCGGGGAGCCCGGCCCCTCCGCGACGGCACGCTTGAACCACTCGTGCTGGTCGGAGGAGTGGTTGGGGACCAGGTCGACGATGATCCTCAGACCCAGCTCATGGGCGTCACGGATCAGCGCGTCGGCGTCGAGGAGGTTGCCGAACATCGGGTCGACGGCCCGGTAGTCGGCCACGTCGTAGCCGGCGTCGGCCTGCGGCGAGGCGTAGAAGGGGCTCAGCCACACGGCGTCCACGCCGAGGTCACGCAGGTACGGGAGTCGGGAGCGTACGCCTTCCAGATCGCCCATGCCGTCACCGTTGCTGTCGGCGAAGCTGCGCGGATAGACCTGGTAGATCACCGCGTCCCGCCACCAGTCGCGGCGCTTGGCGACGGTGACGACGGCGGAGTTTTCGGCCGGTGCGGTGGGGTGCTGGCTCATGGCGTCCTTGTTGCGTAATGAGGTTCGGGTCATGGGGGTGAATGGGTACGAGGCGGCCGCAATGACAGCGGGGTCGGATGGCCACAGCGGCCGCCTCGGGTTTCGGGGGGGCTCAGCCTCAGGGGCGCGGGGAACTGCGCGACCAGCCACGACGGCGCGGCACACGACCGACTGCCCGCCGGGGCACTGCCGGCACGGCTCACCCCTTGGTGCCGCCCGCGGTAAGCCCGGTGACCAGGTTCTTCTGCACGAAGTAGAAGAACGCCGAGACAGGTATGGCGATGAGCACGGCCGTCGCGGCCATGAGATTCCGCTGCGCGTCATGCTCACTGACGAAGGTCTGCAATCCGACCGCGAACGTGTACTTCGTGTCGGACAGCATGAACGTCGACGCGAACGCGACCTCGCCGAAGGCCGTGAGGAAGCTGTAGAACGCGGCGACCGCCAGGCCCGGCTTGGCGAGCGGAAGGATCAGCCGCGCGAACGTGCCGAAGGGGCTCAGCCCGTCGACGCGTCCGGCCTCGTCGATCTCGAACGGGATCGTGTCGAAGTAGCCCTTCATCAGCCAGGCACAGTACGGCACCGTCGTCGTGCAGTAGACGAGGATGAGACCGAGGTAGCTGTCGACGAGCTGCAGCCCGGACAGGATCTGGTACATCGGCACCATCAGTACGGCCACCGGGAACATCTGGGTCACGAGCAGCACCCACATGAACTTCTTGTAGCCCGGGAAGCGCATCCGCGAGACCGCGTAGCCGGTGGTGGCGGCGATGACGACGCCGATGAGCGTGGTGCCCAGCGTGACGATCAGGGTGCTCGTCAGCCAGTCGAAGAACTTGGTCTCCTGCAGGACGAACGTGTAGTTGTCCAGCGTCATCTTCCCCCAGATGCCACCGGGGTGGAGGTAGTCGTCCTTGTCCGGGCCGAGGGAAAGGAAGACCAGCCAGACGACGGGGAACAGCGCGATCAGGCTCGCCACGATCAGGATGCCGTGGGAGACGACGGACGTCCTGCGGCTGTTCTCGCCCCGGCGGACCCCGCGCGGCGCGGCCGGCGACTTGGGGGGCTGGTCCGCCGGAGCAGTGGTCTTGACGGTCGTGGTGCTCATGGGGACTCCTGCCTCAGATCGCGAGCTGCGGATCATTGCGGTTCAGCCAGCGGCGGTAGAAGGAGGTGAAGACGATCAGGATGGCCAGCAGCAGGATGCCGTAGGCGGCCGACTGCGCGAAGTCGCGCGGCTGCTGTCCGAAGCCGAGGTAGTAGGCCCAGGTGACGAGGATCTGCGCGTCCGGGGCGGTGTCGCCGAACAGCAGGAAGATGATGGCGAACTGGTTGAAGGTCCAGATGATGCCGAGGAGTACGACGGTGGAGCTCACGGACCGCAGGCCCGGCACGGTGACGTACCGGAACTGCTGCCACCTGCTCGCGCCGTCCATCTCGGCGGCCTCGTAGAGCGAGGAGTCGATGGACTGCAGTCCGCCGAGCAGCGAGAGCATCATGAACGGAACACCGCACCAGGTGTTCACCATGATCGCGGCGAACCGCTGCCAGAAGGTGTCCTCGAGCCACAGCGGCGTCGGCAGGTGCAGCGTCTCCAGGAACGAGTTGATGATGCCGCCGTCGGCGAGCATGAACCGCCAGCCGAAGACGGTGACGAAGGTCGGCACGGCCCACGGCAGGATCAGGATCAGCCGGTACAGGGTGCGGCCGCGCAGCTTCTGGTTGAGCAGCAGGGCGAGACCCAGGCCGATGGTGTAGTGCAGGGTGACGCAGGCCGCCGTCCAGAAGATCGTCCAGATGAAGTGCGACCAGAAGCGGTCGTAGGCCGTCTCGCCCCACAGGATGTCGGCGTAGTTGTCGAAGCCGATGAACTTGTAGGTGGCCTCGATCTCGTTGACGCCGATCGTGCGGGCCGAGTTGAGGCTGTTGGCGTCGGTGAGCGTGAGGTAGAAGCCGTACACCAGCGGATACAGCACGAGAACGCCGAGGACGATCACCACCGGGGCGATCATCGCGTAGGCATACCAGTGCTTCTGGTAGCCGTGCTTCAGGCGCTGGCCCAGCCCGGGCCGCGGCGCGCGGTCACCGCGGCGCTTGCCGGTCGCGCGGTCGATGGCGACTGTCATGGTTCGACAACCTTCTCGAAGTTCGGCAGATCAGGGGGTGTACGGCACACAGGCCGGTGGCCGCCGGAACTCTCCCCCCATGGTCAGGAAGTTCCGGCGGCCACTCGGGGTCACTTGCTGAAGTCCGGGACCAGCTTGGCGATGGAGGTCTCGGCGGTGCTCAGACCCTTGTCGAGGGACTCCTTGCCACCGGCGACCTTCAGCAGCTCGGTGTCCAGCGGACCCCACAGGGAGCTGTACTCGGGCAGCGCGGGACGCGGCTGGGCGGAGGCGAGGACGGTCTGGTAGCCGGCGATGCCCGGGTCGGCCTTGACCTCGGCGGTGTAGGCGTCGTCACGGACCGGCAGCGTGGAGTTCTTGAGCGCGATCGTCTCCTGTGCCTTCTGCGACGTCATGAAGTTCACGAACTTCAGCGCGGCCTTCTGGTGGGCCTCGTCGGAGCCGGCGTACACGGAGAGGTTGTGACCACCGGTCGGCGCGCCCGCCTTGCCGGACGAGCCGGCCGGGACGGTGGCGATGCCGAGGTTGCTCTTGTCCTTGAACGCGGAGCCCTTGTAGAAGTTGGTGATCTCCCAGGGGCCCTGCATGATCGCGGCGACCTTGCCGTTGACGAACGCCTCCTGGATGTGGGCGTAGGCGTCAGCGGTGGTGTCGGCCTTGTGCAGGCCCTTGCCGTCGAAGAGGCTCAGCCAGGTGCCATAGCCCTTCTTGGCCTCGGCGCCCGCGACGGTGATCTTCTTGGCGTCGGCGTCGACGGTGTCGGTGCCCTCGCCGTAGAGGAACGTCTGGGCGTAGTAGGCCTGGGTGGAGCCCCAGTATCCGTCGACGCCGGTCTTGTCCTTGATCTTGGCGGCGGCCTTCTTCAGGTCGTCCCAGGTCTTGGGGGCCTCGACGCCGGCCTCCTTGAACAGGTCCTTGTTGTAGACGAAGGCGAGGGTGTCCGTGGTGAACGGAACGCCGTAGACCTTGTCCTCGTACTTGGCCTGCTCGATCAGGCTGGGCTGGAACTTGGCCTGGTCGGCGAGGGCCTCGGTGCCGTCCAGCGGCAGGAAGAAGCCCTTCTTGGCGAAGGCGGGGGTCCAGCCGACCTCGGAGCGCAGGATGTCCGGGGCGCCCTTGGAGCCGGCGGCGGTGTCGAACTTGTTCTGCGCCTGGTCGAACGGCACGTTGACGTACTTGACCTTGACGTCCTTGTTGGCGGCCTCGAACTCCTTGACCAAGGCCTGGTACGTCGGTGCCTCGTTGGTGGCGTTGGAGGTGTCCCACCAGGTGATGGTGACCGGCCCGTCGGCACTGTCGCCGCTGTCACTTCCGCCGCAGGCCGTCGCCGCGAGGGCGAGGGACGCCACCAGCGCGGTGGCCGCTATGCCACGCCGCATGAGATCTCCTTGAGGGTGAAAGCCCGTGTGATGCGGAGGCGGCCCCGTCTGCCTGCCTCTGCTGTCTTGCCGACTGCGCCGTTGCGGCCGCCGGGCGACGTGAACGTAACAGCGTTGAAAGACTTACGAAAGACCTTGCAGAAAAAAAGTGCAAGGGAACGTCGAAGTTATCCGGGCGTGACCGCTCGGCGACCACCATGAGACGCTTCTTTTCAACGGTGGAGCGGCACAGAGGCGGGTTGTGCAAGACTCTGCAAGCTCTTGCCATCACTTTCACGAGGGAGCGCGATGACGCAGCAGCGCGGGCCGCGACGGCCAACCGGTCGCCCACGGCGTCCGATTGGTGTGCAAGGCGACATACGGCCGGTACAGTCCAGTGCCGTGACCACACGGCTTGCCGACATCGCTGCTCAGGCGGGGGTCAGCGAAGCGACCGTCAGCCGCGTCCTCAACGGGAAGCCGGGCGTCGCTTCGACCACCCGCCAGTCCGTGCTGGCCGCACTCGACGTGCTCGGCTACGAACGCCCCGTACGCCTGCGCCAGCGCAGCGAGGGCCTGGTCGGCCTGATCACCCCGGAGCTGGAGAACCCGATATTCCCGGCCCTGGCCCAGGTCATCGGCCAAGCCCTCACCAGGCAGGGCTACACCCCGGTGCTGGCCACACAGACGCCGGGCGGCTCGACGGAGGACGAGCTGACGGAGATGCTCGTCGACCGCGGAGTGGCGGGCATCATCTACGTCTCCGGCCTCCACGCCGACACCACCGCCGACATGCAGCGCTACGAAACGCTGCGCGCGCAGGGTGTCCCCTTCGTCCTGGTCGACGGCTTCTCCCCGAAGGTCCAGGCACCTTTCATCTCCCCCGACGACCGCGCGGCGATGAACCTGGCAGTCACCCACCTCGCCTCGCTGGGGCACACCCGCATCGGCCTGGCCCTGGGCCCCAAGCGCTTCGTGCCGGTCCAGCGCAAGATCGAGGGCTTCGTCCGCACCATGCAGGACCAGCTGAACCTGCCGACGAACGTCATCGAGACCGAGCTGATCCAGCACTCCCTCTACACCCTGGAGGGTGGCCAGGCCGCCGCCACGGCCCTGATCGACCGCGACTGCACCGCGATCGTCTGCGCCAGCGACATGATGGCGCTGGGCGCGATACGGGCGGCCCGGCAACTCGGCCTCGACGTCCCCAAGGACATCTCGGTCGTCGGCTTCGACGACTCCCCCCTGATCGCCTTCACCGACCCGCCCCTCACCACGGTCCGCAAGCCGGTCCCGGCGATGGGCCAGGCCGCGGTACGCACGCTCCTCGAGGAGATCGGCGGGACTCCCGCCCCCCACAGCGAGTTCGTGTTCATGCCGGAGCTGGTGGTGCGGGGTTCGACGGCTTCGGCACCCGGTGACAGGATTCGTCCGTAAGTCGTCCGTGAGGCGGAGAATAGACCCATCCCTCCCCTGCGTTGGTAGGAGTATGGAGCTGTACGCCGGCCGTAGAACGTGCATCCTCAACCCAACCGGGGGATGATCGGTCGGGGAAGTCTTTTCTGGCAGACTCTGTGCCCATGGGTGACACCACCGTGACGACACTGGAAGGCCGGGAAGCGGCCGTTCTGCCCCCCGTCGCGGAAGAGACGGGGCGGGGGCCCCTGCGCCGCCTGCGCACTCCGCGCCGCCCACGCCTCTGGTTCGAGATCCTGCTGATCGCGGTGAGCTACTGGACGTACTCACTGATCCGCAACGCGGTCCCGGAACAGCGGACCGAGGCCCTGCACAACGCCGACTGGCTCTGGAAGCTGGAGCACCAACTCGGCATCGCGGTCGAAGAGTCGATCAACCACGCCGTGAACTCGGTGACTTGGCTCATCGTCGGCATGAACTATTACTACGCGACGCTGCACTTCATCATCACCCTCGGCGTCCTGATCTGGCTCTACCGCAGCCACCCCGGCCGCTACGCGGCCACCCGCCTGGTCCTGTTCGCCACTACAGGCGTGGCCCTGGTCGGTTACTACCTGTATCCGCTCGCTCCCCCACGGTTGATGACCAACACCGGCTTCATCGACACGGTGCTGGTCCACGACACCTGGGGTTCGATGGCCTCGGGCGACCTGAAGAACATGTCGAACCAGTACGCCGCCATGCCGTCCATGCACATCGGCTGGTCCGTCTGGAGCGGCCTGACGATCTTCGCCCTGGCACGCGTCCCCTGGGTCCGCGTCCTGGGCCTCCTTTACCCCACGGCAACACTGCTGGTGATCGTCGCCACGGCCAACCACTTCTGGCTGGACGCGGTAGGAGGCCTCGTCTGCCTGGCGTTCGGCTACACGGTGGCCCGCCTCTGGTACGGAAAGCTGCCGCACGCACTGCCCAGGCGAGTGGCGGTACCCCGCACGGGCCCGCAGTCGCCCACGGCGGGAAGGGGCCGTGCCGGGGGGTGTCCGCCCGCAGCGGCGGGCGTCAACGCCGAGCAGCCTTCCGAGGAACCGAGCCGCCCGACCGAGGACGGACACCCCCCGGCACGGCCCCGACCTCAACCACACCGCTAGGCGCTACGCGCACCCCCACCGGGACCGCACAGGCCGCCGCAGGCATCCGGCCCATCCCCCGGAGGGACGTGTCACCCTCCGTAGAACAGCTCGTCCACCACACCCCGGGCCCGCCGAGCGGTACGCCGGTAGGCGTCGAGCATGTCCCCCACGTGACCGAGCTCGTACCCCAGGTAACGCCCCACAGCGGCCAGCTCCCGCGCGTCCGACGGAAACGTGTCGCCGGCCCGCCCGCGCACCAGCATCACGGCATTGCGCACCCGAGTCGCCAGCACCCAGGCCTCATCCAGGGTCGCCGCGTCCTCGTCCGAGATGAGCCCGGCGCCGCGAGCGGCGCCGAGAGCCTCCCGAGTCCGGGTCGTCCGCAGCCCCGACACGTCCGAGCCGTGCTGCATCTGAAGAAGCTGAACCGTCCACTCGACGTCGGAGAGCCCGCCCGGCCCGAGCTTGGTGTGCAACTTGGGGTCGGCACCGCGAGGCAGCCGCTCGGACTCCATGCGCGCCTTCAGCCGCCGGATCTCCCGCACGGCGTCCTCACCGAGCCCGCCCGCGGGATACCGCAGCGGATCGATCATCTCGATGAACCGGCGCCCCAGATCCGCGTCCCCCGCCATCGCCTCGGCCCGCAGCAGCGCCTGCGACTCCCACACCAGCGACCACCGGCGGTAGTACGCCCCGTACGACTTCAGCGTCCGGACCAGTGGCCCCGACTTGCCCTCGGGTCGCAGATCGGCGTCGATCAGCAGCGGCGGATCCGCACTCGGGATCTGCAGCAGCCGTCGCATCTCCTCGACGACCCGGTTCGCGGCGACCGCGGCCTCGTGCTCGTCGACGCCGTCCTGCGGCTCGTGCACGAACAAGACGTCCGCGTCACTGCCGTAACCCAGCTCCTGCCCGCCGAAGCGCCCCATCCCGATGATCGCGAACCGGGTGGGCAGGGTGTCGCCCCAACCGGCCCGCACCACCGCCCGCAGCGTCCCCGCCAGCGTCGCTGCGGTGAGGCTCGACACCGCCGCGCCGACCCGGTCCACGAGGGCGCCCTGGTCGGCCTCGGCCGGCTTCGTCTCGGTGCCGTAGGAGTCGACGATGTCCGCGGCGGCCGTACGGAACAGCTCTCGCCGGCGCACCCCACGGGCCGCCGTGACCGCCTGGGCGTCACCGTCGGCACGCCTCACCGCGGCGATGATCTCCTGCTCCAGATGCCCGCGCGAGCGGGGCTCCAGCCCGCTGCCGCCGTCCCCGTTCCCGAGCAGCGCGACGGCCTCGGGCGCCCGCAGGAGAAGATCGGGGGCGAGCCGGCCGGCCGACAGCACCCGGGCGAGGTTCTCGGCGGCGGCGCCTTCGTCTCTCAGCAGCCGTAGATACCAAGGCGTCTTGCCGAGCGCGTCCGACACCTTGCGGAAGTTCAGCAGACCCGCGTCCGGATCGGCCGAGTCGGCGAACCAGCCCAACAGGACGGGCAGCAGGGTGCGTTGGATCGCCGCCTTGCGGCTGACGCCGGAGGCCAGCGCCTCCAGATGGCGCAGGGCGGACGCCGGATCGGCGTACCCGAGCGCGACCAGCCGCTCGCGTGCGGCCCCGGCACTCAACCGGGCCTCGCCGGGGGCGAGTTGGGCGACCGCGTCGAGCAGCGGCCGGTAGAAGAGCTTCTCGTGCAGACGCCGTACGACGCTCGCGTGCCGTTTCCACTCGCGGTTCAGTTCGGCGACCGGGTCGGCGCGCAGGCCGAGGGAGCGGCCGATGCGGCGCAGGTCGGCGTCGTCCTCGGGCACCAGGTGCGTCCGGCGCAGCCGGTAGAGCTGGATGCGGTGCTCCATCGAGCGCAGGAAGCGGTAGGCGGCGTCGAGCTGTGCGGCGTCGGCACGGCCGACGTAACCGCCGGCGGCGAGAGCCTGCAAGGCATCGAGCGTGGTGCCGCTGCGCAGCGACGCGTCGTCGCGTCCGTGTACCAACTGCAGTAGCTGAACGGCGAATTCGACGTCCCTCAGCCCTCCAGGCCCCAGCTTGAGCTGCCGGTCGAGCTCGGCGACGGGGATGTTCTCCACGACCCGGCGCCGCATCTTCTGCACGTCGACGACGAAGTTCTCCCGCTCGGCGACCTTCCAGACCAGGGGCTCCAGCGCGGCGACGTACGCCTCACCGAGCTCGATGTCGCCCGCCACCGGGCGGGCCTTGAGCAGCGCCTGGAACTCCCAGGTCTTGGCCCAGCGCTGGTAGTAGGCGAGATGGCTGCTGAGCGTGCGCACGAGGGGGCCGTTCCTGCCCTCGGGGCGCAGATTGGCGTCGACCGGCCAGATGGAGCCCTCGACGGTGGTCTCCGAGCAGATGCGCATCATGTGCGAGGCGATCTTGGTGGCCGAGCGCAGGGCCTTGGCCTCGTCGGCTCCGTCCGCGATCTCGCCGACGAAGATGACGTCGACGTCGGAGACGTAGTTCAGCTCGTGGCCCCCGCACTTGCCCATCGCGATCACCGCGAGCCGGCACAGTGCGGCGTCCTCCGGTGCGGCGGTGCGGGCGATGGCGAGCGCGGCGCGCAGGGTCGCGGTGGCGAGGTCGGCGAGCTCGGCGGCCGTCTGGGCCAGGTCGGTGGTGCCGCACACGTCACGGGCGGCGATGGACAGCAGACAGCGCCGGTAGGCGACGCGCAGGGACACCGGGTCGGTGGCTCCGGCGAGCCCGCGCTCGAACTCCTCGACGCCGGGGTGCAGATCCCGCGGCTCGTACATGGCGAGTTCCTGCCAGTCACCGGCGTGCTTGGCGAGGTGGTCGGCCAGCGCGGCGGAGGCGCCGAGCACGCCGAGCAGTCGGTCGCGCAGGGGCTTGGCCGCTATCAGCGTGTCCACCAGCTCCCGCTGGGCCGTGGGGCCGGGCTGTGCCTCGAGCAGCCGGACGAGGCCGTGCAGGGCGAGGTCGGGGTCGGCGGTGGCGCCGAGGGCCTCCAGCAGGACCGGGTCGTTCCTGATCGGCGCGAGCTGGTCGCTGTCCAGGAGGCGCTCGGCGGCGGACGGGTCGGTGAAACCGTGCCGCAGCAGCCGCGTGAAGGTACTGCTCCTGCGCCCCGGCGCCGTCATGCTCGCCCTCCCGTCCGATCGGGGTCGTGCGCGCCCGATCAAGGTCGTACCCGGTCGAGCCTAGCCGGAGAGTCCGACAGTGGCGCCGATGAGTTCGGGGGGTCCGCGGGGTCTTCCTTGTCGAGGGACACGTCCGGCGACATATTCCGCCGACACATCTGGAGGCCGTCCGATGACCGAGAAACAACCGCAGACCCGGCTGGATGCGCGCTACAGCGACGAGACGGCCACGGCGGTCCCGTGGCCCGAGGCGGAGAAGCTGCTGGCCGAGGCCGAGCTGTTCTGGATCTCCACGGTACGGCCGGACGGGCGGCCGCATGTGACCCCGCTGCCGGCGGTCTGGTCCCAGGGGGCGCTGCACTTCTGCACCGGCCCGGAGGAGCGCAAGGCGCGGAATCTGGCGGCCAACCCGCACCTCGTCCTGACGACGGGCACGAACCTCTGGGACAAGGGCTACGACCTGGCGGTCGAGGGCGAGGCGGTACGGATCACCGACGAGGCCCGTCTACGCAAGCTGGCCGCGGCGTGGGAGACGAAGTACGGCACCTTCTGGCACTTCGACGTCGCGGACGGCTGCTTCCGGCACGGCGCGGGACACGCCTACGTCTACTCGGTGGCGCCGAGCACGGTTTTCGGCTTCGGTAAGGGTGAGCCGTTCAGCCAGACTCGTTGGCGTTTCACCCAGGAGGAACAGCAATGGACTTCACGCTCGAAGTGATCCCGCTGCCTGTCAGCGACATCGACCGGGCCCGCGACTTCTACCGGGACAAGGTCGGCTTCCACGTCGACATCGACCAGGAGGTCATGCCGGGCATGCGCATCGTCCAGCTGACGCCTCCGGGCTCCGGCTGTTCGATCGCGCTGGGCGACAGCATCTGGGACATGACCAAGGGCGAGACCGTGCCCGAGCCCGGCTCCTACCAGGGCCTCCAGCTCTGCGTGGCCGACATCAAGGCCGCCCACGCGGAACTGGTCGAACGCGGCCTCGACATCTCCGAGCCGGTCCAGTACACCCCCGACGACGGCGCCACCTTCATGTACTTCAAGGACCCCGACGGCAACGGCTGGTCCATCCAGGAGTACCGCCAGAGGGCCACGAAGCCGCTGCACGAGCTGCTGACGACACAGGCGAACGAGCGCGGGAAGTAACGCCGTGGGGCGCGGGGGCCGTGAACACGACGCCCCCGCGCCCGCGGCGAAGCCTCACTGCGCACGCTGGATCAGGAACTCACCCCGGAGGCAACTCCGGGGGCCCACGCTGATCTCGGCAAGCTCATCTGCATCGCTGACCAGGACTTACCCGCGAACTGCTCCACGTCGCGAAGTACCCGATCGCACACGAAGCCCAGCCCTTCATACAGGCTGACCGCGCTGGAGTTGTCGTCCCAGACCCCCAACTCGACCCGCTCTAGGTCCAGCTCCCCGAACGCGGCTGCCAGCACCCTCGCCACCATCGCGGTGCCGAACCCCTTGCCCCGGGCCTCGGGCGCCACAAGGACCCGTCCGAGCCGCCCGCCGACCCCCGCCGCGTCGACCCTCAGCGAGGCATGGCCCACGACCTGGTCACCGGCCGGATCAATCGCCATCCAGCTCCGGCGCAGCGGCGTCGCGGACTCAGCGGCATACGCGGCCAACTGCCGCTCGTCCAACGGCCAGCTGAAGTTGATGCCGGACCACGTCCACAGCTCAACCGGTCCGTCGATCCAGGCTGCGAGCAGTCGGCCGTCAGCGAGCGTGAAATCCCGCAGCTCAACCACGGGTCAGTCCACGGTGCAGAATCTTTGTCATGTCCCGGACCCTACCGAGTCGCCGGGGACGCTCGGTGAAACGCGAGGGGTCCACGGTCAGTGACGGTGGACCCCCTGCGTCGAATCAGCGCGAAGACCGCTCTGACCTGCCCCTACAGCACCGGCAGATTCTTCCGCAGCTCGAACGCCGTGACCTCGCTGCGGTACTCCTCCCACTCCTGCCGCTTGTTGCGCAGGAAGAAGTCGAAGACGTGCTCCCCCAGTGTCTCGGCGACGAGGTCGCTGCGTTCCATGAGGGAGAGGGCCTCGCCCAGGTTCTGGGGCAGCGGCTCGATGCCCATGGCGCGGCGCTCGGCGTTGGAGAGGGCCCAGACGTCGTCCTCGGCGCCGGGCGGGAGCTCGTAGCCCTCCTCGATGCCCTTGAGGCCGGCGGCCAGCAGGAGGGCGTACGCCAGGTACGGGTTGGCGCCGGAGTCCAGGGAGCGGACCTCGACCCGCGCCGAGCCCGTCTTGCCGGGCTTGTACATCGGGACGCGGACCAGGGCCGAGCGGTTGTTGTGGCCCCAGCAGATGTACGACGGGGCCTCGCCGCCGGCGCCCGCGGTGCGCTCGGAGCCGCCCCAGATGCGCTTGTAGGAGTTCACCCACTGGTTGGTGACCGCGGAGATCTCCGCCGCGTGCCGCAGCAGGCCCGCGATGAAGGAGCGGCCGACCTTGGAGAGCTGGTACTCGGCGCCCGACTCGTAGAACGCGTTGCGGTCGCCCTCGAACAGGGACAGGTGCGTGTGCATGCCACTGCCCGGGTGCTCGGAGAACGGCTTCGGCATGAAGGTCGCCTGGACGCCCTGCTCCAGCGCCACCTGCTTCATGACCAGGCGGAACGTCATGATGTTGTCCGCCGTGGACAGTGCGTCGGCGTAGCGCAGGTCGATCTCCTGCTGGCCCGGCGCGCCCTCGTGGTGGGAGAACTCCACGGAGATGCCCATCGACTCCAGCATGGTGATCGCCTGGCGGCGGAAGTCCATGCCGATGTTCTGCGGGGTGTGGTCGAAGTAGCCGGACTCGTCGGCCGGGGTGGGCCGGGAGCCGTCCAGGGGCTTGTGCTTCAGCAGGAAGAACTCGATCTCGGGGTGCGTGTAGAAGGTGAACCCCAGGTCGGAGGTGCGGGCCAGGGCGCGCTTGAGGACGTAGCGAGGGTCCGCGAAGGACGGGGAGCCGTCCGGCATCAGGATGTCGCAGAACATGCGGGCGGTGCCGGGGGCCTCGGCGCGCCAGGGCAGGATCTGGAAGGTCGACGGGTCCGGCTTGGCGATCATGTCGGACTCGTACACGCGGGCGAAGCCCTCGATCGCGGAGCCGTCGAAGCCGATGCCCTCGTCGAAGGCCTGCTCCAGCTCGGCGGGGGCCACGGCCACTGACTTGAGGAAGCCCAGCACGTCCGTGAACCACAGGCGTACGAACCGGATGTCGCGCTCCTCCAACGTCCGGAGCACGAACTCCTGCTGCTTGTCCATCTTGCGCTTCCCCATCCTTGCTGGTCAGGCCGCCTGTCTCCGGTGCAGCGGGAGGCGGTCGGGCACCTGAGCATCACACCACAACACCGTTTCAGGCGCGTTGCGCACCTTGATCGCCGCAGCGACCTCCGATCGAACGCCCGGCAAACGCCAGGTGTCCCGCCGCGATGCCCGGTGAACTGCTCTGCTGCCCATAGTGCCTGCTCGGACCGACATCCGTAATGCCGGGCCCCACAGGACCCACCCCACTTTAATTTGCATCTTGGATGCAAGTTTTAATGGAGGGCGGGCGGCCGCCCCTGCGCCGCCCGGTCGAGCCTGAGGAGACCTGATGCTGTCCGAGCAGTCCGTCGCCACCGTGCGTGCCACCCTCCCCGTCGTCGGCGCCGCCATCGGCGAGATCACCGAGCGCTTCTACGCCGGGCTGTTCGCGGCCCGCCCCGAGCTGCTGCGCGACCTGTTCAACCGCGGCAACCAGGCGGCCGGCACCCAGCGCCAGGCCCTCGCCGGGTCGATCGCCGCGTTCGCGACGTACCTCGTGGACCACCCCGACGACCGGCCCGACGCGATGCTGGCCCGCATCGCCCACAAGCACGCCTCCCTGGGCGTCACGGCGGAGCAGTACGCGCTCGTCCACGAGCACCTGTTCGCCGCCATCGCCGACGTGCTCGGCGAGGCCGTCACGCCCGAGGTCGCGGCCGCCTGGGACGAGGTCTACTGGCTGATGGCGAACGCGCTGATCGCGATCGAGAAGCGGCTGTACGAGGAGCGCGGCGGCAGCGAATGGCGGGAGTGGGAGGTCGTCGCCCGGGTCGAGGAGACCGCCGACGTGGCCACCTTCCGGCTGCGGCCCGCCGACGACGGCCCGGCGGTGGACTTCCGGGCCGGGCAGTACGTCTCCGTCCAGGTCGAGCTGCCGGACGGGGCACGGCAGATACGCCAGTACAGCCTCTCGGCCGCGCCCGGCTCACCGCTGCGCCAGATCAGCGTGAAGCGGGTGCGCGGCGGCGGCACGGCTCCCGACGGCGAGGTCTCGAACCACCTCCACGCGCGCGTGCGCGTCGGCGACAGGCTGCGTGTGTCGGCGCCGTACGGCGATCTCGTCCTGGCCGGGAACGACACAGCCGCACCGCTGTTCCTCGCCTCCGCCGGCATCGGCGTGACCCCGATCGTCGCCATGCTGGGGCAGCTCGCTGACACCGGGCACCAGGGCCCCGTGATCGTCGTACACGGCGACCGCTCCCCCGCCGAACACGCCCTGCATGCCGACCACGAGGCCTACGCCGGGAAGCTGCCGGACGCGGCGGTCCACTTCTGGTACGAGGAGGCCGCCCACCGCGACGAGGACGGCGCCGGCGCCTCCCACCGCACCGGCAGGGTCGACCTCACCGGCATCCCCGTACCGCAGGGCACGCGCGCGTACCTGTGCGGTCCGCTGCCCTTCATGCGGGCGGTGCGGGCGCAGCTGATCGGGAAGGGCGTGGCACCGGCCGACATCCACTACGAGGTGTTCGGCCCGGACCTCTGGCTCGCGCGGGAGAGCTGAAGCCGGGCCGGCCTCAGGGCGTGCGGCCGATCTGGAGCAGCAGCGGCCCGGTGGGGTCCGCGGTCACGTCGGCCAGCGTCAGCGGGTCCAGCGAGGCGAAGAAGGCCTCCTGGGCCCGCCGCAGCGCGCCGCGCAGCCGGCACCCGGAATGGAGCGGGCAGGGACTGTCGCCCTCGCACTCGACGACGTCACCGTCCCCCTCGAAGGCACGCACGACCGCGCCGACCGAGGCGGTACGGCCCCTGTCGCTGAGCGACAGTCCGCCACCGCGGCCCCGGCGGGCGTCCACCAGGCCCAGGTGCTGCAACTCGGCGACGACCTTGGCGGCGTGCGTGTAGGGCACCTCCATGTCCGCCGCGACCTCGCGGGTCGTCGGGGTGCCGTCCCCCAGGACGGCGAGCCGCATGAGGAGCCGTAGTGCCAGGTCGGTGGAGCGCAACAGCCGCATGTACGGCAGCGTAGATAATGCGCATCCGCGGTTCAAATATTCGGGAAGCGACCCTCTGCCGACCGGCGGGATCATCCCGATCCGGCCTTTCCTCAGTCCTCTCCACATCCCCTCTACGAGATGTCACACCTTCCCCATTACGATCAGCGGACCCGACCGTCCCTTTCCCCAGAAGGACAACACCTCATGGGCTCCGCCAAGAACAAGAGCAACGCGGCTCGCAAGGCGCGAATAGAGGAGATGCGGCGTGCCGAGCAGGCCCGTGAGCGCCGTAACCGCATCCTGACGATCGCGGCCAGCGTGGTGGTCGTGGTCGGTCTGGTGGCCGCCGGTGTCGTGCTCGTCCGGTCGCAGTCCGACGCCGACAAGGACGAGGCGAAGCGGCCGGCCGACAAGATCCCCGGGAAGTTCGTCACCGGCAAGGACGGCGTGAAGACCTGGAGCACGAAGCTGTCGAGCACTCACGTGGAGACCAGTGTCGGGTACCCGATGGAGCCCCCGGTCGGCGGTGACCATCACAGGGCCTGGATGAACTGCAACGGTGACGTCTACGACAAGGAACTCCGCAAGGAGAACGCCGTGCACTCGCTGGAGCACGGCGCGGTCTGGGTGACGTACACGTCCAAGGCCTCCAAGGCGGACGTCGAGGCGCTGTCGACCAAGGTCAAGCAGACGCCGTACGCGCTGATGAGCCCGGACGAGAAGCAGAAGGACCCGATCATGCTCAGCGCGTGGGGGCACCAGCGCACGGTGACAGGCGCGAGCGACCCGGACGTCGGCAAGTTCTTCGAGACGTACGTCCAGGGCAAGCAGACGCCCGAGCCGGGCGCGCCGTGCACGGGTGGTCTCTCGGAGTGAAACAGCACGTCGGCTGGCTTGCGGGGACCGCGGCGGCCGTGCTCGTCGCGGTCGGCGCGCTCACCTACGCGGTGGCCGAGGACGGCGGTTCGAGCGGGACGCCGGGCGCCGAATCGGCGGACGCCGGGTTCGCGCGCGACATGGCGGTGCACCACCAGCAGGCCGTGGAGATGTCGTACATCGTGCGCGACCGCACCAAGGACGAGGAGATCCGGCGGCTCGCGTACGACATCGCGCAGACCCAGGCCAACCAGCGCGGCATGCTGCTGGGCTGGCTGGACCTGTGGGAGCTGCCGAAGGTGTCGTCGGACGCGCCGATGACCTGGATGGGCATGGGTGACATGCCCGTCGGCGAGGACGGCGCGCTGATGCCGGGCATGGCCACGAACACGGAGATGAAGAAGCTTCAGGAGCTCAGCGGCAAGCAGGCGGAGATCTTCTTCCTGCAGCTGATGACGGCCCATCACAAGGGCGGCATCCACATGGCCGAGGGCTGTGTCGACAAGTGCTCGGTCGGCGTGGAGAAGCGGCTCGCGCAGACCATGGTGAACGGGCAGCAGTCGGAGATCGACCTGATGGCGGACATGTTGAAGGAGCGGGGCGCGAAGCCTCGCTCCTAGCTGCTGAAATGGCTTTGTCATTGCGTTGGTTGGGACCTTCTTGAGCCGCGCATTTCCCTGGCGTGAACGATTCGTCGCTTAAGTGGCCACCGTCGGGTGATCCACTCGCACACGAATCGCACAGGGGGTTCCATGAGATCTCGACGTGCCGCGCTGCGCACCTCAGTGAGTCTGGCGGCGACACTGCCTCTCCTCACCGGCGCGCTGGCACTCGGCATACCGGCGGCGCACGCCGCCGACGCCCCGGGCCGTGACCGGCTCGCCGGCACCAAGCCCGCCTGGGCCACGGCCCGGGCGGACAAGGGCGCGACCTCGGACAGCGCACAGGTCTCCGCGCGCGTCTACCTCGCGGGCCGCGACGCGGCCGGCCTCGCCGCGTACGCAAAGGCCGTGTCGGACCCGGCCTCGGCGTCCTACGGCAAGTACCTGAGCGCCGGGCAGGCGCAGGCCCGCTTCGGCGCGACGAAGGCCCAAGTGGCCGCCGTCCGGAGCTGGTTGACGTCCGCCGGTCTGAAGGTCACGGGGGTCACGCAGCACTACGTGGCCGTCACGGGCGAGGTGGCCGCCGCGGAGAAGGCGTTCGGCACCCAGCTGCACAACTACACCAAGGGCGCGAAGACCTACCGCGCTCCCACGGCGACCGCGTCGGTGCCGGACAGCCTCAAGGGTGCCGTCCTGACGGTCACAGGGCTGGACAACGCGCCGCACCTGGCGAGTCACCAGGACCGACTCCCGCCGCCGGAGACGGTGTTCCGCAACGCCGGGCCGTTCTCGACGTACCACGGCTCGAAGGTGGCGACGACGCTGCCGGACGCGTACGGCACGAAGATCCCGTACGCCGTCAAGGGCTACACCGGCAAGCAGCTGCGCGCCGCGTACGGCGCGGGCAGGCGCACCGGCAAGGGCGTGCGCATCGCCATCACCGACGCGTACGCCTCCCCGACGATCTCCTACGACGCGGGCACCTACGCGAAGCGCAACGGGGACGCGGCCTGGAAGAGCGGCCAGTTGCGCCAGGTCCTGCCCGCGCAGTACACGCGGACCGAGGAGTGCGGGGCAGCCGGCTGGTACGGCGAGGAGACCCTGGACGTCGAGGCCGTACATGCGGTCGCGCCCGGCGCGCAGGTCACCTACGTGGGTGCCGCGTCCTGTTACGACGAGGACCTCCTGGACTCGCTCAGCAAGATCGTCGACAACCACCTGGCCGACCTCGTCTCCAACTCCTGGGGCGAGACCGAGGACGCGCAGACCCCGGACCTCGCGGCCGCCTACGACCAGGTCTTCCAGTTCGGCGCGGTCGAGGGCATCGGCTTCTACTACTCCTCCGGCGACGACGGCGACGAGGTCGCGAGCAGCGGCACCAAGCAGGTGGACATCCCGGCGAGTTCGGCGTGGGTGACGGCGGTCGGCGGCACCTCGCTGGCGGTCGGCAAGGGCGACAAGTACCTGTGGGAGACCGGCTGGGGCACCGAGAAGGCGGTCCTGTCGGCGGACGGCAGGAGCTGGACCGACTTCCCGGGCGCGTTCAACTCGGGCGCGGGCGGCGGCACGAGCCGGACGGTCGCCGAGCCGTACTACCAGAAGGGCGTCGTGCCGGACGCGCTCGCCGAGGCCAACGGTGCCGGCGGCAACCGGGTCGTGCCGGACATCGCGGCGATCGCCGACCCCAACACCGGGTTCCTGGTGGGCCAGACGCAGACCATGCCGGACGGCACGACGCAGGCCTACGACGAGTACCGCCTCGGCGGCACCTCGCTCGCGGCGCCGGTGATCGCGGCCGTCCAGGCCCTCGCGCAGGAGGCACGCGGCGGCAGGCCGCTCGGTTTCGCCAACCCGGCGATCTACGCCCGGTACGGCTCGAAGGCATACCACGACGTCACGGACAACCCGACGGGCTCCGGCCTCGCCCTCGCCCGCGTCGACTACGTCAACGGCTACGACGCCACCGACGGCCTGACCACGTCCGTACGCAGCCTCGGCAAGGACAGCTCCCTGAAGGCCGTGCAGGGCTACGACGACGTGACGGGCGTGGGGACGCCTGCGGGCGGCTATGTGGAGTCGTACCGGCGTCGCTGACCGCCGGCGGGACACAAAGAGGCGCCCCGCCGACGGGGGAAGATCGGCGGGGCGCTTTGGTGCCGCAGTGGTTCAGGGGTGGCCTGGGCCCTGCAGGGCTCAGTGGACCGAGTGCTCCTCCAGCGGGAACGTTCCGCCGACCACGTCGTCCGCGAACGCCTTCGCCGCGTTGCCCATGACCTCGCGGAGGTCGGCGTACTGCTTGACGAACTTGGGGACGCGGCCGCCGGTCAGGCCCAGCATGTCCGTCCAGACCAGGACCTGGGCGTCGGTCTCGGCACCCGCGCCGATGCCGACGGTCGGGATGTGGAGTACCCGGGTCACCTCGGCGGCCAGTTCGGCCGGCACCAGCTCCAGGACGACCGCGAACGCGCCCGCGTCCTGGACGGCCTTGGCGTCGCGCAGGAGTTGCGCGGCCGCCTCCTCGCCGCGGCCCTGGACGCGGTAGCCCATGGCGTTGACGGACTGCGGGGTCAGGCCGATGTGGGCCATGACCGGGATGCCGGACTCGACCAGCAGGCGGATCTGCTCGTGCGAGCGCTCGCCGCCCTCCAGCTTGACCGCCCCGACGCCGGCCTCCTTGACCAGCCGGGTCGCCGAGCGCAGCGCCTGCACCGGGCCCTCCTGGTACGAGCCGAAGGGGAGGTCGCCGACGATCAGGGCGCGGGAGGTGCCGCGTACGACGGCCGCCGAGAGCATGGTCATCTCGTCGAGCGTCACCGGCACCGTGGTGTCGTAGCCGAGGTGGCAGTTGCCCGCGGAGTCGCCGACGAGCATGACCGGGATGCCGGCCTCGTCGAAGACGGACGCGGTCATCGCGTCGTAGGCGGTGAGCATGGGCCACTTCTCGCCCCGCTCCTTGGCGAGGCCGATGTCGCGAACGGTGATGCGGCGTGTGCCCTTCCCCCCGTACAGCGCCTTGCTGCCGTCGGAGGTCTTCGCCTGAGGCGTCTGGGCAGCCGAAAGCTGCGTCATTGCAACGGCTCCTTCTGTCATCTCGAGGCGCCCTTACGGCGTCCCCGGATCCCCTCCATGGTGGCACCTCGTGCCAGGGACGGCCAGACCTCCCCGTGTGAGTTCCGCCCCGGCGTTCCGCCCCGCGTAAGCACTCGGTAAGAATTTAAGATACGAGACGGTTCCGTATCGTAAAGGAGGTAGCGTCGACAGCATGACTTCTCCCGCCGCCACAGCCCCCCGCATACCGGAAGCCGTGCACCGGCGCCGTTGGGCGATCCTCGCCGTGCTGATGCTGAGCCTGCTGATCGTCGTCCTGGACAACTCGATCCTGAACGTCGCCATCAAGACCATCTCGACCCCGGCCCCGACGGGCCTCGGCGCCACCCAGAGCGAGCTGGAGTGGGCGATCAACGCCTACACCCTCGTCTTCGCCGGTCTGCTGTTCAGCGCGGGCATCCTCGGCGACCGGCTCGGCCGCAAGAAGGTCCTGCTCGGCGGGCTGGCCGTGTTCGGGATCGGTTCCGCCCTCGCCGCGTTCTCCGGCTCGCCCGGCGAGCTCATCACCTTCCGCGCGGTGATGGGCCTCGGCGCCGCCTTCGTCATGCCGGCCACCCTCGCCGTCCTGATGAACGTCTTCGAGCGCGAGGAGCAGCCCAAGGCCATCGGCATCTGGGCGGGCGGTGTCGGGCTCGCCATCGCCATCGGGCCCATCACGGGCGGGGTGCTGCTCGACCACTTCTGGTGGGGGTCCGTCTTCCTCATCAACGTGCCGATCGTGCTGCTCGCGCTCGCGCTGATGCTGTGGCTGGTCCCGGACTCGCGGGACCCGAAGCCCGGCCGTATCGACCCCGTCGGCGTCGTGCTCTCCGTCGTCGGCCTCGTCCTGCTCGTCTACGGCATCATCAAGGGCGGCCAGCTGGCCGACTTCACCAACCCGACGGTGCTCGCGACCATCGGCTCCGGCGTCGCCGTGCTCGCCGCGTTCGTCGTGTTCGAGAAGCGCAGCGACCATCCGTCCATCGACGTCACGTACTTCCGCAACAAGGTCTTCTCCGCTGCGATCGGCGTGATCGCTCTGGTCTTCTTCGCCCTGATGGGCGTGACCTTCTTCTCGGTCTTCTACACCCAGAGCGTGCGCGGCTACTCGCCGTTGGAGACCGGCCTGCTGATGCTGCCGCTCGCCGCCGCCCAGATGATCTTCGCCCCGCGGGCCCGGCTCGTCGTCGACCGGTTCGGCTACCGGGCCACCACCACCGGCGCCATGCTGCTGATCGCCGCCACGCTGGCCGCGTTCGCCACGTTCGAGGCGGACACGCCGATCTGGATCCTGGAGGTGGTCTTCTTCCTCATGGGCACCGCGATGGCGCACATCATGACCCCGGTCAGCGTCGTCATCATGCAGGCCCTGCCCCGCGAGAAGGCCGGCTCCGCCTCCGCGCTCAGCAACACCTTCCGCCAGGTCGGCGGCGCGCTCGGCATCGCCGTGCTGGGCTCGGTCCTGTCGACGGCGTACCGAGGTGACATCGAGGACCGGCTCACGGTGCTGCCGGAGGGCCTGCGGCACACCGCGGGCGAGTCCATCGAGGCCACGCTCGGCGTCGCGGACCGGCTCGGCCCCCGGGGCGACGCCCTGGTCGGCGCGGCCCACGACGCCTTCCTGCACGCCATGCACGTCACCGCGCTGTGGGGCGCGGGGGTCGCGGTGCTCGGCGCGGTGGTCGTCGGGCTGTTCCTGCCGGGGCGACCGGCGGCGCCTCAGGAGGGCGAGACGGAACGGGAGTTGGCCGCCGCGGAGTAGGAGGCGGGGCGTGCGACACCCGCCGACGCGCGCCCCGAACCCCGCGACGTGGTGCACGCCGACGCCGCACACCAGGGAGAATCATCCCAACCCACGGAAAGGACCGAGCCAAGTGAGCCTCGCCGACAGCCGGCCCCAGCAGGACGGCCCCACCCGGGGCCGGCCCCGCAGCGAGGCCGTGGAGCGGTCCATCATGGAGGGCATCCTCAAGCTGCTGGAGGACGGCGTGCCGCTCGCGGAGCTGTCCATCGAGCGCATCGCGCGCACCGCGGGAGTCGGCAAGGCCACCATCTACCGCCGCTGGAGCGGCAAGGAGGAGCTCTTCGTCGACGTCGTGCGCGCCGCCGAGCCGCCCGACCCCGAACTGCCCGGAACCTCGGTGCGCGACGATGTCGTGGCGCTGCTGGAGCAGTTGCGGCAACGCGGTCTGATGACCCGTTCGTCGGTGCTCCTGCACAACGTCATCGCCCAGATGAAGAGCAGCCCGAAGATCTGGGACGCCTACCACGCGACCGTCGTCGAGCCACGGCGCAGGAAGCAGCACGCGATCCTGCGCCGCGGTCAGGACAACGGTGAACTGCGCACGGACATCGACGTCGACGTGATGAACGACATGATCTTCGGACCGATGCTGGTGCGGGCCGTCATGCGCCCGGACGCCGAACTCCCGGAAGGCCTGGCGGAGCAGATGGCCGACGCCGTGCTCGAGGGTCTACGGCCCGTCAGTTCACCCACCCCGTAGATCGAATGTGCGCGTTTCGTCACAGAGCGCGCTTTCCCCCGGCGCATCCGGAACTCACGAGGCCGACTTGTACGTCCTCGCCCCCGTACGGCCGTCATGAGTACGGCGGGATCGGAGCCGATCATCCCCTAGGGTTTCTCTGGGCGCGGGGGGACGACGGTGTTGCACGGCAGGTAGTGAGGCGACGGTATGGCGCAACAGGCGTACGTGACGGAGACGGACAACGGCGGCTCGGGTCCCGAGCGCCGGGAACCCGGGCTTCAGCGCCTGACAAACCGCCTGAAGGGCCTGGCCGCGGGCTGGCGGGGCGATCCGCGTGTCTGGCGCCGCGGCATCGTCCTGGCCGCCCTCGCGTTGATCCTCGCCCTGGTGATGCTGCTGCACGCGCAGATCCCGAACGCCATCGGCAACCTCGGCAGCCTCACCGAGACGTTCCTGCCCTGGCTGGGCCTGTTCGTCCCGGTGCTGCTCCTGCTGGCCCTCGTCCGCAGGTCCGCGACCGCGCTGATCGCCGTGCTGGTCCCGGCGATCGTCTGGCTGAACCTGTTCGGCGGCCAGCTCACCGACAAGACCGGCGTCGGCGGGGACCTCACGGTGGCCACGCACAACGTCAACGCGGACAACGCCGATCCGGCCGGCACCGCCCGGGACGTGGCCGCGTCCGGCGCTGACGTGGTGGCCCTGGAGGAGCTGACGGCCGCGGCGGTTCCGACGTACGAGAAGGCGCTGGCGTCGACGTACAAGTACCACTCGGTGCAGGGCACCGTCGGGCTGTGGAGCAAGTACCCGCTGAGCGGGGTCAAGCCGGTCGACATCAAGCTGGGCTGGGTCCGTGCCATGCGGGCCGCGGTGACCACGCCGTCCGGGCAGGTCGCGGTGTACGTCGCCCATCTGCCGTCGGTGCGGGTGAAGGTGGAGGCCGGGTTCACCGCCCGGCAGCGCGACAAGAGCGCCGACGCGCTGGGTGAGGCCATCGCCGACGAGTCCCTCCGGCAGATCGTCCTGCTCGGCGACCTGAACGGCACGATGAACGACCGTGCACTGAACGCCGTCACCGCCCAGATGCGCTCCACGCAGGGCGCGTCGGGCAGCGGGATGGGCTTCAGCTGGCCGGCGTCGTTCCCGATGGCCCGGATCGACCAGATCATGGTGAAGGGCCTGGAGCCGATGAGCTCCTGGACGCTGCCGGAGACCGGGAGCGACCATCTGCCGGTGGCTGCGCGTGTGAAGGTCGACACATCAGCGTCCTGAAAACCCCTGGTCAGCGTCGCCTGGACGGGTCCCGGCAACCGGATTGTCATCTGCCGGAACACCGGGCCTGAGAGACTTTGTTCCGTACTTGAACATATGGAATGAACATCACGGAGTACCAAGCTCCGCTCTCGACCCTGAAAGGCAAAGGCACTTCATGCCCCTGGCCCTGCTCGCCCTGGCCGTCGGCGCCTTCGGCATAGGTACGACCGAGTTCGTGATGATGGGCCTGCTGCCCGAAGTCGCGAACGACCTGGACATCTCGATCCCCACCGCCGGACATCTGGTCTCGGCGTACGCCCTCGGCGTCGTCATCGGCGCCCCGCTGCTGGCCGCGGTCACGGCGCGCATGCCCCGCCGCACGGTCCTGATCGGACTGATGGCCCTGTTCGTCGCGGGCAACGCGCTGTCCGCCTTCGCCCCCGACTACCACTGGCTGATGGCCGCCCGCTTCCTCAGCGGCCTGCCGCACGGCGCCTTCTTCGGCGTCGGCGCGGTCGTGGCGACGGGCATGGTCGCGCCGGAGCGCAAGGCCCGCTCCGTGTCGCTGATGTTCCTCGGCCTGACGATGGCCAACGTCGCGGGCGTGCCGGTGGCCACGCTGATGGGCCAGAGCCTGGGCTGGCGGGCCACCTTCCTCGGCGTGAGCACGATCGGCCTGGCCGCGATGGCTGCGCTGGCACTGCTCATCCCGCGCGCCGAGGCGCACACCGCCGATCAGGCGGGCCTGCGCGGCGAACTGGCCGCCCTGCGCTCCCTGCCGGTGTGGCTGGCGCTCGGCACGACGGTCGCGGGCTTCGGCGCGCTCTTCGCCGCGTACAGCTACATCACGCCGATGCTCACCGACGCCGCCGGGTACACCGACGCCAGCGTGACGCTGCTGCTGGCTCTGTTCGGTGTCGGGGCGACGGCGGGCAACCTGCTGGGCGGGCGCCTGGCGGACCACGCGATGCGGGGGACGCTGTTCGGGGGTCTGCTCTCGCTGGCGCTGGTCCTGGCTCTCTTCCCCCTGCTGATGTCGACGGCGTGGAGCGCGGCCCTGGCGGTCGTCCTGCTGGGCATGGCGGCCTTCGCCACGGGCTCCCCGCTCCAGCTGATGGTGATGGAGAAGGCGTCCAGCGCCCCGTCCCTGGCCTCATCGGCCAACCAGGCGGCCTTCAACCTCGCCAACGCGGGCGGTGCCTGGATCGGCGGCCTCGCCCTCGCGGCGGGCCTCGGGGTCACCTCTCCGGCACTGGCGGGCGCCGCACTGGCCGTCCTCGGGCTCGGGGTCGCGGGTGCCGCCTACGCGGTGGACCGACGCGGGGGCGCCCCGCGGAGCGGGCGGCAGCGGGTGGTCGCGGGACAGGTCCCGCAACGGGCCGAAACCGTTCGGCACTGAGGTTCCACGTCACGGGCGCGAGCAGGCTCCGACCGGTCGCGCCCACGCGGCGGGCCCCGGGGTCACCTCGCCGGCACTGGCGGGCGCCGCACTGGCCCTCCTCGGGCTCGGGGTCGCGGGTGCCGCCTACGCGGTGGACCGACGCGGGGGCGCCCCGCGGAGCGGGCGGCAGCGGGTGGTCGCGGGACAGGTCCCGCAACGGGCCGAAACCGTTCGGCACTGAGGTTCCGCGGCACGGGCGCGAGCAGGCTCCGAGCGGTCGCGCCCACGCGGCGGTAGCCGCACATCGATTGCAGCCCCGCGCCCCTTGGGCGTCGCCCTGTCGGTGCCTTGTCGGTTCTGTCGGTGAGCTGTCGGTGGTTTGTCGGTGCGGCCTGACAACGTCGTCCCCATGACGCGAATCGACAAGAACCCCGGCGGCGTGAGCAGCGCCGTATCCGTGCGGGGGTTGGTCAAGCACTACGGCGAGACCAAGGCTCTGGACGGTGTCGACCTGGAGGTGCGCGAGGGCACCGTGATGGGCGTGCTCGGGCCGAACGGGGCCGGCAAGACCACTCTCGTGCGCATCCTGTCCACCCTGCTGACGCCGGACGCCGGAGAGGCCACCGTCGCCGGATACGACGTCCTGCGGCAGCCCCGGCAGCTGCGGAGGGTGATCGGGCTGACCGGTCAGTACGCCTCCGTCGACGAGAAGCTCCCCGGGTGGGAGAACCTGTACCTCATCGGGCGGCTCCTGGACCTGCCCCGCAAGGAGGCACGCACGCGTGCCGACGAGCTGCTGGAGCGGTTCTCGCTGACCGACGCGGCCAAGCGGCCCGCGGCGACCTACTCCGGCGGCATGCGGCGGCGGCTCGACCTGGCCGCCTCCATGATCGGCCGGCCCACGGTGCTGTTCCTCGACGAGCCGACCACGGGGCTCGACCCGCGGACCCGCAACGAGGTGTGGGCCGAGGTCAAGGCCATGGTCGGGGACGGCGTGACCGTGCTGCTGACCACCCAGTACATGGAGGAGGCCGAGCAGCTCGCCTCCGAGCTGACGGTCGTCGACCGGGGCAAGGTCATCGCGGGCGGGGGCATCGAGGAGCTCAAGGCCAAGGTGGGCGGGCGCACCCTGCGGATCCGGCCCACCGATGCCCTCCAGCTGCGGCCCCTCGCCGGATACCTCGACGAACTCGGCATCACCGGCCTCGCCACCACCACCGTGGACACCGAGACCGGCACCCTGCTCGTCCCGGTGCTCAGCGACGAGCAGCTCACCGCCATCGTCGGCGCCATCACCGCGCGGGGCGTCACCCTCGCCTCCATCTCCACCGAACTGCCCAGCCTGGACGAGGTGTTCCTGTCCCTCACCGGCCACCGTGCCAGTGCCCCGCAGGACGCCGTGCCCACCGACGACCGCGAGGAGGTCGCCGTATGAGCGCCGCCACCACCACCCCCACGGCGGCAACCGCCGACGCCCGCATCTCGTTGCGGGCCCATCTGCGGCACACCGGTGCGCTCGTGCGCCGCAACCTCCTGTGGATCCGGCAGGACCCGGAGTCGATGTTCGACGCCATCCTGATGCCGATCGTCTTCACGCTGCTGTTCGTGTACGTCTTCGGCGGGTCGATCGGGCAGGCGCTCGGCGGCGGCCAGGAGGACTACGTCCAGTACGTCGTGCCCGGCATGATGGCCATGATGGGCATGAGCATGGCCATGTCGGTCGGGACCGGGTTCAACCAGGACTTCAACACCGGCGTCATGGACCGGTTCCGGTCCCTGCCGATCGGGCGCGGCTCGGTGCTCTTCGCCAAGATCGCGGTGGAGCTCCTGCGCATGATGATCGCCACCACGATCATGCTGATCGTCGGTGTCCTGGTCGGCTTCGACATCACCAACTGGGTCGGGCTGCTCGCGGCCGTGGCGCTGGCCGCGCTGTTCGGGTCGGCGCTGATGTGGGTGTTCCTCACCCTCGGCGTGATCCTGAAGAGCGCGCAGTCCGTGCAGGGGCTCGGCTTCCTGGTGCTGATGCCGCTCCAGTTCGGCTCGTCGATCTTCGCGCCGACCACGTCGATGCCGGGCTGGCTGCAGTCCTTCACCGACGTCAACCCGCTGTCCTCGCTCGCGGACGCCGCGCGCGGCCTGATGGTGGGCGGCCCGGTCGCGCACGACCTGTGGGTGACCGTCGCCTGGTCGGTCGGCCTGACGGCGATCATGGCGCCGATCGCGATCCACAAGTTCCGCACGAAGAACTGACGTTCCGTACGCGGAACCGACCGTTCGTACGAGGAACCGGCGGACGTCAGATCAGGGCGGTGGCCTCCCGGGAGGAGAGGCCACCGCCCTCCGTGTACGCCACCTCGTAGGCCGCGTCGCCGAGCACCGCGCGGGTGCGTTCCGCCGCCCCCTCGTACACCTTGCGCTCGTGTGTCGACGCGACGTACCGGGCCGGCAGCAGCCCGTCGGCGGCGCCGAGGCAGCGGGCGGCGTCGCGGGCGCGGCAGCCGCCGTCGACGCGGGCCAGGGCGAAGGCGGCGGTGCTGAGAAACGCCGAGCGCATGTGCGGGGCGATCGCCTCGGACAGCGGCTCCTCAGCGCGTTCCATGGCGCGCTTGATCGTGCCCAGGGACCGCGCGTACCGGCCGTCGGCCGCGTCCAGCCAGGCCTCCGCACCGAGAATGAAGGCATCGAAGACGACGAAATGGGCGATCTTGAACTGCTCCCGCAGCAGCCGGAGTTGCTCACGCGCCTCGGAGATCCGGCCCGTCATGCCGAGCCGGCCGGCCAGGATCAGCCGGGCGAACGGCATCGACTGGTCGTTCCCGCCGCTCGCCTCGTCGATGACCGCACGCAGCAGCCGCTCGCCCCGCTCACCCTCGCCCGCCTCGATCATGACGCTGCCGAGCCGGGCCCTGAGTACGCCCTTCTGGGCGTGGGCGCCGAGCCGTTCGGCACGTTCGATCGCCGCCTCGTAGTTGGCGGCGGCCCTGTCCCACTCGCCCTTGCGTTCGCATGCCTCGGCGCGCGCGGCGAGGGCCTCGGCAGTGCCCCACAGGTCGCCCAGGCGCTCGTAGATCTCCAGCGACTCCTCGGCATCGCGGATGGCGTCGCCCTCGCCCGCCCAGTCGCTGCGGTTGGCGTACAGGTTGGCGCGCCACTGCAGGCTCGCGGCGAGCTCCCAGTCGTACCCGGGTGTCTCGCGGGAGGTGCGCACGGTGGCGTCGAGGACGGTCCGCAGCCGTTCCATGTCCCCGGTGAGCATGACGGCGAAGAACCAGAGGTAGCCGGGCAGCCGGCAGGTCTGCGGCATGCCCGGCTCGTAGGTGGCGGCGATGGCCCGCAGCTTGGCCTGCGCCGCGGGGGTCTGCCAGGCCTCCAACTCGGTGTCCATGCACGCGAGATGGACGAGGTGGACGCCGCGCCGGGCCTCTTCGAGGGCCTCCCCGGTCCACGGGGGCGGGGTGTCCGTGCAGCGTTCCCACACCGGTTGCGCCGGGCGGACCGGCTCGGTGAAGGGGTCCGGGCCGAGGGCCTGGACCTCGCGGGACCAGTTGCGGGCCTCGATCCGCAGTTCGCGCATCTGCCAGTACCAGGCCAGCGACAGGATCAGGCACAGCGCCTCCTGCTCGTCGCGGTCGGCGACGGCATGGCGCAGGGCGATGCGCAGGTTCTCGTACTCGCGCTCCAGCCGGTCGATGGCGGCGAGCTGGCCGGGGCCGCGCAGCAACGCGTCGGTGGTGCGGGCGAGTTCGCGGTAGTACGTCAGATGCGCGCGCTCGGCCTCGGTGCGCCGGCCGGTCTCGTCGAGGCGCTCGCCGGCGTACTCGGCGACGGTCTCCAGGAGGCGGTAGCGCATCGCGCCGTCCGCCGACGGGGCGGCCACCACCAGGGACTTGTCGACGAGCGAGCCGAGCGAGTCCAGGGCGGCGGGCCCGCACACGGCCTCGGCGGCGGTGAGGTCGCAGCCGCCCGCGAAGACGGACAGCCGCCGCAGCACGTCGCGTTCGTCCTCGTCGAGCAGTTCCCAGGACCAGTCGACGACCGCACGCAGGGTCTGCTGGCGGGGGCGGACGGTGCGGCTGCCGGAGGTGAGCAGGCGGAAGCGGTCGTCCAGACGGTCCGCGATCTGGCGTGGGGTGAGCATGCGGAGCCGGGCGGCGGCGAGTTCGATCGCGAGCGGGAGGCCGTCGAGGCGCAGGCAGATCTCGGCGCAGGCCGCGGCGGTCTCGTCGTCGGCGTCGACGCGGAAGCCGGGCCGGGCGGCCGCACCCCGGTCGGCAAGGAGCCGCAGCGCGACCGGCTCGGGCAACGGCTCGACGGGCCGCAGCAACTCCCCCGGTACGCCGAGGGGTTCGCGGCTGGTGGCCAGCACCGTCAGTTCCGGGCAGCGCTCCAGCAGCTCCGCGACGAGGCGGGCGGCGGCCTCGACGACGTGCTCGCAGTTGTCGAGGATCAGCAGCATCCGGCGTTTGCCGCAGTGCTCGGCGAGCCGCTCGACGGGGTCGTCGTGCCGGTCGGAACCGGCCCGCATGGCCTCGGCGCCGGCGCCGTACAGCACGGTCTCGCGGGCACCGACGGCGGTGAGTACGGCCTCCGGCACGGCCTCGGGGGCGTCGACCGGCGCGAGCTCGGCCAGCCACACCCCGTCCGGGGCACCGTCCCGCACGCTCTCGGCAGCCTCTTGCGACAGCCGCGTCTTCCCGGCCCCACCGGGGCCCAGCAGCGTGACGAGCCGGGCGGTGCCGAGGTCCCCGCGGATGGCCTCGATGTCGGCTTCCCGGCCGACGAAGGAGGTGAGCCGGGCGCGGAGGTTGCCCGGGGGTGGGGTGAACCGGGGTGCGCCAGGCGGATCGGCGGAGACGTCCGTGCGGGCGGTGGGGTTGCCGGGGACGGGCGCGGCGGGAACGCGGAGGGCGCCCGGGGGGCCGGGAACGTGTGCCTCGCCGGGCTCGGCCGGGGGGCGTGCGCGGGGGCCGGTTCCGTTGGCGTCGGCGGCCGCGGGCTTCCTGTCGTGGTCCGGTCCGTGGGCCCTTGCGTCCGCGTCGCCGAGCGGGCGGACGCCATGCCCACCCTGCGCGGAGGGGGATCCGCCGTCTCCCGCCCGCGGACCGTGCCCCCGCCCGCCGCCCTCCGGGCGGAGCAGCTCCGTGTGCAGGGAGCGCAGTTCGGGGCCCGGGTCCGAGCCGAGGCGGTCTGCCAGGAGGCGGCGTACGTCCTCGTAGGCGACCAGTGCCTCCGCCGTGCGGCCCGCGTCGCGCAGGGCACGCAGGCGCAGGGCCTGGAGGGGCTCGTCCAGGGGGTGGCTGTCGCACAGGGCGGTCAGTTCCGGCAGGGACTGGTCGGCGTGGCCGAGGGCGAGGGCGGCGGTGTGGCGGGCGCGCAGCGCGTCGAGGCGCCGGGTCGCCCGGCGGGCCGCCTCGGCGGTGCGGTCGGGGAGGTCGGCGAGGGCGGGCCCGCGCCACAGCGCGAGGGCGTCGTCGAGGACGACGGCGGCCTTGGCGGGGTCGCCGTCGGCCAGCGCGCGCGTGCCCTCGCCGACGAGTCGCTCGAAGCGGTGCAGGTCGATGTCGTCGGGCGCGGCGGCGAGCCGGTAGCCGCCGTCCGCCGAGACGACCGCGTCCGCCCCGAGGGCACGCCGCAACCGACCGACGAGCGCCTGCAACGCACCCGCGGCGTCAGCGGGCGGCGCCCCCTCCCACACCTCGTCGACCAGCATGCCCGCCGGCACGGTCCGGCCACCCCGCAGCGCGAGCACGGTGAGCAGGGCACGCAAACGGGCCCCGCCGACAGGAACGGGGCTGCCGTCGGGGCGGAGTACCTGGGTGGTGCCGAGGATGCGATAGCGCACGGGGTCCATTGTCTCTGGTGGGCGTGGGGCCGGTCACGGCATTGGGCGGCGGGGCGAGGCGGCTGCGGGGCGGGGTGCGGGGGCCGTCGGGTGCGGTCCGCCCGCCCACGTACACCACCCGCCGGAACCCATGCCCCCACCATCTCCGGAACCAACGGCCCACCGCGAGACGTTTTCCGCGTGCGCCCGGTACGGTCGGGCAGTCCCGACGTCCCGCCGTCCCAGGAGCCCGTCCTGATGACCACCGCTCTCACCCGCCGCAGCGACCGGCGGATCAGCCCCGTCTTCGTGGGGATCCTGGCCGTCACGGCGGTGACGGGCTGGGCCACCTGGGCCGGGTTCGCCGAGCAGCCCGGCCTGGCCGTGTTCCTGTTCGTGACGGCCGCCTGGATCGTGTCCCTGTGTCTGCACGAGTACGCACACGCGCGTACCGCCCTGCACAGCGGGGACATCTCGGTCGGCGCGAAGGGCTACCTCACGCTCAACCCGCTGAAGTACACGCACGCGCTGCTCAGCATCGTGCTCCCCGTCATCTTCGTGATCATGGGCGGCATCGGCCTCCCGGGCGGTGCCGTCTTCATCGAGCGCGGGCGGATCCGGGGGCGCTGGCGGCACAGTCTGATCTCGGCGGCCGGGCCGCTGACGAACGTGCTGTTCGCCGTCGTGTGCACCGCCCCGTTCTGGCTGGACGCCCTGGACGGCGTCCCCCTCGACTTCCGGTTCGCGCTCGCCTTCCTCGCGCTGCTCCAGGTCACGGCGGCGATCCTGAACTTCCTGCCGATCCCGGGCCTGGACGGCTACGGCGTGATCGAGCCGTGGCTGTCGCAGAAGGTCAAGCGCCAGGTGGAGCCGTTCGCCCCGTTCGGGCTGCTGTTCGTGTTCGCGCTGCTCATGCTCCCGGCGGTGAACCGCGAATTCTTCCAGGCCATCTACGCAGTGCTGGACAGCCTGGGCGTGCACGGCCTGGAGCGCTACTGCGGCGAGAACCTCTACCGCTTCTGGGAGAGCACGAGCGAATACTGCTCGATCAGCCCGTGACCGAGTCCCGCCGCTCGTCCCTGGCCCGCTTCACGTAGTACCAGCACATGTTGCTGGACAGCCCCGCCAGCAGCACCCACACGATCCCCAGCAAGCTGCCCTGCGCGAACGAGACCACGGCCGCGGCCACGGCGAGCACACAGACGATCAGGGCATAGACACCAAGGCGGGGCATTTCACTCGGCTCCTTCGGGGGACACTGCTACGCCGACCAGTGTCCCCCATCCCGTCACACGTCCGTGACGCGGAGCCCCGCGTGCGCCTTGTAGCGCCGGTTCACCGAGATCAGGTTCGCGACCAGCGACTCCACCTGGTGGGCGTTGCGCAGCCGCCCCGCGAAGATGCCGCGCATACCGGGGATGCGGCCCGCCAGCGCCTGGACGATCTCGACGTCCGCCCGGACCTCGCCGAGGACCATCACGTCGGTGTCGATCTCGTCGATCTCGGGGTCCTCCAGCAGGACGGCCGACAGATGGTGGAAGGCCGCGGTCACCCGGGAGTCCGGCAGCAGGGCGGCGGCCTGCTCGGCGGCGCTGCCCTCCTCCGGCTTCAGCGCGTAGGCGCCCTTCTTGTCGAAGCCGAGCGGGTTGACGCAGTCGACGACCAGCTTGCCGGCCAGCTCCTCGCGCAGGGTTTCGAGGGTCTTGCCGTGGCCCTCCCACGGCACGGCGACGATCACGATGTCGCTGCGCCGCGCGCACTCGGCGTTGTCGGCGCCCTCGACGCCGTGCCCGAGCTCCCCGGCGGCGGACTCGGCGCGCTCGGCCGCCCGCGAGCCGATGATCACCTTCTGGCCGGCCCGGGCGAGCCGGTAGGCAAGGCCCTTGCCCTGCGGCCCGGTCCCGCCGAGCACGCCGACGACGAGCCCGGAGACGTCCGGGAGGTCCCAGGGGTCCTTGGCCGGGGCCTTCGCGGGCGTCCCGGCGGGCTGCTGTGCACTGTCGCTAGAGGTCATGCGCCGACTTTACGTCCGCGCCCCCCAGCCCCATGGCTCAGGTGAGCTCCGTCACGGGCACCCGCCGGAAGGTGAGGGTCTCGTACGCGCTGAAGTCGCCGGTCTCGTAGAGGAGTCCGACCGCCTCGTCGTCGATCCGTACGAGGTCCGAGTACGCGGCGGGCAGTCCGTCCACCGTGTGCGCCGACCGCCAGGTGATGCCGCCGTCGGTGGAGGCGCGGATCGTCATCAGGGCGCGGAAGCCAGGGTCGGCGGGGCCGGAGTAGAGCAGCACGTCGGGGTCGCGCAGGTGCAGGACGCTGCCCTCGCAGACGGGGGCGGCGAGGCCGGCCTGCGGACGGAAGGGTTTCACCAGGGTCGCGCCGCCGTCCTCGGAGTAGGCGTCGGCCCGGGTGCCGGGGGACGTGGAGTCGTTGCGGGTGTTGAAGTAGACGCGCCCGTCGGGGAGTTCGGCGGCGGTGGTCTCGTTGACGTTGACGTAGCCGTCGGTGTTGCCGTCGACGTACCCGATGCGCCAGGTGGCGCCGCGGTCGTCGCTGAGCAGGCAGTGGCCGCCGTTGTACTTGCCCTCCGTGCCGTTGTCCCGTCCGGCCGGTGGCAGGGAGTGGTTGGCGGGGACGACGACCCGGCCGCCGGCCAGCTGGACGGCGTGGCCGGGGGTGGTGGCGTACCAGCGCCACTCCGGCCGTTTCGTGCCCTTGGTGATCTCCGTCGGCGCGGACCAGGTCGCGCCCTCGTCGTCGCTGTGCTGGACCCAGACCCGCCGCCCGTCCGCGGCGCTCACCACACCGCGGCGGATGGCGCTCTCGGTGGCGAGGGCGGCGTTGCGCACGTGGACGAGCAGGATGCGCCCGGTGTCGAGGACGACGGGGGCCGGGTTGCCGGCGAGGTCGTCACCGTGCTTGGCGGCGACCTGGAGCGGGCCCCAGGTGCGGCCGCCGTCGGTGGAGCGCTTCAGCACGATGTCGATGTTCCCGAAGTCGTCGTGCGAGCCGACCCGGCCCTCGCAGAAGGCGAGGAGGGTGCCGGTGGAGGTGGCGACGACGGCCGGGATGCGGAAGCTCGCGTAGCCCTCGCGGCCGGCGCGGAAGGGGACGCTGGTCTCTGCCATGGGGGGCTCCTCGGATGGCCGGTCGCCGTGGCTCGGTCAGCGGTGGCTGCGCGGCCGGTGTACGGACGGATGTGCGGGATAACGAGTCCATCTGCCCAAGTCGGGCGAATTCGTGGTGAACTCCGGGTCACGAGTGGTCGGTTGCGGCAGTATGCGGTCGCATGGATGCCGTACGTGTCGCGTTGTTGCGCGAAGTACTTGCCGGAACCGAGTGGTTGGGAGCCACCCGGCGGTTCGCGGGTGCGCTGCGGACGGCGGCGGTGGCGCACGGGGGCGGGCTGCTGCTGGTCGGCACGCCGCAGTACGAGCCGTGGCATCTGGCGGCCCATCTGGTCGACGAGGCCGCGTGGTCGGGCACCCCGGAGCTGGCCCCGACACTCGTACGGCATCGTGCGCGCGCCTCGGATCCGGCGCATCTGGCGGTCGGCCTCGGGCGGTTGGCGGCGGCGCGGGGCGGGGAGACGCTGCTGGTGGTGTCGCCGCAAGGGCCGGGAGCGCCGCTTCTGGAGCGGGTGCACGACGCCCGGCTGGCCGGCGCGACGGTGCTGGCGCTCGGCACCGGCGAGAGCGAACTGACGTCGATGGCCCACGAGACGCTGACCGTGCCGGAGGGCGCGGAGCTGGACCTGGACACCGTGCAGCACCTGGTGAGCGCGGCGGCCGGCGAGAACGCGCTGCCCGCTCCACGGGGCCGCCGGCGTTTCCGGGACCGCCTGTCCCGCCTGGCGGACTCCCTGACGGCGCCGCCGCCCTCGGGCTGGTGACCCACCGGCCGGTGACCTGCGCCTCGCCCGCAAAACCGTTTGCCTCGCAGCACCTCACCGCCTGAGCATGGCCCTTCGTGACCGACGACTCCCCCACTCCCCCCGCGCCGCCTTCGCGCCTCCGGGCCGTACTGCCCGACCTCGCCCCCTGGCGGGCCTCCGTCGACTTCCGGCGGCTGTGGCTGGCGGGGCTGGTCACCTACTTCGGCAGCTTCCTGACCTTCGTCGCGCTGCCCGTGCAGATCAAGGAGCTCACGGGGTCGGCCGCGGCGGTCGGGGCGATCGGCGCCGTGGAGCTGGTGCCGCTGATCGTGTTCGGGCTGTACGGGGGTGCGCTCGCCGACGCGCTCGACAAGCGGAAGCTGATCGTGTGGACGGAGGCCGGGCAGGCGGTGCTCAGCGCGGTGCTGCTGGTCAACGCACTGCTGCCGAGCCCCGCCATCTGGCCGCTGTACGTCGTCGCCGCGCTGTCCTCCGCCCTCGTGTCGGTCCAGCGCCCGGCCATGGACGCCCTGCTGCCCCGGATCGTGGCCCACGACCACCTCCCGGCCGCCGCCTCGCTCAACGCGCTGCGCTGGCAGGTCGGCGGTGTCGCGGGCCCGGCCCTGGCCGGTGTGGTCGTGGCGTACGCGGGGCTCGGCTGGGCGTACGGCGTGGATCTGCTGACCTTCGTCGTCTCCGTGCTGCTCGTGCTCGGGCTCGCCCCCTCCCCCGCCTCCCACGAGGCCGCGAAGCCGTCCCTCAAGGCCATCGCCGAGGGCGCCCGCTACGCCTGGAGCCGCAAGGAGCTCCTCGGCACGTACGTGATCGACATCGGGGCGATGCTGTTCGCGATGCCGCTCGCCGTACTGCCGTTCCTCGCCGACGAGTTGAACGCGCCCTGGGCGCTGGGCCTGATGTACGCGGCCGTGCCGGCCGGGGCGATGCTGGTGAGCCTGACCAGCGGCTGGACCTCGCGGGTGCACCGGCACGGGCGGGCCGTCGTCGTGGCGGCGGCGCTGTGGGGCACGGCGATCGCGGCGGCCGGTGTCTCCGGGAACGTATGGCTGGTCCTGCTGTTCCTGACCCTCGGCGGCGCCGCCGACATGGTCAGCGGCATCTTCCGCGGGGTGATGTGGAACCAGACGATCCCGGACGAGCTGCGCGGCCGCCTCGCCGGGATCGAGCTGCTGTCGTACTCGGTGGGCCCGCAGCTGGGCCAGACCTACGTCGGCGGCATGGCGGCCTGGCGGGGCGTGCGGACGTCGATCTGGTCGGGCGGGCTGCTGTGCGTGGGCGCCGTGGGGCTGCTGGCGCTGTGTCTGCCGAAGCTGATGACGTACGACGCGCGGACGAACGAGCACGCGGTACGGCTGCGGGAGCAGCGGGCGGCGGCAGCGGCCGCACAGGCGCCGACGGCACAACCCGCGTCGGCGCCCACGGAGGGCTGATCAGTCGTCGTCCGCCGGGCGGCTCGGGGCGTCGTGCCACCGCGGGTCGCCCTCCCACTCCAGGTTGCGCTCACGGGCGAGGTCCATCGCCTGCTGGGCCTCCTGCGGGGTGGCGTACGGTCCGAAGCGGTCCTTGGCCGGGCACTCCGGCCCCTCCTCGACCTTCTTGTGGACGAGGCAGTAGTACCACTCGCCCGGCTTGCCGACCGTCCGCTTCTTGAACAAGGCCATGTCCGGCTCCTCTCGCCACCGACATGTTCCCCCATGCCCGCTGGTTAGACTCGCTGGCATGTCTGGCCAGTCGCTGCTCGTCCCAGGGGAGCTCTCCCCCACCCGTTCCGTGCCCGGAAACATCCGCCGCCCCGAGTATGTCGGCAAGTCCGCGCCGACGCCGTACACGGGTCCGGAGGTGCAGACTCCACAGACCGTCGAGGCGATGCGTGTCGCCGGCCGTATCGCCGCGCGGGCGATGGCCGAGGCGGCGAAGCTGATCGCGCCCGGTGTCACGACGGACGAGCTGGACAAGGTGGCGCACGAGTACATGTGCGACCACGGCGCCTACCCCTCCACGCTCGGCTACCGCAACTTCCCGAAGTCCCTGTGCACCAGCGTCAACGAGGTGATCTGCCACGGCATCCCGGACTCGACGGTGCTGCGCGACGGCGACATCGTCAACCTGGACGTGACCGCGTACATCGGCGGGGTGCACGGCGACAACAACGCCACGTACCTGGTCGGCGACGTCGACGAGGAGAGCCGCCTGCTGGTGGAGCGCACCCGTGAGTCGCTGAGCCGCGCGATCAAGGCGGTCAAGCCGGGCCGCCAGATCAACATCATCGGGCGGGTCATCGAGTCGTACGCCAAGCGCTTCGGCTACGGCGTGGTCCGCGACTTCACCGGCCACGGCATCAACTCGTCGTTCCACTCGGGGCTGATCATCCCGCACTACGACAGCCCGCACGCGACGACGGTGATCCAGCCCGGCATGACCTTCACCATCGAGCCGATGCTGACGCTCGGGACGCACGAGTACGACATGTGGGACGACGGCTGGACGGTCGTCACGAAGGACCGCAAGCGCACCGCGCAGTTCGAGCACACACTGGTGGTGACGGAGACGGGGACAGAGATCCTCACACTGCCGTAACCGAGCAGGTCACCGAGCCCGTCCTTCGCCCTGCGGAGGGCGGGTTTTCTCGGTATCCTTTTACCGACACAGCGTCGGCAAACCTATTGACTTAGGTAAGCCTAACTTCAGAAAATACTCCCATGGACTCCTTCTCGACAGTCATCCGCACCGCCTCCCACGAGCAGCACGTGGAGGCGGAGACCTCGACGTTCATGAGCGATCTGCTCGGCGGCCGGCTGGGCGTGGACGCGTACGCGCGCTACACCGAGCAGCTGTGGTTCGTGTACGAGGCGCTGGAGACCGGCACCGAGCGGCTGGCGTCGGATCCGGTGACCGGCCCCTTCATCCAGCCGGAGCTGTTCCGGCTGACGTCGCTGGAGCGAGACCTGGCGCATCTGCGGGGTCCGCAGTGGCGGACGGGCATGTCGGCACTGCCCGCGACGCGGGCATACGCGGACCGGGTGCGGGAGTGCGCCGACGCGTGGCCGGCCGGCTACATCGCCCACCACTACACGCGCTACCTCGGCGACCTCTCCGGCGGCCAGATCATCCGCGACAAGGCGGAGAAGACCTGGGGCTTCGCCCGCAAGGGCGACGGGGTCCGCTTCTACGTCTTCGAGGAGATCACCAACCCGGCGGCGTTCAAGCGGGGTTACCGCGAGCTCCTGGACCAGGTCCGCGCCGACGACCTGGAGAAGCAGCGGATCGTGGCGGAGTGCAAGAAGGCGTTCGCCCTGAACACGGCGGTGTTCCGGGCGCTGGGCGAGGAGTTCCCGCTGAGTGCCTGAGTGCCTGAGTGTCAGAGGGGCTGAGGTCCGAGGGGCTGAGCGTCCAGGCTCAGCGCTCCAGGAGGACCCGCCCTCCGATCTCCACCCAGCCCTCGGGCTGCGGTGCCGTGAGGATCTGGGACCCGGCGCCCTGGGTGATGTTGAGGGCGCGGCCCAGGCGGTCGGTGAGCAGCAGGGCGGCCGCGCCGGTCGCCTCGTCCTCGTCGATGCCGTCGCCGCGGCCCGGGAAGCCGCGGGCCCGGACCCGTCCGGCCGCCTCGTCCTCCCACGCCCAGGCGTAAATCCACTCACCGGGTGGCGGCACTTCGAGGTCGTCCACCTCGGCCGCCGTCCCGTACTGCCGCAGGGTGCGCGGCGGGGCCCACTCCGCGCGGGCCTCGATCCAGCTGAACTCGCCGTCCAGCCGTGCCCCGACGACGCCGGCCGGGGTGATCAGTTCGGGCACGTCGAGGAGCCAGGCCGTGCCGACGCAGGGGTGACCGGCGAAGGGCAGGCGCAGGGTCGGGGTGTAGATGTCGATGACTCCGCGCTCGGGGTCGTCGACGAAGACGGTCTCGCTGAAGCCGAGCTTGCCGGCGAACGCCTGCCGGTCGGCCCGGTCGGGCATGACGGAGCCCTCGCGGACGACGCCGAGTTCGTTGCCGTATCCGCCGTGGGGGCCGCAGAAGACGCGCAGGACGTCGAAGTCAGTCACGGGGAAATTGAAACATCACCCGGGCGGCGAGCTCGTCCCAGGCGGCGGCTCCGCCGGGGAGCGACAGGAAGCGGGTGGGGGGCACGCCGTAGGGCAGCGAGGCGATCGTTTCGCCGTACGCCCTTTCCATGGTGGCCCGCCGGTGTTCCGCGCCCGGGTCGTCGGCGTGGGCGGCCGGCCCCTGCATACGGTGCTCGTGGGCCTCGGTCACCTCGACGGCAGCCCGGCGCCACTCCTCCTCGTCGGGCACCCGGCCCAGCTCCACGCACTCCGGCGTCCGGTCCTCCGCCAACGCCGCCACCGCCCGGTCGTGACCGTCGAGGATCACCCAGCCGTCCAGGAAGGTCACCCACCACAGCAGGACCGGCGCGAGTGAGCCGTCGCGGGCGTGCTTGCGGTACGCCTTCACCCGCGCGGCATCCGGTGCCGAGAGCCGGCGCAGCGGCACGACTCCGTGCCAGCCGCCCCCGCAGTACAGCTCCAGTCGGCCGCCGGGCCAGTCCCGTACGAAGTCCTCGGTCCAGATGCCCGGCGGGAAACCGGTCCGGCGGGCCAGCTCCCAACGTCCGTCCCGCAACGGGGTCCCGTCCGCCTCCTCCAGCCAACGCGCGTACTGGTGCGGCCAGTTGACCGACGACCGCATGGCTGACGAGCGCAGCGGCGGAAGCGGTGAGCGGTAGCCGTCGAGGCGGTGCAGATGGAGCTCCGGGCAGCAGCCCTCGCCCACCGACCGGCCCAGCAGCACAGGGCGGTCCCCCTGCCACAGCAGCAGCCGTCCGCGGTCCGCGGTCTCGAAACGCAACGCCGGCGGGCCGGGACGGTCTCGTACGTTCAGTACCAGCCGCCCCGGCCCCAGCAGTTCTCTGTGCCCCCTGTTCATGGGGACAGTCTTACGCCTCGGTACGCCGCCTGCGCATCGCGACCACCACGGCCGCGCCCGCTGCCGCGGTCACCGCGGCGGCCGTACCCAGCGCCGCCACCGGCACGTCCGAGCCGGTGTTGGCGAGGCCGCCCGTCACACCGCCCGTCGTCGAGCCCGTGCCGCCGGTGGTCGAACCCGCCGTGCCGGAGGAGCCGCCGGTGGAACCGCCCGTGGAGCCGCCCGTGGAGCCCCCCGTCGAGCCGTCGCCGCCGGGCAGGTCCGCGTCCGCCGTCAGGGCCACCGCCAGGTCGACCGGGTCGAGTTCGGTGCCGACGGTGTAGAAGCCGCCGAAGGCCTTCGCGCCGGCCTCGGTGAGGGTGGCCTTGACGTCGTCGACCGTGATGACGTCGTCCTGCGCGGTCAGGTCGGACTCGTTCGCCTTCAGGTCGGCCAGGACCACGTCGTCGGTCTTCTCGCCGAGGCTGGTGACATCGGCGGTGAGTTCGCCGGTGCCCTCGTCGAGGGTCGCGCGGAGGTTGTTCAGGGTGAGGTCGAGGCCGTAGCCGTCGTTCTCGCCCTCGCCCTTGTGGCCCTTGAAGTTGACGGCTCCCTCGAAGTTCGCGGAGAGGGTGCCGGCGTCGGTGTCGTACTCCCCCGTCGCGTCGACGAAGGTGAAGGCACCGTTACCGGTGGCCTGCGAGGCACCGTCCGACGTCGTGATCTCACCCTTCGCCACATTGCCCACGACGTACGAACGGAAGGACTGCTTGACGCCCCAGTCGAGCGTGCCGTCGGCTATGTCGCCCCGGGCCGGGGCCTCGGAGGCGGACTCGGAGGGGTCGGCGCTCGTGGACGGCGAGGCGGACCCGGTCGCCGTGGCGGTCGGGCTCGGGGACTGCGTGGCCGTCGCGGTCGGCGTCGGGGTCGGGCTCGGGGACTGCGTGGCCGTGGGCGTCGGCGTGGGCGTCGGCGACTGGGGCGGCGTCTTCTGTACGACGGTGAGCGGGTCCCCCGCCGCGCCCTCGTAGCTCGCGCTGCCGAAGACGTCCGCGGCCTCCTTCGTCAGCTTGGTCGCCATGTCGGTCATCGCCCGGGTCACGGTGACATCGGCGAGCGGCACGTCCTGCGCGGTCGTACCGGACTTGGTGACGTCGGCGGTGATCTCGGCGGCCGCGCTGTCGAACCGCACGTGGGACAGGGCGATGTCGAAGCCGTGCAGCTTGGAGACGATCTGCAGGTCGCCCTTGAAGCCGAGGTCGACGGTGTGGGCCGTGGAGTCGTAGGTGCCGGTGCCGTCCGTGAAGGTGAACGCGCCGTTCCCGGCGGCCTGCGAGGCGCCGTCCTTCGCGGTGAAGCTGCCGGCCGCCATGCCGGTCACATAGGTGCGGTACGACTGCTTGATGCCCCACGTCAACTCGTAGCCGCTGAGCGGGACTTCGGCCGCCGAGGCGGTGCCGGCGCCGAGGGTGGCGAGTGCGGTGGCGCCCAGCGCGGCCGCGGTGGCGACAGCGGCGGCGAGGGTGATGGGACGGCGTCTGCGGGAAGTGGCGGACATGCTCGGGGTTCTCCTTGCGGTGGGTGGGAGTCCGCCGCGGCGGCCGGGGGCGGCGCGGGCACGGCGGTCAGGGCATGGGGGAAAGTCCTCTTGGGACGTTCAGTCCTCGGCGGACGGGGGGCCGGCCTCGCCGGCCGGCCGGGTACGGCGCCTGCGTACGGTGACGAACGCGAAGGCCGCGCCCGCGAGCAGCAGGAACCCGGCCGCGAGGCCGATGGGCGCAATGGGCACGCCGTCGTCGGAGGTGCTCGCGACGGGTTCGGCCGACGGGTCGGGCGACACCGACGACTTGTCCGGCGTCGCGCTCGCGGTGGGGGTGCTGCCCAGGTCGGGCAGGGCGGGCAGTTCGGCGTCGTCGGTGGTGGCCACGGCCAGCGACACCGGGTCCATCTCGGTGCCCGCCCTGTACATCCCGCCGAAGGCTTCGGCGCCCTCGGTGGTGAGCCTCGCGGGGGCCTCGGTGACCTTCGCAAGGCCGTCCTTCGCCTTCAGGCCCTTGGCCGTGAAGGTGACCAGGGGGACCTTGTCGCCGGTGAATCCGGCGCCGGCCACATCGGCGAGGAGTGTGCCCTTGCCGTCCTCGACGGTGACGCGGACGCCGCTCAGTTCCAGGTCGAGGCCCTGCGCCCCGGTGAAGCGGACCGCGCCCTTGAACGACGCCCGAAGGCCACCGTCCTTCAACGTCCCCTCCCCGTCGGGGAAGCGGAACAGCGCACCGCCGTCCTCGGCGCCGGACGACAAGGTCCACTCGCCCTTGGCGATGTCCCCGGTGACGTACTCCCGGAATGTGCGGCGCACACCCCAGTCGACGGCGCCGTCCACCAACTTGCCGCTCGAAGTCTCCTTCTTTTCCGGGGACTTGGTGGCGCTCGGGGTGGGCGTCGGCTTGCTGGTCGCCGCCGCCCGCACGTCCGCCGACAGGCTCACCGGGTCGAGCGCGGTCCCCGCGGTGTAGTACCCGGCGAAGGACTTGGCGCCCTGCGCGGTGAGCGTGGCGGGCAGGTTCTTGAGGGCGACCGTGTTGCCGCCGCCCCGCATGTCGATCCCGCCGAGGGAGAGGGAGGCGAAGGGCACCTGCGAGGACGTCGTGACCGCCCCGGTGCCCTTCGCCTTGCTGGTGACGTCCAGGAAGAGAGTGCCGCTCGAGCCGGTGATTCGGACGGTGGGCCGGCTGAGGGTGAGGTCGAGCTGGTAGGCGCCGCCGTCGGTCTTGTGGCCGACGAAGTGGACGCCGCCGGAGAAGGAAGCGGTGAAGGCGCCGGTGTCACCGTCGTAGGTCCCCGTGGCCGAGTGGAAGCGGAAGCCGCCGCTGCCCACGGTGGCCGCGCCGCCGGTCAGGGAGTAACTCCCCTTCGCGATGGGCCCGGTGACATAGCTCTGGAAGGACGCTTTGACGCCCCAGTCGAGCCGCCCGCCCTGCACGGTGCGGCTCGCGGCGGACGCGGCGGTCACCGGGAGCAGGGCTCCGAGGACGACCGCGCAGAGCACGGCGACCAGGACACGTAGGCGGACAGGCATGAGAGGTCCTCCGGAGACGACGGACACGACGACCGGTAGCGAATGAAGGTAAGGCTAACCTAAGCTTTGCCCAGCTGAAACGGCCGTGACCGAGCTGAAACGGCATACCGAGAGGAACGGACGGACCGTGCGACCCATGCGCACACGACTGACGGGCGCACTGCTGGCGGTGCTCGCCCTCACCACGGCGACGGCCTGCGGTGGCTCACCTGCGGCGGACCCGGCGAACAAGTCGGCCGCCACCACGACGACCGCCAACCGGGTCGAGCCCCTGGAGAACACCCCGGCCCCGAGCCTCCCCGCCACGGTCTCCGCGGCCGACGGCAAGAAGGTGACGGTCGAGAAAGCAGAGCGCCTCGTCCCCCTCTCCGGCAGCCTCAGCGAGATCGTCTTCACGCTCGGGCTCGGCGACCGCGTCGTCGCCCGGGACATCACCGCGACGTTCGGACAGGCGGCGAAGCTGCCGGTCGTCACCCGGGGCCATGACGTCTCGGCGGAGAGCGTGCTGTCGCTCGAGCCCGACCTGGTGCTCGCCGAGACCACGACGGGCCCCGAGGAGGCCATGGAGCAGATCCGTGCCGCGGGCGTCCCGGTCCTCGTGGTCGCCCCGGCCCACGGCCTGGACGACGTCGGCCCGCGCATCCGGGCCGTCGCCGACGCGCTCGGCGTACCGTCCGCGGGCAAGGAGCTGGCCGAGCGGTCGCAGGACCGGATCGCCGCCGTGCGCAAGGAAGTTCCCCGGCGGAGCGAGCAGCCGCGGGTCGCCTTCCTCTACCTGCGCGGCTCCGCCTCCGTCTACCTCATCGGCGGCAAGGGCTCCGGTGCCGGCTCCCTCGTCGAGGCGGCCGGTGCGGTCGACGCGGGAGCCGAGTCGGGACTGGCGAAGGACTTCACGCCCATCACCAGCGAGGCCCTCGTGAAGGCCGCGCCGGACGCGATTCTCGTGATGTCCAAGGGACTCGAGTCCGTCGGCGGCGTCGACGGCCTGGTGAAGATCCCGGGCGTCGCCGAGACCCCGGCGGGGATGGACCGCCGGGTCGTCTCGATCGAGGACGGCGCCCTGCTGAGCTACGGGCCGCGCACCGACCAGGTGCTGAGGTCGGTCGTGGCGCAGCTCTACACGAAGAGAGATGCGGCATGACCGTACTGGAGAAGGCCGCACCCGAGGCCGCGCCCGCCCTACCGGTCGGCAGACGGCACACCACCACGTGGCTGCTGACCGTCGGCATGGGCGTCGCCCTCCTGGTTCTCGTCCCGGTCGCCGCCGGGATCGGCGCCTACCCGATCCCGGTCGGGGACGTCCTCGGCTCCCTGCAGCACAAAGCCGGGCTCGGCGGCGGCGAGTTGGACCGGGTCGCCGAGTCGGTGCTGTGGAACGTGCGCTTCCCCCGGATCGTGCTCGCGCTGCTCATCGGGGCTTCGCTGGGCTGCGCCGGGGCGCTGATGCAGGGCGTGTTCGGCAACCCGCTGGCCGAGCCGAGCACCATCGGCGTCTCCCTGGGCGCGGCGGTCGGGGCGGTGGCCTCCATCTCGCTCGGGCTGACCTTCTTCGGCAACTGGACCCTGCCCGCGATGGCCTTCGTCACCGGGCTCGGCACCGTGCTGCTGGTGTACTCGATGTCCCGCTCGGCCGGCCGTACGGAGGTCGTGACCCTGATCCTCATGGGCATCGCCGTCAACGCCTTCGCCGGGGCGCTCATCGGCCTGTTCATCTTCCTCGCGGACACCGCCGCGGTGAACCAGATCACCTTCTGGCAGCTCGGCTCCCTCGCCCAGTCCACCTGGCCCAAGGTGACGGCGGTCCTGCCCTGCGCGGTCGTCGGGCTCGTGGTGGCGCCGCTGTACGCACGCCGCCTGGACCTGCTCGCGCTCGGAGACCGGCCCGCCCGGCACCTCGGGGTGGACGTGGAGCGGATGCGCGTCGCGTTGATCCTGGTCGTCGCGCTGCTCACCGCGGCCGCGGTGAGTGTGTCCGGGGTCATCGGGTTCATCGGCCTTGTCGTGCCGCACCTGTTGCGGATGGCCGCGGGGCCGGGACATCGGTTTCTCATTCCGGGGAGTGCGCTGGGCGGGGCGGTGGTGCTGCTCGCGGCGGATCTTGCCGCGCGGACGGTTGCGGCGCCGGCGGAGTTGCCGCTGGGTGTCTTGACCGCGCTGCTCGGCAGCCCGTTCTTCTTCTGGTTGTTGCGTAGGACGCGGCGCCGACAAGGGGGGTGGGCCTAGGCCGTGTCCGCAAAGTCCCGCCTGCCCCGCGACGCCTGGCACGCTCCCCCACTCTCGGCTTCGCTCGAGCGGGAGGGGCCCCCACCGCCGCACCGGGCGAAGCCCCGAGTACGTCCAGTACAAAGGGCTCCGCCCGGCACGCCGAGAGCACGCACCAGACGCCGTGGGGCCCGCCCTCCGGGCGGACGACGGGACTTTGCGGACACGACCTAGGGGTCGTATGCCGACTGCGGGCAGTGGGGGCTGGTCGCGCCCACGCGGCGGAGCCGCACATTGATACCGCCCCGCGCCCCCAGGTTCCTCAGCTCCTCTTCTCGAGAAGGACCCCTCCTATGAGACTGCTCCGCCCTCGTCCCGTACCCCCAGCGCCCGCCGAGCCCGGCGACACCCTCGCCGAAGCCGAGAACCTTCATGTGCGCCTCGGTGCGCGCATCGTGCTGCACGAGGTCTCCGTGAGCGTCCGCGCCGGCGAGGTGCTCGCCCTCGTCGGGCCCAACGGCGCCGGAAAGTCCACCCTGTTGAGCGCGCTGGCCGCCGACCTCCCGGCCGACGAGGGGGTCGTACGGATCCACGGCCGCCCGGCGGGCGACTGGTCCGCGCCCGAACTCGCCCTGCGCCGCGCCGTGCTCCCCCAGTCGGCGACCCTGTCCTTCCCCTTCACCGTCGAGGAGGTCGTCCGGATGGGCCGTGCGCCCTGGGCCTCCCTCGGGCTGGAGGACGACGACGCGGCCGTCGCCGAGGCCATGGCCGCCACCGAGGTGACGGAGTTCGCCGTACGGCCGTTCTCCGCGCTCAGTGGTGGCGAGCGGGCCCGGGTCGCACTCGCGCGGGTGCTCGCGCAGCGTGCGCCGCTGCTGCTGCTCGACGAGCCGACGGCGGCGCTGGACCTCAAGCACCAGGAGCTGGTGCTGCGGTTGTGCCGGGCGCGGGCGCGGGCCGGGGACGCGGTGGTGGTCGTCCTCCACGATCTGGGGCTCGCGGCGGCCTACGCGCACCGGGTGGCGATCCTGCGCGCCGGGCGGGTCGAGGCGGACGGGCGGCCCGCCGAGGTGTTCTCCGAGCGGCTGCTGTCGGAGGTCTACGACCAGCCGGTGGAGGTGCTTCCGCATCCGCGCACGGGAGAGGTCCTGGTGACCCCACGACGCTGACGCCGAGCAACCTTTGACGTTCCTTTGACTTCCCTATGGGAGCGTTTTTGGCCAATTCGGCGATCCTTAGGTGCGTTAGGTGAGCCTCACCTTCCTGTCTGCGTGAGGCCCGCCATGCACTCTTTTCGGCCACCCCTCTGGAGCCCTCATGCGACCCGCCAGACTCTCCGTCGTCACCGCCGCCGCCACCGTGGCGGCCCTGACCGCCGTCACGGGGTGCACCGAGAAAGGCAGTTCGGCGGGCGACGACCGGGTCGTCAGCGTGACCGCGACGGACGACAAGTGCGAGGTGTCGAAGAAGGAGTTCCCGGCCGGACACGTCGAACTCGCCATCGAGAACAAGGGTTCCAAGGTCACCGAGGTCTACATCCTCTTCCCGGACGACCGCATCGTCACCGAGCGCGAGAACATAGGCCCCGGCACCAAGCAGACGGTGACCGCCGAGGTGAAGGCGGGCGACTACACCATCGCCTGCAAGCCCGGCATGAAGGGCGACGGCATCCGGCAGACCGTCAAGGCCACCGGCAAGGGCGCGGCCGCCAAGCGCGACCCCCGGCTGGACAAGGCCGTCGCCGCCTACCGCGAGTACGCGCAGGCGCAGGCCGACGAGACCCTGCCGAAGGCGGAGGCGTTCGCCGAGGCGGTCAAGGACGGCGACGTCGAGGCCGCGAAGAAGGCCTACGCCCCCTCCCGGATCGGCTGGGAGCGCACCGAGCCGGTCGCGGAGTCCTTCGGTGACATCGACCCGAAGGTCGACGTCCGCGAGGACGGCCTGGAGGACGGTCAGAAGTGGACCGGCTGGCACCGCCTGGAGAAGTCCCTCTGGCAGGACAAGAAGCTCACCGACGAGGACACGACCCTCGCCGACCAGCTGATCACCGATCTGAAGGACTGGCAGAAGCGGGTCGGCAAGGCCGAGATCACCCCGACCTCCATGGCCAACGGTGCCAAGGAACTCCTCGACGAGGTCGCCACCGGCAAGGTCACCGGCGAGGAGGAGCGCTACTCGCACACCGACCTGGTCGACTTCAAGGCCAACGTCGAGGGCGCCGAGAAGGCGTACGAGCTGCTGAGGCCGGTCGCGCAGGAGAACGACCCGGCACTGGTCACCGAGCTCGACAAGCAGTTCGCGGCGCTGGACACGCTGCTCGACAAGTACCGGGCGGACAAGTCGTCGTACGACTTCACCTCGTACGACAAGGTCGGCAAGGACGCCCGCAAGGAGCTGTCGGACGGCGTCAACGCCCTCGCCGAGCCGCTGTCCAAGCTCGCCGCCGCCGTCGTCGTGAAGTAGGGACCCTGTCATGTCGGAATCGACCGAAGGCATTCCCTCCCGGCGTGCGCTGATCGGCTGGGGCGGTGCCGGGCTCGCGCTCGGTGCCGGCGCGGCCGGCGGTGCCGTGGCCATGACGCGCACCGGCAGCGACGTGGAGCCGGTCGGCGCGGCGGCAGGCGGTGCCATCGCCTTCCACGGTGACCACCAGGCCGGTATCGCCACGCCGGTGCAGGACCGGCTGCACTTCGCCGCGTTCGACGTGAAGACCGACGACCGGGCCGAGTTCGTGCGGATGCTGAAGGACTGGACGGCCGCCGCGCGCCGGATGACCGCCGGGCTGGCGGTCGGCGAGGGCGGGTTCGGCGGTCTGGCCGAGGCGCCGCCGGACGACACCGGTGAGGCGCTGGGGCTGAAGCCGTCGCGGCTGACCCTGACGATCGGCTTCGGGCCGTCGCTCTTCGAGAAGTACGGCGAGAGCTTCGGCATCGCGGACGACCGCCCCGAACCCCTCGTCGAGCTGCCGAAGTTCGCCGGTGACAATCTGGACAGGAACCGCAGCGGCGGCGACCTGTGCATCCAGGCCTGCGCGGACGACCCGCAGGTCGCCGTGCACGCCATTCGCAACCTGGCCCGCATCGGCTTCGGCAAGGTCGTCATCCGCTGGTCCCAGCTGGGCTTCGGGAAGACCTCGTCCACGACCCCCGAGGAGCAGACCCCGCGCAACCTCATGGGCTTCAAGGACGGCACCCGCAACATCGCGGGGACGGAGACGGACCGCCTGAGGAAGTTCGTCTGGGTGGACCCCGCCGAGGGGCCCGCGTGGCTGCGCGGCGGCTCCTACCTCGTGGCCCGCCGTATCCGCATGCACATCGAGACCTGGGACCGCACGTCTCTCCAGGAGCAGGAGGACATCATCGGCCGGGACAAGGGCGAGGGCGCCCCGGTCGGCAAGGCGAAGGAGCGCGACGAGCCGTTCCTGAAGGCGATGCTGCCCGACGCGCACGTCCGGCTCGCGCACCCCGACTCCAACGACGGGGCGACGGTCCTGCGCCGCGGCTACTCCTTCACCGACGGCACCGACGGCCTCGGTCGGCTCGACGCGGGCCTGTTCTTCCTCGCCTACCAGCGCGACCCGCGCACCGGGTTCATCCGGATCCAGCGCAATCTGGCCCCCGACTCGCTCAACGAGTACATCCAGCACGTGGGTTCGGCGCTCTTCGCGGTCCCGCCCGGCGTCCGCGACAAGGACGACTGGTGGGGCAGCACGCTGTTCGCCAAGGAGGCGTAGCCAGTGTTCTCCAACTACCTGATCGGCCTGCGCGAGGGGCTGGAAGCGAGCCTCGTCGTCTGCATCCTCATCGCGTACCTGGTCAAGACCGACCGCCGGGACGCGCTGAAGCCCATCTGGATCGGCATCGGTGTCGCCCTCGCCCTCGCGCTCGGCTTCGGCTGCGCGCTCGAATTCGGCTCGCAGGAGCTGACGTTCGAGGCACAGGAGGCGCTCGGCGGCTCCCTGTCGATCATCGCGGTGGGCCTGGTGACGTGGATGGTCTTCTGGATGCGGCGCACCGCCCGGCATCTCAGGGCCGAGCTGCACGGCAAACTGGACGCCGCCCTGCGGATGGGCACGGGCGCGCTGGTGGCGACCGCGTTCCTGGCCGTCGGCCGGGAGGGCCTGGAGACCGCCCTGTTCGTGTGGGCGTCGGTGCGTGCGGCCGGCGACGGCACCCCGCGCCCGCTGATCGGCGTCGCCCTCGGCATCGCCACGGCGGTCGTCCTGGGCTGGCTCTTCTACCGCGGCGCCGTGCGCATCAACCTCGCCAAGTTCTTCACGTGGACCGGCGGCATGCTGGTCGTGGTGGCGGCGGGCGTGCTGGCGTACGGGGTCCACGACCTGCAGGAGGCGCGCTGGGTGCCGGGCCTGCGCGACAAGGCGTTCGACATCAGCGACACCATCGATCCGTCCAGCTGGTACGGAACCCTGCTGAAGGGCGTCTTCAACTTCCAGCCGGACCCGACCGTCCTCCAGGTCACGGTGTGGCTGCTGTACCTGATCCCGACACTCGCGCTGTTCCTCGCCCCGGTAGGGTTCGCCTCCGGGAAGGGGAAGGTGAAAGCACCTGATGAGCAGGGATCGCGGCCCTCGAAGGCTCCGCAGGCTTGACCGGAGCGCACTGATAGCGGCATCGCTGACCGCTTTGTCGTTGACGGCAAGCGGATGCGTGGTGGTCCACGGGGAGAAGGAAGTGCTCCCCTCAACCACCAAGGCGGAGGCCGCCAAGGCCCTCCAGCAGTTCACAGCCGCGTACAACAAGGCCGACGAGGCCTACGACAGCTCCCTGGACGCCGACCATGTCACCGGCGCCTTCGGCGCCATCGACCAGGCGCGGCTGAAGGCGGGCAAGGCGGTGAGTCCCGAGGGCAACGCGGCGCACACGCCGCTGGAGCTGTCGGACACCAAGTTCACGATTCCGAAGAAGGCGGGCTGGCCACGCTGGTTCGTGGCCGACGCGGCCGCCAACAAGGGCGGCAGCGCCCGCTGGGTGTTCGTGTTCAGCCGTGACAGCCTGACCGATCCGTGGGAGGCGGCGTATCTGACGCTGCTGGCCCCCGGTGACGTACCGGAGTTCAAGACGGACAAGGACGGCTGGGCCGAGGCCGTCCCCGCGAACTCGACCGAACTGGCCGTGGCGCCAAGGGACTTGAGCAAGGACTATGTGACCTACCTCAAGGACGGCGGGGACACCTTCGCCAATGGCCGTCACACCAGCACCTGGCGTACCGAGCGGTCACAGAAGGCCGAGCGGCCGGGCCTGGTCAGGCAGTACATCGACGAGCCGCTGACGAGCGGTGACTACCAGCCGCTGGCGCTGCGCACGAAGGACGGCGGGGCGTTGGTGTTCTTCACCACGCGCCACTACGAGAAGGAGACCGCCCACACGGGCGCGGCCGTCCCCACCCCGAGCAAGGGCGTGCTGGCGCTGACCAACGGCGAGATCAAGCAGTCGCTGACGATGGAGTTCGTCTCCACCGAGGTGGCGCTGGACCCGAAGGGCTCCGGAAAGGTGAAGGTCCTCGGCCGGATCCAGGGAATGACGTCGGCTAAGGGCGAGTAGCGCGCCGCCGGGAGTCAGTGGCGGCGCAGGGGCCAGGCCGCGGAGACGTGGTCGGGCTCCTCGCCGACGTAGCGGGCGCAGGCGTCGGTGAGGATCTCCAGGACGCTGAGCGGGTCGGGCAGCGGGTGCTCGAGGCCGCGTACCCAGTGGACGGTCTGGTCACCGGGCAGCTGCGCGGGCGGTACGAGGACGTACGAGCCGCGGCAGTGCCAGCGCAGTCCCGGGTGCTCGTCCATGGTCTCGGGGTGGCAGTCCAGCTCGCAGGGCCACCACTCGTCCTCGTCCTCGGGGGTGCCGCGGGTGAGGGTGAAGAACAGCAGGCGGCCGTCGTCGCTCTCGGCGACCGGGCCGACCTCGATGCCCGCGTCGAGCAGTCGCTCCAGCGCTTCGAGCCCGGCTTCGACCGGGACGTCCAGGACGTCGTGCACCATGCCGGTGGCGGTGATGAAGTTGGCCTGCGGCTGGTGGCGGGCCCAGCGCTCGATCTGGGCGCGGTCGGTGGTGGACTGCGTCTGCCAGGCGAAGGACACCGGGTGCCGGGCGGGCGTGGGACAGCCGACGCGATCACAGGAACATCGATAGCCGGCCGGGTGCGCGGCGGGCGCGAGCGGCAGTCCCACCGCCGCGGCGGCGAGCAGCAGGGCCTCCCGGCCACCGTCGCCGGCGGCCTCCTTGGGGCGGCGTCCGCGCAGCCACTGGGAGATTTTGCCCTGCAGGCCGGTCCGGCCCAACTCCGCGCTCATCTATCCCCTCGCCTCGCTGTCGTGCGGAACAGCATGCCCTATGGTCCCACCATCGTGCGCTTCGGGGGGCCGTAGCGGACAACCGGGCCAGGTGGGGCGAGGCGTACACAGCACCTGGATCATCAGCAATGCGCTGCTTCGGCGGCAATTACGCCCTTACCGCGTGCGCGGGGCGATGCCGTGGAGGGCGTAGTCGACCAGGGTGTCCGTGTACTCGTACGTGATCGGGCCCGTGTACTGGAGCCAGCGCTGGGCGAGGGGGGAGACCCAGAGTTCGAGGGCGATGCGCGGATCGACGTCCTGGCGGACCTGGCCGGCCTCCTGCGCGGCGCGTACCCGGTCGACGTACAGCTGGAGCGACGGCGCGAGGAGCTTGGCCACGAAGACCCGGCCGAGCTCCTCGTTGACCACGCCCTCGGCGGCCAGGGCGCGGGACGGGATCTCGAAGCCGGGGTCCTTGAGCTGGTCGACGGTGAGGCGCAGTACGGCCTTGAGGTCGGCGGCGAGGTCGCCGGTGTCCGGGATGGCGAACTCGTACTCCGGGCCCGCGTCCCGCGACGCCTGTTCACTCAGGTCGAGGAAGGCCTCCAGCAGGACGTCCGCCTTCGACGACCACCACCGGTAGATCGTCTGCTTGCCGACGCCGGCACGGGCGGCGATCCCCTCGATCGTGGTCCTGGGGTAGCCGACCTCCCCGACGAGGGCGAGGGCGGCGTCGTAGATGGCCCGACGGGACTTCTCGCTCCGGCGGGTGCTGTTGGGTGCGGGCTGAGCGGACTTTTGAGCTGCCATGGCTCGAATTTATCAGGTTGACAAGACGGAGCGTCTCGCTGGACTCTGAGGGAGTACTCAATCGAGACGATACGTCTCGTCGATTCGTCGCCCACCGGGTGGCGAGAACGAATGCCGAGAGGAGCCAGCCCATGGCCCGAGGTGGCGGAAACATGCTGGGAGTCGGCGGCACACGTCGAAACCTCGACCGCAAGGCACTGCGCGGTGGCGGCCGGAACGGCCGGATCGGCGGCGGGGTCGACCCGCAGGCCCAGAAGAAGGAGCTGCTGCGCAAGTTCCAGGAGAAGAACGCCGAGCAGGAGCAGGAGGAAGGGACGGAGGCGTCCCAGGAGGGCAAGCAGGCGTCCTAGTCGAGCACACGTCCTGGACGAGCGGACGTCCTAGTCGAACGCCGGCGGCCACTCGTCGCCCCAGTCCGCGTCGCGGGCGGCCTTGTAGAGGTCGCCGTGGCGCTTGGTGACCGTGGTGCGGCGCAGGGCCGGTTCGGTCTCGCAGAGGTCGAGGAGGACCTGGCCCTTGCGGATCTGCGGCTTGCGGACGATGCGGGCGGGGGCCGGGGCGACCGGGAGGCGGGTGGCGGCGACGTAGCTGAACTTCTCGTCCTCGTAGGCGAGGGAGCCGCCCTTGATCTGGCGGTGCAGGGAAGAGCGGCTGACCCGTGCCGAGAAGTGGCACCAGTCCGTGCCGGGGACGATCGGGCAGTCGGCGCTGTGCGGGCAGGGGGCGGCGATGTGGAATCCGGCGCCGATCAGGCGGTCGCGGGCCTCGATGACGCGGGCGTAGCCGTCGGGGGTGCCGGGTTCGACGATCACGACGGCCTGGGCGACGGACGCCACGGTGTCGAGGAGGGTGGTGCGGTCGGGGGCGGTGAGCTCGTTGAGGACGTAGGAGACGGTGACGAGGTCGGTGGGGTCCAGGGTGAGGGCCGAGCCGATGCGGGCGCGCTGCCAACGGGCGTGTTGCAGCGCCGGGTTGGCGGCGGCGATCTCCCTGCCCGTCTGCAGGGCGGGCTCGGCCCAGTCCAGCACGGTGACGCCGCGCTCGCCCGGCCAGGTCGCGGTGACGGCCCAGGTCGCGGCGCCGGTGCCGCCGCCGACGTCGGTGTGGCTGCCGGGGGTCCAGTCCGGTACGGCCCGTGCGAACGCCTCCAGCGCCGAGCGGACCGCCTCGAAGGTCGCGGGCATCCGGTACGCGGCGTAGGCCGCCACGTCGGCGCGGTCGCGCAGGATGGGGGCGTCGGTGGGGGTGGCGCCCCGGTAGCTGGCGATCAGCCGCTCCACGGCCTGCGCGGCCTGGCGGGGCGGGAGGCCGTCGAGGAGGGTGGCGAGGCTGCTGCGCAGGGCGTCCGCCGGGGATGCGGGGTCGTTCACCCGGCGATTCTACGAGGGCGGGCGGTGTGGGTGCGGCCCCGGGGTTTTCGCCCCCGCCGCCCCTACCCTCCCCCACTCTCGGCTTCGCTCGAGCGGGGGGACCCCATCGTCCCTGAGGGCTGCCGCCCCCAGACCCCCGCTTCGGCCCTGAACGGGCCTCGTCCTCAAACGCCGGACGGGCTGAATCGCTGGGCCGGCGCTGGAACAGCGCTCTACCCCCGCACCGCCCGCGCCACCCGCGTCCCCGCACTGGCCCGCGGCCTACTGTCCGGCGCCCGCCTCCGCGGATGCACCGTATTCGCCAGCAGCACCACAAACGTGTCCGTCACCGGATCCAGCACCAACGACGTCCCCGTGAACCCCGTATGCCCGGCGGCCCCCCGCCCCGCCAACTCCCCCATGAACCACGGCTGATCCACCGCGAACCCCAGCCCGGGCTCGGACAGCAGCAGCTCCACGAAGTCCGGACCGAGGATCCGGGCGGGCCCGTACGCGCCGCCGGAGAGCAGGGCCCGGCAGAAGACCGCAAGGTCACGCCCCGTGGCGAAGAGGCCGGCGTGGCCCGCCACCCCGCCCAGCACCCAGGCGTTCTCGTCGTGGACGACCCCCCGCAGCATCCCCCGGTCCGCTTTGGCCCACGGCCGCCGCTGGTCCTCGGTCGCCGCCGCGCCGGGGCAGGGTCCGAAATGGGTCGACGTCATACCCAGGGGCCGGGTGATGCCGTCGTGGATCAGGACGTCGAGCGTGCGGCCGGTGATGCGTTCGAGCACATGCTGCAGCAACAGCAGGTTGAGGTCCGAGTAGCAGTACGTCCCCGGCACCCCCACCGGCGGCTCCGCACGCAAGCGGTCCAGCCGCTCCGCGTCGTCCCGGCAGTCGTACAGCGGCAGTTCGGGCCGCAACCCCGAGGTGTGGGTCAGCAACTGACGCACCGTGACGTCATGCCGGGCCGCCGCGTGGAAGTCCGGCAGATACGCCCCGACCCGCGCGTCGATGCCCAGGGTGCCGCGCTCGATCTGCTGCACCGCGGCGACCGAGGTGAACAGCTTGGTGAGGGAGGCGAGGTCGAAGGGGGTCGAGGCGGTCATGGGGACCTGCCTCTCGGGCGGCAGTTCCACCCCGGCGTCCTTGTCCTCGTCGTAGGAGGCGTACCGCACCGCCCAGCCCACAGCCTCCTCGACGGCGAGGTAGGGCCCCCGCCCGACGATCAGCACCGCCCCGGCCGCCCAGGGGCGAGAGCCGGTCGTGAGGTCGTGGACCTCGCGGACGAGCTGACGGATCTCCTCGGGGTCGAGTCCGGCCCTTTCCGGCGTGTCCCCGCGCAGTCTCGGCGCGCTCAGCTCTCTGCTCCCTCCGCACCCGCACGACTGTTCCAGGGACGGCACATTCCCATGAAGCAGGCCAGCGCCACCAGTGCTGCGGCCAGTTGGACGACGGCCATCGGGACGGCGGTGTCCTCTCCGGCGATGCCCACGAGGGGCGAGGCGATGGCGCCGATGAGGAACGAGGACGTGCCGAGCAGCGCGGAGGCGGACCCGGCGGCGTGCTTGGTGCGCAGCAGGGCGAGGGCCTGGGTGTTGGGCAGGGTGACGCCCATCGCGGACATCAGGACGAAGAGGGCCGCCGCCACCGGCACCAGCCCGACCTCGCCGAAGACGCCCAGCGACATCAGCAGCAGCGCGGTCGCGGCCAGGATCACCACGGCCAGCCCCGCGCCCAGCACCCGGTCCAGACTGACCCGCCCCACCAGCACCTTGCCGTTGATCTGGCCGACGATCACCAGCCCGACCGAGTTGAGGCCGAACAGCAGGCTGAAGGTCTGCGGCGAGGCACCGTAGATCTCCTGGATCACGAACGGCGACGCCGATATGTAGGCGAACAGCGCGGCGAAGGCGAACCCGCCGGCCAGCATGTACCCGGCGAAGGCACGATCGGCGAGCAGCCCGCGCATGGCCCGCAGGGCCTCACCGACCCCACCGCTGTGCCGGTCCTGCGGCGCCAGGGTCTCGGGGAGCCTGCGCCAGACGAGGGCGGCGAGCAGTACCCCGACCACCGTCAGCGCGACGAACACACCCCGCCAGTCCGTCACCCGCAGGACCTGGCCGCCGATGAGCGGCGCCACGATCGGGGCGACCCCGGAGATCAGCATGAGGGTGGAGAAGAAGCGGGCCATGGCCACGCCGTCGTACAGGTCCCGTACGACCGCCCTCGCGATCACGATGGCCGCCGCCCCCGCGAGGCCCTGCGCCAGCCGGAAGGCGACCAGCAACCCGATGCTGGGCGCGAGCGCGCACAGCGCGGTGGCGACGACGTACACGGCGAGGCCCGCCAGCAGCGGGCGCCTGCGGCCCCACCGGTCGCTCATCGGGCCGACCACCAGCTGCCCGAGCGCCATGCCGGCCAGACAGGCGGTGAGGGTGAGCTGCACGGTCGCGGCGGGGGCGTGCAGGGACCCGGTGACCTCGGGGAGCGCCGGGAGGTACATGTCCATCGCCAGCGGGGGCGTCGCCGCCAGACCGCCGAGGATGAGGGTGACGAGCCAACTGGTGGCCCGCAGGGATCGGGCGGGCGGCCCGTCCGTCTTCGGTACGGCCGGCTGCGACACGTCCGGTATCGGCTCCGCCGGCTGTATCGGCCCCCCACGGTCGCCCATGCGCCCCTCCCTCTCCGAGTGATCCGCCCTCTATGCTCTCAGCTCGTACAGAGTGCCGAGGGTCACATGAGCGAGGGGTGGGACCGCAGTGACGGAACGAAGCGTGCGGTGGGGGATCCTGGCGACCGGCGGGATCGCGGCCGCGTTCACCGCGGATCTCGTGGACCTGCCGGATGCCGAGGTGGTGGCCGTGGCCTCGCGGAGCCAGGACTCCGCCGACGTGTTCGCCGAGCGCTTCGGGATCCCGCGGGCGTACGGCGACTGGAACGCGCTCGCCGAGGACGGCGACATCGATGTCGTGTACGTCGCCACCCCGCACTCGGCGCACCGCGTCGCCGCCGGGCTGTGCCTGGAGGCCGGGCGCAACGTGCTGTGTGAGAAGGCGTTCACGCTGAACGCGCGCGAGGCCGAGGAACTGGTCTCGCTGGCGAAGGCGCGCGGCAGCTTCCTGATGGAAGCCATGTGGATGTACTGCAACCCGCTCGTCCGGCGGCTCAAAGCCCTCGTGGACGACGGCGCGATCGGCGAAGTGCGCCATGTGCAGGCCGACTTCGGGCTGGCCGGCCCCTTCCCGCCCGCGCACCGGCTGCGCGATCCGGCGCAGGGCGGCGGCGCGCTGCTGGACCTCGGCGTGTACCCGGTCTCCTTCGCGCAGTTGCTGCTCGGGGAGCCGTCGGACGTCACGGCGCGCTCGATACTGTCCGCCGAGGGCGTCGACCTCCAGACCGGTGCCCTGCTCTCCTGGGACAGCGGTGCCCTCGCCTCCCTGCACTGCTCCATCGTCGGCGGTACGGCGACCGCCGCGTCGGTCACCGGCTCGGGCGGCCGTATCGACATACCGCACGGCTTCTTCTTCCCGGACCGTTTCGTCCTGCATCGCGACGGCCGTGACCCCGAGGAGTTCACGGCCGACCCGGCGGACGGGCCGCGCAACAGCCTGCGGCACGAGGCGGCCGAGGTGATACGGGCCCTGCGCGCCGGCGAGAGCGAGTCACCGCTGGTCCCGCTGGACGGCACGCTGGCCGTGATGCGGACGCTCGACGCGATCCGGGACCGCGTCGGCGTCCGCTACCCGGGCGAGGCCCCCGAAGAGGACCGCGCGCCCGAACTCACGCCGGCGTGAGCCCCGGCTCCCCGACCTCCGTCACGAAGGACGCGGCCGTCGTGACCGGCGCCCCGGGCGTGGTCACGTACGGCACCGTCTTGAAGTCGGTCCGCGCCAGCTGCTGCCCCAGCGCGACGGTCACATAGCCGCGCCGTCCGTTGTAGAACTTCATGTGCGGGTTGGCCTGCATGTACGTGTCCCAGTTGGCGGGCTTGTCGATGCCGTCCCGGCCGCTGGCGATCGACGTGGCGACGATCTCCGTGCCGAGCGTGGCGGAGTCGGGGTCGTCGAAGTCGTCCTTGATGTCGAAGCCGTACCCGACGTGGACGTCACCGGTGAGCACCATCAGGTTCTCGACGGCGGCGGCCTTGGCGCCGTCCAGCACACGGCGGCGGGAGGCGCGGTAGCCGTCCCAGGCGTCCATCGACACCCGTGAGGGCGTGACGAGGTCGAACTTGCGCTGGGCGAAGGTGACCTGCTGCGGTACGACGTTCCACAGTGCCGTCGAGTCGCGCCAGCCGTCGAGCAGCCACCGCTCCTGCGTCGCCCCGGTCATCGTGCGCGCCGGGTCGTCGACGTCCGGGCCGGGGATCTGCGAGCCGTCGCCGTACGCCTGGTTGGAGCGGTACTGCCGGGTGTCCAGCACGTCGAACTGGGCGAGCCGGCCCCATTGCAGGCGCCGATAGAGCTGCATGTCGGGGCCGACGGGCCGCTGCGGGAGGCGCAGCGGCTGGTTCTCCCAGTAGGCCCGGTAGGCGGAGGCCCGGCGCAGCAGGAACTCCTCCGGCGGGACGCTGTTCTCCGGGATGTCGTCGGCGTAGTTGTTCTCGGTCTCGTGGTCGTCCCAGGTGACGACGAACGGGTGCGCCGCGTGCGCGGCCATGAGGTCGGGGTCGGACTTGTAGAGGGCGTAGCGCAGGCGGTAGTCCTCCAGGGTCACCGTCTCGCGGTTGAAGTGCGTGGGGAGCGTGCGGTCGGTGTAGTTGCGGTAGCCGCCGACCGAGTTGACCGCGTACTCGTACAGGTAGTCGCCGAGGTGGAAGACGATGTCGACGTCGTCCTGGGCGAGGTGGCGGTACGGCGTGTAGTAGCCGTCGGTGTACGCCTGGCAGGAGACCGCCGCGAAGGTCAGCGAGCTCGCCGCGGCGCCCGCGAGCGGCGCGGTGCGGGTGCGGCCCGTCTCGCTGATCCAGGTGCCGGTGCGGAAGCGGTAGTAGAAGACGCGGTCCGGGTCGAGGCCGTCGACCTCGACGTGGACCGTGTGGTGGAACTCGGGGTGCGCGGTGGCGGTGCCGCTTCTGGCGATGCTGCTGAACTGCTCGTCGTTCGCCAGCTCCCAGTCGACGGTGACCCGTTCGGCGGGCAGTCCGCCGTCGGGCTGGTACGGCACGGGGGCGAGGCGGGTCCACAGAACGACGGAGCCGGGCAGCGGGTCGCCCGAGGCCACGCCGAGGGTGAAGGGGTCGGTGTCGATCCGGCGAGCGTCGAGCTCGGCGGCGCTCGCCGCGCCCGTGGCGGGCAGGCTCACGGCGAAGGCGAGCGCGGCTGCCGCGCCGGTGAGGGTCAGGAAGCGGCGCCGTCCGATGTGCCGGGCGGCGGCGCGCAGTTCGGGGGTGTGCTGGGGCGCGTGTGGTGTGAGTGTCATCCGGTCCTCCCCTGCCTGATGGATGCACGAGGCATTGGAGTGGCCGGGCACGACACTCACTTGGCGCGTACACAACACCCGGATGGCAGACAGATGAGTTCCGAATGGCGGACCCTCCCCTACGCTGCGTCCCCATGAATGACAGGCAAACGGACACGAGGATCACGGACCCGAAGATCGCCGTGGTGACCGGCGCGGGCTCCGGCATCGGCCGCGCGGTCGCGGTGGAGTTGCTGCGCGCGGGCTGGTCGGTGGCGCTGGCGGGGCGGCGCGTCGAGACCCTCGAGGAGACGGCGGGGCAGGCACCCGGAGCCGCCGCTCTCGCCGTACGGACCGACGTGTCACGGCAGGAGGACGTGGCCGCGCTGTTCGCGGCCACGGTGGAGCGGTTCGGGCGGGTGGACCTGCTGTTCAACAACGCGGGGACGTTCGGGCCGGGCGGCGTGCCGGTCGAGGAGCTGCCGTACGACGCCTGGCGGCATGTGGTGGACACCAACCTCAACGGGGCGTTCCTGTGCGCGCAGGCGGCCTACCGGCAGATGAAGGAGCAGGACCCGCAGGGCGGCCGGATCATCAACAACGGCTCGATCTCGGCGCACACACCCCGCCCGCTTTCCGTCGCCTACACGGCGACCAAGCACGCGCTGACCGGACTGACCAAGTCCCTGTCGCTGGACGGGCGGCCGTACAACATCGCCGTCGGCCAGATCGACATCGGCAACGCGGCCACCGACATGACCGCGCGCATGCAGACGGGCGCCCTGCAGGCCGACGGCTCGGTGGTGCCCGAGCCCGTGATGGACGTGGCCGATGTGGCCCGAACCGTGCGGCACATGGCGGAGCTGCCGCTGGCGGCGAACGTGCAGTTCGCGACGGTGCTGGCGACGGCGATGCCGTACGTGGGGCGCGGCTGAGCCCCCTTCTCCTCCCCGTCGTCTCCACAACTTGCACAAGCGGAATCTGAAATTCCGACACATCGCGGCCGGTCGGCGACTTATGCTCAAGTCGTTCTGCACCAGAGCTTCACATATGAAGCAGACGGCTTCCGCAGGCCACTCCGAGGGGGGAGGCGGCAGCCGTTCCATGACACCGGGTGGGGGTGGACCTCGCGTGGGACCGCGAGGTACGCACCGGTGCGTGGAACGGCTGCCGGTTAAGCGGCACGACGGCGCTCAGCGGCCCGTACGACAGTGCTCAGCGGCCGAGGATCCGGTCGACGTCGGCCATCTGCCCGGCAGTGAGCGGCCCCTTGGCGATCGCGCCGGCGTTCTGCTCGGCCTGCTCGACGGAACGGAACCCCGGGATCGGCACCGTGCGCGGGCTGCGGGCCCACAGCCAGGCGAGGGCGCCCTGCCCGAGCGTGCGGCCGCCGCTGGTGAGGACGTCCTTCAGCGCGTCCACGCGCGCGAGCCACTCCGGGTCGGCGCCGGACCCGTCCTCGAACCCCTGCAGCCACTGCGGCGGCCGACTGCGGATGTCACCGGCCTCGAGCGCCTGCCCGGTCCTGCGCTTACCGGTCAGCAGGCCCATCGCCAGCGGACTGCGGTTGATGCTCGCCAGCTCCAGCTCCTCGCACAGCGCGAACATCCCGGGGGCGTCCTGGAGCACATTGGCCGCGTGCTGTACCGCCGCGCAGTGCTCCCCCTGCGCGAACACGGCCGCACGCGCCGGGTCGTCGGTGCTCCACGCGTAGGCGCGGATGAGCCCCTCGCGCACGAACTCCTCGCAGACGTCACGCAGCTCGGCGGCACGCTCCGGCTCGGCGTCGGACAGGTGCAGCTGGTACAGATCGACGTAGTCGGTGTCCAGGCGCTTCAGCGAGGCGGTCAGCGCGCGGCGGGCGTACGGCACGGTGTCGTCGGCGCCGGTGAGGGTGCGGGTCTCCTCGTCGAAGACGTTGCCCCACTTGGTGGCGACGACGACATCTGCGCGGCGCTTGCCGAGGGCGCGGCCCAGGACGCGTTCGCTGTGGCCGGCGCCGTAGGTGTCCGCGGTGTCGAAGAAGGTGACGCCCAGATCCAGGGCGCGCCGGACGGCCCGTACGGACTCCTCGTCGTCGACCTTGCCCCAGCCGAGCGGCTGCCCGTCGGCGGACTGCCACTCACCGCCGATGGCCCAGCAGCCGAAGCCGAGCGCGCTGACCTCGATGCCGGTCCGTCCCAAAGTCCTCTTGGTCTCCATGAGGGGGGACGGTAGAAGTTGAAGTACACACGAGGGCAAGCGCTTGAGCGGCTCTCGCGCGGGCTTTTTCGCTCCCCGCTATGCCTGACCGGTCTCGAAGCGGGAGATCCTGCCGTCGCCCTCGACCTCGAAGTGCCAGCGGGTGCGCATCTCGCCATACGTGTCGTTGCGGTAGCTGGCGAGCAGGTCGCGCCCGCGGTTCGACTCGTTGTCGACTTCCATGTGGCCGTGGGAGGAGAAGATCTCCCGCTCGATCCAGTCGGCGAGGTCGCGGTCGCTGCCGTCGTCCGCCATGGTCGCGCCGGGCGCGAGGATGCTCATGAAGCCCTCGCGGTCGTGGGCGTTGACGGCGGTGACGAAGGCACGGACGGCGGGGTCGCTGAGTTTGGACGTCTGAATCGTCATACGGGCCAGCCTCACACCGCCTCCGGGGCCCCGCCACCCGAACGGCGGCGAGGGCAGGCCGGGCGGGTGACTTCGATGCGACGGTGGATTCGAGGGCGGGGTTCCGCTACCAGTGGTCTGTTCCGGGAGTCATCGTGAGTGCTTACGACCGACATGATCTGGGCCTGCTGTTGCTCCGGCTGGGCGCCGGCGGCGTGCTGATCGCGCACGGCACGCAGAAGCTGTTCGGCTGGTTCGGCGGACACGGCATCGAGGGCACCGGCCAGTTCATGGAGTCGATCGGCTACCAGCCGGGCAAGGCCAGTGCGACGGCCTCGGGCCTCGCGGAGGCCGGCGGCGGCACCCTGCTGGCGCTGGGCCTGGCGACACCGGCGGCGGGTGCGGCGGCGGCCGGCGGCATGGCGGGCGCGGCCGCGGTGCACGCCCCGAACGGCTTCTTCAACCAGGAAGGCGGCTACGAGCACGCGGCCACCCTCGGCCTCGCCGCGACCTGCCTCGCGATCGCGGGCCCCGGCCGCTTCTCCCTCGATCACGCCCTCGGCCATGTCGTCGACCGCGGCTGGATGGTTCCCACGGCACTGGCGGCGACGGCTGCGGTGACGGCGGTGGTGATCGGGACGCGGAACAGGAGACTGGACGAGGCGAGGAGGGAGGAGCAGGTGGGGGTGTTCGAGGATCAGGAGACTCCGGCTGCGGAGTAGGCGGCCCTCACGGTTGTGCGAAGCTGCCCCGCATGACTGATCAGGCCTCCCCTCCCGACACCGCCGTGGAGCCCTCCGACGACCTCTGGGCAACCATCGACGACCTGTGGACCTGGCTCGACACCGACCAGCCGATCGGCGGCAAGGAGGGCCTGCTGCTGCGCATGCTGAAGCTGTCGGAGGAGGTCGGCGAGGTCGCCGAGGCGGTGATCGGGGCTACCGGTCAGAACCCGCGCAAGGGCGTCACCCACACCTGGGAGGACGTACAGGGCGAGCTGTGCGACGTGGTGATCACGGCACTGGTCGCGCTGCGGACGCTGACCCCGGATACGCGTGAGGTGTTCACGCGGCATTTGGAGCGGGTGAGGGAGCGGTCGCTGGGTTCGGCGGCCCGGGAAGTCCGCTCCACGCGGTGAAGGGGCAACGGTTGGGCCGAGCCGGCGCCTCAATTCCGGAGCGTGGCGATGAGCCGCATCCTCGCCCGGCGGCCGACCAGGGGTGTGGCGACGTCGGGCAGCCGCATGTGCGCGACCCGGCGGCCTGGAACGGGGTCCTCGGCGGACCGGGCACGCCCGCCACGTCGACGGCTTGCCTCCAAGGGACGGGTCCACTTGTCCTGTGTGGATGAAGCCGACGCTCTGGCCTCCGAAAATGAACCGCAGGAGTGATGCGCACGGCGGAGCCCGCACCGGACCGGGGAGAGCAGCGGCAGACGGGCCCCGCGCGGCCGAGTCGACAACCCGGCAGGCGGCATGCCGACCGACTCCGCGGCCTCTGTATGGTGCAGCTGATGATCGGTACGACGGTCATCTCGGCGTGACATTGGTGGCTGACACGGGGAGACACCGGTCCATGGGGGATCACTTCAAGACGGATGTGGATCAACTCGCGCGGTTCCTCAAGAACCTTGAGGACTGCGTGCGCGAACTGGACGAGGCGCGTACCGCCCTCGCCCACGTACGCGCCGATCAGATAGGCACCGGCCGACTCGACGAGGCCTGTGACAAGTTCCAGGAAGAGTGGAAGTACGGCTCCGAGCAGACCAAGAAGATGATCGACGCGATCAGCGAGGGCGTGAAGGCGAACAAGAAGGGCTACGAAGAGGTCGAGGAAGCCCTGGAGAAAGCCTTCAAGCACATCGAGAAGTCGGCCACTTCGGGCGGAAACGGGGACGCACGCTGATGGCCGCGAACCCGTACCCCAACATCGGCTGGAACCCCGTACCCGGCATACCCACCGAGGTCGCCACGCTGCAGAAGAAGGTGAAGACGGCCGCGACCGCCCTCGACACCTGCCACCAGCAACTGACCAAGCTCCTGGGCGAGTCCAGCTACTGGCAGGGCGAGGCCGCCGAGCAGTTCCGCAAGACGCTCGACGGCGATCTTCCCAAGTACATCAAGGAAGCCGCGAGTTCTCTGCGGACGGCCGCCACCCAGCTGCACAACTGGGACGGCCACCTCACCTCCAACCGGGAGCTGGCGCAGAAGTACAACGCCGAGGCCGCCGACAAGAAGGCCGCCGCCGACGAGGCGAAGCGCTCCCACGACCGGGCCGAACAGAACCCGGATCTGCAGCTCTACAAGCAGACGTTCACGGAGGGCCCCGAGCTGGAAGCGGCCACGGCACGGCTGCAGACGGCCCAGAACAACCTCAACTCGGCATCCACGGCCCTCAACAAGGCCAACAGCGAGTACAACGACCTCAACATCAAGATCAAGGAGCTGGAGACCCAGCACGCTGATCAGGCGGACACCGTCGCCAAGGCCCTCGACGGGGCGACGAAGAAGGCGCCGGACGAGCCGGGCTTCTGGAGCAAGGTCGGTGACGTCCTCAAGGCGGTCGGCGACTTCCTGGTGGAGCACGCGGGCACCATCGGCGCCATCGCCGGCCTGCTCGCCCTCTTCCCGACGCCTCTGGCGCCCTTGTTCGCCGCCATCGCGGTCGTGGCGAGCGCCACCTCCATGGCCAAGAACCTCTCCGATCCCGAGTTCCGCAGCCAGTTGATGGGCGGCGGCAGCGGCATGGACACCTTCGCGGCCTGGGCCTCACTCGCCGGTGACACCGTCGGCATGATCCCGGGCGGCAAGGCCCTCGGCGCCGCCGCCAAGGAGGTCACCGAAGGTCTGGCCGACGCCGGGCGGTGGGGCGTGGCCGTCTCCAACTCGGAGAAGGCGGGCGCCTTCGTCAAGGAGATCGTCCCGTCCTTCGCGCGCAACGCCACCGACGACGTCAACGACGCCTGGCGCGCGGCCGGGGAGTCGGCGGGCGGCTCGGCCAAGCTGATCGGCGAGATCAGCGCCAACGGCCTCAACGTCGCGGCGAACATGGTCTCCTCCGCCGAGAGCCTGGGCCTGGTGGACGAGGAGGGCTCCGGGCACAACGCGGCGGAGAGCACCAAGGCCGCTGCCACCGCACACTCCATCGCGGGCCTCCTCGGCTGGCTATGAGTCCGACGGCCCCGATACCCGAGCAGCAAGCCCCGCTCCGTGAAAGGTGGACCACCCCGTGACGGAAACCCCCACGAGGGCGCCGCACGGCCGCACACCGGCATTCTGGTACGGCCTGCCCCACGGCTATGTCCGGATCGATCTCGATCCCCCGCTGGACAGCGTCGTCGAACTCGTCCGGCAGGTCATGGCGATGCCCGAGGACGAACGCGACCGCGCGGAGGAGGTGCTGCGCTTCTACGCCGCCACCGTGAGCGCCCTGAACGCGCAACGCGTGCAGAGCTGTGCCCTCGGTCTGCACCCGAACGACGACGGCGGCCTGACCTCGTCCGTTCTCACCGTCTCCGCACTGCCGACCTCGGGCAGTCATGCCAAGGCGGTCATCGCGAGCCTCGCGGGCACCGCGGCCGACCGGCGCGACGTGGGCATGCGCCCCCTTGAACTGCCGTGCGGCCTCGGCTTCCTGGCCGAGGAGAAGCGCCGCACGCTCGCTCCGGGCAGGCCTCCCGAGGGCGGTGACGGCCCCCGTAGCGGCCTGGTGTGGCAGGGCACGATCGCGGTGACCGGGCCCGGCGGCCACGACATCGTGCTGATCCAGCTCGTGACGGAGGCGGTCGACCAGGCCGACGACTACCGCGACGTGCTCCTCGGCATCGCCCATACGCTGACGTACACCGACCCCTCGCAGCGGGGGCCCGCAGAGGTCCAGGACTCCCCCGCGCCGGGCAGCGCCGCGCAGCGGGTACAGAACGACTTCGGATGACCTTCACGACGAGGAGTGACGTCGCATGACGCAGCCGCCCCAGACCCCGGAAGTGGCCGCGGTCCTCGCGCACAACAAGGCGGTCAGGACCCGGCACATCGCCCTGCGCGCCGCCCTCGGCGCGGCTCTCATCGCCCTGCCCTTCGTGCTCGTCGCCGCGGGAGGGCCGAACACCTTCCTGACCGTGCTGCCGATCGTGCTCGGGCTCTTCGTCCTGCTCTTCCTGCTGATCCGGGTCCGGCACGGACGGCGCCTCGGGGTGTGCGAGCAGGTACTGCGCACGTATCCCCTGGAGTACCGCGACCGCGTGGACAAGCGCGGCTCCGAGCGGCTGCTGCTCGGCACCGTGCACACGGTGAAGCTGTCCGTCCGCGGGCAGCACGGCGCACGCACGATGCGCGCCGTCAGCGCGTCCACGGTCCGCCGCTGGCCCCAGGGCGCCGACAACGGCGCGTGGTTCGCGGGAGACCCGGCGTTCGGCGGCGTCATGGTCGTCCCCGGCACGGGCGACATGCTGTTCCTGCAGCCCGCCGAGTGGCAGAAGTACGAGGCCGAGCGCGCCCAGGCCGAGCCGCAGCGCCGCGCCCTGGCCGCGCAGGCGGGTATCTCCAGCCTCCTGGAGAAGGAGGTGAACACGATCGCTGCGCTGGGCGGTTGAGCGACGGCGTCCGTACGCGTGTCAGGCCGGCGTGGCCTGAGCGGCAGACGAGTCGGGCTGTACGCCGGGTTCTGTTCCCAGGGTTCCTCGCGGAGCCCTGGGCGACGGCCATCCATCTACGACCGGCGTTGCCGCCGGCCTCCTGCGGTCTACCCGCGGACTCGGGCGGGCAGCCCTCGAACGTCCGCGCAGAAACACCGGGGTGTTTCCTCTTGACCTTGCTCCGGGTGGGGTTTACCTAGCTGCTCAGGTCACCCTGAGCACTGGTGGTCTCTTACACCACCGTTTCACCCTTACCCGGCGCCGAAGCGCCGGGCGGTTTGCTTTCTGTGGCACTGTCCCGCGGGTCACCCCGGGTGGCCGTTAGCCACCACCCTGCCCTGTGGAGCCCGGACGTTCCTCGGGAAGCCCCCTGAGGGACTTCACGCGGCCGCCCGCCCGGCTCGTCTGCCGTGTGGACCATGTTACCGGCCTGCGGGGGGCCGTCGTCGCCAGTACCGAGCCCGTCAGGATCAGGGCGAAGGCCGCAGCGATCCCTGCCGTGAGGCGCTCGTCCAGAAAAACCGCCCCCGCCGCCACCGCGACCGCCGGATTGACGTACGTGAAGACCGTCGCCCGCGTCGGGCCGACCTCCTTGATCAGCTCCAGGAAGGCCACGAATGCGACCGCCGTGCAGATCGCTCCCAGGGCGGCCAGGGCGGCCAGACTCTCGGCCGACGGCATCGCGGCAGGCCACGTCAGCCCCGCCGCGGGGGCGTAGACGAGGGCCGCGAAGGTCAGGCAGGCCGCGGTGAGGTGGAGGGAGGGGACGTCCCTCAGCCAGCGCGCCGCGATCAGGGGCGCCGTCGCGTAGCCCAGTACCGTCAGCAGGACCTCCGCCAGGGAGCGGGCGTCGCCGCCGGTCAGATGGGGGACGGTGAGCGTCGCCACGCCTGCCAGGCCCAGGGTCAGGCCGGTCAGGCGGCGGACGCCCAGGTGCTCCGTCCGGCCGAAGAAGCGGGCCAGGGCGACGCCGACTATCGGTACGCCCGCTATCAGCAGGCCCGCCGTCGAGCTGGACAGGTGGCGTTCCGCGTCCGTCAGGGTCCACCACGGGCCGATGATCTCGATGCACGCGAAGGCCAGCATCGGGCGCCAGTGCCGTCGTACCGTCCCGGGCAGGCCTCCCTGGCGGATCGCGAAGGGGAGCAGGAGCGCCGCGCCCAGGGCGCATCGTGTGAACACCACCATCGACGGGGACACCTCGTCCACCGCCACCTTGATCATCAGGTACGGGATGCCCCAGACCACGCTCATGAGGGCGAAGAGAAACCAACCGCGTGCAGTCATGCGGCGAGTCTCGGTCGGCTCACGCTCCCTTGTCTTGAACGCTGTTGCGGTACGCCGCCGGGGTGACGCCCAGTACCCGGCGGAACCAGCGCGTGAGGTGCGCCTGGTCCGCGAAGCCCACCAGGCCGGCGACCTCGGCGGGGCGCAGGCCCGTCTCCAGCAGGGATCGGGCCCTGCTCACCCGGTACTGGGCCAGCCAGGCGTACGGCGGCACTCCCATGGTCGTACGGAAGGCACGCAGGAGCTGGTAGCGGGAGAGGCCGAGGTCGGTGGCCAGGGACGCCAGGGAGGGTGGGGCCGTGAGCTCGTCGGCGAGGCGGTCGCGGACGGTCCTCGCCAGGTGATCGGCGCCCGCGACCGTGTCGGTCGTCGCCCGGGCCGTGGAGTGGCGGCGGGTCAGGGCGGTCATGAGCCACGGGATGCGGGACTCGGCTTCCAGGGGGTCCGGGCAGACGGCCAGTTCGGCGTGCGTGCGGCTCAGGGCCGTGGCCAGGTCGGGGTCGTCGACGAGGGGGTCGCGGAAGTGTGGGGCTGCGGTGCCGAGGGTGCCGTCGGTGAGCAGGGACGTATCGGCGTACAGGGCTCGGTAGGCGTATCCGCCGGTCTCGGCCGGGCCGCCCGTGTGCATCTCGCCCGGTGCCAGGACGACGATGGAGCCGGGGGTGGGGCGGAGGCGGCCGCCCCGGTAGTCGATGATCTCGCTGCCCCCGACGCAGACGCCGATCGTGAACTCGTCATGGGCGTGCGGGGCGTACACGTGCCGGTCGAAGCGGGCGGTGAGCAGATCGAGCGGCGGACCGCCCCGGCCAAGCCTCGCCCTGGTCCAGCTGGCCTGCTCACGTGTGGTCATCACATACCCCCTGGGTTTCCAGGGGGTACAACGCCGAGGGCCTCAGAGAAAGTCCGTCGTCTCCAGCTCGAAGCCGAAGGGCTCCGGAAGGGCGAGCGCTTTGCCGAAGGGACGCGTGCAGTGCTCGCGATAGTCGTCCTCCTCAGGGGCGCTGAAGAGTGTGACTTGCGAGGTGTCACGGTCGATCAAGAGGTACAGGGGGACACCCCCGCGCGCGTAGCAGCGGCGCTTGGCCTCACGGTCGGCGCGGGGCCTGGTGGAAGTGACCTCCAGCACCATGGCAACGCCATCACAGGCCATCCAGGACCCGGCGCCTCCAAAGAGGTCGGACTCGATGGGCGCGAATGTGACGTCCGGGACCACGTGGTTCTTGGGACAGGACTCCCCGCTCCTCAGTCTCAGCCCTTTGTTTCCGGAGAAGTCCATGTCGGTCCCGGACAGCTTGATCACTTGCCTCACGATGCGGCTGATGTACTTCTCGTGATCCCCGTCCGGCGGCGGCGTCACAACGATCTCCCCCTCGATCAACTCGGCCCGGAAACCTTCCGGCGTGTCCAGGGCGAGGAAGCCCTCCAGCAGGACCTCTTCCTGCGTGAGCGGCTCATGGGCCATGGCAGTCATGTCACGCCCCTCCTTCGGTCGCTCGCCAGCCTGGGACATCGGAAGATCACCTGTCCGAGAGATCGGGAACCCTTCCCTCGATCGTGGCACACGACCAGCGCCGCCGTCAGGCGCCGAGCCGGTCACTTGACCCTGCCGCAACGTCAACGTCTCTACTGATCCCATGCGGATCGGAGAACTCGCCGCCGCCGTCGGCGTCACCACGCGCACGGTGCGGCACTACCACCATCAGGGGCTCTTGCCCGAGCCTGATCGGCGGCCCAACGGCTACCGGGAGTACACGTTGCGGCATGCCGTCGTGCTGGCACGGATCCGGCGGCTGACGGAGTTGGGGCTGGGGCTCGCGGAGGTGCGGGACGTGCTCGCGGAGGATGCCGGGAAGGATCTTGTCGAGGTGCTCACCGAGCTCGATGAGGATCTGGCCCGGCAGGAGGTGGCGATCCGGGAGCGGCGGGTGCGGCTGCGGGCGTTGCTGGAGGCGGAGGGCGGGCTGCCCGTCGAGGGGCCGGTGTCGCCGCAGTTGGCCGCGCTGTTCCGGGACATGGCTCATGTCACCGACTCCCCCATGGCCGCCAAGGACCGCGAGATGCTCGCACTGATCGAGACCACGGCCGGCCCCGAGGCACGGGAGCAGCTCATGGGCGCGCTGGGGAATGCGCTCGACCGGCCGGGCGGCAAGGAGCGGGCCCTCGCCGCCTACGCCCTGCTCGACGACCTCGCCGACGCCGATCTCACCGACCCGCGCGTGGGGGAGGCGGCCCGGGCCCTCGCGGACTGCCTGCCCCGCGATCTGCTGCCGGAGCCGTTGGACGTCGACCCCGACAACAGCTTCCTGCGCGCCTTCTACGCCGACTTCGCCCCGGCACAGGCCGAGGCAATCCGCCGTACGTTGCGGATCCTCATGGAAGGGGACGGGCCATGATGCGGACCGCGCTCACGCTCCTGCGGCACGAGCTGCGGCTCGTCACCAGTCTCTGGCTGTGGGCGGCCCGCCGCCGGCACGGACTCGGGGACGGCACCGGCTTCGGGTACGCGCGCGGGCAGGGCACGATGATGCTGGGATTCGGGTTCGTGATCGTCATCGAGTCGATCATGATGTCCGTGCTGCTGCGGAACTACCCGGCGGTGCAACGGGGGTGGTTCATGCTCGACATGTACACCCTCGTGATCATCATCGGGATGCACGCCGCCTCCGTCGTACGACCACACGTCCTGGACGCCGGCTTCCTGCGCGTCCGCCGTGCCGCGCACGTCGATCTGCGCATACCGCTGGAGAAGATCGCGCATGTGCGCCGTGAGCTGCGCACCACCCATGAGCGGTCCGACGGTGAGCTCAACCTCCCCATCGGGGCGCAGACGACCGTGACGCTCGAACTCACCGAGCCCGTCGCCCACTTCACCTTCCTCGGCCGGCGGCGGGACGTCCGTCTCGTGCGCTTCCACGCCGACGAGTCCGACAGCCTCGTACAGGCGCTCGTACAGGCGATCAATCAGGCTCGAAGCGGACCTTCGGCGCTTCCGGATCTGCCTGTGTGAGGCGGACCCTGAGCCGCTCCCCCAGCGGCAGCGGGGCCGTGCTCTCGATCCGGCCGATGATCGCCGGCGACTCCAACTGCACGGTTCCCACGGCGGGTTGACGCTCCTCCACCTCCACCACCCAGCCGTCGAACACCTCCCCCACCCGGTCCTTGAGCAGCGCCGCCTCCACCAGGTCGACGCACGCACGCTCGACCGTGCCCGCGCGCCGGGTGCCCTCGGCCATCCGGGCGGGCAGCGTGTCGAGAACCATGAGAACCCACTCGGGGATCGGCCGATCGGCGGCGGCCGCGAGGCAGATCTCGGAGGTGTGGCGATCGGCCAGGCGGCGCAGGGGGGCCGTGCAGTGGGCGTAGGGGGCGGCCACGGCGGAGTGCGTGGTGATGTCCGGCAGGGTTCCGTCCCGGAAGACCGTGTAGCCGGCGCCGCGCAGCAGCGTCGTGCACTCCTGGAGGAAGGCCGCGTGGTTCGGGCGGTGGGGGTCGAGGGAGCGGACGAGTTCGGCGTACGAGACGTGGTGCGGCCAGTCGACGTGCAGGGCGTGCGCGGTACGGCGCAGACGGCCGACGGCGCCGTCGGGGGCGGCGGGGAGGGTGCGCAGGATGCCGGTGCCGGCCGCGAGCATCAGGTCTGCGGCGGCCATGCCGGTCAGCAGGGAGATCTGGGAGTTCCAGCCGTCGGCGGGGAGCGGAGCGCGGTAGGCGAGCTCATAGGCGTGATCGCGCTCGACGATCTCCTGCTCGGGCACGCTCAGCGAGATCCCGCCCCGCTCCACCTCCAGCGCCTCCCTCAGCTCCCCGATCTCCTTCAGCAGGGCCAACGGTTCCTCGGCGGTTCCCTCGTCGATCTGCTTCTGCACGCCCGCGTAGTCCAGCTTGGCCCGGCTGCGGACGAGGGCGCGGCGGACGTCGACGGCGCGCGTACGGCCGTCACCGTCGAGGTCGATGGTCCACAGGACGGCGGGGCGGTCCTGGTCCGGGAGCAAGCTCGCCGCGCCCTCGCTCAGCAGCTCGGGGTGCAGCGGGACCTTCTCGTCGGGGAAGTAGAGGGTGGTCACCCGCCGGTGCGCCTCCTGGTCGAGCGCGCCCGACGGTACGACGAAGGCGGCGACGTCGGCGATGGCGTACCGGACGCGGTAGCCGGTGCCCTGGCGGGACAGGTGCATCGCCTGGTCGAGGTCGGTGGAGGTGGGCGGGTCGATGGTGAGGAACGGGATGTCGGTGGCGTCGGACGGCGGGAGGGCCGGGGCCTTCGCGGCCCGCTCGGCCTCCGCCAGCACCTCGGGCGGGAAGCGCCCAGGGACGCCCAGTTCGGTACGCAGCGCGGTGAGGGCGGCCCGGAGGGGGGCTTCGGGGGCGCCGGTCACTCTGATGTGGCGGCGGGGCATGAGTCGAGCGTAGGGCGAGGGTGGCCCGGTGGCACGCCGTACCCTGTGGCGGGGTTCGATCGAAGGAGTACGTGTGCTTGTCCTGCTGCCGCCTTCCGAGGGGAAGGCCCCGTCCGGTCGGGGTGCCTCGCTGAAGCTGGAGTCGCTGTCCTTGCCGGGACTCACCGGGGCCCGGGAGGCCGTACTGAGTGAGCTGGTGGAGTTGTGCGGCGCCGACGAGGACAAGGCGCGGGACGTCCTCGGACTGAGCGAGGGACTGCGGGGCGAGGTCGCCAAGAACGCCGGGCTGCCGACGGCGGGGGCGCGGCCGGCCGGGGAGATCTACACCGGCGTGCTGTACGACGCCCTCGACCTGGCGTCGCTGGACACGGCGGCGAAGAAGCGGGCGGCTCGGTCGCTGCTCGTCTTCTCGGGGCTGTGGGGCGCGGTGCGGGTCAACGACCGCATCCCCTCCTACCGTTGCTCGATGGGCGTGAAGCTGCCCGGTCTCGGCGCGCTCGGGGCGCACTGGCGGGCACCGATGGCGGACGTGCTGCCCGAGGCGGCCGGGGACGGGCTCGTGCTGGATCTGCGGTCGTCGGCGTACACGGCGGCGTGGAAGCCGAAGGGCGAGGTGGCCGGGCGGACGGCGTCGGTACGGGTGCTGCATGCGCCGACCCGGAAGGTCGTCAGCCACTTCAACAAGGCGACGAAGGGGCGGATCGTCCGGAGTCTGCTGACGGCGGGTGCCGTGCCCGCGGGTCCGGCCGAGCTGGTGGATGCGCTGCGGGACCTCGGGTACGAGGTGGAGGTCGAGGCGCCGGCCAAGGGCGGCAAGGCGTGGACGCTGGATGTGCTGGTGGCGGAGATCCACTAGCGGTTCGGCGACCGCGCGGACACCCATTGCAGCATGCGCAACGTGCTTTGCGCATGCTGCGTGCCGTCGGCAGGATGAGGCCATGACCTCAGTCCTTGATCTCGCGCCCGTCGTCCCCGTGGTCGTGGTCGACGACCCCTCCGACGCCGTACCGCTCGCGCGGGCCCTGGTCGCAGGAGGGCTGCCCGCCATCGAGGTGACGCTGCGGACGCCGGCCGCCCTGGAGGCGATCCGGGCCATCGCGGACGCGGTGCCGGACGCGGTGGTCGGCGCGGGCACCGTGATCACACCGGAGCAGGTGACGCGGGCGGTCACGGCGGGGGCTCGTTTCCTGGTCAGCCCCGGCTGGACGGACCTGCTGCTGGAGGCCATGCGCGCGTCCGGGGTGCCGTATCTGCCGGGGGTGTCGACCACGTCCGAGGTGGTGGCGCTGCTGGAGCGCGGGGTCCGGGAGATGAAGTTCTTCCCGGCCGAGGCGGCGGGCGGCACCGCCTATCTCAAGTCGCTGAACGGCCCGCTGCCGCAGGCCCGGTTCTGCCCGACCGGCGGAATCGGTCCGACGACGGCACCCGACTATCTCGCGCTGCCCAACGTCGGCTGCGTGGGCGGCAGTTGGATGCTTCCGGCGGACGCCGTGGCGGCACGGGACTGGGGGCGGGTCGAGGCGCTGGCGCGGGAGGCGGCCGGCCTCACAGGCTCACGCGCGCAAGTGTGACGTGTCGTTGAAGAGCCGCACGCTCGCGTTGCCGTCGGCGTAGTACGCCACCGCCGAGAGGGAGGCCGCCGAGAGTTCCATGCGGAACAGGGACTCGGGCGGGGCGCCCAGGGCGAGGCGTACGAACGTCTTGATCGGGGTGACGTGCGTGACCAGCAGGACCGTGCGGCCGGCGTACGCCGCGATCAGCTTGTCGCGGGTGGCGGCGATACGGGTGGCGGTCGCCGCGAAGCTCTCGCCGTCGCCGGTGGGCCGGGCCTCGGGGTCGGCCAGCCAGGCGTTCAGGTCGTCGGGGTGACGCTCGCGGACCTCGCCGAAGGTGAGCCCCTCCCAGGCGCCGAAGTCGGTCTCGCGCAGGCCGTCGTCGACGCTCACGTCGAGGCCGAGGCGGGCGGCGACGATGCCGGCGGTCTCACGGGTACGGGCCAGCGGCGACGCCACGACGGCCTGGATCGTCCCGCGCCGGGCGAGCGCGGCCCCGACCCGCTCGGCCTGCTCCCGGCCGACGTCGGAGAGGGCCGGATCGGTACCGCCGCTCCCCGAGAACCGCTTCTGCGGCGTCAGGGGCGTCTCCCCGTGCCGCAGCAGAACGAAGGTCGCGGGCGCCCCCATGTCGGCAGGAGCCCAGCCGGACGACGGCGCGGCCACGGTACGCGCGGCCCTGACATCGGCCTCGGCCTTCCCGGGCGCGGTGGAGGGCGGCCCCTCGGCCAATGCGGCCCGCGCAGCCTTCGCGTCAGCCGCCGCCAGTTCCGCCGTGGAAGCCGCGGGCGACCACTGCTCGCCCCGCTTCCCGGCGTCCATCGCCTCGTTGGCGAGGCGGTCGGCGTGCTTGTTCTGCTCCCGGGGCATCCACTCGTACGTCACCTGGGACGCCGGCAGGACGGCCGCCGCCTCGAAGGCGAGCGGCTTCATGTCGGGGTGCTTGATCTTCCAGCGGCCCGACATCTGCTCGATGACCAGCTTGGAGTCCATGCGGACGTGGACCGTGGCCGTCGGGTCCAGTTCATGCGCGGCACGCAGGCCCGCCAACAGGCCGCGGTACTCGGCGACGTTGTTCGTGGCGACGCCGATGTACTCGGCCGCCTCGGCCAGCGTCTGCCCCGTCGCAGCGTCGATGACCACGGCACCGTAGCCCGCGGGCCCGGGGTTGCCCCGTGACCCGCCGTCGGCCTCGACGATGAACTCCCGCACGGCACAGGCTCCTAGAGGCCGGACTCGGCCGTACGCACCAGAATCCGGCGGCAGTTCTCGCACCGCACCACGGTGTCCGGCGCCGCCTGGCGGATCTCGTTCAGCTCGGTGATGGCGAGCTCCTGGCGGCAGCCCTGGCAGCTGCGCTGGTAGAGCTTGGCCGCGCCGATGCCGCCCTGCTGCAGGCGCAGCTTGTCGTAGAGCTTGAGGAGGTCCGCGGGAACCGAGCCCGCCAGGACCTCGCGCTCCTTCGTGACCGTGGCCACCTCGCCGTCGATCTCCTCGAACGCGGCTTCCCGGCGGGCGGTCGCGTCGTCGACCTTCCCCTGCACGGCGCCGACCCGCTCGGTCAGCTCGGCGACCCGCTCCTGCGCGGACTCGCGGCGCTCCATGACCTCCAGGACGACGTCCTCCAGGGCGCCCTGCCGCTTGGCGAGGGAGGCGATCTCGTGCTGGAGGTTCTCCAGGTCCTTCGGGGAGGTGACGGCACCGGAGTCCAGGCGCTGCTGGTCGCGGGCGGCGCGCTGGCGCACCTGGTCCACGTCCTGCTCGGCCTTGGTCTGCTCGCGGGCGCAGTCGCTCTCCTCGGTCTGCGCGGCGACGAGCAGGTCGCGCAGCTGCGTGTGGTCCTTGGTCAGCGACTCGATCTCGGCGTGCTCGGGCAGCGACCTCCGCCTGTGGGCGAGCTGCTGGAGGCGGACGTCGAGGGCCTGGACGTCGAGGAGGCGGATCTGGTCGGCGGGCGCGGCGTTCAGTTGGGGGCTCCAGATGTGTCCGTGATGGCGGCCGCGTGGGCGGTCCAGGGGTCGGTGACCGTCTTCGAGACGTGGACGCGCAGGTCCCATCCGTTGCGGTCGGAGATCTCGTCGAGCTGGGTGGCGGCCAGCTCGCACCAGGGCCACTCGGTGGCCCAGTGCGCCGCGTCGAGCAGCGCGAGAGGACTGTGGGTACCGCTGTGGACGCGGTCCGCGATGAACTCGGACGCCGGGTGGTGGCGCAGGTCCGCGGTGAGGAAGGCGTCGACGCCGGCGGCGCGCACGTCGTCGAAGAGGCTGTCGCCGGAGCCGCCGCTCACGGCCACCGTGCGGACCGTCGCATCCGGGTCGCCGGCCACGCGGATGCCCTGCGCGGTGGCGGGCAGCCGCTCGGCGGCGCGGGCGGCCAGTTCGCGGACGGTGAGCGGGTGGTCGAGTTCGCAGACACGGCCCAGGCCCCTGCGGCCCTCCGGGTCGCTCGGGTCCGGTACCAGCGGGCGTACGACTCGCAGGTCCAGCGCGCCGGCCAGCGCGTCGCTGACGCCCGGGTCCGCCGTGTCGGCGTTGGTGTGCGCCACGTGCAGCGCGATGTCGTTCTTGATGAGGGTGTGGACGACCCGGCCCTTGAAGTGCGTCGCCGCGACCGTCGTCGTACCGCGCAGGTAGAGCGGGTGGTGGGTGACCAGCAGGTCGGCGCCCAGCTTCACCGCCTCGTCCACGATCTCCTGGACCGGGTCGACGGCGAACAGGACCCGGGAGACCTCCTGGTCGGGGTCGCCCACGACGGTGCCGACCGCGTCCCAGGACTCGGCCCGCTCGGCGGGCCACAGGTTCTCCAGCGCGGCGATGACTTCAGACAGACGGGGCACGCAGGCAAGGCTACCTGCCTGGTCCGTACGGCTGTACCGGCACGGGAGGTGGCGGAAGCCTCCCGCGGCCCACGCCCCGGCCGACTCGAGGCCGTCCGGGGGGCCGCCCTCGGGTCACCCCTGACCCCGCTCAGCACAAGCACCCCCGTTTCCTCAGGCGAATCGTTCCTGGGCCACCCCTTTGTGTGAAGCGGAACCTGGCCGGTCCCACGCCTGTGCGTGCGAAAACTAGCTTCGTTACCGGAGGTGACCGGACCATGACGGCCTGTGCGATCGAGCCTGCGGCGGAGCACGAGGACGGCGACGCGCCTCGTGCGGAATGCACCATCACGGCGGACGGTTCCTACGCGGCCCGCCTCGCGCCGGCCGGCGACTGCTGGTTCCCGGAGCGCTGGACCCTGGACGGCCCCGAGCCCTACGCCGTGCCGCTGCCCGCCCACCAGCCGGAGGAGCCCGGCACCGAGGTGCAGCCGATGGGCGACGGGCGGGTCCTGATCTGCCGCCCGACCGACGGACGGCACATCTTCTCGCTGCTGTATCCGACCGGGCCCGGCACCGGCGAGCTGCTGCTCGGCGCGGTCCAGTGCCCGCCGGAGCAGACCCGGATGCGGCTGCTTCCCCCGGCACCGGGCGGCGGCAAGGCGTACGCCCTCGCGGTGGGCCGGCACTCCAGCGCGGTGTGGCAGGTGGCGGGGGGCACGTTCGGGCCGGAGCGGCTCGCGGAGGTCCCGGGGCGCTGCTCGGGCGGGGTGTGGCTGGACCGGGGCGGGCGGATGCTGGCCCTCGACCGTCTCGACCCGGAGCCGGGCGGCCGTACGAAGGCCGTCGTGGTCGACCTGGAGCGGGGCGGTGAGGTGTCGCCGCTGTTGCAGATCGCGGACGACAGCGACGACCGGTTGCTGCTCGCCGACCCGGACAGCGGGCTGCTGATGATCGGCTCGGACGCGGCCTCGCCGGGGCAGGAACGATTGGGCTGGGGGGTGCTGGGCAGCACGCTGCCGGTGCGCTTCCCGGAGTGCCTGCGGATGCCCGACTGCGCGGTGACACCGTTCGCGATCCAGCCGGGGCAGGTGCTGACGCCGGAGAGCTGCGGGGTGGCGTTGCGGGTCGACGGGCCGGCCGGGAGTTGGGTCGGGGTGTGGCGGCCCGCCGAACGGCAGGTACGTCATCTTCCGGCACCCGAGGGGTGGTTGGCGGGTGCCGGGTTGTGGACGCGGGACGGCGTGCTGCAACTGCCGTATGTCACCGAGGAGGTGCGGTGCGGGGTGGCCCGGGTGGAGGTGCCTTCGTCGGGGGCGCCGTCCTCGAACTCGGCCTCCGGGACGCCGGATTCGACAGCGCACGAGCCGTCGGAAACGGACCCTCCGGCTCCCGTCGCGGCCCGCCCCGTGCCGTTGCAGCAAGCCCCGTTGGGCGGTCTTGTAACGAAGTAGTGGCGGTTGGCGTGGCCGCCTGGATCGGGCCCCTGGGGGGTTGGTTAAACTCGCCCGGCTGTGAGCAAAAGATCATGTTGACGGGGTGAGTTTTCCGATGAGCAACGCCAGCACGACCCAGCCGGGGCCGGCCGACGTTCACGACGTTCAGAAGGACACCGGTCACGGCAGGCACCGGGGTCCGGTGTCCGCCCAGGACGGCGAGACGGCCCCCCGCGGCCGTCACCGCAAGCCGGCTGAGGAAACCGAGACGGCAGCCTGACGCCGACTCCGCACGGCCCCGCCCTTCACCGCGAAGGACGGGGCCGTTCCCGTTCCTGCGCCCCGCCTGGCTATGCCCGTTTCAGCCCCAGCACCTCCACCGCCCCGAACGTCTCCCCCTCCGGCAGCGCCGCGTAGTGCGGGGTGAGCAGCGCGTCCAGCTCGTCGTAGGTGAACGTCTCCTGCTTGCTGTCGAACTGTGCGGCCACCCGTGGCCGTTCGACGACCGCCACCATGCCGCCGTGCACGACGAGCAGCTGGCCGTTGATCCGGGCGGCGGCCGGGGAGGCCAAGTAGCCGACGAGCGGGGCGACATGCTCGGGGGCGAGCGGGTCCAGGCCGTCCTCGGGCCGGTCGAGGCCCGCGAAGACGTCCTCGGTCATGCGGGTGCGGGCGCGCGGGCAGATGGCGTTGGCGGTCACGCCGTACTTGGCGAGCGCGAGGGCCGTGGAGGTGGTGAGCCCGACGATTCCGCCTTTCGCGGCCGCGTAGTTGGGCTGCCCGGCGGATCCGGCGAGGAACGCCTCCGAGGACGTGTTCACGACCCGGCCGTACACCGGACCGGCCGCCGCCTTGGACCGCTCGCGCCAGTGTGCGGCGGCGAAGCGGATGGTGTTGAAGTGGCCCTTGAGGTGGACCCGGATCACCGAGTCCCACTCCGCCTCCGTCATGGAGAAGACCATGCGGTCGCGCAGAATGCCGGCGTTGTTGACCAGGATGTCCAGCTTGCCGAACTCGGCGACGGCCAACTCGACCAGCGCGCCCGCCTGTGAGAAGTCAGCGACGTCCCCGGTGTGGGCCAGTGCCGTGCCGCCCGCCGCACGGATCTCGGCGGCGATCTCCTCGGCGGGCGTGGCGGAGGCCTCGCCGGAGCCGTCCCGGCCGGGCTGCCCGTAGTCGTTGACGACGACGGCCGCGCCGAGCCCGGCGAGTTCGAGCGCCTCGGCCCGGCCCAGTCCGCGTCCGGCGCCGGTGACGATCGCGGACAGTCCTTCGAGTGGCAGTGACATCGGGCTCCTAGAGAAGCGTGGCCGTCAGGAAGCGGGGTCGGTCAGGAAGCGCGGTGGTCAGATCTCTATGCACGTACGCAGTGCCGTGCCCGTCCGCATCTGGTCCAGGGCCTCGTTGATGTCGGCCAGTGGCACCCGGTGGGTGATCAGGCCCGCGAGGTCGATCCGGCCCGCCCGCCACAGGGCGATCGTCCGCTCGTAGGAGCGCAGGACGTCCCCACCGCCGTACATGGAGGGCAGGATCCGCTTCTCGTCGAAGAACAGCTCGAACATGTTGAGCTGGAGGAAGTCGTCCATGGCGCCCGCGCCGACGACGACGAGCGTGCCGCCGCGCCGGGTGTACTCGTACGCCGTGCGGGCGGTTGCGGACTTGCCGACGACCTCGAAGACGTAGTCGAAGCCCTCGCCGGCGGTGACCTGCTGCTTGGCGTCGGCCAGCTCGTCCGGTGAAACGGCCCGGGTGGCGCCGAACCTGAGCGCGGACTCGCGGCGCGAGGCGACCGGGTCGACGGCGACGATCTCGGCGGCGCCCTTGAGCCGCGCCCCCTGGATCGCGGAGATGCCGACGCCCCCGCAGCCGATGACGGCGACCGACGAACCGGCCTCCACGTCGGCCGTGTTGAGGGCGGCGCCGAGTCCCGTGGTCACCCCGCAGCCGATGAGGGCGGCGATGTCGAAGGGCACGTCGTCGGGGATCGGCACCGCGCAGCCGGCGTCGACGACGACCTCCTCGGCGAAGGTGCCGGTGCCGGCGAAGCCGAAGACGTCACCGCCGGGGCGCTTGAAGTTGGGGGTGCCGGCGTTCATGAACCCGGCCAGGCACAGCTCGGTCTGGCCGCGCTTGCAGGCGGGGCAGGCGCCGCAGGCGGGCAGCCAGCAGACGACGACCCGGTCGCCGGGCTTGAGGTGGGTGACGGCCTCCCCGACCTCGAGGATCTCGCCCGCCCCTTCGTGCCCGGGCACGAAGGGCGCCGGCTGGGGCAGCACCCCCGCCATCGCGGACAGGTCGGAGTGACACAGCCCGGTGGCCCGCACCCGGACCCTCACCCTCCCGGGGCCGAAGCCCACCGCCTCGACGTCGTCGAGGACCTCCAGCTTGTCCTGGCCGATCTCGTGCAGTACGGCTGCGCGCATGGTGCGGCTCCCCTCGTACGGCGTTCTTGACTCAGGTGTGTTCGACGACTGTGTCGGCGAGGACGGGCGCGTCGTCCCGCTCGACGGCGCTCACGGCCACGCGGACGGTGCCCGCACCGGGCCACATGCGGATGCGCAGGGTCTCCCCCGGATACACGACCCCGGCGAACCGGGTGTCGTAGGACCGCACCCGGGTCACGTCCCCGCCGAGCAGCGTGTCGACGACCGCCTTGAGGGTCATGCCGTAGGTGCACAGGCCGTGCAGGATGGGCCGCTCGAAGCCGGCGACCTTCGCGAACTCCGGGTCGGCGTGCAGCGGGTTCCAGTCGCCGGAGAGGCGGTACAGCAGGGCCTGGTCCTCGCGGGTCGGCCGCTCGACGGTGCGCTCGGGCTCGCCGACGGGGGGTTCGAGACGGGCGGACGGGCCGCGGTCGCCGCCCCAGCCGCCCTCGCCGCGGATGAAGATCTGGGCGTCGTTGGTCCACAACGGGCCCTCGGCGTCCGCGACTTCGGTGCGCAGCACCAGCACGGCCGCCTTGACCTTGTCGTACAGGGCGGCGATCCGGTTGGTCGCGGTGGCGGTGCCCGCCGCCGGGATGGGCCGGTGGATCACGAGGCTCTGGCCGCCGTGCAGGACGCGGGCGAGGTCGACCTCGATGCCCGGCATGGACAGTCCGCTGATCACTCCGGGCGAGCCGGAGCCCGCGACGGTGGCGAAGCTGGGCAGCACGTGCAGCCGGGACTCCAGGGTGTAGCGCAGTTCGTCGGGGTCGGTGGCGGGGCTGCGCCGGTCGGGATTGGCGGCGGCGCCGATGCCGAGGTGGTAGAGCTGGACGTCCTTGGAGTTCCAGGAGATCTCGCCGGTCCGGGGCTCGGCGGCGAGGGCCTTGGCTGCGTCGATGGGCATACGGCTCCTGAAGGTGGCGGAGTCAAGACCCCGGTACGGCCGTCCGCACCGTCGGCCGCACCGAGGTCGTCACGGGGCCGTTCTAGAACGCGTTCCAGTCCGGCGCCCTCTGTATAGCCGAGCGCTCCGCAGTTGTGAAGGCTCCTGACGTGGCATCAGATCCTGCTTCGCGTCCTTCCGCCCACCGGGGCCGTGACATTTGTCCTGCCGGAGTGCCGACAACCGGACCTGCCGTACGCGGGCCTCGATCCGTAGCGTCGGAGCCATGACACTGGGGACGGAACCGACGAACGGGGGACGGGACATGTCCTGGACGCGCAAGGTGTCGTGCACACCGACTCCGCTGAGGGCCGGACGCCTCCCCGACACCCCGGGCCCGCACCCGACCGGCTTCGCCCTGCTGCCGTGGCTGCTGCTGGGGATGGGCTCCTTCTCGAACCTCTTCCAGGGGGAGACGCCCAACCCGTGGATCGGTGGCCTGGGGCTGCTCACCTTCAACTCGCTCTACATCTACGTGTCGTTCCGCGCCTTCGTGAAGGAGAAGCGCGAGGCCCGCTCCACGCAGCTGGCGCTGGGTCTGCTGGCGGTGGTGACCTGCGGACTCGGCCTCGGCTACGGCGGCAGCTGGCTGCTGTTCTTCCCGCTGCTCGGCCTCGCGACGGGCGCGGTCGTACGGATGCCGCGGCTGCGCCTGACCGGGGCGGCGGTGACCGTGCTCTCCGGCGTGGTCGCCTTCGTGCAGGACGGCTGGGGCGGCCTCGACATCGCGTACGCCACCTGGATCTCGACGATCGTGACGGCGGCGATCCTGTCCCTGTCCGAGGCGGTACGGGAGCTGCGCGCCGCCCGCGAGGAGCTGGCCCGGCGCGCGGTCGAGGAGGAGCGCGTGCGCTTTTCCCGCGATCTGCACGACCTGCTCGGTCACACCCTCTCCGTGATCGTGGTGAAGTCGGAGGCGGCGCGGCGACTGGCCGTGCGGGACATGGACGCGGCCGTCGCCCAGGTCGCCGACATCGAGTCCGTGGGCCGGCAGGCGCTCACGGAGATCCGCGAGGCGGTGACCGGCTACCGCAGGGGCAGCCTGGCCACGGAGCTGGACCGCGCCCACTCGGCCCTGGCGGCGGCGGGGATCACCCCGGCGTTCCACCAGTCCGGTCCTCCCCTCCCCCAGCAGACGGAGGTTCTGCTGGGGTGGGTGGTGCGCGAGGCGGTCACCAACGTCCTGCGGCACAGTGGCGCGGCCCGCTGCGAGATCACGGTCTCGGGCGATGCGGAGCGCGTTCACGTGACGGTGACCGACGACGGCTCCGGCACGCCCTCGCCGACGCCCCGGGAGGGCATCGGCGGTACGGGACTGCGCGGGCTGACGGAACGCCTCTCCGCGGCCGGTGGCACGCTGACGGCGGGACCGGGACCGCGTCAAGGGTTCCGGGTGCGGGCGGAACTTCCGGTGGAAGAAAGGGAGTTGGTGGCTGCGGGCTGAGCGGTCGGCGCGGCGACCACCCCAGGGAGCCGCGAGGCGATACCTGGCCGCGGCTCCGCCGACGGAGGGAACTGCCGCTGGAGGAACGGCGTTGGCGCCAGCGGGCTGAACGGTCAGCGCGGCGACCACCCCAGGGAGCCACGGGGCGGTACCTGGCCGCGGCTCCGCCGACGGAGGGAACTGCCGCTGGAGGAGCGGCGTTGGCGCCAGCGGGCTGAACGGTCAGCGCGGCGACCACCCCAGGGAGCCGCGAGGCGATACCTGGCCGCGGCTCCGCCGACGGGCGGAACTGCCGCTGGAGGAACGGCGTTGGCGCCAGCGGGCTGAACGGTCAGCGCGGCGACCGCCCCGAGCAGGCGCGGGCGGTACTGGCTGCGGCGCCGCCGCCTGGGCGCGACGGGCTGCCCGCCCTGTCGGTTTCGGTGGGGCCGGGCCCGCCCGTGGCTCAGCTCGGCCGACAGGAACGCGACCGCGGGGAGTCGGACCGGCACCGCAGGAGGAGGACGCCGCACCGCCGCACCGCCGATCAGGATGCCGTCGCCGAGTCCGCGGACAGCACGCGGAGCCAGATTCACCACCGGGGCACACCCCCGTTCCATGCCGGGGGCAGCCACTTTCATGCTGACCGGGCACGGTCCGGCGAGCCCCGTGCGCCCTACTCTTGGCCCGTGAACGAGATGCCGCGGGATCACCGGCCCGCCAAGTCCATCCGGGTGCTGCTCGCGGAGGACCAGGGCATGATGCGTGGGGCGCTCGCTTTACTGCTCGGGATGGAGCCGGACATCGAGGTCGTCGCGCAGGTGGGGACCGGGGACGTGATCGTGGACGCCGCCCTCACCCACCGCCCGGACGTGGCCCTCCTCGACATCGAACTCCCGGGCCGCAGCGGGCTGGACGCCGCGGCCGAGCTGCGCGACCAGGTCCCCGACTGCCGGGTGCTGATCCTGACGACCTTCGGCCGCCCCGGCTACCTGCGCCGGGCCATGGAGGCGGGCGCCGCAGGCTTCCTGGTCAAGGACGGCCCCGTGGAGGAACTGGCGGCCGCCGTCCGCCGCGTACTGACCGGCGAGACGGTGATCGACCCGGCCCTCGCCGCGGCCGCCCTGAGCGCCGGCCCCAACCCCCTCACCGCCCGCGAACGCGACGTCCTCAACGCCTCGACGGACGGCGCCACGGTCGCCGACATCGCGACCCGGCTCCACCTCTCCGAGTCGACGGTCCGCAACTACCTGTCCTCCGCGATCGGCAAGACGGGTGCGCGCAACCGGATGGAGGCGTTGCGGGAGGCTCGGCAGCAGGGGTGGTTGTAGGGCCGTTCAGGTCTGCCCGCCGCCCCTCCGCGGCAACCAGACCACCATCAGCACCACTCCCCCGGCCAGCACCCCCGCCCCCGTCCGGAACGCCAGCGCGTACCCCTCCGTCAGCGCCGCCGGCGTATCGCTGCCGCCCGAGCGGGCCGCCGCCAGGGTCGACAGGACCGCGAGGCCCAGTGAACCGCCCATCGTGCGGGAGGTGTTGACCAGACCCGAGACCAGGCCGGCCTCCCCCGGCTCGGCGCCGGACGTGGCCAGTGCCGCGAGGGGTGTCGCCGCCAGGCCCGCGCCGAGCATCATCAGGATGCCCGGCACCATGATCGAGGTCAGGTACGCGCCGTCCACGCTCAGCGTCGACTGCCAGCCGAAGCCGACGACCGCCACGAGCGTGCCGCCGGCCGCGACGGTGCGCGGGCCGAACCACCGCATGAGCAGCGGCGCCAGCTTGGAGCCGAGGATCACGGCCAGCGAGCTCGGCACCAGCGCCAGGCCGGCTTCCAGCGGCTTGTAGCCGAGCACGTTCTGCGCGTACAGCGTCATGAAGTACCACATGCAGAACATCGCCGACCCGCACAGGAACATCGCCACGTTCGCCGACGACACCGCCCGCACCCGCAGCAGCCCGAGCGGCATCAGCGGCGCCGCCGTACGCGACTCCACGACGAGGAAGACGCCGATCAGGGCGAGCCCGGCGAGCAGGGGCAGGACCGTGGCCGCCGCCGTCCAGCCGGAGGCCTCCGTCTGCGAGATGCCGTACGCCAGCGTCGCCAGCCCCGCCGTCACCAGCACCGCCCCCGGCAGATCCAGCCGCCGCCGGTCCCCGGCCCGGCTCTCCGCGAGCCACAGCACGGAACCGGCCAGCACGACCGCGCCCACCGGCACGTTGATCAGCAGGACCCAGCGCCACGACAGTGCTTCCACCAGCAGCCCGCCGACGAGTCCGCCCGCCGCACCACCGCCTGCTCCGACGGCGGTCCACGTGCCTATGGCCCGCGCCCGGGCCGCCCCCTCCGGCACCGCCGCCGTGAGGATCGTCAGCGTCGAGGGCGCCAGCACCGCCGCGCCCAGCCCCTGCACGGCCCGCGCGGCCAGCAGCTGCCACTCCTGCTGGGCCAGCCCGCCGGCCAGCGAGGCGAGGGTGAACACGCCGAGGCCGACGAGGAACATCCGCTTACGGCCGTACAGGTCCCCGGCCCGTCCGCCGAGCAGCATGAACCCCGCGAAGGCGATGGCGTACGCGTTCACCACCCACTGCAGTCCCTGGGCGCTCATCCCCAGGTCGGTCCGCATCGAGGGCAGCGCCACGTTCACGACGGACACGTCGAGCACGACCAGGAACTGCCCCGCGCAGGCGAGCGCCACCACCAGCCAGGTGGGCGGCGCGGTACGGCGGGGGGCACGGGTGACGTCGGCGGCTTCGAGCATGCCTGTCATGCTCTCAACGACCAACGCTCCTGGCATCGGGAATTCGCCCTAGGCCAACGACCTGGGCGGCCTAGGCCCTCCGCCGCGCACACCGGCTACCGCCCCCGTTCCCCAAGAGAAGGTCAAGATTTCGTTAGTGACCCAAAGCATCGGAATAGTTGCCCAGGCACACGGAGTTCGGGATACACATGACACAAACGACGACCGAAAAGCCCACCGGCGGAGCGACCGGCCCTCTCGTCCCGGTCCTCGCCTTCGCGGGCATCGTTGTCGCGGTGATGCAGACCCTGCTCGTCCCCGTCATCAAGGACCTGCCGCAGCTGCTGAGCACCGCGCCCAGCAACGCCACCTGGGTCCTGACCTCGACGCTCCTCTCGGGCGCCGTCGCCACGCCGATCATGGGCCGCCTCGGTGACCTCTACGGCAAGCGGCGCATGCTCATAGCCAGCCTGTCCGTGATGGTGGTCGGCGCACTGATCAGCGCGTTCACCAGCACCCTCCTCCCCATGATCGTCGGACGCACCCTGCAGGGCTTCGCGATGGGCGCGATCCCGCTCGGCATCGGCCTGATGCGCGACATGCTGCCCCGCGAGAAGCTCGGCTCGGCCATGGCCCTGATGAGCTCCTCGATCGGCGTCGGCGGCGGTCTCGCGCTGCCCGCCGCGGCCCTGGTCGCCCAGCACGCGAACTGGCACGCCCTCTTCTACGGCGCCGCCGGCCTCGGCGTCCTCGCCATCGTCCTCACCCTCATCGTCGTACCGGAGTCCAAGCTCCGCGCGGAGGGCTCCTTCGACTATCCCGGCGCCCTCGGCCTCTCCGTGGGTCTCGTCCTCTTCCTCCTCCCCATCACCAAGGGCAGCGACTGGGGCTGGACGTCCGCCACCACGCTCGGCATGTTCGGCGCCTCGGCCGCCGTCCTCCTGCTCTGGGGTGTCTACGAACTGCGCACGAAGGCCCCGCTGGTCGACCTGCGCACCACGGCCCGCCCGGCCGTCCTCTTCACCAACCTCGCCTCGATCATGGTCGGCGTCAGCTTCTACGTCGTCTCCCTGGTCCTCCCCCAGCTGCTCCAGCTGCCGAAGGAGACCGGCTACGGCCTCGGCCAGTCCATGGTCGTCGCGGGTCTGCTGGTGGCCCCGCTGGGCCTGACGATGATGTTCACGGCGCCGGTCTACGCCCGCCTCTCGGCGAAGTACGGTCCCAAGACCACTCTGATCCTCGGCATGCTGATCATCGCCATCGGCTACGGCGCCGGCCTCGGCCTGATGAGCGCCCCCTGGCAGAGCCTCGTCATCGCGGTGATCCTCGGCGCGGGCATCGGCCTCGCCTACTCCTCCCTCCCCGCCCTGATCATCGGCGCGGTCCCGGCCTCGGAGACGGGCGCGGCGAACGGCCTCAACACGCTGATGCGTTCCATCGGTACGTCGGTCTCCAGCGCCGTCATCGGCATGGTGCTGGCCAACACCGCGAACAACGTGGGCGGCATCGAGATCCCGACCATGCACGGCTTCCGCGTCTCCTTCCTGATCGCGACCGCCGCCGTCGCCGTCGGCCTCCTGCTGGCCCTCTTCCTCCCGAAGCAGCGCCCGGCCGCCGCCCACCCGCAGCTGCGCGCCAGCAGCGAGGAGGACGCCAACCTGGAACGCGCCGAGGAAGCCCTGCGCGGTTTCCGCGGCCGCGTCCTGGACGCCGATGGCACCCCGGTGGCCCGCGCCAAGGTGACCCTGATCGACCGCCGGGGCCGCCAGGCAGGCGCGACCCTCTCCGCGGACGACGGCACCTACGCCCTCACCGTCCCCGCTCAGGGCCCCTACGTCCTGGCCGCCCGGGCCGACGGCCACGCCCCGCTCGCCTCGTCGGCGACGCATGCGGGCGACGACAGCGCGGTGGATCTGGACCTGGCGCTGCCGGGAGAGACGGTCTCGGCGTAGCCCGCCGCGCTTCTCGCCGCTCGACGCCGTACCCCTTGCCGCCAACTGGCAGGGGGTACGGCGTCTTTGCATGCCGGGGGCCGTCGAACACCTGTGGGAATGTTTGCCGCCACGCTGCGCGCCCGTGGCCAACCGTTCCCCGCCGCGTCACCCCGTCCGCATCGGCTTGTCACTCGGTGGCCGCATGCGCACAACAACACCCAAGATCCGTCATGTGTACGGAGATTCGTCCTGACAGCCATGCGGCAACGGAAAAGGAGAGATGGCTCGGTGTCATGTCTATGAAAAAATCAACGCGCGTACTGGCCGTCGTGGCCACGGTGTTGTGCTCGATCGCCGCCACGCTGGTGTACACACTCGCCTCGTCCACCCCGGCGAAGGCGGAGGACGACTGGAGAAACCTCCGCAACCTCAACGCGGGAAGATGCCTGGCCGTGCCCAACAACAGCACGGCGGACGGCACCGGCCTGGTCCAGTGGACCTGTAGCGACAACTCCGACCAGGACTGGACGTTCACCAAGGTGGCGGGCGGAAACGGAGACCGTTACCTCGTCCGCAACCGCCACAGCCAGAAGTGCCTGGCCATGCCCAACTCCAGTGTTGCCGACGGCACACAGGCCATCCAGTGGCCCTGCGACGCCACCGGCAACGAGCAGGTCTGGGTCCACGACAGCTGGAACCGGCTGCGGAACCTGAACAGTGACAAGTGCCTGGCGGTCCCCAACTCCAGCACCGCCAACGGCGCCGCGATCGTCCAGTGGACCTGCTCGACGAACCTGGACCAGCGCTGGGTGTGGTCCGAGGACACCTCCACCTACGCCCGTCTCTACAACATGGGCACCGGCAAGTGCCTGGCCAACCCCGGCTCCAGCTACGACAACGGCATCGCGTTGATCCAGTGGGCGTGCAGCAACAGCGACAGCAACTACTGGGCGCTCCAGTCGGTGTCCGGGGGCTTCCGGGTCGTCAACAAGGTGAACGGCAAGTGCCTGGCCCTCGCGGGCGCGAGTACGCAGAACGGCGCCAAGGTCGTCCAATGGCCGTGCGGCGGCGGCGACGAGCAGGTCTGGGCCCGCATCAGCCTCGACCGGTTCCAGAACAAGAACAGCGGGCTGTGTCTCGCGATCCCCAGCACCAGCCCGACGGCCGGAACGGAGGCCATTCAGTGGCCCTGCTCGACCAGCGTGAGCCAGCAATGGATGTGGTGACCCGCAGACGGGCCTGGCCCGTCCTCCTGACCGCACTCGTTCTCACGATCCTGTCCGGCCTGCTCCTGCCGGGGCCGGCCTCCGCCGAGGGCATCTCGGGCGAGTCGATCGTCTACGAGAACCGCGTGGGCGACGGCGACGGCACTCGTACCCCCGACATCATCAGCACGAGCGCGAACAGCGCGGTCGTGGTCTGGCGTGAAGGCCTCCGGCCCGGCAACGTGGACATGGGCTACGTGCGGTACTCGTACACGACCGACGGCGGAGCCACCTGGAGTCGTCCTCGGATGCTGGCCCAGGAGACCAGTAACCACGCCTGGCACTACGTCATCCTCTACAAGGCGGGCAGCACGCTGTACGCCTACCTCGGGCGCACCCCGATAGCAGATAATGAGGGTGACGGCAAGGACGGCGACGCGAGCGACGGGATCAACCACAACGGCCTTCCGATCAGCGGCACCGTCCTCAAGCGCAGCACGGACGAGGGCCACAGCTGGCAGGACGCACCCCTCAGCCTGCCGGCCAAGAACAACCTCGTCCTCTCCGGCCGCCCGCTCCAGCGGGACAACGGGGATTACGTCATGCCTTACTGGTCGTCGGGGCGGGAGAACGGGGTGCTGATCTCCGACGACCTGCAGAACTGGGAGCTCGGCGGCCACCTCAGCGGAAGCGAACTCACTGCGGGAGAGAACCAGATCGCCTTCTCGCAGGCGCGAAAGGAGGGCCAGCCCGCCAAGAACTCACTGATCATGGTGGCCCGCGCCAAAAGGCCCGGCTCCGCGGTGACCCAGAGCTTCGACGGCGGTCAGACCTGGGGCCAAGAGGGATTCACCGTGGACAACAACCTGCCGAGCGACAACATCGCCAGGACCTACTTCACCAGCGACAGCAGCGGCCAGTACCTGTACATCTACAACACCGGTGAGGGCATACACAAGCGTGACATCCTGAACTACAAGACCAGACGCCCCGGCGGGGACTGGAGCAACGCCAAATTCTTCGCCAACGGCGGGGACCCCACGATTCAGCCCGACGGCGAAGGCTGGGACAACTACCCCATGGCCGACGAGTACGCCCCGGGCAAGTTCTGGGTCGTCTGGGAGTTCGACACCACCCAGATCAAGACGAACAGGCTCGACATTTCCGACGCCCCCTGATCCACCCCGCCACACCGCCGTACCCCCTGTCGCCCGCCGACCAGGGGGTACGGCAGCATGGGCCGCCCAGACGCACGCACGACCGGAAGGCCCCTGCACATGACACCGGCCCCCAAGCCCGAGATCCTGGCCGCGTTCGAGGCGGCGAAGGGCTTCATGCCCGCGGGCGAGGGGCTCGCGCTCTATGCGGCTGCCATGGAGGCCGGACGGCTCGGCCTCCCCCTCCTGGAGGTCGGCACCTACTGCGGCCGCTCCACGATCCTGCTCGCCGACGCAGCCCGTGAGGCAGGTGTGACGGCCCTCACGGTCGACCACCACCGCGGCAGCGAGGAGCAGCAGCCGGGCTGGGAGTACCACGACCCGGAGACGGTCGACCCCGAGATCGGCCTGATGGACACGCTGCCGACGTTCCGCAGGACCCTGCGCCGGGCCGGCCTGGAGGAACACGTGGTCGCCCTCGTCGGCCGCTCCCCGCAGGTCGCGAAGATCTGGAACTCCCCCCTCGGCCTCGCCTTCATCGACGGCGGCCACACCGACGAGCACGCCACCGCCGACTACGAGGGCTGGGCCCCGCATGTCGCCGAGGGCGGCCTGCTGGTCATCCACGACGTGTTCCCTGACCCGGAGGACGAGTTCACCGGGCAGGCGCCGTACCGGGTGTACCTGCGGGCGCTGGAGTCCGGGGCGTTCGCGGAGGTGTCCGTGACGGAGTCGCTGCGGGTGCTGAAGCGGACGGGCGCGGGCGTCTGATCCCTGACGCCGCTCGACCGTGCCTCCCGGTGCAGGACATGTTCGGCCCGTAAGGTGTCAGGCGTGTCGTACGTAGGTCCGGACTTCGATCCTCCCCAGCCCCGCCGCAACCGCCGCCGAACCCTGACCGTCGCGGTCGCCGCGTTGGTGCCGGGGGCCCTGCTCGGATGGGTGATGTACGAGGCCGTGGGCGGCCCCGGCAACGGGGACGGCTCCGGCACCGCTGCCGTACGGCCGTCGTCGCCCGCGTCGGACGCGGCGCCGACGGTCTCCGCCACGAACGACGACAAGCCGCCGGGCCCGACCCCCACCGCGGACTCCACGTCCGCCTCCGGCCCCCTCCAGGGCAAGGTCGTCGTCATCGACCCGGGCCACAACCCGAACAACTTCCAGCACACCGCCGAAATCAACCGCAAGGTGAATATCGGCACGAACTGGAAGGAGTGCGACACCACGGGTACATCCACCAACGACGGCTACACCGAAGCCAAGTTCACCCTGGACGTCGCCCACCGCATGCGCACGCTGCTTCAGAAGCAGGGCGCCACGGTCAAGTTCACGCAGGACGGCGACCGGTCGTGGGGGCCCTGCGTCGACGAGCGCGCCGAGATCGGCAACAAGGCGGACGCCGACGCCGTCGTCTCCATCCACGCGGACGGCGCCGGCGCCGGGCAGCGCGGGTTCCACGTCATCCTCCCCGGCAAGGTCGACGCGGGCGCCGCCGACACGGGCCCCATCGTCGCCCCCTCCCGCGCCCTCGGCGAACGCATCGCCGGCTCCTTCGTCCGCGTCACGGGCAACGCCCCCTCCAACTACATCGGCGAAGGCACCGGCCTCGTCACGCGTAAGGACCTCGGCGGTCTCAATCTGTCAACGGTTCCCAAGGTGTTCATCGAGTGCGGCAACATGCGCGATACCAAGGACGCGGCGTTGCTCACCAGCGACGCGTGGCGACAGAAGGCGGCGCAAGGAATCTCTGAGGGAATCGTGAGTTTCCTGCGCGGGTAATGGTCCACCGGTCGATCCCGGCGGACACCCTCGTCGGTCGGACGATAAGGTCATTCCTACGATGAGGGGCCACCCCCGCGCTTCACTCAGGGGCCTGACGGCGACATGGTGACAGCGACGCCTCCAGCGATACCGATGTTGAGACGACTGACGAAGGACCTGAAGTGAATATCCGCTCCCTCACTCGAGGCGACGGCGTGGTGATCGGAGCAGCGGTATTGCTGTTCATCGCGTCGTTCCTCGGTCTGTCCGGCTGTGACGCCCCGGGAAACATCTGCGATTCGTACGAGACCCCGAACGCATGGGACAGCATCGGGCTCGGCCTCGGTGTGTACATGGGTGGCGTGATCGGTGGTGCGCTCGTCGTGATCGCGCGTCTGCTTCCTGCCCCTCGTAAGGTCGCGGGTCTTGAGCTGGGACCGGCCGGCACCGTCTTGGCCCTCGCGACGGCATGGATCATGCTGTGGAACCTGATCGACGCCAACAACGCCGGCGCCGGCCTCATCCTCGGCTTCCTCGCCGCCCTGATCCTTGCGGCCGGCGCCATCGCCACCCCCCTCGTCCCCGCCCTCCAGGCCGCCCTGCTTCCGGCACCCCGCCCCGCCGCCCCCCAGCCCTACGGCGGTCAGCCGCAGGGTGGTTACGGCTACCCCGGGGCCCAGCAGCCGCAGCAGCCGTACGGTGGGCAGCCGCAGGCCGGGCAGCCTTTCGGGGGTGGGCAGCCGCAGGCTCCCGCGCCGGCGCCTGCCGGGGACTTCTCCCCGTTCTGGTTCGCCGTGCCCGTGGCGCGCCCCCTGTTCGCGGAGGACGGCTCGCCGACCCCGATCGCCGAACTCGCGCCGGGCACCTGGTACCTGGCCGTCGAGCAGCGCGGCGCCTCCCTGGTCGCGCAGACGCAGGACGGCCGCCGTGGCGTGCTGCAGGACACCTCGGGTATTCAGCGCGGCTGAGCCCCTGACCGTCCCGTACGGCCCCTCACCCTTCCCGGTGAGGGGCCGTCGTCGTACAGTCGCAAGCCTGCAAGCAGATCTGACGTACCGTCAGGAGGCGGACATGCGGCTCGGGCTCGCACTCGGTTACTGGGGCCGCGGCCCCTCCGCGGACCACGTACCCCTCGCCCAGGAGGCCGAGCGGCTCGGCTACGACTCCGTGTGGACCGCGGAGTCGTGGGGCTCCGACGCCTTCACGCCGCTGACCTGGATCGCCGCGCAGACCTCAAGGATCAAGCTCGGTACGGCCGTTGCGCAGATGGCCGCCCGCTCCCCCACGACCACCGCGATGCACGCCCTCACCCTCGACCATCTCTCCGGCGGCCGCATGATGCTGGGGCTCGGGCTGTCGGGGCCGCAGGTGGTGGAGGGGTGGTACGGGCGGCCGTTCCCGAAGTCGCCGCTGACCGCGACGCGGGAGTATGTGGACGTCGTACGGCAAGTTCTCCGGCGTGAGGCGCCCGTTGAGCTCGACGGACGTTTTCACTCCCACCCGTATCGCGGTCCGGACGCCACCGGCATCGGCAAGGCGCTGAAGCCGATCACCCATCCCCTGCGCCCGGACCTGCCCGTACTCCTCGGCGCCGAGGGGCCGAAGAACGTCGCCCAGACCGTCCGCATTGCCGACGGCTGGCTGCCGTTGTACTGGTCGCCGAGCAGGCCGGACGTGTACGGCGAGGCGGTCTCCGAGCTTCCCGACGGCTTCCTCGTCGCTCCCCTGGCCCGCGTGCAGGTCTGCGACGACGTCTCCGAAGGTCTGCTCCCCGTCAAGGCCATGCTCGGCTTCTACATCGGCGGTATGGGCCACGCGGTCCGGAACTTCCACGCCGACCTCATGGCGCGGATGGGGTACGAGGAGGAGGCCCGGCGGATCCAGGAGCTGTTCCTCGGCGGGCGTCGGCAGGAGGCCGTACTCGCCGTGCCCGACGCCTTCGCCGACGAGATCTCCCTCGTCGGGCCCCGTGAACGCATCGCCGAGCGGCTGGAGTTGTGGCGCAAGGGGCCGGTGACCGATCTGCTCGTCCTCTCCCCCGATCCGCACACGCTGCGGGTGCTCGCCGAGCTCAACTCCTGACCCGGACGCGGGACGGGTCACCAGAAGATCGCCAGCGCCTCCAGCGTCGCCTCCCGGGTGTCCTCGCGCCAGCCCGTCATCTTGCCGAGGCAGCGGGCCGTGAACGTGCCGGCGGGGATGGAGCGGCGGGCGTTGCCGGAGGCCACGACGCGCATGTAGACGGGCGGTTGCTCGTCGCCGTACTCGGCGCGCAGGACGAAGCCCTCCGGCACGTCCGGTACGCGCGTGAACTCCGCTCGCACCGAGACGAACTCCCCGATGCGGCTCAGGGAGACTTCGCGATCGTCGCCGAGGCGGTCGGCGAGTACGCGGTTGGGGACCACGGTCATCGTGGGCAGGTCGGCGTGGACGATGACGTCGGCGCGCTCGAAGGCGTCGATGAGCATGCCGATCACGTTGATGGGCTTGTCCTTGCGGACGAACTTGCGGAACGTCTCCTGGCTGACATCCCGCTTGGCGCGGAACAGCCAGGCCAGGAAGCGCGTCCAGAGGCCGACGCTGGTGTCGACCTTGGTCCGCAGCTCCACGGCCTCCTCCAGCGCGGACCGGTAGTTGCCGATCTCGTAGAGGTCCATGACGGACTGCTCGTCCAGGTACAGGCAGATGCTGTACGCGGACTGCCACCGGCGCATCCGGCGGCGCCGCTCGCGGGACTGGCGTACCAGGACCGCCACGAGCGCCACCGCGCCGACGGCCGTCGCCAGCCAGAGAGCCATCCACGGCCACCACATGCTCCACCACAGTGCGTCAGTGACAGCCACGGATCTCCTTGAACGCCTCGGAAAGGGAGGAAGGGGCGGAGTCGGCGGAGTCCACCATCCGCCCGCCCGTCTGCGCCGCCGCGCGCCGCAGTTCTGCCGCGTCGGCGTCGCCGAAGTGGACGGGGTAGGTGTGGACGCCCGTGCGGACAGGGGCCGGGAGTGCTTTGTGCCGGCGTACGAACTCCGTATAGGCGATGCCGGCGTTGTTCTCGCCGTCCGTCATGAGGACGAGTGAGACGGCACGGTCGGGGTCGTCCGCCAGCTCGCGGGCCGCGGTGCGGTAGCCGTGGTCGAGGGCGGACCATACGGCCGTGGAGTCGCCGTAGCCGCCGCGGGCGACGGTGTCGGCCAGGGTCCGCAGGTCCTTCGGGCCGGTGACGGTGACCGTCCTCTCCTCCAGGACGCGGCCGCCGAAGCGGACCACCGTCAGCCGCTCGCCCCGGTAGAAGCGGGTGAACTTGCCGGAGGCCGTGGCGTCGGCGCCGCTCAGGTCGGCGAAGGCCTTGCGGAGTGCGGCCATCCGGTCGCCGCGCATCGAGCCGGAGAAGTCGAGCAGGAAGACGACCTGACCGGCGGTGCGCCGGCTGGGGTCGCCGTAGTCGGCCAACAGGGTTCGGATGACCGTGAGTTGGTCGGGGAAGTAGAGCGCGTTGCCGACCGGCTCGCGCAGCTGTGGGTCGCGGGTGACGGTGGTGCTGACGGGGCGGCGCAGGGTGCGCCGCATGATCTCCTGCTGCACCGAGTCGCGCTGGAGCCACTCGGTGACCTTCGCGTAGGCGGCGCGGTGCGAGGCGTCGAGGAGGAGCAGGGGGAAGTCCGCGAGGACCATGCCGTCCTCGGGGCGGACGACCTCCAGGCGGTCGTCGAGGCGGTCGGTGGCGTTGAGGGCGAGCAGGTCGGACTCGTACGTGATGAGGGCGTTGGCCTCGTCCTGGTGGTCGGCGTAGGTGTCGATGAGGGCCGGCGAGGTGTCCGCGGTGAGGGTCTGGCCGGAGCGGAAGCCCCGCAGCCGGTCGCAGGAGACGTCGCCGGGGCGCAGTGCCCCGCCGGTGCCGGCCGCGGCCGTGGCGACGCCGACCAGGGCGGCGAGCCCGCTGGCGGACTGCCGGGGGTCCGCCATCCCGAAGCGGACGGTGCCGGTGGCGGCGGCGTCCGCGATGTCCGCCCAGGTGAGGCGGCCGCCGGGCACCTCCGCGCGGAGTCTGCGCGCCACGTCGGGCTGCAGTCCGACGACGACCGGGGAGGTCATGGTCGCCGTGCGCTGCAATCCCTGGACCGCGCTCCTGGCGGTGAGCCGCAGATAGCGGTCGGAGGACAGCCAGGCGAGGTCGTGGCGGTCACGGTCCGGTGCCTTCGTCTCGGCGTCGGGCCGCAGGTCCAGCCGGAGGTCGACGCCGGTCTCCTCCTTCAACTCGGCGAGGAGCGGGGTGAGTACGGCCAGATCGGGACTGGCGAGTACGCGCAGCCGGACGGGCTCGTCGCCGTCGTCGCCCGAGCAGGCGGTGAGTACGGCGGCCATGAGGGTCAGGCAGAGCGCCAGACAGGGCACCAACGGGCCTGCCCCGCGCCTCACTGGACGTCGCCTTTCCGGTCCGGGCAGTCGCCGACGGCCTTGATCATCTGTTCCAGGAGGGGCAGCGGGGGCAGCACCGCCCGGGTGTCGTCGGACGAGGTGGTGGGCACGGGGATGCGCCGCCGCGTGAGGAACTCGGTGAGTTCGTCGCCGGTCGTGCCGCCGCTGTTGCCGTTGCGGGCGCGGAAGCCCAGTTCCATGGCGCGGTGCTGGAGTTCGGGGTCCTCGCTGACGAGTTCGCCGAGCCGGGCGCCGTCGCCGGTCAGGGCGACGAGCTGGGGTTCGGTGACGAAGCGCGTGGAGGGGTAGAGCAGGACGCGTTCGTCGTCCGGGGCGCCCTTCTCGGCCTGGTGGCGGATCTGGTGGGCGAGGAACTGGTGCTCGTAGATCACGGAGATCGGGGCGATGCTCTGCCCGTCGGGGGACAGATACGTTTCCGCCCGCTCGGAGGACGGCAGACCCTGTTCGACGAGGAGCGGCTTGATCTCCTGGGCGACCCGGGCGGCCTCCTTCTCGTCGTCCGGGGCGTCGTTGTGGTTGTCGACGAAGGCGACGAGGCCGAGGTAGGTGCCGGCGGAGTTGGACTCGCAGATGTCGGAGGTCTGGGCGAGGATCTTGTTGGAGTTCTGGACTCCCTTCCGGTCGATGTCGATGTCGCTCCAGCGCTTGCCCTCCTCGGTGAGTTTCACGAAGGGGGTCATTTCGAGCGTGTAGTACATCGGTCGGCCGCCCGGGTTCGGCTGCGCCTCGGCGACGTCCGCGTCGACGAGCGCCTCGGCGTAACTCCGGTACGTGGCCAGCACGATGGGGCTGACGAACGGGCGGTACAGCAGCACCGGGCGGTTCGCCTCGGCGCGCTCGCGGCTGATCAGATCGGCGGCGGGCTGGCCGGAGGGGAAGACGACGTCGTATCCGTCGAAGTCCTGGTTGGCGATCTCGCGGGAGCCCATGCTCGTGATGTGCACGCGGAATCCGTGCTTCATCAACAGCCGCTCGACCTCGGGGTCCTGGAAGAAGTCCCGCTTGGAGGCCATCTTCGCCTCGATGGTGACGGCCTGCCGCAGCGGTAACAGCAGGTTCCCGGTGGCCATGAGGAGGATCAGGCCGACGATCGGGACGGGCAGCGCGAGCGCCAGGACTCTGCGGCGGGGGCGGACGCGCGGGGGTCTGGTGACGGCTAAGCGGGGCTCTCCGGAAGCGGGTCTGTTCGCGGGCACCTGCGTCTCCCCCCGTGGCTGGGGCAGGATCGTCGGTGATCGCGATGACGGTTGAACGACCTTGCGGGAAACGGCGGTTGAACGTGAGGACCCGTTCGGGTTCCGGCCGGGTTCTTCGACCGCGAGTTCCGGACAGGGGTTTCAGTCAAGCATCCCGGGCTACCCGCAGGGCATGTCCCCCAGATATCGCAACGGTTCCAACCAGGCCGGCACGGCCATAGCGATCGTCGCTGACGTCATGGCCCTCATCCTGGGCATGTGGATTCTGATGTACCTGCTGGACGCCAACCGGGCGAACGACTTCGTCCAGTTCGTCCATGACGCGGCCCGCTGGCTGGCGGGTTGGTCGCACGACCTGTTCACCTTCGACGAGGAGTGGGCGAGGGTCGTGGCGGGGTACGGCCTGGCGGCGGTCGTGTACCTGTTCGTGGGCCACGCCATCGCCAACCGGGTCCACCGCCACTGACCCCGACGTCAGCCGCAGCAGTCCGGGTCCAGCCCCGTCGGCAGGCGATCCCCACCGAACACCGCGCACGTCGCGTCATGCCCACCCAGCGCGGCGACGGCCAGCAACAGCGACCCCGCCGTCCAAGTGGTGAGCTCGAGCGGCCAGATGGCGGCATCCTCGAAGACGTAGCCCGTCCAGTACAGGCCGCTCTCCGGATCCCGCAGATGCTGGATCGACTGGAGGATGTCCAGCGCCCGGTCGGACTCGCCCATCGCCCACAGGGCCAGGGCGAGTTCGGCCGACTCGCCGCCCGTCACCCACGGGTTGGGCACGACGCACCGCACGCCGAGCCCGGGCACGACGAAGCGGTCCCAGCCTTCCTCCATGCGGGACTTGGCCTCGGCGCCCGTCAACGCCCCGCCCAGCACCGGGTAGTACCAGTCCATCGAGTACCGGTTCTTGTCGAGGAACCGCTCCGGGTGCCGACGGATCGCGTGCCGTAGCGCACCCGCCGCCAACTCCCAGTCCGGCTGCGGCTCCTCACGCTGCTCGGCGATCGCGAGTGCGCACCGCAGCGCGTGGTGGATCGACGACGAACCGGTCAGCAGCGCGTCCGCCGTCGCCGTGCCGTCGTCGTCGCGCCGCCAGCCGATCTGTCCGCCCGGCTGCTGGAGCTTCAGGACGAACTCGATGGCCGCGTGGACGGACGGCCACATCCCGTCCAGGAACGTGTCGTCGCCGGTGGAGAGGTAGTGGTGCCAGACGCCTACCGCTATGTAGGCGACGAAGTTGGTCTCGCGCCCGGGGTCGGTGACGTCGTCGTGGGCCCCGTCCTGGTAAGCGGCGTACCACGAGCCGTCCTCGTTCTGGTGCGTGGCCAGCCAGGTGTACGCCCGCTCGGCGGCGGCGTGTTCGCCGGCCGTGTCCAGCGCCATCGCCGCCTCGACGTGGTCCCACGGGTCGAGGTGATGCCCGCGGAACCACGGGATCGCCCCGTCCTCCCGCTGTACGGCGAGGATCCCTGCGACGGTCGCGGCGGCCTGCTCGGCGGTGAGGACCCCGGGCAGGACGAGGTGTTCCGTCCGGGGGGTCGTCACTTGGCGTCCACCCGGGGGAGGTGCGGCTTGGTCGCGTACGCCACGAAGCTCTTGCCGATGAGCGGGTTCAGTGCCTGTTCGGCGACCCGGGTGGCCAGCGGTTTCTTCATGATGTCCCAGACCAGCAGCTTGTGGTACGCCCGCACCGGCAGCGCCTTGTCGTTGTCGACGCCGAACGCGCACTTCAGCCACCAGTACGGCGAGTGCAGCGCGTGCGCGTGATGCGTGCCGTACGGCTTCAGGCCGGCCTCGCGGATCTTTGCGAGCAGCTCGTCCGCCTTGTAGATGCGGATGTGGCCGCCCTCGACCTCGTGGTACGCGTCGGAGAGCGTCCAGCAGACCTTCTCGGGCCCGTAGCGGGGCACGGTGATGGCGATCCGCCCGCCGGGCTTCAACACCCGCACCATCTCGGCGAGTACGCCCTTGTCGTCCGGGATGTGCTCCATGACCTCGGAGATGATCACGACGTCGAAGGACTCGTCGGGGAACGGCAGCGCGAGCGCGTCACCCTCCATCGCCGTGGCGGTGGCACCCTCGGGGGCCTCCCCCGCCTCCTCCATCGCCGCGAACCACTTGGCGACCTCGCGGATTTCCTCGGCGTTCTGGTCCAGCGCCACGACCTGGGCACCGCGCCGATAACACTCGAACGCGTGCCGGCCGGCACCACAGCCGAGATCCAGAACACGGTCCCCCGGGGCGAGCGGGAACCGGGAGAAGTCGACGGTCAGCACGTGGCCCTGCTTTCGCGATCGGAAGGGTGGGGGTGGAGGGAGCAGCTGGAGGAGGTGGTGCAGCTCAGGTGGCGGGAGTGGGTGGGCGGGTGCACGACGGTCACTGGGCGGCCTCGGACACGCGCGCGGCTTCGCCGACCCCGGCGGCCGCCGCTGCAGCCTCCGTCACATGTACGGCCTCTCCGACCCTGGCAGCCTCCGGCCCCGGCACGGCGCCGCCCGCCGACACGGCGACCTCAACCTCCGTCACCCGTACGGCATCGCCGGCCTGCACGGGCTGGGTCGTCCTGCCCGCCTCGGCCCCCTCGCGGCCCGCCGAGCGGGCTATGGCCTCGCGGTAGCGGGACACCGTCCCCTCCGCGGCCTTGGCCCAGGTGAAGTTGCGCAGGACTCGGTCGCGTCCGGCCGCGCCCAGGCGGTCGCGGAGTTCGGGGTCGCCGAGCAGGCGGCTCAGGCCGGCGGCCAGGGCGCCCGGGTCGCCCGGCGGCACCGCCAGACACGTCTCGCCGTCGCGGCCGGCGACCTCGGGAATCGCCCCGCCGGTCGTGGCGACGAGCGGCGTCCCCGTGGCCATGGCCTCGGCGGCCGGCAGGGAGAAGCCCTCGTAGAGCGAGGGCACGCACGCCACCTGCGCCGAGCGGACCAGGTCGACGAGCTCCGCGTCGGAGATGCCCTTGACGAACTCGACGGCGCCTTCGAGGCCGTAGCGCTCCACGGCCTGCGCGACCGGGCCCTCCTCGGGCCGCTTGCCGACGACGACCAGGTGGGCGTCGGGGTGCTCGGTGCGGACCTTGGCGAGGGCCTCGACGAGGAAGACCAGGCCCTTCAGCGGGACGTCGGCGCTGGACGTCGTCACGATGCGGCCCGGGATCTGCCGTACCGAAGGATCCGGCGAGAACAGGTCCGTGTCCGCGCCGATGTGCACCACGTGGATACGGTCCTGCCGGACGCCGAGATGGTCGACGATTTCCGCGCGGGACGTACCCGACACGGTCAGCACCGACGGCAGCCGGCGCGCGACCCGCTTCTGCATACGCGTGAAGGCGTACCAGCGCCGCACGGACATCCGACGCTTCCAGCCCTCCGCCGCGTCCAGCTCCAGCTGCCGGTCGACGGTGATGGGGTGGTGGATGGTGGTGACGAGGGGCGCGCCGACGTCGCCCAACAGGCCGTACCCCAGCGTCTGGTTGTCGTGCACCACGTCGAACTCGCCGCGCCGGGCCCGCAGATGGCGGCGGGCGCGGAGCGAGAACGTCAGCGGCTCGGGGAACCCGCCGGTCCACATGGTCGCCACTTCGAGCGCGTCGACCCAGTCGCGGTACTCGTCACGCTTCGGCGTGCGGAAGGGGTCGGGATGGCGGTAGAGGTCGAGGCTGGGCAGCTCGGTGAGGCTCAGCCGGCCGGCGTACTCCGCGCCCTCGTCGAGGACCGGGTAGGGCTGGGAGCCGATGACCTCGACGCGGTGCCCGAGGCGGGCCAGCTCGCGGGAGAGGTGCCGGACATAGACGCCCTGGCCGCCGCAGAACGGGTTCCCTTTATAGGTGAGAAGCGCGATGTCGAGCGGTCGCTCGCCGTCGGCGGCAAGGTCCGTCGGGGACCCGGCCTCCCTGGCCTCAGCGGTCACTCTGGGCCCCCTTCTCCCTGCACTGTCCCGCGAGATTACGCCGGGACGCTAATCTAGAACAAGTTTCAGACTTGATCGTTCAAGAGGCTCTGAATCTACCGGCAGGTAGCGCCGCTGTGAGCGATGGATCAGGTGATTCACGCCACGGCCCACGCGCTGGCATGCTCTGTCCGGTCACTCACCCTCACCGACTGTCACGGAACGGGATCCATGCCTGCGGAAGTCAGTAGCGCGAGCCCCGCCTCACCGCCCCTCACCGAGCGGCAGGAGGCCCGCCGTCGGCGCATCCTGCACGCCAGTGCGCAGCTCGCCAGCCGGGGCGGTTTCGACGCGGTGCAGATGCGCGAGGTCGCGGAGTCCTCGCAGGTGGCGCTCGGCACGCTGTACCGCTACTTCCCGTCCAAGGTGCATCTGCTGGTCGCCACGATGCAGGACCAGTTGGAGCACATGCACGGCACGCTGCGGAAGAAGCCGCCACAGGGGGAGACTGCGGCCGAGCGGGTCGCGGAGACCCTGATGCGGGCCTTCCGCGCCCTGCAGCGCGAGCCGCATCTGGCCGATGCCATGGTGCGGGCGCTGACCTTCGCCGACCGCAGCGTCTCCCCCGAGGTCGACCAGGTCTCCCGGCAGACCACGGTGATCATCCTGGACGCGATGGGTCTGGAGAACCCGACGCCCGAGCAGCTCTCCGCGGTCCGCGTCATCGAGCACACCTGGCACTCGGCACTGATCACCTGGCTGTCGGGCCGCGCCTCGATCGCCCAGGTGAAGATCGACATCGAGACGGTGTGCCGGCTGATCGACCTGACGGCACCCACGGACGAGTCCTGACGGCACCCACGGGAGCGCAAAGGACCTACGAGACGGGTTCCCTTCGCCGGTATTGTCCGGATCAGGTGCTGGGGGTCGCCTTCCGGCCCAACCGCTGCCTTCCGGCCTCTCAGCCCGGACCGTCGACGTCGGCCCCGGCGGAAGCCGTGTGCCTCCTGCCTGAGTCGGCTACTCCGGTTCGGACTCCCTCACTCGTCCCGTAGGCCGGTTTCCAGAATAGAACATTCGCCCGGAAATGAACCCATCGAAAAGGGATTTTCTGGTGCTACTCCTCCGGCGGAAACACCGGCTCCCCGCTCCCCAGCAGCGTGATCACGATCGCCTCCACCGGGCAGCTCTCCGCCGCCGCCAGAATCGTCTCGTTCGCGTCGGCCTCCGGGTCGGCCGGATGGGACTGGCGGGCGGTGTCGAGGCGGAAGCCGTCGGGGGCGTGGTGGACGCACTGGGCCGAGCCGATGCACACCGACCGGTCGACCTCGACGTGCCAGCGGTCGCCCATCCCTACGCCTCCCAGCCGGCCGGCAGGTGGATCATCTTGTGCTCCAGATACTCCCCGTACCCCTCGGGCCCGAACTCCCGCCCCAGGCCGGAGTTCTTGTAGCCGCCGAACGGGCCCAGCATGTCCAGGCTGAAGGTGTTCACCGAGTAGGTGCCGGTACGGACCTGGCGGGCGATGTCGATGCCGTGCCCGGTGTCGGCCGTCCAGACGCTGCCGCTCAGGCCGTAGTCGGAGTCGTTCGCGATCTTGACGGCCTCGGCCTCGTCGCCGTAGGGCAGGAGGCAGATCACCGGACCGAAGATCTCCTCGCGGGCGATGCGCATCGAGTTGTCGACGTCCCCGAAGAGGGTCGGCTCCACGTACCAGCCCTTCTCCAGCCCCGCCGGACGCCCGCCGCCGGTCAGGATCTTCGCGCCCTCCTCCTGGCCGATGCGGATGAAGTCGAGGTTCCTGCGCTGCTGGCGCTGCGCCACCAGCGGGCCCACCTGTGTCGCCGGGTCCAGCGGGTCGCCGACCACCAGCGCGCCGGCCGCCGCGGCGAAGGCCTCGGCGAACTCGTCGTAGCGGGAGCGCGGGAGCAGGATCCGGGTCTGGGCCACGCATGCCTGGCCGTTGTTCATCCAGGCCGCCGGGACGACACCGGCGACGGTCGCCCCGACGTCCGCGTCCGGCAGGACCACGGCAGCCGACTTGCCGCCCAACTCCAGCGTCACACGGGTGAGATTGCGGGCGGCGACCTCCATGACGCGCTTGCCCGCCGCCACCGAACCGGTGAAGGAGACCTTGTCGATCCCCGGGTGCCCGACCAGGTACTCACTCACCTCGCGGTCCGCCGGGAGGATGGACAGCACGCCCTCCGGCAGCCCGGCGTCCTTCGCGATCTCGGCGAGGAGGTAGGCGTCGAGCGGCGACTCCGGGGACGGCTTGAGAATCACCGTGCAGCCGGTCAGCAGCGCGGGCCCGAGCTTGGCGGCGGCGACGAACTGCGGGACGTTCCAGGGCACGACGGCCGCCACGACCCCGACCGGCTCGCGCCGCACGAGGATCTTCCCCAGCACGCCGTCGCGCGTCTCCTCGTACGTGAAGTTCCGCGCGACCGTGATCGCCGAGTCCCACACCATCATCGCGCCGAGCGCCTGCGCGAGGACGCTCCAGGAGTACGGGGAGCCGTTCTCGGAGGAGATCACGCGGGCGATCTCCTCGTGCCGCACGGCGAAGGCGTCCTTGATGCGGGTGACGACCTCGATCCGCTCGTCGAGGCTCATCCGCGGCCAGGGCCCCTCGTCGAACGCCTTGCGCGCCACCGCGACCGCCCGGTCGACGTCGGCCGGCGAGGCGTGCGGCACGCGTCCGATGACCTCTTCCGTGTGCGGCGAGATCACCTCGATGACGTCCTTGCCCAGGGGGTCGGTCAACTCCCCGCCGATGAACAGCTGTCCGTGTTCCACGAGCTCGGTCATGGCGACTGCCTCCCCTGAGCGGGACTCTGACGATCCATCAGATACACGGCACTGATACCAGTTCCACCCGGAGGAGTCCACGGAGCGCACACACCTCGCCCCTACGCTGAGCGGGACAGCGAGGGGGCATGGCATGGCAACGCGCGTGCGCGACCGGGCGGTGTTCGCCACGGCCATGGCGGTGACCGTCGGCGGCGCCGTATGGATGGCATCGACTTTGGGCGATGTTGAGCGCGGCAACGGGGTGTCCGTACACCGGGAGACGGCGCGCCCTGAGGAGATCAGGGAGTTCTGGACTCCCGAGCGCATCGAACGGGCCGAACCCGTCGAAATGCCGGCGTGGGACCCCTGCGAGCACTTCCCCACCCTGCTCTCGCCGGACTGCTGGTGGACGACCGGGGTAGATGACTCGGGCTCCCATCGGAACCTGTTCTAGTTATAGTGGGCCGGTCGGCCGGAAACGTGTCGCGGCGATTGGGGAGCCCATGGCGCAGGTGTACGACCACGGCGGTGGCGTGCGGTCCGTCCAGGTCCCCATCCCCGACAACCCACTCGGCCACACCCTCGTCTACGTCGTCGACACCGACAGCGGCCCGGTACTGATCGACACCGGTTGGGACGATCCGGCCTCCTGGGACACCCTCGCCGAGGGCCTGGCGGCCTGCGGCACCGCGCCCGCCGGCATCCACGGTGTGGTGATCACCCACCACCACCCCGACCACCACGGCCTGTCCGGCAAGGTGCGCGAGGCCTCCGGCGCCTGGATCGCGATGCACGCGGCGGACGCGGCGATCGTCCGGCGCACCCGCACCACCCGACCCGAGCGCTGGTTCTCCTACATGGCGGCCAAGCTCACGGCGGCCGGCGCCCCCGACGCGCATGTGGCACCCCTGCGCACGGCCCGCCGCCCGAGCACGCTGCCCGGCTTCGCCCCCGCGGCCCCCGACCGCGAGATCGTCCCCGGCGAACTCCTCGACCTCCCCGGCCGCCGCCTGCGCGCGATCTGGACCCCGGGCCACACACCGGGCCACGTCTGCCTGCACCTGGAGGAGGACCACCCGGCCCAACTCCCCGGCCACGGCCGCCTGTTCTCCGGCGACCACCTGCTCCCCGGGATCACCCCGCACATCGGGTTGTACGAGGACCCCGACGACACCACCGTCACCGACCCCCTCGGCGACTACCTCGCCTCCCTCGAACGCGTCGGCCGCCTCTCCCCAGCCGAGATCCTCCCGGCCCACCAGCACACGTTCACCGACGCCCCGGCCCGCGTGGGCGAGTTGCTGACCCACCACGAGAGCCGCCTCACCGGCCTCCTCACCCTCCTCGCCACTCCCCTCACCCCCTGGCAACTCGCCGAACGCATGGAGTGGAACCGGCCGTGGGACCAAATCCCCTACGGCTCACGGAACATCGCGATCGCGGAGGCCGAGGCGCATCTGCGGCGACTGGTGAAGCTGGGGAGGGCGGAGGCGGTGGCGGGGAGCGACCCGGTGTCGTACGTCGCGTTGTGAAGCATCACCATGGACGTCATGGATCCCTTGGAACTGCTGCTCGCCGAGCGCGCCTGCGAGCGTCTCGTCGTCGACTTCGTCCACCGTCTCGACCTCGGCGAACCGGCCGCTGTCGCGGAGCTGTTCACGGAGGACGGCACGTGGGAGTGGCCCGCGGGTGAGCGGCTCGTCGAGGGGCGGGACGCGCTGCGCGGGTACTTCGGGTCCCGTCCCGCCGACCGGCTCTCGCGTCGTCTGATGTCCAACGTCCGCGTCACGGTGACGTCCCCCGACACCGCGACGGCGACTTCGTACTTCACGACGTACCGGGTCGACGGCCACGAGGGCGGCCTGGTCCCGCCCGGGCCTCCGGTCCAGGTGGGGCACTACGAGGACACGTTCAGCAGGTCAGAGGACGGCACCTGGCTGCTGTCCCGCCGAGTCCTCCACCTCGCCTTCGCCGGCCCGACCCCGCGACCGCCTAAGGCATGAAGGACCGGACCAATTCCGCCGCCGCACCGAGCACTTCGACCTCCCGCTCGGTCATCGTCGGGTTGGCGGCCCGTCGGCGCAGGGCCTCCGTCAGGCCCTCGCCGGTGAGGTCGGACGGGTCGGCGAGAAGGGCGGCGAGCGTCGCGTGGACGGGTTCTGCGAACTGCTCGTCCAGCAGGGCCACCTGCGCGAGGATCACCGCGGACATGCCCCAGTCCAGGCCCGGGTCGCCCTCCTCCGCGTTGGCCCAGTCGATGACGTAGGGGCCGTCGGGCGTGAGCATCACGTTCTCCGGGTGGAGGTCCAGGTGGACCACGCCTCCGGGGACGGCGTGCATCTGCCGCAGGAGGCGGGCCAGCATCTCCCCGGACTCGCGCGGGTCGATCCGTCCCGCGACGAAGGCCTCCGGCATCGTCGGCCCGTACAGCCGCTGCATCACCAGCTCGGAGCGCGAGGAGTCGGCGAGCCGCACCCGGGGCACCGGGTAGCCGTGGGCGCGCAGACGTTCCATCAGAGCGCCCTCGGCGAGGCCGTCGGCGTAGCCCTCCCGGTCGCGGCGCAGCACCCACGCCTCGTCGATCTCGTACACGTCGGACGCGCGCCCCGAACCGAGCAGCCGTCCCGTCCTCCCCATGATCCCCATGGGCCCGAAGCTACCCCCGCTCACAGCCTCCCCTCAGCCGCTTCCCTACGGGCCGGTAGAGTGGCCGCGTCGTCATCACACCCGTACGGGGGAAAGCCGGTGCAAATCCGGCGCTGACCCGCAACCGTGAACCGGTCGTCGCAGGCCGGTGAGCCGGATCGCCTCGTACGGGACAGTGACCGGCTCACGTGCACCGGCAGCCTGCCGGAGCGCGGCACCGTCGAGGTATACGGAGCCGAGCCGCCGGGGGTTTTCCCTGTGCTGCCCGGTTCCCCTTAGGGAAGGGCACCCGCCGATCATGTACGTCCGCCGCAGCGCCGCGGTCCTGGCCGCCGCCGTCGTGATCGGCGCGGCCGCGCCGGCCGTAGCCGCCGACCCGACCCCCTCCGCCTCGCCGTCGAAGGCGTACCCCGCCGAGCTGTACGGCGACTCCGACCCCACGTACGACGGCGTCTGGCGCCAGTCCCTCGCGCTGCTCGCGCAGGACACGGTCGAGGTGAAGCCGGCGAAGGGCGCCGTGGACTGGCTGCTCGGGCAGCAGTGTGCGAACGGGGCCTTCGCGCCCTACCGCGCCGACACGAGCGCGGACTGCGACGCCAAGACCCTGACCGACACCAACAACACGGCCGCCGCCGTCCAGGCACTGACCGCGCTCGGCGGGCACGACGCCGTGGCCGACAAGGCGGTGTCCTGGCTGAAGTCGGTCCAGAACAAGGACGGCGGCTGGGGCTACACCGCGGGCGGGGCCACCGACGCCAACTCGACGTCGGTCGTGGTCGGCGCGCTGGCCGCCGCGGGCGAGAAGCCGACGGAGGTCGTGAAGGGCGGGAAGTCCCCGTACAACGCCCTGCTCGAGCTCGCCCTGCCCTGCAAGGGCGCCGACGCGGGTGCCTTCGCGTTCCAGCCGGACAAGAAGGGCGGCCTGGCCGCCAACGCGGACGCGACCGCGGCGGGTGTCGTCGGCGCGCTCGGCAAGAGCCTCGTGGTCAGCCCCGGCAAGCAGTCGGACGCGTCCTGCAGCGACGCCGGATCCGCGACCCCCGAGCGGGCCGCGGCCAACGGCGCCGCCTACCTGACGGAGGCCCTCGCCAAGGACGGTCACCTGACGTCCGCCCTCCCCGGCGCCGAGGACCAGCCCGACTACGGCAACACGGCCGACGCGGTCGTCGCCCTCGCCGCACAGGGCGGGGCCGGCGCCGCCCAGAAGCCGTTGCAGTGGCTGGAGCAGAACTCCGCGAAGTGGGCAGCGCAGAGCGGCCCGGCCGCCTACGCCCAGCTGATCTTCGCCGCCCACGCAACCGGCGCCGACCCGCGTGACTTCGGCGGCACGGACCTGGTCAAGCAGCTCAACGCGACGGGCCCGGCACCGCAGTCGGCGCCGAACGCGTCGGTCAAGACGTCGGCGAAGGCCTCGGACAAGCAGGAAAACGACGACAAGGGCTTCGGCGTGTGGTGGTTCGTCGGCGTCTGCCTGGTCGCGGGCATCGGCATCGGCTTCCTGCTGAGCGGCCGCAACAAGGCCAAGCGATCGTGATCCGCCGCGCTCTCACCCTCCTCCTGGCCGCGCTGGTCCTCGTGACCGGCGCGGCCCAGGCCGCCCAGGCGACCGGATACCGCTACTGGTCCTTCTGGGACCGCGACGGCGACACGTGGACGTACGCCACCCAGGGACCCTCCATCGCCCGCCCCTCCGACGGCGACGTGCAGGGCTTCCGCTTCGCGGTGAGCGAGGACTCGAAGGACGCCGCGAAGCCGAGGGGCGCGGCCGAGTTCGCGGTGATCTGCGCGCGCACGCCCGCACAGGACGGCAAGAAGCGGGTGGCTCTGGTCCTCGACTTCGGTACGCCGGCCGACGCCCCGGCGGGCGAGACGCCCCCGGCCCGCCGCACCGTGTGCGCCCGGGTCGCCCCGGACGCGACCACCGCCGAGGCCCTGGCCACGGTGGCCAAGCCCCTGCGCTACGGCACGGACGCGCTGTTGTGCGCGATCGCGGGCTACCCGGAGAAGGGATGCGGGGAGCAGGTGGCCGGAGGCGACAGGTCGACGGCTTCCGAGAAGACGCCTTCCGAGCAGGCAGCCTCCGAGAAGAAGGACGCCTCGGACGACGGTCCGTCGCTGGGCCTGGTGGCGGGGATCGTCGTGGTGGCGGTGCTGGGCGCGGCAGCGGTCTGGCAGGCACGGCGGCGAGCCTGATGGCGAGCGGCCCCAGCCGGCCCACGGGCACGCGTGCCGCCGGGGAGGTGCCCGTCCCGAAGAGGGGCGGCACCCCACCGGCGCCGGCAGGCGGCCCCGCCCCCCGGCCGCGTCCCCGGGCACAGCTCCACCCCGGCGCCTGGTGGCTCTGGGCCCTCTCCCTGGGCACCGCGGCCACCCGCACCACCAACCCCCTTTTGCTCACCCTCCTCATCGCCACGTCCGCCTACGTGGTGGCGACCTGCCGCCCGAACACCCCCTGGGCCCGCTCCTACTCGGCCTTCGTCAAGCTCGCCCTGGCCGTCCTCGTCATCCGCCTCTTCTTCGCCGTGGCCCTCGGCTCCCCCATCCCCGGCACCCACGTGATCGTCACCCTCCCCGAAGTCCCCCTCCCCGACTGGGCCCAGGGCATCCGCCTGGGCGGCACGGTCACCGCCGAGGCGCTCGTGTTCGCCCTGTACGACGGCCTGAAACTGGCCACGCTCCTGATCTGCGTGGGCGCGGCGAACGCCCTCGCCAACCCCACCCGCCTGCTGAAGTCCCTCCCGGGCGCCCTGTACGAGATGGGCGTGGCGGTGGTCGTCGCCCTCACCTTCGCCCCCAACCTGATCGCCGACGTCCAGCGCCTGCGCGCCGCCCGGCGCCTGCGCGGCCGGCCCGACCACGGCATCCGCGGCCTCCTGCACGTCGGACTCCCGGTCCTGGAGGGCGCGTTGGAGCGTTCGGTCGCCCTCGCCGCCGCGATGGACGCCCGCGGATACGGCCGTACCGCGCAGGTCCCCGCCCCGGTCCGCCGCATCACCACCGCCCTCACCCTCGGCGGCCTGCTGGGCGTCTGCGCGGGAACGTACGGCCTGCTGACCGCCCAGGGCGCCACCTACGGCCTGCCCGTCCTCCTCGCCGGTCTGGCCGCCGCGCTGGCCGGCCTGTGGCTCGGGGGCCGCCGCACCCCTCGTACCCGCTACCGCCCCGACCGCTGGGACGCCCGCGCCTGGCTGGTCACCGGCTCCGGCGTCGCGGTGGCCGCACTGCTCACCCTCGCCGCGTCCCGCGACCCCGAGGCGCTGCACCCCGGTGTGGTCCCCCTGGTCGCGCCGACCCTCCCCCTGTGGCCGGCGGCGGCCGTACTGCTGGGCCTGCTGCCCGCCTTCGTGATCCCCAAGGAGCCGTCGTGATCCGCTTCGAGGATGTATCGGTGACCTACGACGGCGCCGTCGAACCCACCGTGCGGGGCGTCGACTTCGAGGTGCCGGAGGGCGAGCTCGTCCTCCTGGTCGGGCCGTCGGGCGTGGGCAAGTCCACCGTCCTCGGCGCGGTCAGCGGCCTGGTCCCGCACTTCACCGGCGGCACCCTGCGCGGCCGCGTCACGGTGGCCGGCCGCGACACCCGTACCCACAAGCCGCGCGAACTCGCCGACGTGGTGGGCACGGTGGGGCAGGATCCCCTGTCCCACTTCGTGACCGACACGGTCGAGGACGAACTCGCCTACGGCATGGAGTCGTTGGGCCTCGCCCCGGACGTGATGCGCCGCCGCGTGGAGGAGACCCTCGACCTGCTCGGCCTCACCGACCTCCGGGCCCGCCCCATCGCCACCCTCTCCGGCGGCCAGCAGCAGCGCGTCGCGATCGGCTCCGTCCTCACCCCGCACCCCAAGGTCCTCGTCCTCGACGAGCCGACCTCGGCCCTCGACCCGGCCGCCGCGGAGGAGGTCCTCGCGGTCCTCCAACGCCTGGTCCACGACCTCGGCACCACGATCCTCATGGCCGAACACCGCCTGGAACGAGTCATCCAGTACGCCGACCAGGTCGCCCTGCTCCCCTCGCCCGGAGCGGCCCCCGTCCTGGGCACCCCGGCGGAGATCATGGCCGTATCGCCGGTGTACCCCCCGGTCGTGGCCCTGGGCCGCCTGGCGAACTGGTCCCCGCTGCCCCTGACGGTCCGAGACGCGAGGCGAAAGGCGGCAAACCTACGTCAACGGCTTGAGGGCCGGGACTGCAACGCCGCAAAGGGGCGCGGGGCTGTACTCGATTTGCGGCTACCGCCGCGTGGGCGCGACCAGCCACAACGAACCGGCACCCGCGACGAATCCGCACCCCCCACCCCCGTAGGCGCCCGTTGGTTCCGCCGCAAACGCACCGAACCCACCCCGCCCTCCCCCCACACGGCCGAGGTACAAGCCCTCTCCGTCACCCGCGACCGCATCCAGGCCCTACGCCACGTGGACCTCACCGTCACCCCCGGCGAAACCATCGCCCTCATGGGCCGCAACGGCGCCGGAAAGTCCACCCTCCTCAACACCCTGGTCGGCCTCGTCGAACCCTCAGCCGGCACAGTCCAAGTAGGCGGAGCCACCCCGCACCGCACCCCGCCCCGCGACCTCGTACGCAAAGTGGGCCTCGTCCCTCAGGAACCCCGGGACCTGCTCTACGCCGACACCGTCGCGGCGGAGTGCACCTCGGCCGACGCCGACGCCGGCGCGGCCCCCGGCACCTGCCGCGCCCTCGTCTCCGAGCTCCTCCCGGACATCCCGGACGACATCCACCCCCGCGACCTCTCCGAGGGCCAGCGCCTCACCCTCGCCCTGGCCGTCGTCCTGACCGCCAAGCCGCCCCTTCTCCTCCTCGACGAACCGACCCGCGGCCTGGACTACGCGGCGAAGGCCCGTCTGCTCGGCATCCTGCGCGGGCTCGCCGCCGACGGGCACGCCATCGTCCTGGCCACCCACGACGTGGAGCTGGCCGCCGAACTGGCACACCGGGTGATCCTTCTCGCCGACGGTGAGGTGATCGCGGACGGCCCGGCGGCGGACGTGGTGGTCGCCTCCCCCTCGTTCGCCCCGCAGGTGGCCAAGATCCTGGCCCCGCAGAAGTGGCTCACCGTCGCCGAGGTACGGGAGGCCCTGGCATGAAGGGCCCCTCCGCCCACCCCACGCCCCAGGCCCGAGCCGTCCGCCTGGGCCCGCGCTCCATCGCCGCCCTGGCCCTCGTCAGCGCGGTCGGCGTCGCGGCGTTCGGCTGGCCGTTCCTCACACCGCCCACCTCCCAGCTCAGCGCCCACGCCCAGGACGCGCCCTGGCTCTTCTCGGCGCTCCTGGTCCTTCTCGTCGCGGTGGTCGCCGCCACGATCTCCGAGTCGGGGCTCGGCCCGAAGGCGGTCGCGATGCTCGGCGTGCTGGCGGCGACGGGGGCTGCGCTGCGGCCGATCGGGGCAGGTACGGCCGGCCTCGAGCCGATGTTCTTCCTGATGGTGCTCAGCGGGCGGGTCCTGGGCCCGGGCTTCGGGTTCGTGCTCGGCGGGGTGACGATGTTCGCGTCGGCGCTGCTGACGGGCGGGGTGGGCCCCTGGATGCCGTTCCAGATGCTGGCGATGGGCTGGTTCACGATGGGCGCGGGCCTGCTGCCGGGCCAGGACCGCCTGCGCGGGCGGGCGGAACTGCTGATGCTGGCCGTCTACGGCTTCCTCGCGGCCTTCGTCTACGGCACGATCATGAACCTCGCCGGTTGGCCCTTCATGGGCGCGCTGGCCTCGAACGTGGCCTTCGACCCCGAGGCGGCCGTCCCCGCGAACCTGGCCCGCTTCGTGACGTACTGCCTGGCGACCTCCCTCGGCTGGGACCTCGGCCGGGCGCTCGTCACCGTCGTCCTGACCGTCACTCTCGGCCCGGTGATCCTGCGGGCGCTTCGGCGTGCCACGCGCCGGGCGGCTTTCGAGGCCCCGGTCACATTCGACGCTCCCACAGGGTGAGGGGCCACGCGCGGTCCGTGATCCGCACGGTGAACCACCCCACATGACTCACATCACCTACGATCCGCCCTAGTCGGACAAATCGGATGCCATGCGCACGCCAAAGTCGCCTTTGACCTGCGCATTGCGAGCCACGTCACACGAGTACCCCTCCCCCCGCATACGACCACAACTAGCAAACCTGCTCATTGCGGACACCTTCCCGGCCTGTTTCTCTGGACGACGTCGCACGGTGCCGACGTGCCCTCAGGGCCTCGGCGCCGACGTACGCCCCCGCCTCGCATCGCGTGGTTCCGGCTTGCCTGCGGCCCCTGTCCCCGAAGAAAGGCTCTCCGTGTCCGCGATTTCCACCTTCCGCCGCATCTCTGCCCCGAAGAAGGCTCTCGCCGGTGCCGCCCTGGCCGCCACGGCCGCCGGCACCCTGTTCGCCGCCGCGCCCGCCCAGGCCGCGTCGACCGAGGCCGGCTCGGCGCAGAAGGTCGCGAAGAAGATGATCTCGGACTCGGCCCAGTACCAGTGCTTCTCCAAGATCGTCGATCACGAGAGCGACTGGAACGTGAACGCCACCAACTCCTCCAGCGGCGCCTACGGCCTCGTCCAGGCCCTCCCGGGCAACAAGATGGCCTCGGCCGGCTCGGACTGGAAGACCAACGCGGCCACCCAGATCGAGTGGGGCCTGGACTACATGAAGGACCGCTACGGCAGCGCCTGTGGCGCCTGGAACTTCTGGCAGTCGAACGGCTGGTACTGAGCCGACCCCGCCAGACCCTGAACCGAAGGCGGCGGCCCCCGATCCCCGGGGCCGTCGCCTTCGCCATGCGTACCAGGGCCTACGGAGCCGTCTCGGGGGAGGCAGGAACGGGGCGTAGGGATAAGGGGTGCTCCTGCCTCCCTCGGGACGGGCCGACGGCGCCGGGATGCCGTCGGCCCGAGTGTGGCGCCGTGCGTCGTCAGCCGGCGGTCACCTGGAGTTCCTTGACGCCGTTGATCCAGGCGGAGCGCAGCCGGCGCGGATCGCCGACCAGTCGCAGGCCGGGCATGGCGTCGGCCACGGCGTTGAAGATGAGGTCGATCTCCAGGACCGCGAGGGACTTGCCGAGGCAGTAGTGGGGACCGCCCCCGCCGAAGCCCAGGTGAGGATTGGGGTCACGGGTGATGTCGAAGGTGTCCGGGTGGTCGAAGACCTCGGGGTCGTGGTTCGCCGAGGCATAGAAGATTCCTACCCGGTCCCCCTTGTTTATGCGCTTTCCGCCCAACTCCGTGTCCTGAGTGGCCGTCCGCTGGAAGGAGACGACGGGCGTCGCCCAGCGGACGATCTCCTCGGCCGCCGTCGCCGGACGCTCCCTCTTGTACAGCTCCCACTGCTCGGGGTGGGTGAGGAAGGCGTGCATCCCGTGCGTGATGGCGTTCCGGGTGGTCTCGTTGCCGGCCACCGACAGCATCAGCACGAAGAACCCGAACTCGTCGGAGCGCAGGTTGCCCTCGTCCTCCGCCGCCACCAGCGTGGTGACGAGGTCCTTCGCCGGGCACTCCTTGCGGTCGGCGGCCATGTTCATCGCGTACGAGATGAGTTCGGTGGCCGACTCCTGCCCGACCTCCTCGGTGATGGCGTACTCGGGATCGTCGTACGCGATCATCTTGTTGGACCAGTCGAAGATCTTGGCCCGGTCGTCCTGCGGGACGCCGATGAGCTCGGCGATGGCCTGCAGGGGCAGTTCGCAGGCGACCTCGGTGACGAAGTCGAAGGGGCCGGAGTGCTGCCTGGCGTTGGCGGCGATCGACAGCGCCCGCGCGTGCAGGCGCTCCTCCAGGGCCCGGATGGCCCGCGGGGTGAAGACGCGCTGCACGATCTGGCGGACCCGGGTGTGCTCGGGCGGGTCCATGTTCAGCAGGATCAGTCGCTGCGCGTCGATGGCGTCGCGCTCGATGTGCTCGTTGAAGCGGATGATCGCGGTGTTGAGGGACGACGAGAACAACTCCGGATGCGTGGACACGTACTTGACGTCGGCGTGCCGGGTCACCGCCCAGTAGCCCTCGTCCTGGAACCCGGCTACGTTGCCCGACTGCGGGATCCAGCGGACCGGTTCGGCGCGGCGCAGCTCGGCGAACTCCGGGAGGGGTACGCGGTGGTGCAGCACATCGGGGTCGGTGAAGTCGAACCCGTCGGGAAGCGCTGGACAAGGCATCGGCAACTCCAGCCATCTAGCCATGTATCCATCTGACGGACCATCAGAACAAGGATTGCCGCGAAGGTAGTAACGGGTTCTACAAGTGGCAAGAGGCGCGGCACCCCGAATTGCGTGCGGGATTCGTGCAGATCTCCGCAGATCAACACTTCAGACGCTGCACGACTCTTGCGGCAGTCGACACGCTGTCAGCAGACTGCAACTGGAACTAGTACGTGTTCTAGTTCAGCGTGGCGGGGCCGGCCGGGACGCCCCCGCGCCGCGCGGGTAACCGAGGAGAGGACACTCCCCATGGCCGCGGAACCCGTGATCGTCGAGGCAGTACGCACCCCCGTCGGCAAGCGCGGCGGCGCGCTCGCCAACCTCCACCCCGCCTATCTCCTGGGCGAGACGTACCGCGAACTCCTGGGCCGCACCGGCATCCCCGCCGACGCGGTCGAGCAGATCGTCGGCGGCACGGTGACCCACGCCGGCGAACAGTCCATGAACCCCGCGCGCACGGCGTGGCTGACCATGGGCCTGCCGTACGAGACGGCCGCGACGACGGTCGACTGCCAGTGCGGGTCCTCGCAGCAGGCGTCGCACATGACGGCCAACATGATCGCGGCGGGCGTCATCGACGTCGGCATCAGCTGCGGCGTCGAGGCGATGTCCCGAGTGCCGCTGGGGTCGGGGTCGAAACACGGGCCGGGCAAGCCCTTCCCCGACGAGTGGAACGTCGATCTCCCCAACCAGTTCGAGGCGGCGGAACGGATCGCCCGCCACCGGGGGCTGACACGCGAGAACGTCGACTCACTGGGGCTGGTCTCGCAGGAGCGGGCGGCTGCCGCCTGGGCGGAGGAACGCTTCAAGAGGGAGACGTTCGCCGTCCAGGTCCCGACGACCGAGGACGAGCAGCGCGCCGGGCAGGGCATGTGGCGGCTCGTCGACAAGGACGAGGGCCTGCGCGACACGTCCATGGAGGCCCTGGCGAGGCTCAAGCCCGTCATGCCGACGGCCGTGCACACGGCGGGCAACTCGTCCCAGATCAGCGACGGCGCGGCGGCGATCATGTGGGCGTCGAAGCGGATGGCGCGTGCGCTGAAGCTCAGGCCGAGGGCGCGGATCGTCGCCCAGGCGCTGGTGGGCGCCGACCCGCACTTCCACCTCGACGGCCCGATCGACGCGACGAACGCCGTGCTGGGCAAGGCCGGGATGTCCCTGAAGGACATCGACCTCGTCGAGATCAACGAGGCCTTCGCTTCGGTGGTGTTGAGCTGGGCCCAGGTCTTCGAGCAGGACCTGGAGAAGGTGAACGTGAACGGCGGCGCGATCGCCCTCGGGCACCCGGTGGGGGCCACCGGGGCCCGACTCATCACGACCGCGCTTCATGAACTGGAGCGGGCGGACAAGGAGTTCGCGCTGGTGACGATGTGTGCGGGGGGTGGCTTGGCCACCGGCACCATCATTCAGCGGCTTTAGCCGACGTCCAGTCCACGAAGGTGGTGAACGCGGCGGGGCCGAGGGTGAGGATCGGTCCCGCCGGGTCCTTCGAGTCGCGGATCGCGATGGTGGTGTGGGGAGTTGCGGCTATCTCGACGCACTGGCCGCCTTGGTCGCTGCTGTGCGTCGACTTGCTCCAGGTCAGTGAGCCGGCGGTCGCGCACTCGACACATTCGCCACCTTGATCGCCGCTGTACGGCGACTTGCGCCAGGTCAGGGCTCCAAGCGGTGCGCATTCGATGCACTCGCCGCCCTGGTCGCTGCTATAGCTGGACTTACGCCACTGGACCACAGCCGAAACCGCGTTGCTCCCCATAGCGTTCCTCCATCACACGCCGGATCAGCTCCGCCGAGTCCCTGAGGGAGAGAGCGGCGGCTTGAAGATGATCGTAACGGAGCGAGCAGTTCTTGACGGTGTCCGGGTTCGCGGTGGGATGCCCGCTGCCGTAGCCCTCGGTGTAGACGATGTCCGGGTCGCTGCCAAAGCGGAAGAGGGTGAACGAGCCTGTCAGCCCGGCGTGCGCGCCAGCCGAGAACGGCAGCACTTGGACGTTGATCCGCGGATTGTTCTCGAAGGACAACAGGTGTACCAGTTGGCCGCGCATGGTGGCCTGACCACCGATCTCCTGGTACAGCGCAGCCTCGCTCAGGATCATCCAGAGGACCGGTGGCTCGCCTGCCTCGAAGATGCGCTGACGAGCCAGCCGTACGGCGGTGCGGTCGTCGAGGTCGTTGTCGTCCAGCACGCCGAGCACGGCACGCGCGTACTCCTTGGTCTGCAGGAGGCCATGAACCATGTGCGTCTGGAACGTACCGATCTCCGCCGCCCGCGCCTCCAACTCCGCCACCTGCTGAAACCAGGCCGGAAGTTGACTACGCATCACCAGCTCGTGCAGCCGGGACAGCGCCCCGCCCGTCCCCAGCGCGACATCCACCCGCTCGCTGAACGGCAACGTCGGCAGCTTCCGCGCCGTCTCGATCTGGCCCACCAGTGACCCCGTGCAGTACACGATGTCCCCGAGTTGCTTCTGGGTCAGCCCGGCGGCCTCGCGATGGCGGCGGAGCTCGAAGCCGTAGTAGTCGAGTGGCGAGGCGCCCGGGTCGAGGGTGTTGATGTGGGTCACGCAGCGGCCCCTCTCGCGCAACTCGGCCCACTTCAGGACCTGTTGTATCCGTTCGGTAGCCCAGAGTAGTTGCACCAGGTCACGCTCGTACCGTGAACGGATACATTCCCCCCACCTCCCTGGTCCCCTTCCGTGCGCAATACCGGCTGCGCCTCACCGTCGGCGAACACTCGGCCCGGCACATCCGCACCATCGCCCGCTCGCTGCTCGCCGAGTGGGCGATGCCGGCACTGACCGACGCCGTGGAGCTGGGGGTGACCGAGCTGGTCGCCAATGTCGTACGGCATGTTCCGGACCGCCGGTGCGAGGTGCTGATCCTGCGGCAGCCGGGCGGGGTGCGGGTCGAGGTGGCGGACGGCTTCGCTCAGCTGCCCGCGTTCGCCGTGCGGTCGGGGCCGGACGACGAGGGCGGCCGGGGGCTCGTGCTGCTGGACGCCATGGCCGGTAAGTGGGGCGTGGACCCGGTGCCGGGCGGCGGCAAGGCGGTGTGGTTCGAGTGCTGGGTTGAAGCGGAGGGAAAATAGCCACTTCATCGGCCAGTGAACGTTCCCACCGGATTCCACGTCTTCGATCACGTGGCCCAAGCCGACCTCACCAGCACCCGCACCCGCCCGAGCGCCCCGCAGCAGGCACCGCCTGCCCGGGAGCGGCTGCTGGACACGGTCTGGGCCCGGTACCGAATACCCCTGCTGGCCACCCTCCCCACCGTCCCCCTGTATGCGATCTGGGCCCTGTTCCTCGCCACCGGCGGCGGTGACCTGGCCGCGCAGGACGCGTGGACCGGGTTTGCCACCCGGCACGGCGGTTCGGCCTACAACCTGTTCTGGTACGGCGGCACGCACACCGCCAACTACAGCCTGATCTCGCCGTATCTGATGGCCGCGCTCGGCGTCCGCACGGTGACCGTCGTGTCCGGGCTCGTCGCCACCTGGCTGGCGGCGGTCCTCATCACGCGCGCCAAGGGCATCCCGCGCCCCCTCGGCCCGGCCCTGCTCGCGGCCTTCGCCCTGTGGTGCAACGTGGCCTCCGGCCGCACCACGTTCGCCCTGGGTGTGGCCTTCGGACTCGCCGCGTGTCTGCTGCTGACCCGTGAGAAGCGGATCGTCCTCGCCGCCGTGTACGCCGCCCTCGCGACGATGGCGAGCCCGGTGGCGGGGCTGTTCCTCGTCGTCGTGGGCGCCGCGTTCCTCCTCACCCGCGACTGGGCCCGCGCCCTCACTCTCCTCCTCCCGCCCGCCGTCACCGTCGGCGTGACGACCCTCCTCTTCCCCTTCAAGGGCGAGCAGTTGATGTTCGCCGACCGCATATGGCCGCCCTTCTTCCTGGGCCTGGCCGTCACGTTCCTCGCCCCGCGTTCCTGGCGTGTCGCCCGCTGGAGCGGTGCCGTCTACGCCGCCGGGGCGGTCCTGACGTATCTCATCCCCTCCCCCATCGGCACGAACGTCGAGCGCTTCGCCGAGCTGTTCGCGCCCGCGGCCCTCCTCGCCGTCCTGGTGGCCCAGCCCCGGCTCGCGAAGGTCCGCCGGAACCTGCTGATCACCGCCCTCGTCTTCTCGGTCTGCTGGGTCACCAAGAAGACCGGCGACGACCTCTACGTCTCCACCACCGTGCCCACCTGGGCCACCGAGACCCACGGAGTGGTCCGCGCCCTGGACCACCTCGGCGCCGACCGCACCCGCGTCGAGGTCGTCCCGGCCCGCAACCACCGCGAGGCCAGTGGGCTCGCCCCGCATGTGAACATGGCCCGCGGTTGGAACCGCCAGCTGGACATGGAGCGGGCCCGGCTCTTCTACGACGGGTCGTTCTCCGCGGCGACCTACCGGAAGTGGCTGGACCGCTGGGCCGTCGGATACGTCGTCCTGCCGCTGGGCAAACCCGACGGGTACGCCAAGGTCGAGGCCCGGCTCATACGCGAGGACCGGCCCGAGTGGCTGGAGCCCGTGTGGCAGGACGAGCACTGGCGGATCTTCCGGGTGCGGGACGCCGTGCCCCTCGTCTCCGATCCCGCGAGCGTCGTGTCGACGTCCAGCGCCGACCTCGTCGTCCGCATGTCCCGGGCCGGATCGGCGACCGTACGGGTCGCCTACTCCCCCTGGCTGCACGCCGACGGCAGCGGCTGCCTCACCCGGCAGGGCGAGTTCACCCGCCTCACCGTCACCGCCCCCGGCACATACCGGATCAGCTCGGAGTACGGGCCTTCGCCGGAGCCGGGGAGTCACTGCTGACCTTCTCGGCCTGTGCCGTGACCATCCGGGCCCGCGGCCCCTGGAACAGGTAGGTCATCCCGAAGCCCGCGCCCACGACGGCCGCGCCGCCGACCGCGTCCAGCACCCAGTGGTTGCCGGTGACGACGATCGCGGTGAGCGTGAACAGGGGGTGGAGGAGGCCCAGGGCCTTCATCCACCACCTGGGGGCGAGGATGAGGATCACCAGGCCGCACCACAGGGACCAGCCGAAGTGCAGGGACGGCATCGCCGCGTACTGGTTGGTGAGTTCGGTGAGGGTGCCGTAGTCGGGCCTGGAGAAGTCCTGCGGGCCGTGGACCGTGTCGATGAAGCCCAGGCCCGGCATCAGGCGCGGGGGCGCCAGTGGGTAGAGCCAGAAGCCGATCAGGGCGAAGACGGTGGCGAAGCCGATGGCCGTGCGGGCCCAGCGGTAGTCGACGGGGCGGCGCCAGTAGAGGACGGCGAGGATGGCGAGCGGGACGCCGAAGTGGAACGACTCGTAGTAGAAGTCGAAGAAGTTGCGGACCCAGTCGACCTGCACGACGGCATGGTTGGCCCAGCGCTCGATGTCGATGTGCAGGGCGCGTTCGATCGAGTGGATCTCCTCGCCGTGTTCCTCGGCGGTGACCCGGCCGGCCGAGTTGGAGCCGCCCGCGGCTGCCAGCCGGATCTGGGCGTAGGCGTAGTACGTGACCCGGATGAGGAGCAGCTCGAAGAGCAGGTTCGGGCGGGTGAGCACGCGGCGCAGGAACCGCACCAGCGGGATGTGCCGGAAGCGGGACGGCACCGGTGGGGCGTACCGGGTGGGGATCGGTGTCTGCCAGTACTGCGACGTGCGGGACAGGAAGGGCACGACGGCGGCCGTGGCGAGGGCGGCCAGGAGGACGAGGTCGGCGCGCAGGGGGTGGAGGATCACCTTGTCCGGCACCATCATCCGCGCCGGCAGCGTCATGATCAGGATGACGGCGGCCGGCCACACGTACCGGTCGGAGGCCCGTCTGCCGACCTGGCCGACCACCGCGAGCAGCACCCACAGCAGCTGGTGCTGCCAGGCGGTGGGGGACACGACGATCGCCGCGCAGCCGGTGATGGCCACGGCCAGCAGGAGCTGCCCGTCGTGGGCGTAGCGAACGGCCCGGCGCAGCGCGAGGACGGCGACGGCGGCGCCGAGGACCAGGAAGAGGGCGATCTCCAGCGGGCCGGTCAGCCCCAGCCGGAGCAGGGCGCCGTGCAGGGACTGGTTGCCGAGGTCGTCGGCCCGGCCGCCGAGCCCGACGCCGACCATGTGGTGCACCCAGTAGGTGTACGAGTCGCGGGGCATCGCCGCCCACGCGAGCGCCGTGCACGCGGCGAACGTGGCCCCCGTGGAGAGCGCGGCCCGGCGCCGGCCGGTGAACCACAGCAGCGGGGTGAACAACAGCAGGGTCGGCTGCAGTGCGGCCGCGACGCCGATGAGCACGCCGCTGGTGCGTTCGCCGCGGACGGCGAAGCAGCCGAGCAGCACGAGCAGGACCGGCATGATGCTGGTCTGGCCGAGGTAGAGGGTGTTGCGCACCGGCAGCGACAGCATCAGCAGGCTGATCGCGACGGGCGCGGCGAGCAGCGAGGTCCGGCGGCTCACCGGCTGCGGCAGCGCACGGGCGGCGACCAGACCCAGGACGACGACGAGCAGGAGGGTGCCGAACGTCCAGCCCCACCCGAGGGCCTGCTCGGCGGCCCGGGTCAGCGGCTTGAGGACGAGCCCGCCGAACGGCGTACCGGTGAACTGCGTCGAGTCGTACAGCGAACCCTTCACATGCAGGACGCCGTTGGGTCCGACCCAGGTCTCCAGATCCGTCAGCCGCTCCCCGCGCGGCGTACCGAGGACGACGGCCAGCTGGCGTAGGGCGAGCACCGCGACGACCAGCCACAGGCCGAGTCGCGCCACGCGCACACGTGCCTGGACCGTGCCGACGGCCGTGGCTCCGAGTGCCTCCGCCGGTCGCCCACCGTGATCCGCATTCGCCACGCCTCGTCGGCCTCCCGCCCCGGTCGTCACACACGTCCCACGCGTCAGGATCCTTACGAACCCTATGCGGCTCGCACCCCCGCAGGGAGAGACGCAGGCAACCCCGACTTCACCTGACGTCCGCTCTCCTTTTGTCCGGAGACGATAGTCGGGGGGCGGTTCGCCCGCCTCCGCTGGGTCACCCCCGCGGGCGGAATCGATCACATCACCCGGCACCGGCCACGGAACCGTGCCGTCCGCCGTACCGTCTGAACCGCCGGCGTCACGGTGGTGAAGGGGCTTGCGGGGATGGAGGGGCTGCGCGATGGCGGACTTACTGCGGGCGGGTACTCGAAGGCGGGCTCTGACCGTCGTCCTGGCGTTGCTCGCCCTCCAGCTCGGGCAGCTCGCGGCACCCGCCTGGGCGTGCGGCTGCGGGGCCATGGTGCCCGGCGACGCGGCGCGCGTGGCGGTGGGGCGTGAGGAGTCCGTCGTGCAGTGGGACGGGGCGCGCCAGCAGATCGTGATGCGGCTGACCGTCGGCGGGGACGCCGAGAGGGTCGCGTGGATCATGCCGGTGCCGCGCCGGGCCACGGTCCGCCTCGGCGACCCTGCCCTCTTCGACGAGTTGCACGACATCACGGCCCCCGTGCACCGCACCCGGTACCACTTCTGGCCCCAGGACGGCGACTGGCCGCTGGTGAGCGGCGGCGACGGAAGCGCGGGCGCCCCGCCGCCCCCGGCCGGCGCCGGCGCTCCGGTGGGCGTCGTCGGCCGGCAGCGGCTCGGCCCCTTCGACGTGGCCCGGCTGACGGCCACCGACCCCGGCGCGCTGGACGACTGGCTGGACAGCAACGGCTTCGCGCTGCCGCCCCGCCTGACGGGAGCCCTGCGCCCGTACGTCGACAAACGCTGGGAGTACGTGGCCGTCAAGCTCACCCCGCAGACCACCGGCACCCCCCTCACCGGTGCCCTCGACCCCCTGCACCTCACCTTCCGCACCGCCGAGCCGGTCTACCCGATGCGCCTGTCGCGCCTCGCGGACACGCCCCAGTCCCTGGGCCTGTACGTCCTTGCCGCGCACCGCATGGAACCGGCGTCCCCGATCGGCGGGGAACGCCCCCGCGTCACCTACGCAGGCCGGGTCACGGAACGGACGGGACCGCTCGCCGAACTGGCGGCCGGCACACCGTTCCTCACCGCGATCGGCCAGGAGTTCCCGTATCCCGAACGCATCGCGGGCGACCACGAGCTGCGCCGCGCGCCGGCCGACGACACCTTCCAGCAGGTGATTCACGAGGACCGGCTGCGTATGGTGGCCGGCATCCCGGCGTGGCTGCTGACGGTGACGGGCGGGCTCGCCCTGACGGTGGCGACGGCGGCCGCGTTCGCCGTACGACGCACCCGGCGGCCGGAGCTGCCGACACCCCCGGCCCAGCCTCCTGCGCCCGCCGCCCGAATCGACCATCCTGGTATCACCGACGGCGAAGACGGGTAGTTAGCGCATCTAACTAGCCATAGGAAAGGCAAGGCGATGAGCGAGTCGCAGCTCTGGGACGACGTCGACGAGTACTTCTCCGCCCACCTCTCACCGGATGACGAAACGCTCCAGGCCGCCCTGCGGGAGAGCGAGGCGGCCGAGCTCCCGCCGATCGCCGTCAGCCGGTCCCAGGGCAAGTTCCTCCAGCTCCTGGCCCAGATCCAGGGCGCCCGCAACATCCTGGAGATCGGCACGCTCGCCGGCTACAGCACCATCTGGCTGGCGCGCGCCCTGCCCGCCGACGGCCGCCTGATCTCGCTGGAGTACAACCCCAGGCACGCCGAGGTCGCCACCCGCAACATCGCGCGGGCCGGCCTGGACAAGCTCGTCGAGGTCCGGGTCGGCCCGGCCCTGGAGTCGCTGCCCAAGCTGGCCGACGAGAACCCGGCCCCCTTCGACCTGGTCTTCATCGACGCCGACAAGGCCAACAACCCGCACTACGTCGAGTGGGCGCTCAGGCTCACCAGCACGGGCAGCCTGATCGTCGTCGACAACGTGGTGCGCGGCGGCGGGGTCGTCGACGCCGACAGCACCGCCCCGGACATCCAGGGCACCCGGACCGCCATCGAACTGATCGGCAGCCACCCGAGGTTGAGCGGCACGGCGATCCAGACGGTGGGCAGCAAGGGCTACGACGGCTTCGCGCTGGCGCGTGTCCTCGCCTGAGGCATTGCTCAAGCCTCGTGATAGAAGCCCACGTTGACGCTGCGCGGCTCGGTGCGGTCGTGGATGATGATCTCGCCGCTGCCGCCCCTGGGCAGCGGCACGGTCCCGCCGTAGCCGATCGGCTGCGCGTACTGCCCCACGGTCAGCCGCACCTCGGAGGACGGGTCGGGCTGCGAGCCGCGCAGCCAGGTCACCTGCCAGCTGCCGTCGGGCCCGCACAGGAACTCCAGATGCACCCGCGAAACGAACAGCCACTCGTCCGGCGTCACCAGCCGGCACACCGACTTGTCGCGGCCCACCCGCAGCACGGCGCCCGGCTCGCTGGGCGCGTCGGCCATGAGCATGCCGGCCGTGGCACCCTCGTCCGCCGCGGACACGGCGGCCATGGTGAGTTCGAGCACGAGCGCCCCTCCTGAAACATCCTTGAACAGCGGCCGTTTGGCCACCGCGCCCGCATGATAAATCGCCCGGCACTGCCGCGTCCGGCACAATGAACTCATGACCGAGCGAAAGCCCCCCGGCGTCCCGTTCGAGTCCTGGGTCGACAAGCAGATCCACGACGCACAGTCCCGCGGCGACTTCGACCGGCTGCCCGGCACCGGAAAGCCGTTGCCGAACGACCTGGAAGCGCCGTACGACGAACTGTGGTGGATCAAACGCAAGATGGCCCGCGAGGGCCTGTCGGTCCTGCCCCCGGCCCTGGCCCTGCGCAAAGAGGCGGAGGACGCCCTGATCGCGGCGTACGCGGCTCCCTCGGAGCGGACCGTCCGGAAGATCATCACGGACGTCAACGTCAAGATCCGCGACATGCTGCTGAAGCCGCCGCCCGGCCCTCCCCTGGGCCGTAAGCCGTACGACGTCGAAGAGGTCGTACGGCAGTGGCGGGAGAGACGCCGGGCGGCGGGCGAGTCGGGTGTTGCGTCAGATGCGTAGGAGCCGTTCCGCCAGCTCGCGATAGTCACGCAGCGCCAGCCGCAGCTGCTCGGTGTCGGTGCTGGACGCCCCGGCCTTGCCCTCGGCCGGATCGTTCGCCTGCCAGGCCCCGCGCAGAGTACGGCGGCGCTGCGTCACCGCCTCACTGAAGCGGGCGGCGAGCTCCTCCAGGACACGGTCGGCCTCCTCCACGGCGCCCCGGGGGCCGTCGACGAATCCGGAGACCGCGTGCTGCAGCTTGAGCTCGAACTTGTCGGACTCGTCGTGCGGGAAGAGCCGCGCACCCGCACGCCCGCCTTTCGCGGGAGCCGCCGCACGCGCCTCACTGTCACCGGTGGGCGCGACCGGGGGTGCGCTCTTCGCGAGGTCGTGGTCCGTCACCTTGCCGGTACCCATGCCGGTCGTGGCGTCCGTCATGTCGCTCAACTCCCCTTCGCGTGACGGGTGAACGTCCACGGCAGATGCCCGCGGTGGCCGTTGCTGCGGGCGGGTGCGTGCCCGTCGGCCTCCCTGCGGGACTCGCGGGAAGCCCGCCGGCCGACCGACCCTGCCAGGTCCTCGAACAGCGCCCTGGCCTCGATCAGCGCCTCGCGCATCTCCTCCGTACCCGCGCCCCCGCCGTCCCGTTCGCCACCCGCGCGCGCGTGGGCGAAGTGGTGCACGTGCCGGTAGCCCTGCACATGGTCCGCATGGTGCACGGCCAGGGCGGAGATCTGCTCCTCGTACTGCGCGCCGTCCGGGAACCCGCGTGCCTGCGCCAGCTCCGCGAGCAGCCGGTCCGCCTCGTGGACGGCCTCCCTGGGCGACTCGACGAAGTGCTCCTGGGCAGCCGCCCAGCGCGCCTCGAACCGCTCGACCTCGGTCGGCTCCAACGGCCGCTCCCGCAGCCCGCCGTGCCGCTCCACCAACTGAGCCAGCTCACGCTCGGCAGCCTTGACGTCTCCGTCGTGCCGGGTCACGGCCCGCTCGTACTCAGGCCCGAAGCGCCGCTTCAGACCCCGACCTCCCTGCGCATCCCGATTACGCAGGGCCAGGACGGCCACGCCGAGCACGACGACGACCGCCACCATCACGATCAGAATGATCACACCTGTGGACATGTGTGCCGGGTTGCCCCCAGAGCGCTCCTCAAACGACCGCCGATCCGCCCACCCACAAACTCGCTTGCGAAGCCACCGTCCCCCTCCCTCACAATGCGGCCATGACCTGGACCGTAGCGCCGGAACCCCCCGACTCCCCCGTGGCCAAAGCCCTTTGGCGGGCGTACTACACCGAGGTCAGCGACCGCTACTACCTACTCCACAGGGGCCACCGCACCGACCCGTCCGAACTGGCCCGAGAACTCTCCCACCCCCCGACCACTGAACTCCGCCTTCCCAAGGGTCAGTTGCTGGTGGCCCGCTACGAGGGCGAGCCGGCCGGCTCAGCCGGCATCAGACTCCTGGCCGACAACACGGCCGAACTGACCCGGGTGTACGTACACCCGAAGATGCGAGGCAAGGGCGGCGGCAAACTCCTGGTCCTCTCAGCCGAGGCCAAGGCCCGCACCCTCAACGCCACCCGCATCATCCTCGACACCCGCCACGACCTCACAGAGGCCCGCGCCCTGTACACAGCCCTGGGCTACGAGGAGACACCCCCACACAACGACGACATCTACGCCGAGCACTGGTTCACGAAGCCCCTGCTCTGATAGACGCCGGCCCCCGCGGCGCGGCACCCGCGTACGGCGGCAAGGGGACGTGCCGGGGGGGTGTCCGCCCGCAGCGGCGGGCGTCAACAAACAGCCCCTCTCAAGGCACAGCAACCGCCCGACCGAGGACGGACACCCCCCGGCACGGCCCCGACCCACCCCACACCCGCAGGCGCTACGCGAACCCCCACTCACTCAGGCGAGCCGCCGCAGGCACCCCCGCCCAACCGCCGGAGGCCCCGGCGCTCAAGAATCCCGCGGCTGCTCCCGATCAGACCCACACAACTCCGCATTCAGCTCCTTGACCAACTGCACCAGATCAGTGGGCCGATCAGGCCCCCACCAGTCCCCCAGCAACTCGGCCAACGAACGCTCCCGAACGAGCGCCAGCCGCCCGGCGACCTCCCGCCCCCGATCCGTCAGCACCAGATCGAGCCCCTCCCGAACGGCCAGCCCCCGCCCCTCCACCTGCCGAGCCGCGTCGAGAATCACGGTCAGCGGCACAGAACTCCGCTCGGCGAGCACCCCCGGCTCCACCCACCCGTACCTCTTGATCCGCAGCAACAGCCAACTGGCCGCGGGCAACAGGTCGTACCCCGCCCGCTCGGTGATGTCCCGGTACACCTCCCGCCGCCCCTCCCGGGTACCGAGCACCGACAACGCCCGGCACACCTCGTCGTAGGACGACCGCTGGACGGGATTGCTGGCCAGCGTCTCGGTGACATCGGGCGCGGTCACGGACCCCCGCAGCTTGTCCTCCCGCAGGAACCAGGCGAGCACGAACCCCGCCAGAGCGACCGGCGCCGCGTACAGGAACACGTCGGTGATCGAGGACGCGTAGGCCTCCAACGCGGCCGGCCGCAACGCCGCAGGCAGTTCCCCGATGTCCCGCGGATCCGCCTCCAGCCCCTCCAGTGAGACCCCGGCAGGAAGCGAAACCCCCCGAAACGCCTCGACCAGCTTGTCGTCGAGCCGGCCGGCGAAGATCGTCCCGAAGATGGCCACACCGAACGACGCCCCGATGGACCGGAAGAACGTCGCCCCGGAGGTGGCCACGCCGAGATCCTCGTACGACACGGCGTTCTGCACGATCAGCACCAGCACCTGCATGACCAGGCCGAGCCCCAGCCCGAAGACGAAGAAGTAGACGCTCATCTCCCAGGTGGAGCTGTCCACGTCCAACTGGTGGAGCAGCAGCAGCCCCAGCGTGGTGACCCCCGTCCCCGCGATCGGGAACACCTTCCAGCGTCCGGTACGGCTGACGATCTGCCCCGACCCGGTCGACGCCAGCAGCATGCCGGCCACCATCGGCAGCATGTGCACCCCGGACGTGGTCGGGCTGACCCCCTGCACGACCTGGAGGAACGTCGGCAGGTAGGTCATCGCGCCGAACATGGCGAACCCGACGATGAAGCTGATGACCGCGGAGAGCGAAAACGTCCGCACGCGGAACAGCTTCAGCGGCAGCACAGGCTCGGGAGCCTGCCGCTCGACGGCGACGAACGCCACGGCGAGCACCACTCCGAGCACCGCCAGCCCGACGATCTGAACCGACCCCCACGCCCATGTGGTCCCCCCGAGGGAGGCCACCAGCACGAGACAGGTGGCGACGGAGGCGATGAGGAAGGTTCCCAGATAGTCGATGACATGCCGCGTCGACTTACGCGGAATGCGCAGCACGACGGCGATGACGGCGAGGGCGACGACCCCGATGGGAAGGTTGATGTAGAACACCCACCGCCAGCTCAGATGCTCCGTGAACACCCCGCCGAGCAATGGCCCGAGCACACTCGTCGCCCCGAACACGCCCCCGAACAGCCCCTGATACCGCCCACGCTCGCGCGGCGGGACGATGTCGCCGACGATCGCCATGGACAGCACCATGAGCCCGCCGCCCCCGACGCCCTGAAGCGCGCGGAAGGCGATGAGCTGAACCATGTCCTGCGCCATGCCGCACAGCGCGGAGCCGACGAGGAAGATCACGATCGCGATCTGGAAGAGCCGCTTGCGCCCGTACTGGTCACCGAGCTTGCCCCACAGCGGAGTCGCGGCCGTGGACGCCAGCAGATAGGCGGTCACGACCCAGGACAGATGCTCCAGGCCGCCGAGGTCGCTGACGATCGTGGGCAGGGCGGTCGACACGATGGTCTGATCGAGTGCGGCGAGCAGCATGCCGAGGAGCAGCGCGCCGATGGAGACGAGGACGTTGCCGGGCACGTTCTTGTGCGCGTCGGCTCGCCGTTGCGGGTCCTGCGCGTCACGCACATTTCCTGTCATACCGTGCGAGTCCTCGGCCATGAAGACCTCCCGAGCGTCTCGTTACACCTCCCATGCATCTCCCATCGTGATCGGTTTGATCAGTTATGGCCTGTTGAGTCCCTTTGGAAGCAGTCCTTCCGGGGGCTTGAGGAGACGACGTGAGGAACGTCTGCATAATCTGGGGAGTTCGCGAGGGGAGGGACGAACACGTGACTGAGCCGACGGGCGCGAAGGGTCCGGACAGCCAGGATGGCCCGATAGGCCGGAACGGTCACCTTTGCCCGGAGTGCGGTACGCCGAGAGGGACCGACAACACGCCCTCCTGCGGCTGCGGCCCGCGCGTGTCCGAGGCCCTGCGAGACGCCCGTACGGCGGAGGCGGCCGCGGCGGAGGACTTCGATCCGCTGCGGATACGGCCATACGTGGAGCTGGAGGGTACCGGCGAGGCGGGCGGCGAGACGATGCCGCTGCGGGCGGTGCCGGCAGCGCCGCCCACTCCCTTGGCACCCCCGGTCACCACACCGAGTGCGCAGGACCTGAGCCTGTTCGAGCCGGACGGGGTGTCCGACAGCTCTGATCCGGACGGCACTCCCGAGATGGCCGCCGCCCGTCACCGTCGTACGCGTACGGTCCTGCTCGGGGCGGGCGGAGCGCTCGTGGCCGTGTTCGCGGCGGCGGGCCTGGCGAGCGGTCTGTTCACGTACGAGGCGCCGGTACGGGAGACGGCACTGCCGGACGACGTACGGGCGAGCGTGCCGGTGCCGTCGGCCAGCGAGCCCCGGGAGACGCCGTCACCCACGGAGCCGTCGACGCAGTCGGCAGCGCCGGCGGTGTCGCCGTCGCCGACGGAGAGCGCGTCCGCTTCCCCGTCGCCGTCGAGGTCGAGCGCGTCCCCGTCTCCGTCGGCGACCTCGGAACCGACGAACGCCCCGTCCACCACCGAGGCCGCCGGCCCCGAGGAGGACTCCGCCGCCGCGCGGGACCCCGCGCCTGCGATCCTCCAGCGCGGCGACCGGGGCCCCGAGGTCACGGAACTCGAGCTCCGCCTGACCCAACTCGGCCTCTACACGCGGGAGGCCAGGGGCAACTTCAACGAGGGCGTCGAGGACGCGGTCATCCGCTACCAGTGGGCCCGGGGCGTCCAGCCGGACGAGTACGGGGTGTACGACCTGGCCACACGGGAGAGGCTGGAGTCGGAGACGACCGAACCGTGACGCGGCGCCGGCGTCGCTGTCAGGGAGGTTCGCCAGAGAGCTCGGGACTGCGGGTCCGACGGCGGCCGCGGGCCGTGCGTGGCTGGTCGCGCAGTTCCCCGCGCCCCTTGGGTGGGCTGCAGTACCCGGCATAGCTGCGGGCAGTCGTGCCGCTGGGGCGGCACGGGTGGGCGCAGGCGGCACCCTGCAAGCGCGGGCAAGCGTCTCCACCCGCGCGCAGCCCCACGCCGCGCACCCCCGAACAGCAACCGCGCCCTAGCCGACGTGCACCCGCATCGTCCCGTCCCCCAGAGCCTCGACCCGCACCTCGCGCAAGTCCGCGACCAGTGCATCCGGCCCATGGAACCCGGCGCGGGGTCCGACCCCCACCACCCGCATCCCGGCTGCCCGGCCGGCTTCGATCCCCGCGCCCGAGTCCTCGAAGACGATGCAGTCCTCCGGCGCGATCCCGAGTTCGGCGGCGCCCTTCAGGAAGCCCTCCGGATCCGGCTTGCTGGCGCCCACCGACTCCGCGGTGACCCGCACATCCGGCTGCTCCAGACCGGCGGCAGCCATCCGCGCCGTGGAGAGCGGCACGTCGGCGGACGTCACCAGCGCATGCGGAAGCCCCCGCAGGGAGGCCAGGAACGCCGGCGCCCCGGGAATCGGCACCACGCCCTCCACGTCCGCCGTCTCCTCGGCGAGCATGCGCGCGTTGTCGGTGTGGTTCTGCTCCATCGGCCGGTCGGGCAGCAGCAGGGCCATCGAGGCGTACCCCTGCCGCCCGTGGACGACCTTCATCACCTCGTCGCCGTCGAGCCCGTGCCGCTCGGCCCAGCGACGCCAGATCCGTTCCACGACTGCGTCGGAGTTGACGAGGGTGCCGTCCATGTCGAGCAGGAGGGCACGGGCGGCGAGCACGGTGGGCGTGGTGGGCGCGGCGGTGGCCGACATCGGCAGCTCCAGGGCGAGGGGCGCGGGGGTGCCAGGGGTGGCCCCCGGAGGGACAAGGTGGTCCCGCCCGCCGGTCAGGGAAAACAGGCGGGAACCACTTTGTTCCCCCACGGTACAAAACGTGGGCCCCTTCGCGCCACCGCCTCCTTGAACCATTCACCGACAGTTCAGCCGGCGATCGCCTCCCACAGGCTCCACAGGCCCAGCCCGAGCATCAGCAGCGCCGCCACCTTGGTGATCAGCTTCAGCGGCACCCGCCGCATCAGCGCCTTCCCGCCGACGATCCCGATCGCCGCCACGCTCCACAGCGCCAGCACCGCACCGACACCGACGGACAGCGGGTCGTCGTAGCGGGCGGCTAGGTTCGCCGTCATGATCTGCGTCAGATCGCCGAACTCGGCGACCAGGATGAGCATGAACCCGGCGCCGGACACCTTCCAGAAGGACTGGTTCTCCGGCTTGCGGACCTCCGCCTCGTCCTCGTCCTTCTTCATGAGCAGCACCGCGGCGCCACCGAGGAAGAGCACACCGGTGAGCGCCTGAACGAGCTGCTGCGGCAGCAGCGTCAGCACACTGCCGGCCGCCACGGCCAGCGCGACATGCACCGCGAACGCGGCGGCGACGCCGGCGAACACGTACGAGGCGCGATAGCGGGTGCCGAGGACGAGCCCGGCGAGCGCGGTCTTGTCGGGCAGTTCGGCGAGGAAGACGACGCCGAAGACGACCGCCGTCACGGTAAAGCTGATCAAGGTTCCTCAATCGGTCGGGCTGCCCCACCGAGAGCACTGTCACTGCGCTGCGACACCTCGGCACGGCAGCACACTCGGCACCCGTGCCGTACGGCACGGGCGTGCACTGCTTGCCGAAGGTCTCGCTGGCCGACCTCCGATACGAGGTCCGCCTCCGGGCGCCGGCTCAGACGAGCTGAGCAGTATGTCGACGGTCCGGCGAAGAGCTACTCCCCTTCTGCGCCACCCATCGTACGCGAGGCCGCTCACCGGTCCACAGAAAGAAAGTCCGGCCCTCAATCTTGTCGTGTCATGAACGCGACACTAACTTCTCACCCGACGCACACCTCCCCGCAATACGGCGCGGCGAGCATTCCATCGCTCGCACGCCAACACCCCCACCTCCCAAGGGAGTTAGCATGTCGAAGTTCTACGCGCGTCGACGGGTCAGCATACTCGCGGCCCTCAGCGGCCTCATAGCCTCCGTCGCGCTTTTCAACGCTCCGACCGCCTCCGCGGCGCTCCCCACCCCCGTCAGCGCCGCGACCGCCCGCAGCTACCTCGCCCAGCTCACCGTGGCCACCGAGGACCGCACCGGCTACGACCGCGACCTCTTCCCGCACTGGATCACCCAGTCCGGCGCCTGCAACACCCGTGAGACCGTCCTCAAGCGCGACGGCTCGGGTGTCGTCACCGACTCCTCCTGCGCCGCCACCAGCGGCAGCTGGTACTCCCCGTACGACGGCGCCACCTGGACCGCCGCCTCCGACCTCGACATCGACCACCTGATCCCGCTGGCCGAGGCCTGGGACTCCGGCGCCGACAGCTGGACCACCTCGCGGCGCCAGTCCTTCGCCAACGACCTGACCCGCCCGCAGCTGATCGCGGTCACCGACAACGTCAACCAGGCCAAGGGCGACCAGGACCCGTCCACCTGGATGCCGTCGCGCACGGCCTACCGCTGCACCTACGTGCGCGCCTGGGTGCAGGTGAAGTACTACTACGACCTCTCGGTCGACTCGGCCGAGAAGTCCGCCCTGACGAACTACCTCTCCAGCTGCTGACGAAGCACCGACGCAGCACTGACGCGGTCCCGCCCGAGTTCGGCAAACCGTGATCTGCGGAACCTCCCCGTTCCCCTCCGTCGTTCCGTACCGTACGGGGCGACGGAGGAGGGCGATCACGTGGCCGAACTGCGGCTTGGTCCACTGCTGAGGTACGCCGACGGCTCGGCCGCGACCGTCTGGGTCGAGGCGAGCCGTCCGTGCACGGCCGAGGTGCGCGGCGCGGACGGCGCGCGCGGCGAGTCCCGCACCTTCCAGGTCGCGGGCCATCACTACGCCCTGATCCCGGTGACCGGCCTCGCCCCGGGCACTGCACAGTCGTACGAGGTACTCCTCGACGGCGCCCGAGTGTGGCCGCTGCCCGACTCCCCCTTCCCGCCCTCCCTCATCCGCACCCCCGCCGACGGCGACCCCGTCCGCCTCTCCTTCGGCTCCTGCCGCTGGGCCGCGCCGCCCGCCGGTGAGCCGGACCCGGTCGGACCGGACGCCCTGGACACACTGGCCGCGCGGATCGCCGCCGAGCCGGACGGTGAGCGGCCGGATGTACTCGTGCTGCTGGGCGACCAGGTGTACGCCGACGAGACCTCCAAGGCGACCAGGCGCTGGCTGGCCGCGCGCCGCGACCTGAGCGAGCCGCCGGGCGACGAGGTCGCGGACTACGAGGAGTACACCCGGCTGTACTACGAGTCCTGGCTCGACCCCGAGGTGCGCTGGCTGCTGTCCACCGTGCCGAGCTGCATGATCTTCGACGACCACGACGTCATCGACGACTGGAACACCTCGGCCGCCTGGCTCGCCGACATGCGGGAAACGAGCTGGTGGCGCGAGCGGCTGCTCAGCGGGCTGATGTCGTACTGGGTCCATCAGCACCTCGGCAACCTCTCGCCGGACGAGCTGGCCACCGACCCGCTCTACGCCGCCGTACGCGAAACCCCCGACGGCACCGACCTGTTGCGTTCCTTCGCCTGCAAGGCGGACGCCGATCCCGCCTCCGTCCGCTGGAGCTACCGGCGCGACTTCGGCCGCGTACGGCTGCTGATGGTGGACACACGGGCGGCTCGCGTCCTCGAAGAGGGGTCGCGCTCCATGCTCAACCCGGGCGAGGCGCGGTGGCTTCGCGAGCAGGCGCTCGACGCGCGTGGTTCGTACGACCACCTCCTGATCGGTACGTCCCTGCCGTGGCTGCTGCCGCACCTGGTGCACGACGCCGAGGCGTGGAACGCCGCGCTGTGCCGGGGTGACCGCGGCGAGCGCTGGGCGCGCTTCGGGGAGGACCTGCGGCGGCGGGCCGATCTGGAGCACTGGGCGGCCTTCCCGTCGTCCTTCGACGCGCTGGCGGAACTGATCGCCGAGGCCGGGTCGGGGACGCAGGCGCCGGCGACGGTGTGCGTGCTGTCGGGGGACGTGCACCACGCGTACGTCGCCGAGCCGACCTGGCCGGACGGTGGCGGGCCCGACGCCCGGGTCCTGCAGCTGACCTGCTCGCCCGTCCACAACGCCATCCCCAGGGCGATCCGGGTCGGCTTCCGGTTCGGCTGGAGCGGGGTGGCCCGCTGGCTCGGACGGCGGTTCGCGGGGCACGGCGGCTGCCCCCGGCCGCCGGTCGACTGGCGCCGCACGGGCGGGCCCTGGTTCGGCAACCAGCTCATGACGCTGACCCTGCGGGGGCGTTCGGCCCGGCTGCGGCTGGAGCAGGCGCGGGCGGTACGAGGAGCGGGAGCCGGGGCACGGGGTGCGGGGGCGCGGCTGCGGACGGTCTCGGAGTCCGAACTCGCCCCTTGAACAGCCGGTTTCACCCCATAGCGACGCCCGTGTGGCGTGACGCACGTGATGGTCGTGATGCATCCCACACTCACGCATCCCAAGGCTCGGTTCACCCCGCTCCCGACGGCATGATGAGCCGGACCGTCCGCTTCCACCCGGCGGTTCGCTCCAATGCGCCCCACACGCCCGGGAGTCACCCTTTTGTCTGCACCGCCCCCCGCGCCGACCCCGAACTCCCCCACGGTCTCCGTCGCCCTGGTCGGCGCCGGCCCCCGCGGCACCAGCGTCCTGGAACGCCTGTGCGCCTCCGCTCCCGAACTCCTCCCGCCCGGGGCGCGTCTCACGGTCCATGTGATCGACCCGGCACCGCCCGGCCCGGGGCGCGTCTGGCGGACCGCGCAGTCGCCCGAACTGCTGATGAACACGGTGTCCTCACAGGTCACGCTGTTCACCGACGAGAGCGTCGACTGCTCGGGCCCGATCCGGCCCGGCCCCAGCCTGTACGACTGGGCGGCCGGCGCCCTGGGCCCGGACGAGTACCCGACCCGCGCCCACTACGGCCGGTACCTGGAGTGGGTGTTCGCGAAGGCCGTCCGCGAGGCGCCGCCCACCGTGCGCGTCGAGACGTACGCGGCCCGCGCGGTACGGCTCGACGACACGCTCGACGGCAGCCAGGCCCTCACCCTCCACGACGGCCGTGTGCTGCCCGGCCTGTCCGCCGTGGTCCTGGCGCAGGGGCATCTACCGACGGCCGCCGACGCAACCCAGCGCCACTTCGCCGCGTACGCCGAGGGCCACGGCCTGCACTACGTGCCGCCCGCGAACCCGGCCGACGTCGACCTGTCGTCCCTATCGCCCGGCGAACCGGTGCTGTTGCGCGGCCTGGGCCTCAACTTCTTCGATCACATGGCCCTGTTGACGACGGGCCGCGGCGGCAGCTTCGTCCGCGCCGAGGGCGGCCGGGGACTGCGTTACGTCCCTTCCGGCAACGAGCCGCGCCTGTACGCCGGTTCGCGGCGGGGCATCCCGTACCAGGCGCGCGGCGACAACGCGAAGGGGGCGTACGGCCGTCACCTCCCGCTCGTGCTGACGCCGGAAGTGATCGCCGGTTTCCGCAAGCGGGCGGACTCGGGCGAGGCGCCGGACTTCCTCGCGGAGATATGGCCGCTGGTGGCGAAGGAGGTGGAGACGGTGTACCACTCGGCGCTGATACCGGAGGCGCGGCAGCGGGCGGCATTTGCGGAGCGCTTCCTCACCGTCCCCCACCGCGACCCGCAAGAGGCCTTGCTGCTCGACGAGTTCGGTGTCCCGGAGCGTGCGCGCTGGAGCTGGGACCGGGTGTCCCGGCCGTACGCGGGATGCGACTTCCCGGATCCGGGGCAGTGGCGCGACTGGCTGCTGGCGTATCTGCACGAGGACGCGGCCGAGGCCGCCCGGGGCAATGTGCACGGCCCGCTGAAGGCGGCCCTCGACGTGCTGCGCGACCTGCGCAACGAACTGCGGCTCGTCGTCGACCACGGCGGCCTCGCCGGCACCTCCCGCCGGGACCATCTGGACCGCTGGTACACCCCGCTCAACGCCTTCCTGTCCATCGGCCCGCCCCGCCGGCGCGTGGAGGAGCTGGTGGCATTGATGGAGGCAGGTGTGGTGGAGGTGCTCGGGCCGCGACTGGAGGTGCGGGAGGAGCAGGGAGCGTGGGTGGCGCACTCCCCCGAAGTGCCGGGCTCGGCAGTGCGGGTGACGACCCTCGTCGAGGCGCGGCTGCCGGAACCGGACCTGCGCCGCAGCGCCGACGAACTGCTGGCGCGGCTGCTGAAGACCGGGCAGTGCCGGCCGCACACCGTCGATGGTTACGAAACGGGAGGACTGGACGTAACACGGCGGCCGTACCGTCTGATCAATCGTCAGGGTCTGGCGCACGAACGGCGGTTCGCGTTCGGGGTGCCCACGGAGGGCGTGCACTGGGTGACGGCGGCCGGGGCGCGGCCGGGTGTGGATTCGGTCACTCTTTCGGATGCGGATGCGGTGGCGAGAGCGGTGCTACATGCGGTTGTTCCTGGGCCGGAAGGGGACGCCGAGGCGACGCGATGGCCGAATGTTGAACTTGCAAGTGTTGATTAGGGCTACCTAACGTGGAGCCTACCGATCAGTATCCGTCCCCACACCGTTCCCTACTGGGACCGGTAAACCTCAGACCGAGGGAGTCCCCCACATGACCGGACGCCTCAACAGCGCCCAGCCGTATGCCATCGGCCTGTTCCGCATCGTCGTCGGCCTGCTCTTCGCGTGCCACGGCGCCATGTCCATCCTCGGCGCCTTCGGCGGCGTGGACGGCAAGGGCGGCACCGCCGCGACCGGCGCCTGGCCCAACTGGTACGCGGCCGTCATCGAGCTCGTCGGCGGCAGCCTGGTGCTGCTCGGCCTCGGAACCCGCATAGCCGCGTTCGTCGCCTCCGGCGCCATGGCCTACGCGTACTTCAAGGTCCACCAGCCCGAGGGGCTGTGGCCCATCGAGAACAGCGGCGAAGGTGCCGCGATGTACTGCTGGGCCATGTTCCTGCTGATCTTCACCGGCTCCGGCGCGTTCGGCCTGGACCGGCTGTTCGCCAAGCGCTCCGGCGCGCAGAGCAGGACGGCGCCGGACCAGACTCCGGTCACGGCCTGACGGCCACCGCACGCGCACGACGGCGCCTGCACCCGCGAGGCTCACGCGGGTGCGGGCGCCGTCCGCTTCGGCCGTGTGAACATGCTGTGCCGAACACACGAGCCCCCGATGAACCCCCTGTCACACCCCCGGCGTACGCTGTATGGCTGTCATAGGCCGCCCCTGCCGCTCCCCCGCGACATCGCGGCACGGTCTGGCCACGGGGGGAAACACGGGGAGTTGCGGTGCTCGAGGGTCTCGAGGACGTGGGGTCGCTGACGGCGGCCCCTTGGATCTATGTGGTGGTGGGCCTGTCGGTCCTGCTGGACGTGTTCGTCCCGGTGCTGCCCAGCGGCGTGCTGGTGATCACGGCGGCGACGGCGGCGGCCGCCGGTTCGGGCGCGGCGACCGGTCAGGTCCCCGGCGAGGTCCCCGACATCCTGGCCCTGACGCTCTGCGCCGCGACGGCCTCCGTCCTGGGTGACCTGGTCGCCTACCGCCTCGCCTGGCGCGGCGGCGCCCGACTGGACCGCGCGATCGCCCGCTCCCGCCGCCTGACATCGGCGCAGGAACGTCTCGGCACAGCCCTCGCCCGAGGCGGCGGCGCCCTGGTCGTACTGGCCCGCTTCGCCCCCGCCGGCCGCTCGGTCGTCTCGTTCGGCGCCGGCGCCGCCCACCGCAGCCCCCGCGACTTCCTTCCCTGGTCCGCCCTGGCCGGCCTCGCCTGGGCCGTCTACAGCGTGGCCCTCGGCTACTTCGGCGCCCAGTGGCTGGGAGCGACGTGGCTGGCGACGGCGGTGTCGGTGGGGGCCCTGTTCGCGGCGGGGGCCGTGGCGACGTACCTGATGCGGCGCCGGCCGGCGTAGACCTCTGCGACGTTGAGTGGCCGCGTGAGCACATCACGTGCACGATGGATCCCACATATTGGGGCAGGTAACGCCTACCAGGTCACTCGCTATCAATCAGGTCGATATCAATCAGATCGCTCGATTGGTTCGCGTCCGACTCGCCCCGCCGCCGCGAGAAAAGGGACCCTCTGGCATGAGTGCCCGCGCGCCGAAGGCGACGAGACCAGCGCAGCGCGCCCGCGTGCGCACCGCCCTGGCCGGACTGCTCCTCGCGGCCACGGGTGCCGCGACGCTGGTCGCCTGCGGCGGGGGCGACGACGGCGACGGCGCCGCCTCCCCCAGGCCGACCCCCACGCCTCCCGATACGGCCTCGTTCTCCGGCACGGCGGCCACGGCCCTCTCCTCGCTCGAGGCGTCCGCCCGCGAGCGGGCCTCCGCCGCGGCCTCCTCCGCCTCCGCCCGCGCCTCGGAGTTCGAGGCGTCCGTGTCGGCGGAGATCATGCGGGCCAACCAGGCCGCCCAGCGGGAACTCGAGGACGTCGACGGCCGCGGCAACGCCACCGCGGACGTGTCGCTCACCGGAAAGCCGCGTGCCCAGACGGGCGGTCTGCTGGCCGTCGTCGTGAACATCACCAACCGCACCGACGAGACCGCGTCCTACGCGGTGCAGGTCGACTTCCGCGACTCCGACGGCAAGGTCGCCGAGACCCGGTTCGTGGGCGCGGAGGACCTCGAACCCGGCGAGAAGGCACAGCCGCTCGCCATCAGCCGCAAGCCTCCCGAGCCGCGTCTGACCGCCGAGATCGCCAAGGCGCAGCGGTACTGACGCCCCGCCCTCACAGGAGGGCGCGTCATCTCGATCCGGTGGGCTGCGCAGGAACCCTCTAGCCCGCCCGGCGGGCGGCCTGCCCCCGGATCTCCAGACCGGCCAGCAGGTCGGCCGTGGCTTCGGCGATCACATCGACGGCGCGGTCGAAGACCTCCTGGTTGTGCGCGGCCGGGGCCCGGAAGCCGGAGACCTTGCGGACGTACTGCAGGGCGGCGGCGCGGATGTCTTCCTCCGTCGCCTCTTCGGGCAGCGCGGGCGGACGAAGTGTCTTGATGCTGCGGCACATGCCTCACAGTCTCCCTCGGACAGGGCCATGTCTGCCATGATCACGCCCAAGGCGGCCACCACTGAGGGGCCGACCGACGAGAGGAACCGCATGACGGCGCATCGCACGACGGCGAACGACCGACTCACGGTGGCGGTACTGGGCCCGGGCGGCATAGGCGGCCTGCTCGCCGCACTCCTGTCCAGGTCCGGGCACCGCGTCATCTGCCTGGCCGGCGACGAGACGGCCAAGGCTCTGCGTACGACCGGAATCCAGGTCCGCAGTGGCCTTTTCGGGGGCTTCACGGCTCAGGTGGAGGCGGACACCGAACTCCGTGAACCCGTCGACGCCTGCCTGATCGCGGTCAAGGCCACCGCCCTCGACACGGCCCTGGCCCGCACCCCGCGCGCAGCGCTCGGCGACGCCCTGATCGTTCCCTTCCTGAACGGCGTGGAACACCCGGAGACCCTCCGCGCCCGCTTCCGCCCGGAGCGCGTCACCCCCGCGGTCATCCGCGTCGAGTCGACCCGCGTGGCGCCCGGGGAGATCGAGCACACGAGCCCCTTCGCGGAGATCGACCTGACGGGCGACACCGTCCCCCGCGACCGCCTCGACGCCCTCGCGCACGCTCTGGACGCGGCCGGCCCCACCACCCGCGTCATCCCGGACGAGACGGCGACCCTCTGGGCGAAGATGTCCTTCCTGGCCCCCTTCGCCCTCCTCACCACCCGCCACGCCCTCCCCCTCGGTGACGTACGCACCCACCACCGCGAGGAGTTGACGTCCCTGGTCGAGGAAACGGCAGCCGTCAGCCGCGCCTGCGGCGGCCCCGCCGACCCGGCCTCGGCCCTCGCCCGCTACGACGCCTTCCCGCCCGCCACCAAGTCGTCCATGCAACGCGACGCCGAGGCCGGCCGCCCCCTCGAACTGGACGCGATCGGCGGAGCGTTGCTGCGAGCCGCCGAACGCCACGCGGTACCGGCACCCGTGACGGCACGCCTGGTCGGCGAGTTGAGGGACGCGGGCCACTAGCCACCACACACCCGTCGTGACTGAGCGCTCCGGTCGACCAGTTGGGCCGACCGGAGCGCTCAGAGGAAGTGCCGGCCGGTCAGCCGGTGGCGAGGAGCTCGAGCGTGTCGATCACGCGGTTCGAGAAGCCCCACTCGTTGTCGTACCACGCGACCACCTTGACGTGGCGGCCGTCGACGCGGGTGAGGGCCGAGTCGAAGATCGACGAGGCGGGGTTGCCCACGATGTCGGAGGAGACGAGCGGGTCCTCCGAGTACTCCAGAACGCCGGCGAGCGGCCCCTGAGCCGCGGCGCGGTACGCCGCCAGCACGTCCTCGCGCGTCACGTCGCGGGCGACGGTCGTGTTGAGTTCGACGATCGAGCCCACCGGCACCGGTACGCGGATCGAGTCGCCCGACAGCTTGCCGTCGAGGTTCGGCAGCACCAGGCCGATCGCCTTGGCGGCGCCGGTCGTGGTCGGCACGATGTTGACGCCGGCGGCCCGGGCGCGACGGGCGTCGCGGTGCGGACCGTCCTGCAGGTTCTGCTCCTGCGTGTAAGCGTGCACCGTCGTCATGAAGCCGTGCTCGATACCGGCGAGGTCGTCGAGGACCTTGGCCAGCGGCGCGAGCGCGTTGGTGGTGCAGGAGGCGTTCGAGACGATCGTGTGCACGTCCGGGTCGTACGCGTCGGTGTTGACGCCGTACGCGAGCGTGACATCGGCGCCGTCCGACGGCGCGCTGACGAGTACCTTCTTCGCGCCCGCGTCGAGGTGGCCCCGGGCGGCCTTGGCCGAGGTGAAGCGGCCGGTGGCTTCCAGGACGATGTCGACGCCGAGTTCGGCCCACGGCAGCTGCGCCGGTTCACGCTCGGCCAGCACCGTGATCCGACGGCCGTCGACGACGAGGGCGTCCCCGTCGACGGTCACCGGGCGCCCGAGCCGGCCGGCCGTGCTGTCGTAGGCGAGCAGCCGGGCGAGCGTGGCGGGCTCCGTCAGGTCGTTGACGGCGACGATCTCGAGGGCGCTGTCGCGCTCCAGCAGGGCGCGCAGCACATTGCGTCCGATGCGGCCGAATCCGTTGATGGCGATGCGAGTCATGAGTGATGTCCCTTTCCTTCGCCACCAGGGTCGCCCGCGGCTAGCGCCGCTGACAGTGGCGGGATCGCCATGGTTCAAAAGGATCCCGCCACACACCTCCACCCCCCGCCACGCGGCGCCGGGCGGGTCACTCGCCCCGGGTGAAGGTGCGCCGGTACTCGCTCGGTGTGGTGCCGAGAATGCTCTGGAAGTGCAGGCGCAGATTCGCACCCGTGCCCAGCCCGACGTCGGCGGCGATCTGTTCGACGCTGCGCTGCGAGCGCTCGAGCAGTTCGCGGGCCAGGTCGATGCGGGCGCGCATCACCCACTGCATCGGCGTGTAGCCGGTCTCCTCGACGAAGCGCCGGGAGAACGTGCGCGGCGAGACCTCGGCCTGCCGCGCCAGGGTGTCGAGGGTGAGGGGCTCACCGAGCCGGTGCAGCGCCCACTCGCGGGTGGCGGCGAACCGCTCGCCGAGCGGCTCGGGGACACTGCGCGGCACGTACTGGGCCTGGCCGCCGCTGCGGTAGGGGGCGGCAACCAGACGCCGGGCCGCATGGTTGGACGCGGCCACGCCGAGGTCGCCGCGCAGGATGTGCAGGCACAGGTCGATGCCGGAGGCGGCGCCGGCCGAGGTGAGCACGCTGCCCTCGTCGACGAACAGCACGTTCTCGTCGACCTGGACGAGCGGATGCCTGGCCACGAGGGCCCGCGTGTAGTGCCAGTGCGTCGTGGCCCGCCTGCCGTCGAGCAGGCCCGTGGCGGCTAGCGCGAAGGCGCCCGTCGAGATGGCGGCGAGCCGCGCGCCCCGGTCGTGGGCGGCGATCAGCGCGTCGACGACGGCCTGCGGCGGGTCGTCGCGGTCCGGGAACCGGTAGCCGGGGACGAAGACGATGTCGGCCCACGCAAGCGCGTCGAGGCCATGGTCGACGTAGTACGCGAGGCCGTCGCCGCCGGCCACGAGACCGGGTGTCGCCCCGCACACCCGCACTTCGTACGGCATGCTCGCGCGGGTCGTGAACACCTGCGCGGGAATTCCGACATCGAGCGGCTTCGCACCCTCGAGCACAAGGACGGCGACGCGACGCAGGGGGGAGGCTGGCACAGGAAGAGGTTACGTGGGGCGTGACTTCGCCACGCCCGCTGCGTTGACCGGGCAACCGGCGCCGAGTGACCAACTGACCTGCTCCGGCACACCCGTTCGCATGAACCCCCCAAAGACGCTCGCAACCCAAAATCGAACAGGCGTAGCATTGGGCCGTGGCTACGCCCTATGACTTTCCGAGTGACCTTCTCGCCGGTCAGGAGGAGCTGCATCAGGTCCGGGCCGAGTTGTCGGCCCTCCTGAAGCGGCTTCCCTGGTCGGTCGTACCCCTGGACGGCTTCAGCGACGACAACGGCTGGCGCAAGGTCGAGCGCCCCGCCTCCCCCGGCTGGACCCAGGACGAGCAGGCCGAGGTGGAGAAACTCCGGCAGCGCGAGCACGAACTCGCGGTCTTCGTCAGCGGCCACCGCTTCTGGTCGGAAATCGCCGGGGCGGAGCGGGTGCACGCCCGCACAAAGCTGAAGCACGCCCACGCGCCGTCGACTGACGAGCAGTAGCCGGCCCGAGCCGACGCGCGGCGAACTCGCGGACGAGACACCACAGTTGCGCACCGCGCGACCATGCCGCATCTCGGCCTCACGTCCGGCATGACCGGCCCCCGAAGCCAAGACCTGCCGCCGCAAGGGTCTTTGCAAGGGCCTTCGCCATTTCCTGATCGCGCTTCACATAGGTCACAGAACCATTGCAGCGCCTTCACACGTTCCACACATCAGTTAGGTTCACCCTCCACGCAGATTGCGCCAAGGGGGGCACATGAGCCAGCAGTACCCGCAGCAGCCCGGATACGGGGCACCACAGCATCCGACACAGCCCGGATACGGCTACCCGCAGCAGCCTGGTTGGGGAGCTCCCCCGCCCCAGCCGCCGAAGCGGAAGACGGGGAAGATCTTCGGCATCATCGGCGCCGTGTTCGTCGGCCTCATCGTGATCGGCGCCGTCGCTGGGGGCGGCGACGACTCCACCGACAGCAGCAACAAGGACAAGGCCGTCGCCGCCACCTCCGACAAGCCCAAGGCTGCCGAGGAAGCCGCCGACAAGCCCGCGGAAGAAGCCGCTGACAAGCCCGCGGAAGAGGCACCGGCCGCCGCCGACAAGAGCCAGGCCGAGCAGTTCAAGGACTGCGTCGGCAAGTCCGGCACCGGCGCCGAGAAGGCAGCGGTCGGGCACGTCACCAAGGTGACCGGCGCTGACAAGAGCAACGACATCCTCGACGCCGCCGAAGTCTTCACCGACTACAGCGGCGGATTCATGAGCGAGAACGCCGGCGACGCCAAGCTGATCGCGTCCGCGTTCGCATCCTGCTACGAGTCGAAGAACGGGCTCGTGACGGTGTACGGCAAGGACGGGGACATGATCTCCAACGGGAACTACTGACCCGTCGCTGAACCGGCCCGGCCGCGCCCGCGCGCGGCCGGGCCTTCGCACGCCCGGCGGTGACCATGAGCACCGGGATTGCGGACTCCATGCGGACCCCGCCCACGAGAACGGCCCCCCGAAGATCTCTCCGAGAGGCCGCAAAACCCTAGCTGAGCCAGGGCCTGAAACTGGTGGGCGCGGACGGTTTCGAACCGCCGACATCCTGCTTGTAAGGCAGGCGCTCTACCCCTGAGCTACGCACCCGAGAACGAGTCGACAGCCTACCTTGCCAGGGGCCATGCCCCGCAAACCCGTATCGCGGACGCCCGGGAGGACCGGGAGGACCCTGGGGTTATCCCCACCACGGATCGGGGAGTGGCCCGGATCCCCCGGCGGGCCCCGGATCCGTACGGTCGAAGCATCGCCGCAACCCTGGGCCGTAAAGGTCGGCCTCAGGGAAGTCCTGAGGAAGTCCAGGGGGAGATCGTCATGGCCCGTACCGTTCCCGTCCGTGCTGTCGTGGTTGCCGGGGCCGTCGTGGTGCTGCTGGGCGGGGTCACCGCCTGTGGGGCCTCCGCCGGGGACGACAAGGACCCTGAGCGGCGGTCCTTCGCGCTCGAGGGGCGGACGCTGACCATCGACTCCGACGACTCCGCGCTGGAGATCGTCGCCGCCGACAGGAACAAGGCCGGCGCCGTGGAGGTGACCCGGTGGTTCCAGGGGTCGGTCGCGATCGGGTCGGATCCGAAGGTGACATGGGCGATGGAGGACGACCGGCTGGTACTGCGGGAGAAGTGCTCGGGCATGATCGCGAACTGCTCGACCAAGCACCGTATCGAGGTGCCGCGCGGCGTCAAGGTGAAGGTCGAGGACGGGGACGGGAGCGTGCGGGCGCGGGGGTTCCGGGATGCGTTGAGCATCCGTACGGGGGACGGGTCCGTGCGGGTCACCGACTCCAGTGGGCCGCTGGACCTGAGGACGGGAGACGGGTCGGTGCGTGTTTCCGACGTGTCCTCGCGGCAGGTCAAGGCGCAGACCTCGGACGGCTCGGTCCGGCTCGAACTCGGCACCGTGCCGGACCTGGTGGAGACCCGCAGCGGCGACGGTTCGGTGACGATCGAGCTGCCCCGGGCCACGTACCGCGTGGCCACCGAGACCGGTGACGGCTCGGTCGATGTGTCCGTGCCCCGGGACAACACCAGCTCCCACGTCGTCTCCGCCCGCACCGGTGACGGAAAAGTCACTGTCCGAACCGCGAACTAACCGGCCCGTGTGTTCGTCCTAAACCGGTGGGAGAATGACACCGGGCAGGGTGAATGACAGCACGGGAGAGGGATGTGACGGCGACACCTCCACAGCCGAACTCGCCGTCAGTGCCGGGCGCGCAGGGGCATCCCGCGCGGCAGGCCCCGTTTCCCGTCCGTAAGGTCGCTCACGTCCCTGACATCGATCACGTCTCGCGCGGCGCGGTCCGTGTCGCCCGGGGCGCCCGCCTCGCCGTCCGCGACACCCTCGCCCTGGTGGCGCTCCCCCTCGTCGCCGCCCTCGTCCTGCCCGCCGCGTTCGCCGGCGGTGGTACGCGGCGGTGGTTCGGCGGGCGGGCCGAGAGCCAGCGAGCCGAGGCGCAGGCCGCGAAGGATGCCGCGGCGGCCGCGTTCTACGAGCTGGACACCGCCCAGCGGGATCTGCGGATCTCGATCGAGACGATCACGGCGGTGGACGCCTCGCCGGCCGCCCGCCGGGCGATCACCGACTTCGAGGCGCTCGGGCGGCGTATCGACGAGGTCAGTCACCAGTACATCCAGGCCGTCGACGCCCATGACCTCGACCGTGACGACCTGGAGGCGTCGGCCGCCTCCCATGCCCGTACGGAGCTGACGAAGGCCAAGGACGAGCTCGACAAGGCCAAGCGCGAGCTGGACCGGTTCACGGACGGGCTCGGGCCGCTGCTCGGCAAGGCCGAGACACAGCTGGCCCGCCTCGCCCCGGCCGTCGAGCGCGCCCGGCAGGGCCTGCTGTCCGCGTCGAACGCCCTGGATGCCGTACGGGGGTCGGGGCTGAAGGCGGACGACCTCGCGGCCCGGCTCGCGGCCCTCGCCCCGGAGCTCACCAAGCTGAATCAGGGGGCCGGGCAGCATGGCGTCCCGCAGACGCTGGAGCGGGCCGAGCGGGTCGCGCGGGAGGCGGAAGCGGTCCGGGTGGAGGCCGAGCGGCTGCCGGAGAAGGCCGCCGAGATCGATCACCGGCTGGTGTCGCTGCGGACGCGCGCGCAGGCGCTGACCACGCGTGCCGGGCAGGTGGAGCCGGTGCTGAGCGAGCTGCGGCGGCGGTTCACTGTGGCTTGCTGGCAGGACCTGCAGAGCGTCCCGGACCGGGCCGGGGAGAACGTACGGCAGGCCGAGCTGAAGCTGAAGGAGGCGCAGGCCGCGCGCGACGAGCAGCGCTGGCCGGACGCCACCGCGCTGCTGTCGACGGTGCGTGCGCTGCTGAACAGCACCGACGAGTCGGTGTCCGCCGCCGGTGACCGGCTGCGGCAGCTGAACGCCGTGCAGAAGGATCCGCAGCAGGAGATCGACCGGACCCGATTCGCGATCCGGGACGCCCAGCGGCTGGCCATGGCGGGGCGGAACACGCCCGATCCGCGGCACGCGCGCCCGCTGGACGACTCCGTCGCGCGGCTGGAGCGGGCCATCGGCACACTGGAGGGCCGCCACCCGGACTACTGGCACTTCCTGACCGAGACCGAGGCGGTACGGCAGACGGTGGCCCGGGTCGTCGCCCAGATCCGTGAGGAGCGCGGGGCCGGACACTGACGGGGCTAACCTGTGCGCATGCCTCGCTATGAGTACCGCTGCCGCAGCTGCGGCGACACGTTCGAACTGAGTCGTCCGATGGCGGAGTCCTCCGACCCGGCCGCGTGCCCTGCGGGGCATGAGGACACGGTGAAGCTGCTGTCGACGGTCGCGGTGGGCGGCACGGCCTCGGCTCCCGCCCCCGCGCCGAAGCCTGCCGGCGGCGGGGGCGGGTGCTGTGGTGGAGGGTGTTGCGGTTAGTCGCCTACGGGGGTGCCGCGCGATGCGGTCATGCAGGTGCGGCATCGTCGTGGCTTGTCGCGCCCGCGCGGCGGTAGCCGCAGATTCAACACAGCCCCGCGCCCCTCAGGGCGCTGTCGTCCCGGTCGCTTTCAAGAACTCCCTCAGGATCCGCTCCCCCGCCAGCACCCCCCGCTCCGGCAGCGCGCTGATCGCCGGGGCGGTGAAGTCGGTGTCGGCCAGTTCGCCGTGCCCCGGGCGCCAGCCCCTGTCGGCGGCCAGCAGCAGGTCGGCGTCGAGCAGGGAGTCACCGGCCGCCAGCGTCAGTTCCGCACCGGTGCGGCGGGCGACCTCGTGCATGGCGGCGCTCTTGGTGAGGGGCTTCGGGACGGCGTAGAGCTTGCGGCCCTGCAAGGACACCGTCCAGCCCCGGTTCTCCGCCCACACCGCGAGCTCCTTCACCCACTCCTCGGGCAGCAGCTCGCGCTCGACGACGAGGTAGGCGAAGAGGTCCTCGGCGATCCGGTGCTTGCGTACCCACGCCGGGGACGCCGTCGCCATCAGGTGGTCCTGCACCTCCGCGAGCGGCGCGCACTGCTCGGCCAGCCGGGCCATGACCTGTGCGTTCCAGTCGGGGTCGGAGACGCCGTCGACGAGCAGGTGGCCGCCGTTGGCGCAGATCGCGTACTTGGGCTCGGGGCCCGGCAGGTTGATGCGCTGGTACTGCTTGCGGGTCCGGGTCGTCGTCGGTACGAAGACCGCCGCGTCGCCGAGGTCGGTCAGCAGCTGGGCCGCGGTCTCGGTCATGTACGACAGCGGCTTGCTCTCGTGCACCTCCACGCACAGCAGCCGGGGCGCCCGCGGGTCCGGCATGGTCAGCGCGAGGGCCGCGGCGGAGTAGATGAGCGTACGGTCGAGGTCGCTCGCCACCAGTACCGGCATCAGACGTTCACCGCCTTGCCGTCGGCACCCGTCGCGCCCCGCGTGTACTTGGGGTGGATCAACCCCACGCAGGTGTACGGCAGTTCGGTGACCTCTTCCACCGGGACCCCTCTCTGTTCGGCCAGCAGACGTACGTGGTCCAGGTCGGCTCCGGCGCCGGCCCTGGCCAGGATCTTCCAGGGCACCCGGCGCAGCAGCACGCGGGTGGTCTCGCCGACGCCGGGCTTGACGAGGTTCACGTCGTGGATGCCGTGCTCCTCGCTGATGCGCTCGACGGCGGCCCAGCCCTCCCAGGTCGGCTCGCGGTCGCCGGACAGCAGCTCCTTGGCCGTCGCCTCGACCGCGTCCACGACCTCCGGGAAACGCGCTGCCACGGCGTCCAGGAAGGCGACGGAGACGTCGACGCCGGCGAGTTCGCGGTAGAACTTCGCGCCGTGGTAGTCGTTCGGGCCGACCAGGTCCGCGCGCAGGACCGTACGCGAAATCAAGCCGGACACCGTGGAGTTGAGGCACGCGGACGGGATGAGGAAGTCCTCGCGGGTGCCGTACGTCCGCACGCACGAGCCCGGGTCTGCCAGTACGGCGATCTCGGGGTCGAAGCCGGTGACGCCGTCGGACTTCTCGAACTCCTCCAGGGCCACGGCGAGTTCGCGGGTGATGGCGCCCTTGCCGGTCCAGCCGTCGACGAAGACGACGTCACGTGGGTCGTGGTGCTGTGCCAGCCATCGCAGGGCGTTGGCGTCGATGCCCCGGCCGCGCACGATCGACACGGCGTAGTGCGGGAGTTCGAGGCCGTGCCGGAACTGGGCCCAGCGGCGCATGAGTACGCCCACGGGGGTGCCGGCGCGGGCGAGCGAGACGAGCACGGGGCGGGGCGACCGCTCGGCGAGCACGAGCTCGGTGACGGCGCCCACGGCCTGTGCCAGTCGCGCCGCCGACTCCTCCAGCGCCGCGTGGAACAGTGCCTGGTACTGCTCGCTCGGCTGGTACTCGACCGGCAGCGACTCGGCGTAGTGCGCGCCGCCGCTCTGGATCGCCTCCTCGCGCTCCTCGGTCGGCGCCTCCAGCGTCACGTCCGAGAGGTCCTGGAGCAGCCAGCCGACCTCCTGAGGGGCGTATGAGGAGAAGGCGGGGCCGCGGAGGGGCTCGGGCAGCATGGTGGATGTGTCTCCAGGAGAAACGGCGAGGTGCGGCGGCTCGGGGACGTACGACGGCACGACCGCGAGCAGGACGTGCGGGGTGTGGGCGGCTAGTTGCGCCAACAGGCCGTCGTCCGCGTGCAGTTCGGGGGTGTCGGCGGCCGAGTCGACGACGGCTATGACGGCGTCGAAGCCGGCGCCCGCGACGTTGTAGGCGTAGCGCTCGCCGGGGCCGTCGGCGGGGTCGTCGTGGGCCGGGAAGACGAGGCGGGTGCGTATCGCGTAGCCGGGGTCGTCGACGGCGAGGACGGGTGAGCGGGTGGTGGTCGAGTAGCGGACCTCCGCGTCGGCGACCTGCTCCAGCTCGCGGGCGAGCCTGAGGGGGGCGTACATCAGCTCCTCGAAACCGAGCACGAGGACGCTCCGCGCGTCAGCCGGGAGCGCCTCTGTGAGGCGGGCTGCCATGGCGGGGAGGGCGGCTTCGAGGCGGGTGCGGTGCGCGGGCGTGAAGCCGTGCCGGCCGCCATCGGGGAGGCGGCGGGGCCAGGCCAGTTCGACACGGGTGACGTGGGGGTGGGTGCGCTCGTCTGCCGGGTGCGGGCCGGTGGGGGCTGGTCGCGCCCACGCGGCGGCAGCCGCAGATTCAACACGGCCCCGCGCCCCTGGGGAGTGGGGCCGGCCGTCGGTTTCAGGACTCGGGGCGAGAGCCTCGGACGCGGGTCCGGCAACGCCGCTGTCCGGGGGCGCGGGGAGCTGCGTGACCGGCCCTGACGGCGCCGCGGACGACAAACCACCCGCCGCGGCACTCTCGGCCTCGAACCGCGCGACCAGCTCCTGCCCCTTCTCCAGCACCCCCTCCGGCAGCCTTACGGTCCCCGAAGCCGCCGCCACCAGATCGACCCGCGCCCCGATCTCCCGCGCGAACTCCTCCAGCCGCCCGGCGTCAGCGGCCGACCTCATGTCGACCAGGGCGACGACCACGTACCTCCGCCGCGGATACCGCGAATGAAGATCCCGGACGGTGTTCAGCACCGTGTTCCCCGTGGAGAACTCGTCGTCGACCAGAACCAGCGGCCCGTCGCCGGCCAGCAGCGCCGGGTCCTCCGGCAGCAGCAAGTGGGACGTGGCGTGCGAGTGGGACTCCTCGAAGCCGCCCGCACGGGCAACCCCGGCGACCGGGCGGCGCGTGGAGTGCAGATACGGGGCGAGACCCACACCGTCGGCGACGGAGTGGCCGAGCCCGGTCGCCGTCTCCGCGTAGCCGAGGACGACCGCCCTGGCGGCCTCCTCGGGGCCCAGAAGGTCCCGCACCCGGCGGCCGAGGGCGAAGCCGGCGCCGTACACCACGGAGGGTGACTGCGGTACGTGCTTGCCGAGCACGTTGGAGACGAGCAGATGTGCCCGCTTGGGGTTGCGGCGCAGGGCCAGCCCCAGCATCCGGGTGAGCCCGTCGTCGCCCACGAGCTGGACTCCGAGCCGTTCGGCGACCCAGCTCCCGGACCAGACCCCGTCGTTCACTGCGTTGTTCATGCGTCCCTTGGTCAGAAGTCGTTCGGCCGGTGGATTGCGGTCGTTCGGCCTGGTCAGGCCGGGATTCCGGCGGCGAGCAGTTCCACGAAGCCGATGTCCTCGTTGGCCACACCAAACACCTCGGCCCGCAGCATGGTCCGCTCGGCCCAGGCTCGGTGCGGCTTCACCTCGTTCATCTTGTTCGTGTACTGCGACCTCAGTACACCCCCGCCGCAGCGCTCGGGCTTCAGGATGTCCTTGGCGTCGCTGAACTCCTCGTGACTGACCACGGACAGTGCGTGCACGGGCAGTACGTGGGACGGGTGGATGCAGGTCTTGCCGAGCAGTCCGTTGGCGTGGTCGAGCGTGATCTCGCGCAGCAGGCCGTCCATGGAGTGCTCGATGAGGGCCTCGCGAAGCTCCTCGGCCTGCCCTTCGAGGAAGGGGCTGCGGCGCAGCTGCGGCTTGAACATACGTTCCTGCACGCGGAAGTACTCCCACACCGGCCCGGTCACCGTGAACCCGGTGCCGTCGGCCCGCCCCAGCATGTTCACCACGTCGGCGATCACGGAGGCGACGATCTGGACGTCGTACGCGGTCATGTCCGGGGCCCGGCGCAGTCCGTACGAGGAGCAGAAGTCGGTGACGCCCAGGCGCAGGGCCAGCACCCGCTCCCGGTACTTGTCGACGGAGCGGAAGATGCCCTCCAGGGTCTCCACGCGTGACTCGCGGTAGAGCAGGGTGGGCGACTCCAGCACCGGCATGGCGAACAGTCGGCGTCCGCTCTCGGCCTCGGCGAGGGCGAGGGCCTCCAGGAAGGGCATGCCGCGCTCTTCGGTGAACTTCGGCAGCACGAATCCGGACAGCAGCCCTACGGCGGGACCGAGCCGGCGTACGAGATCAGGGATCTGCTCGGGCGTACGGACCCGGATGAAGAGCAGCGGCAGGTCCGCGACGCCCTCGCGCCCGGCGAGGTCGGTGAACTGGCGGACCAGGTTCTCCTCGCCCTCCGCCACGTCCTCGTCGTTGATGGAGTCCTCCAGGCACAGCACCATCGAGACCACGCCGCGTCCGGCCTGCTTGACGATGTCGTCGGCGAGCTGCGGCCGGGTGGCGGGACTGTAGAGCGTGGCGCCCAGGGCCGCGGAGAGCAGCCTGGCCGGGGAGTCGGCGGAGAACTCGCACGGCTCCCGGTGGAAGAGGCGCTGCCGCACCTCCGGGGCAATGTGCCCGAAATGACGCATAGAGCTCCCCCGTGGTGACTCTGTGGCCCCTGTGACCGGTTCACAGGTGGCCGGTAATAGTACGTAGATACCCATGTCAGGGGTTCCCGACGGGCATGAATTTCTGGTAACGCGGACAAACACGGGCGCGCACGGCCTGTTCACCCCCCGCGTTGTCGTGACCAGGACGGAGAGGGCAGGATGACCGCATGACGCACGCGATGTTGAAGGGGTCGAACGTCCCGCTCGAAGCCACGACGGTACGCGCCGTGCTGCGCTGGACGCCCGGGCAGGGGGTCCCGGATGTCGATGCCTCGGCACTTCTCCTCGGCCCCGACGGTCGCGTCCGCTCCGACGAGGACTTCGTCTTCTACAACCAGCCCCGGCACCCCTCCGGGCAGGTCTGGCGACTCGGCAAGAAGCGGGGAGCCGAGGGCCTCACCGACACGATCCAGACAGATCTGTCCGGTGTCGAGCCGAGCGTCGGCCAGATTCTGCTGGTCGCTTCGGCGGATGGCGTCGCCTTCGACCGCGTACGGGATCTGCGCATCCTGCTGTACGACGCGGCGGCCACCGACGGTGATCCGCTGGCGTACTTCGACATCAAGCCGGAGACGGGTGAGGAGACGGCCCTGATCTGCGGCGAGCTGTACCGCCGCGGCGAGGGCTGGAAGTTCCGCGCCCTGGGCGAGGGCTATTCGGACGGCCTCAGGGGCCTGGCCACGGACTTCGGCATCTCGGTGGACGAGTCGGAGATGGCCGAGGAGCCCGCGCCGGCCCCCTCGCCGGAGATCTCCCAGCCCCTGCCCCCGGAGCAGCCGACGACGACGGTCCCGCCCCAGCCGTCGTACGGCTATCCCCAGCAGCCCCCGCCGACCCAGCCGGCCTATGGCTACCCCCAGCCGACGAGCCAGCCGGCGATGGCCCAGTCGGGTTACGGCTACCCGCCTCCGGTGACGGCCGTACAGCACCAGGAGTTCAACCTGCCGCCCCAGGGCCCGCAGTTCATCGGACGGTGACGGGGGCGCCCCGTCAGGGGCGCCGCCACACCGCACAAGGGCCCGAGCCGGGGTGCGACTACTTCTCCGCCTTCGTCTTGTAGCCGCGCCCCCACTGCAAACCCCACCCGAACAACCGATCCAGCTCGGCCTGGAAGCCGTAGACGAACTTGACCTCCCGGCGAACCCAGATCTCCCCCTTCACGTTCTCGATCATCACCACCGCACAGGACCGGGCCTGCGGGTGCCGCTCGTCGAGGCCTATCTCGATACGGGGCCCGTTGCTCGGATACAGGGTGACGATCGCGTGCGTACGGTCGAAGGCAGGCGTCTGGTCGTAGATGTACACGAAGACCAGCAGCCGCTTTATGTTCTCCCGGTGGTCGAGGTTGACGTAGATCGTCTCCCCGGACGCCGAACCGAACCGGTCGTCCCCGCTGAGCTTCACGTACGGCGGGGCGTTGACGTCGCCGAGGAATCCGCCCAGCGGCTGGACGACGCCCTTCGTCCCGTCGGTGAGCTCGTACAGCGCCCCGAGGTCGAGGTCGACGTTGACCATGCTCTGGCTGTGCCCGAGCACCTCCGGCGGCTTGAGCGCCTTGAAGGGGTGCCGCAGCAGACTCTCCCGCTGCGACCCGCCGATGTCGGACGTGCGCATGCGCCACGTCAGGTTGATGCGCAGATGCCCCGTGGCAGCGCCCTGCTTGGTGAGCGAGACGCGATCGTGCCGCTTCGTCAGCTCGATCGAGTTCGACGACGCGCTGCCCGAGTCGAACTCGGCCGCCCGCCCCCGCCAGAGTCCGTCCAAGAAGCCCATTCCGCCCCCACGTCCCGCTAAGCCCCGCGTTCATTTGGAAAAACCGACGGGGCGGCCGGACGTCCGGCCGCCCCGTCGAGAGCGTTCCTCACCCGCAGGGGTGTCACACCCCGGACGAGACCTCAGTCTTCTCGTCCGATCCCTCGGCCTTTCCCTCCGCCGCCGCCAGCGCGCGGTTGCGGCGGACGGAGGACCAGAAGGAGGCACCGATCAGGACCACACCGATCAGGCCGGTGATGATCTCGTTGATCTCGTACTGGATGGTGACCAGCAGGATCATGGCGAGCGCGCCGATGGCGTAGTGCGCGCCGTGCTCCAGGTAGACGTAGTCGTCGAGGGTGCCCTGGCGGACCAGGTACACGGTCAGCGACCGGACGTACATCGCGCCGATACCGAGGCCCAGGGCCATCAGGACGATGTCGTTGGTGATGGCGAAGGCGCCGATCACGCCGTCGAAGGAGAAGGACGCGTCCAGGACCTCGAGGTAGAGGAACATGAAGAAGGCGGCCTTGCCCGCCAGGGCGACGGCGGAGCGGGGCTTGCCGGTGCGCTCGGCCTCTTCCTCCGCCTCGTGCTCGCGTTCCTCCTCCTCTTCGAGCTTGTCCTCGAAGAAGCCGGAGAGACCACCCACGATCATGTAGGTGATCAGGCCGCCGATGCCGGAGAGCAGGACCGTCTCCGCCTTGTCGACGTGCGCGCCGCCGTGCTGGTGGGCGTTGGCCGCGAAGGTCAGCGCGGAGATCAGCAGGACGATCAGCGCGATGCAGACCGACAGCATGTCGATCTTGCCGAGCTTGGCCAGCGGGCGCTCCAGCCAGCCGAGCCACTTGATGTCCCGGTCCTCGAAGATGAAGTCCAGGAAGATCATCAGCAGGAACATGCCACCGAACGCGGCGATCGCCGGGTGGGCGTCGGTGACGAGCTCCTGGTAGCGGTCCTTGTCGCTGAGCGCGAGGTCGACTGCCTCGATCGGGCCCAGCGAGGCACTGATCGCGACGATGACGACGGGGAAGACCAGTCGCATACCGAAGACGGCGATCAGGATGCCGATGGTGAGGAAGATCTTCTGCCAGAAGGCATTCATCTTCTTCAGAATTCCGGCGTTGACCACCGCGTTGTCGAAGGACAGCGAGATCTCGAGGACGGAGAGGATCGCCACGATGCCGAGGGCGGTCCACCCCCCGAAGAGGACCGCTGCAACGAGGCCGAGCGCGGTGACCGCGAACGACCAGCCGAAGGTTTTCAGAACCACTGGCTACCCAATCCCTGTGTGTACGGGTCCGACCCGCGCACTCGGCTTTACGAAACTTTGAACCGAAGTCTAGTCGGCCACCCTTCGTACCCCACCGGGGCCCGGCTTTTGCTCATATCGCGTTATGAGACGTTGACCCCGAAGTCGAGCGCGATGCCCCGGAGTCCGGACGCGTACCCCTGTCCCACCGCTCGGAACTTCCACTCCCCCTGGTAGCGATAGACCTCGCCGAAGATCATCGCGGTCTCGGTGGAGGCGTCCTCGCTCAGGTCGTAGCGGGCGAGTTCCTGGCCGTCGGCCTGGTTCACCACGCGGATGAAGGCATTGCTGACCTGGCCGAAGGTCTGGCCGCGATCGTCGGCCATATGGATCGAGACAGGAAAGACGATCTTGTCGCATTGGGCCGGCACCTTGGAAAGGTCGATCAGGAGCGACTCGTCGTCGCCGTCACCCTCGCCGGTGAGGTTGTCCCCGGTGTGTTCCACCGAGCCGTCCGGGCTCTTGAGCTGGTTGTAGAAGACGAACCACTCATCGCCCAGCACTCGTCCGCTGCTGCACACCAGTGCGCTGGCGTCGAGGTCGAAGGGGGCTCCGGTGGTGGAGCGCGCGTCCCAGCCGAGCCCGATCATCACCTGGGTGAGATTGGGTGCGGCCTTGGACAGGGAGACGTTTCCTCCCTTGGCGAGCGTGACGCCCATGATGCTGGTCCTCCCCGCGTGATGCTTGTTTGGTTGTCCTGCGCATCCGGCGCCGCACCCAAACGGGAGCGGCGCCGGACTCAGCCAGTGGTGTCCTGAACGGTCACCTCCGATGTCGAACTCAGACGTTCACACCGAAGTCCTGCGCGATACCGCGCAGACCCGACGCGTAGCCCTGGCCGATGGCGCGGAACTTCCACTCCGCACCGTGCCGGTACAGTTCGCCGAAGACCATCGCGGTCTCGGTGGACGCGTCCTCCGAGAGGTCGTAGCGCGCGATCTCGGCGCCGCCGGCCTGGTTGACGACGCGGATGAACGCGTTGCGCACCTGCCCGAAGGACTGCTGACGGTTCTCGGCGTCGTAGATCGACACCGGGAAGACGATCTTCTCGACGTCCGCCGGGACGCCGACGAGGTTGATCTTGATCTGCTCGTCGTCGCCCTCGCCCTCACCGGTGAGGTTGTCGCCGGTGTGTTCGACCGAGCCGTCGGCGCTCTTGAGGTTGTTGAAGAACACGAAGTTGGCGTCGCTGGCGACCTTGCCCTCCGCGTTCGTCAGCAGCGCGCTGGCGTCGAGGTCGAAGTCGGTGCCGGTCGTGGTGCGGATGTCCCACCCCAGACCGACGATGACCGCAGTGAGGCCCGGGGCCTCCTTGCTCAGTGATACGTTGCCGCCCTTGCTGAGGCTGACTCCCACGAGTCCTCCATTGGTTTCCAGGGGCGGGGAGCCCCGCCGTGCGTTTGATATCGGATCAACGAGTCGATCCTAGTAACGGGTTCCCGTGGCTTGCATGCCTTGGTACCGAAGAATCACGGGTGTCGGTCACCAGAGGGACCGGACGGGATCAGAGGGTGTCGAGCGCCTTGACGTACTCGCTCAGGTCGCGCGCGTCCGGCAGGGCGTTGACGACGGTCCAGCGGACCACGCCCTCCTTGTCGATGACGAAGGTGCCGCGCACCGCGCAGCCCTTGTCCTCGGCGAAGACACCGTAGGCACGGCTGACCTCGCCGTGCGGCCAGAAGTCGCTGAGCAGCGGGTACTCCAGGCCCTCCTGCTCGGCGAAGACGCGCAGGGTGTGGATGGAGTCGTTGGAGACGGCGAGGACCTGCGTGTCGCGGTCGGCGAACTGCGGCAGGTTGTCGCGCACCTCGCACAGCTCACCGGTGCACACACCGGTGAAGGCGAAGGGGTAGAAGAGCAGGACGACGTTCTTGGAACCGCGGAAGTCGGAGAGCTTCACGGTCGCGCCGTGGTTGTCCTTGAGCTCGAAGTCGGGGGCCTTGTCGCCGACCTGGATCGCCATCGTCGTGAATGTCCCTTCGGTGAGGCTGTTCGGGTGGCATCCACCCTACGCAGCGATCTCCGGGGCACACGCATGAGCCGGGCTGGACTTTGCAGTCCAGCCCGGCAAGGTGGGCCCGTACGGCGGTCGTCTCAGCCGTGGGTCACTTCGATTCGGCTACTTCTTGGACTTCGCGGCCTTGGGCGTCACCAGCCGGCTGCCACTCCAGTCCTTGCCGACGCTGACGCTCTTGGACGCCGACAGACCCGCTGTGGTCGACGCTTCAGAGATGTCGCTGGGCTCCACGTAGCCATCACGGCCGGTCTTGGGCGTGAGGAGCAGGATCGAGCCGCCTTCTTCGATGTACGTGGTGGCGTCCACCAGCGCATCCGTCAGGTCGCCGTCCTCGTCGCGGAACCACAGCACCACGGCATCGGCGACGTCGTCGTAGTCCTCGTCCACGAGTTCGCTGCCGACGACTTCCTCAATGGACTCGCGGAGTTCCTGGTCTACGTCCTCGTCGTAGCCGATCTCCTGGACCACCTGCTCGGGCTGGAACCCCAGCCTGACGGCAGGGTTCGTCCGCTCCTCCGCGTGGTCCGCGGTCGCGCTCACGGGTTGCCTCCTGATCATGTCTTGGGAATAACTCAGCCACGCGCGTGCGCGAAGCATTGGCCGTAGTCCACACGGGCGGGGCGGATCGCGCAAGTACCCGGCCGTTCAGACCGCCGAAACGGTGACGTTCCTGAACGTGTCACCGCAACTCCAGGCACGCCACCATCGTCTCAAGGTGACGCGCACCACACCAATCTGCCCCCTTTGTGCGTTTGGGAACCATCCATGGTCACTCCGCCGTTCACCAGGCCCCGGGTTACCTCACAGTAGAGATGACGTTTGGCGCCCCGAGGTACACGATGGGGAGCGGTGCAGACCCTGAGAAAAACGGCCCTCTGACAGGTAAGGAACAGCGTGGCTTCCGGATCAGATCGCAACCCGATCATCATTGGCGGCCTTCCGAGTCAGGTTCCTGACTTCGATCCCGAGGAAACCCAGGAGTGGCTCGACTCCCTCGACGCCGCCGTGGACGAGCGCGGCCGGGAGCGGGCCCGCTATCTGATGCTGCGGCTGATCGAGCGGGCCCGCGAGAAGCGCGTGGCCGTGCCCGAGATGCGCAGCACGGACTACGTCAACACGATCGCCACCAAGGACGAGCCGTTCTTCCCGGGCAACGAGGAGATCGAGCGCAAGATCCTCAACGCGACCCGGTGGAACGCCGCGGTCATGGTGTCCAGGGCCCAGCGCCCCGGCATCGGCGTCGGCGGTCACATCGCCACGTTCGCCTCCTCGGCCTCCCTCTACGACGTGGGCTTCAACCACTTCTTCCGCGGCAAGGACGAGGGCGACGGCGGCGACCAGGTCTTCTTCCAGGGCCACGCCTCCCCGGGCATCTACGCGCGCGCGTTCCTGCTGGACCGCCTCAGCGAGCAGAACCTCGACGCCTTCCGGCAGGAGAAGTCGAAGGCGCGCCACGGCCTGTCCAGCTACCCGCACCCGCGGTCGATGCCGGACTTCTGGGAGTTCCCGACCGTGTCCATGGGCCTCGGCCCGATCGGCGCGATCTACCAGGCGCGGATGAACCGCTACATGGAGGCGCGCGGCATCGCGGACACCTCCAAGTCGCAGGTGTGGGCATTCCTGGGCGACGGCGAGATGGACGAGCCGGAGTCGCTCGGCCAGCTGTCCATCGCCGCGCGCGAGGGCCTGGACAACCTCACCTTCGTGGTGAACTGCAACCTGCAGCGCCTCGACGGGCCGGTACGGGGCAACGGCAAGGTCATCCAGGAGCTGGAGTCGATCTTCCGAGGCGCCGGCTGGAACGTCATCAAGCTGATCTGGGACCGCACCTGGGACCCGCTGCTCGCGCAGGACCGCGACGGCCTCCTGGTCAACCGGATGAACACCACGCCGGACGGCCAGTTCCAGACGTACGCCACCGAGACCGGCGCCTACATCCGCGACCACTTCTTCGGCGACGACCAGCGGCTGCGCGCGATGGTCGAGGGCATGACCGACGACCAGATCCTGCACCTGGGCCGCGGCGGTCACGACCACAGGAAGGTCTTCGCGGCGTTCTCGGCGGCCAAGGCGCACAAGGGCCAGCCCACGGTGATCCTGGCCAAGACGATCAAGGGCTGGACGCTGGGTCCCAACTTCGAGGGCCGCAACGCCACGCACCAGATGAAGAAGCTGACGGTCGACGACCTCAAGCGCTTCCGTGACCGCCTGCACCTGCCGATCGCGGACAAGGACCTGGAGAGCGGGCTCCCGCCGTACTACCACCCGGGGCGGGACTCCGAGGAGATCCAGTACATGCACGACCGCCGCAAGGGGCTCGGCGGGTACGTCCCGACGCGTGTCGTGCGGTCGAAGCCGCTGGCTCTGCCGGACGACAAGACGTACGCGACCGTGAAGAAGGGCTCGGGTCATCAGTCGATCGCGACGACCATGGCCTTTGTCCGTCTCCTCAAGGACCTCATGCGGGACAAGGAGCTCGGCAAGCGTTTCGTGCTGATCGCGCCGGACGAGTACCGCACGTTCGGCATGGACTCGTTCTTCCCGAGCGCGAAGATCTACAACCCGCTCGGCCAGCAGTACGAGGCGGTCGACCGCGATCTGCTGCTCGCCTACAAGGAGTCGCCGCAGGGCCAGATGCTGCACGACGGCATCTCCGAGGCGGGCTGCACGGCCTCGCTGATCGCGGCGGGTTCGGCTTACGCCACGCACGGCGAGCCGCTGATCCCGGTGTACGTCTTCTACTCGATGTTCGGATTCCAGCGCACCGGCGACCAGTTCTGGCAGATGGCCGACCAGCTGGCGCGCGGGTTCGTGCTGGGTGCGACCGCCGGCCGTACGACCCTGACCGGTGAGGGTCTCCAGCACGCCGACGGCCACTCGCAGCTGCTCGCCTCCACGAACCCGGGCTGTGTCGCGTACGACCCGGCGTACTCGTACGAGATCGCGCACATCGTGCAGGACGGGCTGCGCCGGATGTACGGCGGGGACGCCGAACACCCGCACGGCGAGGACGTCTTCTACTACCTGACCGTCTACAACGAGCCGATCCAGCACCCGGCCGAGCCGGAGAACGTGGACGTCGAGGGCATCCTCAAGGGCGTCCACCGCATCAGCGAGGGCCCTTCGGGGTCGATCCCGGCGCAGATCATGGCGTCCGGTGTGGCGGTCCCCTGGGCGGTCGAGGCGCAGAAGCTCCTGGCCGAGGAGTGGAACGTCAAGGCCGACGTGTGGTCGGCGACCTCATGGAACGAGCTGCGCCGCGAGGCCGTGGAGTGCGAGGAGCACAACCTGCTGCACCCGGAGGAGGAGCAGCGGGTTCCGTGGGTGACGCGGAAACTGAGCGGCGCCGAGGGGCCTTTCGTGGCCGTTTCCGACTGGATGCGGGCGGTGCCGGACCAGATCGCGCGGTGGGTGCCGGGGACGTACCAGTCGCTGGGTGCGGACGGGTTCGGCTTCGCGGACACCCGCGGTGCGGCCCGGCGCTTCTTCCACATCGACGCGCAGTCGATCGTGGTGGGAGTGCTCACCGAGCTGGCCAAGGAGGGGAAGGTGGACCGGTCGGTGCTGAAGCAGGCGATCGACCGCTACCAGCTGCTCGATGTGTCGGCGGCGGACCCGGGGGCCGCGGGCGGCGACGCGTAGCGTCCGTCAACTGCTCGATGGGGTGGTGTGCCCGTGGGTGACCTGCGGGCACACCGCCCCTTCACATTTCCTACGATGCGGCCATGAAGCGACCGCTCGCGCAAGTCCGTTGGGAACGGTTCACCCAGCGACCCCTTTTCGCCCTCGCCCTGGCCTTTGCCGTGGCCTATGCCGTACCGATCGTCTCGCCCGACGCGGGGCGGGACGTGGTGGACGTGTGCCTCGCGGTGGAGTGGGTGGTGTGGGGCGCGTTCGCGGTGGACTACGTGGTCCGGCTCGGGCTCGCGGAGCGGCGCGGGGAGTTCGTGCGGTCGCACTGGCTCGATCTGTGCGCGGTGCTGCTGCCGCTGATACAGCCGCTTCGGCTGCTGCGGCTCGTGTCGACGCTGCTGTTGGTGGGGCAGCGGGCGCGGATGGCTTCGCAGATACGGCTGACCACGTATGTCGCCGGGGCGGTGGTCGGGCTGCTGATGTTCGGGTCGCTGGCGGTGCTGTCCGTGGAGCGGGACTCGCCGGACGGGAACATCAAGACGCTGGGTGACGCCGTGTGGTGGTCGTTCACCACCATGACGACGGTCGGGTACGGGGACCATGCGCCGACCACCGGGGTGGGGCGGATGCTCGCGGTGGGGCTGATGCTGTCCGGGATCGCCCTGCTGGGTGTCGTGACCGCGAACATCGCCGCGTGGTTCATAGCGCGGTTCGAGAAGGACGACGTGGAGGAGCGGCGGCAGACAGAGGCGATACGGGTGCTGACGGAGGAGGTTCGGGCGCTGCGGGCGGAAGTCGCTTCGCTGTCGGGGGCGACTGTGCCGGGGCAGGTCGCGGAGGAGCAGCCTCGTTGACTGGGGGCCGGGGTTGGGGCTCGCCCGCGGCGGCGGAACCGAGGCCGTCGGCTCCGGTTGCTGGGGAGCAGCCCCGTTTCGGCCGACGGCCCGGCGTCGAGGCTCACGCTGGGTCGGCACGCTCGCCCGCGCAGCCCCGGCGGCACGACTGCCCGCAGTTGGGTTGGGCGAAGCGGGTCCGGCACGGTTACCCGCAGCCAGGTGAGCACGGTGCCCGCGACCGCGTCGACGCAGGGGGCGCGGCCTTTGTCCGCAGCAGGTGCCGCAGCCACACCGGCACGACGACTACCCGCCCCCAGGAGGACACGGTGCCCGCGACCGCGTCGACGCAGGGGACGCGACCGTATCCACAGCAGGTGCCGCAGCCACACCGGCACGACGGCTACCCGGAGCCAGGTGGGACCCGACACTCGTGGCCGCATCGGCAGCTCGGCGCAGGCGCCCGCGGGCGTGCGGGGTCTGCTTCCCGGCCGCATCCGGGGCACGATCACTCGTAGCTATGTGGGCCCGGCGCGCGTACGTGCAGCCGCGCCGGCGCCCCCGGCCGACTCACAGGGTTGCCCGCAGTCGGCCCGGGCGCCTTCGCCCGCGGCTGTGTCAGAAGAAGCCGTTGCCCGGTGTCGCCGTCCCCGCCAGCCACAGGATGGCCAGCAGGGTGTCGATGGCGCCCAGGACCACGGCGATCAGGGCGGGGACAGGGCGGGCTCCTGACCAGGTGCGGCCCATGGCCAGCCAGCCGCAGATGATGGCTGCCGGGCCGAGGATGAGGCCCAGTACGAAGAAACCGGCGACCGCGCAGATGGTTCCTACGATCCCCAGAGTCGCGCGATCCGGCCCGGTCCGTGACCACGTCCGGCCACGTGAGCGGGGGTGCCTGCGCGTTCCGTGCGAGAAGCCCGCCATCGTCAACTCCCTGATTCGGCGTTCGACTTGGCGAGTACCCACGGTGCGCGGCTCATGCCTGCGCGTCGGGCCTGTGGCGCGCCGACCCCCTCCGGCAGCGCGCCGCAGGCCCTGGCTTGACCCACTGTGACCTGCACGCTTGCCGGAGGGGAAGGATCTTCGGCGGAGTCACCCTGATAGGCGAACTCCGCCGGAATCCCGTCAGATGTGGGCCGCGCCCGCACCCGCTTCCGCGTTCTCGCCCCGCTTGGTGAGGAACGCCACGAAGACCGCGACGACCGCCACGCCCGCGGCGACCAGGGACGCCAGGCTCATGCCCGAGATGAACGTGTCGTGCGCGACGTCCGTGATCTTCGCGGCGATGGCGTCCGGCGTGCCGGGAGCCAGCGGCGGCACGCCGACCTGGACCGCCTCCGAGGCCTGGGCCTCCTGGGCCGCGGTGAGCGGCGGCAGTCCCGCGGAGGTCCAGTTGCCGGCGAGGTCGCTGTCGACCTTGGAGGCCATGACGGCGCCCAGGACGGCCGTACCGAGGCTGCCGCCGATCTGCATCGCGGCCTGCTGGAGACCGCCGGCCACACCGGACAGCTCCATGGGCGCGTTGCCGACGATGACCTCCGTGGCGCCGACCATGACCGGCGCGAGGCCGAGGCCGAGCAGGGCGAACCAGACCGACATGATGCCGCTGCCGGTGTCCGTCTCCAGCGTGGACATGCCGTACATGGCGATCGCGGTGAGCGCCATGCCGCCGGCCAGCGGAACACGCGGACCGAACTTGGTGATCATCGCGCCCGCGAGCGGCGAGCCGACGATCATCATGCCCGTGAGGGGGAGGAGGTGGAGACCGGCGTCGATGGGGCTCATGCCATGGACGTTCTGCAGGTAGAACGTCACGAAGAACAGGCCGCCCATGAACGCGATGGCCATCAGGACCATCAGCACGACACCCGCGGAGAGCGGGACCGAGCGGAACAGGGCGAGCGGGATCAGCGGCTCCTTGACCCGTGTCTCCCAGAACGCGAAGAGCGCGAAGCCCACGACCGACCCGGCGATGAACAGCCACGTCTGACCGGCGCCCCAGCCCCACTCCGGGGCCTTGATCAGGGCCCAGACCAGGGAGAACATCGCCGCCGAGAGCAGGGCTATGCCGAGGATGTCGAAGGAGCGCGGCGCCTTCTCGGCACGGTGGTCCAGGAGGATCACGACGCCCAGTACGACGGCGAGGATGCCGACCGGCACGTTGATGAAGAACACCGACTGCCAGTTGACGTGCTCCACCAGGACGCCGCCGAGGATCGGGCCGCCGGCGGTGGAGGCACCGATGACCATGCCCCAGATGCCGATGGCCATGTTGAGCTTCTCGGCCGGGAACGTCGCCCGCAGCAGGCCGAGCGCGGCCGGCATCAGCAGCGCGCCGAACAGGCCCTGGAAGACACGGAACGTGACGACCGCCCCGATGCTGCTGGACAGCCCGATCGCACCGGAGGCGGCGGCGAAGCCGACCACGCCGATCAGGAAGGTCTGCCGGTGCCCGAACCGGTCACCGAGCTTGCCGGCGGTGATCAGGGCGACCGCGAGGGCGAGGAAGTAACCGTTGGTGATCCACTGCACCTGGGCGAAGGTGGCGCCGAGGTCCTTCTGGATGGCCGGGTTGGCGATGGCCACGATGGTGCCGTCCAGGGCCACCATCATGACCCCGACCGCGACGGTGATGAGGGTGAACCAAGGGTGGCCTCGCAGCCCCTTGGCCGGCGTCGCATCCGACGGGGCTACTGGCGCCTGGTCCCCCGGCCCCGTCGTTTTGATGGTGGTCTGACTAGTCATGCGTTCGAGGCTAATGACAGCCACTGACAATTGACAAACCAATTCACAAGTCGGTTACTGACACGTATGGAAACACTGCGCGAACGCAAGAAGCAGCGCACCCGGGAAGCACTGCTGCGTACCGCGCTGGAGCTCTTCACCACCCAGGGTTACGAGCACACCACCGTCGACGACATCGCGGCGGCCGTCGATGTGTCGCAGCGCACGTTCTTCCGCTACTTCGCCGGCAAGGAGGAGGCCGCCCTCGCCCTTCAGGACATGACGGTGGCGCACTTCCTGGAGGCGGTGCGCGAGCGCCCGCCGCACGAGGCCCCGATGGAGGCGCTGCGCCAGGCCGTGCTGGAGGGCTGGGACACGCTCAACGAGGTGATCGAGGCCGTCGTACCCGTCGAGCTGTATCTGCGGATGTACCAGGTGATCGAGTCGACACCCGTCCTGCTCGCCGCGCATCTGCGCCGTTCGGTGGAGATCGAGGAGGCGATCGCTCGCATCCTCGCCGAGCGCGAGGGGGTCGACCTCGACACCGATCCGCGACCGCGGCTGGCGGTGGCCGTGTTCGGTGGTGTGATGCGGCTGACGGAGCGTCAGTGGAGCACCGGGGAGGACTTCAGCCTGGACGCCATGCGGGCACTGACCGTCTCATATCTCGAACAGGTCGGCCCGGCACTCAGCGAGAGCTGGCGAACACGCTGAGGTCATCGGCCCGTTAACGCCGTCTTGATCGAAACGTGATACCTATCACTTGGTTAACGCGAGACCCTCTCGTTCTCCTAGTGTGTCCTCCCAGTGACTTCCTTCGACACGACCCCGCAACTCAACGTCTGGCGCGCGCTGCTCGCACTGGCCGTGGTGTTCGTGATGCTGGCGACCACCGGCTGGACCGCCCTGCGCCACCACCGCAGCGCCGCGCCGCTGCAGGCCTCGATCAGCGCCTGGGAGCACGGCAGCATCGCCGGACACTCCCTGCCGGACGCCGACTCCTCCCCCACGAAGCTCGCCCGGTTCTTCGCCTCGCTCACCGATGTGCAGCGCGCCGGCCTCGTCAAGCGCTATCCGCTCGCCGTCGGCAACATGAACGGCGCGCCGGTCGAGCTGCGCTACAGCGCCAACCGGGTCGCGCTCGACCAGGCCCGCAAGGTCGAGCGCAAGCGCATGCACGACGAACGGCTCACGCCCTCCGGTCAGCGCGAGGCGGGCCGCCGTATGGACCGCTTCGAGGCGATGATGGAGGCGGACCGGCACATCCTCGCCTTCGACCCGGACGGGGCGGGACGCGTCGCGGAGGTGTTCGGCGATCTGCCCAAGGCCGAGCGGATCTCGGTCGTCGTCCCCGGCGTCGACACCGACGTGCTCACCTTCCAGCGCACCGACACCAGCCGCAAGTACTCCGCACCGGTCGGCATGGCGCAGTCCCTGTACGCGACCGAGCGCGAGATCAGCCCCGCGACGCGTACGGCCGTGATCGCCTGGGCCGACTACACCTCGCCCGGCGGACTCGGCATCGAGTCGGCGACCGCGATGCGGGCGCAGAGCGGGGCCGTACGTCTGAACGCGCTGGTGCGCGGCCTGCCCGGCAGCTCGCCGGTCTCCCTCTTCTGCCACAGCTACGGCTCGGTGCTGTGCGGCCTCGCCGCGCCCGAGCTGCCGAATCGAGTGGCCGACATAGCGGTGGCCGGCAGCCCCGGCATGCGGGTCGCGAAGGCATCCCACCTGCGCACGTCCGCCCATGTGTGGGCGATGCGGGACGCGGACGACTGGGTCCAGGACGTGCCGTATCTCGAGGTCGGCGGGCTGGGGCACGGCGAGGACCCGGTGTCGTCGGCGTTCGGGGCGCGCGTGCTGTCGGCGCGCGAGGCGAAGGGACACGGCGGCTACTTCGAGCCGGGTACGGACAGTGTGGCGAACTTCGCCGAGATCGGAGTTGGCGCATATGACTCCGTACAGTGCGCGGACGATGCCGAGGCCTGTCGGGTGGGTTTGTCCGACACGGCGTCGGCCGGACGCGCGTAGAAACACAGGAATTGCGGTCTGCGCGGGGTGGCGACGGAGGAGCACGTGCCGCATACGATGAGCCGCATGGGTGACGTACTGGCCGGATTTCATGCTGCCTGGGAGTTCGAGTCCGACTCCGTGCTCATCCGTTACGAACGTGGCATTCGAACACCCAAGCTCTTCCAGGCGCTTGGGGAACGGCGGGTGCCGCTGGAGGCGATCGCCGGAGTGACGCTGACGCCGGGCAGGCGCGGGACGGTCGTGCTGCGCGTCGAACTGCGGCCCGGTGCCGATCCGTTGATGGAGGCGGCGGCCGGGCAGCTCAAGGAAGGCGGCGATCCGTATCGGCTGGTGCTGCCTGCCGAGCGGGAGACGCTGGCCGAGTACTACGCCGACGAGTTGCGGGCGCAGCTGAAGGCGTCGGGCGCGGCGGACGAGTTCCTCGTGGGCGCGCCGGATGTGCCGTTGTCGTTCAAGGCGTACGACGGGAAGGCGTCCTTCGACGGTGAGAACGTGCGCTTCCGGTGGTTCTGGACGGGGGCCTCGTCGGCGAAGTGGAAGGCGGGGGATCAGAGCTTCGCCGTCGCCGAGTTGAGCGGCGTCGAGTGGCGGTCGCCGGAAGTCTTCGAGGGGCACCTGCGGTTGCTGCGACGGGACTCCGTGGACGACCGGCCGGCGCAGGTCGATCATGATCCGGCGGCTGTGGTGTTCGGGTTGGGGTATGGGCCGGTGCATGAGTCGTTGCCGTTCGCCGCGGCGGTGTTGTCGGCGGTGCGGGATCGCGCCGCGGGAGGTGCCGCTGTCCCGGCAGCGGCTGTGCCGCGCCGGGATCCCGCCGACATCGCCGAGCGGATCCGTCACCTCGGGGAGTTGCATCAGGCCGGGCTGGTGACGGATGAGGAGTTCTCGTCCAAGAAGGCCGAGTTGTTGGCGGAGTTGTAGGGCTGACTCGTCTGCCGGGTTCTGTTGTTCGGCGGGTGCGGGTCCGATGTGGCTGGTCGCGCAGTTCCCCGCGCCCCTGGGAGCGTTGCAGGTCCCGGCGCCATGCGGCCTGGCTCGTTACTCCCTGCCCGCGGACGTGAAGGACATGTCCGCGTAGCGGTTGCCGGAGACCTTCGCCGCGATCGGCTCCAGCAGGGACAGCTCCTCCTCGCTCAGCACGATCCTCGTCGCCGCCGCGTTCTCCTCCACCCTGGCCGGCTTGCGGGTGCCCGGGATCGGGACGATCGGCAGGCCGTGGACGGAGGCTCGCTGCTGCACCCAGGCCAGCGCGATCTGGCCGAGGGTGGCGCCGTGGGCCTCGGCGACCGTGCGGATCGGGTCCAGGAGGGCGGTGTTGGCCGCAGCGTTCTCGCCGGTGTAGCGGGGCTGTTGGCGGCGGAAGTCACCGGCCGTCAGGTCCTCGGCCTTGGCGAACGAGCCGGTGAGGAAGCCGCGGCCCAGCGGCGAGTACGGGACCAGGGTCACGCCCAGGTCGCGGGCTGCCGGGACCACGTGCGTCTCGATGTCCCGGCTGAACAGGGACCACTCCGACTGCACGGCCGCGATCGGGTGGATGGCGTGGGCGTCCCGCAGTTCGGCCGCCGTCACCTCGCTCAGGCCCAGGTGCTTGACCTTGCCCTCGCGGACCAGCTCCGCCATGACGGCGACGGTCTCCTCCAGAGGGACGTTCACGTCGCGGCGGTGCATGTAGTAGAGGTCGATCGCCTCGACGTCGAGGCGCTTCAGGCTCGCCTCGACGCACTGGCGGATGTAGGGCGTGTCGTTGCGGATGATCCGCTTCGTCGGGTCGTCCGGGTGGATCGCCAGGCCGAACTTGGTGGCGACGACGACCTCGTCGCGGTGCGCCCGGAAGAACGGGGAGAGGAACGTCTCGTTCTCGCCCGCGCCGTACGCGTCCGCGGTGTCGAACAGCGTGACGCCCAGCTCCAGGGCGCGCTCCAGGGTCGCCCTGGACTCGCCCGCGTCGGAGGGGCCGTACCCGAAGTTCATGCCCATGCACCCGAGGCCCTGGACCCCGACCTCGGGGCCGTGCTCGCCGAGTCGTGCGGTCGCGATCCTGCTGTGCGTCATCCGGCCTTCTCCGCTTTCTCCTGCTTGTACTTGTCCTGCTCGTACAGACGGCCCGCGTCCGCGTAGAAGCTGATCTTCCGGTCGAGCACGGCCAGCGTGTCCTGGAGCTCGGCGATCCGGGCGAGGACGTCGCTGCGGGTGGTCTCCAGCAGCTCGAAGCGCTCGCCGAACGTGTGGTCGCCCTCGCGCACCAGCTCGGCGTACCGGACCATGTCGGCGACCGGCATGCCGGTCAGCCGCAGCTTGCCGACGAGGTCGAGCCAGTCCAGGTCGCGGTTGCTGTAGCGGCGCTGGCCGGTGTGCGAGCGGTCGATGTGCGGCATGAGGCCGATCCGCTCGTACCAGCGCAGGGTGTGGGCCGTCAGGCCGGTGAAGGCGACGACCTCGCTGATCGTGTAACTGTCCTGGCCCGCCGGCCGCCGGTGCGGATGTGGCGGGGCGGCACAGCTGTCGGTCCTGGTACTCGTGGTCTCCATCACCGTCATGCGTTCCACGCTATGGCCTTGGAGTGCGCTCCAAGCAAGCGGAAACGGTAAGAAAACCGCGGGACATGGCGTGATCGCCGTGGTTAGCGTGCGGGGCATGAGTCTCGTACGCCGTGCCCTGCCCGAGGACGCCGCCGAAGTGCTGCGGCTGCGTCAGGTGATGATCGACTCGCTGGCCCAGGGGGCCGGTTCGACGGAGTGGCACCGGGAGTCGCTGCCGACGCTGCGGGCCAGGCTCGCGGAGCCCCGGAGCGACTTCGCGGCGTTCGTCGTCGATCACCCCGAGCGGCCGGGGACGCTCGCCGCGCTGGTGGCGGGGACGCTGGAGTACCGGATCGGGCGGGCCGGCCATCCGCACGGGATGATCGGGTACGTCTTCAGCGTCGCGACCGACCCGGACGCCCGGCGCCGCGGGTACGCGCGCGCGTGCATGGAAGAACTGCTGGCCTGGTGCCGCGGGCGGGGTGCCAGTCACGTCATGCTCACCGCGTCCCCCGACGCCGAGCCGATGTACGCGGCGCTCGGCTTCACCCGGGACACGGACCCCTCGATGCGGCTGTACCTGTGAGCGGCCAGGCCCTGTCGCCGCATTCCCGTCGTCCGCCCGAAGGGCGGGCCCGGCGGCGAGCGTGTGTGCCGGACGCCGCCGGACAGGCGGGTGACGACAGGGCCTAGGCTCACAGGCATGTCGCTGAGCAGCCTCGCACTGATCGAGAACTGGCCCGTTCCCTCCGCCGCGACGGGTGTCGTACGGGCGGACGGCACGGTCCTGGGTACGCACGGTCCCGTCGCGCACCGCTTCCCGCTGGCCTCGGTCACCAAGCCGCTGGCCGCCTACGCGGTCCTCGTCGCGTACGAGGAGGGCGCCGTCGAGCTCGACGAGCCGGCCGGGCCGCAGGGCTCGACGGTGCGGCATCTGCTCGCGCACACCTCGGGGCTGGCCTTCGACGAGCACCGGGTGACGGCCCCGCCCGGGGAGCGGCGGCTGTACTCGAACGCCGGGTTCGAGCAGCTCGGGGACCATGTGGCCAAGGCGACGGACATCCCGTTCGCGGAGTATCTGCGGCAGGCGGTGCTGGAGCCGCTGGGCATGACGGGTACGTCGCTGGAGGGGTCCCCGGCGAAGGACGGGGTGTCGACGGTCGAGGATCTGCTGCGGTTCGCGGCGGAGGTGCAGGCGCCGCGGCTGCTGGACCCGCGCACCGTCGCCGCTGCGATGACCGTGCAGTACCCGGGGACGAAGGGTGTGCTGCCGGGGTACGGGCACCAGAGCCCCAACGACTGGGGGCTCGGCTTCGAGATCCGCGACGGCAAGTCGCCGCACTGGACGGGCTCGGCGTCCTCGCCGCGCACCTTCGGGCACTTCGGGCAGTCGGGCACGTTCCTGTGGATCGACCCGGACGCCGGGGCGGCCTGCGTGGCGCTGACGGACCGGGCGTTCGGGCCGTGGGCGGTCGAGGCGTGGCCGCCGTTCACGGACGCGGTGCTGGCCGAGGTCGGGCGTTAAGGCGCGGTCACCTGTCCCGGGGCGACCCGGGCTCCGGCAGGGCGCCCAGTTTCTCACCGGCCCCCTCGGTGTCGATGTGCGGCAGGATCTTGTCCAGCCAGCGGGGCGTCCACCAGGCGTGCTTGCCCAGCAGCGTCATCACGGCGGGCACCATCAGCAGCCGCACCACCGTCGCGTCGATGAGCACACTGACGGCGAGCCCGAGCCCCAGCATCTTGACCACGATGTTGTCGCTGATGATGAAGGCCGCGAACACGCTCACCATGATCAGCGCCGCGCAGGTGATGACGCGCGCGGTGATCTCAAGGGCATGGGCGACCGAGTCCTTGGCGTTCCCAGTGCGCAGCCAGGCCTCGTGCACCCGGGAGAGCAGGAAGATCTCGTAGTCCATGCTGAGCCCGAAGATGATGGCGAACATCATCATCGGCACATAACTCTCGATGGGCACCTTGCCGTGCACCCCCAGCGCGGGCCCGCCCCAGCCCCACTGGAAGACGGCGACGACGACGCCGTATGAGGCGCCGATCGACAGGACGTTGAGGACGGCCGCCTTCACGGCGACGAGCAGGCCGCGGAAGACCGCGAGGATGATCAGGAAGGCGAGGCCCACCACGACGAGGATGATCAGCGGCAGGCGCTGCGCGATGATGTCGCGGAAGTCGACCTGGACGGCCGTGGTCCCGGTGACATAGCCCTTGGCGTCGGTGCCGGAGACGGCGTCGGGGAGCGTGTGGTCGTACAGGCTGTTGACGAGGTTGGTGGTGTCCTTGTTCTGGGGGGACACCGACGAGTAGACCGTGCCGACCAGGACGTCGCCGTCCTGCGTCGGCATCAGCGGGCTGACGAAGGACGTCCCGGACACGTCGTTCAGGGCCTGCTGGGTCTTCGAGGCCAGCTCGGAGCGCTGTGACTCCGGTACGTTCGTCTGGTCGACGACGACGGTGAGCGGCCCGTTGGAGCCGGCCCCGAACGCGTCGGTCATCAGGTCGAAGGCCCGCCGGTCGGTGAAGGACGTGGGGTCGGCGCCGTCGCCGATGTGGCCGAGCTGGATCGAGAAGACGGGGATGGCCAGCACCGCGACGGTGACCACGCCGGCCGACAGGTACCGCCACGGATGGTGCTCCACGCGCTTGGCGTAGCGGTGCCAGGTGCCCTCGGAGATGTCGCCCCCGGGCTCGGTCTCGGCGATGGGCCTGCGCACGTGCCAGCGGTCGACGTTGCGCCCGACCATCCCCAGCAGGGCCGGGACGAGGGTCAGCGCGCCCAGGACGGCGGAGACGACCGTGACGGCCGCGGCGACGCCGAGCAGGCCGATGAAGCTCACACCGGACACCCACAGGCCCATCAGGGCGACGATCACCGTGGTGCCGGAGACCAGCACCGCACGTCCCGAGGTCGCGGTGGCGTGGCCGGCGGCGTGCACCGGATCGGCGCCGTCCATGAGGTTCTGCCGGTGCCTGGTGAGCAGGAAGAGGGCGTAGTCGATGCCGACGCCGAGGCCGATCATCGTGGCCAGGGTGGGCGAGACCGTGGCGAAGGTGAACGCGATCGCGAGCAGCCCGAGACAGGCCAGCCCGCCGACCACCGCGATCAGGGCGGAGATCAGCGGCAGGAAGGCGGCGAGCACGCTGCCGAAGCCGATCAGCAGGACGACGATGGCCACCGCGAAGCCGATCGCCTCACTGATCCGGTCGTTGCCGGCGGGCCTCGCCAGCTCGCCGAGCGATCCGCCGTACTCGACGTCGACGCCGGCCTGTCGGAGCGGCTCGACGGCGTCGTCGACCCCGTCGAGGTAGCTCTCGCCGAGGAGGGAAGGCTGCTCGTTGAAGCGGATGGTGATGTAACCGGTCTGTCCGTCCGAGGACAGCGGGCCGACCTTCGAGGAGGTGGCCTCCAGCGGGTTCTGCACGGACAGCACGTGCGGCAGCTTCTGGAGGTCGGCGACGGTGGTCGACATCTGCGAGCTGACCGAGGTCAGCGGCTTGTCGGCGTCGTGCATGACGATCTGGCTGCTGTAGCCGCCGGCCTGCGGATCATGCTCCTTGAGGACGTCCAGGCCCTCCTCGGACTGCACGCCGGACAGGGCGAAGTTGTTCTCGTACTCCCCGCCGTGGATGTGGTTGAGGGCCTGGAGCACCCCCAGGGCCACGACCCAGGCGACGATCACGATCACGAAGTGATGGGCGCACCACTCACCGAGCCGTCGCAGTCCCCCGCTTCGGGTCCTGTCCTGTTCCCCTGCTGCTCTGCCTTTGGCCATGTGCCCCGGCTCTTCTCTGCCGAGCGAGTGTCCGACCCCCTCATTTGAAGCCCCAGGGATCACTCCGGCATCTCGAGCCCCACTCCTACTGGGCCATTGGGGCCATCTCCCAGACCAGCAGCTCCGCCGCACTCACGGCGACCGCCTCCACGTCCTTGCCGTCCGTGATGCGCACCGCGTCGCCGGCGCCCAGCTCCTCGCCGTCCAGGCGTACGTCGCCGCGCACGACATGCACGTACAGGAACGCCCCGTCCGGCACCGCCGTCCGCTCCCCCACCCCCAGCCGCCGCACATGGAGCATCGCGCCCGCCTCCGGGACGGCGTACGGCGTCGAGTCCGCGATGCCGTGGACGATCTCGTACGCCGGGTCGCCGCCCGGCGACAGCGGGGCCAGCCAGGTCTGGATGAAGGTGAGGGGCATGTCGCCGTCGTTGCGTTCCACGTGCCGCACGCCGCCCGCCGAGCTGAGCCGCTGGACGTCCCCGTGGCCGACCCGGGTCTCGTGGCCCGTGGAGTCGCGGTGGGTCAGTTCGCCCTCGACGACCCACGTGACGATCTCGGTGTGGCTGTGGGGGTGCTCGTCGAACCCGGCTCCGGGGGCGAGCCGCTCCTCGTTGCAGGCGATCAGCGCGCCGAAGCGGAGGTTGTCGGGGTCGTAGTGCGGGCCGAAGGAGAAGGCGTGGCGTGACTCGATGCCCGCTGCCGGATCCCCTCCCTGATAGCGCTCCGCGGCGCGCCGTACGTCCATCACGGGCACCACCGTAGACCCCCGCGCCGGCTCGACCGGGACTCACCGGGCATCTCACCCACCACCCCTCTGGCACGCACTCGCGTCCCGATAAGGCAGTCTTGTCCCCGTGCCCGAACCCGTAGCCCGTAAGTCCGAACCCGCCGCGCACGACGTCCACCAGCACGCCGCGACCCTGAAGCGGCTCGAGAAGTCCTCCGGTTCGCTCGCCGCGCAGGCCATCGCGCGGATGGACGAGACGCTGCCGTGGTACCGGGCCATGCCCCCGGAGAACCGTTCCTGGATCGGCCTCGTCGCCCAGGCCGGTATCGCCGCCTTCACCGAGTGGTTCCGGCATCCCGACGCGCCCCAGGCGATCTCCACCGACGTCTTCGGGACCGCCCCGCGCGAGCTGACCCGCGCGATCACCCTGCGCCAGACCGTCGAGATGGTGCGCACGACCATCGAGGTCATGGAGTCGGCCATCGACGAGGTCGCCGCTCCCGGCGACGAGAGCGTGCTGCGGGAGGCGCTGCTCGTCTACGCCCGTGAGATCGCCTTCGCCACCGCCCAGGTCTACGCCCAGGCCGCCGAGGCACGCGGTGCCTGGGACGCGCGCCTGGAGTCGCTCGTCGTGAACGCCGTGCTCAGCGGCGAGGCCGACGAGGGGGCCGTGTCCCGGGCCGCCGCGCTCGGCTGGAACTCGCCCGAGCATGTGTGCGTGGTGCTCGGGACGGCGCCCGACGGGGACAGCGAGCTGACGGTCGAGGCCATCCGGCGGGCCGCCCGGCACGCCAAGCTCCAGGTGCTGACCGGGGTGCTCGGGGACCGGCTGGTGGTGATCGCGGGCGGCAGCGACAGCCCGCTGGCGGTCGCCAAGTCACTGATCGGGCCGTATGCCGCAGGTCCCGTGGTCGCGGGGCCCGTCGTACCCGATCTGCTGGCCGCCACGCGGTCCGCGCAGGCCGCTGCGGCCGGGCTGAAGGCGTGTACCGCCTGGCAGGACGCCCCGCGGCCGGTACTGGCGGACGATCTGCTTCCGGAGCGTGCCATCGCGGGCGATCCCAGTGCGCGCGAGCAGTTGGTGGAGGAGATCTACAGACCGCTGGAGGAGGCCGGGTCGGCCCTTCTGGAGACGCTCTCGGTCTATCTCGAGCAGGCGAGCAGTCTGGAGGGCGCCGCGCGGATGCTGTTCGTGCATCCCAACACCGTGCGCTACCGGCTTCGACGTGTGACTGACGTCACCGGCTGGTCGCCGTCCGATGTACGCTCCGCGTTCACTTTGCGGATCGCGCTGATCCTGGGGCGTCTGGTCGACGGCGATCTCCAGCTCTAGGCTTTTGTCGGGGGCCCACAAAACCCCCTCGTGTTCTTCGTCCTTGTCCCCACGGGCGGCCGTGCCCGTCCCCAAGAGAGAGTGTGAGAGTGCTCGTACTCGTCGCTCCCGGCCAGGGCGCCCAGACGCCCGGCTTCCTGACCCCCTGGCTCGAACTCCCCGGTGTCCGCGGTGCCCTCGAGGCATGGTCCGACGCCGTGCAGCTCGACCTCGTCCGCTACAGCACCGAGGGCGACGCGGAGGAGATCCGCGACACCGCGGTCGCCCAGCCGCTGCTGGTGGCGGCCGGGCTGGCCTCCGCGTACATGCTCTTCGACGATCCCGCCGAGCTGCCCCGGAAGGTCGGTGCGATCGCCGGGCACAGCGTCGGCGAGCTGACCGCCGCCGCGCTCGCCGGGGTGCTCCCCGACGAGGAGACCGTCCGGCTCGTCCGCGCCCGTGGCCTGGCCATGGCCGAGGCCGCCGCGATCACCGAGACCGGCATGTCGGCGCTGCTCGGCGGCGACCCCGAGGTCAGCGTCGCCCACCTGGAGAAGCTGGGCCTGACCCCCGCGAACATCAACGGCGCCGGCCAGATCGTGGCCGCCGGCACCATGGAGCAGCTCGCCGCGCTGAACGAGGACAAGCCCGAGGGCGTGCGCAAGGTCGTGCCTCTGAAGGTGGCCGGTGCCTTCCACACGCACCACATGGGCCCCGCCGTGGAGAAGCTGGCCGCGGCCGCCAAGGAGCTCGTGCCCGGCGACCCGCGGCTCACCTACGTGTCCAACAAGGACGGCAAGGCGGTCGCCACCGGCGCCGAGGTGCTGGAGCGTCTCGTCGGGCAGGTCGCCAACCCGGTCCGCTGGGACCTGTGCATGGAGACCTTCAAGGAGCTCGGCGTCACGGCCCTGATCGAGGTGTGCCCGGGCGGCACGCTGACCGGTCTGGCCAAGCGCGCGCTGCCGGGTGTGCAGACCCTGGCCCTCAAGACCCCCGACGACCTGGACGCTGCTCGCGAGCTCATCGCAGAGCACGCCTGACAAGGAGCCCCGAGCATGGCGAAGCTGAAGCCCAGCAAGGGCGCCCCGTTTGCGCGCATCCTCGGCGTCGGCGGGTACCGTCCGACCCGGGTCGTGCCCAACGAGGTGATCCTGGAGAAGATCGACTCGTCCGACGAGTGGATCCGTTCGCGCTCCGGCATCGAGACGCGGCACTGGGCGAACGACGAGGAGACCGTCGCCGCGATGTCGATCGAGGCGTCCGGCAAGGCGATCGCCGACGCCGGGATCACCGCCGAGCAGATCGGCGGCGTCATCGTCTCGACCGTGTCGAACTTCCGGCAGACCCCGGCCGTCGCCACCGAGATCGCCGACAAGCTGGGTACGAACAAGGCCGCCGCCTTCGACATCTCGGCCGGCTGCGCGGGCTTCGGCTACGGCCTGACCCTCGCCAAGGGCATGATCGTCGAGGGTTCGGCCGAGTACGTCCTCGTCATCGGCGTGGAGCGGCTGAGCGACCTCACCGACCTGGAGGACCGCGCGACGGCCTTCCTGTTCGGCGACGGCGCCGGCGCGGTCGTGGTCGGTCCCGCCCAGGAGCCGCACATCGGCCCGACCGTGTGGGGCTCGGAGGGCGACAAGTCCGAGACGATCAAGCAGACGGTGCCGTGGGACCAGTTCCGGATCGGCGATGTCTCCAAGCTTCCGCTGGACAGCGAGGGCAACGTCAAGTTCCCCGCGATCACGCAGGAGGGCCAGGCGGTCTTCCGCTGGGCCGTGTTCGAGATGGCGAAGGTCGCCCAGCAGGCGCTGGACGCGGCCGGAATCAGCCCGGACGACCTGGACGTCTTCATCCCGCACCAGGCCAACGAGCGGATCATCGACTCGATGGTGAAGACACTGAAGCTGCCGGAGCACGTCACGGTCGCCCGCGACGTGCGCACCACCGGCAACACCTCGGCCGCCTCGATTCCGCTCGCGATGGAGCGGCTCCTGGCGACCGGCGAGGCGAAGAGCGGCGACACCGCACTAGTCATCGGATTCGGGGCGGGTCTCGTTTACGCCGCCACGGTCGTTACTCTCCCCTAGGCACTCCGTGCCGGATCATGCGAACCGGCACGGGAAAACGCACCACCTGCCGCTGCCGCGGCGGGCGCGCCAAACCCTCTGAAGAACCTGAACAACAACGAAGGAGCGCCAAGATGGCCGCCACTCAGGAAGAGATCGTCGCCGGTCTCGCCGACATCGTGAACGAGATCGCCGGCATCCCGGTTGAGGACGTCCAGCTGGACAAGTCCTTCACCGACGACCTGGACGTCGACTCGCTGTCCATGGTCGAGGTCGTCGTCGCCGCCGAAGAGCGCTTCGACGTGAAGATCCCGGACGAGGACGTCAAGAACCTCAAGACCGTGGGCGACGCGACCGACTACATCCTCAAGCACCAGGGCTGATCACTGATCAGGCCCCTGGGCTGACTGCCCCGCCACCCGGCGGTGGCGCCGCTGAATCCTCGTATCCGTTGGAGAAAGAATTCCCGTGAGCTCGACCAATCGCACCGTGGTCGTCACCGGTATCGGCGCAACCACACCGCTGGGTGGCGACGCAGCCTCTACCTGGGAGGGCCTGATCGCCGGACGTTCCGGTGTCAAGCCCCTGGAGCAGGACTGGGCCGCCGACCAGGCGGTCCGTATCGCCGCGCCGGTCGCCGTGGAGCCGACCGAGGTCATCCCGCGGCCGCAGGCCCGCCGACTGGACCGCTCGGCGCAGTTCGCGCTGATCGCGGCTCAGGAGGCCTGGAAGGACGCCGGCTTCGAGGCGAAGGCCGGGGAGGACAGCACTGTCGACCCGGACCGCCTCGGCGCGGTCATCGCCTCCGGCATCGGCGGCGTGACGACCCTGCTCGACCAGTACGACGTGCTCAAGGAGAAGGGCGTCCGCCGCGTCTCCCCGCACACCGTCCCCATGCTGATGCCGAACAGCCCCTCGGCGAACGTGGGTCTGGCCGTGGGCGCCCGGGCGGGCGTGCACACGCCGGTCTCCGCGTGCGCTTCGGGCGCCGAGGCCATCGGCTACGCCATCGAGATGATCCGCACGGGCCGCGCCGACATCGTCGTCGCGGGCGGCACGGAGGCGGCGATCCACCCGCTGCCGATCGCCGCGTTCGGCAACATGATGGCGATGTCCAAGAACAACGAGAACCCGCAGGGTGCGTCGCGTCCCTACGACGTCGGCCGCGACGGCTTCGTCCTCGGTGAGGGCGCCGGCGTGATCGTCCTGGAGTCCGCCGAGCACGCGGCCAAGCGCGGTGCCCGCGTGTACGCCGAGGCGGTCGGACAGGGCATCTCCGCCGACGCCCACGACATCGTGCAGCCCGAGCCCGAGGGCCGCGGCATCTCGCACGCGCTGCAGAACCTGCTGGACCGCAACGACCTGGACCCGGCGGAGATCGTGCACGTCAACGCGCACGCGACGTCGACGCCGGCCGGTGACATCGCCGAGCTCAAGGCGCTGCGGAAGGTGTTCGGCGACGACGCCGACCACATGGCGGTGTCCGCGACGAAGTCGATGACCGGGCACCTGCTGGGTGGCGCCGGTGGCGTCGAGACGGTGGCGACGGTGCTCGCGCTGTACCACCGGGTCGCTCCGCCGACCATCAACGTCGAGAACCTCGACCCGGAGGCCGAGGCGAACGCCGACGTCGTCCGCGGTGAGGCGCGCAAGCTGCCCGTCGAGGGCCGGATCGCCGCGCTGAACGACTCGTTCGGCTTCGGCGGCCACAATGTGGTGCTGGCGTTCAGGACGGTCTGAGCAGCGCCCATACGTACGTGAAGGGGCCCCACCTCTCGAGGTGGGGCCCCTTCACGTGTCCAAGTGTCAGACGACCTGGTGCAGCCAGCGCACCGGCGCTCCCTCACCGGCGTACCGGAACGGCTCCAACTCGTCGTCCCACGGCTTCCCGAGCAGCTTGGCGATCTCTGCCTCCAGGTCGGTCTCGCCGTGCTGGGAGCGGGTCAGAGCGGCACGCAGGCGGTCCTCCGGGATGAGGATGTCGCCGTGAATGCCGGTGACCGCGTGGAAGATGCCCAGGTCGGGGGTGCAGCTGTAGCGCTCGCCCTCGGCGGTGGGGCAGGGCTCGGCCGTGACCTCGAAGCGCAGGAGGTGCCAGCCGCGCAGGGCGGAGGCCAGCTTGGAGGCGGTGCCCGCCTCGGCCTGCCAGGAGAACTCCGAGCGCCAGGTGCCGGGCGCGGCCGGCTGCCGGATCCAGTCGAGGTTGACGCGCGTGCCGAGCACCCCGGCGACGGCCCACTCGACATGCGGGCACAGCGCGCGCGGCGCGGAGTGCACGTACAGAACTCCACGTGTCGTCACCGGGACCTCCGGGCAGAGCGGACATCTTGCGAACTGGCGGACGATAGTGGCCGGGCAGCCACGTTGATGGCGAGGCTACCGTGCGGCGGCGCAAGGAGTGTGACGTACCGTCGGTCCAGGTGCCGGGAAACGCCCGCCATTCACCCGGCAGGACGCTTGTACGGGTGTGAGCCGTTGCATGAGACGGGCGGGAACCCTCGTGCGTTGTTATTGGTTGTGAACCATGACAGGGCCGAGTGAGGGGATGGACGGGGTATGCGGAAGCGACGGCACCTCTCGCGCGCTGTCCTCGCCGCCGTGGCCGCGACCGTCCTGGGCGTGTCCGGTTGTGACGCCGTCGGCGGCAACTCGCCGGAGCCGTCCGGCAGCGATGCGCGCAGCGCCCGGCCGAAGCCGACACCGACCTGGGACCGCAGCCCCGCGTCGATCGCGGCCGTGGGCGACTCCATCACGACCGGTTTCGACGCCTGTTCGGTCCTGTCGGACTGCCCCGAGGTCTCCTGGGCCACCGGCAGCAGCCCCCGCGTCGACAGTCTCGCCGTACGGCTGCTGGGCAAGGGGAAGGCGGCGGAGCGGAGCTGGAACTACGCGGTGACCGGGGCGCGGATGGCCGACGTGGCCGGGCAGATGGCGCAGGCGGTGACGCGCAGGCCGGAGTTGGTGGCGGTGATGGCGGGGGCGAACGACGCCTGCCGGGACACCACCGACGCCATGACGTCGGTGGCCGACTTCCGGACGCAGTTCGAGGACGCGATGGGCACACTGCGCGAGGCACTGCCGAAGGCTCAGGTCTATGTCGCGAGCGTGCCGAATCTGATGCGCCTGTGGGAGCAGGGCCGTACGAGCCCGATGGGCAAGCAGGTGTGGAAGCTCGGCATCTGCCCGTCGATGCTGGGCGACGCCGACTCCCTCACCGCGGCGGCCAATCAGCGGCGCGCGACGGTGCAGGAGCGGGTCGAGGCGTACAACGACGTGCTGGAGCAGGTCTGCGCGAAGGACCGCCGGTGCCGGTTCGACGACGGCGCGGTGTACGAGTTCCGCTTCGGCGGCAGGCAGCTGAGCCAGTGGGACTGGTTCCATCCGAGTGTGAACGGTCAGGCACGGCTTGCCGAGATCGCCTACCGGACGGTCACGAACTAGTGTTCCGCTCATGAGCGAACACTTCGGCACACTTTCCGACGGCCGGCCGGTCCACCGCTGGACGTTGGAGCGCGCGGGCCTGCGGGTACGGGTGCTGTCGTACGGCGGGATCGTGCAGTCGCTGGAGGTGCCGGACCGCGAGGGGCACGCGGCGGGCGTGGTGCTGGGGTTCGCCGACCTGGATGGTTATCTGTCCCACCCGGGGCCTTATCTGGGCGCCCTGATCGGGCGGTACGCCAACCGGATCGCGGACGGCCGCTTTCCGCTGGACGGCCTGACGTACGCGCTCGACCCCAACGACCCGCCCAACTCCCTGCACGGCGGCGAACGCGGTTTCGACAAGCGGGTGTGGGAGGTGACGCCGGTCGAGCACGGTGTGCGCCTGAGCCGGGTCAGCCCGCATGGCGAGGAGGGATTCCCGGGGCGGCTGGAGGTCTCGGCGACCTACACGCTGTCGTCGGACCGGGCGCTGCGGATCGCGTACGAGGCGGTGACGGACGAGCCGACCGTGGTGAACCTGACCAACCACAGCTACTTCAACCTCGCCGGGGCGGGTTCGGGCAACGCGAGCGGCCATGAACTGCGGCTCGCCGCCTCCCGGTACACCCCGGTCGACGCGGACCTGATCCCGACGGGATCCCTGGACGAGGTCGCCGGTACCCGCTTCGACTTCCGTCAGGCGCGGAAGGCCGGCGCCGGGTACGACCACAACTTCGTGCTGGACAAGGGGGTGACGGGCGCCGCGGAGGAGGTCGCCGAGCTGTACGACCCGACGACCGGGCGGCTGCTTACGGTGGCGACCACCGAGCCCGGGCTCCAGCTGTACACGGCCGAGCACCTGGCCGAGCCCTTCGCCCCGGGCGACGGCATCGCGCTGGAGACCCAGCACTTCCCCGACTCCCCGAACCGGCCGGACTTCCCGAGCACGGTACTGCGACCGGGCGAGGTGTTCCGGTCGGAGACGGTGTACGCCTTCTCGGTCCGTTAGCGGGAGTGCGGGCCCCGGCCTGCTCGGGGACAAGCCCCGGCCCGGGCGTCAGGACCCGGACCGGGGCTGTTCCTGGGGCACTTCTCCCGCATCAGACGTTAATCGTCGCCGTCACCCGACGGTCGGCGATCGAGCGGCTCACCTGGATCTCGTACGAACCCTTCACAAGCGTCCACGAATTGGTCTGCTCGTCCCACATCTCGAAAGAGCGGCGCGGAAGGTCGATCACGGCCTCGGCCGTCTCCCCCGGCCCCGCGGTCACGCCCGCGAATCCGGCCAGCCGGCGCGCCGGGCGGTCGGTGCCCGGCTCGGTCGGCGCCAGGTAGACCTGCACGACCTCACGCCCCGCACGCTCGCCGGAGTTGCGGAGGCGGACCGTCACGGTGGTGCCCTCGACCTTGACGGACTCGTACGTCCACTCGGTGTAGCCGAGGCCGTGCCCGAAGGGGTACGACGGGACCCGGCTCTCCTTCTCCCAGGCGCGGTAGCCGATGAAGACGTCCTCGCTGTACGGGAGTTCGCCGGCCGAGGGGACCACCTGGGTGACCGGGGCGTCGGCCAGGGAGCCCCAGGTGGTGGGCAGGCGCCCGCCCGGCTCGTGGACGCCGGTGAGGACGTCCGCGAGTGCCGCGCCGGCCTCCTGACCGGGGAACCAGCCGAGCAGCACGGCGGCGACGTCCTCGCGCCACGGCAGCTCCACCGGGGAGCCGGAGTTGACGACCACGACGGTGTGGGGGTTGGCGGCGGCGACGGCACGGACCAGGTCGTCCTGGCGGCCGGGCAGGTTGAGGTCGGTGCGGTCGAAGCCCTCGGACTCGACGCGGTCGGTGGTGGCGACCACGACGACGGCCGTGTCGGCGTCGCGGGCGGCCTCGACGGCTTCGGCGATCAGTTCGTCGGGGTCACGCTGCGGCTCCTGGTGCGCGAGGGTGAAGCCGACGACCCTCAGCGGGGCGGCCTCGGGGAACTCGACGACGTGGGTGAGGGAGACCTCGACCGGTGCGCCGGCGGTGAGTTCGGGCTGGGCGAGGGGGACGGGGGCGCCGAAGAAGGCGGCGAAGGGGTCCTCCTTGGCGGGGCGCTGGACGTCGTCGTAGTACGTGGTGCCGTCGATCGTGAGCCGGAAGGCGCCGATGCCCTTGATGCCGAAGGTGTGCGGGCCGGTGGCGCGCGGGGTGAAGGTGCCGGTCAGTTCGACGGTGCGCAGAGCATCGTGGGTCACACCCTCGGGGAGGTCGCTGCCCATCCACTGGATGTGGCCGTTGGGGGCGGAGCCGGTGCCGATGACGTTCCCGTCGGCGTCCCGGCACACGGCCCGCAGCTCGAAGCCCTTGTCGGCGATGCCGAGTTCGGTGTTCGGGTCCGCCCCGACGGCGTAGGTGAGGGTGCCGTCGGGGAGGGCGGCGGTGAGGCCGTCGAGCGGGGAGACGATCCGGTCGGGGAAGACGGTGGCGGAGCCGCCGCCCAGCACGCGGGCGTCCCGGGCTGCCGCGCCGATCAGCGCGACGGTGCCGTTCGGCCGCAGCGGCAGGGCGCCGCCCTGGTTGCGGACCAGGACGAAGGAGCGGCGGGCGATCTCGCGGGCGAGTCCGGGGCCGTCGACGGTCGCGGGAAGGTCGGTGACGACGGGCTCGGCACCGTCGAGGATCCCGACGCGGGCGGCGAGCCGCAGGACGTTGCGCACGGCGTCGTCGACCTTGGCCTCGGCCACCTTCCCGTCCCGTACGGCCTGGGCGAGGGGCTCGCCGTACACGGTCTGCGGGCCGGGCATGGCGACGTCGAGGCCGCCCTCGATGGCGCCGACGGTGGACCGGGCGGCCATCCAGTCCGAGACGTTGTAGCCGTCGAAGCCCCATTCCCCGCGCAGGACTTCGTTCACAAGGTGGTGGTGCTCGCTCATCGTCGTGCCGTTGACCGTGTTGTAGGCGGTCATGATGCCCCAGGGGTGGGCGTTCTCGACGATGATCTCGAAGGGCGCCAGATACAGCTCGCGCAGGGCGCGTTCGGAGACGAGGTTGTTGACGGTGAAGCGCTCTGTCTCGGCGTCGTTGGCGACGAAGTGCTTCACGGTGGTGCCGACGCCGCCGGACTGGACGCCGCTGACATAGCCGGCGCCGATCGTCCCGGTCAGATAGGGGTCCTCGCTGTACGCCTCGAAGTGGCGGCCGCCGAGCGGGGAGCGGTGGAGGTTGACGGTGGGGGCGAGCAGGACGTGGACGCCCTTGCGGCGGGCCTCCTGGGCGAGGAGGGTGCCGGCGCGACGGGCGAGGTCCGGATCCCAGGTGGCGGCGAGGGCGGTGGGCGAGGGCAGCGCGACGGACGGGTCGTCGGCGGTCCAGTGCACGCCCCGGACGCCGATCGGGCCGTCGGACATGACGAGGGACTTCAGGCCGATCTCGGGCAGTGCGGGCAGGGTCCAGGTGTCCTGGCCGGAGAGCAGCCGCGCTTTCGCGTCGAGGTCGAGCGCGGCGAGGGCGGCCTCCACGGCCGCCTCGCGCGCTTCGTCGGCCTGGGTACGGGTTCCCGCCATCGCGGTGCCTCCTCGTTGAGTCCGGGCTGTGCCTCCATCCTGCATCGGCTACCTGTAGACCGGTAGGTTTCGTTATCTTGACGTTATATGATGAGTACGACGATGCCGTACGGTGACGCCATGAACGCCAGGGTCAGAAGCGAGGAGCGCCGCGCCGAGATCGTCCGGGCGGCCCTGGAGGTGATCGCCGAGCGCGGTTACCGGGGGGCGAGCCTCGCCGCGGTGGCCGAGCGGGTCGGACTCACCCAGCAGGGGCTGCTGCACCACTACCCCACCAAGGACGCGCTGCTCGTCGCGGTGCTCCAGGAGCGGGACCAGTGGGACGCCGTACCCGACACCCGGTGGCGGATCGACCTGCTCGCCTCCCTCGTCGAGTACAACGCGATGCGGCCCGGCATCATCCAGACCTTCTCGGCGCTGCTCGGCGAGAGCGTGACCGAGGGGCATCCCGCGCGCGAGTACTTCACCGAGCGGTACACGCGCGTGCGGGCGGCCATGGCGGAGGTCCTGCGCGCCGAGTACGGCGACCGGCTGCCGAACGGGCTGACCCCGGAGCGTACGGCGCCCTTGCTGGTGGCCGTCATGGACGGGCTGCAGTACCAGTGGCTCCTGGACCCGGAGTCGGTGGACATGCCGGGCGCGTTCCGGGACTTCCTCAGCCTGCTGGGCGAGACCGCGGACTGACCGCGGCGACCACCTCGACCTCCACCCGGGCCTCCGCCCTGAACAGCCTCGGCACCTCGAAGGTCATGCTGGTGGGCGGGGTGCCGGTGAGGAACTGCCGCCTTACGGTGCCGTATTCGTCCAGGGTGCCGATGTCGGTGAGACAGGTGCGGATGTTGATGACGTCCGCGAGCGTGGCGCCGTGGGCCTCCAGCAGGGCGGCGAGGGTCTCGAAGACGCCGCGGGTCTGCTCGGCGACCGTGGCGCCCTCGGCGATCTGCCCGGAGACGAACAACAGCGCGCTGCCGTCGGCGTGTTCGACGCGGGCGACCTGGGAGTAGTACGGGCTCAGGGGCTGGGGCGCGGCGGGCGGGTTGTCGACGGTGATCTGCATGCCGTCGACGCTAGGCGCGGGCTTGAGATGCGACAAGCGAATGTCCAGCATGGCTGCCATGCCGAATCAGCATGAGTCCCAGCATGAACTCCCCGAGGTCTCCAGTGTGTGGTTGAGGGCGTTCCTGGAGGTCGCCCGGCTCGGTTCCTTCACCGGCGCCGCCCGGACCCTCGGGTGGACGCAGTCGGCGGTGTCCCGTCAGATCTCCACGCTGGAAGGGGCCCTGGGCGGCGCCCCGCTCTTCGACCGGCTCCCGCGGGGCGTGCTGCTCACCGAGGCCGGGCAGGTTCTGGTGCCGTATGCCGAGGCGGTCACCGAGTCGTTGCACGGGGCCGTTCGGGAGCTGGCCGCCCTGCGCGAAGTGGCGGGCGGACGGCTGCGGTTCGGTGCCTTCGCCACGGCCGACGCGGGCCTGGTGCCGCAGGCGCTGGCCGCCTTCAGCGCCACGCACCCACGCGTCCACGTCACCCGCGAGGAGGGCTTCACCCCTGCCCTGCTGGACCGGCTCACCGCGGGCCACCTCGACCTCGCGGTCGTCTCGACCACGGGCCGCGCCCCGCTGGAGGCGTACGAACTCCACCACCTGCTCGACGAGTCCCTGTACGTCGCCGTCCCCGCCGGTCATCCGCTGGCCGGCAGCGGACCCGTCCGACTCGGCCGACTCTCCGACGCCGAATGGATCTCCGGCAGCTCCCGCCCCGAGGGCACCCTCCTCGACGTGGCCCTGCGGCAGGGCTTCCGGCCGCGTGTCGCGCACGTCGTCGGCGAGTGGACCGCCAAGCAGGGGTACGTCGCCGCCGGCCTCGGTGTGGCGCTGGTCCCGGCGCTGGCCGCGGCGTCCGTGCGCCCCGACGTCCGGCTGGTACCGGTGCTGGACGAGGGCGGGCCGGCGCGGGCCGTGTACGCGGCGACGGTTCGGGGGCGGTCGCCGGCGCCGGCCGTGGCGGCGTTCGTGGGGGCGCTGCGGGAGGCGGCGGTGTCGGTGGGGGTGTCGGCGTGAGCCATGGCGTAGTCCCCTCCCGCCACGCGATACTTCCGGCGTCCCGCACGACGCATTGTCTGCCTCACCCCCCACCGTGACGGAAGGACCGTAACTCCCTTGAATTCCATACGTGTTCGGATCGGCGTCCTCTCAGTGGCCCTGCTGGCCGGGCTCTCGGCCCCCACGACCGGGGCCGCTGCCGCCGCCCGGTCCGCCCCCGCGCCGACCGTCGAGGAACAGCGCCTCGACAAGGCCGTTCCCCAGGAGATCCTGCGGCGCTCCGGATTCGACGCCGTGGCGGCGGAGTTCGCCGACGACCTGGCCGGCGCGCGCTCCTACGCGCAGGCGCACCGGGTCGTCACACGCGAAGGGTCGGCGCTGTGGCGCAGGGCCGTGGACCGGGCGCAGGGGCGGGGTTCGGCAGGCGGTGACCTGAGTCGGGACGACGATCGGCCGTTGTACTGGGCGCGGTTGTCGATGACGCGGGACGTGCGGACGTGGGAGCCGGAGTTCGGGCTGAGCGACGCCCAGCGAGGTGCTCTCATCGGTGCGTTGGAGCGGGTCTCGCGTGGCCAGAACGACATGCGCCATACGGCCGGGGCGGCCGGCAAGGGCATGAAGCGGATCCTCGTCACCGGGTTCGACCCGTTCACGCTCGACCGGGACATCCGTATCTCCAACCCGTCCGGCGCCACCGCGCTCGCCCTCGACGGCGCGGTGATCGAGACGGCGGAGGGACCGGCCCGGGTGGAGACCGCCGTGTTCCCGGTGCGGTGGCAGGACTTCGCGGACGGCATGGTCGAGCGGGCGCTGCGGCCGTATCTGAAGCAGGTCGATCTGTTCACGACCGTGAGTCAGGGGCGCGTCGGTCGGTTCGACGTCGAGCGGACCAACGGGGCCTGGCGGGGCGGCTTCCAGGACAACGACAACATCGGGCGGACCGAGACGATCCCCGTCGCCGATCCGGCCTCGCAGCCGCAGTGGACCACGACGACGCTGCCGTACCGGGAGATCGTCGCCGCGGACACGGGGCGGTTCCCCGTGTACGACAACACGAGCGTGACCGAGATTCCGGCGGGCGGCACGACCGCGGTCGTACGGCCGGACGGGCCGACGCCGGGCTCCACCGCGCGGGCCGGGGGCGGCGGGGACTACCTCTCCAACGAGATCGCCTACCGGGCGACGCTGCTGCGTGACCGGCTGGGGCTGCACGACTCGCTGCCGGGCGGGCATGTGCATACGCCGGTGCTGCAGTTCGGGGCGGGCAACACGGATCCGGCGACCGGGGCGGTGACGGATCCGGAGTTCGTGCGGAACCGGCTGGACATCATTGCTCAGGTGCGGGGGATTGTGACGGCCGCGGTGGACGCGACGGCGGCTTCGTAGGCACCCGGCGTCGGGGCGGGCGTCCCTGGGGGCCTGCGGCCCCCAGGCCCCCGCTTCGGCCCTGAACGGGCCTCGTCCTCAAACGCCGGACGGGCTGGTACGCGCGGGCCGGTCCCCGAACGGGGCGGCAGCTTCCCCGTCCTTCTCCTCCTCCGTCTCCTCCCCCATCAGCTCCCGAGCCATCAGCGTCGCCCCCGCCACCGCGCCCGGCATCAGGAACACCGCGACGAAGGGGACCAGGAAGGCTGCTGCGAGGGGGGCTCCGAAGCCCCAGATCAGGGGCTTGCGGGAGCGGAGCATCGTCAGGCGGTCGCGGAGGTCCACGCGGCGGCGCTGGAGGGCCACTGCCGTGAGTTCCTCGGTGAGGAAGAAGCCGGTGACGAAGACGCCGATCACCGGGACGGCCGTCTGGCCGATGACCGGGATGAAGCCGAGGGCGAAGAGCAGGACGCCCCAGAGGGCGGCGCGCAGGACGATCCGCAGGCTGTCGCGGCCCGAGATCCACAGTTCGCGCCAGAGCGGCAGGCCGGACTCGGGGGCCGTGCCGTCAGGAGAGACGTCCCGGTCGACCTTCTCGGAGAGGTTCTCGTAGAAAGGCTGGCCGATGAGCAGGGTGACAGCCGTGAAGGTGATGACCGAGAGGAGCAGGCCCAGCGCGAACAGGACGGCGGTGAGGAAGCCGCGGAACAGGCCCTGCCACGGGCTCGACCAGTCGTCGGCGAACGGCGTCGACCAGGACACGAAGTCCTCGCCCCACAGCGCGAGCCCGACCAGCGCAGCCACGTAGAGCACCAGGGTGATCAGGCCGGGGATCAGCCCGAAGCCGTACTGCTTGCCGTGCCGGGCCACCCACCGCTGGCCCCTGAGGAGATACCTGAACCCGGTCCCAAGATCGCGCATGGTTCGCACTCTAGTCGGGCCGTGTCACATGGCAGTCACGGTCCCTTCGGGGCCTGGTCACCGCTGTCCCCGGACGCCGCTCACCCCGGCGTCACCGCCACCACGACCCCCCGGTCGGCCGCCGGGCTCACCGCCGCCGACACCCGTACCGCCACCGCCCGTGCCACCCGCCCCGCGCCCGACGCCCCGGACAGCAGCAGGGGCTGTATCCGTTCCAGCCCGGCGACGAGGAACTCCTCACCGGCGATCAGCGCCGGACGCGCCGCCTTCGTCGTCGCCGCCGCGGCCTCGGTGAGGTCGGCGAGGGGCGGCAGCGTCGCCCGGACGACGTTCGCGCCGGCGGCGGCCGCCCGTTCGGCCAGGGCCACCTGGAGCGGCATCAGGGGCGCGAGCGCGGCCGTCAACGCGTCGGCGATACGGCGGAGTTCGGGAGACGACTCGCGCAGGACGTCGGCCGCGGCACGGAGCAGCGGGGTCAGCGCGAGCAGCACGCCCGCGGCCAGGCCCGCCGTCGCCGGCAACAGCGGTGACGTCGCATCGACCAGTTCGCCCAGCGCCGTCGCGAACTCCTCGACCGCCGGCTCCACCGCGTCCAGCACCGGCAGCAGGCTGTCGCCCAGAGCCGCCAGCAGGGCCTGCGCCGGCTCGCTGACGGGGTGGACCGCGAGGGGCGCCCCGCTCGTGCCGAGGCGGGTGAGGGTCTCGACGATGCGGTAGAAGGCCTCCTGGGCCTGCGGCGACGCGCTCGCCTCGGCCAGTTCGGCGGTGGTCTGCCGCAGCACCCGCAGGACCTCGGCGCCCGATCCATCCCTCGGGTCGAAGGTGTTGATCGCGATACGGGTGAGGTTCCCAGCCGTGTCGAGGAGTTGGCCGGTGATGTCGGTCGTGCTGCGTGCCATGCGCAGTACGTCGTCCCTGCTGGGGATCGAAGGGATCGTTGCCATGGGCTCTGCTCGCCTCCTGCCGCCGCCGGTGCGCTCTCAGCATGCCCCGTCCGGCGGCCCCTGCATGGGCCATCCGGGGCATCCGTGACACCAACTCCCTCTTGTTGCGGTTGAGTCGAACAGGTACACCTCGCCGTACCGATCTCAGGACGTTCCGAGGAGGTACGCGTGCGCACGACGAGAACCGTTCCCGCGAGACCCGTTCCTGCCAGGCCCGTTCCCGTAAGGCCTGTTCTGCTCACCGCCCTCGCCCTCACCACGGCGGGCTCCCTGCTCCTCACCCCGCACACCGCCGTCGCGGATCCCCAACCCCCGGGCCACCCCCCGGTCCACCGCGAGGCCGCGCTCGACCGGAATGCGGCGCGCACGCCCGCGAGCGCCGCCCAGCGGGCCCTCGGCACCGCCGAAGCGCCCTCCGCGGCGATCGGCGACGACAGCCGCGGCTACCCGCGCCGGCAGGTCCTCACCCCCGACCCCGAGAACCCGGCCGACAAGTCCATCAAGCTCGGCCTCACCCCGTACCACGCCATCGCGCCGAAGCTGAACGCCCTGCAGGCCCTCGGCGACCGCGTGAGCGTCGAGATCGCGGGCCGTTCGGCGGGCGGACACCGGCTCTACCTCGTCACCGTCACCGCCCCGGAGACCACCGGCCAGGCCCGCACGCAGGCACGGATGCGCGAGCTCATCGAGAACGCGCCCGCCCTGGCCGCCAAGTCCCCGGAGGTCAGGAAGAGTTACAAGGCTCCCGTCTTCTTCAACAACAACATCCACGGCAACGAGTGGGAGGGCACCGACGCCGGTCTGAAGCTCATCGAGCGGCTCGCCACCGCCACGGACGCCAGGACGCGCGACCTCCTGTCCCACAGCCGCCTGTACTTCAACATCACCGCCAACCCGGACGGCCGGATCGCCGGGACCCGCGCCAACGCGGGCGGATTCGACATGAACCGGGATTTCGTCACCGCCTCGCAGCCGGAGACGCGGGCGATGCGGCAGATCATGGTCGCCAAGCAGCCGGCCGTCCTGCTCGACCTGCACGGCTACGTCAACGGCACCCTCATCGAGCCCACCACTCCCCCGCACGGCGAGAACTACGAGTACGACCTGTTCCTGAAGAACACCTACGCCAACGCCCTGCGCATGGAGTCCGCCGTCAACGGCCTCGGCTACACACCGCAGAAGGACGGGGTCCAACCGGCGCAGATCCCCTTCCGGGACCAGGAGGAGGGCTGGGACGACTGGCCGCCGATCTTCACCCCGCAGTACGCGGCCTTCCACGGCACGGTCGCCGCGCACACGGTGGAGATCCCGATGCAGGTGAACAACAACGCCTACAACACGCTGCCGCAGGCCGAGCTGCGGCGCCGCTCCGCGATCAACGTCGACGTCGCCGGGGCCGCCCTGCGCGCCACCCTCGACTTCGTCCGGGAAAGGCGTGCGTCACTCGTCGCCGACCAGATCGAGGTCTTCCGGCGGGGAGCGGCGGGCGCCGCGCAGGTGCCGGTGTCCGAGGAGACCGTCCCGGGCGTCCCCGGCATCGGCCCCGAGGACGTCTACACGACCACCTTCCCCCGGGCCTACGTCATCCCGGCCGGCACCGGCGCCCAGCGCTCGGCCCCCGCTGCCGCCCGCCTCGTCGACCACCTCCTGGCCAACGACGTACGGGTCGGCCGCGCGGCCCACTCCTTCCGGCTCGGCGGACGCACGTACGCCAAGGGCTCGTACGTCGTCGACATGCGCCAGCCCAAGCGTGGCCTGGCGAACGTGCTGCTCGCGGACGGGCGGGACATCAGCGCCGAGGTCTCGGCGATGTACGACATCTCGGGCTGGAGCCTGGGCCGCCTGTGGGGCGCGGCGGTCGAGACCCTGCCACGGATGCCGTACGGCTCTGCCCTGCGTCCCGTCCGCGCGGCGACCCCCGTCGCGTACGTCGCCCCGAGCGGTGACCTCCGGCTGAGGCTCGACGACCCGAACGAGGTCGCCGCCCTCAACGCCCTGCTGCGGCAGGGTGTCGAGGTGCGCCGCGCCGCCGACGGCAGCGCGATCGTGCCGGGCTCGGCGCGGCGGCAGGCCGTGGCAGCCGCCCGCGCGCACGACGTCGCCTTCCACGCGACGAAGCTCACCGGCACCGCCCCGCTGCACCGCACCCGTGTCGCCGCCGCCGTCACCGCGGGCGAGCTGTTCGCGTTGCGGGAGATGAACTTCGAGGTCACTCCGGCCTCGACGGCCGTGCTGAACGCCGGGTTCGACTGGTCGTCGGTGGACGTGCTGTTCGTGTCGGCGGGGTTGGAGTACGGCGACCTCACCGCCCCTGCCCGCACGGCCCTCGACGCCTTCCTCGACGGTCACGGGCTGGTCGGCCGGGGTGCCACCGGTGCCGCGCTCAACACGGCGACGGGCCTGCTGGCGGCGAAGCCGGTCGAGGGCAACGGGGACGCCAACGGTGTAGTACGCGTGGTGAATTCGGGCAGCACTCTGATGTCCGGCGCTCCGGGCCACGGTTTCGTCTACGCGCCCGTGTGGTTCACCGGCCTCGGCCCGAACGTGCGGGTCGAGCAGGCGTACGCGACCGGGAACCCGCTCGTCTCCGGGCACTGGCGGGCCGCGGCGGACGGCTCCGGCGGGCCGGCGGACGCGGCGGGGCAGGCTTCGGTGGTGAGCGGGCCGGGAGCCGTGCTGTTCGGCACGGAGCCGCTCTTCCGGGACCACCCCAAGGGAGAATTCGCCCAGGTCGGCAGGGCATTGTTCAGCATGGCGCAGGCCAGTGGCACCAGATGAGGAGAGCGGATGACACCAGTGATCCACGGCACCGTAGTGGACGGCTTCGAGCGGGTACGTGAGGAGTTCGCCGCGTTCGTGTCGGGTGAACTCCCGGACTACGAGGGCCAGTTGTGTGCATACGTGCACGGCCGGAGGGTCGTCGACCTGTGGGCCGGTGACGGCTGCGAGGCCGACTCCCTCTACGGCGTGTTCTCGTCCAGCAAGGGCGCCGCTCACCTCGTGGTCGCGCTCCTGATCCAGGAGGGCACGCTCGAACCGGACCGCAAAGTGACGTACTACTGGCCGGAGTTCGGCGCCGAGGGCAAGGGCTCGCTGACCCTGCGCGATCTGCTCGCCCACCGGGCCGGGCTGGTCGGGCTCGACGCCGGGTTCACCGACGAGGAGCTGGCCGACGACCGCGCCATCGCCGAACGCCTCGCCGACCAGCGGCCGTTCTGGCGCCCCGGCACGGCCTTCGGCTATCACGCGCTCGTCATCGGCGCGCTCACCGGCGAGGTCGTCCGCCGTGCCACGGGCCGTACGCTGCAGGAGGTGTACGAGGAGCGGGTCCGGGCGCCGTACGGCCTGGGCTTCCACCTCGGACTGCCCGCGGGGTTGGATCACCGCTACCGCTCCGCGCAGCCGATGGCCCCGACGCCGGAGCAGCAGGCGGTGCTGGACTCGGTGCCGCAGGGGCCGCACACGCTGTCGTCCATCGCCTTCAACACGCATGTGCCGGAGCCGGGGGGCCTCGCGGACTACCCCAACTCCCGTACCGTGCGCGCAGGCGGTCCCGCGTCGGCGGGCGGCGTCGCCTCCGCGCGCGGGCTCGCCGGCATGTACGCGGCGGCGATCAGCGAGCTGGACGAACGGCCGCCACTGCTCAAGCCGGACACCATCGCCGAGGTCGGCCAGATCCACTCGACCGGGTACGACCTGGTGGCCCGCGCGCACAAGTCGTACGCCCTCGGCTTCCAGGCGACGGCCGACACCTGGTACCCGTTCCTGGGCGCCGGCACCTTCGGCCACAGCGGCGCCGGCGGCTCCCAGGCCTTCGCCGACCCCCGCAGCGGCCTCACCTACGGCTACACCCGCCGCCGCTGCGCCTTCCCGGGCGGGGCGGCACCGGAGAACCAGCGGTTGGTGAGGGCGGTTCATTCGGCGGCACTGGCGAGCTGAGCAGCGTGCACGACAGAGGCCGCACCCCGTGTACCTGGGGTGCGGCCTCCTGCCGTACGGAACGAACCGCTCAGACCAGCGTCACGGTGATGTTGCCGCGGGTCGCCTTCGAGTACGGGCAGACCTGGTGGGCCTTCTCGAGCAGGTTGCGGGCCGTCGCGGTGTCGACGTTCGGGATGGCCGCCGAGATCTCCACGATGATCCCGAAGCCGTCGTCGTTCTTGCCGATGCCGACCTTCGCAGTGACGGTCGAGCCGGTGATGTCGGCCTGCTCCTGGCGGGCGACGACGCCCAGGGCACCTTGGAAGCAGGCGCTGTACCCGGCCGCGAAGAGCTGCTCCGGGTTGGTGCCGGCGCCGCTGCCGCCCATCTCCTTGGGCGGGTTCACGACGACGTCGAGCTTGCCGTCGTCGGTGGCGACCCGGCCGTCGCGGCCGTTCTCGGCGGTGGCGACGGCGGTGTACAGGACCTCGGACTGCTGGATGGACATGCGGTGTCTTCCTCCTCGGTCCGCCGCGACTCGCGCCCACGATCGCGACGGATTTCGGAAAGAAGTTACCGCATGTCGGAAACCCAGCACAGGGCCCCGCCATCCCTACAGCTTGACGATCATCTTCCCGGTGTTGTCACCGCGCAGCACGCCGAGGAACGCCTCCAGGTTGTTCTCGATCCCCTCGACGAACGTCTCGCGGTACTTCAGCTGCCCCGAGGCGACCCAGGGGCCGACCTCCTGGACGAACTGCGGCTGCAGGTCGTAGTGGTCGCCGACGAGCAGGCCCTCCATGCGGGCGCGGGTCGCGATGAGGCGGGCGAGGTTCCTGGGGCCCGGGGCGGGCTCGGTGTTGTTGTAGACCGAGATCATGCCGCAGACGGCGATCCGGCCATGGAGGTTGATCTGCCCGATGGCAGCCTCGAGGTGGTCGCCGCCGACGTTGTCGAAGTAGACGTCGATGCCGTCGGGGGCGGCCTCGCGCAGCTGCTCGGCGACCGAGCCGTTCTTGTAGTTGAAGGCGGCGTCGAAGCCGTACTCCTCCACGAGGAGCTTGACCTTCTCGTCGGACCCCGCGGAGCCGATGACCCGGGAGGCGCCCTTGAGCTTGGCGATCTGCCCGACCTGGCTGCCGACGGCACCCGCGGCGCCGGACACGAAGACGGAGTCGCCCTCCTTGAAGACGGCGGTGCGCAGCAGGCCGGCATAGGCGGTGAGGCCGGTCATGCCGAGGACGCCGAGATACGTGGACAGGGGCGCGGCGTCCGGGTCGACCTTGACGGCGTTCTTGGCGTCCATCGCGGCGTACTCGCGCCATCCGAAGAAGTGCAGGACGTGGTCGCCGACGGCGATGCCCTCGGCCTTGGACTCGACGACCTCACCGACGGCGCCGCCCTGCATGACCTTGCCGAGCTCGAAGGGGGCGGCGTAGGACTTGGCCGCCGACATGCGTCCGCGCATGTACGGGTCGACGGAGAGGTACTTGTTCCGTACGAGCACCTGGCCCTCGCCGGGGGTCGGCATCGCGGCCTCGACCAAGGCGAAGTCCTCGGGCTTGGGCCAGCCGACGGGGCGGGAGAGGAGGTGCCATTCGCGGTTGATCATGGGAGGGGTGCGCCTTTCCGTGCGTACGTTTTTACTTCAGTACCTGAAACAACCATGCTCCTGAATATTTCAGGATGTCAAGTAACGGGGGTACCCTGAGAGCATGGCCACCATTCCGCAGAAGACCCACCGTCCCGATGACATGACCCTGGAAGTCGTCGACCTCATCGGCTCGGTCGTGGCCCGCTATCACCAGGAGTACGAGGAGGCCGCCGCCGAGCACGCCCTGACCGGCGCGCAGGCGCGGCTGCTGAGCCTGCTGTCCATGGAACCACTGCCGATGCGGAAACTGGCCCAGCGGCTGCGCTGCGAGCCGTCGAACGTGACCGGCATCGTGGACCGGCTGGAGTCCCGCGGGCTGGTGGAACGCCGGCCTGACCCGGCGGACCGGCGCGTGAAGCTGGCCGCGGCGACCGACGAGGGCCGCCGGGTGGCCCGCAGCCTGCGCGATTCCCTGCGGTTCGCCCGGGAACCCCTGGCGGGGCTGTCGGACCAGGAACGGCTGGCTCTGCGGGACCTGCTGCGGCGGATGCTGGACGCCTGACCGGCTGGAGTCCCGCGGGCTGGTGAAACGCCGGCCGGACCCGGCGGACCGATGCGTGAGCCGGCCGAGACGGGACCTCGGGAGCCGGAACGGCCGGCTCTGCGGGACTGCCGCGCCAGATGCCGGACGCCTGGAGGTTCCCCGGGCTCCTGCCCGCCCGGATGATCGCTTGCGGGCGAGCCGGTCCGGGGTGACGATCGGAGGGTGGGTGTTGAGGGTGTCGTGTCGCTCGGGCATCCACGAGGCGTGTGATGGGTACGAAGTCACGCTCCGCCGACGGGAGCCACGGCGATGCCGTCATGAGGGCGGTGACCCCGGGCGGTGACCCGGTGCTTGCCGCCCGGTTCGCCGTGCCGACGGTCCCCCGGACGTTCGTGCGCAGGGCCCGGCTGCTCGATCAGCTGGCCGAGAGCCTGCGCACTCCGCTGACGCTGGTCAACGGGCCCGCGGGAGCCGGCAAGACCCTGCTGGTCGCCGACTGGGTCGCGGCCCGCGAGCCGGGGGACGTCGCCTGGCTGACGGTGGAGCCGGAGGACAGCGCCCCTGGTGTGTTCTGGACCTACGTCCTGCATGCCTTCCGGCATCACGACATCGCCCTGCCCGCGGACATCGGCAGCCCCGCCCGCCCCGGCGAGGTGGACCACTCGCTGCTGGCGCGGGTCGCGGCCTGGCTGGACCGACGGGACGGGCCGGTGACCCTCGTCCTGGACGAGTTCGACCGGGTCGCCGGATGTGCCGAGGTGGCCGACGGACTGCAGTTCGTACTCCGCCATGCGGGCGACGGCCTGCGCCTGATCGTCGTCAGCCGTACGGAGCCGCTGCTGCCGCTGTACCGCTATCGGGCCGCCGGTGAGCTCGTCGACATCCGGGGCGCCGATCTGGCGTTCCGCGCCGCGGAGACGGCCGCCCTCGCCGACCGGCACGGGCTGGCCCTGTCGGACGCGGGCGCGCGCCTGCTGACCACGCGCACCGGAGGCTGGGCGGCGGGACTGCGGCTGAGCACCCTGGCCGCGCAGCGCGCCGACGACCCGGAGGGCTTCCTGGCGGAGTTCGAGCCGGGGCGCAGCACGGTGGCCGACTTCCTGCTCGGCGAAGTGCTCCGCGCCCACCCGCCCGAGACCCAGGATCTGTTGCTGCGCGCGAGCATCCTGGAGAAGATCCACCCCGATCTGGCCAACGCCCTCACCGGCCGGGTCGACGCCGAGCCGATTCTGGAGGGCCTGCAACGGGCGAACGCGTTCGTCGAGCCCATCGGGCACTCCTGGTACCGGCTGCACCCGCTGTTCGCCGAGATCCTGCGGGTGCATCTGGGCGTCCGCCACCCCGGCCTGGAGCCCGAGCTGCACCGTACGGCCGCCCACTGGCTGAGCCGGGCGGGGCTGCTCGACGAGGCCCTGTCGCATGCGGCGGACGCGGGTGACTGGGAGCTGGCCGCGGACGAGTTCATCGGTCGGCTGGCGATCGGCCGGCTGCTGACGGGGCTGTCCGCCCAGCGGCTGGACCGCCTGTTCGCCAGGATGGCGCCGGAGGTGTCCGGACCGGCTCCCGATCTGGTGCGCGCGGCGCGCGAGTTGGCCCATCACGACGTCGGGCGGGGGGTCACCTACCTGGGGCGTGCGGAGGAGAACCTGCCCGACGGCGACTCCGGCGACGCGGCCGCGGTGCGGCTGAGCTGTGCGGTGCTGCGGGTGCTGGCCGCCCGGGTGGCGGGCTCGGCGGACCTGGCCGAGCTGGCGGCGAAGGCCGCCGCGGAGGCGGAGCGGGCCCTGCCCGCCGACCGGCTGGAACAGTGTCCGGAGCTGACGGCCCTCATGCTCACCGACCTCGGATCGGCGCAGCTGTGGGCGGGCCGCTTCGATGCCGCGCGCTCGACGCTGTCCGACGCCGTCCGCTCCCCCCAGGAGCCCTCGACGGCTTTCGCCCGGCACGAGGCGCTCAGCAGGCTGGCGCTGATCGACTTCCTGCAGGGCCGACCCGGCCGGGCCGAGTCGCACGCCAGGGGCGCGGTCGCCGAGGCGGAGCACTCGGGACTGCCGGCGTCCGACCGGTCCGGGATGGCCCAGCTCGTGCTGGCCGCCGTGGCCATCGACCGCGACGACCTGGCGGACGCGCAGGGTCACCTCGACCGGGCCGCCGCGACGTCCGCCGCCTCCCGCGATCCCGTCGTGGCCGTGGAGCTGGCGATCCTGCGTTCCCGGATGCTGTTCGCGAAGGGGGACCCCCGCTCGGCGCTGCTGGCCCTCGACGACATGGCGAAGCAGCCATTGGTGTCCGCCGAGCCCTCCCCGTGGGTGAGCGACCGCATCGCGATGGCCATGGCCGCGGCGCATCTGGCCGACGGCGATCCGAAGGCCGCGGTGAAGGTCTTCGAGGACCGGCCGGCCCACGGCCCGGAGAGCCTGGTCGCCGAGGCCCGGGCGCGGGTCGCCGCCGGCGAGGGCGAACGCGCCCTGGGCATCCTCGACGAACTCGAACTCCCCGAGCGCCGCGACCCCGGACCCGTCATCGACGTATGGGTTCTGCTGACCCGTGCGCAGGCCGCCGACGCGCTCGGCGACTCCGCCGCCGCCGAGAGCCTGCTGATGAGGGCCCTGGCCGCCGCGCGCCCGCATCACCTGAGGCGGCCGTTCCTGGACGCCGGGGCCTGGGTCAGACGGCTGCTGCTCCACCGGCCAGCGCCGACCCGGGAGCACGCCTGGCTGACCGGCACGCTCGCGCCCGGGCGGGAGGAGGCCGTGGGCCCGCGTCCGGAAACGCTCAGCGCGCGCGAGCAGGACGTCCTGGAGCGGTTGGCGCAGCTCATGTCCACCGAGGAGATCGCCGCCGACCTGCATCTGTCGGTGAACACGGTGAAGACGCACCTCAAGAGCATCTACCGCAAGCTCGCCGCCACCCGGCGCGGCGAGGCGGTCCGCCGGGCCCGTGAGTTCGGGCTGCTCTGACGTGTCACCTCGCCCGGGTGATGCCACCCGTGCCCCGGGTCGCCGAGCATGAGGTCATGCGCTACGAAATCCGCGTCGACGGGCAGATGTCGGATGAGTTGACCACGGCGTTCCCCGAGTTCGACAGCTTCGTCGTCCCCAACCAGACGGTGCTGTACGGCCAGGTCGACGACGAGGCGCACCTGTACGGCCTGTTGATCCGTTTCCAGTCACTGGGGCTGCGTGTGGCGGAGTTCCGCCGGCTCCCGGAGTGAACGTACGGCTCAGCCCGCGAGGACCTTCGCCTTCGCCCGCTCGTACTCGGCGTCGCTGATGTCGCCGTGGTCGTGCAGCCCGGCGAGCTTGGTCAGCTGGTCCGCGTGGCTCGGCCCGGTGGGCCCGGTGGGCGCGGTCGTGCCGGTCGTTGCGGTGGTCCCGGTCTCCGGGGCGTCGGCGGCCACCTTCTGGACGTAGGAGCGGAACGCCTCCTCCTGCCGCCGCTGCTGGCGCGCGTCGCGCTCACCCATGCCGCGCCCGCGGGCGACCAGATAGACGAACACGCCGAGGAACGGCAGCACACAGACAAAGACCGCCCAGCCCGCCTTGCCCCAGCCGCTCATGCTGTCGTCCCGGAAGATGTCTCCGAAGATCCGGAACAGCATGACGAACCACAGCACCCACAGGAAGAACCAGAGCATCGTCAGGAATGCGTTGAGCAGCGGATAGTCCACGGTCGCCTCCACCTGCCGGCCGTCGTGGGGCCACGGCGGCACTCCAAGCCTGATGTGGTCCACGCTGCGCCTGTCGCCCCGGGACGGCATCACCCGGAGCGGGTGGGGTGCAGCCGCCGACCGCCCCAGCGCGGCGGTCCCCCGCCCGGGCGGGCCGCGCGCCCGCTGCCGCGGGGTTTCACCTGTCAGGGGTGAGGCCCCGCTCCGGGCGCTCTCGAACGATGAACGTGGAGCCGTGTCAGGCGTGCTCCGGCAGACCGCGTGCGTACCGGTGGAGGGAGGCAGGCATGGTCGACCGCTATCCGCCCATCGCCGAGCACGGAATGGTCGGCGACCTGCAGACCGCGGCCCTGGTCTCGTCCGCCGGGACCGTCGACTGGTGGTGCACGCCGCGCTTCGACTCGCCCAGCGTCTTCGCCTCGCTGCTGGACAGCGAGCGCGGGGGCCACTGCCGGTTCGCCGTGGACCTCCCGGAGGGCGAGGGGGTGACGATACGACAGCTGTACCTGTCCGACACGGCGATCCTGATCACGCGGTACATGGCGCCCGGCGGTGTCGGCGAGGTCGCCGACTTCATGCCACCCCTGGACTCCCGCACGCCCACGGACCGGCACCGGCTCATCCGGATCGCCCGCGTCGTCCGGGGCAGCCTGCCCTTCACCATCGCCTGCCGCCCCCGCTTCGACTACGCCCGTGCCCCGCACACCCTCACGCTCCCGTCGGACGACGATCGCTCGGCGGTCTTCCACGGCCCGGGAACCGACCTGCACCTCCAGTGCACCCCCGGGGTCGCCCTGCATGCGGACGGCGACGACGTCACCAGCCGCTTCACCCTCTCCGCCGGGGAGGCGGCGGCCGTGGTGCTGACCTCCACGGCGAGGGGCGGCGCCGCCGGACCCGAGCCGACCCTGCGCAGCGTGGTCGACGACATGGCGTCGTGCCGTACCTTCTGGTTGTCCTGGCTGCGCTCCTGTTCCTACCGAGGGCGCTGGCAGGACGTGGTGTACCGCTCCGCGATCACGCTCAAGCTGCTCACCTACGCCCCCACGGGCGCACCCGTCGCCGCCGCCACCATGGGACTGCCCGAGCAGATCGGCGGCGAGCGCAACTGGGACTACCGCTACACGTGGATCCGCGACGCCTCGCTCTCCGTGCGGGCCCTGATCGACCTGGGCTTCGAGGCGGAGGCGTAGGTCGCTTCCCCGAGGAACAGCAGGGCGAGATCTCCGGCCTGTCGCGCAGCGTCTCCAACCTCGGCTCCTCCTTCGGGACGGCGATCGCGGGCACCATCCTGGTCGCCGGACTCACCCGCGGCGCCTACGCCGCCGCGCTGACCGTGCTGGGCGCCGTCGGTATCGCCGGCCTCGTGGCCGCGGCACTGCTGCCCCGGGAACGGGACCCGAGCACGCGTGTCAGGCCGTGAGGACCTTCGACTTGGCCTGCTCGTACTCGGCGTCGGTGATGTCGCCCTTGTCGTGCAGCGCGGCCAGCTTGCCGAGTTCGTCGGCCTTGGCGCCCGGCGCCTTGGGCCGGGGTGCGGCGGCCTCCTGGACGTAACTGCGGAACGCTCGCTCGCGGTCCTGGGCCATGCGCAGCTCACGCTCGCCCATGCCCCGTCCGCGGGCGATCAGGTACACGAAGACGCCGAGGAACGGCAGCACGCACACCATCAGCGTCCAGCCCGCCTTCGCCCAGCCGCTGAGTGCGTCGTCGCGGAAGATGTCCATGACCACGCGGACCAGCAGCATGATCCACATGATCCACAGGAAGAACCAGAGCATGGTGAGGAAGACGTCGAGCAGGGGGTAGTCCATGGTCGCCTCCGCTTGCCGGCCGCCGCGACGAGCGCGCGGCTGACGGGGCCCCGGTGGTCCCGTTGCCTTCACGATGCGCCGGACCGGTCCGTCCGGCATCACCCCTCACGGGTGGGCCTCGGTCACGGGTGCGCCTCGTCGTGGGTCGGTGGCGAGGCCTCGGCCCGGCCGCCGGCCGCGAGCAGTGCCAGGACCGTCAGGGTGCCCAGCAGGACGAGCGCGAAGGCCAGGATCGTGAGCGGGGTGGGGCGGTTCCAGATGGCGAAGATGAAGGCCAGGACCGCCAGCGCGGACAAAGCGATCGACCGGCGGTGGGTCTGTGCCCACGCGCCGACCCGGCCGGCCCGGATCTGATGCCCGTAGGCCCAGGTGGCGAGCGAGTCCGCGGTGCGGTCGCAGCCGCTGCGGATCGCGACCGGGAGGCGGCCGGGGCCGATCAGGTAGGCGCCGAGCGCGACCACGACGCCGAGCACGATCGTGGTGCGCAGGGCGGCCTTCAGGAAGCGCAGCAGCGTGTCGAAGACGGCCGCGGCGGCCGCGTCCGACTGCACGGCGGCCGGGAGGTGGTCCAGGTAGTAGCGGCGTACGACGACCAGGGCGATGACCACCAGCAGGCAGGTGAAGGCGGCGCCCAGCGCGGTCCAGGCGAGCGCGCGCCGCCGGCGGCGGGCCACCAGCACCCCGACCGCGCCGATGACGACGGTGAGGACGGGCAGCCAGTAGCCGACGGTGTCCAGCAGACGGGCGCCCTTGCGGACCTTCTCCAGTTCCTCGGACTGGAACAGCACCAGCTGCTTGTCGACCTGAGGGATCGCCTTCGCGGGCGACAGACCGGCGTTGACGAGTTCCGTTTTCACCTGTTCGACGAGTGTGCCTACGTCGAGCGTGACCGTGCCGCCCTCGACCCCGACGGCGCCCCGGCCCTCTCCGGTGAGGGCGTGCACGACCGCGTTGTGGGCCTGTTCGTTGGCGTTGCGCCACACGGTGTCGAAGGCGCCGCTGTGCACGATCCGCGTGACGATCTTCTTCACCGCGCCGTCCACGGCCGAGTCGATCTGTGGCCCGAGCCCCTGGATGGCGGAGGCCGCCTGGGGCGGCAGGCCCTGGGACCGCAGCCAGTCGGCGAGCTGCGCGGCGGCCCGGTCCCCGTCGATGCGGACGTCCACCGCCTTGGAGATCCGGTCGACGGCCGCGTCCTGGATGGCCGGCTCGGTCGCGAGCGGGGCGACGGTCTTCACGTACCGGTCCGTGTCGAGCGCGATGTCGTGGACCCACACCGTGATCAGGGCGACGGGTACGAGGACGCAGGTGATCACGATCAGCACCGCGGACGCCGTCGCTCGGGCGATGCGTTCCGGCGCGGAGGGCTTGTGCGCGGCGCTCATGCGGACTCCAGGTCTTCCGGGGTCCCCGCCCTCCCTTCAATTGCGTCCGCGCACCACGAAAACGGCATGCCGAACTGGCCCAGATGGGCGCCGGAATGGGTCCTAATCGGCGAATGGGTCCCGCTTCACCACGCACAGGGCCCAGATGATGAACGCGTACAGCGCGATCAGCGTGAGCGACCAGACCGGGTAGTACGGGATGGACAGGAAGTTGGCGATCAGCAGCAGTCCCGCGACGCCTACGCCGACGACCCTCGCCCAGGTCTTCGCCCCGAACAGGCCGATGCTCACGATCACGGCGAGCGCCCCGAACACCAGGTGGATCCAGCCCCAGCTCGTCAGGTCGAACTTGAAGACGTAGTTGGGGGTGGAGACGTACACGTCGTCGTCGGCGATCGCCATGATGCCGCGGAAGACGTCGAGGATCCCGGAGATGAAGAGCATCACTCCGGCGAACAGTGTCAGGCCGGTGGCGGCTGTCTGCTTGCCCGCACCGTGGCGGGTAGCGGTGGTGGCCATGTCCGGCCTCCTTTCCACACCGGGCTGCTGCGCGCAGCCGTCCACCACCGAGCCTGATCCCTTGGGGGCATGCCCGTCGTCACCCAGGGAGGGTGAGGAAGGGTCGCCGGGCCGCCCACCACCGACGAGCCCGCGCCGAGGGAGGACGCGCCCGCGTTGCCGGCATCCGTGCCCCCGTCACGCCGCCACGTCGTTCCGGGCCGTGACGCGGCCCGTGGCGACCGCGTCGGTCAGGGCCTGGTGGTCGCGTTCGTTCTGGTTGGCGTAGGCGTGGGCGAAGTGGGCCAGGGCGCGGTCGAAGGTGTCGCTGCGGCCGAGGTAGGCGGCGATGGCGATCGGGTCGCCCGAGCGGGCGTGGGCGCGGGCCAGGGAGGCGCCGCACAGCCGGGCGAACAGGCCCAGGGTGCCGGCCTCCATCGTCTCGGGGCGGGCGATGCCCTTCCAGTCCCGCAACTGCCGTACGTAGAAGTCGCGTGGGCGGCCGTCGATGCCTATGACGTGTTCCCAGCCGAGGAAGATGTCACCGGCGGCCTGCATGAGCCGCTGCCCGGCGACGACCCGCTCGCCCTGGTTCTCGTACGTGCTGGCGCCGCAGTGGGGGGCGAGGACCGAGTCGCCGGCCTCCTTGGCCTGCAGCAGGAGCGGGTCATCGTCGTCACGGCCGAGCAGCAGGAGGATCCAGCAGCGGGTGCCCACGCTGCCGACCCCGACGACCTTGCGCGCCACGTCGACCACGCGGAACCGGCTCAGCAGATGCCGCCGCTCCGACGACAGGCTGGTCCGGTAGTCGTTGACCAGCCCCCGCAGGGTCCGCGCCACATCCTCGCCCTCCGTTCCCGGCAGCAGCTCCGAGAGCGGTGTGATCAAGGGGGGATCCGAGATGATCCGGGGTACGCCGTCCACCACCCGGGTCAGTTTCGCGGCCGCCTGCAGACTCGTCCGGGCACGGGCCTTCTCCGCCGCCCGCACGGCCCGCTGCTTGTCCTGCTTGCCCGGCCGCTCGGGCAGCAGCACCTCGATCTGGTCGAAGTCGTCCCGCGCGTACCAGACGTCGAGGGTGCGCAGCCCGGCGAACTCCCGCATGCGCTCCCGGTAGGACCCCACGCCGGCCCGGACGACGGCGTCGCACTCCTTCGCCGAGAACCCGTTGGCCCGCCCGGCGATCACCAGACTCGCAGCCAGCCGCTTGACGTCCCACTCGAACGGGCCCGGCAGGGTCTCGTCGAAGTCGTTGATGTCGAAGACGAGGTGGCGTTCCGCGGAGCCGAGGAGCCGGAAGTTCAGCAGATGCGCGTCCCCGCACAGCTGGGCGTACAGCCCGGTGTGCGCACCGGCGCCGAGATCGGACGCCATGATCGCCGCGGCTCCCCGGTAGAAGCGGAACGGCGATTCGAGCATCCGTCCGTACCGGACGGGCACCAGCTCGGGAACCCGGTCGGCGGACTGCCGCTCGATGATGTCGATCGGATCGGGCCGCCTCTCGTCGGGCGCGAACACCGCATGCTCGGAGCGCGGCACCCGGGCACGCGCCTCCTTGCCGAGTGCCGTGCGCTCGGCCGGGGTGAGCGGACGGTCGTGCATCACGGTGAGCGGACCGCGGTGCGTGCTGGCCATGGTCGGACCTCCTTGCCCGCAGGGTCGACCGAGCTCCCTGCCCGCATGGTCGACCGGCCCCCTGACCAGCATGCTCACAGCCCCGCGCTCCGGTGGGATCACCCGAAGCAGGTGATGCGGGGCCCGGCCGCGGGAGGTGGGATGACGCTGTGGGCGGTACGCGAAAGACCGCTGGGACGTCCGGCACGGCCGATCGTCCCCGTGCGGCGGCTCAACGGTGGGCGGCACGCCTGGCCCTGCTCGTCGCAGCCGCCGCGATCGCCGTGCTGCTGGCGGCCGCCGGTATCAAGAGCCTGGCACTGCTGGCAGTGGGCTTCGCGGGCCTCGCCGCGACAGCCGCGGCCCTGTGGTGGGCGCTCTCCCGGCGGGGCGCGGCCCGGCTGCTGGCCGCCGTACTCGCCATCCTGCTGCCGGTTGCCGTGCTGCTGAACTACGCCGCGGTGGGCCTGCTCTGGGCCGCTCTGTCGGCCGTGGCCCTGTGGATCGCGGCGCTCCTGATCGGGCGGGCCGCCCTCGCCGCGGACGCCGGCCGGACCGGCCCCCGGGAACACCCGACCCCACCACCGCGAGCACCGTTCCTCATCATGAACCCGCGCTCCGGCGGCGGAAAGGTCGGCAGCTACGACCTCGTGGCCAAGGCCCGGGCCCTGGGCGCCGAGGTCGCCGTCCTCGACCCGGCTCACCCGCAGGACGTCGCGGAGCTGGCCGAGCGGGCCGTGGCGCGGGGAGCGGACCTGCTGGGGGTCGCCGGAGGGGACGGCACCCAGGCGCTGGTGGCCGGTGTGGCGGCCCGGCACGATCTGCCGTTCGTCGTCATCTCCGCGGGCACCCGCAACCACTTCGCCATGGACCTCGGCCTCGACCGGACCGACCCGTCGACCTGCCTCGACGCCCTCACCGACGGTGTCGAGGTGCGGATCGACCTCGGTCTCATCGGCGAGCGCGTCTTCGTCAACAACGCGTCCTTCGGCGTGTACGCGGCGGTCGTGCAGAGCCCCGCCTACCGCGACGACAAGGTGCCGACCATCCTCCGGGAGCTCCCGGACCTGCTGACCCATCAGGTCGGGCCCCGTCTGACCGTCCGCGCGCGGGACGTGGTCCTCGACGCTCCCCAAGGAGTCCTGATCAGCAACAACCCCTACCAGTTGGGCGACGCGGCCGGCCTCGGCCGACGGGCGCGGCTGGACTCCGGTGTCCTCGGCGTCCTCGGCGTGAAGGTCGACAACGCCGCACAGGCGGCCGGTCTGCTGCGCGGCCATCAGTCGCGCGGGCTCACCGTGCTGGCCGTGCACGAGGTGGTGGTCGAGGCCGACGCCCCCGACGTCCCGGTCGGTGTGGACGGCGAGGCCCTCCTGCTGCCCACGCCCGTCATCTGCCGCATCACGCCCGGCGCCCTGCGGGTCCGCGTGCCGCGCGACCGTCCGGGAGTGCCGGCGGCGAGGCCGCGGATGGACTGGCGGACGCTGGGCCGGCTGGCGTTGCCCCGCACTCGTGACCCAGCCGGCCACGAGCACCCGTATTCACGAACGTGAACGATCCTTGCCGGCTACGGCCGGTTCACGTGCACCACCACAGGAACCGATTGCACGTCTCCGTGGGCGTCGGGTCCGGGGTCGGGTCCGACGTGGTCGGTTCCTCGGTCGGGGTCGTGGGATCAGGGTCGGACGGGGTGGTGGGGGCCGAGGTGGTGTTGCCCGAGCCGCCGCCCGCCGGCGCCGACTGGCCGTCCTTGTCGGGGGTCTTGTCCTCGTCCTTCTTCTTGTCCTCGTCCTTGGGCGACTTGGAGGACGAGGGAGACGCCGACGGATCCGCCGACGGCGAGTCCCCGTCCGTCCGCGGCGTCCCGTCCGTCGCCTCCGGGGACGCGGTCACCTCTTCCGACGCCGCGCCCTCCGCCGATTCGTCCCCGGCGGCCGCGGGCTTGGGGCTCGTGCCCGGGGCGTCCATGCCGAGTTCGGCGAGGCTCAGACCCCCGGCGGCCAGGACGAAGCCCGCGGTCACGAGCAGGACCCGGCGACGGCGGCGACGGTGCGCGGCAGCCTTGCGATCGCGACGGCTGGCACCGGCCGACGAGGACCCGTCGTCCAGGTCGTCGCCCTCGTCGCCGTCCACTTCCTCGTCGTGGTCGTCATGCGCGTCGTCGTACTCGGCGTACTCGTCACGGCCACGCCCCCTGCCGCGCCGCTGTGCCGCCCGCCGCGCGGCCCGTCCACCGGTCGGCGCGACCGGCGCCGCCTCCGAGGACACCTCACCGGCGTCCGCAGCCTCCGCGGCCTGCGCCGGGCGCCCTTCGTCGTAGCGGTCGTCGTGGCCACTCGCGCCGTACTCGCCGCCGCCGTACTGCCCGGCGCCGCTCCCGTACTGCCCCGAGCCGTCCCCGTACCGGCCCGCGTCGCCGCCGTACTGGCCCGTGCCGCTGCCGTACTGGCCCTCGTACCCCTCGTACGTTCCCCGGCCCTGCACACCCCGCTCGGCCATCTGCGGGTACACCTCGTTCGGGGCGCCCGCGTACACGCGCAGCTCTTCGATCGCGGCGCCGCACCCCGGGCAGGCGAGGGCGCCATTCAGGTGCCGTCGGCACGGGTGGCAGTAGTCCATGACGCGGGAAGACTAGGTTCCGCACAGGCACCGTTGATAGTCACAGCTGTGAAAGTTGTGTATGGAACTTTCCGTTCCGGCATGGCGAGTTGACGGATATGCCGGGACTCGCCAGACACGCCCCCCACACTCCGCGACCGACTGCCCGAAATCCGTATCGAAAGCGGTGTCGAAACCGTTATGCGTTCGACCCATTGACACTCCCGGCGCCGTCTCCCTACTGTCACGTCAGCATTTCGAACGTGTGACGAAATTTCGAACACGCCGGGGTGCGACACCACATGAGCCGACGACGCAGCAAGGGGCAACTGCCGTGCGCATCACCGGAATCAGCACACACGTGGTCGGGACGCCGTGGCGCAACCTGACCTACGTCCTGGTGCACACCGACGAGGGCATCACCGGAGTCGGCGAGACCCGGATGCTGGGCCACACCGACGCGCTGATCGGCTACCTGCGGGAGGCCGAGGCCAACCACATTCTGGGTTCCGACCCGTTCGCTGTCGAGGACCTCGTCCGCCGCATGAAGTACGGCGACTACGGGCGGGCCGGCGAGATCGTGATGTCCGGGATCGCCGTCGTGGAAATGGCTTGCTGGGACATCAAGGGCAAGGCCCTCGGCGTGCCCGTGTGGCAGCTGCTCGGCGGCAAGGTCACCGACAAGGTCAAGGCATACGCCAACGGCTGGTACACCACCGAGCGGACCCCGGAGGCGTACCACAAGGCGGCCCAGGGCGTGATGGAGCGCGGGTACAAGGCGCTCAAGATCGACCCCTTCGGCACCGGGCACTTCGAGCTCGACCACGAGCAGACCCTGTACGCCGTCTCCCTGATCGAGGCCGTGCGGGACGCCATCGGCCCCGAGGCCGAACTGATGCTGGAGATGCACGGCCGCTTCTCCCCCGCCACCGCCGTACGGCTCGCGCGCGAGCTCGCGCCCTTCAAGCCGGCCTGGCTGGAGGAGCCCTGCCCGCCGGAGAACCTGAAGGCGCTGGAGAAGGTCGCCGCGAAGGTCGACATGCCGGTCGCGACCGGCGAGCGGATTCACGATCGCATCGAATTCCGTGAGCTCTTCGAGAGCCAGGCCGTCGACATCATCCAGCCCGACGTCGGCCACATCGGCGGCATCTGGGAGACGCGCAAGCTCGCCGCGACGGCCGAGACCCACTACGTACTCGTCGCGCCCCACAACGTCGGCGGCTCCGTCCTGACCGCCGCCTCCCTCCAGGTCGGGTTCACCTCCCCGAACTTCAAGATCCTGGAGCACTTCAACGACTTCGCCGACGCGGAGATCAAGAAGGTCGTGAAGGGCGCCCCGCAGGTGAACCCGGAGGACGGCTGCTTCCACCTCTCCGACGCCCCCGGCCTCGGTGTCGAGTTCGACGCCGACGCCGCCGCCGAGTTCCCGCAGCAGCAGGCCCGGTTCGACCTGTGGGCCGAGGGCTGGGAGCAGCGCAAGCCCAAGGGCGCGCAGTGAGCACCGCCGTCGTCATCGAGGCGCCGGGCGAGCACCGGCTCACCGAGCACACGCCGCGCGAGCCGGAGGCCGGTGAGGCGCTGGTCCGGGTCCACGCGGTCGGCATCTGCGGCAGCGACCGTGAGGTGTACCAGGGCAACCGGCCCGAGGGATACGTCCGTTACCCGCTCACGCCGGGCCACGAGTGGTCCGGGACCGTCGCGGCGGTCGGCGCCGGGGTGCCGGACTCGCTGGTCGGCCGCAAGGTCGTCGGCGAGGGCTTCCGCAACTGCCAGGTCTGCGACCGCTGTCACGCCGGTGAGACCACGCTGTGCAGCGCGGGGTACGAGGAGACCGGCTTCACCCAGCCCGGCGCCATGGCCGCCACGCTCACACTCCCGGCCCGGCTGCTGCACGTCCTGCCCGACGGCGCGGACCTCACCGCGGCGGCCCTGCTGGAGCCGGCCGCCTGTATCGCCGCCGCGGCGATCAAGGCCAACGCGCTGCCGGGCGAGCGCGTGGCGGTCGTGGGGACCGGGACGCTGGGCATGTTCGCCGTTCAGTTCCTGAAGGCGGGCTCGCCGGCCGAGCTGCTCGTGGTGGGCACGCGGGGCGACCGGGAGGCGCTGTCGCGGCAGTACGGGGCGACCGACTTCCGCACGAAGGACCAGCTGCTCCCGGACGACTTCGACGTCGTCATCGAGACCGCCGGGTCCGCGGACGCCGCGCGCACCTCCGCCGCCCTGCTCAGGCGCGGCGGGCGCCTCGTCCTCACGGGGATCCCGGCGGCAGGCGCCCATGGACTCGACCCGACCGATCTCGTCGTACGGCAGCTGGAGGTGCACACCGTGTTCGGGGCGCCGCCGGATGCCTGGGCGCACACGGTGCGGGTGTTCGCGGCCGGGCTGCTCGATCCGTTGCCGCTGGTCACGCACGAGTTGCCGCTTCAGGAATTCCCGCAGGCGATCGAGCTCGTCGGCTCCGGCGATCCGAAGGTGGGCAAGGTTCTCCTTCGCCCCTGAGTACCCCTCAGCCGTACGCCGGTACGGGGGCAACCTGACGGTCCCCGTACCGGCGTACACCCAGGGTCCTGGCCCCGCACACCCTGAGCCGCGAACCTCGTCCGATATATCGAACAAGAAGGACAGCTTGTGACCGACGCTTCCGCAGCCCGCCGACCCGGTGAGCAGGTGCTCGCCGCCCTCGGCCTGGCCGCGCCCGACCTCTCCCCCGCCGACACCTCGCCCCACACGTTCCCGGGCGGCGGCCGCTGGCGCACCGAGATCCCCTCGTGCGAGGGTCCCGAAGCGCTGGCCGTCGTCCTGAAGGAAGCCTCGCTGCTCGACGTGCCGGTCCACCGGATCAGCCAGGGCAGCGGCGTGTGGATGCTGACCGACACCGAGATCACCGAGATGGTCGAGGCCACGGCCGAACGCGACATCGAGCTCTGCCTGTTCACCGGCCCGCGCGGCACCTGGGACATCGGCGGATCCACGCGCACCGACTCGCGGGGGGCCGGACTGCGCGCCCGAGGCCACGACGCCGTCGCCGGCTGCCTCGAAGACGCCGTGCGGGCAACGGAGTTGGGCGTGAAGTGCCTCCTGGTCGCCGACGAGGGCGTGCTGTGGACGCTGCACCGGGCGAGAGCCGCCGGGATCATCCCGGCCGACACGACACTCAAGGTGAGCGCGCTGATCGGGCCCGTCAACCCGGCCGCGTACGCGGTGTACGAGAACCTCGGCGCCGACTCGGTCAACGTGCCCAGCGATCTGACGCTCGACCACCTCACCGAGATACGGCGGGTCTCCGCCGCCCCCATGGACATGTACATCGAGGCCCCCGACGACCTCGGCGGCTATGTGCGGATGTACGAGGTCGCCGAGCTGATCCGGCGCGGCGCACCGCTCTATCTGAAGTTCGGGCTCTCCAAGGCCCCCGGCATCTATCCCTACGGCCACCACATGCGGGACCTGACCCTGGCCACCGCCCGGGAACGCGTACGGCGCGGACGGCTGGCCCTGGACCTGCTCGCACGGCACGGAGCTGACGGCGACATGGCGCCCCTCGGTTCACGGCTGCCCGGAACTCTGAAGCGATTCGAAACTCCCGCATAACGTTCCGGACAAACCCCCTTCACAGAAGAAGACGCAGTCGAACACAATCCCACACACCCTTGTTCTACTCCGTTCAGTCCCCGAAGCGTCCTCGCACCGTCCGACCGAGCCCTGCTCACACACATCAAGGATGATGACCATGCGTACTCGCAGAGCCGCACTCGCCGCCATAGCCTCCGCCGCGTCCCTCGCGCTGACCCTGACCGCCTGCGGCCAGAGCGGCGAGGGCGGCTCCAAGGAGGACTCGGGCAGCTCCGAGGGAGCCACCATCGGCATCGCGATGCCGACCAAGTCCTCCGAGCGCTGGATCGCCGACGGCAACAACGTCGTCGCGGACCTGAAGTCCAAGGGCTACAAGACCAGGCTGGTCTACGGCGAGGACGACCCGGACCAGCAGGTCTCGCAGATCGAGAACCTGATCACACAGGGCGTCAAGGCACTGATCGTCGCGGCCATCGACAACAAGTCGATGAACAACGTGCTCCAGCAGGCCAAGGACGCGAACATCCCGGTGATCTCCTACGACCGCCTGATCCTCGGCACGGAGAACGTCGACTACTACGCGTCGTTCGACAACGAGAAGGTCGGCGAGCTCCAGGCCAACTACATCGTCGAGAAGCTCGGCCTGAAGGACGGCTCCAAGAAGGGCCCGTTCAACGTCGAGCTGTTCGCCGGCTCCAACGACGACAACAACACCCGCTACTTCTTCGGCGGGGCGATGAAGGTCCTGCAGCCCTACATCGACAAGAAGCAGCTCGTCGTCCGCTCCGGCCAGACCAAGCTGACCCAGGTCACCACCCTGCGCTGGGACGGCGGCACCGCCCAGAAGCGCATGGACGACATCCTGACCTCGGCGTACAAGAGCGAGCGCGTCGACGCGGTCCTCTCGCCGTACGACGGCATCTCCATCGGCATCCTGTCGGCGCTGAAGTCGGACGACTACGGCTCCAAGAGCAAGCCGCTGCCGGTCGTCACCGGTCAGGACGCCGAGGTCGCCTCGGTGAAGTCGATCATCGCCGACGAGCAGTCGATGACCGTCTACAAGGACACCCGCGAGCTCGCCAAGGTCGCCTCGGGCATGGTCGACGCCCTGCTCAACGACAAGAAGCCCGAGGTCAACGACACCAAGACCTACGACAACGGATCGAAGGTCGTCCCGGCGTACCTGCTGGAGCCGGTCGCGGTCGACAAGACCAACTACCAGAAGGAGGTCGTCGACTCCGGCTACATCAAGGAGAGCGACCTCAAGTAACCGCCGGCCCACTCTGATTGGAAGGCACGACCATGGCGGGACCCGTCCTGGAAATGCGCTCGATCGTCAAGACCTTTCCCGGCGTCAAGGCGCTGTCGGACGTCACGCTGACCGTCCGGCAGGGCGAGGTCCACGCCATCTGCGGGGAGAACGGCGCCGGCAAGTCGACCCTGATGAAGGTCCTCTCCGGCGTCCACCCGCACGGCACCTACGAGGGGGACATCCTCTTCGAGGGGGATGTCTGCGAGTTCAAGGACATCCGGGCGAGCGAGCACCGCGGCATCGTCATCATCCACCAGGAGCTGGCGCTGTCGCCGTTCCTCTCCCTCGCGGAGAACATCTTCCTCGGCAACGAGCATGCCAAGGGCGGGTTCATCGACTGGCGGGAGACCCTGCGGCACGCCACCGAGCTGCTGCGCCGGGTCGGTCTCTCCGACCACCCGGACACCCGCGTCGCCGACATCGGCGTGGGCAAGCAGCAGCTGGTGGAGATCGCGAAGGCGCTGTCGAAGAAGGTGAAGCTGCTCATCCTCGACGAGCCGACCGCGGCCCTGAACGACGAGGACAGCGGCAAACTCCTGGATCTGATCCTGGAGTTGAAGAAGCAGGGCATCACCTCGATCATCATCTCCCACAAGCTCAACGAGATCCGCAAGGTCGCCGACTCGGTGACGATCCTGCGCGACGGGCAGACCATCGAGACCCTCGATGTGAAGGCCCCGGAGACCACCGAGGACCGGATCATCAGCGGGATGGTCGGCCGGGACCTGGAGCACCGCTTCCCCGAACGCACCCCGCACGAGCCGGAGAAGGGCACGGCCGCCGCCCTGGAGATCCGCAACTGGACCGTGCACCACCCGATCGACCAGCAGCGCAAGGTGGTCGACGATGTGTCGCTGTCCGTGCGGCGCGGGGAGATCGTCGGCATCGCGGGCCTGATGGGCGCCGGCCGCACCGAGCTCGCGATGAGCGTCTTCGGGCGGACGTACGGCCGCTACCACGGCGGCACGGTCCTCAAGGACGGCAAGGAGATCCGGACCAAGACCGTCCCCGAGGCCGTCAAGAACGGCATCGCGTACGTCACCGAGGACCGCAAGCACTACGGCCTGAACCTCATCGACACCATCAACCGCAACATCTCGCTCAGCGCGCTGGGCAAGGTCGCCAAGCGGGGCGTGGTCGACGAGCACGGGGAGCGGCAGGTCGCCGAGGGCTTCCGCAAGTCCATGAACATCAAGGCGCCGACCGTCTTCGAGCCGGTGGGCAAGCTGTCCGGCGGCAACCAGCAGAAGGTCGTCCTCAGCAAGTGGATCTTCGCGGGTCCCGATGTGCTGATCCTGGACGAGCCGACGCGAGGCATCGACGTCGGCGCCAAGTACGAGATCTACACGGTCATCGACCAGCTGGCCGCCCAGGGCAAGGCGGTCGTCTTCATCTCCTCCGAGCTGCCGGAGCTGCTCGGCATGTGTGACCGCATCTACACGATGGCAGCGGGGCGGCTGACCGGCGAGTTCTCGCGGGCCGAGGCCTCGCAGGAATCGCTGATGCGTCAGATGACAAAGGACAAAGAGGTAACCCGATGAGCACGGATGTGACCGCCAAGAGCCCGGCCCCCGCGCCGCCGGGCAAGAGCTCGGGGGCCGCGGGTGCCGGCCTGCTCCAGCTGGTGATGGACGGCATGCGCCGCAACATGCGGCAGTACGGCATGCTGATCGCGCTCGGCCTGATCGTGGTGCTGTTCGCCGTGTGGACCGAGGGCGACCTGCTGCTGCCGCGCAACGTCTCCAACCTGGTGCTGCAGAACAGCTACATCCTGATCCTCGCGATCGGCATGATGCTGGTCATCATCGCGGGCCATATCGACCTGTCGGTCGGATCGCTGACGGCGTTCATCGGGTCGATGGCCGCGGTGTTCATGGTGAGGAACGATCTGCCATGGCCGGTGGCGGTGATCCTCTGCCTGGCCATGGGCGCCCTGGCGGGTGCGGCACAAGGGTTCTTCATCGCGTACGGCGGCATACCCTCGTTCATCGTGACCCTCGCGGGCATGCTGATCTTCCGTGGCCTGACGGAGATCTTCCTGGAGGGCCAGACCCTCGGCCCGTTCCCGGAGGGCCTGCAGAAGGTCGCCAACGGCTTCCTGCCCGAGGTCGGCCCCACCACGAACTACCACAATCTGACACTTCTGCTCGGCTTCGCGATGATCGCGTTCGTGGTCTTCCAGGAGTTCCGTGACCGCCGCCGGCAGCAGGAGTTCTCCCTCGAAGTCCCGCCCTTCAACCTGTTCCTGCTGAAGCTGGTCGCGCTCGGCGCCGCCATCCTCACGCTGACAATGCTGCTCGCCAGCTACAAGGGCGCCCCGATCGTGCTGCTCATCCTGGGCGTGCTGCTCGTCGGCTTCGGGTACGTCATGCGCAACGCGATCATCGGCCGCCACATCTACGCCATCGGCGGCAACCTGCCCGCGGCCAAGCTGTCGGGTGTGAAGGACAAGAAGGTCACCTTCCTGGTCTTCCTGAACATGGGCATGCTCGCGGCCCTGGCGGGTCTGGTCTTCGCCGCCCGCTTCAACGCGGCCTCTCCCAAGGCCGGCCTCAACTTCGAGCTGGAGGCGATCGCGGCCTCGTTCATCGGCGGCGCGTCGATGAGCGGCGGCGTCGGCACGGTTCTCGGCGCGATCATCGGCGGCCTGGTCCTGGGCGTGCTGAACAACGGCATGAACCTCGTCGGCATCGGCACCGACTGGCAGCAGGTCATCAAGGGCCTGGTACTGCTGGCCGCGGTCGGCTTCGACGTGTGGAACAAGCGCAAGGTCGGTTCGTAGGTCTGGGCGCTGCCGCCGGATTCCCGTCGTCCGCCCGAAGGGCGGGTCCCGCGGCGGCTGGTGCGTGCGATCGCAAGGCGCCGGAGCGCCCTCGTGGCGGAGCCACGTGGGCGGTTCGGCAACGCAGCGAGCGTGCGTGCCAGCCGCCGCGGGACAGGCGGGAATCCGGCGGCAGCGCCCGGGGCCCCGCCGGAAGGCGGGGCCCTTCCACTCTCGGTTCAACTTCCTGAGCAGGAGCCGCACATGGACATGAGCAGACGTACGGTCATAGCCGGAGCCGCGGCGGCGGGGATCACCGCCGCGACCATCGGCAGCGCACACGCCACGGGAGGCAGGACGCCGGTGAAGTCGCTCTTCGGCAAGCTTGCCGACGGCACCAAGGTCCACAGCTGGTCGCTGGCGAACGGCGGCACCCGCATGAAGGTCCTCTCCTACGGCGGCGTCGTGCAGTCTCTGGAGATCCCGGACCGCCGCGGCCGGCTCGCCAACGTCTCCCTGGGCTTCGACAACATCGAGGACTACGCCGCGAAGAGCCCGTACTTCGGCGCCCTGATCGGCCGGTACGGCAACCGCATCGGCAAGGGCAGGTTCACGCTCGACGGCAAGGCCTACCAGGTCAACGTCAACGACGGTGAGAACAGCCTGCACGGCGGCGCGCAGGGCTTCGACAAGCGCGTGTGGGACGTCGAGCCGTTCGCCAAGGGCTCCGACGTCGGACTGCACCTGTACTACACGTCCGTCGACGGCGAGATGGGCTACCCGGGCACGCTGAAGGTGAAGGTGACGTACACCCTCACCAAGCACGGCGACTGGCGCATCGACTACGCGGCCACCACCGACAAGGCCACGGTCGTCAACCTCACCAGCCACGTCTACTGGAACCTCGCCGGCGAGGGCAGCGGCACGATCGAGAACCACCAGCTGAAGATCGACGCCTCCCGCTACACCCCCGTCGACTCGGGCCTCATCCCGACCGGGCAGCTGGCCCCCGTCGCGGGCACCCCCTTCGACTTCCGCCGCACCAAGGCGATCGGCGAGGACCTCCGCGAGGCCCACCAGCAGTTGCTGTACGGCAAGGGCATCGACCACAACTGGGTCCTCGACAAGGGCATCTCGCCGCGCCCCGAGTGGATCGCCACCCTGAAGGACCCGTCCTCCGGCCGCACCCTGCGCATGGCGACCACCGAGCCGGGCCTGCAGTTCTACTCCGGCAACTTCCTCGACGGCACCCTCGTCGGCACGAGCGGCCGCACCTACCGGCAGGGCGACGCGCTGTGCCTGGAGACGCAGCACTTCCCGGACTCGCCGAACAAGCCGTCGTTCCCCTCGACAGTGCTGCGACCTGGGCAGACGTACCGTTCGACGACGGTCCACTCGTTCAGCTGCTGACGGCTGCCGATCCTGATCGACCGTCCGTTCTGACGGTTCTTCACAGGTGGCACACAACTTCTCACCGGTTTCTCAGTGGTTGAACAGCGCCATCCCAGCCTCCGTATGTAAGGGCGGCCCGTGCTCCCCCGCGCGGGCCACCCAAGACGACGGGCCCGGTCGTCCCCGCCGGGCCCGCCCCATACGGAGGTTCCATGGCCGACAACGTCACCTCGCTGTTCCGCAGCACCGCGGCACACAGCCCGTCGATGGCGGCGCTGACGCGTGAGGGCGGCGACGGGGCCGGTCCGGTCGACTTCTGCATCCCCTGCAACCCGTACTTCCCGACGCCGGAGATGTTCCAGGACATGGGGGCCCGGCTGCGGGACATCATCACGTACTACCCGAGCAGCGCGGACACGATCACGGCCGAGCTGTGCAGTCTGCTCCAACTCCCGCCGCAGTGCGTGGCGATGGGCAACGGCTCCACGGAGCTGATCACCTGGATCGACCACCTGATGGTCCGGGAGTCCCTCGCCATCCCCGTCCCCACCTTCGGCCGCTGGACCGACCAGCCCATGGAGACCGGCAAGCGGGTCGACATGTTCCCGCTCCAGGAGTCCAGCGGCTTCGCCCTCGACCTCGCGCAGTACGCCGAGTTCATCCGCGCCCGGGGGACGCGCGTGGCGGTCATCTGCAACCCGAACAACCCCGACGGCGGCTACCTCCACAAGCACGCGCTCGTGCAGTTCATGGACGCCATGGCCGACCTGGACCTCGTCATCATCGACGAGAGTTTCCTGGAGTTCGCCGACGCCGAGCAGGAACCCTCGGTCGTCCAGGAGGCGATGCTGCGGCCGAACGTCATCGTCCTGCGCAGCCTCGGCAAGAACTTCGGCCTGCACGGCATCCGCTTCGGCTACCTCGTCGCCAACCCGGCGCTCGCCGGCATGGTCCGCTCGATGCTGCCGAAGTGGAACCTCAACGCCTTCGCCGAGCACGTGGTGTTCATGCTCAAGAACCACGGCGCCGAGTACGCGCAGAGCCTGCACCAGGTGCGCCGGGACCGCCTCGACATGGCCAGCCAGCTGTCCTCGCTCCCCGGCCTGACGGTCTACCCGTCGCAGGGCAACTTCCTCTTCGTGCGCCTCCCCGTGGGCGCCGAAGGCACCGTGGTGCGGGATCGACTGCTCACCGAGCACCGGATCCTGGTCCGCGAGTGCGGCAACAAGATCGGTTCGTCCAGCCGCTTCCTGCGACTCGTGGTGCGCCCCCAGGTGGACGTGCGTCGCCTGGTGTCCGGCCTGGAGCAGGTGCTCTACGGGTCCAGGAGGGGAGCCGCCGTACCTGAGCTGGGTACAGGGACCAACTACAGCTCGGGTACGGCGGCCGTGGACCGGTTGGTCAGCTCCACGAACGGCGCGGGGATGCCGGGGCTTGCCGCGCAGGCCATGGGGTCACCCATGCCGGCGTCGGCTCAGCCGCAGCCGCAGGTGGTGGCGCCGGCTGCCGCGACGGTGCCTCCGCAGGGCACGGGGATGCCCATGCCGGCGCCGGTTCCGGTGGCTCCGGCCCCGGCACCGATGCCCACGCCGATGCCCACGCCGGTGCCTGTGCCGGCGGCTGCGCCCGCCCCTGCTCCGGCGCCCGCTCCGACGCCGTTCCCGTCGCCGATGGCGCCCATGGCGCCCGCCGCGGCGGCGATGCCCGGGCCCACGCCGCCCGGGGTGCCGGCTCGGGGTGGGCTCACGGCCGCGCAGGTACGGGGGACCACTGGGCCGGGGCTCACTCCGGCGCCGGCTACCGGGTGGCCCAACAGCCAGAGTTGGCCGAATGCGGCGGGGATGGGGCAGGTCGGGTGAGCACGGCGCAGGGTTGGTGGAGCTGAACTCGCCCACGGACGCGGCCTGTTCGCCCCTCCTCGACCCACCCGTCCCATCTCCCTGAATCTCCGCGATCCGGCCTCGGCGGGAACACCTGCCATGGCACAGTACAAACGTGGACATCACCATCACAGTCAAGTCCGACCAGGTCGAAGCGGACCTGCGTTCCTTGCAGCAGTGGCTCCTTCGGGAGCCCGGTCTGCGGCAGGTCCGTTTCACCCGCCCGGCGCCCGTGACCCGACCGGGCGACATGGGTGGGGTCAGCGAGATCCTCCTCGCGTCGTTCGGGGCGGGGGGTGCCGGGGCGATGCTGGCCGAGACCGTCTCGGTGTGGCTGCAGAGCCGTGTGACGCCGGTGAGGATACGGATCGAGGGCCCTCGGGGCAGCATGGAAGTGGAGGCGAGCGTCAAGGATCCCGCCGCCTTGATCAACCGGGTTCTTGAGGAACAGTCCGGCCCCGAGGACGAGGCACCCGCTGACGAGGCGTCGTGACCGACACCGCCGATCCGCTCCAGTCCATGGCGGTGCTGATCGGCAACGGGGTGTACGAGGACCTGGATGGTCTGCCTTCCGTCGGCAACAACCTCACCGATCTGGCCGCGGCGCTCCGTGACGCGACCAGATGGGGGCTGCCTTCGGAACGCTGCGTCGTCCTGCCCGACAAGAGGGATCCGGCCGATGTCAGCACCGTACTGGCCGAAGCCGCGGGTGAGACACTGGACACCCTGCTCGTCTATTACGCGGGGCACGGACTGATCCATGAGGACACCGGTGAACTGATTCTGGCCACCGGCCGCACGAGCCCCAAGCTGCCGCTGCTCACCGGGCTGAGATACTCCGACGTCCGGGACATCCTCGCGGTCCGTCGGGCCCGAAGACTCGTGGTCGTCCTCGACTGCTGCTACAGCGGGCGGGCGGTCGGCGTCATGGCGGACGCGGCCTCGCTCGTCGTGGGGCAACTGGGCATCGAGGGGACGTACGTCCTGTCCTCGACGGTTTCCACCCTGCCGAGCAAGGCCCCCGCGGGCCACCGGCATACCGCGTTCACGGGTGGGCTGCTGGAGGTCATCGGCAAGGGAGTCCCCAGCGGACGGCCGTATCTCACCCCTGGGGACCTCTTCGACTGGACCCGCAAGATCATGATCGACCGTGGCTGGCCACGACCGGCGCAGTGCCACGAAGACACGGTTCGGGAGCTCCAGCTCATGCGCAATCCATGGTCGGGCGCGCTGCGATGGTTCTCACAGCGTCGGCGCGGCGCCCCTAGGAGGGACGAAGCCGCGGAGACGAGGACGGACGCCTCGGATCTCGTCGTGGGGATCCACGTCGGGGTGAGCGCGGTGCGGCCCCTTCTCGGCCCCGGCGGCCCGGACTCCCTCGCCGCACTCGAAGCGGTCGTCGAGAAGACCGTCCCCCGGTGGCTGCCGGGTATGGAACTGGTCCATGGGGTGATGACGGACATGCGCCGGGACTACGGCGACGGGGCCGCGACCGCCGCGATCGTCGCCGATGAGCTGCTCTCCGCGATCCATACGGCGGTACGCGCCGGCGCCCGCTGGGAGGAGGTCACCGACCGCGTCGAGGAGGAGGCCGCTGCCGTCCTGTGCCGACTGGACCGGCTGCGGCTGGACGACCTGCGAGCGCCCTCGCAGGCAGAACTGGACCGGGCCGTGGCGACCACCCTCGGGGACGCCGAGGAAGGGAAGTTGGTGATGTCGGCGGTCACCCGCGTGGGATCGGACCAGGTCGAGATCGCCGCCGGCACCCGGGCCGCCGCCGACCCCGAACCGGGGCTTTCCTTCGTCAGCAGGCTCACCCTGGACACGTCGGTCCTGGTGCCGAACTCCGCCAGTCGTCCCGTGACCCTCCACGAGCCGTATGTTCTCGTCGCACCGGAAGGAAAGGTGCCGGTCGAGGAGTTGCAGCCGATCGGCTGGCGTGAGCGGAAACCGCTCCTGATCATCGCACCGCGTGTCGACGTCTTCGCCATGAGCTCCCTGCACAGTCTCTTCGCGGGGACAGTGGTGGTGCGTCCCACGGACGCCGTCGTCGACTGGGACGCTCTGTGCGCCCGGACCGGCCACGCTCTGTTGACCGGGCACCCGCTCGGCCTGGCCGGCCGGGCGCTGGTCACACCGTCCTCCACCACTGTGACCGGGCTTCCCGGAACGGCACCGTCCGACAGCGGGCGGCTCCGCGTGTATGCGGGCCCGACCGGAAGTGCGGCACACGTCGCGGCGGTCCGGGCACTCGCCGTCGCCCGCTCGGCGGCCCGCACCGGTGTGCTGCCCGGCGGCGGGACCGGGCTGTACCGCATCGGGCAGGCAATCGGCGCGGACGCCGTACTCTTCCGGGCCGCGCTCGCCGCCCCGCTGCGGCAGCTCGTACGCAACGCGGGCCAGGATCTCGACCGTGTGACGGCCCTGCTGGACACCGACCCGGCCGATGCGTCGGCCGGGTTCGAGTGCGTCAGTGGCGCGGTGACCGACCTGCGGAGCGCTGGAGTGCTGGATCCGCTGGCCACGGTACGGGGCGTGGTGGAGAACGCGGTCGCCGCGGTCTCCCGCTACGTGGCGACCATGTGACCGCCGCTAGGTCGTGTCCGCAAAGTCCCGTCGTCCGCCCGGAGGGCGGGCCCCGCAGCGTCCGGTGCGTGCTCCCGGCGTGCCGGGCGGAGCCCTTTGTACTGGATGTACTCGGGGGAGCGTGCCCGGCGTCGCGTGCCAGGCGGGACTTTGCGGACACGGCTTAGGTGGCTGCCATGTGGTCCAAGCGCGGAGCGCCGCACTTCGTGCAGAAGTCGGCTCCGGTGGACCGTGCTTGGCCGCACCGATGGCAGAATCCCGGCGATCCGTCGGGTGACTGGGCAGGCCCACCCGCGGTGTCCGGCCGACCCGCCAGTCGGGACAGGCGGTTCAGACTCAGCTCGGTCACCTTGATCGCCTCGTCGTCCAGCCCGGCCTGGTTGATGAGCCCCCAGATCTGCGTCAGCAGAACCGGCCAGGTGACGAGCATGGCGATCGCGAGGGGTACCGCCTGCTTGCCGAAGATCCCGACTCCCGCCCGGACCAGCGTCCCTGTCGGCTGCGGCAGGATCTCGATCTTGAGCGCGGTGCGCAGACCGAGCGCCTTCTTGAACACGCCACCCTTGGTGATGCTGACCTCGTGTCCGCCGGCCGGCACCGCGACACAGACGGTCTCGTAACCCCGTTCCTTGAAGTGGCCGACCACATCGTCCGCCACCGGTGCAAGGTCGGGAACCACGACGGCGATGAGTTTCTCGCTGCTGAACGCGCTCATGAGCCTGCCCCCGCCGTGGTCCTGAGTTCGTTTCCGCAGCCCTGGCAGAACAGCCAGTCGGCCCGGACCGGACGGCCGCATCCGCTGCAGTCGTCCCTGTCAACCCCGCCGGTCCCTGTGCTGCCTGAAGCCTGCGCGATCGCCCGGACTTGCCGGAACGTCTCCGACTGCGCCCACCGCCCGATCTCCCGCAGCCGCAGTGCCGGGTTCGGGTGGGTCATCTCCTTGTCGATCTGTCGCAGGAGGAAGCGGTCGAGCTTCGTCTCGTTCATCACCGCCTCGAACTCGTCGGCCTGGGAGGCGAACGCGGCGTAGTCGATCTGCTCCTTCGGCAGCCACTTGGGGATCCCGTGGAGGTGGAAGAGGGCGCGCTGAAGTTCCTCGGGGCCTCCCATGAACATCACCGCGGCCCGGTCCGCGGTGAGTTCGCTCTTGCGGTACCAGTCCAGCAGCGCCACCTTCAGCGGTTCCGAGAACAGCGCGGCCACCATCCCGGCCTTGCCGCCCAGCGATCCCATGCCGCTGAACAGCGCGATCGACATCTGCCGGTAGAGCACGTGCTCGGCAAGTATGTGGCCGCATTCATGAGCCAGCACCGCCTGGATCTCGTCCTCGGGAAGGTCCAGGAGCAGCTCGTTGTGGATCACGATGCAGGTCCTGGAGTGCCCCATCGTCATCGCGTTGGCCGGTCCTGACATGAGATACAGCTCGGGCTCCTCGATGCCGAAGGACGCGCAGATCGGCGGCAGCAGTTTGTGGACGTCCGGCACCTGGCGCGGGCCCAGACGGATCGCGCTGGACAGCAACATGGCACGGTCGCGGCGGTCCGCGACCAGGCTGCGGTACTTCTTCACCGCCATCTGGAGCCCCGGGATCTTCTCCAGCTGCTGTCGGGCAGCGAGATCAAGGGGATGGAGAATGTCATGGATGTCGAAGGATGCGTGTTTCACAGGTTCCCCCCAGTGGTGCGGCCATTGCAGGCCGACGCCCCGGGAGTCCCCCGTTCCGCCCGGCCCGTCTGCATCGTGGTGCAGCGGGACGCACGCCCGGATCCTCTTTTGACGGGAAATACGCCGCCCGGCACAAGGGATCAGCCTGTCGCCGGTCAGGGGGTACGCCAACGGGCTGACGGGAAATCACCTCGCGCTGCAGCCGGGGACGTGGTCGTGGGTCCCCGGCCCCACCGCGCGGTCAGGGATCCGCGCTGCCGGCAGGGTCAGTAGGCGAGCGGCCAACCTGTGCTCCAGTTCAAGAGGTTGATGCCCAGCTTGGGTGTGCCGTTGTCGTTGGCGTCGTAGTAGTGGTAGACGATCAGGTCGCCGTCCGCGTCGTTCATGATCGACTGGCCGCCGGGGCCGATGATGCTGCCGTGGGACTCCAGGACCGGGGTACCGCCGTTGTTCATCATCGAGACGCCGCTCTTGTCGACGTACGGGCCAGTGATGCTGGTGGCGCGGCCGACCTTGACCTTGTACGTGGAGCTGGTGCCCGCGCAGCAGGTGTCGTAGGAGGCGAAGAGGTAGTAGTAGCCGCCCCGCTTCACGATGAAGGGTGCCTCCACGGCCTTGGTGCCGGTCGGGCGGGAGGCGAGGGAGTGGCGGGTGGTGTGGGAGGAGAGTTGCTTCCCCGTGGACGGGTTGATCTGGATCATCTTGATCCCCGTCCACCAACTCCCGAAGGACAGCCACCACTTGCCGTCGTCGTTCACGAAGAGGTTCGGGTCGATGGCGTTGTAGTCGCTGGACGAGCCGGAGGTGTAGACGGTGCCCTGGTCGGTCCAGCTGCCGGGCTGACCCGTCGTGGACGTGGCCAGCCCGATGGCGGACGTGTTGGAGCCGAACTTCGAGACGGAGTAGTACATCAGGTACTTGCCGCCGTGGTACGAGATGTCCGGCGCCCAGGCCTCCGGCACGGAGGAGTAGGTGGACCACCAGCCCGGCCGGGAGGAGAACGCGTCGGCGCCGTTCCTGAAGGCGGTGCGGTCGCTGGAGGTCTTGTTGGCGATGCCGCCGCCGGTGGCGTAGAGCAGGTACTGGCCGGACGAGGTGCGCAGCATCGTCGGGTCGTGGGTGACGATGTCGCCGGTGACGCGGCCGGGGTTGGGGTACGCGGTCGCCGAGGACGGGATGAGGGCGAGGAGAGCGGCGGCGGGGAGCGCGATCAGGGCTGTGCGCTTGCGGAGGGTGCGGGGCATGCGGGTCCTCCTTGCGGTGGGGGTGACAGGCCGGGTCGTCGGTCGGCATACCGAACAGTGCTCGCAAGTTCGAACGGGACCGTAGAATCGAACCCCATGCGCGTCAAGGCTGTTGACCGGTTCCACGCATCCGGACCAGGGCCGACCACGCGGGCAGATCGACCTCGGCGCAGACGGTCTTGCCGGGCGACTCGTCCCGTTCCACCACCTCCCACCTGTCGGCCAGCGCCTCGACGAGGACGAGGCCGCGGCCGTGTTCGTCGAGGGGGTGCGGAAGGCGTACGTCGCCGGGTTTCGGGGGGTGGGATTCGGTACGGGTGTCGCTGACCTCGACGCGGATGCTGCCCGTGGGCAACGACAGCCGCAGCTCGAAGTCCCTGCCGGGGACACGGCCGTGGGTCACCGCGTTCGCGGCCAGCTCGGCCACGATCGACGCCACGGCGTCGGAGGCGTCGCTGCCGTGCGGGATGCCCCAGGTGTGGAGCTGGTTCACGGCGAGGTGCCGGGCGAGGCGGGCGCCGCGCGGGGTGGCACTGAGGCGCTGGGTGAACACACGTACGGTAACCGGGGGTTGCGGGGTACGAGGTGCGGGCATGCGCTCAATCTGGCGGGCGGGGACGGCAGTTCACCAGGTGGGAGGCGCGTACGCTGCGGCAGCGTACGCGGTGACGGGCTGGACAGTACTCATCACTGGCCGTGACCATGAGTGCGGGAGGTGACCGACCGTGGTCGATGGCGTGGTGGGTACGGGTGGCGAGCCGGAGTCGTCGGACAGTCTGCGGACGTTCGGCGCGGTGGTCCAGGCACTGCGGGAGCATGCGGGGTTGAGCCGGGAGGAGTTCGGGGACCTGGTGGGGCTGTCCAAACACACGGTGGCTTCGGTGGAGTTGGGGCGGCGGATGCCGGATCCGACGTTCGCGGACCGGTCGGAACCGGTGCTGGGGAACACGGGGGCGTTGGTCAATGCGGCGCGGCATCTGGCTCGGCAGCCGGGGTTGGCCGCGTGGTTCCGGCGCTGGGCTCAGCTGGAAGCCATGGCAATCAGCCTCTACACCTACGAATGCCGCGTCATCCCGGGCCTGTTGCAGACCAGGGCGTACGCGCGGGCTGTGTCGCTGAGTGTGCCCCCGATCCCGAACGACGAAGAGCTCGACCAACGGATCGAAGCGCGCCTCGCCCGTCAGGAGCTCCTGTCGACGCAGCGGACACCGCCGTGCGCGCTCAGCTTCATCATCGAGCAGGCCGTACTTGAGCGCCACACAGGCGGCAAAGAAGTCACACGCGAGCTGCTCGACCACCTGCTGGGCCTGATCGATCGGCACTGGAACATCGAGGTGCAGATCATGCCGCTGCGGCAGCCCGTGCACGCGGGCCTGGACGGCCCCTTGCAGCTGCTTGAGACGCCCGAGAACAAGTGGTTCGCCTACTCCGAAGGGCAGGAGAACGGCCGTCTCATCACCGACCCGAAATCGATCAGTCTCCTGCACCAGCGGTATGCGAAACTGCGCTCGCAGGCCCTCACCCCCGAGGACTCCAGGGGCCTGCTGAAGCGAATGCGAGGAGCGCTATGAGCACTTCCGAACTGGCCTGGTTCAAGAGCAGCTACAGCAGCGGCAGCCAGGGCGACTGCATCGAAGTGGCCCTCTCCTGGCGCAAGTCCAGCTACAGCAGCGGCGGTTCCGGCGACTGCGTAGAGGTCGCCCCCCTCCCCCACGCCATCCACGTCCGCGACTCCAAGAACCAGGCGGGGCCCCACCTCACCCTCTCCCCCACCACCTGGACGGAGTTCATCGCGCACGTCCGTCCAGCAGGGCAAGCCCCAGCGGTGTGACGGAGTGCAGCGCCGCCTTGCCCGCCCTGCACGTGCTGAGTAACCCCGCCTTGCGCAGGATGCCCACGTGATGGCTGGCCGTGGCCGGTGAGATGCCCGCGTCGTGGGCGAGTTCGGTCGTCGTCACGCCGTGGTCGGCGACCGATTCGAGGATCCCGGCGCGGGTGCGCCCGAGGAGGGCGTTCAAGGAGCGGAGCCCTGGCGTGCCGCCGTTCAGGGCGGTCTCGTGGGTCATCGGGTAGACGACGACGCACGGCAGCGCCGGATCCTTCAGCAGCGTCGGCTTGCGCCAGCAGAAGTACGACGGGAGGACGAGGAGCCCGCGTCCGTCGAGGCGGACGTCACGGTCCGCGCCCAGCCCCGTCACCTCCAGTACGGGCCGCTGCCAGACGAGGCCGGGGTGGAGGGCACCGAGCAGCGCGCCGAGGCCGCCGTCGGCCAAATACCGTCCGTGCGCGGCACGTTCAGCGCCGAAGCGGGTGCGGACGCGACCCCACCAGGGGGCCAGCGCGGCCGTGAAGTACGCCCGGAAGACGCGCGCGAGGTGGCCGACGGCCTCCGTGTCGCCGTCGGCGAGGGCCCGGGCCCAGGGCGGCAGTCGGCGGCCCGCGCGGGACAGTTCCACCAGGTCGCCGCGCAGCCGTTGCCGTGGCGTGGACAACAGGGCGCCGATCCCCGCGTCCAGGCCGCCCGTGCCGGCGGCCGGGGTGAGGAAGTCGGCCGAGTAGCCGACGGGCGGGGCCATGCGGAGCAACGGGCGTACGGCGGCGGGCAGTTGGCGTCGTACCCGGCGCCGCCAGCCGCCGAATACGGCGGAACCGGTGTCCGTCTGGAGCATGTGCATGCTGAGCAGCGCCTCCCACATGGGGTCGGGAGCCTGCGCCAGCCTGATCTGGGCGAGATCGTCGTCGGTGAAGTGAATGCGTACGGCCATGTGAGCCATCCCCGTTCAGCACGTCGGGCACTCACATGCTCCGGGGTTCGTCGGCTCTTGACACCCTCAGAAGTCATGGGGCGCCCCGCCGCACCGCAAGGGTGCGACGGGGCGCTCGTCGTCCGTCAGGGCCCGGCAGGGCCTCTCAGCACTCCTCGACGGAGCTGACCTGGTCCCGCACGGGCGACGCCAGGTCGAGCGCCTGCCCGTCCAGGATCACCTGGATCTCGTTCTCGTAGTTCGCGTCCCGGTACAGGCACCACGAGCTGCCGGAGATGTTCTTCACCGACCACACGTGGTCATTGAGACCGCCCGCCAGCTGGCCCAGGTTGGACGCGCCGTCCGACAGCGAGTAGTGCGCGCCGCCGCCCTGCCCGTCGTGGTAGATGCAGAACTCCGACGGGTCGCAGGGCCAGGTCGCGGGGTCCCCGGCCGCCTGGGCGGAGGTGGGCACGGCGAGCATGGCGGCGGTGCCGACGAAGGCGGCGACGCCGAGGGCGAGTCGGCTCTTGCGGATGGACATGAGGTACTTCCTTTCCCCGTTGTTCCCCGTTGTTCTCTCGTACGCCGACCAGCCTGGGCGTGCGCGCCGCACCCCGCACGCGCCTTCGATCTCCGTCGAATCGAAGTGGCGCGGGAGACGTAAGTGACGTGTCCGACAACGAACTTGACGGATGTTCACTTTGCTCAACTGGCAGCCCATCAACAGAATGCGTTCCTACGGTGCCGTGCTCATGAACGAGGACAGGACCGGCATCCCTCTGGAGCTCACGCTCGCCGTCGTCGACGACAGCACCTGCGCGCCGCTGAACAACGCCCTGGTGGAGATCTGGCACTGCGACGCCCTCGGCGAGTACTCCGACAGCTCTGCTTCGACGAGACGATCACGACCCGGGTCGCCGCGCTCGCCGTCTACGCCGCGAACACCGTCCCGCGCACCACCCTGGCCCAGGACTCGTGGGGGTGGAGAGCTGACCTGACCCGCCTCGACGCCAAGCCGCGCCCGACTGCCATCGTCGGGCGCGGCTCGGCCTGCGCAGGCGGTGCTGCTACTTGCCCGGGCACTCCTTCCACGCCAGGTGGTACACCGTGCTGATGTCACCGTCGGTCGAGTCCATGGTCATGAAGCTGACCTTGCTCGGAGACGACGAGCCGGCGTTGACGCGCAGCTCGGTGTTGATGTTGAAGTTGCGCTGCTTTCCACAGGGCGCCCAGATCAGCTGGGCCCAGTCGGTCTCGTCGGTGGCCTGCCAGTTGTCGTTGAGGGGGCCGCTGAACGGGTGGCTGCGGAACTGCGTGTTCGGTGAGCCCTGGAAGTAGTACGAGGCTCTCTGCAGGGCATTCGCGCCGGGCTGGAGAGAGGCGAAGCCGCGGTAGTCGGCGCTGGCGATGGCGTAGGTGAAGCCACCGGGGACGTGCACGATCAGGCTGAGCTGGCAGTTCTTACGGAACGCCGTGGGGTCGGAGTTGCCGCCGACCTGGGCGAGGTAGTCGCTGTACGTCACCGTGAACGCGGTGTTGTCCTCGGAGACGGCGACGGCGGTGGTGCCCTGGGGGCAGCCGGAGCCGTTCACCGTGGCGACCTTGATGACGATCTTGTCCGGCGGCGGGTCTTCGAACGCCGGCGCGGCCTGAGCGGGCAACGTCGCGGTGAGCAGAGCGGCCAGCGCGCCGCCGCTCAGCAGGAGTCGCAGGAGTCCACGTGCCATGGAGCTCTCCTTGGGGATGGGGGGTGGCTGCGCCTCCGACCCTGTTTTCAAGCCGGTTGAATCTTTGAAGAAACAATGACTTTTCTGTGAAGGTCGAAGGCGTTCGCATCGTAGGGGGCCGCGCATGGCATGGCCACGACGAACTCCAGCCATTCACAGGCGAGTTGAGGGATCCCGGTACGTCCGTCCGGTCGGTCAGGTGCCGACCGGCTGACGCCCCTCGGCGGGCTCGGCCGCGACCGCGTTGCGCTCTTTGAGGTGGGCGCGGACCGAGTACGCAAGGGCGGCGGCCCACAGGGCGTACAGGGCGACGTGGAGCACGCCATCGGGCAGCAGGGTGCGGGCGTTGGTCACGACGATCACTCCGCCGACCGCCGACCCCAGCACCCTCGGCGGCAGCAGCCGCACCAGCCAGGCGGCGAGGGGCGCGGCGACCAGACCGCCCAGCAGGAAGGCGGCGACCCACATTGCGTCGATGCCCTGGGAGCCCAGGGAGAACAGGAAGCCGAGGCTGGCGGCCACCGCGACGAGGAACTCGCTGGTGTCGATGGAGCCGATGACCCTGCGCGGCTCCATCCGGCCGGAGGCGAGGAGAGCGGGCGTACCGACCGGGCCCCAGCCCCCTCCCCCGGTGGCGTCGAGGAAGCCGGCGACCAGTCCCAGCGGGGCCAGGAACCGGCGCCGGAGCGGCCTGCCCAGCCGGCCCTTCGGCAGCCCCCGGAAGGTGAACCGGACCAGGACGTACCCACCCAGCCCCAGCAGGATCGAGGACATCACCGGCTTCGCGACCTCGGCCGACAGCCGCGACAGCACCGTCGCCCCGAGGAACGCACCCACCGCGCCCGGCACGCCGATCCGCGCGACCACCCTCCAGTCGACGTTCCCGAAACGCCAGTGCGCCGCCCCCGACATCAGTGTCGTACCGATCTCGGCGAGATGGACGGTCGCGGAGGCGGCGGCGGGGTTGGTGCCCAGGGCGAGCAGCAGCGTGGTCGAGGTGACCCCGTAGGCCATGCCGAGGCTGCCGTCCACGAGCTGGGCCCCGAGGCCCGCGAGGGCGAGCAGGATCAACGTGCGCATGGGGAGCGACCGTAGGGCCCCAAGCTGAGCAGAGCCTTAGGGAAGCTGAGCGCAGTCTTGGGGCCCTGTGAAGATCGTCCGGTCAGCTCAGGCGGATCACGTTCCAGGACAGCGGTTCCAGTACGGCGGTGAGGCTGCCGTCCTCGAGTGCCGTTCCCTCGACGGCGTGCGGGGCGACCCGCTCCGGCTCGTCGAGGGTGTTGCGGGCGTCCGGGTCGGCGTCCGCGAGGGCGCTGTGCTCGACGACCGCCGTCAGGTCGAGGTCGTTCAGGGCGACGTCGAGCGGGAGGGCGTCGGTGCGGCTGCGGTTGACCGCGAAGACGGTGACCGTGCCGTCCTCGGCGCGCACGGCGGTGGCGTGCAGCAGGTCGGCCTCGCCGTACTTCTTCGTCTCGTACGTCGGGGAGTCCACCCGGACGTCGAGCACTTGGCCGCGGCCGTACCTGGAGGCCTGTGCGAACGGGAAGAACGTCGTCTGCCGCCATGCCGGGCCGCCCGGCTCGGTCATGATCGGCGCGATGACGTTGACCAGCTGGGCGAGGCAGGCGATCGTGACGCGGTCGGCGTGCCGCAGCAGCGCGATGAGGAGCGAGCCGAAGACGACCGCGTCCATGACGCTGTAGTTGTCCTCCAGGAGGCGAGGGGCCTGTGGCCAGTCCGTCAGCGTCTTGGCGTGCTCCTCCCACTCGGGCAGGTACCAGACGTTCCACTCGTCGAAGGACAGGTTGATCCGCTTCTTCGACTTGAGCCGCGCGCCCACGTGGTCGGCGGTCGCGACGACGTTCTCGATGAAGGACTCCATGTCGACGGCGGACGCCAGGAAGGAGTCGATGTCGCCGTTCTCGGGCCAGTAGTAGGCGTGCAGCGAGATGTGGTCGACGAGGTCGTACGTCTCCTTGAGGACCGTCGCCTCCCATGCGGCGAAGGTCGGCATGGACTGGCTGGAGGAGCCGCAGGCGACGAGTTCGACGTCCGGGTCGATCTGGCGCATGGCGCGGGCGGTCTCGGCGGCGACACGGCCGTACTCCTCGGCCGTCTTGTGGCCCGTCTGCCAGGGGCCGTCCATCTCGTTGCCGAGGCACCACAGCCTGATACCGAAGGGGTCCTTGTCGCCGTGCGTGACACGGAGGTCGGACAGGGCGGTGCCGGCCGGGTGGTTGGCGTACTCCTGGAGCTCCAGGGCTTCCGCGACGCCGCGGGTACCGAGGTTGAGGGCCATCATGGGCTCGGCCCGGGGACCGATCTTGCGCAGGAAGTCGATGTACTCGGACAGGCCGAAGCGGTTGGTCTCCATGGAGTGCCAGGCGAGGTCGAGACGGCGGGGGCGGTCCTCGGCGGGGCCGACCGAGTCCTCCCACTTGTAACCGGAGACGAAGTTGCCGCCGGGGTAGCGGATCGTGGTGACGCCGAGTTCGCGGACGAGATCCAGGACGTCCTGGCGCAGGCCCGTTTCGTCGGCCGTGGGATGGTCCGGTTCGAAGATGCCGGTGTAGACGCAGCGGCCGAGGTGTTCGACGAAGGATCCGAAGAGACGTGGGTTGACCTCACCGACCGTGAAGGCGGGGTCGAGGGTGAAGCGGGCGGTTTGCATGGTCACCTTTCCGGTGCGCGATACGCCTGTCGAAATATCGAATAGCGCTCGCATCCTCGAACGGGACCGTAGGATGCAAGCGCTTGCCCGTCAATGCTTGTGCACGAATTCCGATCGCCGTTTGTCTCCCCCGACTCAACTGCGGTCGTCGCCCGTTGAACTACGGTCGCCGGACCACATGACGCGGACACTTCGCGACGCGTAGGCTCGAACAGCCCGCCGACAGGCGGCGGAACAGGGGGTGCGATGGACATCGCGGGCGCGCGCACGAGGGCGGCCCGGGTCGCTGCGGCGCTGCGGCTGCGGCGCTCCCGTTCCGGTTCCGGGATGCGTGAGCTGGCCTCCGATCTGAGTGCCGCCCTGCGGGCCGGACCCCACCCCCCGGCCGACGTACGCGAGTTGTGCCACGCCCTGTGCGCGGAGATGAGCACCCGGCGCGGCGGACGGCCCGTCGAGCTGCGGTTCGAGCGGTTCCCCGACGAGATCGAGGTGACCGGGCTGTGGGTGGAGTTCCAGGACTTCGACCTGGTCATCGTGGAGGAGCGGGCCGAGGCGATGCAGCAACTGGTCATCCTCGGCCATGAGTTGTGGCACATGCACGCCGGCCACGGCCACCACCACACCGACGGTACGGCGGCCGCGCACGCACACGCCCTCGCCGGCACCCCCGGCTGGAAGGGCATCGCCCTCGCGGTCGCCGCCCGCAACGGCTCGCGCGAGCGGGACGAGGCCGAGGCGGACGACTTCGGGCACCGGCTGGCGGCCGCGTTCCGGCCGCTGCTGTCGGGGCGGGGGGCGGATGTGGCGCTCGGGCCGGTGCAGCGTTCGATGGGCTACCGCGGGAGCGGGAGCGGGAGGACGGCGCGGTGACCGTGCTGGCGTCGACCTCCTCGAGGCTCTTCGGCGATGTCCACATCTCCTTCTGGATCCCCACCGTCGCCCTGGCCGCCGCCCTGGCGATCAAGCTGCCCAGCATCCTCAGGATGTGGCGGGACCCCCTGCTGCGCGCCGTCGGCGGCCTGCTGCTGTTCGCCTGCGCGGTGTTCGTCTTCGCCGCCCCGGGCACCATCGCCTGGACCAACCGCGTCACCGGGGTACCGAACATCTCGGCCCCCTGGGTGTACTCGCTCATCACCGCGCTGTGCGCGTCCTGGCTGCTGATGATCATCGCCTGGCGCAACGGCCTGTCCAACCGCTCGGCCGCCACCCGCCGGGCGACCCGCTGGGTCGTCTCCGTCTACGCCGGCGTGGTCATCACCCTGTGGGCGCTCTTCGCGCTCGCGGACGCCCCCGTGGAGCGGCTGCGGGACCTGGACACGTACTACGCCACCACGCCCTTCATGCGCGAGCAGATCCTGCTCTACCTGCTCGCGCACACCGTGGCCTGCACGATCACGGCAAGGCTGATCTGGAACTGGATCCGCACCGAGGGCCTCGACGCCTGGCTGCGCTGGGGCCTGCGGTTCCTGGGCGTCGGCTACGCGACGAACCTGCTCTTCGACGCGTCCAAGCTCACCGCCGTCGTCGCCCGATGGACGGGCCACGACCTGGACTGGCTGAGCACCGACCTGGCGCCGTCGGCCGCCTGCGTCTCGGCCTCCCTGGTCGCGGTGGGCTTCATCATCCCGCACTCCGGCCAGTACCTGCACGAACGCTGGCGCATCCGGCGCCGCCACCGGCACCTGCGTCCCCTCTCCGTGCTGATGCGGTCCGTGAACGGCGCACGCGAGCCCTTCACCCTGCGCGGCACCCCGGAACTGCGCCTGATCCGCCGTGAGACGTTCGTCCGCGACGGGCTGCTGCAGGTGTCCCGGCACCTCGACGAGGACCTGCGCGGACGGTCGTACGACGCGGCCCTCGCCCTCGGCTTCGAGCCCACCCGGGCGGCGGCCCTCGCCGCGGCCATGACGATCCTGGACGCCGTCGACGTCAGGCAGCGGTCCCCGAAGGCCGACGCCGACGCCTCCCCGTCCGGCCCGGACACCGCGTATCTGCTGCGGGAGATCCAGGCCGTGTCCCGAGCCCTCCGCCATCCCAACGACATCGAGGCGGTACGCGCCCGAGCGGCCGCCCCGGCAGAGAGTGCCCCCGCATGAATGAACGCCCCGCCCCAGACGTCAGAACCGCCGTCGTCCTGGGGGGATCCCACACCGGCATGCTCGCGGCCCGCGCGCTCGCCGGATTCGTCGACCGTGTGCTCGTCGTGGACCGGGACTCCCTGCCCGGCGACCCGACCCCCCGCAAGGGGCTGCCGCAGGCGCGGCACGCGCACATGCTGTGGTCGGGCGGGGTCCGGGCCATGGAGGAGCTGCTGCCGGGGGTCACCGACGTGCTCCGGGACGCCGGGGCGCGCCGGCTGCCGGTCACGACGGACGTGGTCGCCATGTCGGCGCGCGGCTGGTTCCGGCGCTGGCCCGAGTCCCACCACGTGATCCTGGCCGGCCGGGACCTGCTGGACGCGACGATCCGGGCGCAGGTCCTCGCCGACGAGCGGATCGAGCTGGTCGAGCGCACGGAGGCGGTGGGGCTGGCCGGTACCGACGCCGCCGTGACGGGCGTACGGATCCGGGCGCACGACGGCGCCGAGCGCATTCTCCGGGCAGGCCTGGTGGTCGACGCCACCGGCCGCGGCTCCGGGGCGCCCCGGTGGCTCAGGGCCCTCGGTCTTCCCGCACCTCAGCAGCGCGAGGTCGACTCCGGGCTGGCGTACTCCAGTCGGCTCTACCTCGCCCCGGAGGACGCCAGGGACGGCTTCCCGGTCGTCAACGTGCAGCCCGACCCGCGGGCCGGAGGGCCGGGCCGGGCGGGCTTCCTGCTGCCGATCGAGAACGGCCGGTGGATCGTCACCCTGTCCGGCACCCGGGGCGGCGAACCCACCGACGTGGCCGAGGACTTCGTTCCGTGGGCCCGCGAGAAGCTGCGGCACCCGCTGATCGGCGAACTGCTCGAGAACGCCGAGCCGCTGTCCGGCGTGTCGGTCACCCGGGCCACCGTCAACCGCCGCTACTTCTATGAGCGGATGCCGGCGTGGCCGGAGAACTTCGTCGTCCTCGGCGACGCCCTCGCCGCGTTCAACCCGGTGTACGGCCATGGCCTGGCGGTCGCCGCCCAAAGCGCCCTGATCCTGCGGGACGTGACACGCCGTCAGGGGTGGGCGGCACCTGGCCTGTCACGCCGCGTCCAGAAGGCGGTGGCCCGCCCGGTCGGCGCGGCCTGGGACCTCGCCATCGGGCAGGACGTGTTCTACCCGGGCGCCACCGAAGCCGGCCCCACCCTCCGCGAACGGCTCGTCGCCGCGTACGTGGACCGCCTCATGCATACCGCCACCGGCAACGGCCGCATCGCCCGCCGGGTCACGGACGTGACGTCCCTGGAACGCACCGCCGAGGTACTGCTGTCCCCGTCCGTCCTCCTGGCCGCGGCGATCGGCCCGCTCAAGCCAGCGCTCAACGGGCCGCCGTTGACCGCGGAGGAGCGGAAGGCGGCGGGGTTGGGGTAGAAGGGTGGCGTCGGCGGAGTGCGGATGCTCGCGCGGCCGCCCTGAAATGAGCCCTCGACCCCGGCCCGGCCTCAGCCCCTGAACGCCGGCTGCGCCAACCCCTTCCCCGCGCCCGGCACCACGAACACGGACCCCGACAGCGCGGGCGGCGAGGCGAGGCCGACGCGGGCCGTGGTGATGTACAGGTCCGTCAGGTCGGGGCCGGCGAAGGTGCAGGCCGTCACTCGGGGGACGGGAAGTGGGATCACGCGGTCCAGCTCGCCGGCCGGCGTGTAGCGCCGTACCGCCGCGCCGTCCCACAGGGCCACCCACACGCAGCCCTCGGCGTCGACGGTGAGCCCGTCCGGGAAGCCTGCGCCGTCCTCGATCTCGACCAGCGGACGCCGGTTCAGGGGCCGCCCGTCGGCGAAGTCGAAGACGTCGACACGGCGCGTCGGGGAGTCGACGTAGTACATGAGCTGCCCGTCCGGACTCCACCCCGTGCCGTTGCTCACGGCCACGTCGTCGAGGACCACCTCGACCGAGGCCTCACCGGTGATCCGGGACAGGGTGCCGCCGCCCGGCGCCTCGTCGTAGCGCATGGTGCCCGCCCACAGGGACCCGTCGGGCGCGACGGCGGCGTCGTTGGCGCGGCGGCCGGGGACGGGTTCGTGATGCAGCCAGCGGAAGCGGTGGTCCGGGTCGAGGAGCGCCACGCCGTCCCGGAGGTTGAGGACGAGCCCGCCGCCGACGCGCGGCTTGACGGCGCCGATGTGCTGGTGGGTGGTACGGACCGTGCGACGCCCGGAGACGGGGTCGTAGGTGTGTATCCGCGCACCGAGGATGTCGATCCAGACCAGCCGGCCACTCCCCGGATCCCAGGTCGGCCCCTCACCGAGCTGCGCCTGCGCGCGCACGGCCACCTCGTACGGCGCCGTCACGCAACGCTCCGGTACCCCAGGCGCTCCGACAGTTCGGCGGCCCCCTTGGCGGAGAGCTGTTCCAGCTCGGCACGCCGCTCGTCGCTCCAGCGGATCATCGGCACGGAGATGGAGAGCGCGGCGACGACCTGCCCGGTGCGGTCCCGCACGGGTGCGGCCACGCACGACACGTCCGGGTTGGACTCCCGGCTCTCGACGGCGATCCCCCGCTGCCGGATCTCGGCGAGGGCCTCGCGCAGCGCGCCGGGGTCGGTGATGCTGTTGGGCGTCATGGCGACGAGCTCGGCCCCGTCGGGGATACGGGACGACAGCTCCGAGTCGGGAAGGGAGGCCAGCAGCATCTTGCCGACGGACGTGCAGTGGGCGGGCAGCCGACGGCCCGCCGCGGACACCATCCGCACCGCGTGCGTCGAGTCGACCTTCGCGATGTAGATGACGTCCGTGCCCTCCAGGATCGCCACGTGCACGGTCTCGTCGCACGTCTCCGCGACGGACCGGGCGACCTGCTGTCCCTCGGCCGCGAGGTCGAGCTGCTCCGCATACCGGCTGCCGAGCTGGTACGGCCGTACACCCAGGCGGTACCGTCCCGGCTGACCCGGGACCTGGACGATGTACGACCGAGCCGCCAGAGTGGTCACCAGCTCGTGCACGGTGGTCCTCGGCAACTGAAGCTTGCGCACGATGTCGGGGGCGGAGAGCGTCCCGTCCCCGTCGAGGAAGAGCTCGAGAATGTCGAGAGCCCGGGTCACGGCTGGTACGAGGCGTCCCACGTGCGGCCCCCTCCCTTGCATGCGAGGCTGCGTTCGAGATTTCAACAGCCGATCGGAATAACGAACACAGGCTACTCAAAGTGCGTTTCCCCCGGCAATGGCCTTGCGCGGAACGACTCGATTCCTGCCCCGTCGGTCCCTTCAGTCCGGCCCTCTCAGCCCTGCGGCTTTCCCGCCCCCGTCCGCACGTACGTCACGTCGAAGTCCGTAGTCCACCGCTCACCGTCAGGGGACTGCTCCCACTGGCCCTCGATCATGTTGCCGTCGGGGCTGATGGTGGCGGTGAGGCGTTGGTGGAAGCCGGGGGCCGAGCGCCACTGGTGCCAGGTGCGGGCGGTCATGGTGGCTCGGTAGGTGCGGGCGACGGCTCGGCCGTCGGCGTAGAGGGCGGTGAATTCGTCGGCCGTGTCGTCGTAGCCGATCAGGGAGACGGTGGGGAACGGGGCGTTCGGGCCCCACTCGCCCGGGAGGGAGGTCTCCGGGACGACGTCCGAGCGCTGGACCAGGAAGGCGCCGCCCTCCAGCCAGGCGAACTCCGTCCTGAACGGGCCGACGCTGCGGCCGAGGGCCCACAGGTCCCATTCGCCCACGAAGGCGTCGAGCTGTCGCAGGGCGGGGTGGGGTGACGGTTGGCGCATCAGGGTCTCCTCTGCTCGGAAGCGGGGCGCTTCTCCTCGTATCCCCGCTGCTCCGGTGATGACCTGGTCCGGCGGCCGGAATCATCGGCCCCGCGTGGCGAACGGAGCAGGGCGGGCGGCGCCGGGTACGCCGACGTCAGTACGCGGGGTTACTCCCGCCGTCAGACGTCCTCGACGGCGTGGCCCGGCACGGTGGTGTCCATGTCCTCCACGTCGTCCAGGAAACTGAGCCGGCCCGCCCGCCGGGCCGCCCTCGTCGTCCATGTCATCGCCTCCGCCGGCTGGCTCGGGCTCACGTTCGGGCTGCTCGCGCTCGGGATCACCGCGGCCACCACCGGGTCCGCGGTGACCGTGGAGGCGTCCGTGCGGGCCATGAAGCTGTTCGCGGACTGGCTCCTGCTGCCGGTCGCCTTTCTCACCCTGCTCAGCGGGCTCGTGCTGTCGCTGGGCACGCAGTGGGGGCTGGCGCGGCACCACTGGGTCTACGTCAAGTTCTGGGTGACCCTCGGCACGACCGTCGCCACCGTCTTCGCCCTGCGCCCCGGCGTGACCTCCGCCGTCGAGGCCGTCGCCGCCGGCGGGCCGCTGCCCGACGCCGGGGACGTGCTGTTCGGGCCGATCGTGTCGCTGTCGGCGTACGTCTTCATGACGGTGATCTCGATCCTCAAGCCCTGGGGGCTCACGCGCCGAGGCCGACGCCTGCGCGCCGCGGCCGCCCGCACCCCCTCCCGCCGCACGGAGCCCGCCCGCCAGACCACCTGACAGCAGGTACCGAGCACCCCGCACCTGCTACCTCGGCGCCTCCCCCAGCGCCCCCCTCAACCGCTGGGCCCGCAGCACCAACTCCAGCTCGAACCGTCGATCCGGGTCGTCCATCTCGTCGCCCCACAGCTCCCGGATCTGACGGAGGCGGTACCGAACCGTCTGGGGGTGGACCCCCAGACGGGCCGCCACCTCCGGCGCCCCGCCCCTGGTCTCCAGCCACGCCAGTAGCGTCTCCGCCAGCCGCCGCCCGTGCGTGGGCCCGCAGTGCTGCAGCGGTGCCAGGCACCGCACCGCGAGGTCGTCGATCAACTCCTCGGGCTGCAACAGCACGAGAGCTTCCGTGTGCTCGGTGCAGTACAGGACGTCGCCGGCCGGCAGCAGCCCCCGTTCCATCAGGCGTACGGCCGCCTCGGCCCAGCGCAGCGACTTCGCCGCGTCGGCGAGGGGCACCGGGGGGCCGATCGCGCCCGCCCAGCCGGTCAGGGCCCGGTGCAGCAGTTCGGGGCGGCCGCCGGCGTCCGGCTCGGGGACGACCATGCGCGGCTGCTCGTACTCCATGTCGAGCAGCACCCCCTGCCCCACGGCCGGCGCCACCGCCTCCCGTGCCGGGCGCAGCAACACGCCCACGGCGACCTTCTCGGGCAGCGGCCAGCCGATCCGGGCCGCCCGCTCCGTCAGGGCGTCCGCCGGATCGCCCCGGTGGTGTTCGGCCAGCAGCAATTCCATCAGGCGGCGTTGCAGACGCAGCCGCTCGCCAGCCTGCCGTGCCGCCGCCTCGGCGTAGCCGCGCACCGACTGGTCGACCAGGCCGTCCAGGTACTCGTAGCCCGCGTCCACCAGCTCGTACATCGCGGGCGGCGGAATGTCGACGATCTGGCCGATCTCGGCGAAACGGCGCCAGGCCAGCCGTACGCCCAACCGGTAGATCGCCTGGAGCGAGTCCAGGGAGCGGCCGTTGTAGCCCTCGCCGCGGCCGAAGTCCTGGAAGACGCCCGGCGGTACGGTCGGGCGGCCCTCCGACTTCTCCAGGTGCTCGACGAAAACCTCTATCGCGCGGCGGATGCCGACCAGGGCCATCGGCTCGCCCGACTCGTCGAGAACGACGGGCAGTTGGGGGTACTCGCGCTGGATCTCGCGCAGGATCTGCTCGGCGAGGGCCGGGGCGTCCGCCATGACCAGCTCCGCGAACCGGCGGACCTGGAAGCGGGGTACGTCACGCCAGGCCGAGCGGGTGGGGGCCGCCGGGGTGTCGGGGGCAGCCGGGGCGGCAGAGGATGCCGTGGCTGCCGGGGTGCGGATCGCGGCCACGGTCAACTCCCCTGGCCCGCTTGCTCGTACGTGATCAAGGGCGTGTTCGGCTGGTCAGGTGTCGCTTCCAGCAGGGCGACGACGCCGAGCGCGGCACCCACCGCGAGTACGGCGGCGAGCGCGACGGTCAGTGCGGCGGCGAGCAGTCTGGACATAGCAGGGTCAGCCTCTCTGCATCCGGAGGTCGTCCCCACCCCGGTGGTGCCAGCCTGTACCCGACCCCTGCCTGTCGGCTTCAGTCTCGACAAGCCGGGACATCCCGTCAAGACATTGACACTTCGTGATGGGAACCCCTACGGTTCCCGGCCCAAGAACGGCCAGGCATCGACCCCGCGTCAACCCCACAGGAGTGCCGGATGCGCCGTACAGCCTCACCTCTCTCGTTGATCCTGCTGGGCCTCGGCACGTTTTTGCTGGTACTGGCGCCCATGCTCGCCTGGTACGTGGCCCCTCGTGCCGCCGTGAACCCCATCGACATCGACACCACCGCCGTCTACAAAGGCACCGGCAGCGTCTTCGACACCGACAAGGTCGAGACCGTGCCGGACCAGAACATCACCGTCACCCAGCGCGTACGCGGCAATGTGGCGGAAAGTGAGCGCAGCGGCAACGCCGTCTGGGACGTCATCACCACCGTCGACACCGACAAGTCACTGCCGGCCGACGACCCGCACGACGCACTGGACTTCACCCCGCACCGCTGGGTGATGGACCGCACCACGACGAAGCCGGTGCACTGCTGCGAGGAGACGCCGTACATCGAGGGCGAGGCGTATCTGAAGTTCCCGTTCGACGTGGAGAAACGCTCCTACCAGTGGTGGGACAACACCGGCGGGACCACCATCACCCTGCGCTACGACGGCACCGAGAAGATCCAGGGCTACACGGGATACCGGTTCACCGGGACGGTCGCGCCCCGCAAGGTCGGCACCCGGCTCGTCCCCGGCACCCTCGTCGACGAGCCGGACCGGCCGCAGGTGCTGGCCGAGGAGTGGTACTCCAACCACGGGTTCAGGCTGGTCGTGGATCAGGCCACCGGCCGTGTGATCTACGCGCAGACCGGCCCGCGCCGCACCCTGCGGGCGCCCGGCGGCGAGAAGGACGCGGCGGTGCTGCTGGACAGCGAGAAGATCGCGTTCACCACGGCCACGCAGAAGGAGGCCGTACGGCAGGCGAAGCGGGACAGCGGTCTGCTGCGCACGGTGGGCGAGACGCTGCCGATCGGGACTGCTGGGGCGGGATTCGCGCTTGTGGTGGTAGGTGGCGTTTTGGTGATACGGGGACGGAAGCGCCCTGAATCCACCGGTACGGTCGAGATGCCCCAGCCGTCGCTCACAATGTGACGTGACGTCAGCTCTAATAAAGCCGGAAATTGTCACGTCGGTGAGTAGCCGTGGGGAACTGCTGGGCGAAAACTGTCCAACCCCACCCGGACACAGCCTGTCCACACCCCACGCACAACGACCGTAAGCAGTCCAGGACCTTTGATACTCCCCACAGGAACCCAAACCCTCCCTCCCCCACGCTGAGTTCCGCACCCTGAGACGAGTTGGAGCACGCATGCCCCAGCACGTGCCCTCCCCTCCCCCGTTCTCGAATTCGCTCGAGCGGGGGGACCCCCATCGCGCCACTCTCCCCTGGGCGTCGCAGCAGCACCCTCCGGCGCTTCCCCCACAGCCGCGCCGAATCGTTTTTCTCGCCCACCGCGACCTGGGCAACCGATCCGCCGGCGGCTCCGAGCTGCTGGTCGACCGCCTCGCCGACGGCCTGACCCACCTCGGCCACCAGGTCACCCTCCTGTGCGGGGGCCCCGCGGCCTACCGCGACTACCGGGTCGTGTCCGCCGGCGGTTCCTACGGCCACTACCTGCGTGCCCGGTCCGCCTTCGCCCGTCAGGTCGGTGACTGCGATCTGCTGGTCGAGGTCTGCAACGGGATGCCGTACTTCGCCCCCCTCTGGCATCGCGGGCCGACGTTGTGCCTGGTCAACCATGTCCACACCGATCTGTGGAAGATGCGGTTCGGCGGGGCGCTGGCGCCTGCCGCGCGCCTCGGGCGAAGACTGGAGCACTGGGCGCTGACCGGTGCGCAGCAGCGGAGTCTGATGGTTGCCGTGTCTCCGTCGACCGCGCAGGCGCTCCGCGGGATCGGCGTCGACCGGGAACGTATCCGTGTCGTGCACAACGGGGTGGAGGAGCCCGGCCCCCTGGATGACCGCTCGCCGGAGCCGCTGTTCGTGGCCGTCGGACGGCTCGTCGAGTACAAGCGGATCGATCTGCTGCTGCGGTTGTGGGAGCGGGTGCGGCCCGTGACCGGGGGGCGGCTCGTCATCGTCGGGGACGGTCCGGAGCGGGCTTCTCTCGAGCAGCTTGCCGGGCCCGGCGTCGAGTTCGTCGGTCATGTGTCGGAGGCGGAGAAGCACCGGCTGCTGTGTGCGGCGTGGCTGCTGCTTCATCCCTCGGCCGTGGAGGGGTGGGGGCTCGTCGTCACCGAGGCCGCGACCCGGGAGACGCCGACCATTGCCTTCGATGTGCCTGGGCTGCGGGATTCCGTCGTGGACGGGGAGACGGGGGTGCTGGCCGCCGGGGAATCGTCCTTCGCCGCTGCCTGGTGCACGCTCGCGTTGTCCGGGCATCGGCGGGAGTTGATGGGCAAGGCTGCGCGGGATCGCGCGGCGCGGTATCGCTGGGACCGGACTGTGCGGCAGTTCCTTGCGGTTGCCTCGGAGGCCGTGCGGCGGGGCGACGGGGCGGGGTGTCGTGACGCCTAGACGCCGGTTCGGTGAGGCCGTCTCGCGGGTGACGGTGCGTCGTGGCTGGTCGCGCCCGCGCGGCGGAGCCGCAAATGTCACAGCCCCGCGCCCCTATCGGGGCGCTTCACCACCCCCAGTTGCGAAGGACCCCTCCTTTCGGCGGTCCCTTGCTCTCTTCCGGGCGTTCCTCCATGAACAGGACGACCCGGAAGCCTGCTATTCGCTGCTCGCCCGTGATGCCGTCGACCAAGTCGAGGCCTACGACAGGCCCGTTGCCGGCCGTACCGTCGTCGACGTCGGTGGTGGCGGCGGGTATTTCACCGACGAGTTCCGGCGGCGAGGTGCGTACGCCTATCTCTTCGAGCCGGACGTGGCGGAACTCGGTGCGAAGCCCCCGGAAGGGGCCGTCGTCGCCGACGGGTACTTGCTCCCCCTGCGCGACGGCGTCGCCGACGTCACCTTCTCCTCCAATGTGCTGGAGCATGTGGCCGATCCGCAGACGTTCCTCAGTGAGCTGGCCCGGGTGACCCGGCCCGGTGGGCTGATCTACGTGTCGTTCACGAACTGGCTGTCCCCGTGGGGCGGTCATGAGTGGGCCCCCTGGCACTACTTCGGTGCCGAGCGGGCCCGCGCCCGCTACCGGCGCCGTACCGGGCGGGCCGCCAAGCACACCCTCGGCGAGAACCTCTTCGCCGTGCACATCGGCGCCACGTTGCGTCAGGTCCGCGCCCGTGACGACGTAGAGGTCGTCTCGGCGCGCTCCCGCTACTGGCCGTTCCTCGCGGAGGCCGTCGTCAAGGCGCCCGGCATACGCGAGTTCGCCACCTGGAACCTCCTCCTCATCCTCAGGCGGTGCCCACCATGACGACGACCACGGTCCAGGCTCCTCCCCCGGCAGCCGTGCCCACCTCCGCGCCCTCCTCGGGGCCGCCGGAGGGGCCGCGCTCACGGCGCTGGCTGCTGGGGTTCTGGGCCGTGGTGTTCGTGCTGTTGCTGGCGGTGCAGCCGGGGCGGCAGACCTTCGACACCAAGCTGGGTGTGACCGTCGATCCGGGGCAGTTCCTCGCCGATCTCGGGCAGCTGTGGCAGGACGAGGGCAGTTTCGGCGGGATCCAGAATCAGTACTCGGGCTATCTGTGGCCGATGCTGCCGTTCTACTGGCTGGCCGATGTCGTACGGCTGCCGGTGTGGCTGGCGGAGCGGCTGTGGCTGTCGCTGATCGTGTCGGTGGCCTTCTGGGGTGCGCTGCGGCTGGCCGAGCGGCTGCGGGTGGGGAGCGGGGCGTCGCGGCTGGTGGCGGCCGTGGCGTATGCGCTGTGGCCCGTCTTCACCGTCGTCGTCGGATCCACGTCCGCTGCCGCGCTGCCCGGTGCCCTGCTGCCGTGGGTGCTGCTGCCGCTGACCGACGAGCGGTACGCCGCGCGGGTCGCCGCGCTGCGGTCGGCGCTGATCATCCCGTTCATGGGGGGCGTCAATGCCGCCTCCACACTGGCCTCGCTGCTTCCCGTCGGGCTCTATCTGCTCTCCCGGCCGCCCGGGCCACGGCAGCGGAAGCTGATCGCGTGGTGGGTGCCGGGGGTCATTCTGGCGACCGCCTGGTGGGTGATCCCGCTCCTGCTGCTCGGCACATACGGCGAGAACTTCCTTCCCTACGTGGAGAGTTCGCAGACCACGACCGAGACGATGGCGGCGACGGAGGCGCTGCGCGGCAGCGGCAACTGGGTCGCCTATCTGCACTTCGGTGAGGCCTGGCTGCCGGCCGGCTGGACCGTCGCCGCGTCCGTCGTCGTGATCGCCTGCTCGGCGCTCGCGGCCGGACTGGGGCTTGCGGGACTGGCCCGGCGGGACATGCCGGAGCGGCGCTGGCTGGTGCTGACCGTGGTGACGGTCGCGCTGATCCTGCTCGCCGGGTACGGCGGGACGTTCGGGGCACCCTTCCACGGGGTCGTGCAGGACTGGCTGGACGGCGCGCTCGTCCCCTTCCGCAACATCTACAAGTTCCAGACGGGGCTCGCCCTGGCGCTGGTGCTGGGCCTCGCCCATCTGGCGGGCGTGGCGGCCCAGGCGCGCGGGGCACGGCCGGTGCGGGGGCGGCGGTTCGCGCCGCTGATCGCGGGCGTGCTGGTGCTGCCGGGGCTGATGTGGCCGTACCTCAACGGCTCCATCCTCAACCCCGGGTCCTTCAAGGAGATCCCCAAGTACTGGCAGGGCACGGCCGACTGGCTGGAGAAGTACTCCCCGGACGCCCGCGCTCTCGTCGTGCCGGCCACCGCGCACGGCATCTACAGCTGGGGCTCGACCATCGACCAGCCGCTGGACGTCCTGGCCGACTCGCGCTGGGCGCAGCGGGACTACGTCCCCTTCGGCACCCCCGGCAACCGGCGAGCGATGGACGCGGTGGAGCAGGCGCTGGTCAGCGGCGGCCAAGTGCCGGGCCTTGCCGACTACTTGAGCCGCGCCGGCATCCACTACGTCGTCGTCCGCAACGACCTCGACCCCGACCAGATCGGCCATGTGCCGACGACGACGGTGAAGCGGACCCTGGAGCAGTCCGGGTACGAGCGGGTGACGGGCCTCGGGCCGGTCACGACCGGCGGGACGATCGCCCCGGGCACTCCGCTGCAGGTGGAGGGGCTGTATCCGCGACAGCGCGCGGTGGAGATCTACAAGCCGGCCGGCGCCGACGTGCCGCGTCCGCACCAGGCCGGGCTGCAACCGGTGGCCGACACGGCCGTCGTCTCCGGCGGTCCGGAGGCGCTGCTGCCGCTGGCCTCCGAACTGCGGGGCAGGGCGAGCGTGTTGACCGGCGACAACCACCCCGGGCTCGGCTCGCCTCCGGTACAGGTGATCGGCGACGGGCTGCGGCGGGCGGACACCCGGTTCGGGCTGGTCAACGCCAACACGTCGTACACGTACACGCGCGACGAGCGCAACGCGCCCGACGCCGCGCAGGACGCGGGCGAGAAGCCGCACCAGATCCTGCCGACGACCGGCCCCGGCCACCAGACGGTGGCCGAGCTGCGCGGCGCACGGTCGGTGACGGCCTCGTCCTACGGCAGCTGGCTCTTCCATCTTCCGCAGTTCGACCCGGTGAACGCCTTCGACGGCAACCCGGACACCGCGTGGACCGAGGGCTCGGAGGGGTCGCCGGTCGGGGAGTGGCTGCGGATCGCGTTCGCGGGCGGCTCGTACGACATGCCGTCGTCGGTCAAGGTCAGGCCGCTGCCGCAGGAGGGTGTGCGGGGGGCGGCGACGCGGGTGCGGGTGGAGACGGAGAAGGGGGCGGCGAGCTCGGTCCTGCGGCCCGACGGGACGACGCAGACGGTCAAGGTGCCCGCGGGTGAGACGAGTTGGATGAAGCTGACGATCACGGACTCCGTCTCCCGGCGGGCCGGACTGACCGGGGCGGGCTTCTCCGAGATCGACCTGCCGGACGTACAGGTGACCCGGCTGCTGCGGCTGCCCACCGACGCCGGGAAGCCGGGGGCCGCCGCCGAGATCGTCTCCCTGTCCCGCACGGCCGACCCCACGGGCCTCTCGCCGACGGGCACGGAGGCCGGTCTGCACAGGCGCTTCACGACGTCCACGGCGGGGACGTACGAAGTGCGGGCGAGTGCGGTGCCGGTGGCGGGCGAGGAGCTGGACCGGCTGCTGTACGAGGTGGCGCCGGAGCAGCGGAACCGGATCGTCGCCACCGCCGACTCCACCGCCCGGCTGGGGGCGGGCCTGTCGCCGCGCAACCTCACCGACGGCGACCTGACCACGGCGTGGATCGCGGGCGACCGGCCCACGATCCACCTCCGCTGGCCCGGAAAGCAGGCGGTGGGGGAGATCGTGCTGGCGCCGGCGGGCGGTCTGGCCACGCGTCCGACCGAGGTGCACATCAGCTCGCCGGACGGTGCGGTGATCGCCGGGGTCGACGAGAACGGCTGGGTCCGCTTCCCACCGATCACGACCGACCGGCTGGACATCACCATCACCGAGACCGCCCCGCTCACCCTCTACAACCCGATGGTGGACGAGGACCTGCAGCTGCCGGTGGGCCTGACGGAGGCCTACGTCCCGGCCCTCGACCAGTACCGGACCCCGCAGCCGAGGGAGTCCCGGCCGTTCTCGCTGCCGTGCGGGAAGGGGCCGGTGGTCGCCGTGGACGGGGAGCTGTACCGGACGAGTGTGCGCGGAACGGTACGGGACCTGATGGAGCGCCGGCAGGTCGATGTGACGCTCTGTCAGCAGGGGCGTGACGACACCGAGCTGCGGCTGCCGGCGGGTGAACACCGTGTGGAGGGCGGGGACGCGGGGCCGCTCGCGCTGACCGCGGTGACGCTCACGCGCGGCACGGTCTCCGAGGCCTCGACCGCCGGGCGTCAGCTGGGCATCCGGGACTGGCTCGGCGACCGGCGCGCGGTGACCGTCGGGTCGGGCGCGGCGAGCTACCTCACGACGTACGAGAACTTCAACGACGGCTGGCACGCCACGCTGAACGGCAAGGAACTGACGCCGGTGCGGCTGGACGGCTGGCAGCAGGGCTGGCGGATCCCGGCGGGCGCCGGCGGCACGGTCGAGCTGTCGTACGAGCCGGCGGTGATGTACGAGGGCGGGCTGATCGGCAGCGCGGTCGCGATCGCGCTGCTGGCCGGGCTGGCCCTGTGGCGCCGCCGCGCACCGAACCCCGACGAGCCGCAGCCCGCCCCGCCGCTGCCCGGCCTGTGGCTCGGCACGGTGGCCGTGACGGTGGTGGGCGTACTCATCGCCGGCTGGTTCGCCCTGCTGGTACCGGCCCTGGCGCTGGTGGCGTGGCGCAGGCATGCGCTGCTGGTGCCGATCGCGCTCGTGGCGCTTGCGGGGGCGGGGGTCGCGGCGGCGGTCGGCGCCGGGGAGCCGGTGGGCGCGGCGGAGGGCGCGTTCGGACCCGCGGCTCAACTGCTGGCACTGATCGGGTTGTTCGCCGGTGTGGTGGGAGTTCGGGAGTCGGCGGGGGCGGTCGGATCCGCGGGCGGCCCCGACCATCGATCGGGCCTGCCCGGCTCCACGGCTGTGCTGCCGCCGGTTGCGGGAGGTGGCGGTGCTTCCGGCTCGGCCTCCCCGGAGCGGCCGACGCACCCCTTGCCGCAGCGCGAGCGGGGCCGCAGTCCCCTGGGAACCGAGCCTCCGGGCCCGACGGATCCCCGTACCGACTCGGGGCCGACCGTCTCCGCGCGCGGTCCCGGCGCGCCGGTTCCGGATCAGCCGACCGCGCGGATCGCGCCCCGCAGACCGCGCCTCCGGGCGACCGGCCCCGAGAGCCCGCCGGAGTCGGACGAGGCCGGGAAGACCGGGAAGGGCGACGCCACATGACCGCACTGCAGCAGCCCGCACGCGCCGAAGGTCCGCTGCGGCCGCCGGTACGTGTCCCGTTCCCCGTCGTGGACGAGGTCGCCCGGCACTGCCTCCAGGAGGAGGAGCCGGAGACGGTGCACATCGAGGTCCACCTGCCGGGGCCGCTGGACGCGGGGCGACTGCGTACGGCGTTCGGGGAGGCGCTGCGCCGGCATCCGCGGATCCTCATGCGGGAGGCGCCGGGGCAGTGGTACCGGCGCCGCTACGAGTGGGAGCTGACGGCGGAACCGGACGTGGAGGTGGTGACCTTCCCGGCGCCTGGACGGGATGCGCTGCGGGACGCACGGACGCGGGCCCTGACCCAGGCGCCGCCGCTGTCGCTGTCGCCGCCGATCCGGCTGGAGGTGGTGGAGGGGCCGGGGCCGGTCGAAGGGAGCGAGGCCACGGATGCCGTGGGTGACGTACGCGCGGCAGGTGCGCCCACCCGTGCCGCACCGAGCGGCATGGCGGCCGGCGGGCAGGGCGGGTCGCACGGGACCGTGCTGTTCCTGACCATCAACCACACGGCGTTGGACGGCCCCGCCTGCCTCCGGGTCGTCGCCACCGCCGCGGAGCTGTACGGAGGCAGGGACAACTCCCCCGCAGCCCCGCCCACCCGAACGACCGAGACCCAGCCCCTCACCGAGGAGACGCCCTCCAACTGGTCACCTCCCGCCCGAGTGGCCCCCGGCACCCCCGAGCCCTCGCCCGGCAACGGCATGCTCGTCACCGAACTCCCGCTCCCCCACCGGCCCAAGGGCTCGCCCTACACGGTCAACGACCAGCTGATGGTCACCACCGCGCTGACCCTCGCCCACTGGAACCGCGAGCACGGCGCCGGCCCCCGCCCCCTGCGCATCACCATGCCCGTGGACGACCGCCCCCGTGACACCACCATGCCCATTGGGAACGGCACCCGGCTCGTGGAAGTCCCCTTCAGCACGGTGGAGTTGGACGCACACGGCCCGGACGACATGCCCGCCCTGCTGCACCGCACGGCCACCCGCACCCGGGCCCTCAAGTCCCTGCCCCGCCCCCAACTCGGCCACGGCGCCTCCCTCCTCACCGCGCCCTGGGCGCCGGTCGGCGTCCGCGCCGCCCTCACCCGCGGCCTGCGCAGAGCCGCCGCGCCCTGGACCTCGACCACGCTGCTCAGCAACATCGGCCGTATCCCGTACCCCCTGGACTTCGGCGAGGAGGCCGGCCGCGCGCACGCCGTGTGGTTCTCGGCGCCCGCCCGGATGCCCCGCGGCCTGACCGTCACCACCGCCTCCACCGCGGGCCGTCTCCACCTGGCCCTGCGCTGGTCGCGCGCCCTGCTCAGCCACGGCGACGGCGCCCACCTGCGGGACCTCTTCGAGCACTACCTGCACCGCACGGAGGTGACCGCGTGACGACCTCCCCCGTGAAACCCCCCGAACTGCGTGACTTCTACGAGAACCCCGACGTCCCCGTCGCCTCCGGCACCCCCCGCAGCCGCCGCCAGGCCCGCATGCTCGCCGAGGCCCTGGCGTCCGGGCCGGAAGCGGAGGCGGGGGCAGCCGGCCGTACCCGCACGATCCTCGACATCGGCTGCGGCGACGGCACCGCCGCGGCCACCGCCGCCCCCTACCTCCCCGGCCACCGCATCGTGGGCATCGACTGGTCCCAGGACGCCCTGCGCCGGGCCCGCACCCGGATCCCGTACGCCGTCCGCGGTGAACTCACCGACGGCGGGCTGCCGTTCCGCACCGGCTCCGCCGACGCCGTGCTGTTCAGCGAGGTGATCGAGCACCTCGTCGACCCCGACGCCGCCCTGGACGAGATCCACCGCGTGCTGCGCCCCGGCGGCCACCTGATGCTCTCCACCCCGAACCTGGCCGCCTGGTACAACCGCGCCCTGCTGCTGGCCGGGGTGCAGCCGGTGTTCTCCGAGGTCAGTCTGCGGGGCATCCACGGCCGGCCGGGGCGGGAGGTCGTGGGGCATCTGCGGCTCTACACCGCCCGCGCGCTGCGGGAGTTCGTGGCCGCGTCCGGCTTCGAGGTCGTACGCCTCGCGGGCGCCCCCTTCCACGGCGTACCGCGCCCGCTGCGCCCCCTGGACCGGCTGGCCTGCGCCAGACCGCCGCTCGCGTCGATCCTGCTGCTGCACGCACGACGGACCTAGGGGGGCGTACACCATGTGGTGGGGAGTGGCCGCGGCCCTGATGGCGAACACCCTGTACAGCCTCGGTTTCGTCCTGGAGAAACGGGCGCTCACCTCACTTCCGCAGGTGAGCATCCGGCAACCCGCCCGGCTGCTGCGGCTGGTGCTCGGCAGCCCGCTGTGGATCGGCGGCTCGCTCGCCCTCGCCGCCGGTTTCGGCGCGCAGCTCGTCGTCTACCGCACGCTGCCCATCGCCGCCGCGCAGGGCATCTTCGTCTCCGGTCTCGTGCTCCTCGTGCTGCTCTCGGCACGGCTGCTGGGCGAGGAGACCAGCGGGCGGGAGCGGTACGCCCTCGGTGCGATCCTCGCCGCGCTGCTGATGGTCGTGCTGTCCCTGCGGGAGGGACCGGGCGGCGGCGAAGCCGTCGGCCGGGCCGCCCCGTATCCGCTGATCCTGCTGGTGTGCGTGCCCTCGCTGGCGGCGGGCGTGTGGCTGTACAACTCCGCCGAGCGCAGGGCCCGGCACCGGCACCGGCTGCCGACGACCGGCGTCGAGTACGGGGTGGCGGTGGGACTGCTGTACGGGGTCAGCTCGCTGGCCATCAAGGGGGTGTCGAGCTACCTGACGACGAGCGGAATCGGCGGCGCCGTGCTGGACCTGCTGCGCTCGCCGTACCCGTACCTCCTGCTGTTCACCGGCGCGTTCGGGCTGGTCATGTCGCAGGCGGCGCTGCAACGCTGCCGGGCCTCGCTGATCGTGCCGGTGTGCACGACGGTGACCTGCCTGTACACGGCCGTACTCGGCACGCTGTCGTTCGGCGAGGCGCTGCCCGAGGAACCGCTGCGGCTGGCGCTGCGGGTCGCGGGTACGGCGCTCGCCGTCGTCGTACTGCTGTCGATGCCGAGGCACGATCCACCGGCCGCACCGTCTCCCCAACCCCCCATCGGCGCCAAGGAGTTGACCCCACCATGAAGCCCGACGACCCGTTGCTCCAGATCCTGGCGTGTCCGCTCGACAAGGGGCCGTTGCACCTCGTCGTGCCGGACGGGCCGGGTGCGGCGGAGGAGGAGGCGGCCGAGGCGCTCTACAACCCGCGCCTGCACCGCCGTTACCCGATCGTGGACGGCATCCCCCAGCTGCTGCCGGCCTCGGGGGAGCAGGTCTCCGACGACGAACACGAGGAACTACTCAAACGGATGGCCCCATGACCCTGGCCGCGAGCATCGCCCCCCTGCTGCCCACCCGCCTGGTCGCCGCCGTCGCCCGGGCCGTGTACCCGCGCTTCGAGCCCGAGCTGGCCCGGCTGGCGGAGCTGTGCCCCGCAGGGTGCGGGACGGCCGTGGACGTCGGCGGATGGTACGGCCCGTGGACGCGGCGGCTGTCGAGAAGGGCCCGCCGGGTGGTGACCGTGGAACCGGTCCCGCACCTCGCGCGGCTCCTCGCCGCGACCGCCCCGCCCAACGTCCGGGTCGTGCAGGCCGCGGCGGCCGAGCGCCCCGGCGCGGCCCGGCTCTGGCTGCCGCCGCACGACGCGGGCGACCGGGGGGTGTCCTCCCTGGTCCGCCGGAACATCCACGCCACGGCACTTCCGGTCAGCTGCGTCACCCTCGACGAACTCGGCCTCAAGGACGTCGGTTTCGTCAAGGTCGACGTGGACGGCAGCGAGCTCGCTGTGCTGCGCGGCGCGACCGGCCTCCTCGCGCGCGACCGGCCCGCCCTGTTCATCGAGCTGGAGTCCCGCATCCAGCCGATCGCCCCGGTGCTGACGTATCTCTCCCTGCTCGGCTACGACGGCTGGGTCCTGCCGGGCCGCGACTGGATCCCCCTGTCCACCTTCCCGCTGGAGGCCCACCAGGCCGAGGCCGCCCATGTCGTCAGCCACGGACTGCTGCGCAGGGTGCTGCCGTTCCGCGGCCCCCGGTACGTCAATTCGGTCCTTTTTCTCCCCGACGGCCGCCGCCCCGTGGGCGACGATGGATCGCATGCCCTCCGGAAAGCACCCCGCTAGCCCCTTCACCCCGCTCGACTTCCAGCTGGTGCTGCTGCGCCGCATGGCCGACCACAACCCGGACCTGGTGGACGGCGCCCGCCACGAACTGGGCGTCTCGATCGCCGACATGCGCGAGGCCAACAAGCGCTGGCAGGCGATGGTCCGCTCCCCGCGAGCACGCGGGGCCGCCTCCCGCTACCGCTCCGTGCTGGGCGCACCCGAGTCGGTCATCACCCGCAAGGTCGGCGACCTGGACTGCGAGGCCTGGCTGTGGCCGGTCCCGCTCTGGCCCGACCTCCGCTTCGAGGTGCTGCTCGCCCCCAACGGCGCGGTCTGGAACGAATGGCTCGTCCGCGCCCCGGCTTCCGCGGCCCCGCCCCTGCACACCCTCGCCGACCTCACCCCCTGGTCCTGCACGGTCGACGAGGCAGCCCGCGCCTTCGCCCCCGCCCGGCCCCTGGAGGGAACGGCCCCGACACGCTGGGGTCTGGCGTTCGCCGCGCCGGACGGGGAGGGCGTGCGGCGGGAGGTGGTTGCGGAGTTCACGTGGGGGTTGTTGCAGCGGGTGGCGGTTCGCGGCTAGCCGACGGCCGCCGCGAGGATCGCCTCCACAACCCCCGGCACCGACCCCGCATGCAGCGACAGAAACAGATTCGGCTCGACGAGCTCCAGCTCCATCACCCGCGGCTGCCCGCCCGGCCCGTCCTCACCGTCGACGAGGTCCACGCGCGCGTACAGCAGCTCGGCGGTGTGCGGTACGGCGGCCAGGGCGCGTTCGGCGACGGTGAGTTCGGCCGGGGTGGGGGTCCAGGGTTCGAGGCCGGGGTGGGCGACCTTGTGCTCGTCGTACGGCGTGCCGGGGGTAAGGACGGCACCCTTGCGGCTGGCGTGCAGCAGGCGGCCACCGTAGAACTGCAGGGCCCGCTCCCCGCTGACGTCGATGCCCTGCACATACGGCTGCACCATCGCCGTGAGCCCCTCGGCGTGCATGCGCGCGAGGTGCCGTACGGCCGTGTCGTGCCCGTCGGGTGTGTACCGGGCGGCGAAGCGGGCTCCGGCGCCGGAGGTGGGCTTGATGACGTACTCGTGGTCGAGGGGGAGGTCGGGGGTGTCGCCGGTGGCGAAGTAGCGGGTGGGCACCACGGGCACCCCGGCCTCGGCGAGGTCGCCGAGGTAGCGCTTGTCGGCGTTCCAGCGGACCACCTCGGCCGGGTTCGCCAGCCGGGTGGCCTTGCCGCAGCGCTCCGCCCAGGCCAGGAACTCGGCCGCGCGCCAGCTGTAGTCCCAGGTGGAGCGGATCACGGCGAGGTCGTACCCGCCCCAGTCGACCTGCTCGTCGTCCCAGTACACGGTCTCCGCCTCGGCCCCGGCCTCCCGCAGCGCCCGCACCAGCACCGGAAGGTCGCGGTCGACGGCGACCTCGGGGCCGGGACGGCAGGTGACGAGGGCGATGCGGGCCACAGTGGGTTCCTCCAGGTCGGACGCAGACAGGACGGCAGGCAGCACGGCAGGTAGCACGGCTGTGCGATCCGCAGGCTAACAAGCGCTTCCCGGGCAGCGCTCCCGGAACCGTGGCGGGCCGCTTGACCTTCACCTTCGGTGAAGCCACAGCATCGGTGCCGAGGAACCGGAGGGATCGGGATGCGCGAGAACATGCTGACGATCGGGGCCTTCTCGAAGGCGTGCCGGCTGTCGCCGAAGGCACTGCGGCTGTACGACGAGCTGGAGCTGCTCGAGCCCCGCCGGGTCGACCCGGACACCGGGTACCGGTACTACGCCGTCGACCAGCTGGAGCGTGCCCGCCTGGTGGCGTGGCTGCGACGGCTGGGCATGCCGCTGGCCCGGATCCGTCAGGTGTGCGCGCTGCCGCCGGCCGACGCCGCCCACGCGATCCGTGCCTACTGGGCGCAGGTCGAGGTGGAGACGGCCGTACGGCGGGATCTCGCCGCGTTCCTCGTCGACCAACTCGTCGCAGCACCGAGGAAGGACACCACCATGCTGGAACTCCGCTACGCCGCCCACTCCGACCGGGGCCGGACCCGCCCCGCCAACCAGGACACCGCCTACGCCGGCACCCGGCTGCTCGCGGTGGCCGACGGCTTCGGCCCCGCGGGCGTCCCCGCGAGCAGCGCGGCGGTGGAGGCGCTGCGCTTCCTGGACACGGCCGAACTCCCGGCGGGCGACGTCCTGAACCTGCTGGAGGAGGCGGTGCGGGGTGCCACTGAGGCGGTCCGGGACGCGGTGGACGGTGCCGATGACGCCGGTACGACTCTGACGGCACTGCTGTGGACGGGATCCCGCCTCGCCCTGGTCCACATCGGAGACTGCCGCGCCTACCTCCTGCGCGACGGTGCCCTGTTCCGCGTCACCGAGGACCACACGCTGGTCCAGTCGCTGATCGACGAGGGCCGGCTGACACCGGAGGAGGCCACGACCCACCCCCAGCGCTCCCTGCTGCTGAAGACCCTCTCCCCGGCCACTCCCCCGGACCTGCGCCTCCGGGACGCCGAGCCCGGCGACCGCTATCTCCTCTGCTCCGACGGCCTGTCCACGGTCGTCCCCGACGCCCGTATCCGCCATCTGCTCACCACCGCCCCGGCCCCCCGACACCGCCGTACACGCCCTGATCGACGCGGCGAACGAGGCGGGCGGCCCGGACAACGTGAGTTGTGTGGTGGCGGACGTGGTGGAGGCGGAGGCCTGACCGACGCTCTCTACCGGTCCTCTTCCTCCGGCTGCCAGTCCAGCAACCGCACCTTCGCCACCGTGCGGACATGGCGGCGCATCGCCGCTGCCGCCCGACCGGGCCGCCGGTCGGCGATCGCGTCCAGGATGGCCTGGTGCTGGGCGAGGGAGCGGGCGGGGCGGTGCGGCTGGCGGAGCGACTCCGTGCGGCTCTCGGCGATCTGGTCGGCGATGGAGCGCATGAACTCGGCGAGGATGCTGCTGTGGGCGGCGGCGGTGACCGCGGCGTGGAAGAGGCGGTCGCCCTCCACGCCGTGACCGTCGCCCTCGATCTCCCCGGCCATGTGCGCGAGGGCCGCCCGCATCGCCGCGAGGTCGTCGTCCGTACGGCGCTCCGCGGCGAGTTCGGCGAGTTTCGTCTCCAGCGCCTCGCGGGCCTCCAGTACGTCGGGGAGGCGCCTGCGGCGCTCGACCAGCTTCTCGACCGGCTCCACGTCGAGGCTGTCGCGGACCAGGTACGTGCCGCCGCCGTGCCGCGCCTCCACCAGGCCCTGGACCTCCAGGACCACGATGGCCTGCTTAACCGAGGCCCGGCTGACACCCAGCCGCTGTGCCAGGTCCCGTTCGGGCGGCAGACGGTCACCGGCACGCAGGCCGCCCTCGGTGACGTACTGCCGAAGCCGGTCGAGCACCTGCTCGTACAGGCGCTGTTTGGCCATGGGGCGCAGGGCGTCGGTCACAGGCTCCCCCTCTCGTCGGGAGCGTAACACCGGGACCCCGAGTGGAAGAGTGGCTCAGCCAATTTGCGCGCGACCCCTTGACGCGCCCGCCGAGCACACCCACGCTAACCAGCCAGGCGCCTCGATTGGCTCAGCCACTCGTCCACTCATTCCCTCACTTTCCTTCGCTTTCCTTCGCTCGGGACCCAAAGACGGGAGCCCGCATGTCCCCCGAACTCATCTCGATCCTCGTCCTCGCCGTGGTGTTCGTCATCGCCACCACCCGCTCGATCAACATGGGCGCGCTCGCCTTCGCCGCCGCCTTCGCCGTCGGCACCCTCGTTGCCGACCTCGACGCGGACGGCATCTTCGCCGGCTTCCCCGGGGACCTCTTCGTCGTCCTCGTCGGCGTCACGTACCTCTTCGCGATCGCCCGCGCCAACGGCACCACCGACTGGCTGGTGCACGCCTCGATCCGGCTCGTCCGGGGCCGGGTGGCGCTCATCCCCTGGGTGATGTTCGCCCTCACCGGCGCGCTCACCGCCATCGGTGCCGTGAGCCCGGCCGCGGTCGCGATCGTCGCGCCGATCGCCCTGAGCTTCGCCGCCCGCTACGGGATCAGCCCGCTGCTGATGGGCGCGATGGTCGTGCACGGCGCCCAGGCCGGCGGCTTCTCGCCGATCAGCATCTACGGCTCGATCGTCAACGGCATCGTCGAACGCGAGAAGCTGCCGGGCAACGAGATCGCGCTGTTCCTGGCGTCGCTGGTCGTCAATCTCGTCATCGCGGCGGTCGTGTTCGTCCTCTTCGGCGGGCTGAAGCTGTGGGCGCAGGGGGCGGTGACGGTGACGGTGACGGTGACGGTGACGGTGACGGAGGAGGACGGAACCGCCGGCGGCGGGCGTGCCGTGCAGGCGGACCCGGCGAAGAACCCGCCGGGTTCCGCCACCGGTGGCGGAACCTCACCCGCCGGTACGACGGCCACCGGTACCGCCACCGCCGTCGCCGTCCGCCCCGAGGCGCCCACCGCCGCCCACCTCACCCCCGCCCGTACCGCCACCCTCCTCTCCCTGGTCGCCCTCGTCGTCGCCGTCCTCGCCTTCGACCTGGACGCCGGCCTGACCGCGATCACCCTCGCCGTAGTCCTGAGCACGGCCTGGCCGGCGGACAGCCGTACGGCGGTCGGCGAGATCGCCTGGCCCACGGTGCTACTGATCTGCGGTGTGCTGACCTACGTCGGCGTGCTGGACGAGATGGGCACCATCACCTGGGCGGGCGAGGGCGTCAGCGGCATCGGCGTACCGCTGCTGGCCGCCGTCCTGCTCTGCTACATCGGCGCGCTCGTGTCGGCGTTCGCCTCGTCCGTCGGCATCATGGGCGCGCTCATCCCGCTCGCCGTGCCGTTCCTGGCGCAGGGCGAGATCGGGGCGGTCGGCATGGTGGCGGCACTCGCGGTGTCGGCGACCGTCGTGGACGTGAGCCCGTTCTCGACGAACGGCGCACTGGTCCTCGCCGCGGCACCGGACGTCGACCGTGAGCGTTTCTTCCGGCAGCTGATGGTGTACGGAGGGATCGTGGTGGCGGCGGTGCCCGCGGTGGTGTGGCTGGTGCTGGTCGTGCCGGGCTGGGGGTAGGTCGTAGACCTACGTGCACGACACGACGGGCGACCAGGCGACAACAGGCAGAGACAGCTAAGGAGTACGACGCGTGTCCTCTCTCTTCCCGGCCCTGACGGCCGGTCCGGCGGGGCGAGTCGCCCTGCGGTTCGGTGACCGGGCCCTGACGTACGCGGAGCTCTCCGCCGCGACCGGTGCCCTCGCGGGCCGGATCGCGGGCGAGGCACGGGTCGCCGTGTGGGCGACGCCGACCCTGGAGACCGCCGTCGCCGTGGTGGCGGCGCTGGAGGCCGGAATCGCCGCCGTACCGCTCAACCCGAAGTCGGGCGAGAAGGAGCTGGGGCACATCCTGTCCGACAGCACGCCGAGTCTCGTACTCGCCGCGCCCGGCGATGAACTGCCCTCACCTGTCGGTGAGTTGGCGCGGGTGGACGTGGACGTACGGGCCGCCGCCCCCCGCCCGGCCGAGCAGGCCGACGAGAGCGACCCGGCCCTCGTCGTCTACACCTCCGGCACCACCGGCCCGCCCAAGGGCGCGGTCATCCCCCGCCGGGCGATCACCGCCACCCTGGACGCGCTCGCCGACGCCTGGCAGTGGACCGCCGACGACACCCTCGTGCACGGCCTGCCCCTGTTCCATGTGCACGGCCTGGTCCTCGGCATCCTGGGCCCGCTGCGCCGCGGCGGATCCGTGCGCCACCTGGGCCGGTTCGACACGGACGGCGTCGCACGCGAGCTGAACGACGGCGCGACCATGCTGTTCGGCGTGCCGACGATGTACCACCGCATCGCCCAGGTGCTCCCCGGGGACCCGGGGCTGGCGCAGGCACTCGGCAAGGCCCGCCTGCTGGTCTCGGGCTCCGCCGCGCTCCCCGTGCACGACCACGAGCGGATCACGGCCGCGACCGGACAGCGGGTCATCGAGCGGTACGGCATGACGGAGACGCTGATGAACACCAGCGTCCGCGCGGACGGCGAGCCACGGCCCGGTGCGGTGGGCGTGCCGCTGCCGGGCGTGGAGCTGCGGCTGGTGGAGGAGGACGGGACGCCGATCACGTCGTACGACGCCGAGACCGTGGGCGAGATCCAGGTGCGCGGCCCGAACCTGTTCACCGAGTACCTCAACCGGCCCGACGCGACGGCGGCCGCGTTCACCGAGGACGGCTGGTTCCGCACCGGCGACATGGCGGTGCGCGACCCCGACGGGTACGTCCGGATCGTCGGCCGCAAGGCCACCGACCTGATCAAGAGCGGGGGTTACAAGATCGGGGCGGGCGAGATCGAGAACGCGCTCCTCGAGCACCCGGGCGTGCGGGAGGCGGCCGTCACCGGCGAACCGGACGCCGACCTGGGCGAGCGGATCGTGGCGTGGATCGTCCCGGCGGATCCCCAATCGCCGCCGGGAGCCGATGAGCTGGCGGACCATGTCGCCGCCCGCCTGGCCCCGCACAAACGGCCGCGCCGGGTCCACTACCTCGACGCCCTCCCCCGCAACGACATGGGGAAGATCATGAAGCGGGCCCTGGCCCATGACTGAGCGGCGCCCGTCGGCACGCGAGACGATCGCGCTGGTCGCCGACGACTCGACCTTCACCGAACTCCCTTACCCGGCAAGGGACTCCGGGCCGGACGGCCCGCTCGGCTGGCAGGGTTACGACGCCTCACGCGCGCGTGCCGGCGAGCGCACCGGCGAGGAGGAGTCGGTCGTCTGCGGCACGGCGAGCGTGGCGGGCACCCGGGTCGTGCTGCTGGCCTTCGAGTTCGGCTTCCTGGGCGGCTCACTCGGCCGGCGCACCGGGGACCGCCTGAAGGCCGCGTACACCCATGCCCGCGCCCACCGCCTCCCGGTCGTCCCGCTGGTCGCCACGGGTGGCAGCCGGATGCAGGAGGGCATGTTGGCGCTGACCCAACTCCAGCGCGTGGCACGGCAGTCGACGCTCACCCGGGAGGCGGGCCTGGCGCAGATCGCGGTCCTGCGGGACCCGACGACCGGCGGCGGCTGGGCCACCCTCGGCGCGGGCGCGGACGTGACCCTCGCCCTGTCCGGCGCCCAGGTCGGCTTCGCGGGCTCCCGGGTCCGCCCGCCCGACGCCGATCCGGCGGCGTACACGGCGCAGGCGCAGCTGGCGGCGGGCGCGGTGGACGCGGTGGTCCGGCCGGAGGAGCTGCGGGCGGAGCTGGGGCGGTGGCTGCGGCTGCTGGCGGGACCGCCCGCGCAGGAGGCGCCGGTACCCCCCGCTCTGGGCACGCCCGATCTGCCGGCCACCGGCTGGGAGGCGGTCCGGCGGGCCCGTGCCCCGCAACGCCCGCACGCCGAGGCCTATTTGGACGCCTGCTTCACCGCCCGCGTCACGATCAGCGGCGATCGCTGCGGCGGCACCGACCACGCGGGCATCCGCTGCGGCTTCGGCACCCACGACGGCCGTACGGTCGCCTACGCCGCCCAGACCGGCACCGCCACCCGCCCCGCCGGCTACCGCACCGCCACCCGCCTGATCCGCCTCGCGGACCGGCTCGGCATCCCGGTACTCACCCTGGTGGACACGCCGGGCGCCGCCAACGACGCGGAGGCGGAGCGGCAGGGGGTCGGCGCGGCGATCGCGGACCTGTTCGCCGCGGTGGCCGGCGCCCGCGTCCCGATCACCACGCTGCTCATCGGCGAGGGCGGCTCGGGCGGCGCGCTGGCACTGGCGGCACCGGGCAACACCTGGGCGACGCCCGACAGTTACTTCTCGGTGATCGCGCCGGAGTTGGCTGCGGCGATTCTGAAGCGAGGGGTGGAGGAGGTGGAGGCGACGGCGGATCAGCTTCGGATTCGACCGCAGGATCTGGTGGAGCTGGGGGTGATCCGCGGAGTCGTCGAAAGGTAGGCGGTGTCGCAGGGAGGGGTGGGAAACCGGGACAACCCCAACTGCCGTCCAGAACAATGGGCATGCTTGACGAACGACGACGAGCAGCGGGATGACGGGGGCGTCATGACAGGCCTGAAGGGTGCCGAGTGGCACGCCCGGATCGAGTGCGGCGGCCGGGTGTCCGGCGCGGGCTTCCTGGTGGCCCGCGACAAGGTGCTGACCTGCGCGCATGTCGTCGAGAACAGCGACCTCGACCCGGTGACGGTGACCTTCCCGCAGCATCCGGAGGACGCTCCCGTGGCCGCGCGGGTCGTCGTGCACGGCGGCTGGGACGGCCGCGCCTGCGAACTGGGCGATCTGGCGGTTCTGGAGCTGGACCGCGAGGTGCCGATCACGCCGGCCCCGCTCGCGCCCGCCGACGTCGCGCTCGGCGACCGCAAGCTCGTCGCCTACGGGTTCCCGGCCGGGCACGACAACGACGGCTCGATCGCCGAGTTCCGCGGCGTGACCGAATGGCTGATCAGCGGGGAGTGGATCCAGCTGGAGGCCTGGAGCGGCCACGGCCAGCCGCTCGCCGTCGGCTTCAGCGGCGCCGCGGTCGCCCTGGTCGACACCGGTGAGGTCATCGGCATGGTCACAGCAGCGGCCCGCCCGCACGACGTGCGCACCGGCCGGATGATGCCCACACATGTCCTGGCCCGCTACTGGCCCGACCTGAGCGCGCTCGTACCGGTGCCGGGATCCGCACGCCCGTGGGGGACGCCGGGGCCGGGGTACGTCCGGGGCGCGCCGTTACCGGGCACCGGACACGCCCATGACGTGCCCGGGCCGCCCGCTCCACCTCCGGTGCACTCCCGCTGGACGCCCGCCCCCGGTCCCGCGCGCCCGCCCGGAGCGCCCGCCGCGGTCGCCGGCCATCCCGACGGCCCCCGGCTGCGCGCCCTCGTCGAGAAGGCCGCCCGTGCCGGTCTCGACTGCGATCCCGTGCGGCTGTACGCCGGCGCGGCCGGGCCGTTCGATCCGTTGCCGCCGGCCGAGGGGTTCGGGTCGCTGTGGGCGGCGGCATGGTTCGCGCTGTGCGAGGTGGACGACCCGGCCACCGTGACGCGGTTCGCGGACCGGCTCGACGCCCTGCTCACCGCCCCGCCGCGGGCCGAGACCGGCGCCATCCTGGTCGAGCTCGGCCACAGCGGCGCCGGTGACGACCTGGTGCGGGTCGAGGTGTCGGCGTACAGCGCGGGGCGCCGCCACCCGGTCCCCGCGGAGACCGTCCCGAAGGCCCGGCTGCGGGCATGTGTCCAGGACCGTATCGAGGACGCGTTCTGTCATCTGACACCCGGCGCCGACGAGTTGATCGCCTTCGCGCTGCCCCGCGACTGGCTGGACTGGCCGGTCGACCGCTGGGAGAAGGGTCCCGACGACGACACCCCGCTGGGCTGCGTCCACCCGGTGGTCGTCACCGACCACGCCCGGCGCAGAACCAGCACCCGGCACGTCCTCACCAGCGCCTGGCAACGCCTGGACTCCCGCGCGGGCGCCAGCGTGCACCGCGTGTCCTGCGGCGGCGCCGAGGACCCCAGGAAGCTCCGGCTGGCCCTGCTGCAGTCCGAGATCTGTCTGGCGGGCTTCGGCGCGACGCCCCGCGCGGCCCGCACCCGCCCGCACTTCGAGACGTCGGTGACCGCGCCGGCGCCGGTGATCGTGTGGACGCGGCGGGGCTGCGACCCTCAGGAGGCGGACTGCGCGGGCAGCGCCGACTGCCCCGGTACGGCGTTCCTGGACGCCCTCGACGGACTCGTCTCCCGGGTGCCGCCCGCCCAGCTCCCGCGCCGCGTCCTGAGTCTGCGTCAGCGGGCCGACGCGGAGGACGACCACTGGGCGCGTGACATCCAGCTTCTGTGGGACGACCCACGCCGCTTCACCGACCCGCACGCCACGGCCGTACACACCCGGTCACCCGTCGCCTGACCCACCCCGCACCCCGCCCCCGGAGAGAGCGCACCATGCCGCACTGGTCCGTCTACACCGGCACCAACGAGCCGCACGACGGCATCGCCGAGCTGCCCGTCCCGCCGCCCTGGCGGGCCTTCGACGGCGGCCCCGCGCTGCCGCCACCCGCCGACACCGACGACGAGTCGGCCGTCTCGCCGGACCGCGCACACCGGGCACGGACGTACGTGCCGACACCGGAGAGCATCCAGCTGGTCAACGCCGCGCTGTGTCTGCGCCGCCCGCTGCTGGTCACCGGCCCGCCCGGCACGGGCAAGTCGTCCCTCGCCTACGCCGTCGCCCGCGAGCTGCGCCTCGGCCCCGTCCTGCGCTGGAACATCACCAGCCGCAGCACCCTCGCCGACGGGCTCTACCAGTACGATCCGCTGTCCCGCCTGTACGCGGCGCGGCGGGACGGCGGCCACGGCCCGGCCCCCGACGGCGTCGAGGACCACCTGCGGCTGGGTCCGCTCGGCACGGCCCTCCTCCCCTACGACCGCCCCCGCGCCCTCCTCGTCGACGAGATCGACAAGAGCGACCTCGACCTGCCGAACGACCTGCTGAACATCCTGGAGGAGGGCCAGTACGAGATCCCCGAACTGGTACGCGCGGCCCGCCACTCCCCCGACAGCAGTGCCCAGGTCCTGGCCGACGGCACGGACACGCCCGCGCCGGTCCTGCGCGGCCGGGTCCGCTGCCGTGCCTTCCCCTTCGTCGTCCTGACCAGCAACGGCGAACGCGAGTTCCCGCCCGCCTTCCTCCGCCGCTGCGTCCGCCTGCGGCTGCGCCGCCCCGACCACACCCAGCTCACCGACATCGTCCGCGCCCACCTCGGCGAACCCGACGCACAGGCACAGACCCTGATCACCGACTTCCTGACCCGTGCCGGCACCGGCGAACTGGCCACGGACCAGCTCCTCAACGCCATCTACCTCACGGGCGTCGCAGGCCTCGAAGCGGACTCCCGCGAGAAGCTGGCCGAACAGCTGATGCCGTATCTGAGCGCGGCGGCTGAGGGCGATGGGGTCTGAGGGGCGAGGTCCTGAAGGGCTGGGGGCCGAGGCACCGGGTCCTGAGGAGCGGGGGCCGGACGGGAGGGACGCCGGCGGGCGGGACGCTGACGGGCGCGAGTTGCCTGCCCTTGCCCGGCTGGCCGCCGTCCTGGCCGCCGGCGCGCCTGCGGACGCCTCCCCGGAGGCCGGGCCCACGTCCCGCGAGATCGCCGAACTGCTGTGGTTCGCCCGGCAGTTGAGCGCAGGGAAGGGCAGCGGTCCCGGTCGGGCGGCGGCGCCCGACAGCCGTACCCACCCCACGGCGCCCGCCGATACGCCCCGCACCCCCACCGCCTTACCGGCACACCCCGCCCCATCACCCCCCGAACACCCCCAGCCCCCCACCCCACCCCGCGACGACCGCATCCCCCTCCACCTCCCGGAGTCCGAGTCCCCCCACCCCGACCCGCAGCGCCCGCGCGGCGGTACCCCGTTGCTCGCCCCCGCGCCCCCGATGCTGACCCACCCCCTGGCCCTGCAACGCGCCCTGCGTCCCCTCAAGCGAAAGGTGCCCGCGCCCCGTGCCCGGCTCCTCGACGAGCACGCCACCGCCGACCGGATCGCGCGGCTGGGCGCGCACCCGGACGTCTGGCTGCCGGTCCTGCGCCCGGCCCCCGACCGCTGGCTGCGCCTCAATCTGGTCCACGACGCGGGCCCGACGATGCCCGTCTGGCGTCCCCTCGTGCGCGAACTGCACACCGTGCTCGCCCAGTCGGGCATCTTCCGCACGGTCACCGTGCACCGCGCCGGCCCCGACGGTCGCGCCCCGCACGTCCCCGCGCTCGCCGACGGCCGCACCGTCACCCTGATCGTCAGCGACTGCATGGGCCCGCAATGGCGCCCCGGCCCGGCGGGCGACCGCTGGTACCGCACCCTGCGCCGCTGGGCGTCCCGCATGCCCCTGGCCGTCGTACAGCCACTGCCCGAACACCTGTGGCACACCACGGCCCTGCCCGCCGCCCCCGGCCTGCTCACCACGCCGGCCTCGGCGGCACCGTCCACCACGCTCACGTTCACGCCGTACGACCCGCACGACGCGTACGACCGGGCCGTCCCCCTCCCCGTCCTGGAACCGTCCCCGGCCTGGCTCGCCAACTGGGCCGCCCTGATCGCCGCGCCGGGCGGCGGCCACGCACCCGGCTCCCTCGCCTGGCTGCCACCAGCGCCCTTACCGCCCGCCGAACCGGCCCCCGACGTCGCGTCGTTGCCGGCGCAGGACCTGGTGCTGCGCTTCCGGGCGACCGCGTCCCCGGAGGCGTTCCGCATCGCGGGCCATCTCGCCCTGGCCGACCCCTCCCTGCCGGTGATGCGCCTCGTCCAACGCGCCCTGGACCGCAGCCCCCGCCCCCAGCACCTGGCCGAGATCATCCTGAGCGGCATGCTGACGGCGACCGGCGGGCCGCCGGGGTCGTACGCGTTCCGTCCGGGCGTACGGGAGTTGCTGCTGCGGTCATTGCCACGCACGGCTCGGACGCGCACGCGGGAGTTCCTGGCCCGGGTGGGCGGGCTGATCGACGAGCGGGCGGGGGTCGCGGCGGGTGAGTTCCGGGCGGAGGTCCGGCGGGGACGGGGGGCGGACGGAGACGGTGGGTCGGGGCCGGCGTTCGCGACGGTCAGTGCGGAGACGGTGCGGCGGCTCGGCGACGGTGCGACGGCGGGCCTCTTCGCCGGGCGGTATCGGCTACTGGGGCGGCGGGGGCCGAGCCGGCGCATGTGGGCGGCCGTCGACGCGTGGACCGACGCGCCCGTGGTCGTGCACCGCTATCCGCCCCAGGACGCCCCTCAGGAACGGTTCCTGCGGGAGGCGCGGGCGCTGGCTGGGCTGCGGCATCCGAACGTCGTCCGCGTACTCGACTACGGCGTCGAGGGCGAAACGCCCTATCTGGTCGCCGAGTTCACGGACGGCGTCACACTGGCCGAACTGCAGCTGGGCAGCGGGCCGGGGGTCTCCTTCCGGGTGTTCGCCCAGTTGGTCGCGGATGTCGTGCCGGCGCTGGAGGCCCTGCACGAGCGCGGCCTGCTGCGCGGGCAGGAGGGCTGGGACGGCCTGCTGCTGCGGCCGGACGGATCAGTGGTGATCAGCAGATTCGCGCTGGGGGAGCAGGCGGAGGCACACGACCGGAAGTCGGACTTCCTCTTGTTCCGGTCGCTGCTCAGGGACCTGGCCTCGCACAGCCCGGTCAGCCTGCGCTTCCAGCGGATCATGGCGGAACTGACGCGGGGCAATGACCTGGTCGACACCGTACGGCGGCTGCCGAACTCGACCGCCTTCGCCTGGGCGACGGGTGAGACGGAGGCCGACCGGCTGCGCGTCACCATGCTCGGCCCGCTCAACATCCGACGCGTCGGCCGCTTCCTCACCCTCCCGTCCCCGGAGGCCCAGGCCCTGCTGTGCATGCTCCTCTTCCAGCACGGTCGCCGCGTCGGCCTCGACAAACTGACCGAAGGACTGTGGGAGCAGCCTCCGTCGGCCACGGAGGCGGTACGCCGCTTTCGCGGGATGGCCTCGGGCCTGCGCCAATGCCTCGGCCCCGGCACCCTCGCCGAACTCCCCGACGGCTACGCGCTCCATCTGCCGGGCGACTACATCGACGTACAGCACGTCGAGGAGCTGATCGCCGACCGCACCGACGACATGGCCCTGGATGCCCAACGCTCCCTGATTCAGGATGCCTTGAGCCTGTTCTACGGCGATCCGCTGCTCGGCATTCCCGGCCCCGCCGCCAAGGCCGCCCGTGCCCGACTGCGCGGCCTGCGCCTCAGCCTGTACGCCACGCGCGCCGAAATCGACCTGGAACTGGGCCTCTTCGGACGGGCGGCAACCGATCTCACCACCCTCGTCCGGGACCACCCGGACCGCGAGGACTTCCGTCGGCTGCACATCGTGGCGCTGAAACGGTCGGGGCGCATCGCCGAGGCCATCGAGGCGTACGAGTCCTACGAGGAGTACCGGCAACGGCAGTACGGCGAACCCATCGAACCGGCCCTGCAGGAGCTGTACCACGAGCTGCGTGCCGCCCCGCGCCCGACGATCGTCCTCGAGGCCGAGGGTCTGAGCGAGCATCCTGAGGCCCACCGTGTCCTCGGCCGAGCCGCGGACCGCATGCTGTCCGCCGCACTGCCGCAGGACCAGTACGAAGTGCTGGCCCGCGACAACGGCTACGTCGTCCTCACCGAGCCCGACGCCACCGTCCTGCCGGTCGTGAGCACCGCGCTGCTCCAGCTTCCGGTCGCACTCGCCGAGTTGGACGACCCACCGGGATTCCGGGTGACGTTCTGGCACACGCCGTGGATCGCAGGCGCCGACGAGTCCGCCATCCCCGTCGATGTGCGGACCGCCCTGGAGTCCATCACCGCGGACATCACGGTCGTCGTCTCGCCGGAGCTGCACGCGGAGCTCTCCAGCACATCGGCGTTCCTGCCACTGCACCGCAGTACTACAGGGTCCCCGCCCATCGCCTGGTACTGCCCCTTGTCCCTGCGGGCAGCAGCGCAGGAGACCTCACCCCGCGACCTGGTACGCGGCCCCTTCACCACCCCCGACCTGGCGCTGCTGTCCTCGGACCCCGGCCGCATGGCCATCGTCCACACCCAGCCCGACGGGCCCCTCACCGTCCTCGACCCTGCCCGCCCCTGGGGCGTACGCCGCCCCCGCACCGTGACGTACTACGAGGTCGACCTCACCACCCACCGTGCGAACCACCATGTGGCCCTCCCGAGTTCCGGCGGCACCTTCGCCGCGTCGGTCGAGATCTCCTGGCATGTGGCCTCCCCGGTCGCCTTCGTCCGCGGCGAGGTCACGCACGTGGCGAACGACCTGCTCGACCACTTCCTCCGCCAGGCGTCGCGCATCACCCGTCGCTACCCGCTGCGCCGGGCGGGCGCCGCGCAGCAGGCCGTGGAGACCGGGCTGCGCAGGTCGTGGCCGGTGCCGGGGCTCTCCGCGACATGCTCGGTGCGGCTGACAGCCGAGGAACGGCCGGCACCTGCCACGCCGCCGCGGTCGTTCGGCACGCCCCCGCCCCTGACCGACCTCCTGCTCCGCGCCGAATACGTGCTGCTCGGCTTCGAGGGGCCCCTGGCCAGGCCGTTCTCCACGCAGGCCGCCCGCAGCGCCGCTCTCGACCTGCTCTCCCTCGTCGTCGATCACCGCGACCCGGAGGACGCGCTGGCCGGCCGTCCGCTCATGGGTGACAGCAGTGGTCCCGTCCCGCTCCAGGAGGAGTTCGTACACCCCCTGGACGTTCTGCGTGCCTTCGCGGACAGCAGCTTCGCGCCCGTCCTGCGTGACCGCCTCGACACACTCGAACTGCGGGCCGTGTCCAGCACCCGCCCGACCCCGCAGGCCGCCGACCTCGTCCGCAGCCTGCACAACTCCGGTCGCCGGGTGGCCGTCGTCACGGACTTCTGCGAGCAGGCCGTCCATCGCCATGTGGACTTCCGGAGTGTGCCCCTGACGGCGGCCTACGGACGCGGTCCGCTGCTGATGCCCCATCCGGAGTGCCTCCGCCTCGCGCTGAACCATTTCGGCCGCTCAGCCGGCGGCCTGGTGATCTCCTCCACGGCCGCCGAGGTCACCGCCGCCCGGCACCTCGACCTCCCCGTCATCGGCTACGCCGACTCCCCCGCCGCCGACCGCCGCCTGCGCAAGGCCGGCTGCGACGTGATCGTCGACTCCCTGCGGCCCATACTCGACGCAGTCCGCTCCCTGTGACCCGACACACCGACCTGACCCCCCATCAGATACAAAACCCCCCATTCAGCGGCACCCCACCCGGCCCCCTCCAGAAGGCGCCCCCCTCCCCGCCGCCCGCACGATCGATGTCACGGAGGCCCGCCACCCAACCCGGCGGACCCACGGTCTGCGCTCTCGGGAGGACCCCCATGACCGCCACACTGGAGCAGCTGCGCCGCTGCCATTTCGCCGTCGACCTGGGGGCTGCCAGGACCCGCGTCTACGTGAAGGGCGCCGGACTCGTCGTCGACCAGCCCTCCGCCGCCGCCGTCAACACCCGCACCGGCGCCCTCATCGCGGTCGGCGAGCTCGCGGAGAAGATGACCGGCCGCACCCCGGACTACATCCGCGTCGTACGGCCCGTCTCCGGCGGCACCGTCGTCGACATCGAGATGGCGCAGCGCATGCTGCGGCACCTCCTCGGCGACAAGATGCGCCGCGCCCTGCGCCGCAAGCCCTTCCTGCGCGCCGCCGTGTGCACGCCGCACGACCCCGACCCGCTCGCCCAGCGCGCCGCGATAGAGACCCTGGTCGGACTCGGGGCCCGGCGCGTCGAGCTCGTCGACACCCTCATCGCCGCCGCGGTCGGGTGCGGTCTGCCCGTGGAGCAGCCCGAGGCCAGCATGATCATGGTGTGCGGAGCCGCCGCGACCGAGGTCGCCGTGCTCTCGCTCGGCAACATCGTCACCGCGGAACGCATCCGCGTCGGCGGCGAGGCCGTGGACCACGCGATCGTGCAGCACCTGCGCCACCAGCACGAGCTGATGCTGCCCAGCCAGAACGTACGGCCCCTGCAGCTCGCCCTGTCCGGCAACGGGCTCACCCCTCAGGGCCCGGCCTCCACCGAGATCCACGGCCGGGACGTCTGCACCGGCCTCGCCCGCTCCGTCCAGGTCGACACCGCCGCCGTACGGGACGCCATCCAGACCCCCCTCACCGCCGTCCTCGACAGCATCGGCAAGGTGCTGCGGGACTGCCCACCGGACCTGGTCGCCGACCTCGCCGATCGCGGGATCATGATGGTCGGCGGCAGTGCGCTGCTGCCCGGGTTCGACGAGATGCTGCGGCAGGCCACGAGCATGCCGGTCCACATCGCCGAGCGGCCGGACGTCTGCGCCGTACAGGGCCTCGGCACCATGCTGGAGGGCAAGGTCGAGCCTCTGGAGCTCGACCCGGTCACCTGAGTCAGTACGGCAGGATCCGCCCCGAAGGAGTGCGCCGGTCGATCTCGCCCCTCGTGTCACGGGGAGCGGCAGGCCGGCGGGTGACACGAACGCGAACGTGGGTCTGGCGGTTCATGGCGCCCTCCTCGTATCCCGGGTCCGTTGCGACCAGCCTGCTCTCCGCAACCTTTCGGCACATCGTGCCCACGGAGGCACTTGTCATGCCTCCGCGGCAGGAGCGGGTGCGCGCCGGGCTACTTCCGGGGGAGGAGGGCACCCCTGGGGGACTCGGCTTCTCGCGCCGGCGCCGGTGCCTGCCCGGCAAAACGGGCGCACTCTCGTCAGTGGGGTTCCCAACCCGTACGGAAGTGATCTCGATGGAAGACAAGCACTGGACCGTTCGGATCCACATCACCGAGGACGGCGACGACACCCGCGCCGAAGCCGTACTGACCACGCAGGACACGACCGAGGACAGGCAGGCCGTCACCGGCCGGGGCACGGCCCACCGCAACCCGGTCGACCGGTCCGTCCCCGAGATCGGCGACGAGCTCGCCGCGAGCCGCGCTCTGCAGGACCTGGCGGCCAGGCTGCACGACGTCGCCTCCGACGACATCGTCCAGCTGGCCGGCGCGGTCGATCAGGACGGCAGCCTGGCGTGGGAGAGGCCCTAACCGTCCAGCCAGCTGTACCGCCGCTCCGGCCGCCCCGCATGCCCGTACCGCAGGGACACCTCCGCCTGCCCCGTGACGCTGAAGTGCTCCAGGTAGCGTCGGGCGCTGACCCGTGAGACCCCGAGGCGGGCCGCGCACTCGGCGGCGGAGAGGCTGCCGTCGGCCGTGCGCAGCTCGCGTTCGATCAGTTCGGCGGTCTCCACGCTCATGCCCTTCGGCAGGGTGGCCGCGGCGGTCGGCGCCGCGCCCCGCGCCAGCGCCCGGTCGACGTCGGACTGCCCGCTGACCACGGCCGCGTACAGGTTGCTCCGTCGCGCGGCGTACTGCTCGAGCCGCGCCCTCAGGTCCTCCGCGTCGAACGGCTTGAGCAGGTAGTCGACGACGCCCTGGCGTACGGCGTCCCGGACCGCTTCGGACTCACGTGCCGCGCTGATCACCATGACGTCGCAGTCGTGCCCGGCGCTCCGCAGCCGCGGGATGATCTCCAGCCCGAACATGTCGGGGAGGTAGAGGTCGAGCAGGACCAGGTCGGGCTGCAGCTCGGCCACCGCGGTGAGCGCCTGCTCGCCGCAGTTCGCCGTGCCGATCACCCGGAACCCGTCGACGTCGTTGACGAATCCGCGGTGGATCCGCGCCACCATGAAGTCGTCCTCCACGATCAGCACGTCCAGTACGTGCCGTGTGTCCCGTACGTCGATCATCGGACTGCCTCCGTCACTCGTTCGGCCGGGCGGCCGACGGACATCCGGGCGGTGAACATGGCGCCTGCCCGAGTGTTGGTCACCGACACCTCGCCGCCCCGGCGTTTGCACACCAGCCGGGTGAGCGCCAGGCCGATCCCCCGGTCGCCGCCCTGCGCGGCCTTGGTGGTGAACCCGTGCGAGAACACCTCCTGCGCGAGCTCCGGAGCCACGCCCGGCCCCGAGTCCCGTACGACGATCTCCACGCTGGAGGCGTCCTGGCGCAGTTCCACCTCGACCCAGGCCTCGTGGTCGTCGTCCCCCGCTCGGGAACCGCTCGCGGCGGCGTCGACCGCGTTGTCGACGAGGTTGCCGAGTACGGTCGCCACATCCGCGGAGTCCGTCGGCTCCAGCCGGTCCAGTGCCGTGCGCTCGGAGATCTTCAACCGCACCTTGCGCTCCGCGGCGAGCGCCGACTTGGCCATCAGCAGCGCGGCGACGGCCCGGTCGCGGACCCGGCTGGTGAGGTTCAGGTCGAGCGACTCGCGGTGCTTGCGCAGGGCTCGGACGTACCGTACGACTTCGTCGTGCTCGCCGATCTGGATGAGCCCGGAGATGGTGTGCAGCTGGTTGGAGAATTCGTGGGCCTGGGCGCGCAGCAGTTCGGTGGTACTGCGGAAGGAGCCCAACTCCCGTTCCAGCTGGGCCAGTTCGGTGCGGTCTCGCAGGGTGGTCACCGAGCCCAGGCGGCGGCCGTCCTTGGTGACGTCCATCCGGTTCATCACCAGCACGCGGCCCCGGCGTACGACCACCTCGTCGCGCCGTGCGGGATCGGCGCTCTCCCCCTCGGGTGCGGTCCCGGCCAGGACGTCGTACAGCCGCCCCTCGATCCCGAGGTCGGCCAGGCTCATCCCGACGCAGGCCTCGGGCAGGTCCAGGAGTCTGCGGCCGACCGAGTTGACCAGCGTGAGCCGCTGCTGCGGGTCGAGCGCCACCACGCCCTCGGCGATCCCGAACAGCATCGCCTCCCGGTGTTCGGCGAGCCCGGCGATCTCGCGCGGCTCCATGCCGAAGGTCTGCCGTTTGATCCGCCGGGCCAGCAGCCAGGAGCCGGCCACCCCGAGGACGCTGGCGACGCCGAGGTAGACCAGCAGATACGACGAGGCGCCCACCAGCCGCTGCCAGACCGACGGCGACGCCCGCCCGATCATCACCGTGCCGAGGTGGTCCCCGGCCTTGTCGAGGTCCGCGCCGAGCACCGGCGCCTGCGCGACCAGCTGGGTGACGCCGTTCACCGGCAGCTCGCCGGACCAGCCGCGGCCCCCGGCGACCTGCGGGCCGTCCGACGGCATCCGTGTGCCGACCAGCGTGGGGTTGGTGGCGGCGACGATCTCGCCGTCGGCGTCGGCGACCGCGGCGGAGGTGACGCCGGACCTGGTCAGCGTGGACTGCAGGAGGGGGGCGAGCATCTCGGCCGGGGCGGGCCGCACGAGCTGGGTGCGCACGAGGGGGTTGCCCGCCATCTCCTCGGCGAGCGCGGTCACCCGGCGTCCCTCGACCCGGTCGAAGGTCGCCTTCGACTGCGCCAGCGACACCGCGGCCACGGCGGCCAGCACGATCACGACAATGGCGAGCTGCCATACGAGCAGCTCGCCGGCGAGAGTCTGACGCCGCTGTTTTCGGGACGGCGACCGTGACGTTATGACCACTATGAACTCAACCTTCAATGGTCACACAACCGAGACGGGGTGTCTCAGGAACCGCACAATCATGGCGCCGGAACGGGCCGAGCGAAAGAGATGAGCCATGAGAACTCGACGAGCCGCACTTGTCGGAGCACTGGCCGCGGTATCGATGGTCGCGGTCAGCGCCTGTGGCGCCACCGCCGACAAGGAGGAGTCCGGAAGCGGGAGCGGGTCCGGCAAGCCCGTGACCGGCCTGAGGCTCATGGTCCCCAACACCCCGGGCAGCGGTTACGACCTCACCGCCCGCACCGTCTCCCAGGTCATGCAGGACACCAAGGTCGCCTCCGGCATCCAGGTGTTCAACCTGCCCGGCGCCAGCGGCACCGTGGGCCTGCAGCGCCTGGTGAACGAGAAGGGCAACGGCAAGATGGCCATGCAGATGGGCCTCGGTGTCGTCGGAGCCTCGTACACCTCCAAGTCGAAGGCGACGCTGACCGACACCACCCCGGTCGCCAAGCTGATCGAGGAGGCCGGCGCGATCGTCGTGCCGAAGGACTCCCCGTACAAGACGATGGACGACCTCGTCACCGCCTGGAAGAAGGATCCCAAGAAGCTCGCCGTGGGCGGCGGTTCGTCGCCGGGCGGCCCCGACCACCTCCTGCCGATGCAGTTGGCGAAGGCCGTCGGCATCAAGCCGAAGGACGTCAACTACATCTCGTACGACGGCGGCGGCGAGCTGCTTCCGGCCATCCTCGGCAACAAGATCGCGTTCGGGGCCAGCGGGTTCGGTGAGTTCCTCGACCAGATCGAGGCCGGGCAGGTGCGGGTCCTCGCGGTGACCAGCGAGAAGCCCATCGACGCGCTCAAGGACGCCCCCACCCTCAAGGACTCCGGAATCGACCTGGTCTTCACCAACTGGCGTGGCATCGTGGCCCCTCCCGGCATCACCGACGAGCAGCAGCAGACCTGGGTCGACTCGATGACCAAGATGCACGACTCCGAGGAGTGGAAGGCGCAGCTGAAGAAGAACGGCTGGGTCGACGCCTTCGCCACCGGTGACGAATTCGGCACCTTCCTCACCGAGCAGGACAAGGCGGTCGCCGACCTGCTGGCAGAGCTCGGGCTGGCATGAGCTCCGAGGTGAAGGACGAACGGACCGTGGAGGACTCCCCTCCGCCCCGGGAGGGCGGGGACCGCGCACAGTACGGTGTGTGCGCGTTCCTCGCCCTGCTGGGCACCGCGGTGATCGTGGACGCCCTAGGCATCCCGCACATCACCAGCGGCACCGACCCGGTCGGCCCGCGCGCGGTCCCGCTGATCCTGGGCGCGCTGCTCGTGCTGCTCGCCGTGCTGTACGCCGTCGACGTGGCCCGGGGCGGCCACGGTGAGCCGGAGGCCGGCGAGGACGTCGACCTGTCGGGCGGCAGCGACTGGCGCACCGTACTCCTGCTGGTCGCGGTGTTCGTCGCGAACGCGCTGCTCATCGAGCGGCTCGGCTGGGTGATCAGCGGCGCCCTGCTCTTCTGGGGGACGGCGTTCGCCCTCGGCAACCGCCACTACGTCCGCAACCTGCTGATAGCGGTGACGCTCTCCCTCACGACCTTCTACGCGTTCGCGATCGGCCTCGGCGTGAACCTCCCCGCCGGTGTCCTGCAAGGAATCCTGTGAGGCCGCGATGGACAACCTGAACAACCTCATGCAGGGCTTCGCGGACGTCATGGCCCCGCTGAACCTGCTGCTCGCCCTGGTCGGCGTGATCATCGGCACAGCGGTAGGCGTCCTGCCGGGCATCGGCCCGGCGATGACGGTGGCCCTGCTCCTGCCGGTCACCTACGGCATGGAGCCGGTGCAGGCGTTCATCATGTTCGCCGGCATCTTCTACGGCGGCATGTACGGCGGCTCGACGACCTCGATCCTCCTCAACACCCCCGGCGAGTCGTCGTCCGTGGTCACCGCCATCGAGGGCAACAGGATGGCGAAGGCGGGCCGCGCGGCCCAGGCCCTCGCCACGGCGGCGATCGGCTCCTTCGTGGCGGGCATGATCGGCACCCTGCTGCTGGTCCTGATCACCCCGTTCGTGGTCGACTTCGCGGTCAGCCTCGGTGCGCCCGACTACTTCGCGCTGATGCTGCTGGCGTTCATTGCGGTGACGTCGGTGCTGGGCTCGTCCCGCATCCGGGGCTTCATCTCCCTGCTCCTGGGCCTGACGATCGGCCTGGTCGGCATCGACTCGGTCTCCGGGCAGCAACGACTCACGCTCGGCATACCGCAGTTGGCCGACGGCATCGACGTCGTCGTGGTCGCGGTCGGCATCTTCGCGGTCGGCGAGGCCCTGTGGGTGGCCGCACACCTGCGCCGCAAGCCGACCGAGGTGATCCCGGTCGGCCGCCCGTGGATGGGCCGGGACGACTGGAAGCGCTCGTGGAAGCCGTGGCTGCGCGGCACGGCGTACGGCTTCCCGTTCGGCGCTCTGCCGGCCGGCGGCGCGGAGATCCCGACCTTCCTGTCGTACGCCACGGAGAAGCGGCTCACCAAACACCCCGAGGAGTTCGGCAAGGGCGCGATCGAGGGCGTGGCGGGCCCGGAGGCCGCGAACAACGCGTCGGCGGCGGGCACGCTGGTCCCCATGCTGGCGATCGGCCTCCCGACCAACGCCACGGCGGCCGTGATGCTGGCCGCCTTCCAGTCGTACGGCATCCAGCCCGGCCCCCTGCTCTTCGAGCGCGAGGCGAGCCTGGTCTGGGTCCTGATCGCGAGCCTGTTCGTCGGCAACCTGCTGCTTCTTCTCCTGAACCTCCCGCTGGCCCCGGCCTGGGCGAAGCTGCTGCAGATCCCGAGGCCGTACCTGTACGCGGGCATCCTCTTCTTCGCCTCGATGGGCGCGTACGCGGTCAACGCCCAGCCCCTGGACCTGTTCATCCTCCTCACCCTGGGCCTCCTGGGCTTCGCGATGCGCCGCTTCGGACTGCCGGTCCTGCCGCTGATCGTGGGCGTGATCCTGGGACCGCGCGCGGAGTTGCAGGGCCGCCGTTCCCTCCAGCTCTCCGGCGGCGAGTTGTCGGGGCTGCTGGGCGGCCCGGTGTCGTACACGGTCTACGCGGCGATCGTGCTGGTCCTGGCGTGGCCGCTGATAGGCAGGTTCGTCGTACGTCCCCTGCGCACGCGGGGCAGCACCGCGTGACACATCCAGACACCCAGACCCGAGACATCCGAGACAGCTGGAGACCGAGATGACCATCCTGGTCGGCTACGTCCCCTCCCCCGAGGGTGAGGCGGCCTTGCGCGCGGGGATCGACGAGGCCCGGCGGCGCGGCGAGAAGCTGCTGGTGGTGAACACGACCCGGGGCGACGCGTACGTGGACCCGCGCTTCGCCCAGGAACCCGACCTCTCGCACGTGCGTGAGGACCTCGCGGCGCTGGGCGTCGACTTCGACATCCGCCAGGTCCTCGGCGCCCGCGACGCCGCCGCGGAGATCATCGACATGGCGGCCACGATGGACGCGTCGCTGGTGGTGATCGGCCTCCGCCGCCGCAGCGCGGTCGGCAAGCTGATCATGGGCTCGGCGGCCCAGCAGATCCTACTGGGGGTGGACTGCCCGGTCCTCGCCGTGAAGGCGGAGGGCTAGGGCCCGTCGTTCGGCTCGGGTCCGCTGGGAGGTACTGCTTCTTCAGCCGACCCGAGCGGGGTCCGGTGCAGGGAGCGACAAGGGCGGCGAGCGCGAAGCGTCGGCACCGCGGCAGATGCGCGTGCGGGACCCGTCGAGCCCGGTAGGCCCAAACGACCGGCCCGGTCGCACACCCTCCGCCCTGCGGCACCGCCACCCGCCCACGCGCCCACCCCGGGCAACCAAGACCGCATCCGCGGCGCCAAGGCCGGAGCAGCCCACGCCGGACCAGGACCCTGGGCCCCCCGGACCTGCCCGGCCCACCCCGCACGCTCCGGCGCAACACATCAACCACCGGCACGGTCCGACCCCTGTGTGATCCCGCACACCCTCCGCCCGAGCGGCACCGGGCACACGGCCACGCGCGACGCGTTCAGCCGCCCCCGAGGGCGCCCAGTCGGCGGCGTCCGTATGGCCCGTCGGTGAGACACGGCGCGTGATCCGAAACATACGTGGCCTGGGACATATACGTTTTCGCCCGATTGTGGCTAGCTGGATGCGTTTGCCTCGCGCACAGCGGCGCGTCATCCGACGCGTCGCCGTCCTGTCGATCGTCCGCCCGGGAGACCCATGCGCCTGCGCGCCCCCTCCGAACCTCCGAACGCCTCACCATCCCGCATCGCCGCCATTCCGCCCCTTGCCCTGGCCGGCGGCGCCCTGACCCTGGGTGTCGGTGGGCTGTATCTCGCCGGGCTGCTGCTCGCGGGCGGCGACATAGATGCCGGGACGACGGTGCGCGGTGTGGACATCGGGGGCCTGAGCCGTGCGGCAGCCATCGAGAAGCTGGAGCAGCGGCTGGGCCCGACCGGCTCGCGGGAGCTGGCCGTGACGGTCGGTGACCGCAAGGGCACGGTCGATCCACGGCAGGCGGGCATCACCCTCGACTTCGGGGAGACCGTCGACCGGGCGGCGCGCACCCACGACGCCGATCCGTTCACCGTGATCGGCGGCCTCTTCCGCTCGGGCGGCCCCGTCGAGCCGGTCGTGGACGTCGACGAGGACAAGGCCCACGCCGCCCTCGGAAAGCTGGCGAAGTCCCTGGACCAGAGGGTCCGCGACGGCGCCGTCACCTTCACGGATGGCGAGGTCCACGAGATCGCCCCGCACAGCGGCCACGCGCTGGACAAGGACGCCGCGGTCGACCCGCTGCGCACGGCCTTCCGGAACGGCAAGGCCGACGCCGTCACCACCCTGCCCACCCGCGAGACCAAGCCCAAGGTCACCGACCGGGAGATGCAGCGAGCCGTACGCGAGTTCGCGCGCCCGGCCATGTCGGCGCCGGTCACCCTCGACGCCGCCGGCCATCGCTTCACGATCGACCAGCCCCTCCTCGGCGAGTACCTGACGATGCGCCCGGACGACGGCGGCCGGCTCACCCCGAGGCTGGACGCCAAGGGCCTGCGCGCCGACCCCGAGGTGGACCGTCCGCTGTCCGTACTGCCCAGCACCGCCCGGAACGCCGATCTGCGCCTCGTCGGCAACAGGGTCGCGGTGGCCGAGGACGGCCGGGCCGGCCACGTGATCACCGACAAGGCGCTGAGCAAGGCCGTCATGCCGCTGCTCAGGCGGACGGGCGCCGCCCGCAGCGGCGAGATCGCCACGCACGTGAGCGAGCCTCAGGTGACCCGCGACAACGTCGAACGACTCGGGCTGCGCGAGCGGATGTCGTCCTTCACCGTCAACTTCGAGCCGGCGCCGTACCGCTCGCGGAACATCGGCCGCGCGGTGGAACTCATCAACGGCTCCCTCGTCATGCCGAACAAGACCTGGAGCTTCAACCGCACCGTCGGCGAGCGCACCGAGGCCAACGGCTTCGTCGACGGCGTCATGATCCTCAACGACGAGTTCCACAAGGCCCCCGGCGGCGGCGTCTCCGCCGTGGCGACGACCATGTTCAACGCGATGTTCTTCGCGGGGGTCGACCCCGTGGAGTACGGCGCCCACTCGTTCTACATCGAGCGCTACCCGGAGGGCCGCGAGGCGACGGTCGCCTGGGGCAGCCTCGACCTCAAGTTCAACAACGACTCCGGCAACGCCATCTACATCCAGGCCGAGTCCACCGACACGTCCGTCACCATCACCTTCCTCGGCACCAGGAAGTACGACGAGATCGGCTCGATCACGGGACCGCGCACCAACGTGAAGGAGCCGGCGAAGAAGGTCAGCACCGACAAACAGTGCGTGCCGCAGACTCCGTTGGAGGGATTCGACGTCGCCGTGCAACGGGTGTTCGTCGCCGACGGCCGAGAGCTGAAACGAGAGCCGTTCCGCACCCACTACAAGCCGCGTGACGAGATCGTCTGCGAGTGAACTCCCGGCAACGGGCTGGTCGCATCGTTTCTGCACGGATGGTGCGTGGTGGGGCGGGTGGGACTCGAACCCACGGCCGACGGATTATGAGTCCGCTGCTCTAACCGGCTGAGCTACCGCCCCATAGCGGCGTGTCGCGTACATGTGTGCGCGCCGTCTGCCGCAGCATAGCCGCTCATACGATCTCCTGCTTCGTATGGTCGACTTCGCCTGCCCTCAAGGACTCCCCCACGACCTGCACGGTTCCCACGACAGGTGATCACACATGAAAAAGGACCCCATCGGGGTCCTCTTCAGCATGCTCCCCCGACTGGACTCGAACCAGTAACCTGCCGGTTAACAGCCGGCTGCTCTGCCAATTGAGCTACGGAGGACCGAGCTCCCCCGACTGGACTCGAACCAGTAACCTGCCGGTTAACAGCCGGCTGCTCTGCCAATTGAGCTACGGAGGAATGCCTCGTTTGCATCGAACGCACCTACCTGGGTATTCGCCAGGGGGCGTGCGCTCGCTGCGACACATACATTAGCGCAAGCAGGGGGGTGCTCCGCCAATCGGTTCCCCCCGGCGCCGACGCACCAGGGACCTACGCAAGGGAAGGGTGGCCGCCATGCGCTACCGACTCACGTTCGTCATCGGACTCGCCGTCGGTTACGTCCTCGGCACACGCGCCGGACGCGAGCGCTACGAGCAGCTCAAGAAGTCCGCGCGCCAGGTCGCGCAGAACCCCGCCGTCCGCAACACCGCGGAGACGGCGGCACAACAGGGCCGCGTCTTCGCCGGCAAGGCCTACCACACGGTGAGCGACAAGGTGGGCGACCGAGTCCCCGAGTCCGTCGCCCAACGAGTCCGCTCCCTGCGCGAACGCAGCGCCCACAACGGAGGCGCAGAGGACGACTGGGGCACCAGCAACACGTAACAGGACCTGTCGGATGCTTGGGGTATCAGTACCTCTTGGGCGCCGGTCCCTGCGACGCCGCCAGGGGCGCGGGGCTGGGTCGATTTGCGGCTCCGCCGCGTGGCGCGACCAGCCCCACACAACCCGCACCCGAAATCCTGCACGCACCCCCTACGACGCCCACGGCCCAAGCAAGCGCAGCGCTACGGCACAATTTGGGCCATGGGGATAGTCGCCGGGTTGGACAGTTCGCCCGATTTCACTCGCATCGTCGTCTGCGACGCGGACACAGGCGCCGTGCTCAGGCAGGGGTATGCCCCGCACCCGGTGGAGTCGCCGGACGGAACCGCGCGCCCCTCCGACGTGGATCCGCAGGCCTGGCTGCTCTCCCTCGGTGAGGCGGCGGGCGGCGGGCTGCTCGAAGGTGTGCAGGCCATCGGCGTGTCGGCGCAGCAGAACGCGGTGGTGCCGCTCGACGCGCAGGGCAACACCGTGCGCCCCGCGATGGTCGGCGGCGACAAGCGGGCGCAGGTCGCGGCGGCCGATCTGATCGACGCGCTGGGGGGACGCGAGGCGTGGGCACAGGCCGTGGGGTGTGTGCCGCAGGCCGCTCAGCCGGTGACGAAGCTGCGCTGGCTCGCCAAGACCGAGCCGGAGAACGCCGTACGCGCCGCCGTTCTCCTGCAGGCGCACGACTGGCTGGTGTGGCAGCTGCTCGGCCGGCCTGTGAGAAGGACCACGGACCGCGGCGGCGCCTCCGGCACCGGGTACTGGTCGGCGGCGACCGGCGCCTACCGCAGCGATCTCGTCGAGCTGGCGCTCGGCCACCAGGCGATGCTGCCCGAGGTGATCGGGCCCGCCGAAGCGGCCGGTACGACGCCGGAGGGGCTGCTGATCTCGGCGGGGACCGGCGAGACCATGGCCGCCGCCTTCGGGCTCGGCATCGGGCTCGGCGACGCCGTGGTGTCGCTCGGCGCCTCCGGGTCCGTGATGGCGGTGCACCCCGAGGCACTCGTCGACAGCAGCGGGATGATCACCTCGCTGGCCGATGCGACGGGCATGCACCTCCCGGTCGTCACCACCCTCAACGCCGTACGCACCCTGCGTGGCGCCGCCGAACTCCTCGGCGTGGCCGATCTGGAGGGTCTGTCCGACCTGGCGATGAAGTCGACGCCGGGCTCGCACGGCCTCGTGCTGCTGCCCTATCTGGAGGGTGAGCGGACGCCGCATCTGCCGCACACGGCGGGCATGCTGGCGGGGCTGCGGCGGGAGTCGATGAAGCCGGAGCATCTGGCGCGGGCGGCGTTCGAGGGCATGCTGTGCGGGCTCGCGGACGCGCTGGACGTGCTGCGCGGGCGGGGTGTCGAGGTGCGGCGGATCTTCCTGCTGGGTGCGGCGGCCGAGCTGTCGGCGGTGCAGGCGGCGGCGCCCATGCTCTTCGGTGCGCAGGTCGTCGTACCGCAGCCCGCGGACTACGCGGCGATCGGCGCGGCCCGGCAGGCCGCCTGGGCGCTGGGCGTGTCGCAGGGCACGCTCGACCCGCGGACCCCGCCGGTCTGGCAGGGCGCATCCGCGCAGGTCCTGGAGCCGGGTGAGGAGCTGGCGGTGGGGCAGGCGGTGCGGCAGCAGTTCGTGTCGGTGCGGGAGCAGACGCATCCGGGGGCGTTCCGGCCGTAGTGCCGCGGCGCGCGGCCCGGTGGAACGTAAGAGACCGGTAGGAGTTCGCACCCGGAAGGCCGTATGAAGCGGCTCTGACGGATTAATCGGTTGAGGTAACGCGGCCGGAGTGTTCGACGATAGGGGCCAGGGGCAACCAATCGCCCCGTCGTCGACTCCGAGAGAAGCAGCGTGCTCATACGACTTCTGCGGACCTACCTCAGGCCCTACAGAAAACCCATCGCCTGGCTGGTGCTGCTGCAGTTCCTGCAGACCTGCGCCACGCTCTACCTGCCCACGCTGAACGCGGACATCATCGACAAGGGCGTCGTCACCGGCGACACCGGTTACATCCTGTCCTACGGCGCCCTGATGATCGGCATCTCGCTGGCGCAGGTGGTGTGCAACATCGGTGCCGTGTACTACGGCGCCCGCACCGCGGCGGCGCTCGGCCGGGATGTGCGGGCCGCCGTCTTCGACCGGGTGCAGTCGTTCTCGGCACGTGAGGTGGGCCACTTCGGCGCGCCCTCGCTGATCACCCGTACGACCAATGACGTCCAGCAGGTGCAGATGCTGGCGCTGATGACGTTCACGCTGATGGTGTCGGCGCCGATCATGTGCGTGGGCGGCATCGTGCTCGCCCTCGGCCTGGACGTGCCGCTGTCCGCGGTGCTGGTGGCCGTGGTGCCGGTCCTCGGCATCAGCGTGACCTTGATCGTTCGCCGGCTGCGGCCGCTGTTCCGGGCCATGCAGGTGCGCCTCGACACGGTGAACCGGGTGCTGCGCGAGCAGATCACCGGCAACCGTGTGATCCGCGCCTTCGTGCGCGACGAGTACGAGCAGCACCGCTTCCGCAAGGCCAACGTCGAGCTCACCGACATGGCGATGGGGACGGGCAAGCTGCTCGCGCTGATGTTCCCGATCGTCATGACGGTGGTGAACCTGTCCTCGATCGCAGTGGTGTGGTTCGGCGCCCATCGCATCGACAGCGGCGGGATGCAGATCGGTGACCTGACGGCGTTCCTCGCCTATCTCATGCAGATCGTGATGTCCGTGATGATGGCCACCTTCATGTTCATGATGGTGCCGCGCGCGGAGGTCTGCGCCGAGCGCGTCCAGGAGGTCCTGGACACGTCGTCGAGCGTGGTGCCGCCGGTCGCGCCGGTGCGGGAGCTGCGCCGGCACGGTCATCTGGAGATCCGGGGTGCCGGGTTCCGCTACCCGGGTGCCGAGGAGCCGGTGCTGAAGTCGATCGACCTGGTCGCGCTGCCGGGCGAGACGACCGCCGTCATCGGTTCGACGGGCAGCGGGAAGTCGACCCTGCTGGGGCTCGTCCCGCGGCTGTTCGACGCGACCGACGGGCGGGTGCTCGTGGACGGGGAGGACGTGGCGGCCATCGATCCCCAGGTGCTCGCCAGGACCGTCGGACTGGTGCCGCAGAAGCCGTATCTGTTCGCCGGGACCGTGGCGACCAACCTGCGCTACGGCAATCCGGACGCGACGGACGAGGAGCTGTGGCAGGCGCTCGAGGTGGCGCAGGCCAAGGAGTTCGTCGAGCGGCTGGAGGGCGGCCTGAACGCGCCGATCTCGCAGGGCGGGACCAATGTCTCCGGTGGTCAGCGGCAGCGGCTGGCGATCGCGCGGACGCTGGTCCAGCGTCCGGAGATCTATCTCTTCGACGACTCCTTCTCCGCCCTCGACTACGCCACCGACGCCGCCCTGCGTGCGGCGCTCGGGCGCGAGACCGCCGAGGCGACCGTCGTCATCGTCGCCCAGCGGGTGGCGACCATCCGGGACGCGGACCGGATCGTCGTGCTCGACGAGGGGCAGGTCGTCGGCACGGGCCGGCACCACGAGCTGATGGCGGACAACGAGACCTACCGGGAGATCGTGCTCTCCCAGCTGACGGAAGCGGAGGCTGCCTGATGGCCGGGCCGATGGGGCGGATGATGGCCGGCGGCGGCCCCGATCAGCGCTCGCTGGACTTCAAGGTCTCGGGCAGGCGGCTGGTCGCGCAGTTCAAGCCCGAACGGGTCACCATCTACGCGCTGCTGGTCTGCGTGGTCGTGAGCGTGGGCCTGTCGGTCGCCGGGCCGAAGATCCTCGGTACCGCCACCGACCTGGTCTTCGCGGGCATCGTCGGGCGGCAGTTCGAGTCCGGGATGAGCAAGGAGCAGGTCCTCGCGGCCATGCGGGAGCGCGGCGACAACCAGATCGCCGACATGCTGCGCAGCACCGACTTCACGCCCGGCCAGGGCATCGACTTCGACGCGGTGGGGAACGTACTGCTCTTCGCGCTCGCCGTGTTCCTCGTCGCCGGTCTGCTGATGGCGGTGGCGACGCGGCTGGTGAACCGGGCCGTGAACCGGACGATGTACCGGATGCGTGAGGACGTCCAGACGAAGATGTCGCGGCTGCCGCTGTCGTACTTCGACAAGAGCCGGCGCGGTGAGGTGCTGTCCCGGGCGACCAACGACATCGACAACATCGGGCAGACCCTCCAGCAGTCGATGGGCCAGCTGATCAACTCCGTGCTCACCATCATCGGTGTGCTGGCGATGATGTTCTGGGTGTCATGGCTGCTGGCGCTGGTCGCGCTGGTGACCGTACCGCTGTCGTTCGTGGTCGCCACGCGCGTCGGCAAGCGGTCGCAGCCGCACTTCGTGCAGCAGTGGCGCACGACCGGCAAGCTCAACGCGCACGTCGAGGAGATGTACACCGGGCACACCCTGGTGAAGGTTTTCGGGCGGCAGGAGGAGTCGGCGCAGCAGTTCGCCGAGCAGAACGAGGCGTTGTACGAGGCCGGGTTCAAGGCGCAGTTCAACAGCGGGGTCATGCAGCCGCTGATGCTGTTCGTGTCGAACATCAACTACGTCCTGGTCGCGGTGGTCGGCGGTCTGCGGGTGGCGTCCGGCTCGCTGTCCATCGGAGATGTGCAGGCCTTCATCCAGTACTCGCGGCAGTTCTCGATGCCGCTGACGCAGGTCGCGTCGATGGCGAACCTCGTGCAGTCGGGTGTCGCGTCGGCGGAGCGGATCTTCGAGCTGCTGGACGCCGAGGAGCAGGACGCGGATCCCGTGCCGGGTGTGCGGCCGGAGGAGCTGCGGGGGCGGGTGGCGCTGGAGGGCGTGTCCTTCCGGTACGACCCGGAGAAGCCGCTGATCGAGGACCTGTCGCTGGCGGTGGAGCCCGGGCACACGGTCGCGATCGTCGGGCCCACGGGTGCCGGCAAGACGACCCTGGTGAACCTGCTGATGCGCTTCTACGACGTCTCGTCCGGGCGGATCACCCTCGACGGGGTCGACATCGCCCGGATGTCCCGGGACGAACTGCGGGCCGGTATCGGGATGGTGCTGCAGGACACGTGGCTGTTCGGCGGCACGATCGCGGAGAACATCGCGTACGGCGCCTCTCGGGAGGTCACCCGGGGCGAGATCGAGGAGGCGGCCCGTGCCGCCCACGCCGATCGGTTCATCCGTACGCTGCCCGACGGGTACGACACGGTGATCGACGACGAGGGCAGCGGGGTCAGCGCCGGTGAGAAGCAGCTGATCACCATCGCTCGGGCGTTCCTGTCGGATCCGGTGATCCTGGTCCTCGACGAGGCGACGTCGTCTGTCGACACCCGTACGGAAGTCCTGATCCAGAAGGCCATGGCGAAGCTGGCGCACGGGCGCACGTCGTTCGTGATCGCACACCGGTTGTCGACCATCCGGGACGCGGACACGATCCTCGTCATGGAGAACGGTTCGATCGTGGAACAGGGCGCGCACGGGGAGCTGTTGGCGGCCGACGGGGCGTACGCGCGGTTGTACAAGGCGCAGTTCGCGCAGGCGGTGGCGGAGGTGGACTGAGTCGCGTTCGGGGGTGTCACGTGGTGTCGCGGGGCGGCTGCGGGTCCGTTGTGGCTGGTCGCGCAGTTCCCCGCGCCCCTGAAGGGCGCTGACTGCACGCACCTGAGGGCCGCGGGGAACTGCGCGACCAACCCCCACCGGCCCGCAGACGGCATCAGTCCAGGTAGCCCCTCAGCTGATCCGCAAATGCGTGATCCCTGAGCTTGTTGAGGGTCTTCGACTCGATCTGGCGGATGCGTTCCCGCGTCACGCCGAAGATGCGGCCGATCTCCTCCAGCGTGCGCGGGCGCCCGTCCGCGAGGCCGTACCGCAGCTGAACGACCTTGCGCTCGCGCTCGCCCAGAGTCGACAGCACCGCCTCCAGGTGCTCCCTGAGCAACAGAAACGCCGCCGACTCCACCGGCGACGCCGCGTCGCCGTCCTCGATGAGGTCGCCGAGCGCCACGTCGTCCTCCTCGCCCACCGGCGCGTGCAGCGACACCGGTTCCTGGGCCAGCCGCAGCACCTCGCTGACCCGCTCGGGCGGCAGGTCGAGGTGGGCGGCCACCTCGTCCGGCGTCGGTTCGTAGCCGCGTTCCTGGAGCATGCGCCGCTGGACGCGGACGACCCGGTTGATCAACTCGACGACGTGGACCGGCACTCGGATGGTGCGGGCCTGGTCGGCGAGGGCGCGGGACATGGCCTGCCGGATCCACCAGGTGGCGTACGTCGAGAACTTGTAGCCACGGGCGTAGTCGAACTTCTCGACGGCCCGGATCAGGCCGAGGTTCCCCTCCTGGACGAGGTCGAGCATGGTCAGCCCGCGGCCGACGTACCTCTTCGCCACGGACACGACGAGGCGCAGGTTCGCCTCGATCAGACGGCGCTTGGCCATCCGGCCCATGACGACCAGGCGGTCCAGGTCGAGGGCGAGGCGGCTCTCCAGGTCGGGGGTGGTGCTCAGCTTCTCCTCGGCGAACAGGCCCGCCTCGACGCGGCGGGCGAGCTCGACCTCCTCGGCCGCGGTGAGCAGGGGAATGCGGCCGATCTCCCGCAGGTACTGGCGGAACAGGTCGGAGGAGGGTCCGCTGTTGTCGGCGGCGCGAGAGCGGGCCGGCAGCGGTGCTTCCACCGGCTGGGCGGCGTCGGTGCCGCCGTCCAGCGCCCCGACGGGCGGCTCCGCGGGCTCGGGCGTGGCCCCCGGCTCCGACTCGGGGTGGTGCGCGACACGGCTCTGCGGCGGGACCGCGACGAGAACGTCGGTCTCCGCGTCCGGCTCCGTGCCGTCCGTACTCTTGTCGGTCTCGATCAGGGTCTGGGTCTGCACGGGGGCGACCTCCAGGATGATCGCTGCCGATGCATACGGCAGCGCTGCTTCGAGGGCGGAGTCGGCGGCCTCGCCGCTGTCCGTCCCGTACGCGATGAGCGGAACCGCGGGGGTGTGGGACCCGTGGGGAACGGGTCGGCCGCGCTCCGAGGACTCAGGCACCGGAACCCAGTGTGGAGTACGACACATCGCCGCCACGAGGGGCGTGCGGTGACTTTTTGCGTCCGGTCCGTGACCGCGTGGTTACCCTGCCGTTCGCGGAAGCCCGCGGATCGGTCAGAGCGCCGCGGCGCCCTGCCCCTGCAATGCCTGGTCGTACTGCTGCAGCACCCACAGTTCGTTCTGCACGGCGGCGAGTTGGGCGGGGTCGCCGCCCGTCGACAGGCGGGTCATCTGGGACTGGATGTCGCGGATCCGGCGCTCCACCGCGCGGCGGCGGACCTGGACCAGCACCGTGCCCGCGTACACCTCGTCCACGGTGCGGCGCATGATCGGCTCGACCGCCAACTCCGTGACCATCGCGCGGACCTGGTCGTCGGGAGCCGCCTCGCGGACGCGGACCAGGTACTCCTGCGGGTCCTGGATGCCGTACTCCGCGCCGCCCGCGTCCATGATCGTCTGGCGTACGGCGGCGTAGGGCGCGGCGGTGAACTCGTCGACGCCGTACGCGTCGAAGGCCGGGGAGGCCAACTCGGGGCGCTGGAGGGCGAGTTTGAGCAGCTCGCGCTCGGTGGCGTAGACCGGGTTGCGCAGGGTGAGGGCCGGCCCGGAGCTGCGAGGGCCGGGGGCGGCGTCGTACTGACGGGAGTCGCGGGACTGCGGGGCCGGGCCGCGGCCGCCCCGGTCGCGTGCCCAACGCGCCAGCTGTGCCACCCGCTTGACGACGAACTGGGTGTCCAGGATGCCGAGCAGGCCGGCGAGCTGGACGGCCACCTCGTGCTGGGCGCCGCTGTTCTTGATGCGGGCGACGATCGGGGCCGCCTCGTCCAGCGCGGCGGCTCGGCCCGCCGGGGTGTCGAGGTCGTAGCGCAGGACGATCTGGCGCAGCGCGAACTCGAAGAGCGGGGTGCGCGGTTCGGCCAGGTCGGCGACCGCGTCGTCGCCCTTCGCCAGGCGCAGTTCGCAGGGGTCCATGCCGTCCGGCGCGATGGCGATGTACGTCTCCGCCGCGAACTTCTGGTCGTCCTCGAAGGCGCGCAGGGCCGCCTTCTGGCCGGCCGCGTCGCCGTCGAAGGTGAAGATGACGCGGGCCGAGCCGTTGTCCATGAGCAGTCGGCGCAGGATCTTGATGTGGTCGCCGCCGAAGGCCGTACCGCAGGTGGCGATGGCGGTGGTGACGCCGGCGAGGTGGCAGGCCATGACGTCCGTGTAGCCCTCGACGACGACCGCGCGGCTCGACTTCGCGATGTCCTTCTTGGCGAGGTCGATGCCGTAGAGGACGTTGGACTTCTTGTAGATCGCCGTGTCGGGGGTGTTGAGGTACTTGGGTCCGTTGTCCGCCTCGTACAGCTTGCGGGCGCCGAAGCCGACCACGTCGCCGCCGATGTCGCGGATCGGCCACATCAGGCGGCCCCGGAAGCGGTCGATGGGGCCGCGGCGGCCCTCCTGCGACAGCCCGGACAGGAGCAGTTCCTTGTCGGTGAAGCCCTTGCCGCGCAGATAGCGGGTCAGGTGGTCCCAGCCCTGGGGGCTGTAGCCGACGCCGAAGTGGACGGCGGCGGCCTGGTCGAAGCCGCGCTCGGCGAGGAAGATCCGGCCGGTGTCGGCCTCGGGGCCGCTCGCCAGCTGCTCGGCATACCAGTCGGCGGCGACCTTGTGGGCCTCGACCAGGCGGATCCGCTCACCGCGCTGGTGCGACGGGTTGTACCCGCCCTCCTCGTAGCGCAGGGTGATGCCGGCCTGGCCGGCGAGCCGCTCGACCGCCTCGGAGAAGGAGAGGTGGTCGACCTTCATCACGAACGTGATGGTGTCGCCGCCCTCCTGGCAGCCGAAGCAGTGGAAGAACCCCTTGCTCGGGCTGACCTGGAAGGACGGCGACTTCTCGTCATGGAAGGGGCACAGCCCCTTGAGGTTCCCGCCCCCGGCGTTGCGCAGCTGGAGGTACTCGGACACCACGGCGTCGATCGGGACCGCGTCCCGTACCGCCTTCACGTCCTCGTCATTGATCCGTCCTGCCACAGGGTGATTCTACGGGGCAGAACTGACACTCCTCGGGCGAGTCGGGTCTCCGGCCGGGGGTCCGGGGGTTGGCCCCCGGGAATTGCAGCACGGTGGTGGACTGACACCTACGGTGCGAGGCTGTCGAGTGGAATGTGCGGGTCCGCCAGGGCGTCCGTGTTCACCTGTGCCTTCGAGCGGATCAGCTGCTGAATGGGGTCTGTGACGTCCCACACGTTCACGTTCATCCCGGCCAGCACCCGGCCGTCCTTCACCCAGAACGCGATGAACTCCCGCTTCCCGGCGTCCCCGCGGATCACCACCTCGTCGTACGACCCCGGCGGCGCCCATCCGCTGTACTCCATCCCCAAGTCGTACTGGTCGGAGAAGAAGTAGGGCACGCGGTCGTAGGTGACGTCGCGGCCGAGCATCGCGCGCGCCGCCGCCGGGCCGCCGTTGAGCGCGTTGGCCCAGTGCTCCACGCGCAGCCGGGTGTCGAAGAGGGCGTGCGGGAAGGAGGCGACGTCGCCGGCCGCGTAGACGTCCGGGTCGGAGGTGCGCAGCCGCTCGTCGACCACGACGCCGCGGCCGTAGGCACGGTGGGCGATCTCCAGTCCGGCCGACTCCGCCAGCGAGGTGCGCGGGGCGGCGCCGATGGCCGCCAGGACGTCGTGCGCGGGGTGCTCCTCGCCGTCGTCCGTGCGGACGGCCAGCACCATGCCGTCCTGCCCGACGATCTCCGTCAGCCGCCGCCCGAAGTGGAAGCGCACCCCGCGCTCACGGTGCAGCTCGCCGAAGAGCCCGCCCAGCTCGGGGCCGAGCACCCCGTGCAGCGGCGTCGGCTCCGGCTCGATCACGGTGACCTCGGCGCCGTACTCGCGGGCCGCCGCCGCGACCTCCAGGCCGATCCACCCGGCGCCGGCGATCACGATGTGCCCGTTGTCCCGGCCGAGGGAAATCAGGACGCCCTTGAGGCGCTCGGCGTGCGCGAGCCGGCGCAGGTGGTGGACGCCGGTCAGGTCCGTGCCCGGAATGTCCAGGCGGCGCGGCTCGGCGCCGGTGGCCAGCAGGAGCTTGTCGTAGTGGACGACGGTGCCGTCCTCGCCGAACCGCACCGTCTTCGCCGTACGGTCGATCGCGTCGACGGTCTGGCCGAGGTGCAGCTCGATGTCGTTGCGCGCGTACCAGGCGGGTTCGTGCACGAAGACGCTGTCGCGCTCCTCCTTGCCTAGGAGGTAGCCCTTGGACAGCGGCGGCCGCTCGTACGGGTGGTCGCGCTCGTCGCAGATCAGTATCACCCGCCCGGTGAAGCCCTCCGCTCGGAGCGTCTCGGCCGCCTTCGCGCCGGCGAGTCCGCCTCCGACGATGACGAATGTCTGATCCGCGTCGACCACTTGATGCCTCCTCGTAAGGGTGCCGCCACATGAGCGTCCCGCACGCAGCGTGATGCGGGAAGAGGGGGTGACCCGATCAGGCCACGCAGGGTCACTTTCGAGTGCCCGTTCGCCACAGGTGCCTCACCCGCACCGCTCGGGTGAGCGCACCGCCCTGTGTCCCGGGCCCCTTCAGGCCCGCTGCGTGAGCCGTGTGTGCAGGGTGCGGGCCGACGCGTCCGTCAGGGAGGCGATCTGGTCGACGATCACGCGCTTGCGGGCGCGGTCGTCCTCGGCTTCGTCGAACAGGGCCCGGAACTGCGGGTCCAGCCCGTCGGGCGCGCGGGCGGTGAGCGCCTCGGCCAGTTCCGCGACGACGATGCGCTGGTGGGCGCGCAGCCGCTCCTGCTCGGCGCGCTGCATGACGTACCGGTCGGCGACGGCCTTGAGGACCGCGCACTCCAGGCGGGTCTCGTGCGGTACGACGAGTTCGGCGGCGTAGCGGGAGAGCCGGCCGGCGCCGTACGCGGTGCGCGTGGCGCTCTCGGCGGCCAGGCAGAACCGGCCGATGAGCTGGCTGGTGGCGTCCTTCAGGCGGGCCTGGGCGACGGCCGAACCGTCGTAGCCGTGCGGCCACCACGGTTCTTCCTGGAGCCGGTCGAGGGCGGCGGCCAGCTCGGCCGGGTCGGTGGCCTCGGGGACGTACCGCCCGATGGCGACCTCGAAGATCGCCTGCCGCTCCGGCTCGGCGTGCAGGCAGTTGGGGTCGATGTGGCCGGCGTGCAGGCCGTCCTCGACGTCGTGCACCGAGTACGCCACGTCGTCGGACCAGTCCATGACCTGGGCCTCGAAGGTGATGCGGGTGCCGGGGGCGTCCTTGCGGACCCAGTCGAAGACGGGGCGGTCGTCCTCGTAGACGCCGAACTTCGAGGACTTCGGGTCGGTCGGGTGGGCGCCGCGCGGCCAGGGGTACTTGGTGGCGGCGTCGAGGGTGGCGCGGGTGAGGTTGAGGCCCACGGAGCCCTCCGGCGTGAACCGCTTGGGTTCGATGCGGGTGAGGAGCCTCAGGGACTGGGCGTTGCCCTCGAAACCGCCGCAGTCCTCGGCGAATTCGTTCAGTGCCACTTCGCCGTTGTGGCCGAAAGGGGGGTGGCCGAGGTCGTGGGAGAGGCAGGCCGCTTCCACGAGGTCGGGGTCGCAGCCGAGCGCTGCGCCGAGCTCTCGGCCGACCTGGGCGCACTCAAGGGAGTGGGTCAGGCGGGTGCGGGGGCTGGGGTCCCAGGCCTGGCTGTGGGTTCCTGGGGTGACTACCTGTGTCTTGCCGGCGAGTCTTCTCAGGGCCGCGGAGTGGAGTACTCGGGCACGGTCGCGTTGGAAGGCCGTGCGGCCCGGTCGTTTGTCGGGCTCGGCTGCCCAGCGTTCGACTGCCGACTCGTCGTAGTACATGCACCGACAGTACGGGCAGACACTGACAAACGGAGGGCAGTGTTGCGCCTACTCGTCTGCCGGGTTCGGTTCGTTTGCGAGTGCGGGTTGTGGGGGCTTGTCGCGCCCACGCGGCGGAGCCGCATATCGATACGCCCCGCGCCCCTTAAAGGCAAGGCGTCGCCCGGCCCTGCGCTCTAAGCCGACGCCAGTTCCGGTGTTGTCGTCAGCGGCGTTGCGGCAGTGCTGTCGTAGCGGTGGAGGAGGAGACGGGCCATCGCCGGGTGGGTGCCCAAGGGGGCCGAGGCGATCCATGGGGCCGCCTGGGCGCACTCTGTCGCGAAGCGGCCGGGGGCTGTGAAGTACGAGGCCACCGCCACTCTCGTGCGGCCCCGGGCCGCCAGGGCGGTGATGGCCTCCGGGACGGTCGGTGTCGCCGTCGTCGCGTAGGCCGGGATCACCGGGACGCCCAGGCGGTTGGCCAGGAGGTGGGCCGTGCGGGCCGTGTCGACCTTGGACTCGGGGTCGCGGGAGCCTGCCGCGGCCAGCACGACCGCGCTCGCGCGGCGGGTCGGCTCGTCCATGCGGTTGCGCCAGCCGGCCTCGACGAGGCGGGCGTACAGGGCCTCGACCAGCAGGGGGTGCGGGCCCAGTGCGGGGGCCACGCGCGCGTGGACGTCGGCTTCGGCGGCCATCTCGGGGATGTCCCGCTTGACGTGGTAGCCGCGGCTGAGGAGAAGGGGGACGAGGATCGCCTCGCGGGTGCCGAGGGCGGCGAGGGTGTCGGGGAGCAGCGGCTCGTTCAGCTCGATGTGGCCGAGGTGGACCGGCAGGCCGGGGCGCAGGGCACGGACCTTGTCGAGAAGCGCGCGTACGGTGCTCAGGGCGCGCGGGTCGCGGCTGCCGTGGGCCACGACGACGAGCGCTGGCGGTTCGGGGCGCCGTCTGCCGTCGAGCGAGACGAGGCTGAGCTGGCTGGCGAGCTGGCTGCTGATCCGGTTCATGATGTGCGCCGTACTGTCGAGGTGGACCGTCGTGGACTCGTCGTGAAGCGGGTTCGACGCCGTCATGAACCGATGGTGGCGGCGGGACGTTGCCTCCCCGTTGCGCGGGAATGACGGGTTTTTACACCGGGTTCACCGCGGGGGGTACGGGGTGTGTGAGGTGGGGTGACCTGCGGTTTCGCAGCCGGAGTGAAGCTGGTCACGTCGCCCGGAGTGAACCGCGGGGGCTGACAGGACGTCCCTGAGTGTCGAGGACAGGCGGTTCGCCGACCGGGGAGGGACCATCACATGCGCCGACCGAAGCTGCGAGGACCACGTCTGCCGCGCACCCGCGCCGGGCAGCGGCGGCTGGTGCAGGCCGTGATGTCGGCGTGCGTGCTGGGGCTGCTTCCGGCCACCTGGATGTACGTCGTGACCGGCGACCGGCTGCACACCACGGCCGACGTGCCGCGCACCGATGTCGCCGTCGTCTTCGGCGCCGGCCTGTGGGAGGGCGAGCCGTCCCCCTACCTCGCGCACCGGCTCGACGCGGCGGCCGAGCTGTACCGCGACGGGCGCGTCGAGGTCGTCCTCGTCACCGGCGACAACAGCCGCAAGGACTACGACGAACCCGACGCCATGCGGACGTATCTGACCCGGCACGGCGTGCCCGGCTCCCGCATCGTCAGCGACTACGCCGGCTTCGACACCTGGGACTCCTGCGTCCGCGCGAAGAAGATCTTCGGCGTCGACGAGGCGGTGCTGATCAGCCAGGGCTTCCACATCCGGCGGGCGGTCGCGCTGTGCCAGGAGGCGGGGGTGACGTCGTACGGCGTCGGGGTCGACGCCAAGCACGATGCCACCTGGTACTACGGCGGCTCGCGGGAGATCTTCGCGGCCGGCAAGGCGGCCCTGGACGCCGTGTTCGAGCCGGACCCCCGGTTCCTCGGGCGGCGGGAGGCGGGGGTGGCGAACGCGTTGGCGGCGGAGCGGTGAGGCGCCCGGGCGGGGCGGCGCACGCTCTTACGCGCAGGTTTTGACGCGCGCACGCCAGCCAACCGCGTGAAGAGCCAGGCGGAAGCTATCCGTAGTCGGTCAACTACCCATAGTTTCCATAGCAGTGCGGGGGCGGATCGGACCGCCCGCCGCGACCTGGGGGAAAGGACACGTGATGACTCGTCTTCGCTCGCTGTTCGCCACGGCTGCCGTGGTGGCACTGCTCACCGGGGCTACCGCCGCGGGAACCGCCACCGCGGCCGAGGCCGCTGACGCGAGGGAGCCGGGCTGCGCCCACGTCGTCGACTACGGCTACGGCTGGGCGGACATCTGGAACGAGTGCGGGTACACGATCTACGCGACCGTCGAGGTCGACGGGTTCGACCCGCCGTGCATCCAGATCGGTCCGGGCGCGATCGCAAGGATCGGTCTGGAGCCCGGCGACACTCCGTACTACGCCTACGAGTGCTGACCAAGGGCGTCCTCTGACCAAGGACCGTCCCTGACCGGGCGGGAGCAGGGCCCATGCCTGCTCCCGCCCTTCGGCATGCGCGGCCGTGTCGGCAGGAACGGCACCCCTCACGGCGCCCCGACGCGGGCGAAGAGGTCACCGTCCCGGGCGCGTAACAGGGAGCCGTGCCGCACGTAACACGCCCGAAGCACGCTGAACGACATGCCGAACTCCGCGACGCCCACGCACTGCCCGTACTGCGCCCTGCAGTGCGGTATGAACCTCACGCCTCTGCAGGGCGGGGGTGTCGCGGTGGTCGAGCGGCCGGACTTCCCGGTGAACAAGGGGGCGCTGTGCGGCAAGGGCCGTACGGCGCCCGCGGTGCTGGAATCGAGCGTCCGCCTGACCTCGCCGCTGGTGCGGTCGGGCGGCACGCTCGTGCCGGCCACCTGGGACGAGGCGCTGGACCGCGTCGCGGAGGGCCTGGCCCGCACGCGTACGGAACATGGCCCGGACGCGTGCGGCGTCTTCGGCGGCGGCGGTCTGACGAACGAGAAGGCCTACAGCCTCGGCAAGTTCGCGCGGATCGTGCTCGGCACCTCGCAGATCGACTACAACGGCCGCTTCTGCATGTCGTCGGCGGCCGCGGCCGGGATCAAGGCGTTCGGCCTGGACCGGGGGCTGCCGTTCCCGCTGGAGGACATCCCGCGCACCGGCTGCGTCATCCTCGTCGGCTCCAACCTCGCGGAGACGATGCCGCCCTCGCTCCGCTTCTTCAACGAGCTGCGCGAGAACGGCGGCACGCTCATCGTCATCGACCCGCGCCGCACGAAGACCGCCGAGCAGGCCGACCTGCACCTGGCACCCCGCCCCGGCACCGACCTCGCGCTGGCCCTCGGGCTGCTGCACCTGGTCGTCGCCGAGGGACGGGTGGACGAGGAGTACGTCCAGGAGCGCACGGCCGGCTGGGAGGACGCGCGGGCCGCGGCGATGGCGCACTGGCCGGAGTACGTGGAGCGGATCACGGGGGTGTCCGTTCCTGAACTCCGGCAAGCCGTACGGCTGTTCTGCGAGCCGGAGCACGCGATGGTGCTCACCGCGCGCGGACCCGAGCAGCAGTCCAAGGGCACGGACACCGTGGGCGCGTGGATCAACCTGTGCCTGGCGACGGGACGGGCGGGCAGGCCGCTGTCCGGGTACGGCTGTCTCACCGGGCAGGGCAACGGGCAGGGCGGGCGCGAGCACGGTCAGAAGGCCGACCAGTTGCCCGGCTACCGCAAGCTGGACGACCCGGCGGCTCGGCGGCATGTCGCCGAGGTGTGGGGCGTCGACCCGGACAGCCTGCCCGGGCCGGGGCGCAGCGCGTACGAGCTGTTGGACGCGCTCGGCACGGACATCAGGTCGCTGCTGCTGATGGGCTCCAACCCGGTGGTGTCGGCGCCGCGAGCCGCGCATGTCGAGGACCGGATCAAGTCCCTTGACTTCCTTGCGGTGTGCGACGTGGTGCTGTCGGAGACGGCGGCCCTCGCGGACGTCGTCCTTCCGGTCACCCAGTGGGCGGAGGAGACGGGCACGACGACCAACCTGGAGGGCCGGGTGCTGCTGCGCCGGCGCGCGATCAGCCCGCCGGAGGGCGTGCGCAGCGACCTGGAGGTCATGCACGAGCTCGCGGTGCGGCTGGGTGACGGAAAGGGAACGGCCCCGGAGAAAGGCTTCCCGACCGACCCCGAGGAGGTCTTCGAGGAACTGCGGCGGGCCAGTGCGGGCGGGGCGGCGGACTACTCGGGGATCACGTATCGCAGGCTGGCGGAGGAGAACGGGGTGTTCTGGCCGTGCCCTGCGGTGACCGACGCCGGCGACGAGGGCTCCACGGACTGCGAGGACGCCTCGCTGGACGTGACCGCAGCGGCCGGTGACGACGACCCGGCGCAGGACGGCGAGGCCGCCGGCGCGGTGCATCGCGGCACGCCCCGCCTCTTCCTCGACCGGTTCGCCACGCCGGACGGACGGGCGCGGTTCGTCCCCGTGTCGTACCGGGCGGCCGCCGAGGAACCCGACGACGAGTACCCGGTCCTCCTCACGACCGGCCGGGTCGTGGCGCAGTACCAGTCCGGCGCCCAGACCCGCCGCGTCGAGGAACTGAACGCCGCCGCGCCGGGCCCGTTCGTGGAACTGCACCCCCGGCTGGCGGCGCGGCTCGGGGCGGCCGAGGGCGACCCGGTGGCCGTGGTCTCGCGCCGGGGCCGTGCGGTGGCCCCCGCCCGCATCACGACCGGCATCCGCCCGGACACCGTCTTCATGCCCTTCCACTGGCCGGGCGAGGGCCGCGCCAACACCCTGACCAACCCGGCACTCGACCCGACGTCACGGATGCCGGAGTTCAAGGCGTGCGCGGTACGGGTGGAGGCGGTGAAATCTTAGGCGGGTGGGGCGTGTTGGGCTGTTGGGCGCGCCGCCAAGCTGCTGGGCGGCTGCCCGGCTCAGTCGGGGGCCCGACCGGTTGGGCGGGCACGCGGCTCGGGTTGGGTGGGCACGCCCGACTCGGTTGGCCGGGCACTCGGATCAGCCGGGCGGACACTCGCCTCAGCCCCGCCACGCTTGGCTCAGCCGGGCGGCCGCTCGACTCGGCAGCCGGACACTGAGCACAGCAGCACTGACGCTGGACACAGCCGCGCGGACACCCGGCTCAGCCGCGCCGACGCTCAACACAGCCACATCTACGCTCAACACGGCCACACGGCCACGCGACTCAGCAGCACCCACGCTCAACACGGCCGGACCGCCGTCACTCAGCCGTGCCGCACTCCGCCTCAGCCAAGCGGCCGTCTCGCCCAATCGCCGCTCTCGATGAGCCTGCCGCGGGTACGCAGGCGGGCCGCGACCGGGGGTGCCGCGACATACACCCACGCCTGTACGGGCGTTCCGTCGGTGTCGCGGAGCACCTCGCGGGCGACGCGTTCGTAGAGGCTGCTCGGGTCGTTCGGGGCGTACTCCTCCAGGTGGTCCAGGGCGGCGAGGAGGGCGGGGTACTCCTCGGACCGGGCCGTGACGAGGTCGCCGTACACCGTGCCGCGCCCGCCCAGGGCCTCGACGGCGTACGGGTAGCCGGGGCCGTCGTACAGCACCGCCCCGGTCAGTCGTGCCGGTTCCTCGGTGAGGGTGCGGCCGCGCAGGAAGGCGTCGTGGTTGGGCTCGCCGGGGCGGAGGGTGCCGTAGACGAAGAAGGGCAGGGGCGGCGGGGTCACTTCGGGCCGTCTCCTCGGCGCCGGCGCGGCGCAGGGCTGGGGCTGGGCGGGTGGCCGGGGGCCTGGGCGGCCGGCCGAGGCGCAGCGTACCGGCCGGGGGCGCGCGGTCGGGGTACCGGCCTCGGCGGCGCGGTGGGCACAGGTGCGCACACCAGGATCACCGCCTTCGCAGAAACGGTCCTCTCCCCTCACACACCTGCACGTACTCACCCTGTCCACGGCATGCGCACGGCCCCTTGAATCTTGGTCATCTTCTGTGCTCCCGCCCGCTCGAAGGAGACCGATGAGCCGAATACGGCCGCACCTGAGTGGTTCCCGACTCGCCACGGCCGGCATCGTCGCCGCCACCGCAACCCTGATGGCCACCACGCTCTCCCCCAACGCCGGCGCGGACGACAGTCCGACCCGGGCCACCGCGCTGAAGAACGCGGCGGCGGCCCTGAAGGAGGAGGCGGGGAGCCTGGGGCTGACGGCCGCGCAGGACACCACCGTGCGGGACGTGATCGTGGACGCGGACGGCGCCCAGCACGTCCGCTACGACCGCACCTACCGCCAACTCCCCGTCCTGGGCGGCGACTTCGTCGTGCACCTGGCGAAGGACGGTACGTATCGCAGCGCCACCCGCGCGACCGGGGACGCGCTCTCCCTGTCGAGCGTGACGCCCAAGGTCTCGGCGCCGAAGGCGGCCGACCTCGCGGCGACCGTGCTGCGCGCGGCCAACGTCGGCGAGACGCTGAGGAGGCTCACGTCCAAGCCCGAGCTGGTGGTCGACGCCCTGCACAGCGCCCCGAAGCTGGCCTGGCGGACCGACGCCGTCGCCCAGGACTCCGCCGGCAACCCGGTCGCCCACACGGTACTGACCGACGCCCGCACCGGGGCGCGGATCGACGCGTGGGACAGCATCGAGAAGGCGTCCGGCGACGGGAAGTCGCTGTACGCGGGCACGGTGCCGCTGGAGACGACGGCGTCGGGGTCGGCGTACCAGTTGAAGGACGCCACGCGCGGAGGCACGTACACCGGGGACGCGGCCAACAAGACCGACCTGTGCATCCTGACCATCTGCCTGAGCCGCGCCCCGTCGACGGTCTTCACGGACACCGACAACCGCTGGGGCACCGGCGCGGCGAGCGACCGTGCGACGGCCGCGGTGGACGCCCAGTACGGCACGGACGTGACGTGGGACTACTACAAGGACGTCCACGGCCGTAACGGCATCGCCGGTGACGGCAAGGGCTCGTTCAACCGTGTGCACTACGGGAACGACTACAACAACGCCTTCTGGGACGACAGTTGCTTCTGCATGACGTACGGCGACGGTGACGGCACCCAGCTCGGACCGCTGGTGTCGCTGGACGTGGCCGGCCACGAGATGACGCACGGCGTGACGTCGAAGACGGCCGCGCTGACGTACTCGGGCGAGTCCGGTGGCCTGAACGAGGCGACGTCGGACATCTTCGGGTCGCTCGTGGAGTTCCACGCGGGCAACTCCGCGGACCCGGGCGACTATCTGATCGGCGAGAAGGTCGTCCGGTCGGGGCTCGGCCGGAGCGCCCTGCGGTACATGGACAAGCCGTCGAAGGACGGCGTCTCGGTCGACTGCTGGAGCACGGGGACGGCGGACCTCGACGTCCACTACTCGTCGGGCATCGGCAACCACTTCGCGTATCTGCTGGCCGAGGGCAGCGGGGCGAGGACGGTCAACGGGGTCAGCTACAACTCGCCCACCTGTGACGGTTCTTCGGTGACGGGGATCGGCCGGGGGAAGCTCGGCAAGATCTGGTACCGGGCGTTGACGGTGTACATGACGTCATCGACGAACTACGCGGGGGCGCGGTCTGCGACGCTCAGTGCGGCGAAGGACCTCTACGGGGCCGGGAGTGCGGAGTACTCCGCGGTCGGGGCGGCCTGGAAGGCCGTGAACGTGGGCTGAGTTGTCGGGTCCGGCAGCGGGGTCGGATACGCCCCCGCTGCCGTCCGGCCCTCCTCCCCCCCCCCCCCCCCGCCGGGACGGACAACGCCATGTACCGGCTGGGCGACGACATGGCCGTACGGCTGCCCCGACGCGTACGACGCGCCGCTGACCGAACTGCGGGATGCTGCCGGGGAGTTGGGGCGTTTCACTGCGGCGCTACGGAGCGTGGACGTGGGTGAGGGCCCGCCGTCCTACCGAGGCGGACCGGTCGGCGCAGATGACGCCGACGTCCGGGCCGCGACCGTGACCTGGGTGCCGCGGGCACGCTGGACGCGGCGGCGGCGAGGGCAGCCCGGGAGTACGTCCTGCGCCTTCCGCAGTGGGACGCCGCCCCCGTCCGGCTCCACGGCGACCTCCTCCCGGGCAGCCTCCTGACCTCCTCCGGCCGCCTCACCTCGGTCATCGACTTCGGCGAGGCGACGTGGGCGCGGGGGCGGGGGTGGGCGCTGCGCTTCGGGCTGACGGCGGAGCACCACTACGGCGAGGTCTGCGGGAACGGCACGAATCCGGTGCTGGCGGGGTTGGGCGCCGAGCGGTGGCCGAGGTGCCGGCGGAGTGGGCTTCTGGGGACGCGTCCGGCTGAACCGGCCGACACCGAGTCACCCGTTCACACCCCCCTCCCCCACCCAACCCATTCTCTTCCCCCAACCCACCCCGAACCCGGCACTGACCTGCTGAAACAGTGCCGGCCCCAACCTTGTCCCCCTCCCGCACGACACCCGTTCACCCCATTCCGGCGCCTTCTCGGGAAGCGCTCGTGGCGTGGTGGCCCTTTGCTCGGAAGGGCAGGGCTCGGCCGAGGCGGCGGCACTTGGGGGTGCCGCGGGTCGTGAGTCCGTGCGCTCGGAGGAGCTTCGATGCGACGTACCGCCCGTCTGCTGACCGGGACCGCGCTGGCGGTCGGCGCCGTCGGTCTCGTCGTCGCACCCGCGTACGGCGGCGACGATGGTGACCTGAAGGTCTCCCCGGCCTCGGTCGTACCGGGCGGGCAGGTCACCGTGGACACGGCCGCCTGCCGGAACGGCGGTGCGGCGGGCGACGCGAGCGCGGTCGGTGCCGGTTCCTTCTCGCTGGCGCCGGGCACGGACGATCAGGACGCGACCGGGCAGTTCCGGGTGCCGCCGAGCGCGCAGCCGGGGACCTACGAGATCGTCGCGACCTGCGCCGACGGCGGGCGGAAGGTGACGGGCGACCTGGTCGTCACGCTGACGGCCGCGAGCGGGCAGGTGCATCCGAAAGGAAGTGTGAAGACGGGGGTCGGCGGCGCGTTCGGCCGCGACCCCGTGCAGACCGCGGCCGGCGTGACGGCTCTCGCCGTCGCCGCCGCGGGCGGTACCTGGCTCCTGCATCGCCGGGCGAGAGGCGACGGGATCTGACGGACACCCTCCGCTGTCCGTCGCCGGTACCGCACGTCCCCTCCCCCTCCGGGTCCGACGCCCCTCGCGGCCCGGAGGGGGACGAGGGCGAACCGAGGAGAGTCCCAGGAGGCTCACGTGCGCAGTCGCAGTCGTCGCGGTCGCAGGAGCGTCGGCAACGCCGCCATAGCCGCCGCCACCGCCCTCGCCCTGTGCTCCGGGGCCTGGCTCCTGACCAACGGCACCGAGACGCACGCCCCGCCGCAGCCGTCGGCCGCGCAGGCAGGTGCCAGGAAGGGTGCCGACGCGAGGGCCCACGCAGAGGCCCGCGAGACCGCTGCCGCTGACGAGACCCCACGAGCCGACCACACCGCCGCCCCCGCACTCCCCCCGTCCCCTCCGGACCACATCCGCATCCCCTCGATCCGCGTCTCCGCTCCCCTCATGGGCCTCGGGCTGACGAAGACGGGCAGCCTCGATGTGCCGCCCGCCGAGCGGAAGAACCTCGCCGGGTGGTACGAGGCCGGCACCACGCCCGGTGAGACCGGCACCGCGATCGTCGCCGGCCACGTCGACAACGCCGAAGGGCCCGCTGTCTTCTACCGCCTCGGCGCCCTGAAGAAGGGCAGCACGATCGAGGTGGAGCGGCGCGACGGCGGCACGGCGCTGTTCTCGGTGGACGCCGTCGAGGTCTACGACGCCGAGGCCTTCCCCGACGAGAAGGTGTACGGCCCGGCACCGCGCCCCGAGCTGCGGGTGATCACCTGCGGTGGCGGTTACTCACGGAGGACCGGGTATCAGGGCAACGTCGTCGTGTTCGCGCATCTCACCGGCAGTCGCTGAATCCGGCGTCGCGGACCCGTGCGCCTCCTCGGCCGACTTCCGGGCCGGCTCCCCTGCGCCGCCCAGGATGTTCTCCCGGCCCCAGGCCCCGAGCGGGCCCAGCGCCACGTTGAGCGAGACCCCGAGCGGCGTCAGCGAGTACTCCACCCGCGGCGGCACCTCGTCGTACGCCTCCCGGTGCACGATCCCGTCCGCCTCCAGCTCCCGCAGCTGGGCCGCGAGCACCTTCTCCGTCACGCCGGGCAGCTCGCGCCGCAGCTCCCCGAAGCGGTACGGCCGCTGATGGAGCGCCCAGAGAATGAGCACCTTCCACTTGCCCCCGACCACGTCCATAGCCGCGTCGATCCCGCAGACGTACGCCCCCGGCCGCCTTCCGATCCCCATGCTGCCGTCCTCCTGCCTGGACTCATTCCCCGTGGTAACCACCCACTCCAAAGTGCGTACTTGAGCAGGCGATTCCCCTACCACGAGCCTAAACGCCATGACTGACAACGCCCCTGCGCCCAGCAGGATCCCGACCCCCGCCCCGCTCACCCTTCTCGGCACCGGTGCCATGGGCACCGCCCTGGCCCGCGCCTGGCTCGCCGCCGGCCATCCGGTCACCGTCTGGAACCGCACGCCCGCCCGGGCCGAACCCCTGGCCGCCGAGGGCGCGACCGTCGCCGCGAGCGCCGCCGACGCGGTGGCCGCGAACCGGCTGGTCGTCGTCTGCCTCCTCGACGACGCCTCGGTCGGCGAGGCCCTCGACGGTGCCGACCTGTCCGGCCGTGACCTGGTGAACCTCACCACCGGCACCCCCGCTCAGGGCCGCTCCCGCGCCGCGTGGGCAACAGCGCGCGGCGCCCGTTTCCTGGACGCCGGGATCATGGCCGTACCGCCGATGATCGGGGACGCGGAGTCAGGGGCGTACGTCTTCTACAGCGGCTCCCCCGAGCTGTTCGAGGAGCACGGCGCGACCCTCGCCGTCCCGGCCGGCACCCGTTACGTCGGCGCGGACGTCGGCTTCGCCGCGCTGCACGACGTGGCGCTGCTGAGCGCGATGGACGGCATGTTCGCGGGCGTGCTGCACGCGTTCGCGCTGATCCGCCGCGAGGACATCGCCCCGACGGACTTCGCGCCGCTGCTGGTGTCGTGGCTCGGCGCGATGGCGCCCGCCGCGCACCAGGCCGCCGAGCAGCTGGAGAGCGGCGACTACGGCAAGGACGTCGTGTCCAACCTCGCCATGCAGGTCGCGGGCAACGCCACGCTGCTGGCCACGGCCGAGGAGCAGGGCGTGAGCGCCGAGCTGCTGACGCCGTACACGACCCTCATGGAGCGGTGGCTCGCCGCGGGCCATGGCGACGAGGACACCACCGGCATGGTCGAACTGCTCGACCTGCGGCAGAAGTAGTCCCCAGGGTTCCCGGGGCTCCAAGGAGCTCGGCCTACGCCAGCCACTGCTCGTACGCCAGCTTCGCCACCAGCGCGAACACCACGGTCAGCAGCACCGCCCGCACGAATCCACTGCCCTGCTTCAGTGCCGTACGGGCTCCCAGCGTGCCGCCCGCCAGGTTGAAGACGGCCATCACCGCGGCGAGCTGCCACAGGACCGTGCCCTGCCAGGCGAAGGTGGCGAGCGCACCGGCGTTGGTGCAGCAATTGACGATCTTCGCGGTGGCGGAGGCGGTGACGAGGTCGAGGTGGAGCATCGCGGTGAGGGAGAGGACCAGGAACGTGCCGGTGCCGGGGCCGATCAGCCCGTCGTAGAAGCCGATGCCCAGGCCGGCCAGGCCGATCGCGGCGAGGGTCCGGCGGCGGGAGGCCGGGCCCGTCGCCGGTGCCGTGCCGAACGCCGGGCGCAGGATCACGAAGGCGGCCACGGCGAGCAGCACCACCATGATCACGGGCTTCAGCACCTCGGTGCTCATGCCGGCCGCGAAGAAGGCGCCGCCGGAGGAGCCCGCGAGCGCCGCGAGACCGATGCGTACGGCGAGCCGTACGTCCACGGGTGCCTTGCGGGCGTACGTCACCGCGGCGCCCGAGGTGCCGACGATCGCGACCGCCTTGTTGGTGCCGAGCGCGTACGCGGCCGGGGTGCTCGCCGGGAGGCCGAGCAGCAGGGCCGGGAGCAGCAGGAGGCCGCCGCCACCGACCACGGCGTCGATCCAGCCGGCCGCGAGGGCCGCGAGGCACAGGACGACGACCATGGTCAGCGATATGTCGGGCATGATCGCGACCCTAGGCAGACGATGCGTGTGCCGTCCATGTACATGAGGAGCATCTGAGGTTCGGGCAACGGCACCGGACCGATCTCACAGCCCGCCCCCTTCGTGCCCCCCGAACCCTCACACCGCCCCCGCGCCCCCGCTGAGGGCAGCGTTCCTCGTGGGAAACAGACGTGATGCGGTCGGGAAACACCCGCACCGCACGCTCGACGCCATGACCTCGAATACGCGTGTGGTGGTGATCGGCGCCGGCCTCGCGGGCGTACGACTCGCCCGGCGGCTCGGCGAGCTCGGCACGCCCGTGACGCTCGTCGGCGACGAGGAGCACCGCCCGTACAACCGGGTGCTGCTCGCCGAGGTGCTGGCCGGACGGTACAGCCCCGACGTGATCGCCCTCCCGGCGCCGGCCGAGCTCACGCGTGGCCGGGTCACCGGCATCGACCGCGAGGTGCGAGCCGTACACCTCGCGGACGGGTCGGAGATCGCATACGACACGCTGGTCCTGGCCACCGGTTCGAACCCGGTGCTGCCGCCCCTGCGCGGTCTGTTCACGCCGGACCACGTGCTGCCGGAGGGTGTGCACGCGTTCCGGACCATGGACGACTGCCTGGGCCTGTCCAAGGCCGTACGTCCCGGTGTCCGGGCGGTCGTGATCGGCGGCGGGCTCCTCGGGGTCTCCGCCGCTCGTGCCCTCGCGCTGCGCGGCGCGCAGGTCGTACTCGCCCAGCAGTCCGAGCGGCTGATGGAGCGGCAACTCGACCCGGTCGCCTCGAAGCTGGTCCGCCGCCATCTCGTCGACCTCGGCGTGGAGGTGCACACCGACCTGCGCGTGCGTGACGTGCGCTGCGTCGGCGGCGCGGTCCGCTCGGTGGAGATGGCCGACGGATACACCCTCGACGCCGACCTCGTGGTCCTGGCCTGCGGGGTGCACCCGCGCGCGGGCCTCGCGCAGCTCGCGGGACTGGACGTCCGCAAGGGGATCGTCGTCGACGACGAGCTCCGTACGTCCGACCCGCACATCCGGGCCGTCGGCGACTGCGCGCAGCACGACGGGACCGTGTACGGACTGGCAGCACCCGCGCTCGAACAGGCCGACGTCCTGGCCGAGTTGCTGGCGGGCGACGGCACCGCCCGTTACACCGGCACCCGGGCGCTGACCCGGCTGACGCTTGCCGGTGAGGGGTTCTTCGACCTCGCCGCGTTCGGCGAGACGGAGGCCCGGCCCGGCGACGACGTCGTCCAGCTGACCGACGCCACCCGCGGCACCTACCGCAAGGTCGTCGTCCGCGACGACCGCCTGGTCGGCGGGGTTCTCGTCGGCGAACTCGGCACCGTCGGCGCGCTCGCCCGCGCCTGGGAGGGAGCAGAGCCGCTCCCCGACGACGCCCCGCTGCTCCACCTGCTCACCAACGATGGAGGCTCCTGATGACCGCCACCCCGGAGGCCACGGAGGCCACCCCCACGATCGTGCTCGTCGGCCACGGCATGGTCGGCCAGCGTTTCCTGGAGGCGCTCGCCGAGCGCGGCCTGACCGCCACGCACCGCGTGGTCGTGCTGTGCGAGGAGCCGCGTCCGGCGTACGACCGCGTCGCGCTCACCTCCTACTTCTCCGGCAAGACGCCCGAGGACCTCTCCATGACCGACATGGAGTTCATCAAGGACCACGGCATCGAGCTGTACGTCGGTGACCCGGCGCTCTCCGTGGACCGCGAGGCCCGGCAGGTCACGGCCGCGTCCGGCCAGGTCTTCGCGTACGACGCCCTCGTCCTCGCCACCGGCTCGTACCCGTTCGTGCCGCCGGTGCCGAACAAGGACGCCGCCGGCTGTTTCGTCTACCGCACGATCGAGGACCTGCTCGCGATCGAGGAGTACGCGAAGACGAAGGCCACGACCGGTGCCGTGGTCGGCGGCGGTCTGCTGGGCCTGGAGGCCGCCGGTGCGCTGAAGGGACTCGGTGTCGAGGCGCACATCGTGGAGTTCGCGCCGCGGCTGATGCCGGTGCAGGTCGACGAGGGCGGTGGCGCGGCGCTGCTGCGCACCATCGAGGACATGGGCCTGAGCGTCCACACCGGCGTCGGCACGCAGGAGATCGTCGTCGACGCGGACGGTGCCGTCACCGGCATGAAGCTGTCCGACGGTTCCGAACTCGCCACCGACATGGTGGTGTTCAGCGCCGGTGTCCGCCCCCGCGACCAGCTGGCCCGCGACTGCGGCCTCACCGTCGGCGAGCGCGGCGGCATCACGGTCGACGAGCAGTGCCGTACGGTCGCCGACCCGCATGTGTTCGCGATCGGCGAGTGCGCGCTGGCGTCGGACGGCCGGGTGTACGGCCTGGTGGCCCCCGGTTACGAGCAGGCGGAGACGGCGGCGGCGACGATCGCCTCCGACGAAGCCGCCTTCGTCGGCGCCGACTTGTCGACAAAGCTGAAGCTGCTCGGTGTGGATGTCGCCTCGTTCGGTGACGCGCACGGCACCACCGACGACTGTCTGGACGTCGTGTACTCCGACTCCCGCGCCGGTCTGTACAAGAAGCTGGTCATCGGCCGCGACGGCACGCTGCTCGGCGGCATCCTGGTCGGTGACGCGGACGCGTACGGCACGCTGAAGGCGTTCACCGGCTCGGTGCCGCCGGTCTCGCCCGAGTCGCTGGTCCTGCCCGCCGGTGCCGGCGCCCCCGCCCAGCTCGGCCCGTCCGCGCTGCCGGACGAGGCGGTGATCTGCTCCTGCCACAACGTCACCAAGGGCACGATCCGCGGTGCGGTGACGGAGCACTCCTGCACGACCGTGCCCGAGGTGAAGAAGTGCACCAAGGCCGGAACGGGCTGCGGCTCCTGCGTCAAGGTCCTCGGCCAGCTGGTCACCGCCGAGCTGGAGGCGTCCGGCGTCGAGGTCGACAAGGGCCTGTGCGGCTGCTTCTCGCAGACCCGCGAGGAGCTGTACGAGATCGTCCTCGCCCTGCGCGTCAACACCTACCAGGACCTGCTGGACCGCTACGGCCGCGACGGCGCCCGGGGCGGCGACGGCTGCGAGATCTGCAAGCCGGCGGTCGGCTCGATCATCGCCTCGCTCGCTCCGACGATCGGCGCGAGCGGCTATGTCCTGGACAGCGAGCAGGCGGCGCTGCAGGACAGCAACGACCACTTCCTCGCCAACATCCAGAAGAACGGCTCGTACTCGGTCGTACCGCGTATCGCCGGTGGTGAGATCACCCCGGAGGGGCTGATCGTGATCGGCGAGATCGCCCGTGACTTCGGTCTCTACACGAAGATCACCGGCGGCCAGCGTATCGACATGTTCGGCGCAAGGGTGGAGCAACTCCCTCTCATCTGGGCCCGGTTGGTGGACGCCGGCTTCGAGTCCGGCCACGCCTACGGCAAGTCGCTGCGCACGGTGAAGTCCTGCGTCGGGCAGACCTGGTGCCGCTACGGCGTCCAGGACTCCGTCCGGATGGCGATCGACCTGGAGCTGCGCTACCGGGGCCTGCGCTCGCCGCACAAGCTGAAGTCGGCGGTCTCCGGCTGCCAGCGCGAGTGCGCGGAGGCCCAGTCGAAGGACTTCGGCGTGATCGCCACCGCCAACGGCTGGAACCTCTACGTCGGCGGCAACGGCGGCGCGACCCCGCGTCATGCCGACCTGCTGGCCCAGGACCTGTCGGACGCGGAGCTGATCCGCCTGATCGACCGCTTCCTGATGTTCTACATCCGCACCGCGGACCGCCTGGAGCGCACGAGCGTGTGGCTGGAGCGGATCCCCGGCGGCCTGGACCACGTACGTGACGTGGTCGTGGAGGACTCCCTCGGCATCTGCGAGGAACTGGAGTCCCTGATGACGGCCCATGTCGCGAACTACCGCGACGAGTGGTCGGAGACCATCAACGACCCCGAGAAGCTGGCCCGGTTCGTGTCCTTCGTGAACGCCCCCGACACCCCCGACCCGGTCGTCGGCTTCGTCCCCGAGCGCGACCAGATCAAGCCCGACCTGCCGCTGCTGACCATCGGCCACCGCCCCCTGGAAGGAAGCGCCCAGCGATGACCCTGGCACCCGAGACGACCGACCTGAAGGTCCAAGTACGCCTGGACACGGACTGGTTGACGGTCTGCGACCTCGCCCACCTGCTCCCCGGCCGCGGCGTGGCTGCCCTGCTCCCGAACGGCGGCCAGGTGGCCCTGTTCCGCGACCGTGCCGGGCGGCTGTACGCCATCGACAACCGCGACCCGTTCGGCGGCGCCGCGGTCCTCTCCCGCGGCCTGACCGGCACCCACCAGGGCCGGTCGTTCGTGGCCTCGCCGCTCCTGAAGCAGCGCTTCGACCTGGAGACCGGGCAGTGTCTGGACGACGAGGGAGTGCGGGTGACTGCGTACGAGGTGCGGGCTGCCGGGTAGCGGGCTCGTGGCGGTGGCCTCGTGAAGGTGGCCTCGCGCTCACACCTTCAGGTCGTCGTACACCACCCCGGTCAGCCGCTCCGAAGCCTCCCACAGCAGCTCGCCCGCACGGTCGTTGCGGGTCCAGGGCGCCCGCCGGGACGGGGCGGGTGAGCCGCGCCAGCCGCCGAAGGACGACGGGCCGGTGAAGGAGTCGGGGCGGACACCGGGGGCGGTGGCGGCGTACAGCGTGGGCAGGGCGCCGGCCTCGGCGGGCTGGGCGAAGACACGGTTAGCGAGGCGGGCGAACCACTCGCTCGCCCGGCTCCCGGCCATCCGCGGCCCTGCCGTCTGGAGGTTGGTGTCCGCGTACCCGGGATGAGCGGCGGCCGCCACCACGTCCGCCCCCTGCGCCTCCAGCCTGCGCGCCAGCTCATGCGTGAACAGCAGGTTGGCGGTCTTGGACCGGCCGTAGGCGATCCAGCGCCGGTACCGGTGCTCGCTGTTGAGGTCGTCGATGTCGATGTTGGACAGCGCGTGCAGCGGACTGGAGACGGTCACCACCCGCGCGCCGGGCACACCCAGCAGCGCGGGCAGCAACAGCCCGGTGAGCGCGAAGTGCCCCAGGTGGTTGACCCCGAACTGCGTCTCGAAGCCGTCCGCCGTGGTGCCGTACGGCAGCGCCATCACGCCGGCGTTGTTCACGAGCAGGTCGAGACGGTCGTACGGGAAGGACGCGGCGAACTCCCGCACGGAGTCCAGGTCCCCGAGATCCAGCCGCCGCAACTCGACGTGCGCCTCCGGCACTTCGGAGACCATCCGTGCCTCGGCAGCCGCGCCCCGCACCTCGCTCCGGCACGCGAGCACCACCCGGGCGCCCTTCCGAGCCAGCTCCCGCGCCGTGACGTACCCGAGTCCGCTGTTGGCACCGGTGACGACGGCGACGCGGCCGCCCTGGTCGGGGATGTGCTGTGCGCTCCAGCCGGGCATGAGGAGCTCCTTTTGGATGTGGACGGCTCCGGCCCAGCCTACGAGCGGGCGTCCGTCCGGCGCAGCCTGCGCACCGCCACCAGCACCCCGCCACCGGCGAGCAGAGCGGCCACGCCGCCCGCCGCCAGGTACGGGGTGCTGTCGTCGCCGCCGGTCGCGGCGAGGTCGGTGCCGTCCTGCCCCGTGGTCTCGTCGGAGGTGTCGCCGGCGGACGGAGCCGCGCCGCCCTCCGACTCCTCGTCGTCGGCGGGGACGAAGTCCGAGGGCGGGTTGTCGCAGCCGATGCCGTCGCCGTCCCGGTCGAGGTGGGAGCCGTAGTGCTTGTCGCCCTCCGGGATGTCGGAGTACCCGCTGGCGTAGGCCTCGGTGCAGTTCTTGAACGGGTGGTCACCGTCATGGGCAGCGGCGGTGGCCGGCAGAGCGGCCAGCGCCAGCGCGGCGACGACGATGGCGCCGGGCTTGCGGAGCAGGTTCACGGGAGGGTCCTTCCCTGGTCGTGCGTGAGGTGACGAACGTAGCCAGGGGCCGCAGTTGCGGAGGAGTTACGAAGGACCCGTGATGCGAACGTGACGTGACCGGAAGGTAGCTCTCCGTATGTGGGATCACCGCATGCCGGGGCATCGCATGCAGGGCCACCGCAGGCCCGTGCTCAGCGCACGAGAGGCGAGCGCTCGGCATGGTCGCCGTAGCCGTCGGGCACGGGCCGGGTGTCCAGGTAGAACCATTCGGCCCCGGGCCCCGGCAGCGGGGCCGTGTCGACGGTGGCCGTCGGCCGGGGCGGGACGGACGCCGGCACTTCCGGCCGCGCCGGTCCCGGCATCAGCAGCTCCACCCGCAGCCCCAGCCCCCGCTGCTGCGCCGTGAACTCCTCCACCTGGCTGCGGCAGGCGTGGTCCAGATGGGTCACGCCGGTCAGGTCGAGGCGGATGCGGGGCTTGCCGGAGGCGGCTGCGCTCTCCAGCGCCTCGATGACCTGCGGCAGCCGTAGGAAGGTGGCGTTGCCGGCCATGACGACCTTCGCCGTGTCGTCCTCGACGTGCTGCCGGATCACGGTCTGGGACATCCGCAGGGCGGCCAGTACGATCCCGGCCGCGAGGCCGATGAGGACGCCCTCCAGCAGCGCGGTCGCCACGATGACCAGCGTTGTCGTCGTCATCACGAAGAACTCGCCCCGGTCCTGCCGCCACATCTTCGGGAACTCGTCCGGCGCGAACAGCTTCCAGCCGCTGTGCACGAGGACGCCCGCGAGCACCGAGATCGGGATCAGGGCCAGAACCTGCGGCAGCAGCAGCGCGAACGCCAGCAGCCACAGGCCGTGCAGGGTTCGGGAGATGCGGGTCTTGGCACCGGCCTGGACGTTCGCCGAGCTGCGGGCGACGACCGCGGTGATCGGGAGGGCGCCGAGGATGCCGGCGACGGTGTTGCCGGCGCCCTGGGCGATGAGTTCGGTGTTGTAGCGGGTGCGCGGGCCGCTGTGCATACGGTCCACGGCGGCCGCGGTGAACAGGCTCTCCGCCGAGGCGATGACCGTGAAGGTGAGGATGGCCGAGATGACCGCGGGGTCCGCGAGGCCCGCGAACTGCTCGGCTCCCGGCACCTGCACCGACGCCAGCAGATTGCCGACCTGGAGCGTCTTCACGTCCACGCCGGGCAGCGCGGCGACCGCGATGCCGATGCCGACCGCCACGAGCGCGGCCGGGATCTTCTTCGCCGGGCCCGGCACCTTCTTCCACAGGAAGCTCAGCACGATCGTGGCGACGCCGAGCAGCGTGGCGATCATCGCCTGGGAATTGGTGAGGATGTCCGCGAACAGGCCCGGGATGCCCGCCATGTTCTCGATCGGCGTGCCGGGGGCCTTGGCGTCGGCCATCGGGTAGGCCTGGCTGAACATCAGCGGCAGTCCGATGCCGGCCAGCATGCCCTGGACCACTGCGAGGGAGATCGCCTGGAACATCCGGCCGAGGCGTACGACGCCGAGGACGATCTGCAGGATGCCCGAGAACAGCACGATCACGCCGAGCATCGCCACGCCGAGCTCCAGCACCGTCTCCGCGACCAGCGCGGCGAGCCCGGCGGCCGGCCCGCTGACCTGGAGTGTGCTGCCCCGGACCGCGCCGACGACCAGGCCGCCGATCACCCCGGAGATGATCCCGAGTTCGGCGGGGACCCCGGAGGCGACGGCCACGCCGATGCAGAGAGGGAGGGCGACGAGGAAGACGACGAGGGAAGCGGTGATCTCGTTGGCGAGGTCGAGCTTCGCGCCCCCGGCGGCCCCGTTGCCCGAGGACTTGGCGCCACCCCCGCTCACCCCGTTGTCCGGCGGCGACTTCGCGGCGCCCCCGATCCCCGGCATGCTCACCTTCGTGCGCGTACGCCCGCGCGCATGCGCCCCGCTCATCCGGCATGCACCCGGAACCGGCCGTCGTCCTCCAGCTCGTGCACCCGCCCGGTGTCGACCTCGTAGTACCAGCCGTGCAGCCGCAGCCGCCCCCCGTCCAGCCGCTGCCGCACCACCGGGTAAGTCCGCAGGACCGCAAGCTGGTTGACGACGTTGCCCTGGGCCACGTCCGGCAGCGACGGGTCGTCGGAGGCGGCCGTGAGGACCTGCGCCAGTTCCGGCCGGGCCAGCTGCAGCCACGCGTCCACCCCCGGCAGCGCGGACAGGTCGTCGCCGGACTTCAGCGCGCCCATCGCGCCGCAGTGTGAGTGACCGCACACGATGATGTCCTGAACCCCGAGCACCTCCAGTGCGTACTCGATGGTGGCCGCCTCGCCGGAGGCACCAGGGCTGCCGTACGGCGGCACGATATTGCCCGCGTTTCGCAGCTCGAATATCTCTCCGGGCCGTGCGCCGGTAATCAGCGCGGGTATGACCCGTGAGTCCGAGCAGGTAATGAAGAGCGCCTCGGGATATTGCCCTTCGGCCAGTTTCCGGTATTCAACGGTCTCGAAATCGACCCGTCGCTTGAACGAACGGGCTCGGTCCAGCAACGCCTTCAACGATGCCTCCGTGGTGGGGAGTTCGGCCAGTTCACAGCACCGTAGAGGAGCCCGCACCAGAGGAAGGTTAAGTAAAGGCCAGAGCGCGTCCAGCAATTGGACATTCTTTGTCGCAACTCCCTGCAAGCGCTTGTTTCTTGTAGCGTGTCGACGTCAGGGCAGAGAATGCAAATTCACGGAGAGACAGGACGCATGGGCATACGAGTGCTGCTCATCGAGGACGACGAGACGATCGCCGAACCGCTCGCCGAGGGCCTCGGCCACTTCGGCCTGACGGTGGATCACGTGACCACCGGCGCCGAGGGACTGAGAAGGCCGTACGGCGATGTCGTCCTGCTCGACCTCGGGTTGCCGGACATGGACGGCATCGATGTGTGCCGGGGCATCCGGCGGGTCTCGGACGTGCCGGTCATCATCCTGAGTGCGCGGGGTGAGGAGGCCGACCGGGTCCTCGGACTGGAGCTGGGGGCGGACGACTATCTGGCGAAGCCGTTCAGCGTGCGGGAGTTGGTGGCGCGGGTGCGGGCGGTGACCCGGCGGACGCAACGCAAGGAGGCGGTGGCGGAGCCGGTCGCCATGGCGGCGCCGATGGATATGGCGACGTCGGTGGACAGGGCGAGGTCGGTCGACAGGGCGGCGCCGGTGGACAGGGCGGCGTCGGTCGAGCGTGGACGTACCGAAGCGCTGGTGGAGCGGCTGCGCGCGGAGGCGGCGGCCTCGTCGGCGGTCCCCCCGCCATCCGCTCCCCTGTCGCGCGAGACCGCGCCGGGCCCGTCGTACGAGGAATCCGCCCCCTCACCCTCGTACGCCCCCGGCCCCCTCGTCGTCGACCGCCGAACCCGTCAGGTCTGGGTCGGCGAGATCCCCGTCACCCTCACCCCGAAGGAGTTCGAGCTGCTGGCGCTGCTGACCGAGGATCCCGGCGCGGTCTACTCACGGCAGCAGATCCTGGACCGCGTGTGGGACCCGCACTACGAGGGCCCGACCAAGACGCTGGACGTCCATGTCGCGGCGCTGCGGAAGAAGTTGGGGCATCCGGCGTGGATCCAGACCCTGCGCGGGGTCGGTTTCCGGCTGGCGGTGCAGACCGAGCCGGGCGGGCCGCAGGTGTCCTCGCCATGACCCGCCGGCTGCTGCTCAGCTACCTCAGTCTCGCCGCGCTCGTCCTGGTCTGCCTGGAGATCCCACTGGGCTTCGTCTACTCGCGCAGCGAGCGGGAGCGGGTGGTGAGCGCGGCGAAGGACGAGGCGGAGTCGGTGTCCGCGTACGCCTCGCTGTCCCTCAGCGCGGGACGTGCCGAGCGGGATCTGCCGCGCCGGGTGGTGCGCTGTGCCGAGCGCGTCGGCGGGCAGGTGGTGATCGTGGACGCCTCGGGCGCCCTGCTCGCCACCTCGCATCCGCGGGCCGCGGTGATGTCGTCCAACCTCGCCTCCCGCCCCGGTATCGCGGCCGCCCTGCGCGGCACGTCCACCGTGGACGTCCGTACCTCGACCATCGGAGGCGTCGAGTACCTGTCGGTCGCCGGGCCGGTCATGCGCGACGAGCGGATGCAGGGTGCCGTGTGGCTGACGCTGCCGACGCGGACGGTGCACGAACGCGTCCATCACGTCTGGCTGTTGCTGGCCCTCGGCGGACTCGGGGTCCTCACCGCGGTCGCGGTGGTCGGGTTCGCCATCGCCTGCTGGGCGGGCCGTCCCATCCGTGAACTGGAGCGCGCTACGCATGAGTTGGCGGAGGGCGGGCGGGCCCGTCCGGTGACGATGACGAAGGGTCCGCCCGAGGTCCGCCGGCTGGCCGCCGCGTTCAACCGTACGGCGGCCCGGCTCGCCCATCTCCTCGCCGCCCAGCGGGCGTTCGCGGGCGAGGCGTCGCATCAGCTGAAGACCCCGCTCGCGGCGTTGCGGCTGCGGCTGGAGAACCTGGAGCCGAACGTGTCGGACCGCGGCATCGGCAGCCTCACCGCCGCCGTGACGGAGACGGACCGGCTCGCGCGGATGGTCGAGGGGCTGCTGGCGATGGCCCGCCTGGAGGAGGACTCCGCGACGCCCGCCCCGGTCGACGTGGGCGCGGTCTGCGCGGAACGGCACCGCACCTGGCTGCCGCTGTTCGAGCAGCAACGGGTCTCCCTCGTCCTGTTCGCGGGCAGTGTGGGGCCGGTCCTCGCGGTGCCGGGCGGGGTCGAGCAGATCGTGGACAACCTGCTCTCCAACGCCCTGCGCGCCTCCCCGCCCGACAGCACCGTCGCCATCGAGCTACGGCTCCATGTGCCGCTCCGCCGCGCCCTGCGCGACGCCCGCCCCGCCTGGGTCGACCTGCACATCACCGACGAGGGGCCCGGCATGACCTCGGAGCAGCGTGCCCGCGCCTTCGACCGCTTCTGGCGCGCGCCGGGTGCCCCCAAGGGCGGTACGGGGCTGGGCCTATCGCTGGTGCATCGGCTCGCGCACGCGAGCGGCGGTGAGGCGAGCCTGCATGCCTCGGCGGCGGGCGGTCTGGACGCGGTGGTCCGGCTGCCGTCGGCGGAACCGCCGCGCGAGGCGCACGGGCCGGGTGTCGAGCGGCCGGGGCAGCGGAGGCGGGGGGTGCCGGCGCTGCGCGCATGACCCGGCCCCCATGGGCAGCTCCCAGGTACGCCGTCCGACGGCCACCAACTGGCCACGGTCCGTCCACCATGCTCCCTTAGGTTCCATGCCGCTCCCTCTGGCACGACCCCGTCGTCGACCGGCGGCGGGGCGGTACGGCACCTCTTGGAGTGAGAGTGGAACGTCGTAGCCTCCTGCGCGCGGCCGTCCTCGGCGGCTCGGCCGCCGTGTTCGGCGGAACCCTGTGGCGCGGCGCCGCGTATGCGGCCCCGGCCCAGCCCGGCACCGGCCCCTACGGGGCGCTGGGCTCCCCCGACGCCAACGGCATCAGACTCCCCAGCGGCTTCACCAGCCGCGTGATCGCCCGCTCCGGGCAGACGGTCTCCGGTACGTCGTACACCTGGCACAACGCCCCTGACGGCGGCGCGTGTTACACGGACGGCAGTGGCTGGATCTACGTCTCCAACTCCGAGATCAACCCCTCCGGCGGCGCGAGCGCGGTGAAGTTCTCGTCGGCGGGCGCGATCACGTCCGCGTACCGCATCCTCTCCTCCACCCGCCAGAACTGCGCGGGCGGCAAGACGCCGTGGAACACCTGGCTGTCCTGCGAGGAGGTGTCCCTCGGCTACGTCTACGAGACGGACCCGTGGGGCGTTCAGGCGGCGGTCCGCCGTGCCGCGATGGGCCGCTTCAAGCACGAGGCGGCGGCCGCGGACCCGGTGCGCCAGGTGATCTACCTGACCGAGGACGAGACCAACGGCCGCTTCTACCGCTTCATCCCCTCCACCTGGGGCAACCTGTCCTCCGGCACCCTCCAGGTCATGGTCGCGGGCAGCGCCACCTCGGGCTCCTTCACCTGGGCCGACGTCCCCGACCCGGACGGCTCCCCGACGGCCACCCGCTCCCAGGTCTCGGGCTCCAAGTCCTTCAACGGCGGCGAGGGCTGCCACTACGCCGACGACACCGTCTGGTTCACCACGAAGGGCGACAACCGGGTCTGGCAGCTCAACCTGACCTCGAACACCTACGAGCTGGCCTACGACGACTCCCTCGTCACCTCCGGCACGGCCCCCCTCACCGGCGTCGACAACATCACCGGCTCCTCCTCCGGCGACCTCTTCGTCGCCGAGGACGGCGGCAACATGGAGATCTGCGTCATCACCCCGGCCGACGTCATCGCCCCGTTCCTCCGCATCGACGGCCAGTCCGGCTCGGAAATCACGGGCCCGGCCTTCTCCCCCGACGGCACCCGCCTGTACTTCTCCAGCCAGCGGGGCACGAGCGGGAGTTCGTCGGGCGGGATCACGTATGAGGTGAAGGGGCCGTTCCGGTCATAGCCGGGCGCAGCCTGGATCAGCGACACAGAGCGAAAGGGCGGCACCCCCGCACAGGGTGACGGCTGGCTTCCTGACCTGGGAAGCCGGCCGTCGGTCACGTCCTCAGGGCACATTCGGAAGACGTGTAGGACGCGCCGGGAGTAGCCACCGCATGACGAAGGCCCCACCCCCGAACCCGGGAGCGGGGCCGTGCTACGTCCACCTCAGCTACTGATCCGCACGCGGATCATCCGCCATGTTCAGGCCATCGATTAACGCGTCCATGAACGCCCGATTCCCAGCAGGCGGATTCAAGTCATCCGCCAGCCCCAGGCATACCTCGGGCGTCCGCGGGTCGTCCTGCCACTCACCGACCGAATAGTTCCAGTCCTCCCACGACGGGGCGGCTTCGGCAACGGTGACGGTGCACTGGCGCTTCGTCTCGGCCTGACTGAGCGAGGGTGACGCGGTGGCTGTGGCGGTGGCCGTGACGGTGACGGTGACGGTCCTCTTCTCCGGCTCCCCGCCGGACGAACAGCCGGCCAGCGCGAGACAGACGGCGGTAACCAGGAAGGTGGCACGGCGCATGGCGTGCATCCCGCAGACGCGCCGTCGCCCTGAAGCCCTTACTTCGCCAGCTCCCACGTCTCGCACCCGTTCGTCTCGAAGATCTCACCCTTGCTCAACGTCACCCGGCCCGGACCCTGAAGAATGTCGTTCGCGATGATCGACGCAAACTCGCCCGAGTCGTCTTTGTTCCGCGACCAATAACACATGCTGCTCGCCGGGCCCGCCGTCCTGTACGACCCGGCCTTCACGTCCTCGCCAACCAGGTACGTACCCTGATCGATTGAGGTGAGCGGCCCGGACGGCTCCTCCTCGGATTCCTCGATCGCGGGCACCGTGACGTCCGGCTCGATACCCGCGTCGATGTCGGACTCGGCGGAGTCCAGGATCTCCATCGCTTTGTCGATGACTTCCTGGTCGGTCATCGCGGTGGTGTGGGTGACTGTGACCGTCGGTGCCGGCTTCGCCTCAGCGCTGCTGTTGCTTCTTGCAACGGCCGCCCCTGCGATGACGATGGCGGCGACGACTGCGGCTGTGGAACCGACGATGACGGCGTTGCTTCGCCCTCGTTTCGGGGCTGGCGGCGGGGGCGGCGGGAAGTCGGGCATGGGTGGTGGCGTGGCGTCAGTCATGGTCCCCCCAGACTTCGTTGTGCGGAAATGCATCATGCGCGGCGGTGTGCACTACGTGAAGGGCATGTGTCTCTGTTGTGACCTTTAACGGCCGATGATCCGATCGCCCTCGTTGTGCCTGGGGTGCTCGGCGACCGGCAGGCGATTTGCGGCGGGCGTTCCCAACGGGGGTGACGGGGGGCGCCCGCACCATCCCGGCGACGGCGCTCTACATGCGGGTGGCAACCGCAGTCCTCTCGTTGTCGGCGAGCAGCGGCAGTGCCCTCATGAGGATCAGCAGACGGCGCTCATCCAGGTTCTCCAGGGCAATCAGCGGCGTGATGCCAATGCCGAGCATCGAAAGCACGAGACCCAGGAACGCCCGTTCCTGCTCGTCGAGGCTGAGCGTGTAGACGCGACCCATGAGGCCCTCCCAGTTCGCCCTCATGCGGCCGGCGTCCTTGATGACCAGGGCGGCGCGCACGTTGTCGCGGGCGAGGAGCGTGCCCTCTTCGGCAAGGGCCTGCGCGGCAGCGCGGTCCCGGCCGCTCTGAGCCGACTCGATGAGCAGCTGCCCGAGCGACGGGATACCGACGTCCTCAGCCTGCTCTTCTCTGGTGTCGGTCGTCGTCATCGTGTTGCCTCCGCGGGACGTCGGTAGCCGCCCGGGCCGAACGCGGATGCGAGTACGGCCGGATCGGTCAGCAGCCCTGATCCGTCGGGACGTGTGATCCACATACGGCCCTCGATCTGCCGGTCCGTCGGCGGACAGTGCAGGGACGAGCCCGCCGGCTTCACCGCCAGCTGACGCACGTCTGCCAGTTCCTCGGCTGCGTCGAGCGGGACCAGCCACCACAGCGCGTCCATCACAGGGTCAGCAAGGGCTGGCCCACGCTGCTCGGCGTGGATGCGGGCCAACCTCGGATATCCGGTGGCGAGCCGTGCCTCGGCGACGAGCCATTTCTCGCCTGAGGGGATGGGGGCGAGTGCGTCTGAGTCCCACACGTCTCGCACGAGGTCGGGGTGCGCGCAGGAGTTGGCGAGCCATGCATCCCCGGCCTCGTACCGCCGGACGAAGTTCGGAAGGGCCATGGCCAGGACCGTAGGCAAGGCGATTGCGGGCCTGTGCGCCGATTGCATGCGATTGCGCGCGAGGGTCGGTGGCTTGCCGCGGATTGCTTACGCGAGGTCCAGAGAAGCCCGTGCTCGGCCAATCAGGCGGCGGGCCGGCGGGCCGTACTCCGCGGTCTCAGACAGCCAGTCCCAAGCCCGTTCGTACAGCGAGATGTCCTCGTCGCCGGTCAGCCACAGCTCCTCGCTGATCGTCTCGACGATGACCAGCCGCCGATCGTAGATCCAGAACGCGTGCGGAGCAGTGCGGCGCAGCTGAGCGCCGAAGGGCAGGATGCCGAGCTCGATGCGGCGCTGGCCGACGAGATTGTACAGCCGGTCCAGCTGCTCAGCCATCACGTCCACCGGGCAGGAACGGTGATACAGGGCGGCCTCGCACACGAGGAAGCGGAAGCTCTTCTCCGGGTCGTACAGGGCTTCCTGGCGCCGCATGCGCGCCTCGACGGCAGCCTCCGTAGTCGAGGCGATACCGCGGAACTCCGCGTTGGCATCGAACAGTACCCGGGCGTACTCCGGAGTCTGGAAGAGGCCCGGCACCCGAACCACTTCGAGGCCGCGGATCAGTTTCGTCGCCTCGGTCTGCCGGACGGCGATTTCCTGGCGCCCCCTATGCCCGCCGGCCAGCTGGCGCCGCCAAGACCGGTGCTGCTGCTTCATGTCCAGCCCCGCAAGCAGGCCGTAAAGCTCGGCCTTGACGCTCGGCTGACCGACGGCGTCAGCCCACGCGGTGAGGTCATCGCGGGTGGGAGTCTGCTTGCCGTTCTGGAGCCGGGAGACCTTCGAGGACTGCCAGCCCAGCCTCGCGGCGACGTCTTTGCCTTCCAGGCCGGCCTCGACGCGCAGCTCCCGCAGGCGCGCGCCGAGGGATTCTCGTGCGGTCTGGAAGTCGGTGGTCACACGGTTGAACGTACCCGCCGGGCGAACTCCGTAGTAGGCGTGGCGTAGTGCCAGGCGGCATCGCGGGCCTGGCAGGCGGCCAGGACCTCGGCCGGGTCTTCGGTGACGTACACGCCGAGGGTGGTGTCGTCTTCGTCGAACGCGAACCGGGCCAGGATCTTGGAGTCGAACAGCCAGAAGTCGAAGTCAGGCAGGCGCAACCGCACCGCCTCGGCCCGGGGCAGGTTGCGGATGTCCTCACCTGCGGCTGCGTTGCCGAGGCCGGTCGCCAGCAGGAACTGCTGCCCTTCGGCCAGCGGCTCGTCGACAAGGCGAACTCGCTCGAACCGTTTCCCCGCCTCGGTCTGGGCGCGGACGTTGGCATGCCACGGGCTGTCCGGGTTGAAGCCGAAGGTCTCCCCGTCGCGGAACTTGGACCAGTTGGCGCTGGAGCGGTCGGAGGCGTATCCGCGGCGGGTCTCCAGCCGCCAGGCCGTGTGCCGGAACTCGCGGAAGAGATGTGTGATCGACGCGAACGGCTGGAGCTCGAGGGCATCGGCGCGCGGGGCGTAGCGCGTGAGAAGGCTGCGGGGCACGCGTACGAACGTCTCAGAGGGCTTCACGTCGCGCAGCTGCACGAGGTGGGCGGGATCGGTCTCCCGATCCCCTTGGACGAGGATCTCGTCTGTGCCCTCGATCTCGTACAGGGTGGGGCAGTCGCCCTCTTCGCTGGTCGTGCCGAGGAACCTGAGCGCCATGTCGCCTCCGAGTCCTAGTGGGTTGAAGGTCCAGGATGCGAGGTGGCCGCACGGTACCGCTCGCGGCTTGCGGCAGATTGCTGGCCGAGAGCGTCAGCCACGGATTGCTCGCAATCGAGGTTCCGACGGCCGCTCTCAGTGCTCGGCTGCAGGCTCATCAGCGGGCGATGACTGAGGAGGGATCCGCGACATGCCTGTCTGTCTCGCGCGTGCGTTCCATCCTGTGCGAAAGAGATCGTGCTGCAGCGCCTCCATCTCTGTAGCCGTGGCTTCCATCTCGGCGACGGTGATCTTGGTGACTCTCTGCCCGAGCCTCCGCCTGAGAGGCTTCGCGGCCTCCATGCCGTTACCGTCTTCTGCCTGCATGTAGAGCGAGTGCACGATCAAGTTCCGCTTGTCCTTGAGTACCTTCGCTCGGACGAGGCACCGCTGAACCTCGGCCACGTCCTCGGCGGGCATGTCAACGTCGTACGTCTTCAGAGCCAGCTCGCACAGTTCGATGAGCCGTGCCGTGCCCTCGGCGTTGGCCAGCTGGAGGAGCGTGGGTTCGAAGGCGAGCTGTCCGAGGAGATTGTGAAGGCTGAAGTCGAGGTTGGCGCCGGCAACGGTCACCCTGCCGACTGCTTCAAGGAACAGATTGCGCTCTGGCGTGGCGGCGTTCGAGGTCATGGCGGGGATGCTAGGGCCGCCGACCAGAACAGTGCAGGCGAATATGACCTCGCCTCAGCGGTCTGGGCCCCAGGGCGCTCGCCCCGGTTTGATGCAACCGAGGCCCCTCAGCACACAACGGCTACGCTGCGGGCCATGGCGACAGGCTGAGGCGATGTAGCTGGCTGGGTAGGTACCGATCGCCAGGAACAGCGCAGCGTCAAGATCCATGACGTCCGTCGGGAAGGCAACTGGGCAGCCCCCGGGGAGAAAGGTTGGCTACCACGCGGGGTGTCACCATCAACCGATGGCCGGCGCCCCGCCGGCTTGACTCGCTACTGAGACTCCGCCGACGCTGAGTTCGAGGACATGCAGGGGAACGGGACTGGCGATCGAGTGATCCGATCGGAGCGCCTTACCATCACCTCTCATGGCCACAGTGATCTTGACCGTCGGGCTGGCGTTCATCGGCTACCTGGCGACCTATCTCAACGGACTCCGACTGGCGCAGAGACAGGCCCGACTGACGCGGGTCAACGTCCAGTTGAGCGACTTCTACGGTCCTCTGTTCGCGCTGATGGAAGCCAACAGCCGCGCCTACGACACCTTCTCCGAGATGTACGCCCGCCCCGATGGGCGCGATCCCTTCCGCCATGACATACCTCCCACCGAGCAGGAGCTCGCGCGGTGGCGCACATGGGCCACTACCGTCTTCATCCCCAACATTCAGGCAATGCGCGACGTGGTGGTCACCAAGGCCGATCTCCTGATCGAGGAGGAGATGCCTTCGGCCCTGCTCCAGCTCTGCGCGCATGTCGCTGGATACGAGATCACCGCCGCGCAGTGGGCCGAGGGCAATTACGAAGAACACCTATCACTCATACCGTTCCCTGGCCGGGAGCTAAGGGAGTACACCCGCGACCGGTTCACTCACCTGAAGAGCGAGCAGGCAAGGCTGCTGGGGCGCCGACGCGGGCGCTCAAACCGTCGACGCTGAAGCGGAGGGGCGGAGCAGTGCCACAGCCGTGCCAGATGAGGCGGTTACTCACGGGGAGTCGGGGTACGCAGAGGCGCGTGCCGTCATCAACCCCGCTCAAGGCGGGGGAATCGCAGGTCACGCGTGCGATCGACGGCCTCGCTCCTAAAGCGGTGATGCTTGGAAGCGGCCGGGGGCCAGTGTCAACACGCTTTACCCTCCGATCCCGAAGGGCAACCCCTTGCTATCGCCGCTGAGAGAGCGACGAATTGCATTAACCAGTCTCACCTGTGCAACGACAGACTCCTGGCGGGCTGCTTCGAACTCCTCCGGACCGAGTGGATTGCGCAGCGGGGTGTGGTCCCCTCGTTCTACCTGGTCCAGGAAAGAGTCGATAGCGCGCCCGAAGTTGTCGATCTCCTCGGCGACTTCCGTAGGGGCAACCAAGCTCACCCGCATCAAGGTTGCACTCCATTCGCCCCAGTCGTAGTCCCAACCTCGCTCATCGCCATGTGCCCGCCTGAGCTCCATCGTGAACTTGGCGTAGTGGCTGAACAGGTCTTGGTAGGAGGCAAGTTGCTGATCACGTATCCACTGCTGATCCTGAGCGCGGCGTGTGACGACGCCGCCGACCAACACTCCCGCGGTGGCGAGGAGAGCGCCAGCGACCGTGGTCACCAGACCTTCCAGCATCATGCCCCCATGCATTCGATGTGCTGACTTTCGGGCAGACGATGCTACTGATCCACTCAGTCGGCCGCTCGATCTAGTGCCGCTCCAGCGCGGTGGCGTACCGCGTCAGCAAGGCATCGAGGCTCGCCAGTACGGTGCCGGCGGACTCCGCAGCCTCGGCCAGGCGACCGGGCTCGCAGGCCTCGACCACCTCGACCACGTCGCTGCGGAGAATGTGAAGAGAGTCGCCCTGAATCAGTACCCCGGGGAATCGGCGACCGGGCAGGCGAACCACGGCATCGTTCCCACCATCAGTGAACAGCTCTGCCTCAACGTGATCCATCGGATCACCCAACCTGACATCACCCGTGTCGCAGGTTCGGCTCCTGCCGCGGGGGACCAAGGGAAACGCCTATTCAGAGGGCGTTTCGTGACGGCCTGGGACTGCCCAGGCGGGCCGTACACATTGTGTACACCCTCCCGACGATGGTCAGCGCGGCCGCCACCTCGATTGCGCACTGATCAAGCAGCCCGCGCAACGGTCCGGTGAACGACACGAGTTCCTCAGTCGCGGGTATGAACTGACGCTTCACGTCGAGAGCGTCGGCCACCGCGTGGGGACAGTCGGGCCACAGGTGGCCGCACAGCGGCGAACTGTCGCCCGGCGCGCGCCGTCTTGCTCGTCGATTTGCAAGCCGCCCGCTCTGGCCCGTGTGAGCAGCCCTCGCGCCAAGTCCCCGCCTGCGCTACCGCAGACGGGGACTCCACCTTGTGCGTTAGTTCCTCCGGCGACGCCCCTGCGCATAGGGGCCGTGGCGATCATGTTCACGCCATTCCTCGTCATGGGGGTCGCGGTCTTCGCCACCCGCGTTGTCTCCAGGAGTCGAAATGTGTTCCCCCTTGTTGACCTTGGCCAGCAGCGAGGCGAGGGGATCAGGTGGATCGTCGCCGAAGCGATCGGAGCCGCGCTCGGGCGGCGGCCCCGGCTCTGTCCCGTCGTGACGCGACCGTGATGTACCGCTCATGAGCAGCCCCCTCCGACTCACTGAGTGCACTCGAGATCTTTCCCTGGAAGGTCGCGGGTAACCCGACTTCGACCTTGCCGGTCCTGTGCAATCTTGTCGCAAGCCGACCGCCTTCGGAAGCAGCCCACACCTCAACGTCCGTCCGTACCTTGCGCGTTGGCTTAGCCAACGAGGCGAGCATGTGCGCCGTCAACACCGGAAGACCTCGCGGCTCCGATCGATCGCTCAGACGCCAGCATGAACGACAGCACGGGGTCGTTGTCGATCACCTGCTGCACCACTACCGCACCAGAACGAGTGGGGAGCAGCGGGGAATCCCGGTGAAAGCGGTCCAACCCACAAGGCGCACGGGCCGGACGTTCGCCCAGGTCAGCACCTCAACTGCCCGCAAGTGATCGCAGCTTCCCAAGCTGAGGAGCGGGCCCACTCATGATCTAGGGCCGCACCAGGGCAGCGACAGCTGCACCGAGACCAACACCCGGGCGGCGGACAGTTGGAAAGCATGTCGGGGGCAACGCTTCGCGAGGCGAGGTCTGGAATCCTCCACCGCCGCATCAACCAGCAAAACGACAGGCCCGCCCTGGAAGATGCCCAATCGGCGCGGGGCCTCTGCGGTGACGGCTCGTGACCGGCTCAGCCGCGTGTGGAGGGCACAACCAGGGCACAACGACTTCCCGCAGGTTCAACGGCAACCAACGCCATCAACCGCCATTTTCCCTCGTCAGCGAGGTGACTTGGCAGTCTCCACAGACGATGCAGACGAGGGCGGCACCCCCGCACAGGGTGCCGCCCTCCTTGGTGCACCGGAGTCGCCGCCCATCGGTCTTGAGGGTCGGGGACAGGAGACGACTCCGGAGTTGAGTGGCCGTACGGCCTAGCGGTGGTCGCTGCCCACCGACTGGGACGCCGCGCGGCCGGCCTCGAGGCGGGCGACCGGGATGCGGAACGGGGAGCAGGAGACGTAGTCGAGGCCGACCTCGTGGAAGAAGTGGACCGACTCGGGGTCGCCGCCATGCTCGCCGCAGACGCCGAGCTTGAGGTCGGGGCGGGTCTCCCGGCCGGCCTTCGCCGCGGCGGCGACCAGCGAGCCGACGCCGTCCTTGTCGATCGTCTCGAACGGGGATACGCCGAAGATGCCCTTCTCCAGGTAGGCCGTGAAGAACGAGGCCTCCACGTCGTCCCGGCTGAAGCCCCACACCGTCTGGGTGAGGTCGTTCGTGCCGAAGGAGAAGAACTCCGCCGCCTCGGCGATCTGACCGGCCGTGAGGGCAGCGCGCGGGAGCTCGATCATCGTGCCGATCGAGAGCTTCAGCTTCGTACCCGTCGCCGCCTCGACCTCCGCGATGACCTGGTCGGCCTCCTCGCGGACGATCTCCAGCTCCTGGACGGTGCCGACGAGCGGGATCATGATCTCGGCACGCGGGTCGCCCTTGGCGTTCTTGCGCGCGGCGGCCGCCTCCGCGATCGCGCGGACCTGCATCGTGAACAGGCCGGGGATGACCAGGCCCAGGCGTACGCCGCGCAGGCCCAGCATCGGGTTCTGCTCGTGCAGACGGTGCACGGCCTGGAGGAGGCGGAGCTCGTTCTCGTGGGGCTCCTGGCGGGACTCCGCCAGGGCCACGCGGACCGAGAGTTCAGTGATGTCGGGGAGGAACTCGTGCAGCGGCGGGTCGAGGAGACGGACCGTCACCGGGAGGCCGTCCATCGCCGAGAACAGCTCGACGAAGTCCTTCTTCTGCAGCGGCAGCAGCTCCGCGAGGGCGGCCTCGCGGACCTCCTCGGTGTCGGCGAGGATCAGCTTCTCGACCATCTCGCGGCGCTCACCGAGGAACATGTGCTCGGTGCGGCACAGGCCGATGCCCTGGGCGCCGAAGCGACGGGCACGCAGCGCGTCCTCGGCGTTGTCCGCGTTGGCGCGCACCCGCAGGCTGCGCTTGCGGTCGGCGAACGCCATGATCCGGTGCACGGCCTCGACCAGCTCGTCGGCGTCGTTGGCGCCCGCGTGCATCCGGCCCTCGAAGTACTCCACGACGGGAGAGGGGACCACCGGGACCTCGCCCAGGTAGACCTTGCCGGACGACCCGTCGATCGAGATGACGTCGCCCTCCTCGACGACGTGTCCGCCCGGGACCGTCATCCGGCGGCGCTTGGTGTCGACCTCCAGCTCCTCCGCGCCGCAGACACAGGTCTTGCCCATGCCGCGCGCGACGACGGCCGCGTGGGAGGTCTTGCCGCCGCGGGAGGTCAGGATGCCCTCGGCCGCGATCATGCCGTCCAGGTCGTCGGGGTTGGTCTCCCGGCGGACCAGGATGACCTTCTCGCCCGAACGCGACCACTTCACCGCGGTGTACGAGTCGAAGACGGCCTTGCCGACCGCCGCACCCGGCGACGCCGCGATGCCCCGGCCGACCTGCTCGACCTTCGCCTCCTCGTCGAACTTCGGGAACATCAGCTGCGCGAGCTGGGCGCCGTTGACGCGCTGGAGCGCCTCCGCCTCGTCGATGAGGCCCTGGTCCACGAGCTGGGTCGCGATCCGGAAGGCGGCGCCCGCCGTGCGCTTGCCGACGCGCGTCTGGAGCATCCACAGCTGACCGCGCTCGATCGTGAACTCGATGTCGCAGAGGTCCTTGTAGTGGTTCTCCAGCGTCTCCATGATCTGCATCAGCTGGTCGTACGACTTCTTGTCGATCGTCTCCAGCTCCGCGAGCGGGACGGTGTTGCGGATGCCCGCGACCACGTCCTCGCCCTGGGCGTTCTGCAGGTAGTCGCCGTAGACGCCCTGGTGGCCGGAGGCGGGGTCACGGGTGAAGGCGACACCCGTGCCGGAGTCCGGGCCCAGGTTGCCGAAGACCATCGAGCAGACGTTGACGGCCGTGCCGAGGTCGCCGGGGATGCGCTCCTGGCGGCGGTACAGCTTGGCCCGGTCGGTGTTCCAGGAGTCGAAGACCGCGTGGATGGCGAGGTCCATCTGCTCGCGCGGGTCCTGCGGGAAGTCCCGGCCGGCCTCCTTCTTCACGATCTTCTTGAAGGAGGTGACCAGCTTCTTGAGGTCGGCGGCCTCCAGGTCGGTGTCGACCGTGACCTTCTTGACCTCCTTGGCCTTGTCGAGGGCCTCCTCGAAGAGCTCACCGTCGACACCGAGGACCGTCTTGCCGAACATCTGGATGAGGCGCCGGTAGGAGTCCCAGGCGAACCGCTCGTCGCCCGCCTGCTCGGCGAGGCCCTTCACGGACTTGTCGGAGAGTCCGATGTTGAGGACCGTGTCCATCATTCCGGGCATGGAGAACTTGGCGCCGGAACGGACCGAGACGAGCAGAGGGTTGTCGGCCTGGCCGAGCTTCTTGCCCATCCGGGACTCAAGAGCGTCGAGGTGCGCACTCACCTCGTCACGCAGTGCCGCGGGCTCCTCGCCACTGTCGAGGTAGACCTTGCAGGCTTCCGTCGTGATCGTGAAGCCAGGGGGAACGGGAAGCCCCAGGTTGGTCATCTCGGCGAGGTTCGCACCCTTGCCACCCAGGAGGTCCTTGAGGTCCTTGTTTCCCTCGGTGAAGTCGTAAACGAACTTCGCTACGTGGGGTTCTTTGTTTTCCGACACGGTCTCGACTCCCTCGAGGACGCGGTGGCTGCCCTGACGGCGAGGAACATACCCAGATCGAAGGCGCCTGGGTACGTCTACTCACGCGTCATGCGCCTGTAACCACCCGTCCGCCAGTGGATCGAAAGTCAAGGCTTGGCAAGCCGTGACGGCCGGATGTTTTCACTTCTTGAACGCAAGAGGGTCCACAGGTGCGGTATATCGCTCAGATGAGCAGCCATCCCGCACGTTTGATTTCGATCGATGAACGATCAAGGGGTGGCACCGAGTGCCACCCCTTGGAGAAGTGCAGCCGCTCAAGATCCGCTCATCTGAGCGCAACCCTTATCAAGGGTGGCGAGAATCACGCTGCCACAGCCGACCAGATTTCACCATGCGGACGTGCCTCGAGACGGAAACACGGACGTCACACCCCCAGTGCGAGCAGCCGTTCCTCCACCCGCGAGGGCGCGTACAGATGCTCCACGACCAGCGCCCCGGCACCCACGAGCCCCGCCCGGTCCCCCAGCCGGGAGGTCACGACGTTCAGATGAGCGGTGGAGCGCGGCAGCGCCCGCTGGTACAGCAACTCGCGTACGCCGGTGAGGAAGGGCGTCCCGGCCAGATCCCCGGCGATCATCAGCACCCCGGGGTTGAGCAGCGTCACGACAGTCGCCAGTACGTCCCCGACGTGGCGCCCGGCCTCCCGTGCCAGCGCGGCCGCCCCCGGATGCCCCGACGCCAGCACGTCCCGCACATCCGAACCGGACGCCGCGGGCACCCCCGCCTCGGCCAGCCGCCGGGCCACGGCACCGCCACTGGCGACGGCCGCGAGGCAGCCGTACGAACCACACCGGCACAGCGCGTCCGCGCCCGCCGGCACCCGGATGTGGCCGATGTCGCCGGCGCCCCCGTCGATGCCCCGGTAGATCGAGCCGTCGACCACGACCCCGGCGCCGATGCCGGTCGACACCTTGACCAGGACGAACGCCGAGCAGCCGGGGAAACCCGTGCGCTGCTCGCCGTACGCCATGAGGTTGGCGTCGTTGTCGACCAGTACCGGGACCGGCGCGGCGCCGGTGGCTTCGGTGAAGGCCCTGGCCAGGCGGCCCGTTATGTCGTAGCCGTCCCAGCCGGGCATGATCGGCGGCTGGACGACCCGGCCGGTCCCGCTGTCCACCGGCCCCGGCACCGCGAGCCCGATGCCGCCCACCTCGCCGGCCCGGCGCCCGGTCTTCTCCAGCAGCTCGGCGAACCAGCGCCCGAGCTCGCCCAGCACCACGTCCGGCCCGTCCTCGATGACCAGCGTGCCGGTGTGCTCGGCGAGGATCTCGCCGGTCAGGGAGAGCACGGCGGCACGCGCGTGCCGGGTCTCCAGGTCGGCGGCCAGGACCACGGCGTGGGCGTCGTCGAACTCCAGGGTGATGGAGGGTCGGCCGCCCAGCGGGGAGCCCACGGGGCCGCCGGCCCCCTCGCGCAGCCAGCCGGCGCGGAAGAGGCGGTCGAGGCGCTGGCCGACGGTGGCCCGGGAAAGACCGGTGGCCTGCTGGAGCGCTCCGCGCGTGACGGCTCGCCCGCTCCGCACCAGTTCGAGCAGTTCCCCGGCACTCGCCTGACCCCGTGCGCTCATGCACACCCCCTTGTGCTTCTCAACTCTGCATTACATATTGGGTTTTGCGTGTTAAATAGACGTAACCCTACGGTAGCCATGACCGAACCGGTCGGCCGGACGTCTTTCGGGGAGCCCCGAGTGGATCGCACTGCCCAGCTCACAGCCCGTCCCGTGGCGCGTGACATTGCATACGATCCGCCGCCCGCGGCGGATTCGCTGCACGTCAAAGCCGCCCGGGTGCTGGAGGACAACTGGACCGGCACCTCGACGGTGCCCTCGTGCAGTCTGTATCCGCACCAGTGGTCCTGGGACTCGGCGTTCATCGCGATCGGCCTGAGGCACGTCTCGCCACTGCGGGCGCAGACGGAGCTGGAGACGCTGCTCGACGCCCAATGGGGTGACGGGCGGGTCCCGCACATCGTCTTCAACCCCTCCGTGCCGCTCGACGCCTACTTCCCGAGCCCCGACTTCTGGCGCTCCTCGACCGCGGGGCGCGCCGCGGGCGCCCCGCGCACCGTACAGACCTCCGGCATCGTGCAGCCACCTGTGCACGCGCTGGCGGCCTGGCTGGTGCACCGCGCCGACCCGGGGCTGTCCCGGGCACGCGGCTTCCTCACCCGGATGTATCCCCGCCTCGCCGCCTGGCACCGCTATCTGCTGCACCGGCGCGACCTCGGCGCAGGCGGCCTCGCGTCCGTCGTGCACCCCTGGGAACAGGGCATGGACAACAGCCCCTGCTGGGACTCCCCGCTCTCCCGCGTCACCCCGGCCCCGGCCCGCTCCTTCCGCCGCGCCGACCTCGACCACGGGGCGGCGGAGGACCGGCCGACGGATCTGGACTACGGGCGGTATGTGCGGCTGGCGACGGACTACCGGGACGGAGGGTACGCCGATGGCCGCGGTGACTTCGCCGTCGAGGACCCGGCGTTCAACGCCCTGCTCATCGCCTCCGAACACGCGCTGGCCGAGATCGCCCGCGAGCTGGGGGCGACGGGCACGGCCCGGCACGCGCGCGCCGAGCGGCTGACGGCGGCGCTGATCGAGCGGCTGTGGGACCCGGCGGAGGGCATGTTCTTCTGCCGGGACGTGCGCAGCGAGGGGCGGAGCGACGGACCGGGCGAGGGGCGGACCGGCGGACCGGCGGCCGGGGAGCTGATCCCCGAGCGCAGCGTCTCCGGCCTCGTCCCGCTCCTCCTCCCCGCTCTCCCCCGCGACATCGCCGCCGCCCTGGTACGGACGCTGGGCGGACCGCACTTCGGCCTCGGCGGCACGACCCGCCTCGTGCCGAGCTACGACCTCCTCGGCGAGGCCTTCGAACCGCACCGCTACTGGCGGGGCCCGGCCTGGTTCAACACGAGCTGGCTGCTGGAGCGCGGGCTCCGGCTGCACGGCGAGCGCGGCCGGGCCGACGCCCTGCGCAGGGCGATCCTGCACACCGCCGACGCCTCCGGGTTCGCCGAGTACGTCAGCCCGTACACCGGCGACGCCTGCGGAGCCACCGGCTTCAGCTGGACCGCCGCGCTCACGCTCGACCTGCTGCACGACCACCCCGCGCGGGACACGACCGCCGTCAGGGAACTCAAGGGAGGGGACCGGGGATGACGGACCGCCATCATCTGCTCGTGTACGGGGGGACGTTCGCCGCCGTGGGCGACGGCGGGGACATCAGCGGCGTACGGGCCGCCGGCTCCCCGGAGGGGTTATTCGTACGCGATGCCCGGCATCTGAGCCGCTGGCAGCTCACCGTGGACGGCGCGGTGCCCGAGGCGCTCTCCCCGGTCGCCGACGGGGACACGGCCCGCTGTGTCCTGGTCCCGCGCGGCGGCCGCAACGAGCCTCCGGCATACACGCTCTTCCGTGAACAGGCCGTCGGGGACGGGGCGTTCATCGAGTCCCTGCGGGTGACGAGCAACCGCCCGGTGCCGACGACGATCCGCCTGGCGATCACCGCGGACGCCGACTTCACCGACCAGTTCGAGCTGCGCTCCGACCACCGCACATACGCCAAGACCGGCGCCACCCGCTCCCGTCAGGTCCTGGACCACGGGGTGGAGTTCGCGTACCAGCGAGGCGAATGGCGTTCGATCACGACCGTGACGGCCGACCCCGCCCCCGACGGCGTGGAGGAGACCGGCACCGGCGCCCGCCGCCTGGTGTGGGCCCTCGATCTCGACCCGCACGGCACGGCGGAGCTGACCCTCCGGGTGATGGCCCGCCCCCACGGCGACAAACGCGCGCTGCGCGTCCCCCGCTCCCCCGCGGCCCTGTCCTCCCAACTCCTCTCCCAGGAGGGCGAGTTCGTGGAGGGCGTGGCCTTCCCGACCGGTTGGCCCGAGCTGGCCGCCGCCTGTGCCCGGGGCCTGGCCGACCTGGCCGCGCTCCAGGTCCCGGCGACGGGCCCGGACGGCGAGGAGCTGCGCGTGCCCGCGGCAGGCGCCCCCTGGTTCCTGACCCTCCTCGGCCGCGACGCCCTCCTCACCTCGCTCTTCGCCCTCCCCTACCGCCCCCGCCTCGCCGCCGCCACCCTCCCCGCGCTGGCCGCGACCCAGGCCACGGAGATGGTCCCCGAGTCCGTCGCCCAGCCCGGCAAGATCGTGCACGAGGTCCGGCACGGCGAGCTGGCGCACTTCGGGCAGGTGCCGTACGGCCGTTACTACGGCTCGGTGGACGCGACGCCGCTGTTCCTGATCCTGCTTGGCGCGTACGTGGAACAGACCGGCGACGCAGCCCTCGCCCGCGCCCTGGAGCCCAACGCCCGCGCGGCGATCGGCTGGATGCTGGACCACGGCGGGCTGACCTCCCGCGGCTACCTGGTCTACCGCGCCGACCAGGGCGGCCTCGCCAACCAGAACTGGAAGGACTCCCCCGGCGCCATCTGCTCCGCCGACGGCACCCGTCCCGGCGGCCCCGTGATGGCGGCGGGCGCCCAGGGTTATGCGTACGACGCCCTGCGCCGCACGGCGTGGCTGGCCCGCACGGCATGGCAGGACGAGACCTACGGGGCCCTCCTGGAGCAGGCGGCGGGCGACCTCCGTGACCGTTTCCAGCGGGACTTCTGGATGCCGGAGCACTCATTCCCCGCCCTGGCGCTGGACGGCGGGGGCCGTCAGGTCGACGCGCTGGCGTCGGACGCGGGGCATCTCCTGTGGTCCGGCCTGCTGGACAAGGAGTACGGCGAGGCGGTGGGCCGGCGCCTCCTGGAGCCGGACTTCTTCTCGGGCTGGGGAGTGCGCACCCTGGCCTCCGGCCAGCCTGCCTACCACCCCCTCTCCTACCACCGGGGCTCGGTCTGGCCGCACGACAACGCGCTGATCACCCTGGGCCTGGCCCGCTACGGACTGCACGACGAGGCCCGCACGGTCGCCCACGCCCTGGTCGACGCGGCGACGACCACCGGCCACCGCCTCCCGGAGGTCCTCGCGGGCTACGGCCGCGACACCCACGCGGAACCGGTGCCGTACCCGCACGCCTGCGTACGCGAGTCCCGCTCGGCGGCGGCCCCGCTGGCGCTGCTGACGGCGGTGGGCGGGGCGTAGGGGGACGACCACGGGCCTGTTGGCCTGCCGTTTGCCCAGCGTTTGCCGAGCGCTGGGGCACCGGAGCTGAACACCGGCCGGGGGCCGACCGTACGGGATGACGGCGGGCCCCCAGCCTCCCCAGCGAGGCCCGCCGCACCACTCCACCAGGGGCCTCGCACGGAAGGACCTTCGGGTGCCTGTCTTCACGCGCCTACGTCAACTACCCGGCAAGAAGAACAACTTGCCCGACGAGACGGCCTCCAGCGAGCCCCCCGCAGCGTCAGCGGACGGGGACTCCCCGCAGGTCCCGCCTGCATCCGCCGACGAATCGGCCGACACCGACGGCGAGGACGAGAAGCTCCCAGCCCCTGCCGACAAGAACCCGACCACCAACGGCAAGGACGCACCACAGGAGCCCCCCGCCTCCTCCGACGAGACCGCGGCCACCGTCAGCGAGGACGCACTGCGGGAGCCCCCCGCCCCCTCCGACGAGGACGCACCACAGGAACCGCCCGCGCCGTCCGACGAAACAACCGCACCACCTCGCGATGAGGCCGCGGCCACCGACGCCAAGGACGCACCGCAGAAACCCCTCTCGCCCTCCGACGAGACCGCGGCCACCGACAACCAGGACGCACTACAGGAGCCCCCCGCGCTCTCCGACCAAGCCGCACCCCGCCACCCCGAACCCGCGGCCGGCGACGGCGAGGACGTGGCTCAGGGGCCACCGGCAGCCGGCGACGAAAGCAGCACCGGTGGTGCGGGTGGGAACAACCCGGGCGAAGGCGAAGCCGCGCCCGAACCGCAGCCCCCGACCCCCCGCGCCCTCAGAATCAGGCGCACCCTCCGCTGGACGACCACCGCCTTGGCCGCCGCCCTGATTCTCGGCGCCCTCCTCCTCCCCAACACCCTCCCCGCCCTGCAGCCGAACAGATTCACCCGCATCCCCGCGGAGGCGATCATCGGCGCAGTCGTGATGCTCGCCCTCCCCCGCCGCCCACGCATGGTCGCGGCAGCGCTCTACGGCATCGGCCTGGCCGTACTCACCGTGCTGAACCTCCTCGACATGGGCTTCAACGAATACCTCGGCCGCGGCTTCAACGCCGCCCTCGACTGGGACCTCCTCCCCGACGCCCAGTCGTACGTCGCCGACACGATGGGCGGAGCCGTGGCCACCGGTGCCGCAGTGGGCGGCGTGATCCTGATCCTGCTGCTGATGGCCCTCATGGCAGCCGCAACGATCCACCTCAGCACCCTGCTCGCCCGACACAAGGCGAGGGCCACCCAGGGCGCGCTCATGGCCGGCACGGTGTGGATCACCTGCACCGCGCTCAACCTCCAGGCCTTCGGCATGCCGATCGCCTCCGACCACGCCGCCGGCGCCTTCCGGACCCACGCGCAGCGGACGGTGGACTCCCTCGAGGACGAGGCCCGGTTCGCCAAGGAGGCCAAGGCGGACACCTTCGGCAACACGCCCCCCGACCAACTGCTGCCGGACCTGCGCGGCAAGGACGTCGTCTTCACGTTCATCGAGAGCTACGGCCGCACCGCCATCGAGGACCCGATCACGGCCCCCGGCGTGGGCAGAACCCTCGACGCGAGCAACGCGGCCCTGGCCGAGGCGGGCTTTCACGCGAGGAGCGGGTGGCTGACCTCGGCGACCTTCGGCGGCAGCAGCTGGCTGGGCCACTCCACGACCATGTCGGGCCTGTGGATCGACAACCAGCGGCGCTACCGCACCGTCACCGCCGGCGAGCATCTCACCCTCACCAAGGCGTTCCAGAAGACCGGCGCCTGGGACACGGTCGGGGTCATGCCCGGCGTACAGAAGGGCTGGCCGGAGTCGCAGTGGTACGGCCTCGACAGGATGTACAACGCCTGGCAACTGGGCTACAAGGGCCCGAAGTTCAGCTGGTCGACGATGCCCGACCAGTACGCCCTGGAGGCCTTCCAGCGCCGGATCCACGGCAAGAAGCGCGACAAGCCGCTGATGTCCTTCGTCATCCTGACCTCCAGCCACCAGCCCTGGGCCCCGCTGCCGAAGATGGTCGGCTGGGACGACCTGGGCGACGGCTCGGTCTTCGGCCCGATCCAGAAGGCCGGGAAGAAGGCGGGGGACGTCCTCACCGACACCACGAAGTCCCGCGAGGAGTACGGCAAGTCCGTCGAGTACTCGCTGACCAGCCTCACCCAGTGGATGGAGCGCTACGGCACCGACGACACCGTCCTCGTCTTCCTCGGCGACCACCAGCCGATGGCCCGGGTCAGCGGCAACCACGCGAGCCGTGACGTGCCGATCTCCATCGTCGCCAAGGACCCGAAGGTCCTCGACAAGATCGCCGACTGGAACTGGACGGAGGGCCTGAAGCCCGCCGAGGACGCCCCGGTCTGGCGGATGAGCGCCTTCCGGGACCGCTTCCTGACGGCGTACGGCTCGACACCGCACGCGTCGAACTAGCGCTCAGCCCCCGGACGTATCCAGCTCCGCGTCCTCGCCCACGCCCGCGCAGTCGTACGGGTCCTTCAGCCAGCCGTCCGGCAGCACCACCCGGTTGTTGCCGGACGTACGGCCACGGGGCCCGTCGGCACCGGTCGGCCACGGCTGGTCGAGGTCCAGCTCGTCCAGCCCGGACCGGAGTTCCTCGAGCGAGGAGGTGACAGCGAGCCGCTTGCGCATCTCGGAGCCGACCGCGAAGCCCTTCAGATACCAGGCGACGTGCTTGCGGAAGTCGATGACGCCACGCGCCTCGTCCCCGATCCACTCACCCAGCAGCGTGGCATGCCGGACCATGACGTCGGCGACCTCGCGCAGGCCGGGCCGCGCGACGGCCTCCGTACGCCCCTCGAAGGCCGCGACCAGATCGGCGAACAGCCAAGGCCGCCCCAGGCACCCACGCCCGACGACCACCCCGTCGCACCCGGTCTCCCGCACCATCCGCACCGCGTCCTCGGCCGACCAGATGTCGCCGTTGCCGAGCACGGGGATCTCCGGGACGTGCTCCCTCAGCCGCGCGATGGCGTCCCAGTCGGCGGTGCCGCCGTAGTGCTGGGCGGCCGTACGGCCGTGCAGGGCGATGGCCGTGACGCCCTCCTCGACGGCGATGCGGCCGGCGTCGAGGTAGGTGATGTGGTCGTCGTCGATGCCCTTGCGCATCTTCATCGTGACCGGCAGGTCATCCGCCCCGCTGACCGCCTCCCGCAGGATCGCCCGCAGCAGGTTCCGCTTGTACGGCAGCGCGGAGCCGCCGCCCTTGCGGGTCACCTTCGGCACCGGGCACCCGAAGTTCAGGTCGATGTGGTCGGCCAGGCCCTCCTCCGCGATCATGCGGACGGCCTTGCCGACGGTGGCCGGGTCGACGCCGTACAGCTGGATCGAGCGCGGCTTCTCGGTCGCGTCGAAGTGGATCAGCTGCATGGTCTTCTCGTTGCGCTCGACCAGCGCCCGGGTCGTGATCATCTCGCTGACGAACAGCCCCTTGCCACCGCTGAACTCCCTGCACAGCGTGCGGAAGGGCGCGTTCGTGATCCCGGCCATCGGGGCCAGGACGACGGGCGGCTGCACGGTGTGCGGACCGATCGGCAGGGGCGGGACGACGGGCGTGACAACGGGCGGGGCGGTCATGGACATCCACCCATTCTCACGTACCGGACCGGGTGCGGCGAAATTCATTAGTTAGGCGTACTATTCAAGGATGCCGGAGCTCAGCCCTCGCCGCCGACTGCTGGTACTCGCGATCTGCTGCATGAGCCTGCTGATCGTGAGCCTCGACAACACCGTGCTCAATGTCGCCCTGCCCGCCCTGCAGCGCGATCTCGATGCGAGCACGTCGGGCCTGCAGTGGACGATCGACGCGTACACCCTCGTCCTCGCCTCGCTGCTGATGCTGGCCGGCTCCACGGCGGACCGGATCGGCCGCAAGCGGGTCTTCATGGCGGGCCTGGTCGTCTTCACCATCGGCTCGGCCCTGTGCTCCCTCGCACCGAACCTCGACGCCCTGATCGCCTTCCGGATGGTGCAGGCGGTGGGCGGTTCGATGCTCAACCCGGTAGCGATGTCGATCATCACCAACACCTTCACCGACCCGCGCGAGCGGGCGCGGGCGATCGGGGTGTGGGGTGGCGTGGTCGGCATCTCGATGGCCGCGGGCCCGCTGGTCGGCGGGCTGCTGGTCGAGTCGGTCGGCTGGCGGTCGATCTTCTGGGTCAACCTGCCGGTGGGCCTGGCGGCGCTCCTCCTCACCCTCCGCTACGTCCCCGAGTCCCGCGCCGCGCGGGCCCGCCGCCCCGATCCGGTCGGCCAGGTGCTGGTCATCGCACTGTTCGGGGCACTGACGTACTCGATCATCGCGGCACCGACGGCACCCGCGTCCGAGACCCTGCTCCTCGGCAGCGTGGCCCTGGCCGCGCTGATCGCCCTCCTGATCTTCGAACCCCGCCGCACCGAGCCCCTCATCGACCTGCGGTTCTTCCGTTCGGCGCCGTTCAGTGGGGCCACGGTGATCGCGATCAGCGCGTTCGCGGCGCTGGGCGGGTTCCTGTTCCTGTCGACGCTGTACCTCCAGAACGTGCGCGGACTGGACGCGCTGCACGCGGGGCTGTGGATGCTGCCGATGGCGATACCGATGTTCCTGTGCGCACCTCTGTCGGGGCGGCTGGTGGGCACCCGGGGGCCGCGGCTGTCGTTGCTGATCGCCGGCACCGCGATGACCCTGAGCGCGGCCCTGTTCGCCGTCTTCGACGCCGAGACGTCCAACGCCACGCTGATCCTCGGGTACGCGGTGTTCGGTATCGGCTTCGGATTCGTCAACGCGCCGATCACCAACACGGCGGTCTCCGGTATGCCGCGTGCGCAGGCCGGGGTCGCGGCGGCCGTCGCCTCCACGAGCCGGCAGTTGGGGCAGACGCTGGGGGTGGCCGTGGTCGGGGCCGTGCTGGCGGCCGGGGTGTCGGTGTCGTCGTACCGGGAGACGTTCGTCGACGCCGCCGTGCCCGGCTGGTGGATCCTCACCTGCTGCGGGCTCATGGTCCTGGTGGTGGGGGCTGTCACCAGTGGGCCGTGGGCTCGGCGCACCGCTGAACGTACGGCTGAGCGGCTGGAGTCGGCGGAGGTCCGCGACGCGTCCCGGGTCAGTGCGCAGTTCGGCGGCTAACGGCCGGCGGGGGCTGGTCGTGCGGTTCCCCGCGCCCCTGAGAGGGCGATGTCGTGCAGCTTCTCCAGGCGTTCCCGCGACTCCTCGTCCGCCGGCACGTACGTCACCATTCTCGGCCCCACCTCAGGGCTCAGCCACAGGTCCGTGTGGTCGACGACCACCCGCCCCACGTGCCGGTTGAGGAACTCCTTGCGCTTGCTGCGGTGAGACACCACCTCGTGGCGGTCCCAGGCCTCGCAGAACTGCGGGGACTCCGCGCGCAGCCTCTTCAGCAGCATCTTCCAGACGGGCTCGGCCAGGTGGCCGGCCATCGCGGCGCGGAAGCGGGCGGCCATGAGGCGTTGGGCCTCCCCCAGGTGCACGATCGACGACTGCCACTCCTCGTGCGTGTACGACAGGATCAAGCAGTTGCGGTCCTCGGGCGGCACCGCCTCCAGGTCGCACAGCAGCAGACCGTAGGTGCGGTTGTGGGCGAGGATGTCGTAGCGGCTGTTCTGCAGACAGGCGGGGTACGGCTCCAGTTGCTCCAGGACGGCACGCATCGCGGGGGTCACCGACGGACAGGTCGTCGCCGGCGTCGGATCCACCGCCCCGGCCAGCTGGAAGAGGTGGGAACGCTCGCTGGGGTCGAGCATCAGGGTGCGAGCGAGGGCGTCCAGGACCTGGACGGAGACCTGGATGTCCCGGGCCTGCTCCAGCCACGTGTACCAGGTCACGCCGACCGCCGAGAGCTGGGCGACCTCCTCGCGGCGCAGGCCCGGTGTGCGGCGTCGGCTGCCGCGGGGCAGGCCGACCTGCTCGGGGGTGATGTGCTCGCGGCGGTGGCGCAGGAAGGCGGCCAGTTCGTGGCGCCGGATCTCCGACGCGACGACGGGGCGGGGAGCTTCGGTCGCCGTTTCCTGGGCCATGGTCGTCATTCCTCCAGCCTGCCGCTCCCCGGATCCTGTTTCCAGGTGCTTCCGCTACCAGGATAAGGACACTCTGGTACCCGCCTCGGAGCGGGAGCAGGCTCGTGACCGTGACCGAAACCATCACTTCACGCAAGGCCCCGGCCATCGCGGCACCACCCTCGCTCGGCGGCCTCGGGCTCTTCACGGTGCTGCTGGGCGCGGCACTTCCGCTCATCGACTTCTTCATCGTCAACGTGGCCCTGCCCACCATCGGCCACGACCTCGCGGCGAGCGAGGCCGTGCTCGAACTCGTCGTCGCGGGCTACGGGTTGGCGTACGCCGTGCTGCTCGTCCTCGGCGGGCGGCTCGGCGACCTGTTCGGCCGGCGGCGGCTCTTCCTGGGCGGTATGGCGGCGTTCGGGCTGACCTCGCTGGCGTGCGGGCTCGCGCCCAGCGCGTGGACGCTCGTCGCGGCGCGGGTCGCGCAGGGCGCGGCGTCGGCGGCGATGCTGCCGCAGGTGCTGGCCACCATTCAGGCAGCCACCAGCGGTCAGCGCCGCGCGAAGGCCATGGGCCTCTACGGCGCCACCGCCGGCCTGTCGATGGTGGCCGGGCAGATCCTCGGCGGCGTGCTCGTCGCCGCGGACATCGCGGGCACCGGCTGGCGCTCGGTCTTCCTGGTCAACGTCCCCGTCGTCCTCGTCGGCCTCTTCCTGGCCGCCCGCGCGGTCCCGGAGACCCGCTCCCAGCGCCCCGAGCCGCTGGACGGGGCCGGCACGGTCCTGCTCGCCGTCTCCCTCCTTGCGCTGCTGGCCCCGCTCACCGAGGGCCGGGCGGCGGGCTGGCCGCTGTGGACGTGGCTGTCGCTGGCGGCGTTCCCGTTCGTGGCGGGGGCGTTCTACGCGGTGGAGCGCCGGGCCGACCGGGCAGGGCGCACTCCGCTCGTACCGCCGAGCCTCTTCGCGCTCACGTCCCTGCGGCGCGGGCTGGTGATGATCGTTCCGTTCTCGATCGGCTTCAGCGGCTTCATGTTCGTGATCGCGGTGGCGTTGCAGCAGGGCGCGGGCCTCGGCCCGGTCGCGGCGGGAGTGGCACTCGTGCCGATGGCGGTCGTGTTCTTCTTCGTCTCGCTGGCCGGACCCCGGCTGGTCGCCCGCCACGGCACCCGGGTCGTGACCGCCGGTGCGGTGATCCAGGGAGTGGGCGTGGCCCTGATGGCGCTGGCCGCCTGGCGCTTCTGGCCGGACTTCGGCTTCGTCGAGCTGCTGCCGGGCGCGGCGATCGCCGGTGCGGGGCAGGCCCTCCAACTCCCCGTCATCTTCCGGATCGTGCTCTCCGAGGTGCCGGCCGCGAGGGCGGGTGTCGGCAGCGGGGTGATGATCACGACCCAGCAGTCGTCGCTGGCCCTGGGTGTGGCGACGCTGGGCACGCTCTTCCTCTCCCTGGCCGCCACGATGGGCATGGGCGACGCCCTGGTCATCACGCTCGTGGTCCAGTTGGCCGGAGTGGCGCTGACAGGCCTGCTCAGCCTGCGTCTGCCGCGCACGATCGGTTGACCGTACGTTGAGATCATCCGGTGAGGGTGTGGCCACAGGTTGGTCAACTCGCCGGGGAAAAGTCCCTGTTGATGTTGGTCTTGCTGCACACTCCTTGCTGCGCACGGCTGCTCCCGGCCGGGCACGCGGACTCGATGTCCTCGGACGCTGGAGGCGTCATGCTGGAGATCAACACGAGCAAGGTGAGCCGCTGGGACCACCACGGACGCGAGCACGTCGTGCGAGTACAGCGCAAAGGCGCGCAGCGCTCGATCAGATGCGACACCTGCGGCTGGCGCAAGAGCGCCCAGTTCCTGCCGTGGCTGAAGGCGGAGGAACACCTGGCCGAGGAACACCAGGCGACGGTGGACCCGACGGACACCCAGTCCGACCGATGACCCACGCCCCATGACGGGCATCCGCCGGTACCGCCCCGGGGACCGGGCGGCCGTCGAGGACATCTGCGTCCGCACGGCCCACGAGGGCGGCGACAGCCGGCCGCACTACCGGGATCCCGGCATCTTCCCGGCGGCCTTCGCGCTCCCGTACGTCGTCCTGGAACCGGATCTCGCGTTCGTCCTGGACGACGGGGCCGGCCGGGCGGTCGGCTACATCCTGGGCGCCGCGGACACTCCGCGCTTCGTGACGGCCTTCCGCACGAAGTGGCTGCCCGTGGCCGCCCGCCGCCACCCCGAGCCGCCCGATCCCCCGACCACCCCGGACGAGCGGCTGCTCGGCCTGCTGCACCACCCGGAGCGCATGCTCGTCCCGGAGGTCGCGGCCTACCCGGCCCACCTGCACATCGACCTGCTTCCGGCGTGGCAGGGCCGGGGCCACGGCCGCGCACTCATGCGCACCCTGCTGCGGGCCCTCCACGACCAGGAGGTCCCGGCCGTCCATCTCTCCATGGTCACGGCCAACACCCCCGCCAGGGCCTTCTACGACCGCCTCGGCTTCCACGAGATCGACGTCCCGGATCCGGGCCCGGTCACCTACCTCGGACGCACGACTGCCCCGAACTCCGTCTCCACCCCGGGCTGTTCCCACTCCCCCGCGTAATGCGGGTCGTGAAAGCGGTCGGTCGCCCCCAAGAGGGCGAGAGCCGTGGCAGCGGGGCCTCTGCCGTGAACGCGCCCAGCTCCCGCGCCGCACCGACGACCTCGGTCAGCCGACCGGCGAGTTCCCTGATGGCGCCGGCGAACCCGACCGATGCCGACCACTCACCCGCGTCCGCACCCCGCAAGGCACCGCCCATCGCCCCGCCCACGCCCCGGCTCAGCCCCGAGCCCGCAGCCCGCGCATCAGCAGATCCAGGACCGCCTCGAACTCCGCCTCCACCCCGGGCTGTTCCCACTCCCCCGCGTAATGCGGATCGTGGAAACGGTCGGTCGCCCGGAAGAGGGCGAGAGCTGTGGTGGCGGGGGTGTCGGCGGTGAAGGCGCCCGCTTCGGCGCCCGTGCGGACGATCTCGGTCAGCTGGCCGGTGAGCTCGGCGATGTGCTCGCCGACGACCGTCTCGACGGTCTCGGTGGTCAGCACCGAGTAGGTGGCGAAGAGCTCCGGATCGTCGAAGGCCTTGCGGCGCTTGGCGGCGAAGAGCGCCGCGAGCCACTCGCGCACCCGGGTCTCCGGGTCCAGGTCCGGGGCGGCGACGATGGCCGCCAGGACCCCCGTCGTCCGGTCCAGCCACCGCTTCGTCACCGCCTCCCGCAGCGCCGCCTTGGTACGGAAGTGCCGGTAGACGCTGCCATGGCTGACGCCGAGCGCGCGGGCCACGTCGACCACGGTGGCCTTGGCCGGGCCGTGGCGGCGCAGCACCTCCTCGGTGGCTTCGAGGATGCGCTCGGCGGTCAGGGTCGTGGGCGTCTGCGACATGTCCTAGACCGTACCCGGCCCAGGACCCGGCACCGCGGCCACTACTTGCTGCCGAGGTGCGCCATCTGCGCGGCCGGGTAGCGGTCACCCGCCGCCGCGTCCGCCGGCACCGCCTCCTCGATCGCCGTCAGGTCGGCCGCGTCCAGCGTGACGTCCAGCGCGCCCAGCGACTCGGTGAGCCGCTCCCGGGTGCGGGCGCCGACGAGCGGCACGATGTCGTCGCCGCGGGAGAGCACCCAGGCGATGGCGATCTGGGCGACCGAGACACCCTTCTGCTCGGCGATCTTCCGCAGCGCCTCCACCAGGGTCAGGTTGTGCTGGAGGTTCTCGCCCTGGAAGCGGGGCGAGAAGGCGCGGAAGTCGTTCGCGGCGAGCTGCCGGTCCGGGGCGAAGTGGCCGGAGATCAGACCGCGGGACAGCACGCCGTACGCCGTGATGGAGATCCCGAGCTCACGGGTGGTCGGCAGTACCGACTCCTCGATGCCGCGGGAGATCAGGGAGTACTCGATCTGGAGGTCGGCGATCGGCGCGGTCGCGGCGGCCCGGCGGATGGTGTCGGCGCCGACCTCACTGAGGCCTACGTGCCGGACGTACCCCTTCTCGATCAGTTCCGCGATCGCGCCGACCGTCTCCTCGATCGGTACGTCGGGGTCGAGCCGGGCGATCCGGTACACGTCGATGTGGTCCACGCCGAGGCGCTGCAGTGAGTAAGCGGCGAAGTTCTTCACCGCGGCGGGCCGGCCGTCGTAACCGACCCAGCCGCCCTCCGGGTCGCGCAGCGCGCCGAACTTCACGCTGACCAGGGCCTGTTCACGCAGGCCGGCGGGCGCGGTGCGCAGGGCCTCGCCGATCAGCATCTCGTTGTGGCCCATGCCGTAGAAGTCGCCGGTGTCGAGCAGAGTCACGCCGGCCTCCAGGGCGGCGTGCACGGTGGCGATCGACTCGGCCCGGTCCGCGTCGCCGTACAGCGCGGACATGCCCATGCAGCCGAGGCCGAGGGCGGAGACCTGGGGGCCGGTGGTTCCGAGGGAGCGAGTTTGCATCGTCATGCCTCCACCATGCCCTAACAGCTGACAGATTTCAATATCTGTCATTCCATACTTGTCCAACGTGGTCCAGACCTATTGACGAGAGGTCTGGACCACGAGCACTGTCATGCCTACGACACCTCACCGCACCCCCACCGGGAGGCCCCGTATGCTCCGCCGCGCCCTGCGCCTGCTCGCCACCGCCCTGGCGACCGCCTGTCTGACCCAGCTCCCCGTCGCCACCCCCGCCTCGGCCGCCGACACCTGCGCCGTGAAGTCGAAGCCGTCCGGCAAGGTCCTCCAGGGCTACTGGGAGAACTGGGACGGCGCCGCCAACGGCGTCCACCCGCCCTTCGGCTGGACCCCGATCACCGACTCCCGCATCGCGGCCCACGGCTACAACGTGATCAACGCGGCCTTCCCGGTCATCCGCTCCGACGGGACGGCGCTGTGGGAGGACGGCATGGACAGCGGGGTGAAGGTGGCCACCCCCGCGGAGATGTGCGCGGCGAAGGCGTCCGGCCAGACGATCCTGCTGTCGATCGGCGGCGCGACGGCCGGCATCGACCTGAGCTCGACCGCCGTTGCGGACCGTTTCGTCGCGACGATCGTCCCGATCCTGAAGAAGTACAACTTCGACGGCATCGACATAGACATCGAGACGGGCCTGGTCGGCAGCGGCACCATCAGCCAACTCTCCCCGTCACAGGCCAACCTGATCCGCATCATCGACGGGGTGCTGGCCCGGATGCCGTCCAACTTCGGCCTGACCATGGCCCCCGAGACGGCGTACGTCACCGGCGGCAGCGTCACCTACGGCTCGATCTGGGGCGCCTACCTGCCGATCATCAAGAAGTACGCCGACAACGGCCGCCTGTGGTGGCTGAACATGCAGTACTACAACGGCAGCATGTACGGCTGCTCCGGCGACTCCTACTCCGCCGGCACCGTCCAGGGCTTCACCGCCCAGACCGACTGCCTCAACAAGGGCCTGGTCATTCAGGGCACGACCATCAAGGTCCCGTACGACAAGCAGGTCCCGGGCCTGCCCGCCCAGTCCGGCGCGGGCGGCGGCTACATGTCCCCGTCCCTGGTCGCGCAGGCCTGGCGCCACTACGGCACGTCCCTCAAGGGCCTGATGACCTGGTCGCTCAACTGGGACGGCTCGAAGAACTGGACGTTCGGCGACAACGTGAAGTCCCTGCAGGGCCGTTGAGGCTCACCTGGTCGTGAGGGCGAGTTTCGCCCCCAGCGCCACGAACGACCCCGCGAAGCTCCGCCGCAGCCACGTCATCACCCTCGGCCGGGAGGTGACGTGGCTGCGCACGGACGCGGCCAGGACGCCGTACACCGCGAAGACCAGGAACGTCGCCAGCATGAACACCCCGCTCAGCGCCAGCATCCGCATCAGCGCATGCGGCTCGTGCGGGCTCACGAACTGCGGCAGGAACGCGAAGAAGAAGATCGTCAGCTTCGGATTGAGGATGTTGATCAGCACGGCCCGGACGATCACCTGCCGCGCCGACTCCGGCGTGGTGCCCTCCTCGACGGCGACAGCGTCCTTGTCCCGCACGGTCGCCCACGCCATGTAGAGGAGATAGGCGACACCGGCGTACTTGAGGACCTGGAAGGCAGCGGCGCTGGCATTCAGCAGCGCCGCCAGACCGGTCACCGTGGCCAGCACATGCGGCACGATCCCGAGCGTGCACCCGAGCGCGGCAACAACACTGGCCCGCCGCCCACGGGAGAGCCCGGCGGCAAGGGTGTAGACGACACCGGTGCCGGGCGTGGCGACGACAACAAGGGTGGTCAGCAAGAAGGCGATGCTCATGCCCGCCACCTTCCGGCCGCGGGCACCCCGCCAACAGGTCCAATCCCCCACGCCCGAAGAGGACCAATCCCCGGCCACCCCACAAACGCAGAGTTCCCCGCACCCCCTCAGGGGCGCGGGGAACTGCGCGACAAGCCACGACGAACCCGCGGCCGGCAACTCACCCGAGCAAGGCAGACGCAGCCCCACTCAGCGATCTAGCAAAGACCTAGCAACCGACGAGCCTCGCGGCGAGGTACCCCTCGATCTGGTCCAGCGACACGCGCTCCTGCTTCATCGAGTCCCGCTCACGCACCGTGACCGCGTTGTCGTCCAGCGTGTCGAAGTCGACGGTCACGCAGTACGGCGTACCGATCTCGTCCTGGCGACGGTAGCGCCGCCCGATCGCACCGGCGTCGTCGAACTCGATGTTCCAGTTCTGCCGCAGCGCCTGCGCGAGGCCCTTGGCCTTCGGGGAGAGCTCCGGGTTGCGCGAGAGCGGCAGCACCGCGACCTTCACCGGCGCCAGACGCGGGTCGAGCCGCAGCACCGTGCGCTTCTCCATCTTGCCCTTGGCGTTCGGCGCCTCGTCCTCGACGTACGCGTCGAGCAGGAACGCCAGCATCGCGCGGCCGACACCGGCCGCGGGCTCGATGACGTACGGCGTCCAGCGCTCGCCGGCCTCCTGGTCGAAGTAGGAGAGGTCCTGGCCGGAAGCCTTGGAGTGGGCGTTCAGGTCGTAGTCGGTGCGGTTGGCGACACCCTCCAGCTCGCCCCACTCGCTGCCGCCGAAGGAGAAGCGGTACTCGATGTCGGCGGTGCGCTTGGAGTAGTGGGAGAGCTTCTCCGCCGGGTGCTCGTACCAGCGCATGTTCTCCTCACGGAGACCCAGGCCGGTGTACCAGTTCCAGCGCTCCTGCATCCAGTACTCCTGCCACTTCTCGTCCTCGCCCGGCTTGACGAAGAACTCCATCTCCATCTGCTCGAACTCGCGGGTGCGGAAGATGAAGTTGCCGGGCGTGATCTCGTTGCGGAAGGACTTGCCCATCTGCGCGATGCCGAACGGCGGCTTGCGGCGCGAGGTGGTCTGCACCTGACCGAAATTGGTGAAGATGCCCTGGGCGGTCTCGGGGCGCAAGTAGGCGATCGAGCCGGAGTCCTGGGTCGGGCCGAGGTGCGTCGACAGCAGACCCGAGAACTGCTTGGGCTCGGTGAACTGGCCCTTGTTGCCGCAGTTGGGGCAGTTGATGTCGGCGAGGCCGTTCTCCGGGGCGCGGCCCTTCTTCTCCTCGTACGCCTCTTCCAGGTGGTCCGCGCGGAACCGCTTGTGGCAGGAGGTGCACTCGGTGAGCGGGTCCGTGAAGGTGGCGACGTGGCCGGAGGCGACCCAGACCTCGGGGGCCAGGATCACGGACGAGTCGATACCGACCACGTCCTCGCGCGACGTCACCATGTAGCGCCACCACTGGCGCTTGAGGTTCTCCTTGAGCTCGACACCCAGCGGCCCGTAATCCCATGCGGCACGCTGACCGCCGTAGATCTCACTGCAGGGAAATACGAAGCCACGGCGCTTGCTCAGGCTGACGATGGTGTCGATCTTGTCGGCGGCCACGGTGCTCTCTTCATTACGACGACGGGCGACGAAGCGAGGCGCTTCACAGCGAATGCTTCAGGGTACCGGCGGGGCCTCCCCCTCAACCAAATCGGTAGCCCTCTGTGGACAGCCCCTCACGCTTGTTGACAATCGTTTCCACCTTTGCTGAAAATGACTGTCATGAACGTACGACGACATCACATATCCGGGCTTGCCCTGGCGGCCGTCACCGCACTCGGTATCGGCACGCTCTCCGCCTGCTCCTCGGACAGCGCGGCCGCGGGCAACACGGACAAGTTCGACGTCGTCGCGTCGTTCTACCCCATGGCCTTCCTCGCCGAGCAGATCGGCGGCGACCATGTCAACGTCTCCAGTCTGACCGAACCCGGCCAGGAGCCGCACGACCTGGAGATCAGCGCACAGCAGCGGGCCCAGCTGGAGGACTCCGACGCGGCGCTCTACCTCAAGGGCCTCCAGCCGTCCGTCGACGAGGCCATCGGGCAGGCGGGCCTGGACACGAAGATCGACGCCGCCTCGCTGACCAAGCTCGAGGACCACGGCGACGTGGAGCACGAGCACGCGGGCGAGCACGCCGAGGAGGAGCACTCCGAGGAGGAGGGCCACGCCCTCGACCCGCACGTCTGGCTCGACCCGGTGAAGTACGCCGAGATCGCCAAGGGCGTCGGCGCGGCCTTCGAGAAGGCCGACCCGGATCACGCGGCCGACTACAAGAAGAACACCGCCGCGCTGGTCAAGAAGCTCGACGCCCTCAACACCCGGGTCGCGGACGGGCTCAGGAACACCGGGACCAAGGTCTTCTTCACCAACCACGCCTCCTTCGGCTACTTCGCGGAGCGCTACGGCCTGACCCAGGAGGCCATCTCCGGCGTCGACCCGGACAGCGAGCCCAGCCCGGCCCGGATCAAGGAGCTCCAGCAGGAGGCCAAGGCCGACGGCGTGACCACCGTGTTCTACGAGACACTGGTGTCCGACAAGACCGCGAAGACCCTCGCCGACGACGCGGGCCTCAGGACGGACGTCCTCGACCCGCTCGAGGGCATCACCGACAAGTCCAAGGGCGACGACTACTTCCAGGTCATGGAGGCCAACCTCAAGGCGCTGCAGACCGCGCTGGGGGCCAAGTGACCAACCTACGGAGGACGGCATGACCGAGCCCGTCATTTCGCTGCGCGAAGTCCGCGCCGAGCTGGGCTCGCGCCCCGTCCTGCGCGGCATCGACCTCACCGTGGGCCGCGGTGAGGTCGTCGCCCTGCTCGGGGCCAACGGGTCGGGCAAGTCGACCGCGGTGCGCAGCATCATCGGCCAGGTGCCGGTCAGCGCCGGCGAGATCGAGCTGTTCGGGACCCCGCGGGCCCGGTTCCGCGACTGGGCGCGGGTGGGTTACGTCCCGCAGCGCACGACGGCCGCGGGCGGCGTGCCCGCCACGGTCGGCGAGGTCGTCTCCTCGGGCCGCCTGTCGCGCACCCGCTTCGGCGTCTTCCGCAAGGCCGACCACGCAGCCGTACGCCGCGCCCTGGACCTCGTCGGCATGACGGACCGGGTGAAGGACTCGGTGGGCGCCCTGTCCGGCGGCCAGCACCAGCGGGTGCTCATCGCCCGCGCCCTGGCCTCCGAGCCGGAACTGCTGATCATGGACGAGCCGATGGCGGGCGTGGACCTGGCCAGCCAGGAGGTGCTCGCGCAGACACTCAGGGAACAGGTCGCCGCCGGCTCGACCGTCCTGCTGGTCCTGCACGAACTCGGCCCGCTGGAGCCCCTGATCGACCGGGCGGTCGTCCTGCGCGACGGCTGCGTGACGCACGACGGCCCGCCCCCGAAGGCCCTCGGCCAGCACGCGCTGCCCGGCCACGACCACGTACACCCGCACGCGGCTCACGACGCCGAACCGATCCGGACGGGGCTGCTGAGCTGATGGACTTCCTGAACTACGACTTCATGCAGCGGGCGCTGCTCGCCGCGGTCCTGGTCGGCATCACCGCGCCCGCCGTCGGCATCTACCTCGTCCAGCGCCGCCAGGCCCTGATGGGCGACGGAATCGGCCACGTGGCGATGACCGGCGTCGGCCTCGGCTTCCTGCTCTCCTGGTCGCCGGTGTGGATGGCCACGCTGGTCTCCGTCCTCGGCGCGGTCCTGATGGAGCTGATCCGCTGGTACGGCCGCACCCGCGGCGACATCGCCCTCGCGATGCTCTTCTACGGCGGCATGGCCGGCGGCGTGATGCTCATCAACCTCGCGCCGAACGGCTCCAACGCCAACCTGACGTCGTACCTCTTCGGCTCCCTGTCCACGGTGAGCGAGTCGGACGTGACGGCGATCATCCTGCTCGCCGCGTTCGTGGTGCTGGTCACCCTCGGCCTGCGCCGCCAGCTGTTCGCGGTGAGCCAGGACGAGGAGTTCGCGAGGGTCACGGGCCTTCCGGTGCGCGCCCTGAACCTGCTGACGGCGATCACCGCGGCGGTGACCGTGACGGTGGCGATGCGCGTGGTCGGTCTCCTCCTGGTGAGCGCGCTGATGGTGGTGCCGGTGGCGGCCGCCCAGCAGCTCACCCGGAGCTTCGCGGCGACGTTCGCGATCGCCGTCGCGATCGGTGTCACGGTGACGATCGGCGGCACGGTCACGTCGTACTACCAGGACGTCCCGCCCGGCGCGACGATCGTGCTGCTGACCATCGGCGCGTTCATCGCGCTCACCGCCCTGGCGGCGCCACTGGCCCGCCGCAGGGCCCGCGCCCTGGCGGCGGCACAGCCCGAAGGCGATCCAGCGGAGTGCGCGATTCCGGCCAGCCGGGATGCCACGGGCAAGGTCGGCGTCTGACTGCTGACAGTCCGGGCTGGCACAATGGCCCGGCAAGTGCAGACGTGAGGCGCGAGGGAGCCGAAGGGCGCGCCGGTATCGAGGGCGCGAGTCCTCGACACCGGCACAAAGCGCCCCGTAGGCGATCGAGCCATCGAAGGAGGAACCGGTGACGACCGCTGGACCGCCCGTTAAGGGCCGCGCGACTCGGCAGCGGGCCGCTGTGGCGGCGGCCCTGGACGAGGTCGACGAGTTCCGCAGTGCGCAGGATCTCCACGACATGCTGAAGCACAAGGGCGACTCGGTCGGGCTCACCACGGTCTACCGCACCCTGCAGTCCCTCGCCGACGCCGGCGAGGTCGACGTGCTGCGCACCTCCGACGGCGAGTCGGTCTACCGCCGCTGCTCGACCGGCGAACACCACCACCACCTCGTCTGCCGCGTCTGCGGCAAGGCCGTGGAGGTCGAGGGCCCGGCGGTGGAGAAGTGGGCGGACGCCATCGCTGCCGAACACGGCTTCGTGAACGTGGCACACACGGTGGAGATCTTCGGCACATGCGCGGAGTGCGCCGCGGGTTGAGCGGGAGGGGCTGAAGATCAGCCCCTCCGGCGTTTGAGGAGCGGGGTCTGGGGCGGAGCCCCAGAAGGATGGGACGGGTAGGGGCGGCGGGGGCGAGAACCCCCTGGCGCGCCCCAGCGGACCGTCACTCCTCCGGTCGGCCCTCCATCGCCAGCAGCTCCTCGTTCGGGATCGCCCCGCCGAACCGCCGGTCGCGCGACGCGAACTCCACGCACGCGCGCCACAGGTCACGCCGGTCGAAGTCCGGCCACAGCACGTCCTGGAAGACCATCTCGGCGTAAGCGCTCTGCCAGAGAAGGTAGTTGGAGGTGCGCTGCTCACCGCTCGGGCGCAGGAACAGGTCCACGTCCGGCATGTCCGGGTAGTACAGGTACTTGGCGAAGGTCTTCTCGTTGACCTTGGACGGGTCCAGCCGCCCCGCCTTCACGTCCGCCGCGAGGGCCTGCGCGGCGTCCGCGATCTCGGCCCGGCCGCCGTAGTTCATGCAGAAGTACAGCGTCAGCTTGTCGTTGTCCTTGGTCTGCTCCTGGGCGATCTGGAGCTCCTTGGCGACGGACTTCCACAGCTTCGGCATCCGCCCGACCCACCGCACCCGGATCCCCAGCTCGTCGAGCTGGTCGCGGGTCTTGCGGATGAAGTCGCGGTTGAAGTTCATGAGGAAGCGCACCTCGTCCGGCGAGCGCTTCCAGTTCTCGGTGGAGAACGCGTACAGGGAGATCGCGCCGACGCCCATCTCGATCGCCCCCTGGAGGACGTCGAGGACCCGCTCTGCACCGACCTTGTGGCCCTCGGTGCGCGGCAGCCCGCGCTCCTTGGCCCAGCGGCCGTTGCCGTCCATGACGATCGCCACATGGTTGGCGACCAGCTCGCCGGGGAGCTTCGGCGCACGGGCACCGGACGGATGCGGCTCCGGTGCCCTGTACTCGCGGCGCCGGCGCCCCAGGAACCCACTCACAACCATGTGCTTTCCGTCTCCCTTACTTTTCCACGTACCGAAGCGAGCGCAGCCCGCGCTCCAGGTGCCAGTGCAGATAGGCGGACACGATCCCGCTGCCCTCCCGGACGTACCGCGACTCGCAGGCGTCCGCCGTCTCCCAGTCTCCCGTAAGGAGCGCGGCGAGCAGTTCGAGTGTCTGCGGCGACGGTACGACGCTACCGGGCACCCGGCAGTCGACACAGACCGAGCCCCCGGAGCCCACGGAGAAGAAACGGTTCGGACCGGGCATACCGCACTTCGCACAGTCGCTGAAGCTGGGGGCGTAGCCGTTGACGGCGAGCGACCGCAGCAGGAAGGCGTCGAGAACGAGGTGCGGGGCGTGCTCGCCGCGGGAGAGGGTGCGCAGGGCCCCGACGAGCAGCAGGTACTGCTGCACGGCAGGCTCGCCCTCGTGATCGGTGAACCGCTCGGCGGTCTCCAGCATGGCCGTCCCGGCGGTGTAGCGCGCGTAGTCGCTGACGATCCCGCCGCCGTACGGAGCGATGGTCTCGCTCTGCGTGCACAGCGGCAGCCCGCGCCCGATCAGCTCGCTCCCCCGCGCGAAGAACTGCACGTCGACGTGGGAGAAGGGCTCGAGCCGCGCCCCGAACTTCGACTTGGTCCGCCGCACACCCCGGGCCACGGCCCGCACCCGCCCGTGTCCGCGGGTGAGCAGGGTGATGATCCGGTCCGCTTCGCCCAGCTTCTGGGTGCGCAGGACGATGCCGTCATCCCGGAAGAGGCTCATCGCGGGCCTCCACGGGCTTCCGGCCGAGGGAACAGACTCATGGGGTCATTCTCTCGTACGCCCGGAGTCAGCGGGTGCGGTCGGGGTGGCTGATGGTGTCCCAGGGCGCGAGGTTCCAGGGGCTGGAACGATTCGCAGGGTCCAGCAGCGCCCGCAGATGCGCGTCGGCGGTCGCCTGCGGAGCCGGGAGGTCCGAGGCGGACTCCGCCCTGCCCCGCAGCCCGTCCCGCCAGACCTGCCGGCCGAGCAGATAGTGATCGGCGTACTCCTGCCAGGAGCCGTACGTCCCCACCACCGTCGGCACGATGTTCTTCAGCGCGGTCCAGGCGTCCGGCTCGTCGATCAGCCCGCAGGCGAAACCACGGCGGGTGATGTCGACGTACAGCGCGGCGTCCCAGGCCAGCGGCGCGACGCCCGTGACCCGCAGCGCCCTCGCCCGGTACCCGCTGCGGGCCAGGTCGTCGAGCCGGTCGACCAGCTCCTCACGCGAGGTGATCTCCCACTGCTCGGCCAGCCAGCGCCGGGCGCTGTCGTCGTCGATCCGCGTGTACGGGTAGAGGGTCTTCCGCGAGGCGCCGCTGTCCCGGCTCACCGGCGCGCTCAGCGACACCATCCACAGCTGGTGCGTGCTGAGCGGCACGGGGTAGCGCCGGGACGTCTTCGCCCCTCGCCTCCGCCATCTCTTCCACAAGCCCATGCCGCCGCACCTTACGGGCCCACCCCTACGTCAAGGAACCTCACCCCGGCTGCGTGCGTTGGCGTACGCCGTCGCCGCGCGCAGCCGCTCGGCGGGGGTGGCCGTCCGTACGGCGCCCGGCTCGGCGTCCCACTCCTTCCCGCCTCCGTACGGTCTCAGCTGTACGTACGGCCCCTCATGTCCCATCACGACGCCGATCCTCCCCCTGCGTGTGTCCACGACGTACGACCCGATCGGTGGCTTCAACGCAACACCGCCGTGAGGCGCTGCGCGGTCTCGACCGAACAACGGCCCAATTCGACGAGCGGGCAAGGGGCTTCACGCGCAAGACTCGCCGGATCGATCCGGAGTGTCGGAAGCGTAATTCCTGCCTTCTCCAGCACCGCCCGCAATTCCTTCACTACTTCCTCCGCTTCTTCGACGCAGCGCGCCGAGTGTCGTGCCGACACCTTGCTCCCCTCCTATTTGGGTTTCACGCATTTCATCTCCATGGTGACCTGCGAGGCCTACACTCGGCAGGAGTCTGTGCCCTACAAGTGCAGGGCAGTGCAAGGGGGTTGGCCATGGCCAACGGTTCGCGGCAGGCGGCCTGGGAGTTCTTCGGCGCGGAGTTGAAACGGCGAAGGGAGGACGCCGGACTCACCCAGGTGGAGTTAGGAGCTCGGGTATTCGTCTCGGGCGGATACATCGGCCAATTCGAACAGGCCATTCGGAAGCCTCAGCGGGATGTCGCGCAGCGGATTGATGAGGCCCTGCAAACCGACGGTATTTTCGAGCGCCTTTGGCGAAAGCTCATCAAGGAGCAGCCGTATACGGAGTACTTCGCTCACGTGGCAGAACTGGAGCGCCTGGCGACGGAGATCTGCGAGTACGCGCCGGCGGTGATCCCAGGGCTTCTTCAGACGCGGGAGTACGCACGAGCGGTCTTCCTGGCGAGCAACCCCTTCGCCGCCGACGAGTACATCGAGGAGTTGCTGAGAGGCCGCATGGACCGGACGCAGCTCCTCAAGGACGCTACACGGCCCGTGTATTGGGCAGTTCTGCACGAGACGGCACTGCATATCCCGGTCGGCGACCCGGGGGTCATGGCACGTCAGCTGGACCACGTGACGCAGCTGATGCGGGAGCGCAAGGTGATGGTGCAGGTGCTGCCGTTCGCGGCTGGGGCGCACCCGGAGATGGGCAAGCTGATGAAGCTCATGGACTTCGAGGACGCCCCGCCAACTGTCTATACAGAGGGCGTGCTTTCGGGGAGTCTGCTGGATGACCCGGCTGTGGCGAAGCGGGTCCGGTCGTCTTACGATCTGCTCAGGGCCACCGCGTTGTCGCGGGAGGCGTCCCTGGCCCTGATCGAGTCGGCAGCGGAGGACTTCGGACGATGGGCGAGTACGACCTGAGCAACGCATGCTGGCGCAAGAGCAGCTACAGCGGCGGTAGCGGCGGGGAAGACTGCGTCGAGGTCGCCGACGGAGTCCCCGGTGTCGTCCCCGTCCGAGACTCCAAACTCGCCTCGGACAGCCCCGTACTCCTCATCCCCGCCCACGCCTGGCGCGGGTTCCTCACGTCTCTGAGGTGACCCGCGGAGCCGTCTGCTGACGCTCCGCCTCCGCCCAGAGGTCGGTGAACTGGGTGACGTGGTCCTCGATGTGGTCCGGCTCGGCGCTCAGCAGCGTGCCGTCCGGGTTGGACTCCTGGTCCGGCTTGGTCTCGTAGCAGAGTTCGCCGTCGAAGACGATGAAGTCGCTCACCCTGGGGTTCGACTCCATCAGCGACCGCACCACGATGCGCGCGTCGATGCCCCGCCTGCGGTGGTCCTCGCACAGCCCTCTGAGCTCCGGCGTGACCTCGTACTCGTCCCGCACCACGAACAGACGCCGGATCTCCACACCCCGCCGCTTGATCGCCTTCTCCTGCGCGGCGAGATACCGCTCGGCGGGCCCGCTGCTCCAGAACTCCCGGTCCACCGAGGTGCTGGTGGCGTCGAGGGTCATCTTGACGCAGTCGGTGATGTCGATGAGCCACTCGTGGTTCTCGCCGGGGCAGTCCGCGCTGCCGCTGCCGAGGCCTTCCATCATCTTGGCGAGCCGGCCCAGTTCCTTCTCGGCGAAGGCCTGCATGATGTCGCCGCCCTGCTCACGGACCTTGGTGTAGCCGAGGACCAGCCGGGTCACCTCGTCGGACCGCAGCACCGAACCGTCGACCTGGCTGAACAGCGTCGTCGCGGCGAGGATCTCGTTGAAGCGCCGGTCGACCTTCTCGAACCGCTCGCCGAAGTCGATCAGGTACTGCACGATCAGGGCCGCGCTGCCGATGACGATGGACGCCACCCACTGCCAGATGTTCCCGTCGTCCTCGCTGAGGATGCTGGTCAGAAGGAAGGCCCCGGCGGCCGCGCCGGCGGTGATCACGATCCGCCAGAACATCTTGGGCATACGCGGTTCCTGGCGCGGTACCACTTGCCCGTTGCTACCTGCTCCTAACGATGACGCTCCGCTCATTTCTCTTCCCCCGTCGGGTATCTGGTTCCGGTAGCGCCCCTCAGCGCGTGCTGAGCGCCTGGTGGGGCACCGCCACGGCCTGGAGGGCCAGTCGATCTCTGATGCGCCGGCTCAGGTTCTCCCACTGGCGGGAGAATCCCGGTTTGTCTTCGAGCACGTCCCACAGGTGACCCAGCGCGGGGTCCACGTGTGCGCGAGGCATCCACAGATGGAGCAGATGAACCACGACCGGATGCAGTGCCTCGACCACCGAGGGTCCGTCTATGGCGCCGATCCGGTTGTTGTCCAGCATGTGCTGAACAGTCGTCAAAAGCCAGTCGTGCAGGGCGAGATCCTCGCACAGACCGGCCGCGGCGGAGGCCGGGACGTCCTCCGGCAGCCGCAGCTCCACGGTCCGCAGCCCGCCCTCGGCGACGGTGAAGTTCGCCAGGGAGGCCCGCTCGCCGGCCGGGGTCCGCCGCGCAACCCAGCGCAGCCGCGTCGGAGCCGACTTGAACGGCACCCGGCGGTCCAGCAGCGCATGGCGGCGGAGCTGGGCGAGCAGGCCCTCGGAGATCATCCCCAGGTCGAGTTCGCCACGCCCCGCACCCCGCAACACGCCCTCTGCAGTGGCCTGTTGGGGCAGCTTGCCGAACGGCTCGACCAGGCCCGGCCGTACGAGGTACTGCCCCCAGGGGCGCCGCATGTCGGGGCCGGCGGCCGGGAGGCTGAAGTACGCGGTCGACTGGAGCAGCCGGCCCTCGGTCAGCGCCGCGCGGGCGGCCACCGTGCCGACGCCCCGGATCCTGGTGCCGTTGGCGGCGGGCAGCCGGCAGTCCACGCCGGTCAGGACCTCGGGGGAAAGGACGTACATGCTGGGCCGTTCCGAGACCCGGACATGGACGTCGGCGCGCAGCCTGAGCAGCTGGGCGGCGGCCCGGGCGTCGAGCGCCTGGAACGACGGCAGCAGACAGGTGCGCACCTCACCGCAGGCGAGGACCGAACGCGCCGGTTGTCCGGTGGCCGCCGTCATCTCAGGTCTCCTCGGGCCGGGAGGAGTCGCCGGGCTCCTCGTAGAAGACGTACGTGGCACGCTGGGCGACCGCTGCCGGGACCGCCATCCCCTCGTCGGCGGACCGCTTGGCGACCTGCTGCAGCGCGCCCGCGTCGACGTCCGTCTGGTCCAGGATGAGCCGGACGGCGTCCTCGACGGCGAGGAAGCGGTTCGGCATGAGGGTGCAGGTGCGGTAGGCGCTGAAGGCCGCCTTGGTGTCGGTGAGCCTGACCAGCGGCGGCAGCCGGTCCCAGTCGTGCGGGAAGTCCTCGCCCTGCCAGTCCCTGGGCTCCAGCACGGGCTCACCGAGGTGGCGTAACAGCCCCAGCCGGGCCAGTTGCCATACGGCGGCCAGGAAAGGGCAGGACCACAGGCGCTTGCCGTCCTTCTCGGACCACAGCTCGACGTCCATGAAGACCGAGTGGTTGCGGGCGGCGGTCTCCTGGGGCGGCTCCCAGCCCTTGACCGCGCCCAGGGCGCTGCGGGACGTCGAGGGCGTGCGCTGGCCGTTGGCGAGCCAGCCGGTCTGGCTGACGGGCGGGCGGGAGCCGTAGCTGCCGGGCGGCGGCGACTCGACGAGGCGGTGCATGACGGACTCGGCGAGCTCGATCCGGTCGGCGACCGCGCATGCCGACTCGCGGGCGAGGTAGTCGATGACTAGGCCCGCCTTCTCGGCCTCCTTCAGCACCATCGGGATCAGCTCGGCCGGGGTGGAGAAGCGGGTGAAGTAGTCGTCGATCAGGAAGCAGGTGCTGATGCGGGGCCGCTTGCTGCGGCGGGCGGCCGAGGCGCGCACCGCGTCCGCCCACACCCGTACCTCCGCGAAGTGCTCGCCCAGCCGCTTGGGGCCCGCCTCGAAGTCCTCCATGTAGAGGTGGCCCAGCTCCAGGGAGAGGTGGGACAGCGGCACGGACTGGGTGCGCAGCTCGGCGGTGGTCTCCTGGAACACGGCTTCGCTCACGCCTGCTCCCAGTACTTGTCGTCGGTCAGGCGTGCGGCGAGCCGGCTCAGCGCCTGCCAGGTCTCCTGGTTGGCGATCTGGCTGTCGAGCACGTCCTCGTCGGTGATGAGCTGCTCACGCCACTGGAGGACCGGTTCGAGCGGCACCGAGCCGAGGACCTGGCTGTAGCCGATGCCGTGGGTGGAGGCGAGCTGCTTGAGGTCGCCGTCGGTCTTGCGCATCCACGCCGACTGCGTGGGCGAGACCTGCGACCACAGCGGCGATTCGGGGTCGGGTACGGCGGCCCGTACGAAGCGGATCGCGTTGCGAAGCGTCTCCTCGTCGTGGCCGCGGTCGGCGCCGCCCGCGACGATGCCGCGCTTGCCGAAGACCAGGCTCGCGGCGGCGGCGACATGCTGGCGGGTCCAGCGGTGGAAGACCAGCCAGCGGGCCGTGACCTCGCTCATCTCGGGCTGTGCGGTGGCCTCCAGGACCATGTCGACGGCGTAGGAGCGGCCGGCGCTGAGGTCGACGACGACCAGGTCGAACTCGTAGTACAGGTTCATCAGCAGGTCGACGCAGCGGCGCAGGTTGTCGTCGCTGGTCGCGAACTCGCCGCCACTGACGTCGCCGGGCATCAGGACCAGCCGGCCGCAGCCGGGCGGCGGGAAGCGCAGCACCTGGTGCTCGGTCTCGGCCCACACGTCGATCCGGGCCGGTTCGCTGACCTCCCCTATCAGGTAGGCGTGCAGGCCGCGGTCCTCGGTGGCCTGGCGGGCGTCGCCCACGTCGAAGACGGCCGCCGCGGTCGGCGAGCCGAAGTCGAAGTCCAGATAGCAGACGTCGTCCCCGGCCATCGCCCGGTGGTAGGCGAGGTTGGCGCTCGTGACGGAGCGCCCGGTGCCTCCTTTGTCGGAGGCGGCGAAGATCAGCACCGTGTCACACTCCCCGGTCCGCGGCTTCGCGGGCCCGGGCGAGCGAGTCGAGCTGTCCCAGCACGTCGAGCGTCAACGCGTAGGCCGTACCCGGCTGTTCGTCCACGAGGCTGCGGGCCCGGCGCAACTTGACCTCGATGTTCCGCAGTTCCATCCCGTGCCGGCCGGAGTCCGTGGGCGCGGGTTCCATCTGTTCGTTGCCCAGCAGATGGGCGGACTCGCTGAGCAACGCCCTTGCCAGCTCGGTCAGTTCGAGGCTGCGGATCGGGGGCTGCCGGTACATGTCGTGGGCCTGGACCATCACCTCGGTGACCCGCTCGGTGATGCTCCACGACACCGGTACGCGCCGCTTGCTGATCTCCGCTTGGGGATAGGCGGCGTGGACGTTGTCCCAGAGGCCCACGCCCTCACCGTCGCGGATCCGGCGCGCCCACATGTGGTCGAAGATGTCCTCGGCCAGCCTGAGCAGCCGGTCGTGCGAGGCGAGGCTGCGCGACAGCGTGCACAGCTGGACGGTCCGCTTCAGCAGCTGTGCCGAGAAGTCGGTCATCGACCACGTCATCGCCGGGCCGAGCCGCTCGCTGCCCTGCAACGGCAGCGCGACGCCCAGGTTGTGCAGCTCCTGGACCATGGGGTCGTCGCGCGTCATCCGGCTGGTGATACGGCCGCGCTCGGCGAGGCGCTCCATGATGCCGACGGTGCGGGTCAGGTCGTCGTCGGTGGCCCGGCGCCGCATCAGGTCGTGCACGAGGATGGCGGCGACGGACAGGGAGAAGTACTCGGACTCCAGCTTCTGTCCCGTCGTACGCCAGGGAATGTCCTCCAGGGGCCAGCGCTCGTCGTCGAAGCGGGCGATGCGGGACCAGTACTGCTGGGTCAGCTCCCACCGCAGCCGCAGCGCCTCGGCGAGCTTCTGCTGCTCGGTGTTGAGCAGGCCGAGGGTGAGGGTGCGGTCGGAGAACAGGTCCTGGATACCGTCGAGGGCGACCACGGTGAAGTACAGATACGGCACCGCGTTGGCGACGCCCTCGGGCTGCGGCCCGATGGGCTCGTCGGTCTCGACCTCGGGAGCGTCCCTCACCATGCTCCACGCCCAGCCGCACTCGAAGAGCTGGTTCTCGTCCTTGAGGCCTTCCTGGACGTCGATGCCGAGGAACACGCTCTCGTTGATCGCCGCGCGCAGCGAACGGAAGCGGTTCTGGAACTTGCTCAGCACCTGCCGCTGCGACAGCCGCCCCTGGCCGAGGAGTTCGCAGAGCGTACGGCCCTGGGAGGCGTCGACGTCGAAGACGTTGACGGTGAAGGAGCGCAGCAGGCTCACCATGGCGGCGGTGAGCCGGTTGCTGGTGGCCAGGCGCAGCTCGGCGATCGTCTCCTTGACGTCGCTGCGCCGGGTCCTGGTCTCGTAGACCTTGAGGAAGCCGAGTGTGGCGAGGCACAGGGTGATCGACATGGAGAACGAGTCGACGACGCCGAGTTGGCGCTGTTCCTCGGTGACTTCCTTGGTCTTGTCGGCGGACCCGAAGTAGTAACCCCCGGCGAAGGTCGGCCTCTTGTCCTCGCCGGTGTGCGCCCGCATGAAGTCGGCCATGGCCGTGACGAGGTTGGCCGGGACCTCCAGCCGTCCGCCGGCCCGCTTGAGGACCTGCTGGACGTCCTCCTGTGTGGTGTCCGGGTCGTCCAGCCGGAAGGCGGGGATCTCGGTGGCCGGGTACAGCAGGCAGAGCAGCCGCTCGGCGTCGGCCACGCTGCTCTCGTTGCCCCAGTCGCCCCACTCCCACTCTCCCCCGTCGAAGGAGTGGCGGGCTACCGCCTGCCAGATGTCCAGCAGATGCTGGCGTGGCTTGATCTGCATTCCCTGCCCCTCACACAGACCGCACTGCCATCACTAGAGGAATATCGCTGTGCTGTTGTGAAGCTCCACCGATCAGCCGATCGGAATGAGCGCGTCCGAATTTCGCCAGCCATAGGCGACGATCATTCCCGAATATCCGTCGCGCACCTCGGCCGCGGATTCGAGTCGCTGCACCTTGAAGTCACCCGCGAATGGCTCAAGGCTCGCGCGCACCTCGGATTCTCCCACGTCACAGGCCGGGAAGAAATGCTCACCGGCGTGATAGCCCGCGGAATGCTCCATGAAGGCGGCCGCGAAGGGGGCGCCGGGGACCAGGGCACGCAGGAAACGCTCGACGCCGAGCGAGAACTCCTGGTGGGACGTGGTCATCGACTCGGCGACGAAGAACATGGTCCCCATGGACCACCGGCGCTCGTACCGCGCCAGGTCGAAGAGGTCGCCCTGCTCGACGGAGACGACCTTGCGGAATCTCTCACGCGGGTCCGCACCAAGGGAGTTGTACGCCTCGTGCTCGCACAGGGCCTCCCAGAACTGGTCCCAGTTCCGGTCGTAGGACTCGGCCTGGCGGGCGAGGTACCGGACGTTCGACGGCGAGCGCTCGAAGAGGGTGATCTCCTCGCACCACGGCATCATGGCGAGTGCGGGATAGAGATTGGCACCGGCACCTACGTCGATACCGGAAACCGGGCCGAAGCCCTGCTTCCGGAAATGATCACCAAAATGATCCCGGATCATGTGCAGGATCTCCGCGTCCTCTGCCTGTAAGTCGCGGTAGTTGTGATCAACGTAGGCGATCGGGTCGAACGCCGCCCAGCGCACGTCTTTGTTCTTCAACTGGACGTCCCCCGACGATCTCTGGGTCATTCACTCACGGTACCAAAAGAAGGCGCACTGGGAGCGCGTCGAGGCATAAGCATCTCGCACTCTTGAACCAAGGGATTGCCCTGCTCAAGATGGGCGGATCTCGAACCGAGCGCCCGAAACGGCAGGCAACAGGTGCTCACCCGCATGAGTGACTCCAATCCATCACATAGGGGGCAGTCGATGGCTATGCCGGAGGAACGTTTCCCTGTTCTGGGCCGCCGCTCCGACCAGGCGTTCTTCGCCGGCAGCAGCGATCGGCCCCTGACGACACGAGGAGTCACCGAGGCAGACCTGCCCGAGCTCCTGCGGGTGGACCGGGAGGTGTTCCCCGAGGAGCCGTACCCCTACTTCGTACTGCGCCAGCACTTCGACGTCCACGGCGACCGCATCCTCGTCCTCGACGACGGGGACTGCCTGCACGGCTACGTCCTGTTCGTCACCACGTCGGACGGCTATGTGTGCTGGGTCCTGAGCCTGGCCGTCAGCGCCGACCAGCGCGGCCGGGGGCTGGGCAAACGGCTGATGCTGGAGGTGCTGCGGCAGTTGCGCCGCGAGCGGGTGCACGAGGTACGGCTGACCGTGGAGCCGACGAACGCGGCGGCGATCATGCTGTACCGGACCCTGGGGTTCTCGGCCGAGGGCGGGGTGCGCAGGGACTATCTGGGGCCCGGGGAGGACCGGCTCATCATGGTGCTGGGGCTGGCATAGGGCCGTATGGGGGTAATCCCCCGGGGAGATACGGGAGTTGCCCGGATGTGACGCTCCGTGAAGGTCCGTCAGGCTGCTGTGCATGAAGCAGATCACGAAGAGTGCCGCCCTGATGGCAGCCGCCTCCGGAGTCGTCTTCGGGCTCGTCACCCCGCTGACCGCGAACGCCACCGGCTCGCCCACGCCGCTGAAGTGGACCAAGTGCGAGGGCGAGGGGCTCGATCCGCGCCAGCAGTGCGCGACCCTCGCCGTCCCGATGGACTACGCCGACCCCGGCGGCCCGGAGATCGACATCGCCGTGTCGCGCATCCCCAGCGAGAAGCCGTCCGCACGCCGTGGCGCCCTGCTGCTGATCGCCGGCGGCCCGGGCGGCGACAGCCTGGGCGAACCCTCGGACAAGGGGCAGAGGCTGCCGCAGAAGGTGCGCGACACCTACGACCTGATCGGGTTCGCCCCGCGCGGCAACGCCCCCTCGACAGCGGTGAGCTGCGAGGTCGAGCATCGTGACCTCGCGCGCACGGCGCTGCGCCCCTGGCCGGCCCCGGACGGGTCCGTCACCGAGAACATGGCCACCGCACGGCGCATCTCGGACGCCTGCGCCCGTAACGGCGGCAAGCTGATGAAGCACATCAGCACCAGGAACAACGCCCGCGACATCGACAGCATTCGAGCCGCGCTCGGCGAGCGCAAGCTGTCCGCCTGGGGCGACTCGTACGGCACCTACATCGGCGCCACCTTCGCCGAGCTGTTCCCGCACCGCACGGACCGCATCGTGCTGGACAGCAACGACAACCCCGACCCCGTGCGAGCAGAGCGCGCCTGGCTGGAGTCGTTCGAGGCGGGCGTGGAGGACAACTTCCCCGTCTTCGCCAAGTGGGCGTCCCGGCCGGGCAACCCGGACCGTGTCGCCGGGACACCGGCCGAGGTCCGCTTGCGGTTCCTCGCCCTCGCCGCCCGCCTGGACCGCGAGCCCCTTCCCTGGCCCGGCGCCAACCCGGCGCAGCTGGACGGCAACGGCCTGCGCCAGACGATGCTGGACAGCCTGTACGACCCCGAGGACTACCCGGTGCTGGCCAAGCTGATGCTGGCCGTCGGCAAGGGCACGCTGCCGCCCGCGCCGGAGAACCCGCCGGAGGCGCTGGTGCAGAACTACACCGCCGTCGGCGCCGCGACCATCTGCAACGACGCCGCCTGGCCTCGGTCGGCCGCGGTGTACGAGAAGGGTGTCGCCGAGAGCCGCGCGAAGTATCCGCTCACCGCGGGTATGCCGAGGAACGCGATGGTGTGCGCCGCGTGGCCGTGGCAGCCGAAGGAGGCGCCGCCCCGGGTGACCGACCGCGGCCGGTCCAACGTCCTGCTGATCCAGAACGAGCGGGACGTGGCCACACCGCTGAGCGGCGCCCTGAAGATGCGTGAGGCCCTCGGCCGGCGTGCCGTGATGGTCACCGTGAACTCCACCGGCCATGGCGCCTACCTGGAGAACGGCAACGCGTGCGGCGACGCGACCGTCTCCCGCTTCCTGGCGACGGGCGAGCGGCCGGCCCGGGACACGTACTGCGAGTAGGTCAGCGTTCGGTCAGGGGTGCCGGGGACTCCTGGACCGCCCAGCCGTTGCCGTCGGGGTCCTGGAAGAAGAGGAAGGAGGTCCAGCTCTCCTCGCCTCGGCCCTCCGCCCAGCCGGACGCGCCCACATGCGTCACCGGGCTCACGTCGATCCCGCGCTCCACCAGCTCTGCCCTTGCCGCCTCGATGTCCGTGACGCACAGCTGAAGGCCCTGGAGGGAGCCGGGCGCCATCCGGGACTGGCCCGGTGCGTCCGGCATGCCGGACTCCAGCACGATGGAGCAGCGGGAACCGGGCGGGGTGAGCTGGACGAAGCGTGCGCCGTTGTAGAACGGCGCGTCGATGTCGACGCGGAAACCGCACTTGTCCTTGTAGAAGCTCTTGGCCCGGTCCAGGTCTGTGACCGGCACACCGATCAGCTCAAGGGTCCAGTCCATGGACGCACCTCCTCAGCCATGGTCACCCCGAGGGCCGGTCCCCGCCCGTCGGCCGTACTGGCGGGCCACCGCGTGGAACGCCTCCTTCGGTTCCCAGTGCCAGCCCGACGACGGGTCGTCGGGGCGGTCCTTGATGGCCTTGGTGATGCCGTAGCTCGCCAGGTCAAGGTCGTAGCGGGGGTTGTCGGCGCGGTGCGGGGCGTCCGCGGTGACGAACTCGAAGGCCATCGCCGCGTACAGGCCCATCGACTCGAAGACCTCCAGCAGATCGACCAGGTAGGCGGCCTGGGTGCGCTCGCTGCGCACCAGGTCGCCCTTGATCTCGTGGGGCTCCTTCGTGTAGTCGACGATGTCCCAGCCCATGCCGCCCGCCTCGGGCGCCCCGACGTACGCGCACGTGCCGAACTCGGTGATGGCCAAGGGCTTGCCCCAGCGCAGATGGCGGCGCAACTCGCGGACGTAGTCGGCCGGTTGGGAGAAGAACGAGTAGTAGTCGATGCCGACGACGTCGAAGAGGTTCCAGTCGACCGGTTCGAACTCCTCGTCCTGGGCGGCGGCGTAGCTGAGGCGGCCGTGGAAGACGGAGCGGCCGACGGCGGCCGCCTGCGTGGTGAAGCGGGCCAGGCGGCGCTGCATCTTCGCCATGTCGACATTGCCCTTCTGGAGGTTGTCGACGCGCTCCAGGACCGTCGCGCCGGGGATGATCCCCGGCACGAACAGCCAGAACTCGCAGCCCACACTGAAGTCGACGCTCGCGCCCTGCCGGCGCAGCCGCTCCGCGAACCGGCCGCACTCCGCGATGCCGTCCAGGATCTCCCGCTCGGGCACATCGCCCAGGGTCGGCTGGAGCCAGACGTGCAGCCCGCGTTCGGCGGCCTCGGCGGCCGTGGCGGTGAGGCGCTCGACGCCGTCGCCGGTGACGTCGATGGTGTCGGCGTGCAGGTCGTCGCGGATCACCCGGACATCCCTGCGCATCCGGGCGGCGCTCCACGCGGTGCCGGGTGTCTCGCCGGCGCCGACGGTGTAGACGACGCCCCGGTGCTTCAGACCCCGGTGCTCGTGCCCTCGCCCGGTCGCCGCGGCCCGCCCGGCGGGCAGTGCCGCTCCCGCCAGTCCGACGGCCGCCGCCCCCGCCAGAAACCGTGCCCTGCTGATCCCCTTGGTGTTCTCCATACGGCCACTGTGGCGAGCGCGGGCCGGGCGCGCCGTCGGCCGATGGTCTACGGCGCCGCAACCAAGGGATGACGGGCGGCGTCGATCAATGAAGAGATCGTCGACGACCCCCGAGCGAAGGAGAGCAAGATCCGAGTCTCCGCCAAGTCCCCGATGACCCGCCGCACCCTCCTCACGGCCGGCACCACCGCCACCGCGGCCGCCCTCCTCGCGAGCACCCCGGCCCACGCCACCGGCGGCACCGACGTGACCGCCCGGCTCCGCGCGCTGGAGCGTCAACACGGCGCCCGCCTGGGCGTGTTCGGGCACAACCTCGCCACCAGGCGGACCGTCCGGCACCGCGCCGACGAGCTCTTCCCGATGTGCTCGGTGTTCAAGACCCTGTCGTCCGCGGCCGTCGTGCGCGACCTCGACCGCGACGGCGAGTTCCTGCGCCACCGCATCCACTACACGGAGGCCGACCTGCCGAAGGAGGGCTCCGACAAAACCAGGGAGAACCTCGCCACGGGGATGACGGTCGCCGAACTGTGCGAGGTCGCCATCACCTACAGCGACAACGGCGCCGCCAATCTCCTCCTGCGCGAACTGGGCGGCCCCACCGCCGTCACCCGCTTCGCCCGCTCCCTCGGCGACCCGGTGACGCGCCTCGACCGCTGGGAGCCGGAGCTGAACTCGGCCGAGCCGTGGCGGGTCACGGACACCACGAGCCCCCGCGCGATCGGCCGCACCTACGCCCGCCTGGTCCTCGGCGACGACGCCCTGAACCGCGCCGACCGCGAGCTCCTCACGCACTGGCTGCTGAGCAACACGACCAGCGGCAAACGCTTCCGCGCGGGCCTGCCCCCGACCTGGACGATCGCCGACAAGACGGGTTCGGGTTCCTACGGCACCACCAACAACGTCGGCCTCGCCTGGACCCCCGAGGGCACCCCCCTCGTCCTCGCCGTCCTGTCCACGAAGCCCGACCGGGACGCGGAGTGGGACGACGCCCTGGTCGCCGAGTCGGCCAGGCTGCTGGCTCAGGCGCTCACCTGAGGCGTCGCGCTTGTGCGGGTGACAAGCCGGGGGCGCCGTCCCGGGGACGGCGCCCCCGGCCCGTCACGATGCCTGCGGCTGCGCCGAGCTGCCGACCGGCGCCTCACCGGCGACCGCCGCCGCCCGGCTGAACGGCACTTCCCGGTTCCGCAGCGGCCTGGTCACCTGTTTCGCCACGCACGACGGAATCCCCGCCGTAGCGTCCGCCGCCTGCCGCCGGTAGGCGCTGGGCGTCATGCCGACCAGCTCCGTGAAGCGCGTGCTGAAGGTGCCCAGCGACGAGCAGCCGACCTCGAAGCAGACCTCGGTGACACTGAGGTCGCCGCGGCGCAGCAGCGCCATGGCGCGCTCGATCCGCCGCGTCATCAGGTAGCCGTACGGCGACTCACCATAGGCGAGCTTGAACTCGCGGCTGAGGTGCCCGGCCGACATGTGCACGCCGCGCGCGAGCGCCTCGACGTCCAGCGGCTGGGCGTACTCCCGGTCCATCCGGTCACGGACCCGGCGCAGCAGCGCGAGGTTCCGCAGCCGCTGTTCCTCGGACGTCGAGTTGGATCGCACACCCACATTCTCGCGGGCCAGGTCCCGGCCCGTCCAGAAGCACATCGCGGGTCAGCCGCCGACGTAGGCCGCGAGGTGCTCGCCCGTGAGGGTGGAGCCGTCGGCGACCAGGTCGGCGGGGGTGCCCTCGAAGACGATCCGGCCACCGTCGTGACCGGCGCCGGGGCCGAGGTCGATGATCCAGTCGGCATGCGCCATGACGGCCTGGTGATGCTCGATCACGATGACCGACTTGCCGGAGTCGACGAGCCGGTCGAGCAGACCGAGCAGCTGCTGGACGTCGGCGAGGTGGAGGCCGGTGGTCGGCTCGTCGAGGACGTAGACGCCGCCCTTGTCCCCCATGTGCGTGGCCAGTTTCAGCCGCTGCCGCTCACCGCCGGACAGCGTGGTCAGCGGCTGGCCGAGGGTGAGGTAGCCGAGGCCGACATCCGCCATCCGCTCGACGATCTTGTGCGCGGCGGGAATCCGCGCCTCGCCCGCGCGGAAGAACTCCTCGGCGTCGGTCACCGACATCGCGAGCACCTCGCTGATGTCGCGGCCGCCGAGGTGGTACTCCAGCACCGACGCGTCGAACCGCTTGCCCTCGCAGTCCTCGCAGGTGGTGGCGACGCTCTGCATGATCGCCAGGTCGGTGTAGATGACACCGGCGCCGTTGCAGGTGGGGCAGGCGCCCTCGGAGTTGGCGCTGAACAGGGCCGGCTTCACACCGTTGGCCTTGGCGAAAGCCTTGCGGATCGGGTCGGCCACTCCGGTGTACGTCGCCGGGTTGCTGCGCCTGGAGCCGCGGATCGGGGTCTGGTCGACCGACACCACGCCCTCGTCGGAGGGGATCGAGCCGTGCACGAGCGAGCTCTTGCCGGAGCCTGCGACGCCGGTGACGACGGTGAGCACGCCGAGCGGGATGTCGACGTCGACGTCCTGGAGGTTGTTCGCGCCCGCGCCGCGGATCGGGAGCGTGCCGGTGGGCTTGCGGACCGTGTCCTTCAGGGTGGCCCGGTCGTCGAGATGCCGCCCGGTGACCGTGTCACTCTTGCGCAGCCCCTCCAGCGTGCCCTCGAAGCAGACGGTGCCGCCCGCCGTGCCGGCGCCGGGGCCGAGGTCGACGACGTGGTCGGCGATGGCGATGGTCTCCGGCTTGTGCTCGACGACGAGCACGGTGTTGCCCTTGTCCCGCAGGCGCAGGAGCAGGTTGTTCATGCGCTGGATGTCGTGCGGGTGCAGGCCGATCGTCGGCTCGTCGAAGACGTACGTGACGTCGGTGAGCGAGGAGCCGAGGTGACGGATCATCTTGGTGCGCTGTGCCTCGCCGCCGGAGAGGGTGCCGGAGGCGCGGTCGAGCGAGAGGTAGCCGAGGCCGATCTCCACGAACGAGTCCAGGGTGTGCCGGAGCTTGGCGAGCAGCGGCGCCACCGACGGCTCCTTGAGCCCGCGGGCCCATTCGGCCAGGTCACGGATCTCCATGGCGCAGGCGTCGGCGATGTTGATCTTGCCGATCTTCGAGGAGCGGGCCAGCTCGCTGAGGCGGGTGCCGTCGCAGTCGGGGCACCGGGCGAAGGTGACCGCCCGGTCCACGAAGGCCCGGATGTGCGGCTGCATCGACTCGCGGTCCTTGGACAGGAAGGTCTTCTGGAGCTTCGGGATCAGCCCTTCATAGGTGAGGTTGACCCCGTTGATCTTGACCTTGGTCGGCTCGCGGTAGAGGAAGTCGTGCCGCTCCTTCTTGGTGTACTTCCGGATCGGCTTCTCCTTGTCGAAGAACCCCGACTCGGCGATGACCCGGACCACCCATCCGTCCCCGGTGTAGGTGGGGATGGTGAACGGGTCCTCGGAGAGCGACTTCGAGTCGTCGAACAGCTGCGTGAGGTCGATGTCGGAGACCGTGCCCCGGCCCTCGCAGTGCGTGCACATGCCGCCCGTGCGGCTGAAGCTGACCTTCTCGGTCTTCGTCTTGTCGGCACCCCGGTCGATCGTGAACCCGCCGCTCGCGGAGACCGAGGCGACGTTGAAGGAGTACGCGGCGGGCGGGCCGATGTGCGGCTTGCCGAGCCGGCTGAAGAGGATACGCAGCATCGCGTTGGCGTCGGTGGCGGTGCCGACGGTGGAGCGGGGGTCGGAGCCCATGCGCTGCTGGTCGACGGTGATCGCGGTGGTCAGCCCGTCGAGGACGTCGACCTCGGGCCTCGCGTTGTTGGGCATGAAGCCCTGCAGGAACGCGCTGTAGGTCTCGTTGATCAGCCGCTGCGACTCGGCGGCGATCGTGTCGAACACCAGCGAGCTCTTGCCCGAGCCGGAGACGCCGGTGAACACCGTCAGGCGGCGCTTCGGAATCTCGATGCTGACGTCCTTGAGGTTGTTCTCGCGCGCGCCGTGCACGCGGATCAGGTCATGGCTGTCGGCAACGTGCGGCTCGGTCATCGTGAAGTCTCCATCTGCAACTCGGTCGGGAACGCTGCCGGCAAGGGCGGGGGTGGAGGCCGGGGCGGGTTGGACGGGCTGGGTCTCAGCCCCGCTCCTGGATACGGATCAGGTTGCCCGCCGGGTCGCGGAACGCGCAGTCGCGGATGCCGTACGGCTGGTCGGTCGGCTCCTGGACGACCTCGGCGCCGCTCGCCTGCACCTTCTCGAAAGTGTCGTCGACGTTCGAGGTGGCGAGCAGGATCCAGCCGTAGGTGCCCTTGGCCATCATCTCGGCGATGACGCGGCGCTCGTCCTCGGTGATGCCGGGGTCGGCGGTGGGGGGCGCGAGGAGGATGGACGTACCGGGCTGGCCGGCGGGGCCGACCGTGATCCAGCGCATCTTGTCCTGACCGACATCGGTACGGACCTCGAAACCGAGCGCGTCGCGGTAGAAGGCGAGGGAGGCCTCGGGGTCGTCGTGCGGGAGAAAACTGGCGTGAATGCTGATGTCCATGGCGGTCACGCTAGCGGCGCGCAGGTGCGGGCGCTTCTCGATTCCTGACCGCCTCAGCCGGGGGGCTCTGCCTCTCGATGCCGGTCCGGGCATTCCAGCCCGAGACGCCCCTGCGCCGCCCGCGCCGCGATCCCCCGGAAATGCACCGCCATCGCCCGCTGCGCCCCCTCCACATCACGGGCCCGCAGCGCCGTCACGATGTCCCGGTGCCGGCCGGCCGTGACGTCGGGTGAGGGGTCGTCGGCGCGGCCGCGGGCGCCGGACACCCGCCGGAAGACCGTCCAGAACGCGGCAAGCAGCTGCGGCACCAGGTCGTTGCCGAGCGACGCGTACAGCAGCTCATGGAACTCGCGGTCCAGGTCGGGAAAGGCGCGCCCCGCCCGCCCCGCCGCCTCCATCCGCGCCACGACCGCCTCCAGCCGGTCCAGCTCGGCCTCCGTCACCGTCGCCGCCACCCGCCGGATCAGGCCCTCCTCCAGCACCTCCCGCACCTGAAGGATCTCCGCCAGCGCCCCCGAGTCGTCATGGTCGTGCCGGGCGAGCGTGCGAAACGTCAGACCGTCGATCAGCGGAGTGAGCGAGGCCTGGCCGACATACGTCCCGTAGCCGTGCCGGATCTCCACGATGTCGAGGGCCTGGAGCGCCTTGAGCGCCTCACGGACGGAGTTGCGGCTGACGCCGAGGTCCTCCATCAGCTCGGCCTCCGTGGGCAGCAGCGCGCCCGCCTGGAGCCTGCGGTCGATGATCAGCTGCATGACCTGACGCTGGATCCGGCTGTTCCTGGACTCCTCGGACGTACGACTGTTCCTGGGCTGCCCGGGCATGCGGCGCATCGTACGCGCACCTGGACGTCCCACGTCCCATGTCCGCCCGAACGGTCCCTGACGGGGGGTCAACTCGCGCCATTTCACAGCGTCATTGGTCCGACCTGTGGCAGATGCGCCATTCGTGTGAGATCCCTTGACCGCCCCCACCACCCCACCTATGGTCGCGCTGACCGTCAGGACGTAGGACGTCGTATCTCCTCACACAACCCACCGCTGGAGGACCCGTGCGCGACGTGACCCACGACGTGCCGGCGCTGCACCGCCGGTCGTTCCTGAAGTACACCGGCGCGCTGAGTGCGGCCGCCGCCGTCTCCGCGTCACTGTCGGCCTGTTCGTCGGGGCCCCAGTCCACGAACGAGACCGGCGGGGGCGGTGGCCGGAACCGGACGCTGACGGCGGTCATCGGCTACGGCAACGACGGCAGCTGGGACCCGACCCAGACCGCGTCCGCCTTCTGCATGGCCGCCAACAACCACATCTACGAGGGGCTGCTGGACACCGACCCGATCTCGCGGGAGCCGTACGCCGCGCTCGCGACCCAGGTGCCGGCCGACCCGAACGCCACGACCTGGAGGTTCACCCTGCGCGCGGGCGCGAAGTTCCACGACGGCAAGCCGGTCACGGCCGACGACGTCGTCTTCGTCTTCGACCGGATCCTCGACCCGAAGACCCAGACCCTCGCCAAGGGCTTCTTCGCGAGCTGGCTGAAGGAAGTCCGCAAGATCGACGCGCAGAACGTCGAGCTGGTCCTCAAGTTCCCCTTCCCGGACGGGATTTCACGGCTGACCCTGGCCAAGATCATGCCGAAGCACGTCTTCTCCCAGCCGGGCGGCTGGGAGGACGCCATCGCGGGCAAGGCGATCGGCTCGGGGCCGTACCGGCAGACCGCGCACCACCCGAAGTCCAACACCACCTTCGAGGCGTTCGCCGACTACAACGGCCCGCGCAAGGCCGCCTTCAAGAAGATGAACTGGCTGACGATCGTGGACGCGGCGCCGCGCGTGGCCAGGATCTCGGGCGCGAGTGCCGGTGCGCAGATCGCCGACAACATCCCGTACGCCAACATCGGGCAGCTGGAGGGCGGCGGGCTGACGGTGGCGGGCGGCGCCGGGATGAACAACCTCTTCCTGATGTTCAACACCAAGCACAAGCCCTTCGACGACGTACGCGTCCGCCAGGCGCTCCACTACGCCATCGACACCGGGAAGATGATCGAGGTCGCCCTCAAGGGGCACGGGAAGCCGGCGTCGTCCTTCCTCAACGAGGCCAACCCCACATACCGGCGCGCGAAGAGCGTCTACGACTACGACCCCGACAAGGCGAAGGCGCTGCTGAAGGAAGCCGGGGTCAGCGGGCTGAAGATCGAGATCCTGGCCGTCAACGTGAGCTGGATCGTCGACTGTCTGCCGACCATCAAGGCGTCCTGGGACGCGATCGGCGTCAAGACCACCCTCTCCCCGCAGGAGACGACGGCCGTCTTCACCAAGATGGACCAGAAGCAGGACTACCAGGTGGTCGCCGCGGCCTCGAACCCCAACCAGTTCGGCCTCGACGCCGACCTGATCATGCACTACAACTACGGCCCCGAGAACCTGTGGATGCAGTACACGCGGTGGGCCGACAACTCGATCGCCAAGGCGCTCTTCAAGGACATGGACCGGGCGACCCGGGAGCCGGACGCCGAGAAGAAGAAGACGATCGTGCAGGACTACATCGACGTCGTCGCCGAGCAGGCCGTGCTCTACCCGGTCGTCCACAACGAGCTGATGACGGCCTGGAACCCCAAGCAGCTCAGCGGGATAAGGGCACAGCCGTATCCCGGCATCAACCTCCTCCAGGCCAAGTGGGCCTAGGAGCCCTTCTGTGATCACCGTCGTAAGGATCCTGGCCCGCCGCGTCGCGCTGCTCGTGCCGCTGATGCTGGGCATCGTGCTGTTCGTGTTCCTGGTGATGCGGTTCTCGGACGTCGACCCGGCGTCCGCGTTCTTCCAGGGCGCGAACCCCACCGCCCAGCAACTGCACGACTTCCGCGAGGAGAACGGCCTGCTGGACCCCCTCCCCGTCCGCTACGTCGTCTTCATCGGCGACCTGCTCCACGGCGACATGGGCATCAGCGCCCTGACCCGGGCGCCGGTCGTCGACCAGGTCATGACCGCGCTGCCGCTGACCCTCCAGCTCACCTTCCTGGGCCTCGGCATCGCGGTCGTCCTGTCCCTGGTCGGCGGCGTGACGGCCGCCATCTACCGCGACCGGCTCCCCGACCAGATCATCCGGGTCGTCTCCCTCACCGGAGTCGCCGCTCCCGGCTTCTGGCTGGCGCTGCTGATGATCCAGTACCTGGCCGTCGACCTCGGCTGGTTCCCGACCGGCGGCTACATCAACCCGGCGGACTCCTTCACGGGCTGGCTCAAGACCATGACGCTCCCGGCGCTCGCCCTCTCGCTGCCGGTGGCGGCGCAGCTGACGCGGATCGTGCGGACGTCGGTGGTGGAGGAGCTGGACAAGGACTACGTCCGCACGGCGATCGGCAGCGGGCTGCCGCCGCGGGTGGTCGTCGGGCGCAACGTCCTGCGCAACGCGCTCATCAACCCGCTGACGGTGCTCGGCCTGCGCGTCGGCTACCTGCTGGGCGGCGCGGTGGTCATCGAGACGATCTTCTCCCTCCCCGGGATGGGGAAGCTGATGATCGACGCGGTGAAGAACGGTGACCCGGCGGTCGTCCAGGGCGTCGTCCTGACCACGGCGACCGGCTTCGTGGTCGTCAACCTCGTCATCGACATCCTGTACCTGCTGGTCAACCCGCGCCTGCGGGAGGCGACATGACGTTCAACCGCAAGCGTCTCGCCGAGGCGCTGTCCCGGCCCGGCATCCGGCTGCGCGGCTGGCGCCGGCTGCCCCTGCTGTCGAAGGTCGCCGTCTGCTTCCTGGCGGTCGTGGTCCTGACGGCCCTGCTCGCCCCGCTCCTCGCCCCGCACGACCCGCTCGACCAGCAGCCGCCCATCGACGGCACCGGGCATCCGTCCGCCGAGCACTGGATGGGCCAGGACAGCCTCGGCCGGGACATCCTCAGCCGGCTGATGTACGGCGCCCGCTGGTCGCTCGCGATCGGGCTCGGCGCGACCGGGCTCGCGCTCGTCGTGGGCGCCCTGATCGGCGCGATCGCGGCGACCTCCCGCAAGGCGGTCGACGAGACGCTGATGCGCTGCCTGGACGTGGTGATGGCGTTCCCCGGCATCGCGCTGGCCGCCGTGCTCGTCGCGGTCTTCGGCGGCGGGATCACCGTCCTGATCTGCGCGATCGCGTTCCTGTTCACGCCGCCGGTGGCCCGAGTCGTCCGGGCGAACGTCCTCGACCAGTACGGCGAGGACTATGTGACGGCGGAACGGGTCATCGGCGCCCGCACCCCGCACATCGTCATCAAGCACGTGGCGATCAACTGTGCCGCCCCGGTGCTGGTGTTCTGCACGGTCCAGGTGGCGGAGGCGATCGTCTTCGAGGCGTCGCTGTCCTTCATCGGAGCCGGCGTCCGTCCCCCCGACCCCTCCTGGGGCAGCGTCATCGCGGACGGCAAGAACATGGTGCTCACCGGCGGCTGGTGGGCGACCGTCTTCCCCGGCCTGCTGATGCTGGTGACGGTGCTCTCGCTGAACATCCTCTCCGAGGGCGTGTCGGACGCGTGGGCGGCGCCCACGGCCCGCGAGGTCGACGTACGCAAGCACGACGACCGCCTCGAGGCGCCGGAGCCGGGCAGCGGTGAGGTGCTGCAGCTGCCGGGGCTGACGGAGGCGGCGGCGCGGCTGCGGGCACGGGCGCGGCCGTTGCCCCAGGGGCAGCTGCCGGTGCTCGCGGTGGAGCACCTGGCGATCGGGTTCGAGGGCCGGCACAGCGGCGTGGACATCGTCGACGGCATCAGCTTCGAGGTGCAGCCGGGTGAGGTCCTGGGCCTGGTCGGCGAGTCGGGCTGCGGCAAGTCGCTCACCGCCCTCGCGGTGATGGGCCTGGAGCCCAAGGGCGCCCGGGTGCGCGGCCATGTCCGTTTCAACCAGCGGCAGTTGGTGGGTGAGCCGATGCGGGTGCGCCGCAAGCTGCTGGGCCACGAGATGGCGATGATCTACCAGGACGCCCTGTCCTCCCTGAACCCGGCGATGACGATCCGCTCCCAGCTCAAGCAGGTCGTCCGCCGCGGAGGCCACCGCAGCCCCCACGAACTCCTGGGGCTGGTCGGCCTCGACCCCGACCGCACGCTGCGCAGCTACCCGCACGAACTCTCCGGCGGGCAGCGCCAGCGCGTCCTGATCGCCATGGCCCTGTCCCGCGACCCCAAACTGATCGTCGCCGACGAGCCGACGACCGCCCTGGACGTCACCGTGCAGGCGCAGATCATAGAGCTGCTGCTGAGGCTGCGGGAGGAACTGGGCTTCGCCCTGATCCTCGTCTCGCACGACCTCGCGCTGATCGCGGACGTCACCGACCGGGTGGTCGTGATGTACGGCGGCCAGATCGTCGAGACCGGCGTGACCGCCGACCTGGTGGAGGCGCCGGCGCATCACTACACGCGGGGCCTGCTCGGCAGCGTGCTGTCGCTTGAGTCGGCACAGGAGCGGATGACGCAGATCAAGGGCGTCGTGCCCTCCCCCGCCGACTTCCCGGCCGGCTGCCGTTTCGCGGACCGCTGCCCGCTGGCGAGCGAGGTGTGCCGGACGACGCCGCCCGACCTGGTGGGGACGGCCACGCACACGGCGGCCTGCCATCATCCGGCGATCGTGCTGGCGCCGACAGACCGCTCGGGCTGCATTCTCCCGGGGGATAACCCCCGGACCCCCAGCAGAAAGGCAGGTCAGCTGGAATGACCGGCGCGAACTTCGCGACGCATGCCCATGTGAACGCGCTGGTGGAGCTCTCGGACGCGCACGTCGTGCACAGGGCGCGCAGCGGCGGGCTGTTCACCCGGGACAAGGTGTACGCCCTGACCGGCGCCGATCTCGTCATCGCGCCCGGCGAGACGGTGGGCGTGGTCGGCGAGTCGGGGTGCGGCAAGTCGACGCTGGCGAAGGTCCTGGTGGGAGTGCAGCGCCCGACGTCGGGCACGGTGGCCCTGCGGGGGCGCGACCTGTGGACGATGGCGCCGGCCGAGCGCAGGACGGCGGTGGGCGCCGGCATCGGGATGATCTTCCAGGACCCGTCGACGGCACTGAACAGGCGCCTGACGGTCCGGCAGATACTGCGGGACCCGATGGACGTGCACGACCGGGGCACGAGGAGCGAGCGCGAGGACCGGGTCAGGGAGCTGATGTCCTTGGTCGGCCTCCCGCGCGCCCTGACGGACGCCCTTCCCGGCCAGCTCTCCGGCGGCCAGCGCCAACGCGTGGCCATCGCCCGCGCACTGGCCCTGGACCCCGATCTGGTGGTGGCGGACGAGCCGACGAGCGCGCTGGACGTCTCGGTGCGGGCCCAGATCCTGAACCTCCTCCTCGACCTGAAGGAGCGGCTGGGCCTCGCCCTGGTCTTCGTCTCGCACGACATCCAGACGGTACGCCGGATGAGCGACCGCGTGATCACGATGTACCTGGGCCGGATCGTCGAGGAGGCCCGGGCGAGCGGGGTCACCGACGGCTCCCGGCACCCGTACACCCGCGCCCTCTTCTCCGCGACCCCCGGCCTGCTCGACCCCATCGACCCGATCCCGCTCGTCGGCCCGGTCCCCTCCGCGACCCGGCCGCCGAGCGGGTGCCCCTTCCGGACGCGATGCTGGAAGGCGGACGAGGTGTGCGCCGAGGCGATGCCGGACTTCTCGGCCGCGTCAACGCCCGAGCACCGTTACAGGTGTCACCATCCGGTGGAGGAGGGCGAGGCCACGCGCGACCTCGTACGACAGAGCCACAGTTCCAGGGAGCCTTGATCATGATCCCCACCCCGCTCACCGGTGTCATCCCGCCCGTCTGCACGCCCCTGACACCGGACCGCGAGGTGGACGTCCCGTCCCTGCTCAGGCTGGTCGACCACCTGGTGGAGGCCGGGGTGCACGGCCTGTTCGTGCTCGGCTCGACGTCGGAGGTGGCGTATCTGACGGACGCGCAGCGACGGGTGGTGGTGGAGGCGGTGGCCGGGCACGTCGGGGGCCGGCTCCCGGTGCTGGCCGGAGTGATCGACATGACCACGCCGAGGGTGCTGGACCATGTACGCGAGGTCACCCGGGCGGGTGCGGACGCGGTGGTCGCCACAGCGCCCTTCTACGCCCGGACCCACCCCGCCGAGATCGCCCGCCACTACCGCCTGATCGCGGCCGCGTGCCCCGTCCCGGTGGTGGCGTACGACCTCCCGGCCGCCGTCCACGTCAAACTCCCCGCCCAGGTGATCCTCGACCTGGCCGCCGAGGGCGCCCTGGCCGGCCTCAAGGACTCCAGCGGCGACCTCGCCGCCTTCCGCGAGGTCGTCATCGGCGCCCGCACCCGGTCCGACATCACCGGCTTCAGCGTCCTGACCGGCTCCGAACTCATCGCCGACGCCGCGCTTGCGGTGGGGGCGGACGGGGCGGTGCCGGGGCTCGCGAACGTCGACCCGCGGGGGTACGTGCGGCTCTTCGAGCTGTGCCGGGCCGGGGACCGGGAGTTGGCCCGGGCCGAGCAGGAGCGGTTGTGCGGGCTGTTCGGAATGGTGACTGTCGGGGATCCCGGGCGGATGGGGGGTAGCTCGTCGGCATTGGGGGCCTTCAAGGCGGCGCTGCATCTGCGGGGGGTCATCGACTGCGCGGCCACGGCGGAACCGCAGGTGGCGTTGTCGACGGAGGAGGTTGAGCGGGTGGGGAAGTTCTTGGCGGGGGCGGGGTTGTTGTAGGCGTTGTTTCACGCCGGAGGGGCTGGTTTTCAGCTCATCGGCAACCTGCGGAACTCGATCGTCTCGTACGTCCCCTCCACCCCCGTCTCGTACAGAATCCCCACCACGCCCCGCCCCAGCGGCACCAGATCCGAGTACGCCGCCCGCTGCTGAGACAGCGTCAGCGCCTTCGTGAAGGTCGCCCCACCGTCCGTACTCCGCCACACCGCCATCGACTGACGCGCGGTGGGCACGGAAGGCCCGGAGAAGAGCAACGCGCCACGAACACCGGGGAGTTGGAGGACGCTCCCCTCCACCACCGGTACCTCGTTCAACGCCGGCTGAACCGTGTACGGCCGGTCCAGCGTCTCACCGCCGTCACCGGAGTGGCTGTCGAGCCGGTTCCCCGCACTCGTGCCGTTCTGGTCCCGGGAGTTGAAGTACAGCCTGCCGTCGGGGAGTTCGGCCGCAGTGGACTCATTCGCGTTGCTGAAACCGTCGTACGAGTCGTCGACGAAACCCATCCGCCAGGAACGCCCGCCGTCGTCGCTGTAGATGGCATGGGCGCCGTAGTACTTGGACTCCTGCCCGGTGTCCCCGGACCCCGGCGCCGGCGCGGCCGAGTGGTTCGACGCGACGACCAGCCGCCCGGCATGCGGACCGCGCCGCAGCGCGATGGCGTGACCGGGGCCGGTGGCGTACCAGCGCCAGTTCGACGGCTTCACCTGGCCCGTGATGTCCCGCGGCGACGAGAAGTGGCGGCCGTCGTCCGCGCTCCGCTGGACGAACACCCGCCGGCTCTGCTCCGGCGTCGCCTCGCCCCGCATGATCTGCGCCTCCGTCACATCCCCGCTGTTGTAGGAGGTGACCAGCACGACCGCGCCGGTGCGCGGGTCCACCACGGGGGCCGGGTTGCCCCGGGTGTCCCCGTCTCCCGAGGCGACCACGGACTGCGGGCCCCAGGTGCAGCCGCCATCGAGGGAGCGTCTGAGGACGACATCGATGTCGCCGGTGTCGCCCGCCCCGTCGTGCCGGCCCTCGGCGAAGGCCAGCACCGTGCCGCGCGGGGTCGTGATCGTCGCCGGGATGCGGTAGGTGTCGTAGCCGCCCTCGCCCGAGACGTACGGCACGGAGGACGTGCAGCCGGCTTCCCCCGCCGAGGCGTTGCCGGTCGCGACCAGGGGGGTGGTCAGGAGTACTGCGGTGACTAGGTACGTACGACTGAGTGAGCGCCTCAGGATGGTCATCGAGCTCCTTTGACGGAGGGTCGGACAGTGCCCTGTCCGTCACAGGATCCCCGGTGTCACCATCCCTGACTCATAGGCCACGATGACCAACTGCGCCCGGTCGCGGGCTCCCAGCTTCCCCATGATGCGGCTGACGTGTGTCTTCGCCGTCAGCGGGCTGAGCCCCAATGCTTCCGCGATTTCCGTGTTGTTGAGCCCGCGGGCGACCAGCGTCAGCACTTCGCGTTCACGCCCGGACAGGCATTCGGGCCCGCCGGCCGTGGGTGCGGAGGGGCTGCGCAGGAACCGCTCGATCAGCCGTGCGGTCGGCCCCGGCGACAGGAGTGCCTCCCCCGCGGCCACCGTGCGGATGGCGTCGAGGAGTTCCGCCGGGCGGGTGTCCTTGACGAGGAATCCGGAGGCGCCGGCGCGCAGCGCGTCCACGATGTTCTCGTCGGTGTCGTAGGTGGTGAGGACCAGCACCCGCACCCCGGCCAGGTCCTCGTCGGCCGCGATCAGGCGGGTCGCCTCGATGCCGTCGAGGTCGGGCATGCGGATGTCCATCACGACGAGGTCGGCGCGGGTGCCACGGGCCAGTTCCGCGGCCTCCCGGCCGGTGGCCGCCTGGCCGACGACCTCCATGTCGGGGGCCGACTCGACCAGCATGGCGAACGCCTCCCGCACGAGCGTCTGGTCGTCCGCGAGCAGGACGCGGATCATCTCTGTCCTCCCCCGTCGGTTCCGACAGGCAGTACGGCGCTCACCCGGAATCCCCCCTCGTCGCCCGGTCCGGCGTCGAGTGTGCCACCCACGCTGCGGGCCCGCTCCCGCATGCCGACGAGGCCGTAGCCGGGGACGGGAGCCCGGGGGGCGGGGCAACTGCCGTCGTCGGTGACCGACACGCGCAGGGCGCCCTGCTCCTCGTACAGCTCCACCCGTACGGCAGGTTCGGGCCCGGCGTGCCGTACGACGTTCGTCAGCGCTTCCTGCACGATCCGGTACGCGGCCGCCCCGACGGCGGGCGGTGTCTCCCGCACCCGCACCTCCGACGCCACCCGCGCGCCGGCCAGCCGCGCCGCCGCCACCAGGTCCGGCACCCCGTCCAGCCCGGGCAGCGGTCCGCGTGCCTCGCCCACCGCGCCCTGCTCGCGCAGGAGTTCCAGCGTCGTACGCAGCTCGCCGCGCGCCGTGCGGCAGGTCCCGGCGATGTCGTCGAGCGACTTGGCGATCGCCTCGCGGTTCAGCCGCTCGGGGTCGGCGGCCAGGACGTGCGCGGCCACCGATGTCTGCACGCCGATGAGTGTGATGCTGTGGGCGAGCAGGTCGTGCAGGTCACGGGCGATGCGCAGGCGCTCCTCGGCGACCCGGCGGCGGGCCTCCTCCTCGCGGGTGCGTTCGGCGCGCTCGGCGCGTTCGACGATGGCGGCGACGTACTGGCGGTAGTAGCGCACGTCGATGCCGCAGAACAGGAACGCGAAGACCCAGCCGGAGATCCGCAGGAGCTCCACCGTCCCGTCGGGGTTGGTGAGGGCGTTGAGGATCAGTGTCACGCCGAGGACGGCGGCGCCGGTGAGCAGCGTGCGGCGCACCGTGCCGGTCGCCGCGATCGTGTACAGCACCACCATGGTCGCGAAGATGGGCGCGGCGTGGTTGTTCTCGAGGGCGTGGTACGGGGCGATGCAGACCATCGCCACGAGCAGGACCAGCAGCGGACGGTGGCGCCGCCACACCAGGGGCACGTGGGCGGCGAGCAGCAGGGTCCAGCCGAGCGCGTCGGGGCGCACTTCCTTGCCGCCGAGCAGGGCCATGGCCGTGGCGAGAACGGCCCAGGCCACGGCCAGCAGCGCGTCGTTGCGTGTGCGGTGCGGGGCGGTGAGGGGGTCGCGGTTGATCGCCGCCATGATCCGCTCGCCGGGGCGGGACCGCGCCGCCTTCGTGGTTGCCTGCACGGAGTTCATCTTCCGGGACGGGGGCGCCCCTCCGGGAGGGAGGGGCGCCGGTCGGTCAGGACACGGAGACGGCCACGGGCTCCGGTTCCTTCGGCGGGGCCGGCGGTCGGGGTCCCTCGGGTGCTGCGCGGGAGAGGGGGCCCGGCCACCACATCCTGCGCCTCAGTGCCACGCTCGCGCTGGTGACCAGGTAGGTGCGGACCAGGAAGGTGTCCAGCAGCACGCCGACGGCGATGACGAAGCCCAGCTCGACGAGGGGGACGAGCGGCATGCTGGTGAGCACCGCGAAGGTGGCGGCGAGGACGAGCCCGGCGGAGGCGATGACGCCGCCCGTGGTGCGCAGCGCGGTGAGCGCGGCCGACGCCGGTTCGGCGCCGTTCAGGCACTCCTCGCGCATCCGGTGCATCAGGAAGATGCCGTAGTCGACGCCGAGGGCCACCAGGAACACGAAGGAGAGCAGTCCCAGCCCCGGGTCCGTGCCCTCGAAGCCGAAGAGCGGCTCGAAGACGAGCCCGCCGATGCCGAGCGCCGCGCCCCACACGGCGACCACGGCCGCCACCAGGATCAGCGGCGCGACGAGCGAGCGCAGCAGGGCGACGAGGATCAGCAGCACGGACAGCAGCACGATCGGTACGACGACCAGGCGGTCGCGGGCGTTGGTGTCCTTCAGGTCGATCTGCTCGGCGCTCGGCCCGCCGACGTAGGAGCCGTCGAGCTTGTCGCGCAGGGCCTCGATGGTGGCGGTCTCCCCGGCGGACTGGGGTGCCGCGGTGGCGAGGACGGAGATCTCCGTCCAGCCGTTTCCGGAACGGCCTTCCTGCGCGCTGTCGACGCCGTCGGTGCCGCGGATCGACGCGAGCGTCTCGGCGGCGCGGCCCTCCCGCGCGATGACGGTGATGGGCTGGGTGCCGCGCTCGGGGTAGGCCTCGGCGAGCGTCTCCATGGCGGCGACCGCGTCGGGCTTGCTGGTGAAGGAGTCCTCCTGCTTGAGGTTGCCGGGCAGGTTCAGGGCGCCGAGCGCGAGCGCGCCGAGCAGGACCGCGCCGCCCGCGAGGACGGTCAGGGGCCGGCGTCCGGCGGAGCTGCCCATCGCCGTGAACAGGGACCGGCGGGCCTTGGGTGTGCTGCCGTAGCGGGGCACGAGCGGCCAGAACACGCGCCGGCCGAGCAGCACGAGGATCGCGGGCAGCAGGGTCAGCATCGCGGCCAGTGCGCACAGCACGCCGACGGTGCCGAGCGGGCCCATGCCCCGGCTGGAGTTGAGGTCGGCGGCGAGCAGGCACAGCAGTCCGGCGGCGACGGTGCCGGAGGAGGCGAGCACGGCGGGCCCGCAGCCCTTGAGCGCGGCGGCCATGGCGTCGTACGGCCGCTCGATCCGCCGTAGTTCCTCCCGGTACCGGGAGACGAGCAGCAGCGCGTAGTCGGTGCCCGCGCCGAACACGAGGATCGTCATGATGCCGGAGCTCTGGCCGGAAACGGACGTTCCGAACCCCTGGTTGAGGCCGTAGGCGACGCCCATCGACAGATAGTCGGCCATGCCCGCGACGGCGAGCGGGACGAGCCACAGGAACGGGCTGCGGTAGATGAGGATCAGCAGCAGCGCGACCACGGCGGCGGTGGTGTACAGCAGCGGCCCGTCGAGCGAGTTGTAGACCTCGCTCGCGTCGGTCGCGAGCGCGCCGGCCCCGCCCACGTCGACGCTCAGCCCGTCACCGCCGCGCGCGATGTCCCGTACGTCGTTGACGAGTTCGTCACGGGCCTTCTCGTCCTGCCCCGGCTCGGTACTGGCGACCGGGTACATCAGGGTGGTGCCGTCCTGGGACGGAATGCCTTCGGGTTTCCCGGTGAGCCGGTGCGCCCCCGCGATCCGCTCGATCTGTTCGGCGGCGGTCGCCCTGTCCCCCGCGCTCAGCCCGCCGTCCCGGTGATAGACGACGACCATCTCGGTGGCCTCGCCACCCGGCAGCCGGTCCTCGATCTTCGCCACCTGCGTGGAGTCGGCGCTCGCCGGCAGATAGTCGACGGCACGATCCCGCTGCACATCCGCCAGCTTCGACGCGAACGGCGAGGCGAGTGCCAGTACGGCGATCCACAGCCCCAGCACGAGCCAGGGAACGGCCCGTCGTCGCCGTGTACTTGTCCTTGCGGCCCCCATCTGACGGGCCTCCCTCCGGTCCGGATGTCTGGGTCGATTCCAGACTCCCGGCGCGAAGGGGCCGGTTCGTCGGGCGCGAGGGCGAGTTCGGGGGTACTGCCGGGGGTGGCGGAAGGGAGCGCCTACTCCCTGGGGAGTAACGGCGGACCGGTCTTCGGGGACGTCGAGCGCCGGATCGCCGGAGTGTCCAGGTGTGAGGTGGAGCGCCTTCGGGCCAAGTGCCGAAGACCCCCCTTGACAACTCGACCTGGAGTGAAGAACATATACATCACATTGGCAATTCTGTGCCAATTGAGCACTCGCCTCGAATCCTGGCGCTCAGCCGATTCCAAGCGGGATCGAGCTCGATCCCCGCGAGTGAGGACTTTCCAGAAGGGCCCGGACGTCTCCGGGCCTTTTTCTTTGCGACGCCACGGGCCATGCCCGCGAACGGTGTTGCCCGCATGCGCTTTTGACCTCACGTGAGGAGAAGGAATGACGCAGGCCAACGGGAAGACAGCAATCGTCACCGGGGCGACCAGCGGTATCGGTCTGGCCGTCGCGCACCATCTCGGCAGCATCGGATATCGCGTCTTCCTCTGCGCGCGCAGCGCCGACTCCGTGAAACTGACGGTGGAGCAGTTGCGGGCCGCGGGCCACGACGCCGACGGCATCGACTGCGACGTCCGCTCCTCCGAGCAGGTGCGCGCCATGGTGACCGCCGCCGTCGAGCGCTTCGGCACCATCGACGTGCTCGTCAACAACGCGGGCACCGGAGGCGGCGGGGTGACCGCAGACCTCACCGACGAGGCCTGGCACACCGTCATCGACACGAACCTCAACAGCGTCTTCCGGGTCACCCGGGACGTGCTCTCCATCGGCGGCCTGCGGGACAAGAGCTGGGGACGGATCGTCAACATCGCCTCCACCGCCGGGAAGCAGGGGGTCGTCCTGGCCGCCCCCTACTCGGCGTCCAAGCACGGCGTCGTCGGGTTCACGAAGTCCCTCGGCAACGAGCTGGCGAAGACCGGCATCACCGTGAACGCCGTATGTCCGGGGTACGTGGAGACGCCGATGGCCGAACGCGTGCGCAGCGGATACGCGGCGGCGTGGGAGACCACCGAGGACGACATCCTCGAAAGGTTCCAGGCCAAGATTCCGCTCGGCCGCTACTCCAGTGTGGACGAGGTGGCGGGCATGGTCGGCTACCTGGTCAGCGACACCGCCGCCTCGGTGACGGCACAGGCCATCAACGTCTGCGGCGGCCTCGGCAACTTCTGAGCGCCGCAGGACATGCGCGCAGGACATGCGCGCAGGGCCGGCGCGCCGCAGGAGCGCGCTGCCCACGACCGACTCGGCGTACAGCACGGCACCTCAAGGAGAAGTCCCATGAAGTACACGGCGTTTCTCGGCGTCCGGTTCGAACCGGAGTGGTTCGTCATGAGCCCCTCCGAACGCGACACGTTCGAAGCGGAACACCTCTTTCCCGTTCTCGGGAAACACGCGCAGTTTCTTGAGATCCGACCGTTCCGAGCCGCGGCTTTCGGGGCCCGGCACACAAACTTCTTCCTCGTCCAATTCGACGATGTCGACGACTACAGCGGGCTCATCGAGTCGCTGAGCGAAAGCCCGATGATGAGCCGGCGTTACGTCACCATCACCGACAACCACATCGGCATCGAGGAGAAGTATCAGGCCGATCGCGACGAGTAGTCCGCCGTTACGTGCTCATACCTCTACGGGAGCAAGCATGACCAGAATCGGCATCATTCTCGGCAGCACCCGGCCCGGACGCAGCGGTGAAGGGGTGGCCCGGTGGGTCCTCGACCTCGCCGGCCGCCGCGACGACGCGGAGTACGAACTCATCGACATCGCCGAACAGGCACTCCCCCACTTCGACGAGCCGATCCCGCCGCTGGCCGGCTCCTACAGCCACCCGCACACCCTCGCCTGGGCCGAACGCATCGGGCGGCTGGACGGGTTCGTCTTCGTGACGCCCGAGTACAACCACTCGGTGCCGGGAGCGCTCAAGAACGCGATCGACTTCCTGTTCGCGGAGTGGGGCAACAAGGCGGCCGGATTCGTCGGATACGGGCCCACCGGGGCCATCCGTGCCGTCGAGCACCTCCGGCTCATCATGTCCGAACTCCAGGTCGCCACCGTGCGCGCCCAGGCGGCGCTCACCTTCGCCGCCGACTTCGCCGACTACGCGACGTTCCGGCCCGCCGAGGGGAGCAGGGCGACGGTCGAGCTGGTGCTCGACCAGGTCGTCTCCTGGAGCCAGGCGCTGGAGCCGGTACGGCGGAAGGCGGGGCAGGACCGGTGACCGCCACCCCGGAACCCGACGCGCAGGTGATCGTGGCCGGAGCCGGACCGACCGGTCTCATGGCGGCGGGCGAACTGCGGCTCGGTGGAGCCGACGTGATCGTCCTCGACAAACTGGCGGAGCCGGTCAGCGAGTCCCGCGGACTCGGCTTCACCGCACGGGCCACCGAAGTACTGGACCAGCGCGGCCTGTTGGCGGAGTTCGACAACCCCGAGATCAGCGCCAAGGGCCACTTCGGCGGCATCGAACTGGACTACTCCGTACTGCCCGACGGCCACTTCGGCGTGCGCAACGTCGAACAGACCGAGACCGAAGCGGTGCTGACCCGCTGGGCCGTCGGTCTGGGCGCCAGGCTCCTGCGCAGCCACGAGATCCTCGCCGTGACCCAGGAGGACGACTTCGTCTCGGTCGAGGTCTCCGGACCGGACGGCCGGCACGTGCTGCGCTGCTCCTACCTCGTCGGTGCCGACGGGGGGCGCAGCACCGTACGCCAGGCCGTGGGCATCGACTTCCCCGGCCAGGACGCGACCTGCGAGATGTTCCTCGCCGATGTCGCCGGAGCCGCCATCCGTTCGCGCTTCCTCGGCGAACGGGTGCCCGGCGGCATGGTCATGGCCGCCCGGCTGGGCGACGACCTGGACCGGATCATCGTCTGCGAACGCGGCACCCGGCCCGGCGAACGCAGCACCCCGCCGACGTTCGACGAGGTGGCCGGCGCCTGGCAGCGGCTCACCGGGGAGGACATCAGCCACGGCGAGGCACGGTGGATCAGCTCCTTCACCGACGCCTCCCGGCTGGCCGCTCAGTACCGCGTCGGGCGGGTCCTGCTGGCGGGCGACGCGGCCCACATCCACCTGCCCGCAGGCGGTCAGGGGCTCAGCGTCGGGGTGCAGGACGCGGTCAACCTCGGCTGGAAGCTCGCCGCGGTCGTCACCGGTCGCAGCGGCCCCGAACTCCTCGACACGTATCACGAGGAGCGGCATCCGGTGGGGGCCCGGGTACTGACCAACACCCGCGCGCAGGGACTGCTCTACCTCGGCGGGACGGAGGTGGAGCCGCTGCGCGCCGTCTTCGGCGAACTGATGCGGAACGACGACGTCGCCCGGCACCTGGCCGGGATGGTCACCGGCTTCGACGTCCGCTACGAACCAGCCGGGGGCGGCCACCCTCTCCTCGGGCTGCGGATGCCGCCCTGCGAACTGCTCACCTCGGACGGCCCCACGACCACCACACGGCTGCTGCACACGGGGCGCGGGGTGCTGCTCGACCTGGCCGGCGATCCCGCGGTGCGCCGTACGGCCGAGGGCTGGGCGCCCCAGGTCGACGTCGCCACGGCGACCTCGGCGGACGAGCGGCTCGCGGGCACGAGCGCGGTGCTGCTGCGCCCCGACGGCCATGTGGCCTGGGCGGCGCCCGACGGCGGAGAGCTCACCGCGGCGCTCCACACCTGGTTCGGCCCGGGGCCCGCCGCGCGCGCCTGAGGACCGGCACCGGGACATCGCAGTCGGCTCCGACGGGGCCGCAAAGAGACGAGGAAGGCCATGCACACCACTCTGATCGTCGCCCGCCTGGACCCGAAGTCGATCGACGCCGTAGGGGGCCTCTTCGAGGCGTTCGACCGCACGGAGATGCCGCACCGCATGGGAACCCTGCGCCGGCAGTTGTTCAGTTACCAGGGGCTGTACTTCCACCTCCAGGACTTCGCCTCGCAGGACGGCTCGGAGCGGATCGCCGAAGCCCGGTCGCACCCCCTGTTCACGGGGATCAGCGACGACCTCAAGCAGCACATCACCGCATACGACCCCGCGACCTGGCGCTCGCCCGCGGACGCGATGGCACAGCGCTTCTACCACTGGGAGCAGGAATCCTGAAAGGACGAAAACGGATGACCATCACAGCGTTCACCGTCGACGACCTCAAGAAGGCGCTGTTCAGTGCCGCCGGTGCGGACGAGGGCATCGACATGGAGGGCGACATCCTGGACCGGTCGTTCTCCGAGCTCGGTTACGACTCGCTCGCGCTGCTGGAGACCGCGGCGCTCATCTCCCGGGAGCACGGCATCAGCCTGGAGGACGATGCCGTCACCGCCGTCACCACCCCGCGCGAACTCATCGCGCTGATCACCTCCGCATGAGCGCGGCCGCCCGAGGCACCCCGTTCCCGAACGAGCCGGGAGGCATCATGTACGGACCCCACGTCCACGAAGTCGAACACGAGATCACGGTCGACGCCTCGGCCAAGGCCGTCTACCAACTGCTGGAAGAGGTGGAGAACTGGCCACAGATCTTCCCGCCGAGCGTCCACGTCGAGCGCATCGAGCGGAAGGGTGAGTACGAGCGGATCCGGATCTGGGCGACGGCCAACGGAGCTGCGAAGACCTGGACCTCCCGGCGGCGGCTGGTGCCGGCCGAGGGCCGGATCGAGTTCCGCCAGGAGGTGTCCAGCCCGCCGGTCGCCGCGATGGGCGGCGCCTGGCTCGTCGAGGCTCGGGGCGAGGACCGCTGCCGGGTGCGACTGCTGCACGACTACCGGGCGGTGGACGACGACCCCGAGGCACTGGAGTGGATCGCCACCGCCGTCGACCGCAACAGCCGGGCGGAGCTGGGCGCGCTCAAGACCGAGGCCGAAGCCGCGCTCCGCGGCGCCCAGGTACGCCTCACGTTCGAGGACACCACCCAGATCGCAGGGCGGGCCGAGGATGTCTACCAGTTCATCGACGCGGCCCACCTGTGGCCGCAACGCCTCCCGCACGTCGCGCGGGTGAACCTCCAGGACGACGGCGGACTCCAGCTGCTGGAGATGGACACCCGCGCCGTCGACGGGACCACCCACACCACCACCTCGGTACGGGTGTGCCTGGCTCCGGACCGCATCCACTACAAGCAGACCCAGCTGCCCGCGCTGATGACGCTGCACACCGGGCAGTGGCGGTTCGAGGAGAACGCCGACGGCGTGCTGGCCACCTCGCAGCACACCGTCTCCGTCAACGAGGCCAACATCGCGGCGGTCCTCGGCCCGGACGCGGGGCTCGACGACGCCCGGGCGATGGTGCGCAAGGCGCTGGGGACCAACAGCCTGAGCACCCTCGCCCACGCCAAGGCGCATATCGAGGGCAGCGGCGCATGACCCCACGAGGGGGTCCCCCGGGGCCCGGGCGATGACGCCACCGGATCCGGCCGAAGCCGCCCACGTCCTGGTGGTCGGGGCCGGTCCGGTCGGGCTGCTGCTGGCGGGTGACCTGCGGCTGCACGGAGTACGTGTGACGCTCGTCGACAGGCTGGCCGCGCCGATGACGGAGTCGCGGGCCTCCCAGCTGAACGCCCGCACCATGGAACTCCTGGACCAGCGCGGGCTGCTGGAGGCGTTCGGTGAGCTGACGCACGAACCGCTCAGCCACTTCGGCGGCCAGTCGTTCCGGGCCGACGGGGGCGGAAGCCGGTACACCGGCAACTGGAAGGTGCCCCAGTTCCGCACCGAGGCGGTGCTGGGGGACCGGGCCCGCGCACTGGGCGTGGACCTCCACCGGGAGCACGAACTCCATGACCTCACCGTCAGGGACGAGGGCGTGGTTGCCGCGTTCCGCACGCCCGACGGGCCCCGGACCCTGCAGGCCGCCTACGTGGTGGGGTGCGACGGCGCCGGCAGCACGGTACGACGCCTGGCGGGGCTCGACCTCGACGGCAACGCGGCGACGCGGGAACTCCTGCGCGCGGACATCGCCGGTGTGGACGTACCCGCCTACCGCTTCGAACGGTTCGTGCGCGGCTTCGCCACCTCGGCGAGACGGCCCGACGGGGTGACCCGGGTCATGGTGCATGCCTTTGGCCGGCTCCCGGGAGGGCGGACCGGACCGCCTCCGTTCGACGAGATCGCGGCGGTGTGGGAGGAGGTCACCGGCCACAGCATCGCGAGCGCGTCGGCGAGTTGGACCGACGCGTTCGACGACGGCTGTGTGCAGGCGACGTGCTACCGGCGGGGCCGGGTACTGATCGCCGGTGACGCCGCACACGCGCACATGCCGGTCGGCGGCCAGGCGCTCAACCTCGGCCTCCAGGACGCGGCGAACCTCGCCTGGAAGCTCGCGGCGCAGGTGTACGGCCGGGCTCCGGCCGGGCTGCTCGACAGCTACCACACCGAACGTCACCCCGTCGGACGCCGGGTGCTGGAAAACGTACGGGCCCAGGGCCTGCTCCTGTTCGGCGGCGCCGGGACGGAGCCGGTCCGCCGGGTGCTCGCCGAACTCCTCGCCGAGCCCGGGGCCCGCGCCCTCCTGGACTCCATGGTCAGCGGCCTGGACGTCCGCTACGACGTGGGCGCCGGCGACGCCCCACTGCTGGGCGAGAGGCTCCCCGACATCGATCTCACCGTGGACGGTGAACCCACCACGGCCACCCGGCTCCTCGGCGACGGCCGGGGCGTCCTGCTCACCCTGACCCGCGACGGGCGGCGGACTACCGCCGGAGCGGCCCGGGAAGCGGCCCGCGGCCGGGCCGACCGAGTGCGCGTGGTCGACGGCGCGAGCCCGGCGGACCTCGGCGGAGCCACCGCGCTCCTCGTACGCCCCGATGGGCACGTCGTCTGGACCGACCGGGCGCAGACGTCCCTGCACCACGCCCTGGACCGCTGGTTCGGCGCCGCAGCAACCGTCCCCCGGGTCTGAGCACGCATCCGCACAACAGCCTTGCTGGGAGGTCCCCAGCACGTTCGGCATCGCATTCCTGACGTATTTCCGGAAGGAAGAATCATGAGGCGACGAGTCGTCATCACCGGCATAGGGGTGCTGGCACCGGGAGGGGTCGGCACCAAGAACTTCTGGGCTCTGATCAGTGAAGGGCGCACGGCGACCAGAAAACTGTCGCGCTTCGACCCGGCGCCCTACCGCTCCCGGGTCGCCGCCGAGATCGACTTCGACCCGCGGGAACACGGCCTGCGTGCCCAGGAGATCCGTCGGATGGACCGGGCCACCCAGTTCGCCGTGGTCTCCACCAACGAGGCGCTCCTCGACAGCGGACTGGAGCTGTCGGCGATCGACCCGCACCGGATCGGCGTCACGATCGGCAACGCCGTCGGAGCCACCACCAGCCTGGAGGACGAGTACCGGGTGGTGAGCGACGACGGGGCAAGGTACCTGGTCGACCACACCTATGCGACACCGCACCTGTACGACTACCTGATCCCGAGCTCGATCGCGACCGAGGTCGCGTGGTCGATCGGCGCGGAGGGGCCGGGCACGGTCGTGTCCACCGGCTGCACCTCGGGGATCGACGCCGTGGGGCACGCCGTCGAGCTGATCCGCGACGGAGCGGCCGACGTGATGATCACCGGTGCCACGGAGGCGCCCATCTCGCCCATCACCGTTGCCTGCTTCGACGCGATCAAGGCCACCAGCGTCTTCAACGACGACCCCGAGCACGCTTCCCGCCCGTACGACAGCACGCGCAACGGCTTCGTCCTCGGGGAAGGGGCCGCGGGTTTTGTACTGGAGGAGTACACCAGCGCACGCAGGCGCGGGGCGACCGTCTACGCGGAGATCACCGGCTACGCGGGCCGCAGCAACGCCTACCACATGACCGGACTACGGGCGGACGGCGTCGAGATGGCCGAGGCGATCACCGCCGCGCTCGACGAGTCCCGGCTCAACCCGGCCGACCTCGACTACGTCAACGCCCACGGCTCGGGCACCAAGCAGAACGACCGGCACGAGACGGCGGCCTTCAAGCGCAGCCTCGGCGAGCACGCCCACCGGGTCCCGGTGAGCTCCATCAAGTCGATGGTGGGCCACTCCCTCGGGGCGATCGGCTCCGTCGAGATCGCCGCGTCCGCGCTGGCGATCAAGGAGAACGTCGTACCGCCCACCGCCAACCTGCACCACCAGGACCCCGAACTGGACCTGGACTACGTCCCGTTGACCGCACGCGACTGGCGCACCGACCGGGTGCTCACGGTCGGCAGCGGGTTCGGCGGATTCCAGAGCGCCATGGTCCTGACCGACCCGGAGAGGGGGGCCGCATGACGGCCACAGCAGTGACCGGACTGGGTGTCATCGCGCCCAACGGCGAAGGAACCGAGGCCTATTGGAAGTCGACTCTCGCCGGGGTCAGCGGCATCGGCGAGCTCACCAGGTTCGATGTCGCCGACTATCCGGCGAAGCTGGCCGGCGAGGTGCGGTTCGACGCCGCCGCGCATCTGTCGAGCCGCCTCATCCCGCAGAGCGACCGCATGACGTGGCTCGCCCTCGCCGCCGCCGACTGGGCCCTCGCGGACGCGGGCGTCGCGCCGTCGGACCTGCCCGACTTCAGTGCGGGCGTGATCACCGCGGCGACGGCCGGCGGGTTCGAGTTCGGCCAGCGCGAGCTGGAGAACCTGTGGAGCAAGGGCCCCAAGTACGTCAGCGCGTACCAGTCCTACGCCTGGTTCTACGCCGTCAACACCGGCCAGATCTCCATCCAGCACGGGATGCGGGGACCCAGCGGGGTCGTCGTGAGCGAGCAGGCGGGTGGGCTCGACGCCATCGCCCAGTCCCGTCGGCAGATCCGCAAGGGCACGCAGCTGATCATCTCGGGCGGCGTCGACGGCTCGCTCTGCCCGTGGGGCTGGGTGGCACAGATGGCGGGCGACCGCATGAGCACCTCCCGGGACCCCGAGGGCGCCTACCTCCCCTTCGACGCGCGGGCAGCCGGCCATGTGCCGGGCGAGGGCGGCGCCCTGCTCGTGCTGGAGAACGCGGAATCCGCACGGCAGCGGGGCGCTGAGGTGTACGGAGAGATCGCCGGGTACGCCGCGACGATGGACCCGCGGCCGGGCAGTGGGCGCGAGCCCGGGCTGCGCAGGGCCGTCACGGCGGCGCTCGACGACGCGGGGATCACCCCCGCCGAGGTCGACGTGGTCTTCGCGGACGCCGCCGCGGTGCCCGAACTCGACCGGATCGAGGCCGACGTGCTGAGCGCCCTCTTCGGCCCGGGCGGGGTGGCCGTCACCGCTCCGAAGACGATGACCGGACGCCTGGCGGGCGGAGCCGCCTCGCTCGACGTCGCGGCGGCGCTCCTGTCGATCCGTGACGGCGTCATCCCCCCGACCGTCAACGTCGCCTGCGCGGACGAGTACGACCTCGACCTGGTCACCGAGGCCCGCTGGACCTCGGTGCGTACCGCCGTGGTCCTGGCTCGGGGCCAGGGCGGGTTCAACTCCGCGGTCGTGGTGCGGGGAACGGACAAGTGACCCCACCGCGCCGCGCACAGCTCATTCCGGCACCGGGTGCCCCGTCCGGCGGCCGGCCCCATCCCCCTTCGAACAGGACGGACGCATGAGCAACCAGTTCGGCATTGAGGATCTCAAGCGCATTCTCCGGGAGGGCGCGGGCGGCGGCAGCGTACTCGAAGCCGACATCCTGGACATCGCCTTCGCGGATCTCGGATACGACTCGCTCGCCCTGCTGGAGACCGGCAGCCGGATCGGCCGGGAGTACGGCCTGGAGTTCGAGGACTCGGCGCTCGTCGACGTCGACACCCCTCGCGACCTCGTCCGGGTCGTCAACGCCCACCTTCTGGATCACTCCGCCCACAGCTGACCTGAGGAGATCCGCATGACGACGCTCACGATTCCCCATACCGACATCGACCCCTACTCCGACGAGTCGATCCTCTCGCCCTACGAGGACTACCGGCGGCTGCGCGAGCTGGGCCCGGTGGTCTGGCTGGAGGCCCATCAGGTCTTCGCGGCCGCCCGCTACCGGGAGGTCTACGACGCGCTCCACGACCCGACGACCTTCTCGTCGGCCTCCGGCGTCGGGCTCACCGAGACGCTCAACAAGGCCCAGAAGGGCAGCAGTTTCACCAGCGATCCGCCCTACCACGGATATGTGCGCGGCCTGGTGGCCCGGCACCTCAAGCCCAAGGCGCTGGAGGAGTTCCGGGACTACATCGCGGGCTGGGCCGACACCCTCGTCGACCAGCTCATCGAGAAGGGCACCTTCGACGCGGTCACCGACTTCGCGCAGGCGTTCCCGCTCGCCGTCGTGCCCGACCTGCTCGGCTGGCCCGTCGAGGAGGGCAAGGAGCGGCTCCTCGAGTGGGCGACCGCCGGGTTCAACGCCTTCGGCCCGCTCAACGAACGCACCATGGCCGGGTTCCCGCTGCTCCAGGAGATGTCGGAATTCCTGCAGCGGATGTCGGTCCCGGGCAATCTGCGGCCGGGCAGCTGGGGCGCCCAACTGGTGAGCGACGCCAAGGAGGGCAAGATCGAGGAGTACCTCCTGCCCGGGCTCCTGGGCGACTTCCTGGCCCCCTCGATGGACACCTCCGTCAGTGCGCTGTCCAGCATGATGTGGCTGTTCGGATCACACCCGGACCAGTGGGATCTGCTGCGCGGCGACGAGTCACTCATCCCGTCGGCGTTCAACGAGATCATCCGCATCGAATCCCCTCTGCGCGGCTTCACCCGGCTGGCCACCCGCGACCGGGAGCTGGGGGGCGCACCGGTGGCCGAGGGCTCACGGGTGCTCTTCCTGTACGGCTCCGCCAACCGCGACGAGCGGCAGTGGACCGACCCGGAGAAGTTCGACGTCCAGCGGCCCGGCGTCGCCCAGCACGTCGGCTTCGGCCATGGCATCCACGGCTGCGTCGGTCAGGCGCTCTCCCGCCTGGAGGGCCACAGCCTTCTGAAGTCACTGACCGGCAAGGTGCGTTCGATCGAGATCGGTGAGCCGACCTGGCGCCTGCACAACACGATCCGAGGCATCGCGTCCCTGCCCGTGACGCTCCACCCCTGATCCGCGTCGACGGAAGGCCGCCGAGATGAGGATCACCGTCGACCGGAGCCGTTGCGAGGGGCACGGGCTGTGCGAAGGCGCGGCCCCCGCTCTGTTGCAGGCCGACGAAGGCTACGCCGAGCTCCTCTTCGAGGGCGAGGTGCCGGCGGATCAGCAGGCCGCCGCCACACGTGCGGTTCGGGTGTGCCCCATCGCGGCGCTCAGGGTGACCTGAGCGCCGCGGTTCCGCAGAAGGGAAGTGGTATCGAACATGAGCAGGACAGCCTTCGTGTTTCCGGGGCAGGGTTCGCAGCGCGTCGGCATGGGCCGCGCGCTGGCCGAGCGCCACCCCGAATTTCTCGCGTCCCACTACCGGGTCGCCGACGAGATCCTGGGGATTCCGCTGAGCGAGCTGTGCCGGCAGGGACCGGCAGAGGAACTGCGCGCCATGCCGGTGACCCAGCCGGCCGTCTTCCTGACCAGCGTCGTGGCTCTCGAAATACTCCGGACGTACGGGGTCGAGCCCGACGCCGTGGCCGGGCACAGCCTGGGCGAGTTCGCCGCGATGGTCGCGGCGGGCGTGCTCGACTGGACCGTCGGCCTGCGCCTGGTCCGGCTGCGCGGGGAGTTGATGGAGTCGGTCAACCGCAGCGTCCCGGGCAGCATGGGCGCGGTCATCGGCCTGACGCTGGACGAGGTCGAGGAGCTCTGTGTCCGGGCAGCCGCCGAGGCCGGCGAGGTGGTCGAGATCGCCAACCGCAATGACCACCGGCAGATCGTGGTCTCCGGTCACCGGGGCGCAGTGGCCCGCCTGCTCGAACTCGCCGAACAGGCAGGCGCGCGAAGGGCGTTGACCCTGGAGGTGGGCGGCGCGGCACACTGCAGCCTGCTCTCCGGCATCGAGGTGGAGTTCGGCCGGGAATTGGCGGCGTTGCCTCTGCGTGACCCGGTGATCCCGGTGTTCTCGGCGGTCACCGCCGCGCCGGTGCGCACCGCCCGGGAGGCCGCCGACTGCCTACGACGGCAGTTCACCGGCCGGGTGCTGTGGGCCGACACCGCCGAGGCACTGGCGAAGGAGGGCATCGACCGGTTCGTGGAGGTCGGACCGGGCAAGACGCTGAGTACGTTGTGCGGTCGGCTGTGCCCGGACGCCGAGACCTTCAGGACCTCCGAGGGCGACCACCTGGACCAGGTGCTCAAGGCCTTCGCGGTGCCGGACCGGCTGAAGGCGGGGTCGGCATGAGGGGGCGGCCCTTCGTCCTGATGCTGCCGGGGCAGGGCTTCCAGCACGCGGGTATGGCCGTCGAGCTCTACAAGCGGGAGCCGGTCTTCACCGCCGTGGCCGACGCGTTCCTCGAAGCTCTCGGGCCACGGGGGACCGTCGTCCGCGACGACTGGCTGGCTTGCGTGGACGGCGCACCGGCGGACCGGGGCACGACCGCGCAGCCCTTGCTTTTCATGATCGGATACGGCATCGGCCGGGTACTGGCCGACCGCGGGATCCACCCCGCCGCGCTGATCGGCCACAGCGTGGGAGAGCTGGCCGCCGCCACGCTGGCCGGGGTGTTCGACCCGCAGGCCGCCGTCCGGATCATCGCGGGCCGCTGCGCCGCGCTCGCCGAGGCCCCGCCCGGCGGGATGCTGGCGGTGGCGGGCGCACCGGAGGAGGTGCTCGACCGCCTCCGGAACAAGTCACTGCGGCAGGACGTGGTGCTGGGCGCCCACAACGGCCCGCGCCAGACGATACTCGCGGGGCCCGAGCCCCAGCTGTCCGAGGCCGCGAGCGCCCTGGGTGAGGCGGGCATGATCGTGCGTCGGGTGCGGGCGCTCGAACCGTGGCACTCACCGGCGATGGACCGGGCTTCCCGGGCCTTCGGCGAGGCGATCGCGGCGGAGACACTGCGTCCGCCGGGCATCCCGGTCCTGTCGACCCGCACCGGACGGTACGTCACGGAGGCGGAGGCGACCCGTCCGGAGTTCTGGGCGGGGCAGATGGCCGCGCCGGTGCTGTTCTGGCCGGCGCTGAAATCTCTGCTGGACGGGGAGAGCGGCCACGTGGTGGTGGACGGCGGCCCCGCCGCGGCGCTCGCGACCCTGGCCCGCCGGCACCCCTCGGTGGTGGAGGGGCGCAGCACGGTGGTTCCGCTGCTGGCGCCCCCGGGCCGCGATGCCTGGGAGGGCTGGACACAGGGACTGGCCCAGCTGGAAGCGGCTGCCTGAGACACGACCGGGGGGTGGGTGGGGTACGGCCCGTACCCCACCCACCCCCTGTCTGCGTCAGGTCATCCGCCCAACGCGGCGGTGACGTCCGCGTGGTGGTAATAGACCTTGCCGGAGACTTTCTGGCGACGCCACTGGTGCTGATTGGCGAGCCGGTAGATGCTTCCGGCCGGGATGTCGCGCAAAAGCCCGATGTCCGAGACGCTGTACCAGGTGCGGCCGGGGGCCGAACGCCTCTGCATCCCTATTTCCAGGGCCGTCCACTCCTCGTACGCCCACCAATGCGCTTCGTCGGCGCTGCACCGGATCTCCGAAGGCCGCCGGCCGATGCCCGAAGCGGTCTGCACCACGGCCCGGAGTTTTCCGGGGCAACCGGACCGGACGCAGTTGCCGACCGGGACGGTGCGCACCGGCTGCGCCTCGCAGACCCGGCGTGCGGCCCGGGTGAGGGCACCGAATTCCTCGACCGCGTCGAGGGCCGCGCTGTGACTGGTCAGCCACTTCAGGTTTGCCCGGATGAAGCCGGCCAGCAGGTCCACCCTGCGTGGGGGCGCTTCGACGGCGCGCTCGTCCGCGACGAGAGACGCCCAGGACGCAAGCAGCGTGATGATGTGAGCGCGTACGTCGGACGCCGCCGTGTTGAAGGGTATCCCCTGCCCGCGAGCGGAATTCGACACCTTTTCCCGCGGTGCGTGTGTGCCTCCCAGCAGGGCCCCGCAATGAAGATAGAGGGCGGGCAGCCCACGCAGGAAGCCGGAAAGCCGGTCCGTGCACCTTTCGCACAGAACTGCATTGGTGTTCTCTGTGGAGCAGTCGTGCGAACCGTACTGCGTTTCGTGTTTCTCATTGACTGGCGGTGAGCATCCCATAGCAGTGTTTCACTTCCCCCGGCTCCGGCATGTACCGATTACCTTTTCTCACTTCAAAGGTATTCGACAACAAGTCCGATCGGGAGTGCATCTGTCATGAGCGCACCGGGAAAACTTCCGATTCGATCATGGTAAATTCATGCTGGTTCCGTGTGAAATTCACACCCCCTTTCAGGGAATTTAGAGTAATCTAATACCAGGCACCCGCAGGGCCGATACGACGGAACCTTCGACATCTGGACGGGAATCATCCGGCGACGGGGGCCGAATTAACTCTCCGGATGATTCCCGCGGGTCGATCAGAGCCAGCCGGCGTCAACGGCGATACGGACGGCGTCCACGCGCGTGCGCGCGTTGAGTTTTGTCGCCACGGTGGTGAGGTAGTTGCGTATGGTGCCGGGCGAGAGGTGGAGACGTGCCGCTATCTCCGTCACGCCTTCGCCCTCGGCGGCCAGACGCAACACTTCCATCTCGCGGTCGGTGAGGGGAGGCGCCGGTGCCTTCCAGGCGGACACGGCCAGATCCGCGTCTATCACCCGTCGCCCGTCCGCGAGTTCGCGGACCGCGCTGACGAGATTCTCCGGCGGTGAGTCCTTCAGCAGGAATCCGCCGACCCCCATGTTCAAGGCCCTGCGTACCGTTGCCGGCCGCCAGCGATGAGTGAGGATCAGGGCTTGCGTCTTCGGCAGCTCGGCATGAACCTGCTCTATCGTCATCAGATCGTCCTGGCCGGGCATATCGATGTCGATCACCGCGACATCCGGCCGATGCAGACGAGCCATAGGCAATATCTTCGAGCCGTCCCCCAATTCGGCCACAACATCGATATCATTCTCCCGCGTCAGCAGCGCGATAAATGCCCCCCGTACCATATGCACTTCTTCGGCGAGCAGAACCTTGATCACATGCCCTCCAGAGGTGGAACGCAAGGAGCTGGAGACCCCCCGCTACACTGGTCGGACAGGATTCTATCTGCTAATGGGTAACTTTTAAAGGATTCTTTACCTGACGGCTGTATACGTACGCCCGGAGGGCGCCTAGGATGCACCGTCGGCCCATCACTGACCGGCACACCTCCGCGTGATCGAGCGAATGTCCGATCAATTCAGGCCACGGTTCAAAGTTTAATCATCGCAGCGCCGCACGATCCTTCAGCGGCTCCCACCATCCCCGATTCTCTCGATACCAGGAAACTGTCTCGGCGAGGCCCGTGGCGAAATCCTTTTCTGGCCGGTACCCCAACTCGGTGCGGATTTTCGTCCAGTCGACGGAGTAACGCCGGTCGTGCCCCTTGCGGTCGGCGACCCACTCCACCATTTCCCAGCCCGCCCCGCACTCCGCCAACAGCAGCTGCAGTAGTTCGATGTTGGGCAGCTCGGTGCCGCCGCCGATGTTGTACACCTCGCCCGGACGTCCCGCGGTCCGCACCAGCTCGATCCCCCGCACGTGATCATCGATGTGCAGCCAGTCGCGGACGTTGCGCCCGTCGCCGTAGAGGGGGACCTTCTTCCCGTCGAGCAGGTTGGTCACGAACAACGGGATGACCTTCTCCGGGAAGTGGTGGTGACCGTAGTTGTTGGAGCAGCGGGTCACACGTACGTCCATGCCGTGCGTGCGGTGGTAGCTCAGGGCCAGCAGATCGCTCGACGCCTTGGACGCGGAGTACGGAGAGGTGGGACCCAGGGGGTGGTCCTCCGCCCAGGAACCCTCGCTGATCGACCCGTAGACCTCGTCCGTGGAGACATGGACGAAGGTCCGGGTGCCGGCGCGCAGTGCCGCGTCGAGCAGGACCTGAGTGCCCAGCACATTGGTCCGTACGAACGCGGCCGACCCGAGAATGGAGCGGTCCACATGGGACTCGGCGGCGAAGTGCACCACATGGCCGGCCCGCTCGGTCAGCCGGGCGACGAGCTGCTCGTCGCAGATGTCGCCCTGGACGAAGGAGAAGCGGGCGTCGTCGCGGACCGCGTGCAGGTTGGCCGGGTTCCCCGCGTAGGTCAGCTTGTCCAGCACGGTCACCGTGACATCGCCCGGCCCCCCGGCGCCCAGCAGTGTGCGGACGTAATGGGAGCCGATGAAGCCCGCGCCTCCGGTCACCAGGACCTCGGTGGGGTTCATGAGGAGATCTGCACTCGGCTGTGGTCGCCGAGGACTAGTCGGTGGGCGTGCGGAACCGGCGGGGCCGGGACGACGGTGACGTTGCGTCCGATCATGGATGCCTCGACCCGTCCGACTCCCATGATCGACGAGCCCCGCAGCACGATGGAGAACTCGATCTCGCTGTGCTCGATCCGGCAGTCCTCCGACACCGAGGTATAGGCGCCGACATAGGAGTCGGTGATCACCGTGGACCGACCGATCACGGCCGGGCCGACGATGCGCGACCTGCGCACCTGCGCCCCTTCCTCGATCCGGACCCGGCCGATGATCTGGCTCTCCTCGTCGACGTCGCCCTCGATGCGGAGTTCCAGGGTCTCCAGTACCAACCGGTTGACCTCCAGCATGTCCATGACGTTGCCGGTGTCCTTCCAGTAACCGGGCACCGTCGTCGAACGCACGTCCCGCTGCTCGTCGATGAGCCACTGGAGGGCGTGGGTGATCTCCAACTCCCCGCGCACCGACGGTTCGATCGCGCGGACGGCCTCGTGGACGGCCGGTGTGAAGAGGTAGACGCCGACGACCGCAAGGTCGCTCCGGGGCACCGTCGGCTTCTCCTCCAGGGACACGACGCGTCCCGCCCCGTCCAGCTCGGCCACGCCGAAGACGGTGGGGTCGGAGACCCGGGTCAGCAGGATCTGCGCGTCCGGCCGCTCGCGGCGGAAGTTCGCCACGAGGTCCGTGATGCCGCCGACGATGAAGTTGTCACCGAGGTACATCACGAAGTCGGAGTCGCCGAGGAATTCACGGGCGATCACGACCGCGTGGGCCAGGCCGAGCGGTTTGTGCTGGGGAATGTAAGTGATGTCGAGGCCGAATTTCGAACCGTCGCCGACGGCTTCGCGGATCTCGGCCGCGGTGTCACCGACGATGACGCCGACTTCCTTGATGCCCGCCTCGGCGATGGCCTCCAGACCGAAGAAGAGAACCGGCTTGTTGGCGACGGGCACCAGCTGCTTCGCGGTGGTGTGGGTGAGCGGGAGCATGCGGGTGCCGGAGCCCCCGGCCAGAACGAGCGCCTTCATGACGCCCCCGCTGCGTGTGTCTCGGATGTATGCAACGACATTCAGTCCCCCAAGCTTCAGCTGCGGTCGATGCCAGCCTCCGCGACGATCACCTTTGCAGTGCACGTGCCTGAGTCGGGCCACCCGGTCCCCGGCTACCTCCCTGATGGTGTATCTTTACGATGAAGATATTTCGCCCTCGGGTAAGTTGTCAAACCCTGTGACGGAACGGGTCACCCAGGCAGATCGGGAAGTGGAGCATGTCGATGGAGGAACCGGAGTCCGGCGCCCTTGAGGCCCAGCGTGACCGCCTCATGGACGGGCTCCGAGCGTTCGGCGCGAACTACACCGAGTTCACGCAGCGTTTCGCGACCTGGCTCGGGCTCTACTCCACCGACGCCGCCGCCCTGACCGAGATCCTCTATGCGGAGGACCAGGGTGCTCCGCTGTCGCCCGCCCGGCTGAGCGAGCGCATCTCCCTCTCCTCCGGCGCGACCGCGACCCTGCTGAACCGTCTCGAGACGGCCGGACACATCATCCGTACCCGGGAGCACACCGACCGCCGGATCGTGACACTGCGCAGCAGCCCCGATGTCAGGCCACGGGCCGAGGAGTTCTTCGGCCCGTACGCCGAACGCATGGCCGCGGCCATGGCGCAGTACACCCCCGCACAGCTCCAGCAGTTCGAGGACTTCATCGCCCAACTCCGCGGCACCATGGACGACCTGCTCGCCAACGAGTACGACCAGCGCCGCCCGAACGGGTCCCGCCTGCACGGCAAGGCCTGACCCCGGCCCCTTGCCCTCGCACCCGCGCAGCGGCAGGGCCACATCACACAGCGCCCCGGGGCGAACCACTCTCGGCGCTCCCCTCCCCTGCCCGGGGACGGGAACGGCGCCGTGCCGATCACCGACCTGCACGAGTCACACACCTGCACGAGGAACGGGATGACAGAGTGAGCTCATCGAAAGCATCAGCACCCGCGGCCGGCACCTCGGCGGACTTAGTCCAGGTGATCCGGGTCCGGGGAGCCCGTGAGAACAACCTCACCGGCGTCGACCTCGACATCCCCAAGAGGAACCTCGTCGTCTTCACCGGAGTCTCCGGCTCGGGCAAGTCCTCTCTCGCCTTCGACACGATCGCCGCAGAGTCGCAGCGTCTGATCAACGAGACCTACCCGGCGTTCCTCCAGTCGCAGATGCCGACGCTGCCCCGCCCGAACGTCGACAGCCTGGAGAACCTCAACGCCGCCATCGTCGTCGACCAGGAACGGATCGGAGCCAACTCCCGTTCCACGGTGGGGACCGTGACCGACACCTGGACGATGCTCCGTATCGTCTTCGCCCGGGTGGGAACTCCGGCCGTGCCGAGTCCCAGCGCTCTCTCGTTCAACGATCCGTCCGGTATGTGCCCGGAGTGCGGGGGCGTCGGGCGCACCTCCGCCATCGACGTCGAGGGGATCTTCGACCGTTCGCTGTCACTCAACGAAGGGGCGATCACCTTCCCCAACTTCGCCGTCGGCTCCGTCTTCTGGAAGATCTACACAGAGTCCGGGTTCTTCGACAACGACCTGCCGTTGGGGAAGTTCACCGAGGCGGACTGGGAGCAACTGCTCACCGGGACCGGTGACGTCGTGAAAACCGGCGGCTACAACATGGCGTACGAAGGCGTCCTGGACAAGATCAGGCGCCTCTACCTCTCCAAGGACGCCGACTCGCTGCGCCCGCACGTACGGCGGGCCGTCGAGGCGATCGGTACCACCGGCCCGTGCTCCGGGTGCTCCGGCACCCGGCTCAACGAGGCCGCCCGCGCCTGCCGGATCGACGGCGTGAGCATCGCCGACTGCAACGCCATGCAGATCACCGAACTGAGCCGGTGGGCCGCCACGTTGCCGGCCGGCGACATCGCCCCGCTGAAGGCCGCTCTGGTCTCCATCCTCGGCAATCTGGTGGAGATCGGGCTCGGCTACCTCAGTCTCGACCGCGCCGCCGGCACCCTGTCCGGCGGTGAGGCACAACGCATCAAGATGGTCCGCCACCTCGACTCCAGTCTCACCGAGCTCACCTACGTCTTCGACGAACCCACCGCGGGTCTGCACGCCCATGACACCAAGCGCGTGATCGGCCTGCTCGAGCGCCTGCGGGACAAGGGCAACACCGTGCTGGTCGTCGAGCACAACCCCGAGGTCATCGCCGCCGCCGACCACATCATCGACATCGGTCCGGGCGCGGGGCTGAACGGAGGACACGTCGTCTACGAGGGCGACGTGGCCGGCTTGAAGAAGTCGGGGACCCCGACCGGGGCCCACCTCACGGTCCGTCAGCCCCTCAAGACCGAGGTGCGCGAACCCATCGGCTCGCTCGACATCAAGTCGGCGTCCCTGCACAACCTGCGCGACGTCAGCGTCAGCATCCCGCTCCGCGTCCTCACGGCGGTCACCGGGGTGGCCGGGGCGGGCAAGAGCTCCCTCGTCCTCGGTTCCCTGCCGAAGGAGACGGAGGCCTCGATCGTCGACCAGTCGCCCATCAAGGGGTCCCGCCGGTCCAACCCGGCCACGTACACCGGCATGCTCGACGGCATCCGCGAAGCCTTCGCCGCCGCCAACGGCGTCAAGGCCGCGCTCTTCAGCGCGAACTCCGAGGGTGCCTGCCCGACGTGCAAGGGGCTCGGCGTCACCTACACGGACCTCGGCTACATCACCGCTGTGCCGACCACATGCGAGAAGTGCCAGGGGCGCCGGTTCACCGACGAGGTGCTCTCCTACGAGCTGCGCGGCAGGAGCATCGCCGACGTGCTGGCGTTGTCCGTCGACACCGCGGCGGACTTCTTCACGGAGAAGTCCGTCACCCCGGTGCTCACCGCGCTGCAGGACGTCGGCCTCGGATACATCAGCCTCGGGCAGCCGCTCACCACGCTGTCCGGCGGGGAACGTCAGCGCCTGCGGCTGGCCATCGAGATGCGCAAGAACGCGAAGACCTACATCCTCGACGAGCCGTCCACCGGGCTGCACCTGGCCGATGTCGACAACCTGATCCGGCTGCTGGACGGGCTCGTCGACGGCGGCGCCTCGGTCATCGTGATCGAGCACAACCTGGACGTCATCGCCCGCGCCGACTGGGTCGTCGACCTGGGCCCCGGCGCCGGTGACGAGGGTGGCCGCATCGTCTACGAAGGTCCTCCCGGCCTGATGCCGCGGACCGGGAAATCGATGACCGGCCGCTTCCTGCACGCCTCCCGGAAGTAGATCGCGAGCATGGCGAGGGCCTGCGTGCAGGTGGAGGTGCCGAGTCTTCACCGCACGGAGGCCCTCGCCTGCCGTCCTCGACCGGGACCGGATCCTTGCCCGGCACAGCCGGGACCTGTGGCGGATTCAGCCCCGGCGCTCGGCCGTCACGTGCCAGACCGGCATCGTCGCCCGGCCCGTCTCGTCCAGTGCCAGACCCTGCAGCTGGTCCGCGGTGACCTCGGCGTCCGGATACTCCTCCTTGATCATGGCCGCGATGTCCTCGGGCCGTAGCGAGCTGGCGTACGCCACGGCCTCGACGGCCACGACGTCCCAGACGCTCCCGACCATCCGGCGGAGGTTCACCGCACTGTGACGGTGCGGGCCGGGGAAGGGCGCGTCCAGTTCCTCGGCGAAGCAGAACATGTGCAACCGGGCCCCCGGTCGGCAGGCGTCGTGCAGCACCGTGAGATAGCGCTGCCGCTCGTCCTCGGCCAACGCGTGGAAGCACGCGCTGTCGACAACCGTGTCGAAGCGGCCCTCGAAGCCCTGCAACCGGGTGGCGTCCCCGACGACGAACTCCACCTCCACGCCCTTGGCCCCGGCCCGCCGGCGTGCCTCGGTCACCGCTGTCGCGGACACGTCGACCGCGGTGACGGCATGGCCCCGGGAGGCGAGGAACGCGGCGTTGTCGCCAAGTCCGCAGCCGACGTCCAGGACGCTCCCGGTGATCAGCCCGGCCTCCTCGACCGCGACCAGGGCCGGCTGCGGCCTGCCGATGTCCCAGGGCTGGACGGGCTGAGTGTCCGCCGCGCCGGTGTACATGTCCTCGAAGTCGTACCGGTCGGGAATGTGATCGGAGGCGTAGGTCATCGGGTCCTCCCGCGTGCGAGGTGTGGACGGGGACGTCGTCGTGCCGGACGACGGGAGCCGCACGGACAGCTGGTGGTGGAACACGTCGAGCGGGTCGAAGGCGGCCTTCACGGCCTGCAACCGGACGTAGTTGTCCTTGTAGTAGAGCCGATGCCACGGCACGCCCGAGGTGTTGAACTCCGGGTCGGCCAGGTCGATGTCGGGGTAGTTGATGTACGAGCCGTCGCTCAGTTCGTCGGAGACCGGAGCGCCGCCGGTGGCGCCGAACAGCTCCCCGTACAGGCCGCGCAGCCAGGCGATGTGGAGCTCGTCCTCGCCCGGGTCGTTCCAGGCGGCCGAGTAGGCGGCCTTGATCACCGAGTCGCGCTGGGCGGACGCGGTGTCCCCGGGCTCCACCGTGTTGATCGCGCCGCCGTATCCGTTGAGCATCATCAGCGACTCACGGCCGAAGTAGCTCTCGCTGGTGAAGTGACGGTAGAGCCCGGCGATCTGCTCGTCGGTGTGGACGCCCCGCAGATACGCGGCCTTGGACTTGGTGCGCGCGCCCAGCACCGGACCGGAGTCGCCCTGGCCCATGTGCCGGGCCGCGGTCAGCCACGGCAGCTCGTAGCGGATCGCGAACGGCTCCACCCCGACGCCCTCGTCCACGGCGGCGAGGAAGGACCCCATGGCGGCATCGGCGTCCGGTGCCGTGGGGTCCATCTGGACGAACATCGTCAGGTCGCCGCCGGACCGGTGCCGGACCCACAGCGAGGCGAACAGGCCCGCGTACGGCGAGTCGGGGCCGCTGTGCTCCACGTGCCAGGCCATGAAGTTCCGGATGATCCGGGTGAACGCCGGCAGGTCCACCTGCTCCCACGACCAGTTGACCATCGCGAGCAGCAACGAGGGCGGCGGCTTGGGCAGCAACTCGGCGGGGTCGGTGCCGGTGGCCCCGGGAGAGCGCATCCAGAACCGCGTCACGATGCCGAAGTTGCCACCACCCCCGCCGGTGTGCGCCCACCACAACTCCCGGTGCGGGTCGTCGGGTTCGCGGGTGGCGACCGTGACGGCCACGTCACCGTCGGCGTCGACGTGCACGACCTCGACGGCGTACAGGTGGTCGGCGACCAACCCGTGCAGCCGGGACAGCGGACCGTACCCGCCGCCGCTGATGTGGCCGCCCGCACCCACCGCGGTGCACACGCCGGCGGGAAGGGTCACGCCCCAGTTCCGGTAGAGCGTCTTGTAGACGTGCCCGACGGTCGCCCCCGTCTCGATCGCGATGGCGTCGCGGTCCGGGTCGTGGTACACCTCCGCCATCAGCGACAGGTCCAGGACGACCCGCACGCCGGGGTCGGCGACGAAGGCCTCCCCGCAGTGCCCGCCGCTGCGGACGGCCACCCGCAGGCCCTCCGCCCGGGCCCGCCGCAGCGCGTCGACGACCTGCTCGGTGGTGCGCACCAGTTCGACCCGGTCGGGCTGCCCGACGAACCGGTAGTTGTCACCCCGCGCCAATTCCGCGTAGCGGTGGTCCCCGGGTCCGACGACGACCGGGGCGGGGACGGGCCGCGAACCGGAGGTCCCGTCGTGGGCGGACGGGTGGATCGTGGTGGTCACCGGCCACCTGCCGGCTGGTCGGAGGCCGACCGGGAGTACACGACCTCGTACGTGTTCGACGACCGGGACGTCACCAGCGGCCGGGCCTTGGCCCGCATCTCCCGGGAGTGTGCCGGGCGGTCCTCCTCGGGCAGCTTGTGGAACCGCTCGTAGGACTCGCGGTCGTCCCACTGGGCGTAGTTGACGACGTAGTCGCCGTCCAGCCCGCGCAGGATCGAGTTGGAGCGGAAGCCCGGCACCTCCTGCAGCCACGCGTCGGGCTCCGTGAACAGCTCCACCAGGCGGGCCTGGTTCGACGGTTCGACCCCCATGATGACGATGACGGTGAAGTCGTCCCGGTCGGGCGATATCTCGATGTGCTCCAGCGAAGCGTGCAGCCGGGTGGCGACCACCTCCGTCTTGAGCAGGTGGACCGAGGTGGTCAGTTCGGTGAAGTGGGGCACCGTGTTGTGCTTGAAGTTCTCGCCCTCGTAGCGCTCCTGGAGGTCCGCCACGCTGCGCCACTGGATGTAGTTCGCGGCGCACGGCCGGTCCAGCCCGCCGTGCAGGGTGGAGGACCGCCAGCCCGGGTAGTTCGCCCCGTTGATGATCCCTTCCATGGTGTCGAGCAGGATCTTCTGCGCATCGGGGCTCGTGGTGTCGAACAGGTTGAACACCGTGAGCGATCCGTTGTCCGGTGTGATGAACGGCATGGGTTCCAGTCCTTCGCTTCGGTTCGGGTCCGGGCTCAGGCGCGGACGGCTTCGACGACGCTGTGCAGCCCGGCCCGGACGATCCGGGTGAGCTTGAGGCCGGCCCGCTCGAAGAGGTCGGCGAACTCGGCCTCGGTGCGCTGGCGGCCGCCGCAGAGCACGAGCATGTTGAGGTCCATGAGGGTGACCGTCGGCGCCGGCTCGCTCCGGTCCGGCATGACCGCCTCGACCAGCAGGACCCGGCCGCCCTCGGCGAGCGCCTCCCGGCAGTTGCGCAGGATGGTGAGCGAGTGCGCGTCGTCCCAGTCGTGGATGACGTTGGAGAGCAGGTACGCGTCGGCGCCCGGCGGTACGGAGTCGAAGAAGTCGCCCCCGACGACCTCTGCCCGGCCGTCCGTGCCGGAGTCCTTGAACGCCCGGCCCGCACCCGCGACCACGTCCGGCTGGTCGTACAGCACGCCGCGGACGTCCGGGTTGGCGGCGAGCACCGCGGCGAGCAGCGCACCGTGGCCGCCTGCGACGTCGACCAGGGTGCCGATGCCGCTGAAGTCGAACGCACCGACCACCGGGGCGATCAGCTGGCGCGAGGCCTCGCTCATGGCGTTGTTGAACACGCTGGAGACATCCGCCCTCTCGCGCATGAAGTCCCAGACGTTCTGGCCGTGCACCCGCTCGAAGGCGGGTTCGCCGGTCCGGACACTGTCGGCGAGACCGGCCCAGGTGTTCCGGTCGGCGGCGAGCCCGACCCACCGGGCGAAGTTCCGCATCGAGGTGGGTGAATCGCTGCGCAGCGCCTCCCCGACCTCGGTCAGGGCGAACACCTCGCCCGCGCGCTCCTCGAGCAGCCCGAAGTCGGCGCCGGCGCGCAGCAGCCGGTAGAGCGTCGGTCCGTGGGCGCCGACGGCCTCGGCGATCTCGTCCACGGGTCGGGCGCCGTCGGACAGTGCGTCGGCGACCCCCAGTTCGGCGAGGGCGCTCACGGCGGCGGCCATCCAGCTCGCCGTGGCGAGTTGCAGCACGCGGACGGAGGGCGGCAGCTGCGGTGGGGTCTGCATGACGGCGGAACCTTTCGGTCGCGGGGTACGGGAAGGAAGCGAAGGGGACGAGCGGCCGGTCTCAGAGCGCGGCACGAACTGCGGCGATGACGTCGGACACGTCCCGGTCGTCCAGATGCGGTCCCATCGGCAGGCTGAGCACCTGCGCGGCGATGGACTCCGCGATGGGATGGGTACCGGCCGGCCACCGGGTGTCGTCGGCGTAGGCCTGGGACAGGTGGACGGGGACCGGATAGTGGACCAGCGTGCCGATGCCGGCTTCGGCCAGGCTCTTTCGCAACCGCTCCCGGTCGTCGCAGCCGACGACGAACAGGTGCCACGCGGGCTCGGTGCCCGTCGGCGTCTTCGGGAGGCGCAGGCCGGGCAGTCCCCCGAGCCCCTCTTGGTACTGCACGGCGATCTGCGCCCGGCGACGGTTCCATCGGTCGAGATGACGGAGCTTGACCCGCAGGATGGCCGCCTGCAGTTCGTCGAGGCGGGAGTTGGTCGCCTGGATCTCGTGGTGGTACTTGCGCCGCGAGCCGTAGTTCCGCAACAGCCGCAGCCGGTCGGCCAGTTCGGCGTCGGAGGTCAGCACCGCCCCGCCGTCGCCGAGCGCCCCGAGGTTCTTGCCGGGATAGAAGCTGAACGCAGTCGCCGTGGTGCCCGTACCCACCCGCCGGCCCCGGTACCGGGCGCCGTGGGCCTGAGCGGCGTCGTCCACCACCGCGAGCCCATGCGCCACGGCCGTCCGCCGCAGCGCGTCGAGATCCGCGGCCTGGCCGTAGAGGTGTACCGGCATGACGGCCCGGGTGGCCGGTGTGATGGCCGCCTCCACCCGGGCGGGGTCGAGCAGATGGGTCGCCGGATCCACCTCGACCGGCACCGGGGTGGCGCCGGCGGCCGAGACGGAGAGCCACGTGGCGATGTACGTCGCGCTGGGGACGATCACCTCGTCGCCCGCGCCGATGCCCAGCCCCCGCAGGCCGAGTTCCAGGGCGTCACAGCCGCTGCCCACCGCCACGCAGTGCTCGGCTCCGCAGTACGCGGCGAATTCGGCCTCGAACGCCTCCAGTTCGGAGCCCAGGAGGAACCAGCCCGAGTCGACCACCCGGTGGTACGCCGCATCGAGCTCCTCCCGGATCTCCGCATGGGGCGCTTTCAGATCGAGGAAGGGAATTCTCACAGCAGTCGTCCGGCGTCGGTCGCGAATTCCTGGTACTCGCGGTAGTAGTCGGCCTCGTCGTAATGCTCCGAGGCCAGCACCAGAGCGACCGCGCCCTCGGAGAAGTTGGTGAGGCCGTTCCACACCATCGGTCCGATGTAGAGACCCTGATGCGGGCTGTCCAGGCGATACACCGCGGTGTCGGCGGTGTCGTCGACCGTGACGTCGAAACTGCCCGAGACGGCGATGACCAATTGCTCCAGATTACGGTGGGCGTGGTCGCCGCGTATCGAGTCCCGCGGCAATGCGTAAAGGTAGAACATCCGCTTGATGTCGAAGCCGATGTCCTTGATGCCCTCGACCACGGACAATTTCCCGCGGCTGTCGGCGATGGTCTGGAGGTCCATCAGCTCGCAGGGGCGCACTTTGCCCACCTGGCCGCGTGTGGAGAGCGCCGTCATCGCGTCTCCCGCCCTTCTTCGCCGGACGAGGAGGAAGGAGCGGTCGCGAGGAACAGCCCGCGCCCGGAAGGACCGCCGGGCACGTGGTCGACGGCCAGCCCGGCCCGCGCGAAGGCGCGCTCGTACTGCTCCCGCGTGAAGAGCGACAGCACGTGGGTGTCGGAGAACCGGCGCAGTCCGGTGGCGGGTTCAGCCACGGTGTACTCCACCGTCATCCGGGTGGAGTCGCCCTCGCGGACGGTGTGCGAGACGCGGGCGATGGTGCGGCCGTCGACCTCCACGACGGCGGCTCCGACGTACCCGTCCAGGAACTCCTCCGGGAACCACCACGGCTCGACCAGCACCACCCCGCCCGGGGTCAGATGGCGCCGGAACACCGCGAGCGTGCGGTCCAGTTCCTCGGTCGACCCCAGATACCCGACCGAGCTGAACATGCAGGTGATCGCGTCAAAGGTGCGGCCCAGGTCAAAGGTGCGCATGTCGTCCCGGTGGACGGCCACCCCAGGGAGCCGTTCCACCGCCAGCGCGTGCATCGCCGGCGCCAGCTCGACCCCCTCGACGTGGGAGACGGACTTGCGCAGGGCGTCCAGGTGGGCGCCGGTGCCGCAGGCGACGTCCAGCAGGCTGACGATGTCGGGCTGCCGCTCGCGCAGCAGCCGCAGGACGTCGTCCGCCTCCGCCCTGTAGTCCTTGCCCCGGCCCCGGTAGACGGCGTCGTAGACGTCGGCGTGATCCGCTCCGTAGCTGCTCACGAGCGCACCAGCCGCTCCAGGTCGGCGACGACCTCGTTGGGCGTCGGGAGTGAGTTGAGCTCGCGGGCGAGTTCCCGCGCCTGCCGTGCGTAGCGGTCGTCGGACAGGATCGTGCCGCACGCCTCGAAGGTGCCCTGGGGCGAACCGGCCTCACGGTGGAGCACCAGGCCCGACCCCTGCTGCTCCAGCAGCCGCAGCGACGGCTGGAAGGCCTCGAACTGGTTGAGCACGACCTGCGGTGTGCCGGCGGCCATCGCGTTGAGGGCGGTCAGCCCGCCACTGTGCACGATCGCGTCGCAGGTACGGACGAGGAACTCCAGCGGTACCCAGCCGCTGCGGACCTGCGGGAACCTGGCGCGCAGCTTTTCGGCCGCCTCGTCGTTCGCCGCCACCACGATCTCGGCGTCCAGCTCGGTGAGGCGGGATATCAGCCCGCAGAGGTGGTCGAAGATCTCGGGCATGGCGGTCCGGAAGCTGCCGTAGGTGACGCAGATCCGGGGGCGCTCACCGCGTTCGTACATCCACGGTTCGAGCTTGCGCTGCCGGTTGCCCGGAACCCACCGCATGGGTATGCCCGGCGTGGCGCCCGGGGGCAGCAGGCTGGGCGGGCAGAGGTCGATGAACAGGTCGGGGTCGGGCAGCCGGTCGAGCCCGATGGCCGACAGCTCGGGAGCCAGTTCCTCGTTCGCGTAGCGCTCCCCGCCGTCGAAGTGCAGCCAGTCCCAGGCCTGGCGGACGTGCGGGATGCCGAGGTGTGCGCCCAGCAGCGCGGCGGCGTACGCGTCGGTTCCGCCGACCACCAGATCCGGGCTCCAGGCCTTGGTGAGCGCCAGCAGCCCTTCCAGGCTCACCGCGGCCTGGCGTCCGAACCAGCGGCCGACGTAGGGGAGTTCCTGCTCGGGAGACCACGGGAATTCGATCGGGCCGCCGGGCCGGTCCAGGTGTTTGATGCTCTCGGTGGTGTGCTCGGTCACCACGGCCACCGGGGGCAGTCCGACGCCCTCGATGGTCGGGGTGAGTTCGTCGAAGGCGGCGACGACGATCTCATGACCGGCGTTGCGCAGTGCCGTCGCGAGCGGAGCAAGGGCGAATACTCCCGCGGGGCTTGTTCCCGCTGCTATGAAGAGGACTTTCATGCTTCTCCTTGTGGGCAGGGTCTGCCGGACACAGGGCCTTCTCGTGCGGAATCAACGGTTGGCTCGCTGAACGGAGACCGTTTCGCAAAGGCGGAGAGCGCCGGGGCAGCGGTGAGAGGGCATAAAAAAACGCCGAGAACCGTCTCGGCGTTGGCTATCCGCTGCAGGCTGAGGTGAAAGCGGGGTCCGGGCTGAAAACATTTCCCGGACACACATGTTCCAATATGGACAACATCTTCTTCACCGCAGGTCGGATTGTCAAGGGCCCTTGTTCCGGGCGGCGTTGCACGCCTGGCCGCATACGAACGGGCCGACCGCCTGCCGTGGCGGCGGGCGGCCGGCCCGGACCGCCCGTCACTACCGGCCCGGCGTGTGCCGAGCGAGGATCTCGCGGTGCGACTCGATCAGCCGCGGTACGTCCTTCCGGTCCGCCCGGGCCATGCCGCACTCGGTGCAGATGCCCCAGGGGTGGGCGTCCTCGGGCAGGTATCTGTCGATGAGCGCGATCTGCCTGTCGGTCGTCCCCTCGGCCTGTCTCTTCGGGTGGTAGGGCACGACCGACAGGTAGATCTCGGTCTCCGGATCGGCACGCAGGTCGGCCAGGGGCGCGAAGTAGTGGGCGTCGTCGCGGTCCTGCGGCACGGTGAAGGAGATCCAGGCCGGGGCGCGTTCGGCGGTCCGGGTCACCGCATTGGCGAGGGCGACCTGGTTCGCCAGGGACTTCGGCTCGACCATGTGCCGATGCTCGAAGTCGCCGTAACACAGATGCAGTCCCACGGGGACGCCCGAGGGCAGGCGGTCGACGAGCGCCGCGAGCTGCGTGGCCAGCGGTTCCAGTAGGTCAGGTTGCAGGTCGGCCGTGACGGTCTCCACCGCCGCGTCCCACTGCACGGCGAGATCAGGGTGCGGCACGCTCCGGACCAGCTCGTCCAGATCGGCGAGGAGCGCGCGCTCGTAGGACGGGCCGATCCGGTCCCTGTGGTCGGGGTGGAAGAGCATGCCGCCCGCGACCGGGGTGGGGTACTCGGCCTGCATCCGCACGCCCGCGGGGACGACGCCCTCGTCTCGCAGGCCGGTGAAGACCTCGTAGGACTTCCGGTACTCCGCGGCGTAGCCGAGGTCGCCCCAGGCGATCGTGTCCGGGTCGGCGCCCTCGTCGAGGCCTACGGAGGGCCCGCCCGTGTACGCGCCGTCGGAATCCGAGCCGGCGTCGATCTGCCGCAGGCCTGGCGTGGCGAGGAGACGGGGCAGCTGGTAGCCGATCCACTGGGACCGGCCTCCGGTCTCACCGTCGGGCAGCCGGCGGACACCGACGGGGACCTGTTCGGCGAGGACCCGCATCACCGTCGCGGGGTCCGGCAGGTTGACCCCGCCGTTGAAGTGGACTGCTGAGGGGGGCATGGGACCTCTCGATCGCACGGGTGTGTTGCTGCAGCCGTCAACGGCCCCCGCACCGCTTTGGTCACCCTCTCCTGCTCCCGCCCCGCGACACTCCGCTACTCAGCTTGACAAGCCACAGCGCGCAGAGTTACCTTCACTGTAAAGATACACCAGGGTGGAGGAAGCTTGAACGCCACAGAAGAATCCCCGTCCATGCGTCAGTGGCTCGGCTTGATCGCCGTGTCTCTGGGCGTGGCTCTGATCGTTGTCGACATCACCATCGTCAACGTGATCCTCGCCCCGATCATCGAGGACCTGGAGATCACCTCGGTCGAGGCCCAGTGGGTCCAGGAGTCCTACGCGATCATCTTCGCGGCGCTGCTCCTGATCTCCGGGCGCCTGTCCGACCTGCAGGGCGCCCGCAAGATCTTCCTCGTCGGCCTCGTGGTCTTCGGGGTCACCAGCCTGGTGGCAGCGGTCGCGCCGAACGGCGGCCTGCTGATCCTGTCGAGGTTCCTGCAGGGAATCGGCGGGGCGATGATCCTGCCCACCTCGCTGGCCCTGGTGAACGCGACGTTCACCGGCAAGGCCCGAGGGCAGGCGTTCGCCGTCTGGGGCTCGACCATCGGTGCCGCGGCGGCCGTCGGCCCGCTGCTGGGCGGCTGGCTCGCGGACTTCTCCTGGCGGTGGGCCTTCGGTATCAACATCCCGCTCGTGGCGCTGATCATCGCCGGTGCCCTGATCTACCTGCCCGTCTCTCCGCGTACGAGGGGCAGCATCGACATCTTCGGCGGCGTACTGTCGGCGATCGGGCTCGGCTTCCTGGCGTTCGGGCTGATCGAGGGCCGTACGTATGGCTGGCTCAAGACCATCGAACCGCTGGAGGTCGGCGGCTTCTCGTGGAGCAGCGGCCCCTCCCCGGTCTTTGCCGCGTTCATCGTGTCCCTCCTCGTCCTGTTCGTCTTCTGGCGCCGGCAGGCGGCGCTCAGCAAGCGCAACGAGGAACCGCTGATGGACGTGCGGCTGTTCTCCATCCCCTCGTTCCGCAACGGCAACGTCGTCACGCTGTTCGTGGGTCTCGGTGAGTTCGGCATCATCGCGGTGATGCCGCTGTGGCTGCAGTTCGCGCTCGACTACAGCGCTTTCCAGGCAGGACTGGCGCTCGTCGCCCTCGCGGCAGGCAGCTTCTGCGCCAGCGGTGCGAGCTTCTCGATGGCCGGCTCGCCGATCACGCTGGTGCGGATCGGCTTGGTACTGGAGGCGGCCGGGCTGGCCATGCTGGGTCTGATCGCGACCACCGACAGCGCCTGGTGGCTGATCGCGATCGCCCTGTTCATCTACGGCATCGGCGTCGGCTTCGCCACCGCGCAGGTCACCAACGTCGTCCTCGTGGACGTGCCGGTCGAAAGCGCCGGGCAGGGCTCGGGCGTCCAGAGCGCGTCCCGCGAACTCGGCGCCGCGCTCGGTATCGCCGTACTGACGACCCTGTTCTTCACCACGCTCACCTCCAACCTGCGCGACAGCCTGACCGGCTCCGGAATCCCCGCCGGGCAGGCTCGCGAGCTCAGCGGTGTCGTGACCGACAGCGCGGGCTCGGTGATCCCGGCCCTCGCGAAGGACCCGGAGACCTCGTCCGTCGCCGAGGCGGCACGCCAGGCGATGGCCGACGCGATCGAGGTGTCCAGTTACGTCTGTGCCGGGCTGCTGCTCCTGGCGCTCGCGGCCACGCTGTTCGTCAGGCCCCGGAACAACCCCGGCGGCGAGGGTGCCGCCGAGGAGACGTACGGGGCCTCGAAGCCGGAGCCGAGCGCGCACTGACGGTTCGGACCGAGCGCACCCGGTCCGACCGCGCACCACCCGCACCACCCCGCACCGGCGTTGCGCCGGTGTCCCCGACCGACCCGGTTGGGGGGCCCTCCCCCGTGCCCTCCGACCGGGTCCTCTTCGTGTCCGCTCACCGCTCGCCGCTCAGCGGTCCGGCAGATCGGCCGGCGAACCCACCGCCGTCCTCGGCTGCGGTTCGACGGTCTCCCCCGGATCCTTTGACGCCGGCCCCTGCTGCGGCCGCCGCCCCCGGATGATCCTGGTCATCGGCACCTCCACCCACCGGTACAGGGCCCAGGCCGCCAGCCCGGCCGCGACCGCGTAGAGGACGAGGAAGCCGAGAGTCCCCCAGACGGACAGAGCCTGGGTCGGCCGCGAGATCAGCCCGAGATCGAACAGCCATGGCTTGAGGCGACCGAGGGTGTTCAGCACGAAGAGCATGTGCACGGCGTAGAAGCAGAAGGAGATCTTCCCGAGGAACACCATGCGCGGCCCGCGGAACGGGGTCCACCTACCGGCCCGGTCCGCCTGGGCCAGGGCGGCGATCAGCAGGGCGAAGGGGACGAGCATCCCGGCAGCACGCTGGAGCGGCGGCGGCAGTTCCCGGTTCAGGAGGAAGCCCACGACGCAGATCCCCAGCGCCACCTGGAGATTGGGCCCCCTCCAGGTGCCCCTGCGCACCAGCAGCGCGACGATCATCCCGATGACGAACTCGGTGAGCCGCATCAAGGGAAACACCTCGGTGAACCAGAGCATGAACTGGCTGTCGTACCCCTCCAACGGCACGACGGGCGGCGGCTCGGGCGCACGGAGCGCGAAGGCACGGTCGGCGAGCGTCGGCCCCAGGAAGGTCAGCGCGACGCAGACAACGGCCGTGATGTGCAGGGTGCGATTGGTCGCCCGCACCATCGTCACCAGCAGCGCCGGGAAGCACAGATAGAAGAAGGCCTCACAACTCAGGGACCACATCACCGGGTTGAGGCCGAAGATGTAGGACTGGTCGGGAATCCATGACTGGACCAGGAAGGTGTGCGCCAGGACGGTGCGCCAACTCGGCCAGATCTGCGCGGACAGGAAGGTCAGCAGGACCGCGAGGACGGATCCGGCGACGTACACCGGGAAGATCTTCGCGAACCGGTGCCGCCAGAACAGCCGGGCCGGGCGGTCCGTCGGGGTGGACCAGGTCAGCACGAAACCGCTGAGGACGAAGAAGAAGGAAACCCCGATGAATCCGGTGCCGAAGACGCTGTGGAAACCACGGTCGACCCCGGAGGGCTCCCGGGATCCGACCTCCGTCCCCAACTGCAGGGCCGTGAAGTGGAGTCCGAAGACCAGGAGCGCGGCGATCCAGCGCAGGCCGGTGAGGGACGGGAGCGTCCCCCGCCCGGGAGGCTCTGTGCGTAATTCGCTGTCCATGCCGTTGCTCCTTTCGTGACCGCGAGGGATGCGGCCGGGGCGAGTGGGGCGCGTGGGCCATGTGCGGTCGGTGTACGACCGCGGCCGTAGGAGGCACGCACCGGAAATGACGGCAGCCCGAGGTACGCCGCGGGCGGCGACGCGAGAGAGAGTGCGAGGTGATGCGGCGCTTCGGAAGTGGCCGACGCGGCAGACGCGGCGCGGGCCTAAGAGCCTGTTTCTGAACCCCCGTCGTCCGCGCGGAGCGCGGGCGCAGCGGCGTTCGGTGCGTGCCCTCGGCGTGCGGCGTTGCAGGTCATGTGGCGGAGCCACCTGTCCTGCGGCGCCGTGCGGCGAGGGTGCGTGCCGGGCGTCGGGGCGCAGGCGGGGGTTCAGAAACAGGCTCTAAGGGACCTGCCGGCTCGACCGGCGGCGAGGGGGGACGGAGTGGCGATGCACAGGCGTTCCCACGATGAACCGAATCTTCTTCACCGCAGGCCGACGTGTCAAGGCCGTCCGGCAGCACGATCCGGGCGGTGAGGGAAGCGTCCTAGGCGGGCTTGAGGGCGACGGTGCAGCAATGGCGTCCGTGCCGCTACGACGGCGTCCGTGCCGCCGCGGCCAGCAGTCTCGTCACGTCCTCGGGGCAGATGGTGAGCGCTGCGCCGACCGTCGCGAGGACGTCTCGCTCGGCGGGGGTGTAGGGGCCGTCGGCCAGGGCGATGCGGGCGCCCTGGAGGAGGATCGATTCGCGGCCGGCGGGGGCGAGGTGCGGGGCGAGGGGGTCCAGGGCCTCGTGGAGCTCTATGGCCAGGCCGGCACCGCAGGGCTCGGAGAAGACCCGCCCGGTGTCCGCGGCCAGGGCCTCCACCAGCGCGTTGAGCTGCTCCTCCGTGCAGTCGTCGAAGCCGGCCGCCCGCACCGTGGCGGCGGCGGCCTCCAGGGACGGACGGGCACAGGTGCCGCCGGCGGCCAGCACCGCGAGGGCGACGGTGTGGACGGCGTCGCGGAGCATCGCGGAGAAGCGGGTGGTGGTGGGGTGGTCGAGGGCGTCGGTGCCGAAGTGACGTTGGCAGGCCGCACACTCCACGACCGGCGCGGTCTCGCCGCGCGGCAGGACCGGCACGCCGAGCAGGGTGAAGCGGCGGTGCCCGGTCAGCCGCTGGTAGTTGCGGTCACCCCCGCAGCCCGGGCAGAAGAACTCGCCGTCGCCTACGGCCGACCATGCGGTGCGGGTCCCCAGGATGCGCGCAAGCCTGGCGGCACGGCCGTCTTGTCCCCGTCCTGGCAGCACGTCGCACCTCCGTAACCCCGCGGCAACATCGCCGCGCTTGCGTGATGTTAGCCACATCATGGAGGCGGAGTCAGCACCCCGGACGAGACCTTTCCGTGACCTGCACAGGTCAATGGCCGAAAACGGACGGACCCCGCCCACCCGAAAAGGGTGAACGGGGCCTCTGAAACGCCGGGCGCGACAACGCCCTCAAGGGGCGCGGGGAACTGCGCGACAAGCCACGACGGCGCGGCAGCCGATCGACAACCCCTCGCGGCACTTCCTACTGCGGCGCCCCCGCGGAGCGCCCCGCCCGATTGACGGCCGACACGACCGCCTTCAGCGACGCACGCGTGGTGTTCGCGTCGATGCCGATCCCCCACAGGACCTTGCCGTCGATCGCGCACTCGATGTACGACGCGGCCTGCGCGGACGCACCCTCGCTCATCGTGTGCTCCTGGTAGTCCAGCAGCCGTACGTCGATGCCGATGGACTGCAGGGCGTCGAAGAAGGCCGAGATCGGACCGTTGCCGGTACCGGACAGCACGGTGTCGACGCCGTCGACCGTCGCCTCCACCTTCAGCGTGTCCACGCCGTCCGTGTCCGTCGTCGACTGACCGTTCTTGACCTGGATCCGACCCCACGCGTTCTGCGGGTTCGGCAGGTACTCGTCCTGGAAGACCGCCCAGATGTCACCGCCGGTGACCTCGCCGCCCTCGGCGTCCGTCTTCGCCTGGATGAGCTTGGAGAACTCGATCTGCATCCGGCGCGGCAGGTCCAGCTTGTGGTCGTTCTTCAGGACGTACGCGATACCGCCCTTGCCGGACTGCGAGTTGACGCGGATGACGGCCTCGTAGGAGCGGCCGACGTCCTTCGGGTCGATCGGCAGGTAGGGCACGGCCCACTCGATGTCGTCGACGGTGACGCCCTTCGCGGCCGCGTCGGCCTCCATGGCGTCGAAGCCCTTCTTGATGGCGTCCTGGTGGGAGCCGGAGAAGGACGTGTAGACCAGGTCGCCCACGTACGGGTGGCGCGGGTGGACCTCCATCTGGTTGCAGTACTCCCACGTACGACGGATCTCGTCGATGTCGGAGAAGTCGATCTGCGGGTCGACGCCCTGCGAGAACAGGTTCATGCCCAGGGTGACCAGGTCGACGTTGCCGGTGCGCTCGCCCTGCCCGAACAGGCAGCCCTCGATGCGGTCGGCGCCGGCCATCAGCGCCAGCTCGGCGGCGGCGACGGCCGTACCGCGGTCGTTGTGCGGGTGGACCGACAGACAGACGTACTCGCGGCGGGACAGGTTGCGGCCCATCCACTCGAAGCGGTCCGCGTGCGTGGACGGCGTCGAACGCTCCACCGTGGCGGGCAGGTTGAGGATGATCTCGCGGCCCGGACCGGGCTGGTAGACGTCCATCACCGCCTCGCAGACCTCCAGCGCGAAGTCCAGCTCGGTGTCGGTGAAGATCTCGGGGCTGTACTGGTAGCCGAACTCCGTCTCCGGGCCCAGCAGCTTCTCCGCGTACTCGACGACCAGCCGCGTGCCGTCGACGGCGATCTGCTTGATGTCGTCCCTGGAGCCGCGGAACACCACCCGGCGGAAGACGGGGGCAGTGGCGTTGTACAGGTGGACGGTGGCCCGCTTGGCGCCCTTCAGCGACTCCACGGTCCGCTCGATCAGGTCCTCGCGGGCCTGGGTCAGTACGGAGATGGTGACGTCGTCGGGGATGGCCCCGGGGTCCTCGATGATCGACCGCACGAAGTCGAAGTCCGTCTGGCCCGACGCCGGGAAGCCGACCTCGATCTCCTTGTAGCCCATCTTGACCAGCTGGTCGAACATCCGGCGCTTGCGCTCGGGCGACATCGGGTCGATCAGGGCCTGGTTGCCGTCACGCAGATCGGTGGAGAGCCAGCGGGGGGCGGTGGTGACACGCTTCTGGGGCCAGGTGCGGTCCGGGATGTCGACCTGCTCGTAGCGGCCGTACTTGTGGATCGGCATGGAACTGGGCTGCTGGCGATTCGCCATGATGCTTCGGGCTCCTCAGGGTGTCCGGAAGGACGGCCGACGACGCAACGCCAAGCTCCGCGGGGAGGGAGTCGACCTGGACTACAGGCCCTCGCCGCGGCAGCTAAGAAGAAGCAGCCCGAAACGCATGATGCGAAGCATGCTAGCCGAGCCGCTCCCCGTGCGGGGCGTCGTATCAGTATGCGGGACCCGAGGGATGAATAGGACAAAACGTGCGCCATACCACTTCGTCACAGAGCGTGCCGCTCCCTATCCGTATATTTCACCAATCATGGTTGCGACTAGTGACAGCGCCCTAACGCAGTGCAATGGTGCCGGTCATGACGACCAACGGGGGCTTCGAGCCCGTCTTCTGCACCGTCGTACCACCTCACGTCCTGGACAAACTGGCCCGGAACGACGACCCCGCACTCTCCGGCCCGGCTCGCCGCACCCTGATGCGCGACAGCGAGCTGCGCGGCAGGCGCCGTGTCACGACCGAGTTCGCCCTCGCGGCCGCCCCGACGGAGAAGGCACCGTCGGACCAGCCGCTGCGCACCATCTACGACGCCCGGCACCGGACCTCCCTGCCCGGCACCAAGGTCCGCGGTGAGGGCGCGGACCCGGGCCAGGACGCCACGGTCAACCGCGCCTACTCCGGACTCGGCGCCACCTTCGAGCTCTTCCTCAAGGCCTACGCCCGCCACTCGATCGACGGCGACGGCCTGCCCCTGGACGCCACCGTCCACTACGACGAGAACTACAACAACGCCTTCTGGAACGGCGAGCAGATGGTGTTCGGCGACGGGGACGGCGAGATCTTCCTCGACTTCACCATCCCGATCGACGTCATCGGCCACGAGCTCAGCCACGGCGTCACCCAGTACACGGCCAACCTGACCTACTACGGCCAGCCGGGCGCCCTGAACGAGTCCATGTCGGACGTCTTCGGCGCGCTGATCAAGCAGTACACGCTCGGCCAGACCGCCACCGAGGCCGACTGGCTGATCGGGGCGGGTCTGCTGGCGCCCAGCGTCTCGGGCAAGGCCCTGCGCTCCATGAAGGAGCCGGGCAGCGCGTACGACGACGACGTGCTCGGCAAGGACCCGCAGCCCGCGACGATGGACGACTACGTCCGCACCGGCCGCGACAACGGCGGCGTCCACATCAACTCCGGGATCCCCAATCACGCCTTCTACCTGGCCGCCACCGCACTCGGCGGCAACGCCTGGGAGAAGGCGGGGCAGGTCTGGTACGACGTCCTGACCGGCGGCGAGCTGTCGGAGCGGGCCATGTTCACCGACTTCGCCAAGCTGACCGTCAAGGCCGCCCGCGAGCGGTTCGGCGAGGGCGGCGAGGAGCTCCAGGCCGTGTCGAAGGCGTGGGAGCAGGTCGGGGTGCGGATCCAGTAAGTCCGTACTAGACAGGGACCCATGCGGATTTTGGTACGGCGCACGGGTGGTTTCGCGGGCATCGAGCGGCACGCCGAGGTGGACACCTCGGGGCGGCCCGACGCCCAGGAGTGGCACGCCCTGGCCGAGCGCGCGGTCGCGTCCGGCCGGGGCACGCCCCCCGTCGGGGTTCCGGACGGCTTCAGCTACCAGATCACCGTGGACGGCAAGACGGTGTACTGCTCGGATCCCCGGCTCACCGACGAACAGCGCAAGCTGATCTCACGGGTACTGAAGGAGGGGGCGTGACCGGCACTCGCGGAAGGACGTAACTGCTTGTTCACGCCCGCCCGTTGACTTCCGTTACCGCTGGTACGGATGATCCGGCGCATGGCGACTGATGCGCGCGGCGCGACGAACCCGATACCTCAGTTCCCGGCCGGATTCCTGTGGGGTGTGTCCACCTCGGCCCATCAGATCGAGGGCGCGGCGGACGAGCGCGAGCCCTCCGTGTGGGACACCTTCACGGCCGGGCCGGGCCGGGTGAAGGACGGTTCCACGGCCGCGGTGGCCTGCGACCACTACCACCGCTACCCCGAGGACGTCGCTCTGCTGGCCGAGCTGGGCGTCGACGCGTACCGCTTCTCGATCTCGTGGCCGCGGGTGAACGCGCCCAAGGGCCTCGACTTCTACGACCGCCTGGTGGACGAGCTGTGCGCGGCGGGCGTCCGGCCGGTGCCGACCCTCTTCCACTGGGATCTGCCCGTCGCCCTGGACTGGCTGGAGCGGGACACGGCGGCCCGTTTCGCCGAGTACGTGTCCGTGGTCGCCGCGCGCCTCGGTGACCGCGTACAGAAGTGGATCACCCTCAACGAACCCGCCGAGCACACCCTGCTGGGCCACGCCCTCGGCACCCACGCCCCCGGCAGGCAGCTCCTCTTCGACGCGCTGCCCGTCGCCCACCACCAGCTGCTGGCCCACGGACTCGCCGTACGAGCACTGCGCGCGGCCGGCGCGAGCGACATCGGCATCGCCAACTCGCACGGCCCGACCTGGCCGGCGTCGCAGGAGCAGGCGGACCTGGAGGCGGCGGGCTTCTACGACGTACTGCTCAACCGGCTGTTCGCCGACCCGCTGCTGCTGGGCGCATACCCGGAGGGCATCGGGGAGCTGATGCCCGGGGACGTCGAGGGCGATCTGTCGGTCATCGCCGAGCCGCTCGACTTCTACGGCATCAACTACTACGCGCCGACCCGCGTGGGCGCCCCGCAGGGCACCGAGATCGAGTTCGGCGGGATCAGCATGCCCGCGGAACTGCCCTTCTCCGTACGGGAGATCGAGGGCGTCGCGACGACGGACTTCGGCTGGCCGGTGGTGCCCGAGGGCCTCACCGAACTGCTCACCGGCTTCCGGGAGCGGTACGGCGACCGGCTGCCGCCCGTCGTCATCACCGAGAACGGCTGCAGTTACGAGGGCATCGACGACCAGGAGCGGATCGCCTACCTGGACGGCCACATCCGCGCGCTGCACCGGGCGGTGGAGGCGGGCGTGGACGTACGCGGGTACTTCGTCTGGTCGCTGCTCGACAACTTCGAGTGGGCCGAGGGGTACGCACGGCGCTTCGGGCTGGTGCACACGGACTACGAGACGCTCACCAGGACCCCCAAGGCGTCCTACGGCTGGCTGCGGGACGTGCTCCGGGCCCAGAGGTGACGACCACCCGGCCGTCGGGTGCCCTGGCCGAGCCCGTCGACCGGGTCGGCCGGGGCTGGACGGCGGCGCTGTCGCTGGCCAACGTGGCGATCTGGGTGGGCTGGTACGGCCCGTTGCAGCTTCTGCTGGCCCGGCAGGCGGAGGACTTCGCGCCCGGCACGGGGATGTCGAAGGAGACGCTGCTGGCGTGGGTGACCGGCGTGGGCGCGGTCGTGTCGCTGCTGGCGAACCCGTTCTTCGGGGCGCTGTCGGACCGCACCACGGCCCGCTGGGGCCGCCGTACGCCGTGGATCGTGGCCGGTGCGGCGGGCGGCGCGCTGTCGCTGCTGCTGCTCGCCGGGGCGGGCGGGCTGTGGGCGATGGCGGTCGGCTGGTGTCTGGTCCAGCTGACGCTGAACGCGTCCTTCGCCGCGGTGACGGCGGCGGTGCCGGACCAGGTGCCTCGGCTGCAACGGGGGGTGGTGGGCGGCTGGTTGGGGGCTGCGCAGATCCTCGGCGCGGTCGTCGGCACGGGGCTCGCGACGGCGGCGGGCGGAATCGCGGCGGGGTACGCGGCGTGCGCGGTGTTCGCGGTGGCGGGTGTGCTGCCGTACGTCCTGCGGTACCGGGATCTGAAACTGGCGGCCGCGGACCGGCCGGCGTGGTCCTGGAGTTCGTTCGCACGCGGCTTCTGGCTGAGCCCGCGCCGCCATCCCGACTTCGGCTGGGCCTGGCTGACCCGCTTCCTGATCAACCTCAGCAACGCGCTGGTGATCCTCTACCTCCTGTACTACCTGCGGGACCGCCTGCACCACGACGACCCCGAGCAGGGCGTCCTGATCCTCACCGCGGTGAACAGCGTGACCCTGGTGGCCACGGTCGTGGTGGGCGGCGCCTGGTCGGACCGGGTGGGCCGCCGCAAGCCGTTCGTGATGTGGTCCGGGGTGCTGATGGCGGCGGCCACGGGCCTGCTGGCCGGCTGGCAGACCTGGCCGAGCGCGATCGTCGTGGCGGCGTTGCTGGGCCTGGGCCTCGGGGTGTTCATGTCGGTCGACTTCGCGCTGATGACGGACGTCCTGCCCACGGCGCGGGACCGGGGCAAGGACCTGGGCGTCATCAACGTGGCCAACGCCCTGCCCCAGGTCGCGGCGCCCGCCCTGGCCGCGCCGATCGTCACCCACCTGGGCGGCTACCGGATGCTGTACCTGGTGGCGGCCGCGGCGGGGCTGGCCGGGGCGGTGCTGGTGGGGCGGATCAGGGGTGTGGACTAGGTCGTGTCCGCAAAGTCCCGTCGTTCGCCCGCGGGGCAGGCGGGACTTTGCGGACACGGCCTAGGGGCGGGGCGGGCGGCGATCAGCTCAGCATTCGCGGCCCCACCGTGCGCTGTGCAGGGTGACGGGGCCCTCGAAGGTCACCATGTTGGTGTCGTTCGGGTAGTGCAGGCAGCCCTTGAAGTTGCCGCCGTTCTCCGGCGTGGTGGTGAGGTTGTACCAGATGTGGTCGGCACCCGGCCGGCGCACACCGTTGTTGACGATGGTCACCCCGTTTTCCGAGTGCAGGTCGTACAGATTCCCCTTCGACTTCCACGTCGGCTTGCCCGACGCCGTGTCGTTGTTCCACACGCAGACGTACTCCCGGGGGCAGTCCGCCGGGGCGGCCGCCGCCGGCGGCGCCGCAGCCACCCCCATCGCGGCCGTCATCAGCACCGCCGCCACACCCATGCCGGCCTTCTCGCGCAACCTTGTCTTCACCATGTCGCCCCTCCGTTTGCGGTCACTCGGGGCAGCCGTGGTCAGTTGGGCCGCCCCCGAGTGACCCAGCATCGCGCGTGGTTCAGGGCGTCGGTCCCTGACATCTGTCAGGGAACCGGAGGCCGGTCACAGCGCTCCGGCCTCCCGGGCCGCGTAAACCGACGGAAACAGCGGCCGATACCCCAGCTCCCGCCGGATCCGCTCGGTGGACACGACCGCCAGCCACGGGTCGGGGTCCGTGCGGGCATCCATCTCCTCGGGGATCTCGACCCCGTTCAGCTGATGCAACTCGACCGCCGTCACAGGCACGTCGTCGGCGATGTTGTACACACGGCCCGCGATCCCCGGCGCGTGCAGGATCCGCAGCAGCCCCTGGGCCACGTCCGCGTGATGCCCCATGTGCAGCCGCTGGGTCGCCGCCCAGTTCTTGGCCCACATCAGGGACTGGGCGAGATGCGGATCGCCCTCGCCGTAGACGAAGGGGAGCCGGCCGACACGTACGTCCATGCCCTCCAGCGCGAGCAACTCCCGCTCGGCCGCCGCCTTGGACTCCGGGTAGGCGCCCCACATCGCCCCACCGGGCCGGCTCTCGTCGTCCTCGGTCAGCGGGCGGCCACGTCCGGTGCCGTACACCAGCCCCGTGCTGACCTGCACGAAGCGCCGCACCCCGGCAGCCAGCGCGGCACGCCCCAGCTCCACGGCCGCGTCCCGGTTGACGGCCCGCGCCTCCTCGTCGGGGACCCCGCGGAAGGACGCCGCGACGTTCACGACCGCGTCGACCCCGGCGACCGCCTTGCCTAGCGACTCGGTGTCCCGCAGATCGCCGACCACGACCTCGGCGCCCAGCTCCGCGAACGGTTCGCCCCGCGCCGCGTCCCGCACCAGCACGCGCACCCGCTCCCCCGCCCGGGACTGCGCGAGCAGCCTCGGCACGAAGCGCCGGCCGACCTGTCCTGTCGTACCCGTCACCAATGTCAGCATGTTCTGCTCCTCTCGTCACCGACCACCCTCGGACGGGGCCGGTGCGGGCGGGAGAGACCCGTTGATCAGGGGATCGGCAGTCCCTGGATAAGGCGGCCGGACTACCGCAGGCTGGAGGAGTGAACCGAGCCGAACTCGCCGACTTCCTGCGCCGTGGCCGCGCCCGGCTGACCCCGTCCGACGTGGGTCTGACACCCGGCACCCGGCGTCGCACACCGGGCCTGCGCCGCGAGGAGGTGGCGCAGCTGGCGGGGATGTCGGTGGACTACTACACCCGGCTGGAGCAGTCCCGTGGCCCGCGCCCGTCCCGCCAGATGCTGACGGCGCTGGCCCGCGCGCTGCGCCTGACCGCCGTCGAGAGCGACCACCTGTTCCACCTGGCCGGCGAGGAGCCCCCGCGCCGCGAGACGGCGTCGGCGCATGTCCGGCCCGGGCTGCTGCTGATCCTGGACCGGCTGCACGACACCCCGGCCCAGGTGGTGAACGACTACGGCGAGGTGCTCGCGCAGAACGCGATGGCCAGGGCGCTGGTCGGTGACGTGATGTCCCGGCCGCGGCGCGAGCGCAACCTCACCCGCCGCTTCTTCCTGGACCCGACCGCGCGCTCGCTCTTCCCGGAGGAGGACCACGCGGGCCACGCGCGCGCCCATGTGGCCACCCTGCGCGCGGTGGCCGCGGCCCGCCCCGACGACCCGGAACCGGCCGCGCTGGTCGCCGAACTCCGGGCGTCCAGCGCGGAGTTCGCCCGGCTGTGGGAGGAACACGAGGTGTCGCAGCGCAACCGCGCGACCAAGCGTTTCCTGCACCCCCTGGTCGGCCTCCTGGAACTGGACTGCGAGGTCATGGTCAGCCACGAACACCACCACCTGCTGGTCGTTCACTCGGCCCGGCCCGGGACCGATGCCTACGAGCGGCTGCAACTCCTGCGTGTGGTCGGCCTGCAGGACATGTCGCCCAGCAAGGCCTGATCCGGTAGCTGACCTTCCGGTAATGGAGGCCGGAAATCACCCTTGCCGACCCTCGCCCCACGCGCATCAATGGAAACGGCGGTTCCGACGGACCGTCAGATTCAGCTCTCCACGCAGTGTGTCCGCATCCACCTGCCGAGCAGTTCCCCCACCCCCCACACAAGGAACTCCCCCACCCTTGAAAGGGACTGAATCCCCATGAGACGCATGCGCATCGGAGCAGGTGCCGCGCTGGTGGCCGGGACCCTCGCGGTCACCGGGCTGGCCTTCGCACCCGCCGCCCTCGCGGTCGCACCCGGCTCCGCGACGATCACCGCCGACTGCGGCAGCTTCGGCGGTGGCGAGGCCACCCTCACGGCGACGCAGGACGGCACCGCCGCCACCATCACCGTCAACTCCTCCGCGATCACCGCGCCGATCGCGCTCGGGGAGGACTCCATCTCCTCGACGCTCACCCTGGTGAAGGCGAGCGGCGGCACCACGAGCTTCAGCGGCACGGAGAACCCGGCGATGGCCGCCGGCGACCCCGTCCAGGTCGGCCCGCTCAGCGGCACCGTCGCCTCCGGGGACAGCCTGGAGGCCTTCGGCGGCTCACTGACCATGACCGTCTTCGGCATCACCATCACCTGCACGGCGACCGGGCCGCAGTCGCCGGGCCCGTTCGTCTTCGACTGAGTCCCGTGAGTCACTGACCCTTCGAAGGGGGCGCGGTCCCGGCGCTGTTACGGCTTCACAGCGCGTCGGGGCCGCGCTCGCCCGTCCGTACCCGTACGACCGTCTCGACCGGCAGCGCCCAGACCTTGCCGTCGCCGATCTTGCCGGTCTGCGCGGCCTTCACGATGGCTTCGATGACGTCCTCGGACAGCGCGTCCTCGACGACGACCTCGATGCGGACCTTCGGCACCAGGTCGACCTGGTACTCCGCGCCCCGGTACACCTCGGTGTGGCCGCGCTGCCGGCCGTACCCGCTCGCCTCGGTCACGGTCAGACCGTGCACGCCGAGTTCCTGGAGGGCGGTCTTGACCTCGTCGAGCCGGTACGGCTTGACGATCGCGGTGATCAGCTTCATGCCTGCTTCTTGACCTTCTGCGCGGCGGGGAGGGAGGAGGAGACGGACGAGGCGAGGGACGCCGAGACCGGGGCACCGTGCCCCAGGACCCCGTGATCGTAGGCGGTCTCGGCGTGCACCGTAAGGTCCAGGCCGGTGTGCTCCTGCTCCTCGCTCGCCCGGAAGCCCATCACCTTGTCGATCAGCTTGGCGATGCCGTAGGTGACGAGGAAGGCGTACGCGCCCACGGCCACGATGGCCACCGCCTGCTTGCCCAGCTGCGCGAGCCCGCCGCCGTAGAGGAGACCCTCGGCCCCGCCGGTCATCGTGGCCGTCGCGAAGACGCCGATCAACAGGGTGCCGATGACACCGCCGACGAGGTGGACGCCGACGACGTCCAGGGAGTCGTCGTAGTCGAACTTGAACTTCCAGCCGACCGCGTACGAGCAAACGACACCGGCGGCGAGGCCGATGACGAGGGCGCCGAGCAGCGAGACCGAGCCGCAGGACGGTGTGATGGCCACCAGCCCGGCGACCGCGCCCGAGGCCGCGCCCAGTGTCGTCGGGTGACCGTCGCGCTTCTGCTCGACGAAGAGCCAGCCGAGCAGGCCGGTGCAGCCGGCGGCGAGGGTGTTGAGGAAGGCGGCGGCCGCGAGGCCGTTGGCGCCGAGTGCCGAGCCGGCGTTGAACCCGAACCAGCCGAACCAGAGGAGACCCGCGCCGATCACGACCATCGGCAGGTTGTGCGGCCGCATGGCGTCCTTCTTGAACCCGAGCCGCGGGCCGAGGACCAGGGCCAGGGCGAGCCCGGAGGCGCCGGAGGTGATCTCGACGGGGAGGCCGCCGGCGAAGTCGAGGGCGCCGAGCCGGTCGAGGATCCAGCCGCCGGGGCCCCAGGTCCAGTGGGCGACGGGAACGTATACGAGCAGCGCCCACACCGGCACGAACACGACCCACGCCCCGAACTTCGCCCGGTCCGCGATCGCACCGCTGATCAGCGCGGCCGTGATGATCGCGAAGGTCAGCTGGAAGGTGGCGAAGAGGAGGGTGGGGACGCTCCCTTGGACGCTGTCCGGTCCGAGCCCGGCCATACCGGCGTGGTCGAGCCCGCCGATGAGTCCGCCGAGGGTGTCCTCCCCGAACGCGAGCGAGTAGCCGCAGGCCAGCCACACGACGGTGACCAGGGCGATGGACACGAAGCTCATCATCAGCATGTTGAGGACGCTCTTCGTGCGGACCATGCCGCCGTAGAAGAGGGCCAGGCCCGGGGTCATCAGCAGGACGAGGGCGGTGGCGGCGAGCAGCCAGGCGGTGTCGCCGGTGTCGACGCTTGCGGCGGCGAGGGTCACGGTCGTCTCCAACGGTGTGGGGGCTCGTCAGAGGTTCACGGCTGCGCGTTTCCGGTCGCGCACGGCTGTGTTTCCGTGACGTTTCGTTGCGCGGGGGTTTCCGGAAGCTCACCGGACGGTTGGCGGTCGGTCTGTTGTGCGGCGAGGGTCTGTGGATCAGGGAGAATGGGCGCCATGAGCGTTCGCAGCCAGTCATCCGAGCCGTCCGAGGCCCCCCACCGCGCCGGCTTCGCCTGCTTCGTGGGCCGCCCCAACGCGGGCAAGTCCACCCTTACGAACGCTCTGGTCGGCCAGAAGGTGGCGATCACCGCCAACCAGCCGCAGACGACGCGGCACACGGTCCGCGGGATCGTGCACCGGGAAGACGCCCAGCTGATCCTGGTCGACACCCCTGGGCTGCACAAGCCGCGCACCCTGCTCGGCGAGCGCCTCAACGACGTCGTCCGTACGACCTGGGCCGAGGTCGACGTGATCGGCTTCTGTCTGCCGGCGAACGAGAAGCTCGGCCCCGGTGACCGTTTCATCGCGAAGGAGCTGGCGTCGATCAAGAAGACGCCGAAGATCGCGATCGTCACCAAGACCGACCTCGTGGACAGCAAGCGGCTGGCCGAGCAGCTCATCGCGATCGACCAGCTCGGCAAGGAGCTGGGCTTCGAGTGGGCCGAGATCGTCCCCGTCTCCGCAGTCGGTGACCAGCAGGTGGGCCTGCTCGCCGACCTGCTCGTCCCGCTCCTTCCGGAGGGGCCGGCGCTCTACCCCGAGGGCGACCTCACCGACGAGCCCGAGCAGGTCATGATCGCGGAACTGATCCGCGAGGCCGCGCTGGAGGGCGTCCGGGACGAGCTGCCCCACTCCATCGCGGTCGTGGTGGAGGAGATGCTCCCCCGCGAGGACCGCCCCGCCGACAAGCCCCTCCTCGACATCCACGCCTTCGTCTACATCGAGCGCCCCAGCCAGAAGGGCATCATCATCGGCCCCAAGGGCAAGCGCCTGAAGGAGGTCGGCATCAAGTCCCGCAAGCACATCGAGGCGCTGCTGGGTACGCCGGTCTTCCTGGACCTGCACGTCAAGGTCGCGAAGGACTGGCAGCGGGACCCGCGCCAGCTGCGGAAGCTGGGCTTCTGAGCCTGCGGGCTCACTGAAGCGGGGGCCCGGGGGCCGGGAGCCCCCAGGTACGCGGACGTGCGCGGATCGGGGCCGTGGGGAAAAGGCCTACGGGCTTGTCAGTCCCCCGGCGTACTCTGGAAAACGCCAGACCGCCCACGTGGCGGGCGAGTCGTTTCGAGGAGGACGAGCAAGGCCTACGAGCCGGCCCATGACTCAGACACCCACAGCTCACACACCCGCGCAGGGGCAGGCGAGAGCACACTTCACCGTCCCCGCCCAGCACCCCATGGTGACCGTGCTGGGGTCCGGCGACTCCCTGCTGCGTGTGATCGAGAAGGCCTTCCCGGCGGCCGACATCCACGTCCGGGGCAATGAGATCAGCGCGGTCGGCGACGCCGCTGAAGTCGCCCTCATCCAGCGCCTGTTCGACGAGATGATGCTGGTGCTCCGCACCGGACAGCCGATGACGGAGGACGCAGTGGAACGCTCGATCGCCATGCTCAGAGCGAGTGAGAACGGCGAGGGCCCGGAGGAGACTCCGGCCGAGGTCCTCACCCAGAACATCCTCTCCTCGCGCGGCCGCACGATCCGCCCCAAGACCCTCAACCAGAAGCGGTACGTCGACGCGATCGACAAGCACACGATCGTCTTCGGCATCGGCCCCGCCGGTACCGGCAAGACCTACCTCGCCATGGCGAAGGCGGTGCAGGCCCTGCAGTCCAAGCAGGTCAACCGCATCATCCTGACCCGGCCCGCGGTCGAGGCGGGCGAGCGGCTCGGCTTCCTGCCGGGCACGCTCTACGAGAAGATCGACCCGTACCTGCGGCCGCTGTACGACGCGCTGCACGACATGCTCGACCCCGACTCGATCCCCCGGCTCATGGCCGCCGGGACCATCGAGGTCGCCCCGCTCGCGTACATGCGCGGCCGTACGCTCAACGACGCCTTCATCATCCTCGACGAGGCCCAGAACACCTCGCCCGAGCAGATGAAGATGTTCCTCACCCGCCTCGGCTTCGACTCGAAGATAGTCATCACCGGTGACGTCACCCAGGTCGACCTCCCGGACGGCACCAAGTCCGGTCTGCGGCAGGTGCAGGACATCCTGGACGGCGTCGACGACGTGCACTTCTCGCGGCTGTCGTCCCACGATGTCGTCCGGCACAAGCTGGTCGGCCGTATCGTCGACGCGTACGAGAAGTTCGACAACACGCACGGCACCCAGAACGGCACGCACAAGGGCCGCGGCGGCAAGGCCGGGCACAAGGGGAAGTAGAGAACACGCGCGACCATGTCGATCGACGTCAACAACGAGTCCGGAACCGAGGTCGACGAGCAGGCGATCCTCGACATCGCCCGCTACGCACTCGCGCGGATGCGCATCCACCCGCTCTCCGAGCTCTCGGTGATCGTCGTGGACGCCGACGCCATGGAGCAGCTGCACATCCAGTGGATGGACCTGCCTGGTCCGACGGATGTCATGTCCTTTCCCATGGACGAGCTGCGGCCGCCGTCGAAGGACGACGACGAGCCCCCGCAGGGGCTCCTCGGTGACATCGTGCTGTGCCCCGAAGTCGCCGCGAAGCAGGGGACCGAGGCGCCCACGCAGCACTCCATGGACGAGGAGCTCCAGCTGCTCACCGTCCATGGCGTGCTGCATCTCCTCGGGTACGACCACGAGGAGCCCGACGAGAAGGCCGAGATGTTCGGTCTGCAGGCCGCCATCGTGGACGGCTGGCGTACGGAGAAGGGCCTGACCGGCCCCTCCCCGGCCCCGACCGTGTCATGAGCCTCCCCCTCGTCTCCGGCGCGATCGCCCTGGTGGTCGTCGCCTGGCTCGCCGCCTGCGCGGAGGCGGGCCTGGCGCGCGTCTCCAGCTTCCGCGCCGAGGAGGCCGTACGCAGCGGCCGTCGCGGCAGCGAGAAGCTCGCGCTCGTCGCGGCCGACCCGACCCGCTATCTGAACGTGGCGCTGCTGGTGCGCGTGGCCTGCGAGATGGCCGCCGCCGCGCTCGTCACCTACGCCTGCCTGCAGGAGTTCGACAGCACCACCGAGGCCCTCCTGGTCGCGATAGCGGTCATGGTGCTGGTGTCGTACGTCGCCGTCGGTGTCTCCCCGCGCACCATCGGCCGCCAGCACCCGCTGAACACGGCGACGGCGGCGGCGTACGTGCTGCTGCCGCTCGCGCGGATCATGGGGCCGATCCCCCCTCTGCTGATCCTCATCGGCAACGCGCTCACGCCCGGCAAGGGCTTCCGCCGCGGCCCGTTCGCCTCCGAGGCGGAGCTGCGGGCGCTGGTCGACCTCGCCGAGAAGGAGTCGCTGATCGAGGACGAGGAGCGCCGGATGGTGCACTCCGTCTTCGAGCTGGGCGACACGCTGGTGCGTGAGGTGATGGTCCCGCGCACCGACCTGGTCGTCATCGAGCGGTACAAGACCATCCGCCAGGCCCTCACCCTCGCCCTGCGCTCCGGTTTCTCGCGTATCCCGGTCGTCGGGGAGAGCGAGGACGACGTGGTCGGGATGGTGTATCTGAAGGACCTGGCCCGCAAGACACACATCTCCCGGGACGCGGAGAGCGAGCTGGTTTCCACGGCGATGCGCCCCGCCGTCTTCGTACCGGACACCAAGAACGCCGGTGACCTGCTGCGCGAGATGCAGAAGGACCGCAACCACGTCGCCGTCGTCATCGACGAGTACGGCGGCACCGCCGGCATCGTCACCATCGAGGACATCCTCGAGGAGATCGTCGGCGAGATCACCGACGAGTACGACCGTGAGCTGCCGCCCGTGGAGGAGCTCGGCGAGGACCGCTACCGCGTCACCGCCCGCCTCGACATCACCGACCTCGGTGAGCTGTACGGCCTCGACGAGTACGACGACGAGGACGTCGAGACGGTCGGCGGGCTGCTGGCGAAGGCGCTCGGCCGCGTCCCGATCGCCGGGGCGTCGTCCCTGGTGGAGCTCCCGGACGCCCGGGAACTCCGGCTGACCGCTGAGGCGGCGGCCGGCCGCCGGAACAAGATCGTGACCGTGCTGGTGGAGCCGGTGGGTCCGGTCGGCCGCCCGGGCAAGGAGACGAAGGCCGAGTGACGGAGTGACGGAGTGAACCCTCAGGAGCTGCGCTCGTTCTGCCTGTCCTTCAACGCGACCGTGGAGGACTTCCCGTTCAATCCGGAGACCTCGGTCTTCAAGGTGCTGGGCAAGCTGTTCGCCCTGACGAACCTGGACGCGCGGCCCCTGACGGTCAACCTCAAGTGCGACCCGGAGGACGCGGTCCGCCTGCGGGGCGAGTATCCGGGGCTGATCGTCCCCGGCTATCACATGAACAAGCGGCACTGGAACACGGTGACCGTCGACGGCGAGCTCCCGGACCGCTTCGTCCGGGAGCTCGTGGAGGACTCGTACGACCTGGTCGTGGCCGGCCTACCGAGAGCCGACCGGCTCCGCCTCGACCGCCCCTGAACCGCTCTCGCCCGATCCGGCCGTGCGCCCGGTGCGCAGGCCGACGGCGATCAGGGCCGCGGCGGCCAGGACGATCGCCGCGTCGAGCGCCAGGACCGTGCGGGTGCCGGAGAGCAGGTCACCGGAGGTCGTCGCGAGGACGCCCAGCAGCGGGATGCCGATCGTGATGCCGACCTGCTGGGTCGAGGTGACCAGGCCGGTGGCCAGACCCTGCTCCTCGTCGGGGACGCCGGAGGTCACGGTCAGGCCGTAGGAGATGATCGCGCCCAGGTGGAACATGCTCGCCAGCGAGACGGCGGCCGTGACGAGCCAGACGGACCAGACGTGCGCGTTCAGGAACAGCAGGGCGACACCGAAGGCGCCCTGGCCGGCGAGCGAGACGACCAGGATGCGGCGCGCGCCGAGACGGCTGATGAACCTCGGTGTGAGCGAGCCGGCGAGCACCGACATGACACCCTGCACGCCGAAGACCAGGCCCGTCTCCCAGGCCGACAGACCGAGCACTTCCTGCAGGTACAGGGTGAGGACGAAGACCACCGTCGACATCATCGAGAAGGTGACCAGACCGCCCAGGTTGCCCCACGCCACCGTGCGGCGGCGCAGCATCGGCAGGGAGACGAGCGGTGACTCGGTGCGGGACTCGACGACCGCGAAAGCAGCCAGGAGCGCGAGGCCCGCGATGAGGGTCGCGATGACGTCGGCGCGGGCGAAGCCGTCGTCGGCGGCCGTCGTCAGGGCGTAGATCAGGGACAGCAGACCGCCGGTGACGGTGATCGCGCCGGGCACGTCCAGGTGCGGGCGGTCCGGGATGAGGGCACCTCCCATGCCCTTAAGGCTATGGGGGAGGGACTCGGTCAGCAGGCCGGGGGCGAGCGGCAGCACGACCAGGGCGAAGACGGCGAGCAGACCCATCGTGGAGCGCCAGCCGAGTGCGTCGGTCAGGACACCGCCCGCGACCACGCCGATGGTGAAGCCGAGGGACATCAGCGTCCCGGAGATACCCAGGGCGCGGTCCCGGGCGGGGCCCTCGGCGAAGGTGGTGGTCAGCAGGGACATGCCCGTCGGGACGATGACCGCGGCGCCGAGGCCCTGCAGGGCGCGTCCGGCGAGGAACGACGCGGGGTCCCAGGCGAACGTCGCGAGCACCGAGGCCGCGGCGAACAGGGCGAGTCCGGTGAGGAACAGCTTGCGGCGGCCGTACAGATCGCCGATGCGGCCGAAGAGGAGCAGGAAGCCGCCGGACGGCAACGCGAACGCCGTCACCGCCCACTGCAGCGCCGAGGGGCTCATGCCGAGGTCGGCGCCGAGGACGGGGAGGGCGACGTTCAGGACGGAGAAGTCGAGCGCGACCATGAACTGGGCGGCGCACAGGACGAACAGGACGAGTTTGTCGCGCGTCGACATCCGGGGGGACCGGGAGGTGCCGAGCGGTGGGGTGGGTGTCGCAGTCTCAGTGGTGGTGTCGATCGCCATGGGCAAGAGCCTGTGGGCGCCGGAATAGCCGTGGGGAGCCGCAAGTTGTCCTGGTGGTGGCACCACCAGCCGCCGGGATGAGGGGGATCCGTACGTGTCCGACGTGTCCGGGAGCACGCTGAAGAGTCATCGGCGGCGCGAGCTGCGCGAGTTCCTGATGAGCAGGCGAGCCCGGGTGACACCGGGTGAGGCGGGGCTGCCGGACGGCGGGGCGCGGCGCCGTACGCCGGGGCTGCGGCGCGAGGAGGTCGCCGTGCTCGCCGGAGTGGGCGCCTCCTGGTACCAGTGGCTGGAGCAGGGGCGGGACATCTCCGTGTCGCCGCAGGTGCTGGACTCGGTGGGCCGGGTGCTGCGGCTGAGCAACGCCGAGCGCCGGCATCTGTATCTGCTGGCCGGGCTGAATCCGCCGGCCCCCGAAGTGGCGCCCGAGAAGCGGGACATGTGCGACGGGCTGCGGCGGCTGATCGACGCGTGGATGCCGTATCCGGCGCACATCATGGACCGGTACTACAACGGCGTGCTCCACAACGACGCGGCTGCGACCGTGCTCGGCATGCGGCCCGGCAAGCGGTGGAACTGTCTGATCGACTTCTTCACGGACCCGATGTACCGGTCGCGTTCGAGGAGTTGGGAGCAGAACGCCCGGACGGTCGTGGCGCAGTTCCGTGCGGTGTGCTCCGCTTCTCCCGACGACGAGGGCTTCCAGTCCGTGCTGGCCGAGGCGAAGGCGTCCAGCCCGGAGTTCACCGCGCTGTGGGAGCGGCGGGACATCGAGGACGCCGGGCAGATCCGCAAGGAGCTGGACCATCCGCTGGTCGGGCTGCTGTGCATGGAGTCGAGCGTGATGCAGATGCCGGTGCGGCCCGACCTGTCGATCGTCCTGCACACGCCGCTGGACGAGGCGAACACGGCGGCGAAGCTCGAGTGGCTGGCCTCCCCGGAGGGGCGGCGCGGGGCCATGTACCCCGTGGCCGGTTAGCGCGGGCGCCGCTACGTATGCTCAGGTCATGACCGACAACAGCGCGCTCGACCCCGAGGACCGCAAGATCGTCACCCTGGCCCGTTCCGCGCGGGCCCGCAATGCAGTGCCCGAGGGTGCGGCCGTACGGGACGAGACCGGCCGCACCTATGTCGCCGGGACGGTCGCCCTGGACTCCCTGAAGCTGAGCGCGCTGCGCACGGCGGTGGCGATGGCGGTGGCGTCGGGCGCGAAGTCGCTGGAGGCGGCGGCGGTCGTGACGGAGGCCGAGGGCGCCTCGGACGCGGACCGCGCGGCGGTACGGGACCTCGGCGGACCGCAGACGCCGGTGCTGGTGGCGGGGCCGGACGGGGCGGTGCGTACGACGGTGACGGCGGGCTGAGGTTCAGGAACCCCTCGCCCTCCCGGGAGTTTCAGGAGGCCCTCGGTCTCCCGGCAGTTCAGGTCCGGGCCGCCGGGGTGATGTGGCTGAGCACGCAGCGCCAGCGGCCGTCCCGCCGTACGAAGACGTCGGTCGTCCACTCGTCGGCGTCGAAGCGCTCGCCCTTGTAGTGGGCGGTGTTCGTGATGCGTACCGTCACGACCGCCGAGTCGCCGAGCAGAACGATCCTGGGCTCGCCGACGAGCTGGAACGACGAGTGGGTCAGCTCGCCGGACTCGACGAACGACAGAAACTGCTCCCTCGTCGAGATGCCCGACTCGGAGACGATGGCCCAGTCGTCGGCCATGAAATCCGCGATCCGCGCGGGGTCGTTGGAGACGATCGCCGCCGCCCAGTCGTGCACGACGGCGGCGAGCACCTGCCGGTCCTGAGGCGCGTCGTCGCTCATGACCGGATCGTAACGAGAGCCGGCCGGCACGGCATCCCGTCGGGCCACGACGGGCGGTTGTCGGTGCCGGGTGTCACGCTGAGGTCATAGCGGATCTGCGAAGGGACTCGTCATGATCACCACTGACCTCGCTCCCGGCTCCCCTTGTTGGCTCGACCTCGGCGCCCCTGACGTCCGGGCCGCGGCGGCCTTCTACGGCGCGGTGCTCGGCTGGGAGTACGAGTCCATGGGCGAGGGCGGCGACATGGAAGGCGGGATGTTCAAGAAGGACGGCAAGACCGTCGCCGGGCTCGGCAAGCTCACCGAGGAGGGCGCCCGCTCGGCGTGGATGATCTACTACACCGTCACCGACGCGGACGCCACGACGCAGGCCGTGCAGGGCGCGGGCGGCACGGTGCGGGTGCCTCCGCGGGACCTCGACGACTGGGGACGGATGGCGCAGTACGACGACCCGCTGGGCGGCCAGTTCGCCGTCTGGCAGCCGGGGAAGAACTCGGGCTTCGAGCTGGCGGACGAGACGGGTTCGCTGTCGTGGACGGAGCTGTACACGACCGACGCCGCGGGCGCGAAGGAGTTCTACAGCGGTGTCTTCGGCTGGCAGTTCAGCGACATGCCGATGCCGGGCGGCGGGGGCGCGTACACCCTCATCACCCCGGCCGGACAGCCCGAGGAGCGCATGCAGGGCGGCCTGATGGAGCTCCCCGTGGAGAACCTGGTGCTGGCGGGCGGGCGGCCGTACTGGCACCCGGTGTTCAACGTGACCGACTGCGACGCCGCGGTCGCCAAGGTCACCGAGAACGGCGGCAGTGTGCAGATGGGGCCGGAGGACGCGGAGGGCGTGGGCCGGCTCGCGGTGTGCGTGGACCCGTCGAACGCGGACTTCGTGGTGCTCACGCCGGCCACGCCCAGCTGACCGTCACGCCGACCGGCGGAACCCGATCGTCGGCACCGCCCGCCGCAGCGGCCAGGGTCTGCCCTGCTCCTGCGGCACCAGATCCGCCAGGAACGCGTACCGGTGCAGGGCCTCGGGGTCCTGCCGGTCGAGGGACTGGACCTGGCGCCACCAGGCGCCGATCTCGGCCCAGCCGGGGGCCGACAGGGAGCCGCCGAACTCCTGGACGGACAGGGCGGCCGTGAGGCCCGCGAAGGCCAGCCGGTCGGCCAGCGGCCAGTCGGCCAGGGTGCCGGCGACGAAGCCGGCCACGAAGACGTCACCGGCGCCGGTCGGGTCCAGGGCCTCCACGGCGATCGCGGGGACGACAGCCGTCTCCCCGGTCCTGCTGTCCACCGCGTACGCGCCCTCCGCGCCCAGGGTGACGACCGCGACCGGGACGTGCTCGGTGAGGGCGTGGGCCGCCTCGCGCGGGCAGTCGGCGCCGGTGTACCGCATGGCCTCCTGCGCGTTCGGCAGGAACGCCTCGCAGTGCTCCAGGTCGGCCAGCCCCGCCAGGTCCCACGCCCCCGTGTCGTCCCAGCCGACGTCGGCGAAGATCCGGGCGCCCTTGCGCGCGGCCTGGGCGATCCAGGGTGCACGCGTCCCGGGCACCAGGGAGGCCACGGCGGCCCGCGCACGGGGCGGGCAGTCCGGCGCCGGCTCCTCCGGTGGCGGCTCGTGGCCGTGGGAGACCATCGTGCGCTCCCCCTCGTACGCCATCGAGACCGTCACCGGCGAGTGCCAGCCCGGCACCGTGCGCGACGGCGAGAGGTCGATGCCCTCGCCGTGCTCCAGCGCGTCCCAGCAGTACTCGCCGTAGTGGTCGTCGCCGAAGGCCGCCGCGAGCGACGTCTTCAGGCCGAGGCGGGCCAGGGCGGTGGCCATGTTCGCCACGCCGCCGGGGCTCGACCCCATGCCGCGCGCCCAGGACTCCGTCCCGCGCACCGGGGCGGAGTCGAGGCCGGTGAAGATGATGTCGAGGAAGACCGTGCCCGTGAGATACACGTCCCACGGCGGGTCGGCGGCCGTGCGCAGGCCGACGAGGGGGTCGACCTGGGCCCGGCGATACGGCCCCCCTGCTCTGGACGACGGCCTCTGGGGCGAGGCTCCCTTTCCGGTCGGCGCGGTGGGCGTGGTCACGGTGCGCTCCCTGACGTGGTGCTGATCTGGCCAGTCTGCACCACCCCACCGACAACGCCACCGCGATCCTGCCCGAGGCGCTACCAGCGAGGCACCGACGGCGTGACCCAGCCGGGCTCGGCCACCCGCATCGCGGCCGCGTCGTCCCGGTCCCGCAGCGAGCCGTCGTCATCCAGCCACCGCCGGTGCAGCTCTGCGAGCCGGTCGCGGTCCAGCTCGACACCCAGGCCGGGTGCGTCCGACACGGCGACCTTGCCGCCCTCGAAGGTGAGGCGCTCGGTGAGGACGTCCTCGGACTGCCAGGGGTAGTGGGAGTCGCAGGCGTGGTGGAGGTTCGGGACGGTCGACGCCACGTGTGTCATCGCGGCCAGGGAGATGCCCAGATGGGTGTTGGAGTGCATGGACACCCCGACGCCGAAGGTGCGGCAGATCGCGGCCAGTTGCCGGGTGTTGCGCAGTCCGCCCCAGTAGTGGTGGTCGGACAGCACGACCTGCACGGCGTCCTTGGCGAAGGCCTCCTTGATCTCCGCGAACGTCGTCACGCACATGTTGGTCGCCAGCGGCACCCCGCTCCGCGCGGCCACCTCGGCCATACCGGCCGTACCCAGCGTCGGATCCTCCAGGTACTCCAGGACGTCCCCGAGCTCCCGCGCCACCTTCAGCGAGGTCTCGACGGACCAGGCCCCGTTGGGGTCGAGGCGCAGGGGATGCCCGGGAAAGGCCTCCGCGAGTGCCCGTACGGCGGCGATCTCCTCGTCCGGCGGGAAGACACCGCCCTTGAGCTTGAAGGAGGTGAACCCGTACCGCTTGGTGAACCTCCGCGCCTGCTCGACGACCCCGGCCGGGTCGACGGCGGCGCCCCAGTCGTCCTTCTCGGCCGCGACGCCCGCCGGATGGTCGGCCCACCTGTAGAAGAGATACGCGCTGTACTCGACCGCGTCGCGCACCCTGCCGCCGAGCAGCGCGTGCACGGGCAGCCCGAGTGCCTTGCCGAGGGCGTCGAGGCAGGCGACCTCGAAGCCGGAGACGACGGACAGCCGCAGCTTGTCGGCGGTCTGGACACCGCGCAGCCCGCCCACGTCGACCTGTCCGGACACCCGGGACCGGTCGACGGCCACCTCGTCCGCGACGGTGAACAGCCCGTTGAGGTCGCCGACTTGACGGCCGATCAGCTTCTGCGCGAACGGCCGGGCGAGCTCCAGGTACTTGGTGTCGCCGTACGTCTCGCCGACCCCCGTGATCCCGCCGGCCGTCACAACCTCCACGATCAGGCGGGGTGTGTACGGCTGGTGGACGCCCTGGGTGTTCAGCAGCGGCGGGTCGGCGACCAGGATGGGCGTCATACGGACATCGGTGATCGTGAGGTTCACAGGGCGGCTCCTACGAGGTCGAGTCCGGTGGCGAGGAGCGCGCGGAGGTCGGCCAGGTCACCGGCCGACGGGTCGGTGAGCGGCGCGCGAACGGGGCCGACGGGGCGGCCGCGCAGCCGGGCCGCCGCCTTCACCAGGGACACGGCGTACCCGGGCACCCGGTCGCGGAGCTCGACGAGCGGGACGTAGAAGTCGCGCAGCAGCTTGTCGACGGTGCCGTGCTCGCCGCCCTGGAGTGCGGCGAAGAAGGCGTTCGCGATCTCGGGGGCGAAGGCGTGGACGGCGGAGGAGTAGGCCGGGACGCCGACGGCGGCGTACGCGCGGGCCTGGATCTCGGCGGTGGCGGCCCCGTTGAAGAAGAGGAAGCCCTCGGGGGCGGCGAGGGTGAGGCGCTGGAGCCGGTCGAGGTCGCTGTGGCCGTCCTTGAGGCCGATGACGTTCGGGATGCGGGCGATCCGCCGCAACGAGTCGGCCGTGAAGGCGACTTGACCGCGCTGGTAGGCGATGAGCGGGAGGCGGGTGCGGGCGGCGATCCGCTCCAGCTGGGCGACCAGTCCGTCCTGCGGGGCGGCGACGAGGTAATGCGGCAGGACGAGGAGGGCGTCCGCGCCGGCCTCCTCGGCGATGCGCGCGAACCGCGCGGCCTGCGCCCAGCCGTACCCGATCCCGGCGACGACCGGCACCCGTCCGCCCGTCTCCTCGACGGCGATCGACACGACCTGCCGGTACTCGTCCTCGTCGAGCGAGAAGAACTCGCCGGTGCCGCAGGCGGGGAAGACGGCGCCGGGTTCGGTGGCGGCCTGGGCGGCGACATGGGCGCGGAAGCCGTCCGGGTCCAGCGAGCCGTCCTCGCGGAAACTCGTGAGGGGGAACGACAGCACGCCGTGCGCCATGCCGTCCCGCAAGCGCCGGGTCGTGTCGGTATCGAGGCTCACCCGGTCCGTATCGAGGCTCACCTTCGTCATCTCCCCATGTAGATGTTATCCACGTATGAGAATCGAGATTAGATACGCGAACCGCGGCCGTCAATGCCACGGCCGATCCGAGGCGCTTCCGAGGCACTTTCCGAGGCGCTCCGATTACCATCGCCCCATGTCAGAGACAGGCGGCGTCCGCGAGGTGAAGTCGGCGGCGCGCACGGTGGAGTTGCTGGAGCTCCTCGCCGCGCGCGGCGACCGTCCCGCACGCCTCCAGGAGCTGGCCGACGCACTGGACGTGCCGCGCAGCTCCATGTACGCGCTGCTGCAGACCCTGATCTCCCGCGGCTGGGTCCGCACGGACGTCACCGGCTCTCTCTACGGCATCGGCATCCACGCCCTGCTCACCGGCACCAGCTACCTCGACTCCGACCCGCGCGTGCGCGCCGTACGCCCGTATCTCGACGAGGCCTCGGAGGCGCTGGGCGAGACGATCCACATGGCGCGGCTGGACGGCCGGGACGTGGCGTATCTGGCGACGCGCGAGTCGCACGAGTACCTGCGGACGATCAGCCGGGTCGGGCGACGGCTTCCCGCGCACGTGGGAGCGCTGGGTAAGGCACTGCTCGCCGAGCGCCCGGACGACGACCTCCCCGAGGGCCCGTACGAGCCCCTCACCGCCCACACCCACACCACCCGGGACTCCCTCGCCGCCGACCTCGCCGAGGTGCGGGCGCGCGGCTACTCGATCGACCGCGAGGAGGGCGTCCCCGGCATCGTCGGCTTCGGCTTCGCCCTGCGCTACGACTCCCCTGCCCAGGACGCGATCAGCTGCTCGGTGCCGGTGGCGCGGCTGTCGGCGGGGCACGAGGAGCGGATCGTCGCGGTGATGCGCGAGATCAGGGCGAAGATCGAGGCGACGGCGCCTGCGGCGGGCGGGTCGGTGCACTGGCGCTAGCGCCGGCTCGCACGGCACCCGGCGTGAGCGGCACCGCCTCGCCAGGGCTGCCCAGACCCCCGCTTCGGCCCTCAACGGGCCTCGTCCGCAAACGCCGGACGGGCTGAATTGCCGGGACCGGCACCGAGAGTGGCCGCCGGGGTTCGGGATGGGGCGGCCTCGCCCCCGGACCCCGGACGAGCTGAGAACGACTGGCCCGGCGCCTTCAGGAAAGCCCTCGTTTACCCGGCCTTCCCCACCCCAAACGCAACGTGCGCCAGATCACACCCCCCGCGCTTCTTCTCCGAACCGTGTGCTTGATACAAATTCTCCGCGCGTTCCTGTCCGTCGACGGCCTGCGCCCCTCCCCCTCTTGAGCCGCTCCTTTCGCATGCCCTGGGAACGCCCGTGTTCGCCCCTCGCACCACTCCCTGGCCCCTCGTCGCCCTTTTCACGGCCGGGTACCTCGCTCCATATCTGCTGCCGACGGTCGTCGGCAGGCTCGACTCCGGTCTTCCGCTGTCCCCCACCCAGGCCGGCGCCGTCGGCAGCGCACTGCTGCTGAGTTCGGCGTCGGCGGGCTTCCTGCTGGCCTCACGCGTCGAGCGGATCGGGGCGCGCAGGCTGGCCCGTGTCGGCCTCACGCTCGCCGTCCTCGGCTACGGCGTGGCAGCGCTCGCGCACGCCGTACCGTCCGTCGTCCTTGGCGTCCTGATCGGCGGCTTCGGATCCGGTACGGCCACCGCGGTCGCCGCCACCCGCATCGCCGCCCAGCCGGACCCGCACCGGGCCACCACGCTCGGCCTGCTCGGCGTCTCCGCCCTCGCGGGCGGCGTCTATCTGACGGTGCCGCACCTCGGCCCGGGCCATGGCCAGCCGCTGGCCGCGATCGCGCTCACCGCGCTCACCGTATGGCCACTGACGGGCCGGCTCCCGGCCGCCACGGCCACGCCGCACCAGCCCGGCTGGGACGGCTCCGGCCTCCCCCACCTGCGCCACGGCCTGACCCTCGCCGCCTGCATGCTGTGCTGGTCGCTCGCCCAGAACTCCCTCTGGGGCGTCAGCGGCCGAATAGGCCTGACGCAGGCGCAGTTGACCGAGACCACGGTCGGCGCGGTGTTCGCCGTGGGGCTCGGCGCGGGCCTGCTGGGCGTGACCGGGGCGGGCGCGCTCGGCCCGCGCCTCGGCCGGGCACTGCCCATCGGCGCCGGTACCGCACTCATCGCGGCGTGCATCGCGCTCAGCGCGTCCGCCACCGACCTGACGACGTTCGGGACCGGCGAGATCGCCTGGAACACCTTCTACCCGATCGTCCTGTCGTACCTCATCGGCCTCGCCGCCTCCCTCGACACCCGCGGCCGCTGGGCCGTCCTCGTCGGCTCGGCGTCGTCGCTGGGCACGGCGGCCGGCCCGCTGACCGGGAGCGTTCTGTCGGCACAGGCCGGGTTCTCGGTCATGGGCGCGGTCCTCGCGGTCGGGCTGCTGATCGTCGCCGTACCGATGACGGCGGTGGCTCTGAGCCGCCGGAGCCGGCGGACGGTCGAGGTCGTGGAGAACGTCGAAGTCGTCGAGATCCCCCTGGACACCGCCGAGGCCAACCCCGCAGCCCCCGACCGCCTCACCGCGGCCACCTAGCCTCGGCGGCTACCCGAACTCATAGGCCTCGACCTCGGCCAGGTACCGCGCCCGCAGCTCCTCGTCGTCCTCCAGGAAGGAGGCGAGGAACGAGTTGCGGGCGAGCTCCCGCAGCCGTTCGTCGGTGAGGCCGAGGGTCTGGCGTACGGCGTCGAAGTTGTCGCCGGCGTACCCGCCGAAGTAGGCCGGGTCGTCGGAGTTGACCGTGCAGTGGAGCCCGGCGTCGAGCATGGCGGGCAGCGGGTGGTCGGCGAGGACGTCGACGGTGCGCAGCCGTACGTTCGACAGCGGACACAGCGTCAGCGGCACCCGCTCCCGCACCAGCCGCTCGACCAGCGCCGGGTCCTCCATGCACCGCAGCCCGTGGTCGACGCGCTCGACACCGAGGACGTCGAGGGCCTCGGTGATGTAGGCGGGCGGGCCTTCCTCGCCGGCGTGCGCGACGCGCCGCAGACCGAGCGCGGCGGCTGCCTCGTAGACCTCGCGGAACTTCACCGGCGGGTGGCCGACCTCGGCCGAGTCGAGGCCGACGCCGGTGATCCGGTCGAGATACGGCTCGGCGGCCCGGAGCGTGGCCATGGCCGACTCGGCGGAGTCGTCGCGCAGGAAGCACATGATCAGCCGGGTGGAGACCCCGTGGTTCGCCTCGCTGCTCCCCAGCGCCCGCGACAGCCCCTCGACGACCGTGCCCAGCTCCAGGCCCCGCTTGGTGTGCGCCTGCGGGTCGAAGAAGATCTCCGCATGCCGCACGCCCTGCGCGGCGGCACGGGCGAGGTAGGCGTTCGCCAGGTCCTCGAAGTCCCGCTCGGTGCGCAGGACGGCCATGAGCTCGTAGTAAAGGTTCAGAAAGGACTGGAGGTCCTCGAACTGATAGGCCTTGCGGATCTCGTCGGTGTCCAGGTACGGCAGCTCGACGCCATTGCGTGCGGCCAGCTCGAAGGCGAGCTCGGGTTCGAGGGTGCCTTCGATGTGGAGGTGCAGTTCTGCTTTGGGGAGGGGCATCGAAGCATCGTACGGCGGTGCTACCGCCGTTTCGGAAGTGGCACCCGCAGCAGGTCGTGCGCGACGGTCAGCTCCCCCTCGAACCCGGCGGCCCGCGCCTGCCGCTCGAACTCTCCCCCAGACTCCGTCCGGGAGGTGCCCCCAGGCTCGGAGTAGCGCTGGCTGAAGTGGGTGAGCACGAGATGCCGTACGCCGCAGTCGAGCGCGACCCTGGCGGCCTGGCCGGCGGTCAGATGACCGTGCTCGACGGCGAGTTGCACGTCCTCGTCCAGGAAGGTGGACTCGATGACGAGCATGTCGCAGCCGTCGGCGAGGGAGTACACGCCGTCACACAGCCGTGTGTCCATGACGAAGGCGAACCGCTGCCCGCGCCGGACCTCACTGACGTCGTCGAGCGAGACCCCGTCCAGCACCCCTTCCCGCTGGATCCGTCCGACGTCCGGCCCCTTGATGCCATGCGCGGCGAGCCGTTCGGGCAGCATGCGGCGGCCGTCGGGCTCGACGAGGCGGTAGCCGTACGACTCGACGGGGTGCGAGAGCCGCGCGGCCTCCAGATTGTGGCCGCCGGTGGCGGCGATGACGCCGTCCTCGCTGATCGGGGCCTCGGCGATGTCGACGGTCTCGCGGTAGGCGGTGGCGTACCGCAGCCGGTCGAAGAAGCGCTGCCCGGAACGCGGGTAGTGGGCGGTGACGGGATGCGGAACCTTGTCGAGGTTGATCCGCTGGATGACCCCGGCCAGTCCCAGCGAGTGGTCCCCGTGGAAGTGGGTGATGCAGATCCGGTTCAGGTCGTGCGCGGCCACTCCGGCACGCAGCATCTGCCGCTGCGTGCCCTCGCCGGGATCGAACAGGATTCCCTGTCCGTCCCACCGCAGCAGATACCCGTTGTGGTTCCGGTGCCGGGTGGGGACCTGGCTCGCGGTGCCGAGGACCACCAATTCACGTACGGACACGGCAGCTGCGGCCTATCCGGGGGGCCACTGCATGCCGCGGCCGCCCAGGACGTGGGCGTGGGCGTGCCAGACGGTCTGACCGGCGCCGGCGCCGGTGTTGAAGACGACCCGGTAGCTCTCCAGCTTGTCCTCGTCGGCGACGGCCTGGGCCTCCCGCAGGACGTCCGCGGCGAGGGCCGGTTCGGCGGTGGCGAGGGCGGCGGCGTCCTTGTAGTGCGCCTTGGGGATGACCAGGACGTGCGTGGGCGCCTGGGGGTTGATGTCCCGGAACGCGACGGTCGTCTCCGTCTCCCGGACGATCGTCGCCGGGACGTGCCCCTCGACAATCTTGCAGAACAGACAGTCGTCCTGCGGCTCGCCTGCCATGAGGGTTCCCTCCGGGAGTTGGGCGCGTCCTTTACGGGGGGCATCGTATCGTCGTCGGCCTCGGGTGATCGGTTTCCGGTCACCGGAGTTGCTTCTCGGTGACGACCGCGCAGGAGGACAGGAGCGTCGCGGCGGCGAGGCTGCCCCAGAGGGCGGTCGGGCCGTGCGGGGCGAGCGCGGTGATGACGGCCGGGGAGACGGCGAGGCCGAAGCCCGTGGAGAGCTCGAAACGGGCGAGGGAACGCCCCAGGACATGGGCCGGAGCGAGGGCGGTGACCAGCGCGGTGGCGCTGCCGGCGTAGATGATCTCGCCGATCGTGCAGACGACGGACACCGCGGCGACAGCCGGGGCACCCCAGCCGTCCCCCAGTGACGTGGCCGCGAGGAAGCCGAGGTAGGACGCGGTGAGCACCACGCCGGCCAGGGCCAGCACGGTCGGCCGGGAGAAGCGGGACAGCAGGACGGTGACCGGCACCTGCAGGGTGACCACCAGCACGGTGTTGGCCACGAAGATGGCCGCCGACCACACCGGGGATGCGTGCAACTGCGTCACCAGGATCAAGGGCAGGGCGATTTCGGGGACGTTGAGGCAGAAGACGTAGATGACGTTGGCGGCCAGCAGCGCGCGCATCCGGGGCGCGGGCTCGTCGTCCCTGCCCTTGGCCGGGGTGGCGGCCGGATGCGCGTGGAGGTGGACCGACCAGGCAAGGGCCGCCGCGGTGAGATAGGCGAGCCCGGTGACGGCTGCCAGCGCCTGCAACGCGGTGGCGCCGCCCGTCAGGGCCACGGTGGCGAGCAGCGCGCCGACGCCCAGGCCGGCGTTGCGCAGGGCTCGGCCTGCCGCGAGAGCGGCATCGCGCTCCCGGCCGTGGGCGACGGTGGCGACGAGAGCCGCGTGGGCGGCCGGCCATGCCTGGTTGCCGATGCCGAGGAAGAGCGCCGCCGTCGCGAACAGCCAGACGTGCCCCGCCGGGGTGGCGAGCAGCAGCACCACGCCCAGCACCCGCACCAGCATCGACGCCGCGACGACCGTGCTGCGCGCGCCCCGGTCCAGCCATCGGCCCACCGCGGGCATGCACACCAGGCCCACGACGACGCCGGCCGTCATGGCGATGCCGGTGGCCGGCGCGGACAGCCTCAGCACCGTGACTCCGTAGAGCAGCAGGAAGGGCCGCAGCAGGCCGGTGCCGAGCGCGTCCACGACCAGGGCGACGGCGTAGCGGGGGCCTCCGGAGGCACCGACGAGGGCGCGGGGCCGGATCTTGATGGTGGTTGCCATGGCGCCAACGGTGCGGACGGCACGTCGGGCCGGCTGCGCCGGTTGACGAACACCGTCAACCGACGTCGGCGCAGGCCGCCTTGTCGGCGATGCTGACCGGTCCGTGATGATGATGCGGTGACGTTGAGGATCGACATCGGCGGACTGCCGTCCGAGCGGCTGCGGTTCGCCGCCTCCCCGCTGGCCGAGCTGACCGCGATGCTGCACGTGCTGGCCGAACCCGGGCATCATCCGCAGCTCGCCGACTGGGCCTCGGACGTCCGGGCCGGGCTGCGGCCCGAGCTGGCCGAGCGGCTCCGGGAGGCGGAGTTCCTCTGGCGTTCCTCGCAGGCCGACTTCCTGATTCCCGCCCGGCCCCGTCCGACCCTCGCCGAGGAGTTGGACGACGTGGACCGGATCGACGACGAGACGTATGTGACGGCCGCGCTCGTGACCACGTGCGGCGGCAACCGGGTGCGCTTGGCGGCGCCGTCGCCCCTGACCGACGCGACGGCGCGCGAGCGGGCCCTGGAGCTGGCCCAGGCCCGTGGCCCGCGGCAGGAGGCGTTCGCGCAGCGGCTGCTGGCGGACCCGGCCGGTGTGCGGGGGCGGGTGCGCGACACCCTGGAGCAGTGCGCCGAGGCCTTCTTCGACGCCGCCTGGGCGGGCGTCGCCGTGCAGCTCGCCACCGACCTGCGCCTGAAGAACGACCTGCTGAGGCGCCAGGGCGTCGGGGCGGCCCTCGCATCGGTCTCCGGGGCGGTCACCCTGTCACCGGAGGGCGACTGCATAGTCGTGGACAAGCTGCAGGACAAGGCGACCTCGGCCCACGGCACCGGGGTCACCTTCATCCCCAGTGTCTTCGGCCGACCGCACCTGGTGGCGGTCCACGCGCCGGGCTGGCAGCCGGTGGTGCAGTACCCCGTGGCCGAGCCGAGTCCGTCGGAGCAGCCGGTGTCGCTGCAGACGGTCACCCTGCGGCTGGAGGCACTCGCGCATCCGGTACGGCTGCGGCTGCTGCGCACCCTGGCCCGCGGCCCCCACACCACCGGCGAGCTGGCCCACACCTGGGAGCTGTCGCCCCCGGAGGTCTCCCGCCACCTCGCCGTCCTGCGCCGCGCGGGCCTGCTCACGGCCCGGCGGCACGGTCGTTACATCCGCTACACCCTCAACCTGCCCGACCTGACGGCCCTCGGCACCGACCTGCTGGCGGCCGTGCTGCGCTGAGCGCCGACGGCCCACCGGCACACCGCCTGCCTCAGGTCGGCAGCGCCGGCGGTGTCTTCGCGGGCCGTTCCTCCAGCCCCGCCAGCGCGATCCGGATCGCCTCGTCCAGCTGGGCGTCCCGCCCCGCGGCCCAGTCCTGCGGGCGCTGGAGAACCTCCACGTCCGGGTCGACGCCGTGGTTCTCCACGTCCCAGCCGTAGCCCTCCAGCCAGATGGCGTACTTCGGCTGGGTGATCAGCGTGCCGTCGACCAGGCGGTAGCGGCTGTCGATCCCGATGACGCCGCCCCACGTCCGCGTGCCCACCACCGGGCCGAGCCCCAGTGCCTTGATGGCCGCGTTCACGATGTCGCCGTCGGAGCCGGAGAACTCGTTCGCCACCGCCACGACAGGGCCGCGCGGGGCGTCCGCCGGATAGCTGTACGGCCGCATCCCGCGCGGCAGTTCCCAGCCCACGATCCGCCGGGCCAGCTTCTCGACGACGAGCTGCGAGGTGTGCCCGCCGCCGTTCTCCCGCACGTCCACGACGAGCCCTTCGCGTGCCACCTCGACGCGCAGGTCACGGTGGATCTGGGCCCACCCGGGCGCCTGCATGTCCGGCACATGGAGGTAGCCCAGCCTGCCGCCGGACTTCTCGTGGACGTACGCCCGCCGGTCCGCCACCCACGCGTGGTACCGCAGGGGCTGCTCGTCCGCGATCGGGACCACGACCGCATGCCGTACGTCTCCGCCCCCGGCCGGCGAGATCGTCAGCTCCACCGCCTTGCCCGCCGTGCCGACGAGCAGCGGGCCGGGCCCGGTCACCGGGTCCACCGGCGCGCCGGCCACCGCCACGATCGCGTCCCCGGCACGCACGGCGACCCCGGGCGCGGCCAGCGGGGCCCGCGCGTCGGGGTCGGAGGTCTCCGAGGGCAGGATCCGGTCGATCCGCCAACTCCCGTCGGCGTGGCGGGAGATGTCGGCACCCAGCAGGCCCTGCCGGGCCCCGCTGCCGTACCCGCCGCGCGGGGCGACGTAGGCGTGCGAGGTGCCGAGCTCGCCCTGCACCTCCCACAGCAGGTCCATGAGGTCGTCGTGGGTGGCCACCCGGTCGAGCAGCGGGCGGTAGCGGTCCAGCACCCCGGACCAGTCCACCCCGCTCATGTCCGGCCGCCAGAAGTGGTCCCGCATGATGCGGCCGGTCTCCTCGAACATCTGCCGCCACTCGGCCGGCGGGTCGACCTTCTGCCGTACGCGGCTCAGGTCGACGGTGATGTTCGTGTCGCTGTCGTCGTCGCCGGAGGCCCGCCGGTCGCTCGGTACGACCTTCAGCCGTCCGTCGGTCCACAGCAGCACCCGTTTGCCGTCGCCGCTGACCTCGAAGTCGTCGGCGTCGTCGGCAAGATGCTCGACGCGCCGCTGGACGAGGTCGTAGCGCTCCAGCTCGGTCTTGGGCTCCGGGTCGTCGGGCGTGGCCCGGGACGCACCGAGGGCGCCGCGCACGGGGTGCCGCAGCCACAGCACGCCGTCCTTGGCGGTCCGCAGCGTGCTGTAGCGGGCGGCCTCGACCGGGAACGGCACGATCCGGTCGGCCAGGCCTTCGAGGTCGATGCGCGTGGTCGGGGTGCCCTCGCTGTCGGGGGTCTCGTCCTTGTCGGGCGCGTCGAAGGGGCGGCCGTGCCGCTGCGGGCCGAAGGGGGACGGAGTGGTCGCGGCGAGGGTGATCAGGTGCGGGCGGGAGCCGACCACGAACGCGAGGTCGAAGACGTGCTCGTCGTAGACCGGGTCGAAGGCCCGCGTCGACAGGAACGCCAGGTGCTTGCCGTCCTGCGTGAACGCCGGCGCGTAGTCCTGGAAGCGCAGCGGGGTCGCCTCGGACACCGACAGGTCGGTGGTGTTGGCGAGCTTGAGCTGGGACAGCGGGCGCGGGCCGGGGTGCGACCAGGCGAGCCAGGCCGAGTCGGGCGAGAAGACGAGCCCGGAGACGTCCCCGTCCGCGCTGCGGTCCACCTCGCGCACCTCGCCGGTCTCCCGCTCGACGAACAGCACGCGGCCGTCGTGCGCGGCGACCGCGGCGCGGCTCCCGTCGGGCGCCATGGCGAGTTCCAGGACGCGGCCCAGCTGCCCGGCGCCGAGCCTGCGCGGGGTGGCTCCCGGCGCTAGCCCGGTCGCGGGCGCGAACTCCAGCGCGTCGTCGCCCTCCGCGTCCGTCACCCACACCACCCACTCCTCGCCCTCCGCGCGGAAGGTGCGCGGCAGCCGGGCGCGTACCCCCGGCTCGGCGGCGAGCGCACGGGCGGGGCCGGAGCGGTGGGTGACCCAGTGCACGGCCCCCCGCACGGAGACCGCGCTGCCGCGCGCGGTGTGGTCGGGCGCCGCCTCCCCGAACGCGCGGGCGGCGTTCAACGGATACGTCTGCCGGTCGGTGCGCTGCCCGCCGAGCCGGATGTCGAGCCGGCGCGGCTCGGCGCCGTCGAGGTCGTCCAGGAGCCACAGTTGACCGGCCGAGGCGTGGACGACACGGGTGCCGTCGCTCGCGGCGTGCCGGGCGTAGAAGCCTCCCCCACTCTCGGCTTCGCTCGAGCGGGAGGTGCCCCCATCGGGGGTGTGCCGTCGCAGGTCGGACCCGTCGGCGAGGGACGAGTACACGGCCCCCACGCCCTCGTGGTCGGAGAGAAAGGCGACCCTCTCGCCCACCCACATCGGGTACTCGATGTTCCCGTCCAGCGCCTCATGCAGCCGTACGAAGTCCCCGTCACCCTCGTGCTCGATCCACAACTTCCCCGCCGTACCGCCCCGGTAGCGCTTCCACCGGGCCGCCTCCAGCCCCATGGGCGCGGACGCGAGCAGCAGCCGAGGCCCGTGGACGACATCGGCGACGGGCCCGTACGGCAGGGTGGTGGCCGGTCCGCCGTCGAGCGGGACCGTGTGGGCCCAGGTGCGGCGGCTGCCCGCCTGGCCCTGGGTGCTGATCGCGAGGACCTGACCGTCGGGCGTCCAGCCGCGCACCCTGGTCTGCCCGCTGCCCCAGTGCGTGAGGCGCCTGGAGGGGCCGCCGTCGACCGGCGCGATGTGCACCTCGGGGGCGCCGTCGCGGGTGGAGGTCCAGGCGACGGTCGTACCGTCGGGCGAGATGCGCGGCAGGGAGACCGGCACGTTGTCGGCGCTGACCCGCCAGGCCCGGCCGCCGTCGAGGGGGGCGAGCCATACGTCGTCCTCGGCGGTGAAGGCGACGAGGTCGCCGCGCAGATGCGGATACCGCAGATACGACGGCGAGGGGGCGGTGGCCGAAGTCGGAGCAGGCGTCGCGGACTGTGTCACCCGATCACCCTAGGCAAGCGCGGCGCCCGCGAACAGGGCTTTGGATCACTTGCCCCAACTCCCGCCGGGAGGCGCTCACTTGCCCTCCGGCCAGCAGTTCGGGTGCTGCTTGCAGTAGACCGTCTTGGTGACCGTCACCGTGACCGTGGGGCCGGGCTGCTGTCCGCCCCCGGACGGGTTGACGGGCGAGGGCGTGGCGTCGCAGTCGCCCAGCCCGTTCACGTGGAACCACTCCTTGCCGTCGATCTTGGCGACGAGGTCCCCGCGCACACAGGAACCGCTGACGGCCCGGGTGATCCGGCCGGTGACGACGATGTCCTTGCCGTCCTTGGTCTCGCCCTCGCAGTCGACCTTGACGACGGTGTTCTCACTGGCGGTCGGCGAGCTGCCGTTGCCCTTGTCGTCGTACGAGCCCGTGCAGTTGAGCCATTGCACGTCGGCCTTCTGCCGCTCCAGCTCCTCGGTCACGGTCTGATCGGTCGTGAATGCCACGGTCGCCGAGCTCAGCCCACCCGGATCACAGCCGACCACCGAGCCGACGGCGACGACCGCGAGCCCTGCCACGGCAGCCACCCGCGCATGACGCCCGGCAAGCCGGTCGAGGCGAGACCGAACCCTCCTGAATGCCCCCATGGGACCGCAGCCTGCCACTGTCCCGGCCGCCGCGGTAGAGCGCATACGGCCACTCCCTGCTCGCGCAGTCACGGCGGGAGGCGCCCGGCCTCAGGTGCGCAGCAGCAGCCATTCCTGAAGTTCCACCAGGTTCCCCTCCGGGTCCTTGAGGTGGGCGACGCGCATGCGGTCGGTCAGCGGGGTGGGGTCGTGGAGGAGGGTGGCGCCGCGTTCGGCGATCTGTGCGCAGTAGGTGTCCAGATCGTCGACGCGCAGGACCACCAGTGAGCGATGGCCCCTGGCCTCGTCGCCGAGTTCGCCCAGGACCTCGGCCATCATCGCCCGGTCCTGGAGGGCGATGCCCGCCGAACCGGTGGCGGGGCTGAACTTCTCGTAGGGCCCGTGCGCCGCGCCCGATTGCGGCTTGAGGCCGAGGACGTCGGCGTAGAAGCGGTAGCAGGCGGCGAAGTCGCCGACCAGGAGCCGTACTTGGGCGAGTTCCACGGCGGACGTCCCTCCTGGTCAGGCCCAGCGGCCGGTGCGGCCGAGGAGCAGTGCCGTCGCCGCGGTTCCGGCGGTGGAGGTGCGCAGGACGGTACGGCCCAGACGGTACGCCTTCGCGCCCGCCTCCTCGAAGAGGGCGAGTTCCTCGGGGGCCACGCCGCCCTCGGGGCCGACGACGAGCACGATCTCGCCCTCGGCGGGCAGTTCGGCGGTCGCGAGCGGCTCACTGCCGTAGTCGCGCTCCTCGTGCAGTACGGCGGCGAAGTCGGCGTCGGCGAGCAGCGCCGCGACCTGCTTGGTCGTGGCCGCCTCCGCGACCTCCGGGAAGCGCACCCGGCGCGACTGCTTGCCGGCCTCGCGGGCGGTGGCCCGCCACTTGCCGAGGGCCTTCGCGCCCCGCTCGCCCTTCCACTGCGTGATGCACCGGGCGGCCGCCCACGGCACGATCGCGTCGACGCCGGTCTCGGTCATGGTCTCGACGGCCAGTTCACCGCGGTCGCCCTTGGGGAGGGCCTGGACGACGGTGATACGAGGCTGTACCACCGGCTCCTCGGTCACCGCACCCACGCTCATGACCAGCCGGTCCTTGCCCTCGGCCGCCTTGACGACACCCTCGGCCCAGCGCCCGAGCCCGTCGGTGAGGACGACCTGCTCACCGGCCCGCAGCCGCTTCACCGAGACGGCGTGCCGCCCCTCGGGACCGTCGAGAACGTACTCGCCGCCGGAGAGGTCGCCCCGCTCCAGCGACTCGACGACGAACACCGGCGCCGTCATCCGACCGCACCCCCCTTGGAGGCCGCCGACAACGCTGTCGCCGCGGCGTCCAGCTCGGCGGCCAGCACCTCCACCAGCTGCCCGGCGGGCAGTTCGCGTGCCATACGGTGCCCCTGCCCCGCCCACAGGGCCATGCCCTGCGCGTCACCGGACGCGGCGGCCTTCTTGCGCAGGGGGGAGGTCAGGTGGTGGACCTCGGGGTAGGCGGCGGGGGCGTACGGCCCGTGCTCGCGCATGAAGCGGTTGACCAGGCCGCGGGCGGGCCGGCCGGAGAACGCGCGCGTCAACTCGGTCCGTACGAACAGGGGGTTGGTCAGCGCCTGCTTGTGCAGGGCGTTGGCGCCGGACTCCTGGGTGGCGAGGAAGGCGGTGCCGAGCTGGGCGGCACTGGCCCCGGCCGCGAGGACGGCGGCGATCTGGCTGCCCCGCATGATGCCGCCGGCGGCGACGATGGGCAGGCTCACGGTCTCCCGGACCTGCGCGAGGAGGGAGAGCAGCCCGATGCCCGACCGGTCCGTCTCCGGGTTGTCGCGATGCGTCCCCTGGTGGCCGCCGGCCTCCACTCCCTGCACGATCACGGCATCGGCACCGGCCTGCTGCACGGCGAGGGCCTCGTCCGTGGTGGTGACGGTAACGAGGGTGACGGTTCCGGCGCGGCGCAGGGACTCCAGCACATCGGGCTTCGGCACCCCGAAGTGGAACGAGACGACCGGCACCGGGTTGTCGAGCAGCACGGCCAGCTTGGCGTCGTACCCGTCGTCCCGTCCGCTGTCCCGGTCCCCCAGCTCGGTCTCGTACCAGGCGGCCTCACCCGCGAGCTGATGCGCGTAGACGTCCACGGCCGCGGCGTCGGCGTACTCGGGCTGCGGCATGAACAGGTTGACCCCGAAGGGCCGGCCCGTCAGCCCCCGCAGCTGCTTGATCTCCTGGTACATCCCGTCGGCGGTCTTGTACCCGGCGGCGAGAAACCCCAGCCCACCTGCCTCGGACACGGCAGCGGCGAGCTGCGGCACGGAGACGCCGCCCGCCATGGGGGCCTGCACGATCGGATGGGGGAAAAGATCGGTCAGTGCGGAGGACATGACGGCATGTTGTCACGTCCTCCGAACAAGTCCGAATCGGCCCTGTGCCGTGCCATGCAGGGGCACTGCGCCACCGGACTCAGCGCCCGTTGAACGCATCCTTCAACCGCGAGAACAACCCCTGCTGCCCCGGCTGGAACTGCCCCTGCGGCCGCTCCTCGCCCCGCAGCTTGGCCAGCTCGCGCAGCAACCGCTCCTGCTCGGGGTCCAGCTTGGTCGGCGTGGTGACCTCGACGTGGACGATGAGATCGCCGCGCCCGCCACCCCGCAGATGCGTCACACCGCGTCCGTGCAGCGGAATCGACTGACCGGACTGGGTGCCGGGCCGGATGTCGACCTCCTCGAGGCCGTCCAGCGTCTCCAGCGGCACCTTCGTACCGAGGGACGCCGCGGTCATCGGGATCGTCACCGTGCAGTGCAGGTCGTCGCCGCGCCGCTGGAAGGTCGAGTGCGGCAGCTCGTGGATCTCGACGTACAGGTCACCGGCGGGACCGCCACCGGGCCCGACCTCGCCCTCGCCGGCGAGCTGGATCCGGGTGCCGTTGTCGACACCGGCCGGGATCTTGACCGTGAGCGTCCGACGGGACCGCACGCGTCCGTCCCCCGCGCACTCGGGGCACGGCGTGGGAACCACCGTCCCGAATCCCTGGCACTGCGGGCAGGGCCGCGACGTCATGACCTGGCCCAGGAAGGACCGCGTCACCTGCGACACCTCACCACGACCGCGGCACATGTCACACGTCTGAGCGGAGGTGCCGGGGGCAGCCCCCTCACCGTTGCAGGTGTTGCAGACGACGGCCGTGTCGACCTGGATGTCCTTCGTCGTGCCGAAGGCCGCCTCGTCGAGCTCGATCTCCAGCCGGATCATCGCGTCCTGGCCGCGGCGGGTGCGCGAGCGCGGGCCGCGCTGGGACGCCGTACCGAAGAACGCGTCCATGATGTCCGAGAAGTTCCCGAAGCCGCCCGCGCCGAAGCCGCCGGCTCCCGCGCCGCCCGCCTGGGACAGCGGGTCGCCGCCGAGGTCGTAGACCTGCTTCTTCTGCGGGTCCGACAACACCTCGTAAGCGGCGTTGATCTCCTTGAACCGCTCCTGGGTCTTCGGATCCGGGTTGACGTCCGGGTGCAGCTCGCGCGCGAGCCGCCGGAAGGCCTTCTTGATCTCTTCCTGCGACGCGTCGCGACGCACGCCGAGAACGGCGTAGTAGTCCGTGGCCACTTACGACTCCGCCAGGATCTGTCCGACGTACCGTGCCACTGCGCGTACCGCTCCCATCGTTCCCGGGTAATCCATGCGGGTCGGTCCGACCACGCCGAGCTTGGCTACTGCCTCGCCGCCCGAACCGTAGCCGACCGACACGACAGACGTTGAGTTGAGTCCCTCGTAGGCGTTCTCGTGACCGATGCGTACGGTCATGCCCGAATCCCCTGCCTCGCCAAGGAGCTTGAGGAGCACGACATGCTCCTCGAGTGCCTCCAGGACGGGCCGGATGGTGAGGGGGAAGTCATGTCCGAAGCGGGTGAGATTGGCGGTGCCGCCGATCATCAGCCGCTCTTCGTTCTCCTCGACGAGTGTCTCCAGCAGAGTGGAGAGCACCGCCGAGACTGTGCCGCGGTCCTCCATGTCGAAGGCCTCGGCGAGGTCCTCGACGAGCCTGGGCACGTCGGTGAAGCGCCGCCCCGCGACCCGGCTGTTGAGCCGCGCGCGCAGGTCCGCGAGCGAGGCTTCGCCGAAGGGCGCGGGACAGTCGATCATCCGCTGCTCGACCCGCCCGGTGTCCGTGATCAGCACGAGCATCACACGCGCGGGCGCGAGCGAGAGCAGCTCCACATGCCGGACGGTGGACCGGGTCAGCGACGGGTACTGCACGACGGCGACCTGCCGCGTGAGCTGCGCGAGCAGCCGCACGGTGCGCGCCACGACGTCGTCGAGGTCGACGGCGCCGTCGAGGAAGTTCTGGATGGCGCGCCGCTCCGGCGGGGTCATCGGCTTGACGCCGGCGAGCTTGTCGACGAACAGCCGGTAACCCTTGTCGGTCGGGATGCGCCCCGCGCTGGTGTGCGGCTGGGCGATGAAACCCTCGTCCTCCAGGGCAGCCATGTCATTGCGGACGGTCGCCGGGGACACCCCGAGGTTGTGGCGCTCGGTCAGCGCCTTCGACCCGACCGGCTCCTCGGTCCCGACATAGTCCTGGACGATGGCGCGCAACACCTGAAGCCTGCGTTCACTCAGCAACCGCGCACACCTCCAGAAGTCGTCCCCTTGACATTTCGCCTGGCACTCTGCGCTGGTGAGTGCCAACCGTCCCCGGCCAGTGTACGGCGGTGGGGTACGCCCCGGGCAAGGCCGGTCCGGCACCACCGTGCCCGACGGTGGTGTCTTGGTTAGCGTCGCCGTATGACGGTGACTTGGGAAGAGCTCGGGTGGGAACGGCTGGCGGCCGGGGTGGGCAGATGCCGGCTTCCGGGCTGGGACTGCACCGCGGGGCTGGTCGTGGGCCGGGACACGGCGCTCGTGATCGACGCCGGGTCAAGCCTCGGAGAGGGCGCGCGGTTGCGTACGCAGGCCCAGTGGCTCGCGGGTCACCGTGTGACCCATCTCGCGCTGACCCATCCCCACTTCGATCACGTCTTCGGGGCTGCGGCGTTCGCCGGGGCGGAGGTGTACGGCGCGGTGGGCATGGACACGGTGTTCGCGCACGAGCGTGCGGAACTGCGCTCGGACGCCGTGGGCAACGGCCTGGACCCGGACGCGGCGGACGAGGCCCTCGACGCCCTGGTCCACCCCCGGCACCAGGTGAGCGGCGAGTGGACCCTCGACCTGGAGGGCGGCCGCCAGGTCCTGCTGGCGAACGTGGGCCCGGCCCACACGGCCCACGATCTGGTCGTGCTGGTGCCGGGCGTGGCCCCCGGCGATCGGGAGGTCGTCTTCTGCGGCGATCTGGTGGAGGAGTCCGGCGAACCCCAGGCGGGCCCCGACGCCGTACCGTCGCACTGGCCGGCCGCCCTGGACCGCCTGCTGGACCTGGGCGGCGAGGATGCGCTGTACGTGCCCGGTCACGGAGCGGTGGTGGACGCGGAGTTCGTACGACGCCAGCGGAACGCCTTGGCGGCCCGCTTCGGCGTGTCGCCCTGATCCGCGAGACGTACCCGCGGGGCTTCTCCTATCGTCATCCGAATGCGCCAGTACTCCCCGGACCTGACCCCGCCCTGGAAGAAGCCCAAGCCCGCCCCCGAGGTACCGGCGGACCCGGGCCTGGTGGTGGAGGAGCCGGGCACGGGTTTCTGCGGCGCGGTGATCCGCTGCGAGGCGGGCACGGTGACGCTGGAGGACCGCTTCGGCAAGCACCGGGTGTTCCCGCTGGAGCCGCGGGGGTTCCTGCTGGAGGGCAAGGTGGTGACGCTCGTACGCCCGTCGTCCTCGGCTCCCGCACGTCCCAGCCGGACGGCGTCCGGTTCGGTCGCCGTGCCCGGCGCACGCGCGCGCGTGGCCCGCGCCGGCCGTATCTACGTGGAGGGCCGCCACGACGCCGAGCTGGTCGAGAAGGTCTGGGGCGACGACCTGCGCATCGAGGGCGTGGTCGTGGAGTACCTGGAGGGTGTCGACGACCTTCCCTCGATCGTGGCCGACTTCGCGCCGGGTCCGGACGCACGCCTGGGCGTCCTGGTGGACCACCTCGTCCCCGGCACGAAGGAATGGCGCATCGCGGAGTCGGTGACCAGCGAACACGCCCTGGTCGTGGGCCACCCGTACATCGACATCTGGGAGGCGGTGAAGCCGTCGGCCCTGGGCATCGAGTCCTGGCCGCGCGTCCCGCACGGGCAGGACTGGAAGACGGGGGTGTGCCGGGCGCTGGGGTGGCCCTCGGAGAACACCGGGGCGGTGTGGCAGGCGATCCTGAAGCGGGTGGGGTCCTACAAGGACCTGGAGCCGGAGTTGCTGGGGCGGGTGGAGGAGCTGATCGACTTCGTCACGGGTAGCGGTGAGGCCTGACGTTGCCGAAGGTGCCGAATCCGGTGGTGTGGCCCGTGGTACCGATTCACCCACCGGAGTGATCAGTCCACCAAATCCCTGACCACCGCGTCCGCCAGCAACCGCCCCCGAAGCGTCAGCACCGCACGCCCCTCCTCGTACGGACCGGTCTGCAAGAGCCCCTCTGAGAGTGCTCGGCGCGAGGCGGTGAGCCCCTCCTCCCTCAGCAGCGCCAGCGGCGCCCCCTCCAGCAGCCGCAGCTCCAGCAGGATCCGCTCGACCCTCCTGTCCTCCTCGGACAGCAGCTCGCGTCCGGCCCCCGGCGAGCGGCCCGCCGCCAGTGCCGCCGCGTACGCGCCCGGATGCTTCACGTTCCACCAGCGGACGCCGCCCACGTGCGAGTGGGCCCCAGGCCCCGCGCCCCACCAGTCGGCGCCCCGCCAGTACAGCTCGTTGTGCAGGCAGCGGCCCGCCTCCGAGGTCGCCCAGTTGGAGACCTCGTACCAGTCGAAGCCCGCCTGCGACAGCACCGACTCCGCGATCAGGTACCGGTCGGCGTGGACGTCGTCGTCCGTCATCGGGACCTCGCCCCGGCGGATGCGGCGGGCCAGCTGGGTGCCCTCCTCGACGATCAGGGCATAGGCGGACACATGGTCCGGGCCGGCGCCGATCGCCGCCTCCAGCGAAGCCCGCCAGTCGTCGTCCGACTCGCCCGGTGTGCCGTAGATCAGGTCCAGGTTGACGTGCTCGAAGCCCGCCGCGCGGGCCTCTGCCACGCACGCCTCGGGGCGGCCCGGGGTGTGGGTGCGGTCCAGGACCTTCAGCACGTGCTGCTTCGCGCTCTGCATGCCGAAGGAGAGCCGGTTGAAGCCACCCTCGCGCAGGGTGGCCAGATATGCCGGGTCCACCGACTCCGGGTTCGCCTCCGTCGTGATCTCCGCGTCCGGTGCCAGCCCGAACTCGTCGCGGATCGCCCCCAGCATCCGTACGAGATCGTCGGCGGCCAGCAGAGTGGGCGTACCGCCGCCGACGAAGACCGTGCGGACCTCGCGCGGATCGTCGCCGAGGACCTTTCGGGCGAGGCGGATCTCGTCGACGAGGGTCTCGGCGTAGTTGTCGCGGGACGCCAGCACTCCGCCCGTGCCGCGCAGCTCGGTCGCCGTGTAGGTGTTGAAGTCGCAGTAGCCGCAGCGGGTCGCGCAGTACGGGACGTGCAGGTAGAAGCCGAGGGGGCGGTCGGCGGACCCGGCGAGGGCGGACGCGGGGAGCGTGCCGTCGTCGGGGACGGGCTCGCCGTCGGGGAGTGCGGAAGGCATGGGTTCCATTGTCCAGCACGCGCGCGTGCCCGGCGGAACCCGGGCGAATCGCTACTCGGCCTGAAGCACCAGCAGCGCCAGGTCGTCCTCCGGCGGACGGCCGCTGAACTCGTGCACGAGCCTACGGATCCGTTCCGCGATCAGTTCGGCGTTCAGCCCCGCGCACCCGGCGAGCGCGGTCGCGAGGCCGTCGCCGTCGTCGAACTGGCGGGTGCCGCTGCGCCGCTCCGTCACCCCGTCGGTGACGCACAGCAGGGTGTCCCCGGAGCGCAGCTCGAAGGTCTCGCTGGTGTACGTGGCGTCCTCGACGACGCCGAGGATGGTCTGCGGATGAGCGGCGGTGTGGACCTCGCCGCCGGCGCCCAGCAGCAGCGGCAGCGGGTGTCCGGCGGAGGCGAGGGTGCAGCGGATGCCGCCGTCGAAGGGGGTGAGTTCGCCGTAGAGGAGGGACAGGAAGCGGGTCTGCGGGCCGTCGCCGGGCGCCATCGGGACCGGCCCGACGAGGGCGCGCGCGGCTGCGTCGGCGGCCTCCGTGGCGTCGTCGAGGAGGAGCTGGTTGAGGCGGTCGAGGACGTCGGCGACCCGGTAGCCCTCCCGGGCGAGGAGCCGCAGCCAAGGGCGCGCGATGCCGATCACCACGGCCGCCTCGGGGCCCTTGCCCTGGACGTCCCCGATGGCGAAGCACCAGCGGCCGTCACCGGCCGGGAACAGGTCGTAGAAGTCACCGCTCGGACCGCCCTTGTCGCACGGCTCGTACACCAGCGCGCTGACCACGCCGGGGATCTCCGCGACGGCGCCGGGCAGCAGTCCGCGCTGCAGGACCCGGCTGATGGTGGCCTGCCGGGCGTACTGGCGGGCCGCGCCGATGGCGAGGGCCACCCGGCGGCTGAGGTCCTCGACGAGCCCGGTGACCTCGTCGGGGAAGCGCATGAGGTCGGCCCGCCCGATGACCAGCGTGCCCAGCGGGCGGCCCCCGGCGATCAGGCGGTACGCGAGCGCCGTGCCGCGCACCCCGCGCGCGCCGAGCGCCGCACCGGGCCAGGGGTATTCGACCGGGCCGGTGCGGTGGTTGTCGGCCGGGAGCGGCGGCTCCTTCTCCAGGGCCTGGCGCAGCTCCTCGATGAGGTTCTCGGAGCCGTGCCAGACGCGGGCCAGCCGCGGCCCGGTCCCGGCGGCGCCCTCCGCCGGCCAGCCCGCCCCGCCCCCGGTCTCACCCGATCGTGGGTATCCCCAGCGCCCGGCGATCTCGTCCTCCAGCCACACCGCGCACCAGTCCGCCAGCCGCGGCACGATCAGCTGGCCGGCGAGCGCGGCGACCAGGTTCTCGTCGAGCTGCCCGGCGAGCAGGTCGGAGGCCTCGGCGAGGAAGGACAGGGCACCGCGGTTGAGCCAGTCCCGCTCCCGCTCGGCACGCTGGGGCTCGGGGGCGAGGATCTCGGCGACGCGCAGCCCTCGCTCCAGCGCGCGCTCCTCGGCGTACGCCTCGATGTCGTCCTTGGCCGCCACGGGGTCCTCGGCGGGCAGCCGCGCCCACACGGTCTTGGCGCCGGTGCGATAGGTGACGCCCCAGGACTCGGCGAGCCGGGACACCAGGCGCAGGCCGCGCCCGTACTCCGGTGTCTCGTACGGCGCGTCCGCCTCACCGTCGCGCGGGGCGCGCGAGGGGTGGTGGTCCAGGACCTCGACGAGGAGGGCGCCGGTGTCCTCCAGTCGGCAGGTGAGCTCCAGATCGGTACCGGCGTGCACGACGGCGTTGGTGACCAGCTCGCTGACGGCCACGACGGCGTCGTCGACGAGACGGGCGCTGAGGTGCTCGGTGCCGGGGAGTCCGGAGGCGGCCCAGTCGGTGAGGGCGTTGCGCACGAGGGTGCGGGCGGAGCCCGGGGAGATGGGACTGCCGGGGAGGGTGGCGCGGGTCTCCGCGCCCACGCCCCCGGGCGCAGGCGCACCAGAGGCACGGGAAACGGTCTCCCGTTGCGCCGGAATGGCCCCCATGGACAGCTCCCCGAACGGTTCGGACGAATACGCCTCAGTCGACGCCGACAGAGTGACAGACTGGCCACGCCCATAAGCACCGAGTTACCGAAGTGGGCCGCCATGAGTGAGAACCGTGCTACGCGTGTGCTCGAAGACGGACAGAAAGACGGTCAAATTCGAGCATCGGAACTGCGCCCGCTGCTCGCCGCGATGACCGCGGCGAGGGACGGCGACTTCCGGAGGCTGCCGGAGACCGGTGAGGGAGTGGTGGCCGAGCTGACGGCCGTCTTCAACCAGATCATGGACCGGAGCACGCACTTCAACCGCGAAGTGCAACGGGTCAAGCGGGAGTTGGTCCGGCACGGCAGGCTCGACGAGCGGCTCTCGGCGAGCCCGGGCCCCGGCGACTGGACGACCCGCGTCAACGACGTCAACCAGGTGCTCGACGCCCTCGTCGCCCCGGCAGCGAACGCGACGCGCGTGCTGGACGCGGTGGCCGGCGGTGACCTGACCCAGCGCGTCGATCTGCACGACGGCAGCCGCCAGTTACGCGGCGACCTGCGACGCCTCGGCCGTGCCGTGAACAAGATGGTCGACCAGCTCTCCCTGTTCACCGGCGAGGTGACCCGCGTGGCCCGCGAGGTCGGGACCGAGGGCCGGCTCGGCGGACGGGCCAAGGTGACGGGGTTGTCCGGCAGTTGGCGGGACGTGACCGAGGCCGTCAACACGATGGCGTCCCGGCTGACGGCGCAGGTGCGCGACATCGCCCTGGTGACCACGGCGGTGGCCCGCGGCGACCTGACCCGCACGGTCACCGTCGAGGCGACCGGCGAGCTGCTCGAACTCAAGCTGACCGTCAACACGATGGTCGACCAGCTCTCCGCCTTCGCCGACGAGGTGACGAGGGTCGCCCGCGAGGTGGGCACGGAAGGTCAGCTGGGCGGGCGGGCCCAGGTACGCGGCGTCAGCGGCGTCTGGAAAGACCTCACCGACAACGTCAACTTCATGGCGTCGAACCTGACTTCCCAGGTCCGCAACATCGCCCAGGTCACCACCGCCGTCGCCAACGGCGACCTGAGCCAGAAGATCACCGTCGACGCCCAGGGCGAGATCCTGGAGCTGAAGTCGACCATCAACACGATGGTGGACCAGCTCTCCGCCTTCGCCGACGAGGTCACCCGCGTCGCCCGCGAGGTCGGCACCGAAGGAAACCTCGGCGGCCGGGCCCAGGTACGCGGCGTCTCCGGCGTCTGGAAAGACCTCACCGACAACGTCAACTTCATGGCGGACAACCTGACTTCCCAGGTCCGCAACATCGCCCTGGTCTCCACCGCCGTCGCCCAGGGCGACCTGGGCAAGAAGATCACGGTGGAGGCGAAGGGCGAGATCCTGGAGCTGAAGTCGACCATCAACACGATGGTGGACCAGCTCTCCGCCTTCGCCGACGAGGTCACCCGCGTCGCCCGCGAGGTCGGCACCGAAGGAAACCTCGGTGGTCAGGCCCAGGTACGCGGCGTCAGCGGCGTCTGGAAAGACCTCACCGACAACGTCAACTTCATGGCGCTGAACCTGACCTCGCAGGTCCGCAACATCGCGCAGGTGACGACCGCCGTGGCCAACGGCGACCTCTCGAAGAAGATCACCGTCGACGCCCGCGGCGAGATCCTCGAACTCAAGGACACCGTCAACACGATGGTGCAGCAGCTGCGCGCCTTCGCCGACGAGGTCACCCGCGTGGCCCGCGAGGTCGGCACCGACGGCCGGCTCGGCGGCCGTGCGCAGGTGCTGGGCGTCTCCGGGGTCTGGCGGGACCTGACCGACAACGTCAACTACATGGCCGACAACCTCACCTCACAGGTGCGCAACATCGCCCAGGTCACCACCGCCGTCGCCAATGGCGACCTCTCCAAGAAGATCGACGTGGACGCCCGCGGCGAGATCCTGGAGCTGAAGACCGCCATCAACACGATGGTCGACACGCTCTCCTCCTTCTCCTCCGAGGTCACCCGCGTGGCCCGCGAGGTGGGCTCCGAGGGCCAGCTCGGCGGCCAGGCCCGGGTGGAGGGCGTGTACGGCACCTGGAAGCGCCTGACGACGAACGTGAACGAGCTGGCGTCGAACCTGACCACCCAGGTCCGCGCGATCGCCGAGGTCGCCTCCGCGGTGGCCCAGGGCGACATGTCCCGCTCGATCACGGTCGAGACGCGCGGCGAGGTCGCCGAGCTGAAGGACAACATCAACCTGATGGTGGCCAACCTGCGCGAGACGACTCGCGCCAAGGACTGGCTGGAGTCCAACCTGGCCCGCCTGGCCGCCCTGATGCAGGGCCACCGCGACCTGATGGAGGTCGCCGACCTGCTGCTGCGCGAGCTGACGCCGCTGGTCAACGCCCAGTACGGCGCGTTCTTCCTGGCCGACCCGGACGAAGAGAGCGCCGCGCTGCGCACCACGGTTCCCACGAAGGGACTGGCCTTCATCGCCGGATACGGCTCGGCCCAGGGCACGACCATCGAGACCGGCGGCCTCCCGGTGCACGGCCTGGTCCGGCAGGCGGCCGGGGAGAAGAAGCGGATCCTGGTCGAGGAGGCCCCACCGGACTACATCAAGATCAACAGTGGGCTCGGCGAGGCGGCTCCCAGCAGCGTCGTCATCATCCCGATCCTCTTCGAGGACAAGCTCCTCGGCGTGATCGAGCTGGCGTCCTTCTCCCGCTTCTCCGACGTGCACCTGGCGTTCTTCGACCAGTTCGTGAACACCATCGCCGTCGCGATCAACACGATCATCGCCAACTCGCGTACGGAGTCCCTGCTCGGCGAGTCCCAGCGGCTGGCCATGCAGCTACAGGAACGCTCGGACGAACTCCAGATGCAGCAGGCGGAGCTGCAGCGCTCGAACGCCGAACTGGAGGAGAAGGCGGCGCTCCTGGCGACCTCGTCGCAGTACAAGTCCGAGTTCCTGGCCAACATGTCGCACGAGCTGCGGACGCCTTTGAACTCACTGCTGATCCTGGCGAGGCTGCTCTCCGACAACCCGGACGGCCATCTCTCCGACCAGGAGGTCCAGTTCGCGACGACGATCCACCGTTCCGGCTCGGACCTGCTCCAGCTGATCAACGACATCCTGGACCTGTCGAAGATCGAGGCCGGCCGGATGGACGTACGCCCGAAGAAGCTGCCGCTCATCAAGCTGCTGGACTATGTCCACGCCACCTTCCGCCCGCTCACCCTGGACCGCGGGCTCGCCTTCGAGGTGACGGTCGGCGAGGACGTACCGCGCGAGATGTACTCGGACGAACAGCGCCTCCAGCAGATCCTGCGCAACCTCCTCTCCAACGCCATCAAGTTCACCGCGTCGGGCAAGGTCGAGCTGCGCGTGAACCGGGTGAAGGACCCCGACCACCACTACGTCCTCGAGGGCGACGACGTGATCGCGTTCTCGGTGTCCGACACCGGCATCGGCATCGCGGCGGAGAAGCTCCCGGTGATCTTCGAGGCGTTCCAGCAGGCCGACGGCACGACCAACCGCAAGTACGGCGGCACAGGCCTGGGCCTGTCCATCAGCCGCGAGATCGCCGGCCTGCTGGGCGGCCGTATCGTCGCCGCGAGCGAGCCCGGCATGGGCTCCACGTTCACGTTGTACGTCCCGGTCGTCAGCCCCGGTCACTCCGCCACCGGGCCGGTGCCCGAGGACCGTGCGCTGCCGGTGCCGGAGCAGCTGTCCACCGAGACGTTCTCGACCGCCCACGACGCGGACGACTCCTGGCCGACACCGACCAAGCTGGAGGCCTGGCAGACGGGCCGGGCGGGGCAGGTCCTGCCGGGCCGGCGGGTGCTCATAGTGGACGACGACATCCGCAATGTCTTCGCGCTCACCCATGTCCTGGGCCGGGTCGGCATGCCGGTCCTGTACGCGGAGAACGGCCGCGAGGGCATCGAGACACTGGAGCGCACCCCGGACGTCGAACTCGTCCTGATGGACATCATGATGCCGGAGATGGACGGCTACGAGACGATCTCCGCCATCCGTCGCACCCCGCGCTGGACGGACCTGCCCATCGTCGCCCTCACCGCGAAGGCCATGCCCGGAGACCGGGAGAAGTCCATAGCGCGGGGCGCCAACGACTACGTACCGAAGCCGGTGGACGTGGATCAGCTGCTGACCGTCGTCTGCGACCTCCTGGACCCCGAGGTCGCGGACAAGACCGTAGTACCGGAACCGAGCGCTTCCGAGGAGGAAGAGGTTCCGCCGACCATCACCGAGTGAGGCCACTTCATCATGAGCGCTGAGGCAACGACCGACGAGCGTGCCGGCATCCTCCTCGTCGATGACATGGAGGACAACCTGATCGCGCTGGAGGCCGTACTGGGGTCCCTCAACGAGCCGCTCGTCCGCGCGCGTTCGGGCGAGGAGGCGATGAAGGCGCTGCTGCGGCAACGCTTCGCCCTGGTGCTGCTCGATGTCCGGATGCCGGGCATGGACGGCTTCGAGACCGCCACCAACATCAAACGACTCGACCAGACCAAGGACGTCCCGATCATCTTCCTGACCGGCGCGGAGGACGACCCGGGCTACGCCTTCCGCGGCTACGCGACGGGCGCGGCGGACTACCTGACCAAGCCGTTCGACCCTTGGGTGCTACGCGCGAAGGTGACGGTCTTCCTGGACCTGTACCGCAAGACCAGGCAACTGGAACGCCTGCTGAGCCGCGAACACGGCCACAGCAAGCAGTTGAGCGCCAAGCTGGCATCCCTGGAGGAACAGCTTTCCGGCGACACCCCCGCGGATCTCACGGAACTGCGCGCGAGGGTCCATGAGATACGCCGGCTCGTCGGTTAGGGATGCGCGTCCCGACCGAAGGGGCGCGGGGCTGTGTCGATTTGCGGCTCCGCCGCGTGGGCGCGACCACCCACGACGAACCCGCAGCCGCCAACGCTTCCCCGCCGCCCCTCTCCGACGGCGCTACGCCTCCCGCGTCCCCGCGTACATCTCCTCGATCAGACCCTTGTACTCCCGCTCGACAACCGGCCGCTTCAGCTTCAGGCTCGGCGTGATCTCCCCGTGCTCCACATCGAGATCCCGCGGCAGCAGCCGGAACTTCTTGATCGTCTGCCACTTCTGCAGCCCGGCGTTGAGCTGCTGCACATACCCGTCGACCATCTCGATGGCGGCCGGTGAGGCGACGATCTCCGCGTACGACTTCCCGCCGAGCCCGTTCTCCTCGGCCCACGCCACGATGGCGACCTCGTCCAGCGCGATCAGCGCCGTGCAGAAGTTCCGGTCGGCGCCGTGCACCAGGATGTTGGAGACGTACGGGCACACCGCCTTGAACTGCCCCTCGACCTCGGCGGGCGCGATGTACTTGCCGCCCGAGGTCTTGATCAGGTCCTTCTTGCGGTCGGTGATGCGCAGGTACCCGTCCGGGGACAGCTCCCCGATGTCACCGGTGTGGAACCAGCCGTCGGACTCCAGCACCTCGGCGGTCTTCTCCGGCAGCCCGTGGTAGCCCTCCATGATGCCCGGGCCGCGCAGCAGGATCTCGCCGTCGTCGGCGATACGGACCTCCGTGCCGGGCAGCGGCTTGCCGACCGTGCCGGTGCGGTAGGCCTCGCCCGGGTTCACGAAGGACGCGGCCGAGGACTCCGTGAGGCCGTAGCCCTCCAGGATGTGGATGCCGGCGCCGGCGAAGAAGAAGCCGATCTCCGGGGCGAGGGCGGCGCTGCCGGACACACACGCGCGCAGGTTGCCGCCGAAGGCCTCGCGGATCTTGGTGTAGACGAGCTTGTCGGCGACCTTGTGCTTGGCGGCGAGCCCGAAGGGCGCGGAGTGGGTGCCGGTGCGCCGGAAGTTGTCCTGGGTGACCTTGGCGTACTCGCGGGCGACCTCGGCGGCCCACTGGAAGATCTTGTACTTGGCGCCGCCGGCCGCGCGGGCCTTGGCGGCGACCCCGTTGTAGACCTTCTCGAAGATGCGCGGCACGGCCGCCATGTACGTCGGCTGCACGACCGGCAGGTTCTCGATGATCTTGTCGACGCGGCCGTCGACGGCGGTGACGTGGCCGACCTCGATCTGACCGGAGGTGAGCACCTTGCCGAAGACGTGCGCGAGCGGCAGCCACAGGTACTGCACGTCCTCCGCGCCGACCAGGCCGGTCGCGGCGATCGCCTTCGCCATGTACGACCAGTTGTCGTGCGGCAGCCGCACGCCCTTGGGGCGGCCGGTGGTGCCGGAGGTGTAGATCAGGGTGGCCAGCTGGTCCTTGGTGATCGCGCCGACCCGCTGCTTGATCAGCTCGGGGTCCTTCTCCAGCCGGGCCGCGCCACGGGCCTCCAGCTCGGCGAGGCTGAGCACCCAGTCACCGGTCTCGACGCCGTCCGCGTCCACGACGATGACATGCGTGAGGTTCGGCAGCTCGGCGCGCTTCTCCAGCGCCTTGGCCACCTGGGCCGCGTCCTCGGCGATGAGGACCCGGCTCTCGGAGTCGGCGAGGATGAACGCCGACTCCTCGGCGTTGGTCTGCGGATAGACCGTGGTGGTGGCCGCGCCGGCGCACATGATGCCCAGGTCGGCGAGGATCCACTCGATCCGGGTCGAGGAGGCGAGGGCCACGCGCTGCTCGGGCTGGACGCCCAGCTCGATGAGCCCGGCCGCGATCGCGTAGACCCGCTCGGCGGCCTGCGACCAGCTCAGCGACTTCCAGTCGTCCGCGCCCTGTCCCGCAGCCGACGGCACGGGATAGCGGTACGCCTCAGCGTCCGGCGTTGCTGTCACGCGCTCCAGAAAGAGGGCCGCCACGCTCGGCGGACGGTTCTCGATCAGTGTCTGTGTGCTCACGACATCCTCCGGGGGCCCGCGACTGTGCGGCTGACGTGCGGCTGGTTCCACTCGCGTTGTTTAACTCGCGAGTAACTATCGAGCAGGCATCAGGGTAAAGGCCGACGGCCCACTGCGTAAGGGCCTACGCCCTGTCACTTCCTCCAGACGGTCACACGGCGCGCACAAAAGGGTCCGTCGCTCTTTCGTACGACGGACCCCTGATGCGGCGATTTGCCGGGTCACCTGGTGCTACCTGCGGTTACTTCTTGGCCTTGCCCGAACCCGCGCTGTCATCACTGCTCAGTACGGCGATGAAGGCCTCCTGCGGAACCTCCACGGAACCCACCATCTTCATCCGCTTCTTGCCTTCCTTCTGCTTCTCCAGCAGCTTGCGCTTACGGGAGATGTCGCCGCCGTAGCACTTGGCGAGGACGTCCTTGCGGATGGCGCGGATGGTCTCGCGGGCGATCACCCGGGAGCCGATGGCGGCCTGGATGGGTACCTCGAAGGCCTGCCGCGGAATGAGCTCGCGCAGCTTGGCGACAAGCCGCACGCCGTACGCGTACGCGGCGTCCTTGTGCGTGATCGCGGAGAAGGCGTCGACCTTGTCGCCGTGCAGCAGGATGTCGACCTTGACCAGGCTGGAGGTCTGCTCGCCGGTGGGCTCGTAGTCCAGCGAGGCGTATCCGCGCGTCTTCGACTTCAGCTGGTCGAAGAAGTCGAAGACGATCTCGGCGAGGGGAAGCGTGTAGCGGATCTCGACCCGGTCCTCGGACAGGTAGTCCATGCCGAGGAGGGTGCCGCGCCGGGTCTGGCACAGCTCCATGATCGAGCCGATGAACTCGGTCGGCGCGAGGATCGTGGCGCGTACGACCGGCTCGTACACCTCGTTGATCTTGCCCTCGGGGAACTCGCTCGGGTTGGTGACGGTGTGCTCGGTGCCGTCCTCCATGACCACCCGGTAGACCACGTTGGGCGCGGTGGCGATGAGATCCAGCCCGAACTCGCGCTCCAGCCGCTCCCGGATCACATCCAGGTGCAGAAGCCCCAGGAAGCCGACGCGGAAGCCGAAGCCGAGGGCCGCGGAGGTCTCCGGCTCGTAGACGAGCGCGGCGTCGTTGAGCTGGAGCTTGTCGAGGGCCTCGCGCAGCTCCGGGTAGTCGGAGCCGTCGAGCGGATACAGACCGGAGAAGACCATCGGCTTCGGGTCCTTGTAACCGCCGAGCGCCTCCTCGGCGCCCTTGTGCTGGCTGGTGACGGTGTCACCGACCTTGGACTGGCGGACGTCCTTCACACCGGTGATGAGATAGCCCACCTCGCCGACGCCGAGGCCGTCGGCCGCCAGCATCTCCGGTGAGTTCGTCCCGATCTCCAGCAGCTCGTGCGTGGCGCCGGTGGACATCATCCGGATCCGCTCGCGCTTGTTGAGCTGACCGTCGATGACACGGACGTACGTCACGACACCGCGGTAGGAGTCGTAGACGGAGTCGAAGATCATCGCGCGGGCCGGAGCATCCTTGACGCCGACCGGGGCGGGGACCTCGGCGACGACCTTGTCGAGCAGGGCATCGACGCCCAGGCCCGTCTTGGCGGACACCCTGAGCACGTCGCTCGGCTCACAGCCGACCAGGTTGGCGAGCTCCTCGGCGAACTTCTCGGGCTGCGCGGCGGGCAGGTCGATCTTGTTCAGCACGGGGATGATCGTGAGGTCGTTCTCCATCGCCAGGTAGAGGTTGGCGAGAGTCTGGGCCTCGATGCCCTGGGCGGCGTCGACGAGGAGGACGGTGCCCTCACAGGCGGCCAGCGACCGCGAGACCTCGTACGTGAAGTCGACGTGCCCCGGGGTGTCGATCATGTTGAGGATGTGCGTGTTGCCGGAATCGTGGGTGGGAGCCCACGGCAGCCGCACCGCCTGGGACTTGATCGTGATGCCGCGCTCACGCTCGATGTCCATCCGGTCGAGGTACTGAGCACGCATCTGCCGCTGCTCGACCACTCCGGTCAGCTGGAGCATCCGGTCGGCGAGCGTGGACTTGCCGTGGTCGATGTGCGCGATGATGCAGAAGTTGCGGATCAGTGCCGGGTCGGTACGGCTCGGCTCGGGCACATTGTTAGGGGTCGCGGGCACGCAGGGTCCTGTCTCTTGAGGCGCCTTATGCCTCGGGTCGGATCTATACGTAGGTTCCATGGTCCCATGGGCGGCGACCTACGACCGTTTTGGGCCGTCGGCCGGGCCACTGGTAGCCTGGGTGGCTGTGTCTCATGCCCTCTCAGCACGAGGCACACTCCAGAAAATCACCGGTACGGGTCCCGCGCGGCCCCGTGCCAGAACCTGAAAAGGCTCATCAGTGGCGAACATCAAGTCCCAGATCAAGCGGATCAAGACCAACGAGAAGGCTCGGCTGCGCAACAAGGCCGTCAAGTCCTCCCTGAAGACCGCGATCCGCAAGGCCCGTGAGGCCGCTGCCGCGGGTGACACCGAGAAGGCCACCGAGTACCAGCGCGCTGCCGCGCGTCAGCTCGACAAGGCCGTCTCCAAGGGCGTCATCCACAAGAACCAGGCCGCCAACAAGAAGTCGGCGCTTGCTTCGAAGGTCGGCGCTCTCAAGGGCTGACACTTGATTTGATCGCCGGAGGGAATCGAGCGGGCCCTCTCTCATCCGCTCCCGTCCGGCACCCCGAGCCTGTACGCGGCCTGCGTTCGCCACGCGGGTACGGGCTCAGCATCTTGAACCGAAGGCCCCGGCCACCGTCCTTCCCCAGGACGGCGGCCGGGGCCTTCGGTGTGCGTGCGGTGTCAGCTCCAGAAGTCGTTGGCCTTGTCGATGTCCTCGACACACTCGTCGAGATCGGTGGCCTTGTCTCCGACGATACGGAAGATGATGGCGCCGTTCTCGTCGATGTGCTTGCCGTTGCGGTCGGCACTGAAACGGTGCAGGGCGACGACATGGCCCCGGCCGTCGACGAGCAGTGAACGCAGCTCCGCCCGCATGGTGCCGTTGGTCTCCGCGGCGAGCCGACCGTACATCTCGATGATCGCGTCCATGCCCTTGTAGTCACCGGAGAGCGGGTGGCTGCCGGGCACGTGCTGCGTGCAGTCCGATGCCATCAGCCCGCGCAGGGTGTCCATGTCTCCACGTTCAAATGCCGCGTACCCCTTGCGGACGAGCTGTGCGTGCGGGTGTTCAGCCATCGCGATCGCCACCTTTCCAGTCCGGCGACATACGGCTGATACGCCCGATTCTCCTCGCTCTGCCCCGGGTCTGTCGTTTGGATCAGGTCGGCTGGGAAATGCTGCGCCTCTCAGCCGACCCGAGCGGGGTCCGGTGCGTGCAGTTGCAAGGCGGACGAGGGCGACGACGCGATGGGGGTCCCCCCGCTCGAGCGACGTCGAGAGTGGGGGAGTCGGCAACCGACGACAACGCGGCAGATGTGCGTGCCGGGGCCCGCGACGCCGGCATGATCCAAACGACAGGACCTAGCTAGGTCGTGTCCGCAAAGTCCCGTCGTCCGCCCGGAGGGCGGGCGCGTGCCAGGCGTCGCGGGGCAGGCCGGACTTTGCGGACACGGCCTAGCCCCGCCCTCTGGACCGGGCCGCGCGCGCGATGGTCACGACCGCCTTCTCCAAGGCGTACCCGGGGTCGTCCCCGCCGCCCTTCACACCGGCGTCCGCCTCGGCCACGGCGCGCAATGCCAGCGCGACTCCGTCGGGCGTCCACCCCCGCATCTGCTGGCGCACGCGATCGATCTTCCAGGGCGGCATGCCGAGCTCCCGCGCCAGGTCGGCGGGACGGCCGCCCCGGGCCGAGGACAGCTTTCCGATGGCCCTGACGCCCTGGGCGAGCGCGCTGGTGATCAGGACGGGTGCCACGCCTGTCGCCAGCGACCAGCGCAGCGCCTCCAGTGCCTCCGCGGCCCGCCCCTCGACCGCCCGGTCGGCAACGGTGAAGCTCGACGCCTCGGCGCGGCCGGTGTAGTACCGCCCGACCACCGCCTCGTCGATGGTCCCCTCGACATCGGCTACCAGCTGACTCACCGCGGACGCCAACTCCCGCAGATCACTGCCGATGGCATCGACGAGCGCCTGGCAGGCCTCGGGCGTCGCGGACCGCCCGGTCGCCCGGAACTCCTGCCGGACGAACGCCAGCCGGTCCGCCGGCTTGGTCATCTTCGGGCACGCCACCTCCCGCGCCCCCGCCTTGCGCGCGGCGTCGAGCAGCTTCTTGCCCTTCGCCTGCCCGGCGTGCAACAGCACCAGGGTGATCTCCTCGGCCGGCGCGCCCAGATACGCCGTCACGTCCTTGATCGTGTCGGCCGACAGGTCCTGCGCATTGCGCACGACCACGACCTTGCGCTCCGCGAACAGCGACGGACTGGTCAGCTCTGCCAACGTGCCCGGCTGCAACTGCTCCGGAGTCAGATCCCGCACATCCGTATCGGCATCAGCGGCCCGGGCGGCAACCACCACCTCCCGCACGGCACGGTCGAGCAGCAGCTCCTCCTGCCCCACGGCGAGGGTCACAGGGGAGAGGAGGTCGTCATTCGCAGATTTCCTGGCCATCGCGACAAGGATGGCACGGGCCACTGACAGTGGGCGCCGACCGGGGCTGTCGGGGAAGGGGGGCCGGTCAGGCTGGGGGCAGGGTGTCGGTCAGGGCGGGGGCTGGACGCCGGTCAGGGCGGGGACAGGGTGTCGGGAAAGGCGGCCGGTCGGGCCGGGGGCAGGGTGTCGGTCAGCACGGGGACAGGGTGTCGGTCAGGCCGGAGACAGGGTGCCGGTGAGGCCCGGGCCAGGGTGTCGGTCACCGATCAGGCTGCGGGCAGGGAGCGGAACCGGTCGAGGAAAGGGGGCCGATCGGGCCGGAGGCTGGACGCCGGTCAGAGGGGACAGGGCGTCGGTCAGGCCGGAGACAGGGTGCCGGTGAGGCCCGGGCCAGGGTGCCGGTGAGGCCCGGGCCAAGGTGTCGGTCACCGGTCAGGCTGCGGGCAGGGAGCGGAACCGGTCGAGGAAAGGGGGCCGATCGGGCCGGAGGCTGGACGCCGGTCAGGGCGGGGACAGGGTGTCGGTCAGGTCGGTCGCTCCGGTCCGGCTACGGCTCCTCCCGCCACCCGTCCCACTCCCCCGCGAACTCATCCAGCTCATCCGGATCCAGCCGCCCCGCCTCGTCCCGCAGCACCACCAGCCACTGCGCGTCCTCGGCGTCGTCCTCCCCGGCCAGGGCATCCCGCACCAGCCGCGGCTCCTCGTCGGTCCCGAACCGCTCCCCGAGCGCCCCCGCGACCTCCTCCGCCGCGTCACGATCGGGCAGCACCAGCACATGTCTCACATCGCTCACGGAGCAATTCTCGGGCACCGCCGGGAGACGACCGTGCGCCGGGTCCGCGCGCTCGCCCAGACCCACGCACCTCCTGGGGGATCAGCCGTCCCGGTTGGGCTTTCGTACCGTCGGCACCCGGTCCAGCTCGATCCCGAACCGTTCCCGGTACACCTCCAGCACCTCCTCGTCCGTCCCCAACTTCTGCTCCTCACGTGTCCCGTCGGCCGCCGTCGTCTTGAAGGTGCGGCCGCTCAGGGTGATCCGCCCGCCTTCCTTCGTCACCCGCGAACACACCAGCGACTTCGTGAAGTGCGAACCCGGCGAGGTGCTGTGCCACCACGCCCCGACCACGAAGTCGCCGAGCGCCCGCGGCCGCTGCTCCAGCCGGTACTCCGCCCTGCCGTCCATGACGACCTCCAGGTCCGCCGCCTCCTCCGCGTCGGCCCCGCCGCGCACCCCCGCCGCGTCCGGCCCTGCCTCGACGATCCGGAACACGCCCGCAGGATCCACCTGCTCACCCCGCGCCTCGAACGCCAGCGGATAGTGGCTGTGCGCCCCGAAGCCGACGTCCGCCAGCCATGCGCCCCCGTCCACGGTCCGCACCTTCAGCGCCATGTGGTCGTAGGGAATCCCGACCTCCTCCTCCTTCACATGGACCCGCCCCGCGAGCAGCGTCACATCGAAACCCAGCGCGGCGAGCAACGCCCCGAACGCACCGTTCAGTTCGTAGCAGAACCCACCCCGTCGCGCTCCCACCACCTTGTCCAGCAGTCGCTTCTCCTCCAGGACGATCTCCTCGCCGAGGTGGATCGAGAGGTTCTCGAAGGGCACGGTCTGCAGATGGCGCAGATGCAGCTCGCGCAGCACGTCCACGGTGGGCCAGGCGGGGTGCTCGACCCCCAGGCGGTGGAGATAGGCATCAACCTCAACGGAATCCATGCCCTCAGTCTCCCGCCACCCGCAGCTCCGCGCCCGTACCCGCGACCGCCAGCGCCCCGTCCTTGTCCGTCCGCAGCACCACGGCGCCCTGTGCCCGCAGTGCCGCGAGGGTGCTGGGAGCCGGATGCCCATACGGGTTGTCCTCACCGCAGCTGATCAACGCCAGCCGGGGCGCCGCCCGGCGTATGAGCTCCTGGTCCTGGTACGCCGAGCCGTGATGGGCCACCTTGAGCACGTCCACGCCGCCCAGCAGCGCCCCCGCCGGCGATCTCAACAGAGCCCGCTGAGCCGGGGGTTCGAGATCCCCGAGCAGCAGGAGCCGCAGCCCGGCCGAACGGACGAGCAGAGTGACACTGGCGTCGTTCGGGCCCTCCGGGGCCATGGCCGGGAGTGACGGGTGGGAGGGCGGCGGCCAGACCACCTGCCAACTCAAGTCTCCGGTACGCCGCTCCTCCCCTGCGGCGGCCCGCGTCACGGGAACGCGCCGGGCGGCCGCCTCCCTGCGCACGAACTCCACCTGGCCCACCGGCTCTTCGTGCCCTGTCGTCTCGATCGCGCCCACCGCGCGACCGCGCAGGACGCCGGGCAGGCCCGCCACGTGGTCGGCGTGGAAGTGGGTGAGCACGACGAGCGGAATCCTGGTGATCCCGAGCGTGCGCAGGCACCGGTCGACGAGCGTCGGATCAGGGCCGGCGTCCACGACCACGCCGGTCCCCTCGCCCGCCGCGAGCACTGCCGCGTCGCCCTGCCCCACATCGCACATCGCGAACCGCCACCCGGGCGGCGGCCACCCGGTGACCACCCTGGTCAGCGGCGGCGGCTGCACCACCACCAGCAGGAGCAGCGCCCCGCAGACACCGCACCACCAGGGGTGCCGCAGCAGCCGCCGACCGGCAAGCAGGGCGACCACCGTCGCGAGGGCGAGCAGCGCCGCCCCGGTCCAGCTGCCGGGCCAGTCCACTCCCGCGCCGGGCAGCGCGGCGCCCGTCCGGGCGACGTCCGCGATCCAGCCGGTCGGCCAACCCGCGCACCAGGCCAGCACCTTGGCCACCGGCATCGCCAACGACGCCGTCGCCAGTGCCGCAAAGCCCAGCACAGTGGCCGGTGCGATCGCGAACTCCGCGAGCAGATTGCATGGCACCGCCACCAGGCTCACCCGAGCCGACAGCACCGCCACGACCGGAGCGCACAGCGCCTGCGCGGCAGCCGCGGCCGCCAGTGCCTCGGCCAACCGCGGCGGCACCCCGCGCCGTCGCAACGCCGCGCTCCAGCGGGGCGCGAGGGTGAGCAGGGCACCCGTGGCCAGCACGGAGAGCAGGAAGCCGTAGCTGCGGGCCAGCCACGGGTCGTACAGCACCAGCAGCAGTACGGCCGTCGCCAGCGCCGGGATCAGAGTCCTACGGCGTCCGGTCGCCAGGGCTAGCAGCGCGACGGCTCCGCAGGCCGCGGCCCGCAGCACGCTCGGGTCCGGCCGGCACACGACGACGAACGCCAGGGTGAGCGCCCCACCGAGCAGCGCGGTCGTCCGCAGGGAGATGCCGAGGCGGGGCGCGAGCCCACGGCGCTCGGCGAGCTGGGCCAGGCCGGGCGGGCCGATGAGCAGGGCGAGGATGATCGTGAGATTGCTGCCGGAGACGGCGAGCGTGTGCGCGAGGTCGGTCTCCTTGAACGCCTCGTCCAGCTCCGGCGTGATCCGCGAGGTGTCCCCCACGACCAGCCCCGGCAGCAGCGCCCGCGCATCAGCCGGCAACCCGTCGGTCGCCTCCCGCAGCCCGGCCCTCAACCGCCCCGCCAGCCGCTGCGCCCCCGACGGCTCCCCCACGACCTCCGGCACCACCGGGTCCCGCACCCGCAGCACGGCCGCGACCCGGTCCCCGTCCGCGAGGGCGGGCGCAAACCGTGCGGTCGCCCTCAGCCGGGTGGAGGGGAGCAGCTCCAGCCAGGGAGAACGCCGGGCGCCGGAGGACTGCGACGCCCCTTCGTCCTCACCGGACGCCCCCCACCCCGCGTCGACGATCATCAGCACCGGTGCCCGCGTCACCACCGCCGTGCCGTCCGCGTCCTCGACGCGTCGTACATCAGCGTTGATCAGCACGGAGGTCGGCGCCATGTGATTCCCTCTGACCCGGGGCCGGGTGAGCCGGGGATCAGAGGTGACCTCGACCTCGACGGTCACGGTGGCGTACTCCCTCGCCAGCTCGGGCACCGGCCCGCGCCGCAGGTCGGCCCCGTGCAGCCCGGCGGAGACGGCGGCCGCGGCGACACAGAGGAGCACGGCGGCGACCGAGGTCCGCGGCCAGCTGATGCGCTTGAGCGCGGTGCTCGGCATGCGCGGTCGGGTGGGGTGCCTGGGGTGGGAATCTGGGCCAGGTCCGGTGAGGCGCTGGGGGCCTGTCCGGCGCCCCGGACGCGTGGGCGGATGTTCGGGCTCGGTTTGATGGTCCGGCTCGGTCCGATGCTCGAGCTCGGGCTCGGGCTCGGTCCGATGGTCCGGCTCGGTCAGACGCCCTGACCTGGCCGCATGGCCATCGCCGCCCCCGCCATCGGAAAGCTCGCTCTCAACGACCCTGCCACTGGTGAGCCCGCCTTCAACGCCCCCGCCCCGCCGCACCACCAGCAGTACGCCTGCCGCAAGCAGACAGACAACCGCCGCCCCGACCGCCCACCCCTCAGGAGCGCCCAGCATCAGGGCCGCCGTCGCCCAGGCGGCGAGCGCGGGCGGGACGAGTCGAAGGTCCGTCGGTCCTTCCTGACGAGGGTGGGAGGCACCGAGCCGGCTGCCGGACGCGGCGTGGACGGCAGCGCGGGAGGGCGCGAGGTCGGCTGTACGGACGTCGTGAGTCATGGCCGCACGAGATTCCGTAGATCGGCGAACCGGCGGTCGCCGATGCCGTTGACCTCGCGCAGCTCGTCCACCGAGCGGAAGCCGCCGTGCTGGGTGCGGTAGTCGATGATGTGCTGGGCCAGGACCGGGCCGACGCCCGGAAGGGTGTCGAGCTGCTCCACGGTGGCCGTGTTGAGGGCGACCGGCGCGCTGGGTGCCGCCCCCGCGACCGCCGCACCGCCCGTGCCGGTACCCGCACCCGTGCCCGCAGCGGCCCCGGACACGACGGCCGGACCCCCGACGATCACCTGCTCGCCGTCCACGAGGAAGCGAGCCCGGTTGAGGCTGTCGGTCTTCGTGCCCGGGCGCACCCCACCGGCAGCGCGCAGGGCGTCGGCCACCCGTGAGCCCGCGGGCAGCCGGTGGATGCCCGGTTCGCGCACCTTGCCGCTGACGTCCACGACGATCTCCGCCGCGGCCGTGGCCCCAGCACCGGACGCACCGACTGCCGCCGACGTACTCGACCCGCTCGCCCCTCCCTGCTGCCCTCCCTGCGGTTCTCCGCCGTACGAGGCCGCCGCCCGCACCACCTCCGGCGCCCGCACGGACTGCGCCCGCCCTGCCCAGAAGTGCTGTACCGCGAACCCGGCAGCGAGGACGAGCACCACCGTGAGCGCGACGACGCTCCGCCGCTCCAGCCCACACCTCGCCTGCAACCACACCGGCATCCGCTCCCGCAAAGCCAGCCCGGCCCGCGCCCGCCACTCCCCGCCACCGGCACCGCCCGCGCCACCAGCCCCGTCACCCACGACGGCACCGGCGCCACCAGCCCCCTCACCGGCACCGGCATCCGGCACTTCCGCGCTCAGCGCCCCATCACCGCGCAGAACATCGGAGCCCACCAGCCGCTCGGCATGCCGGAAATCCGAGCCGCGCGGCCCATCAGCGGCCGGGACAACACGGCCCAGCAGGCCCTCGGCACACGGGACATCAAAACGCCGCGCCCCATCAGCGCCCGGCGCAACAGTGCCCCGCAGCCCATCAGCGCGCCGGCCATCGGATCCCAGCAGCCCACCAGCCCCCGGGACATCCGCACCCGTCACCCCTCCACCCCGCAGCGCACCCCCCAGCTCCGCCCCCGACTCCCCAGGCCCAGGCCCACGCCCCGCACGCCGAGCAGCCCCCTCACACGCCTCCCCACTGACCGGCGGCCCCGCCCCCGACTCCCCCCACTCCCCGGCCCGTTCAGCGAAAATCACCTCCGCCCTGCGCCGCAGCTCCTCCGCCGCTCGCGCGGACGCATGGCGCGGCCGTGACCGGCCCGGGGCATGCAACTGTCGCCGCCGGCGGGCACGGACGTCGGAGTCAGGGCCGCGACCCGGGCCGCTGGTTGCTGTCGTGGTGCGTGTACGTGATCGAAGTGCCATGCGACGAGGATCGGACACCTCGGCACACTCGCGATGATCTTGCTCAATTCCAGGGGATTACCAGCAAGTTGTGGATAACTCCGCCACCCACACGAGTGGCTCACTCACCAGAAGGGCCGTCACCGCGGCGAAACGACAACCCCCAACAATCCAGGCCCCGTGTGCGCACCGATTACCGCCCCGACCTCACTCACATGCAGATCGGCCAGCCCCGGCACCCGCGCCCGCAAACGATCCGCCAGCGCCGACGCCCGGTCGGGGGCGGCGAGATGGTGGACCGCGATGTCGACCTGCGCGCTGCCTGCCCGGTCGGCCGCGATCTCCTCGAGGCGGGCAATCGCCTTGGAGGCCGTCCGCACCTTCTCCAGCGGGCCAATCCTGCCGCCCTCCAACTGCAGCAGCGGCTTCACTGCGAGCGCGGAGCCCAACAGCGCCTGTGCGGCACCGATGCGGCCGCCACGGCGCAGATAGTCGAGGGTGTCGACGTAGAAGTAGGCGGCCGTGGCCCCGGCCCGCTTTTCCGCGGCAGTGACGGCCTCGTCCACCGTGCCGCCCGTCTCCGCCGCCTCGGCCGCCGCAAGGGCGCAGAAGCCCAGCGCCATGGCGACCATCCCGGTGTCCACCACCCGCACCGGTACCGGCGCCTCGCGCGCCGCGAGGACCGCCGCGTCGTGGGTGCCGGAGAGCTCGGCGGACAGGTGCAGGGAGACGATGCCGGTGGCGCCGGACTCGGCGACCTTGCGGTAGTGCTCCGCGAACACCTCGGGGCTCGGGCGCGAGGTGGTGACCGGGCGTCGCTTCTGCAACGCCTGGGCGAGGGATCGGGTCGAGATCTCGGTGCCCTCGTCCAACGCCTGACCGCCGACGACCACGGTCAGGGGCACCGCTGTGATGCCGTGGCGCTCCATCGTCCGCTGCGGCAGGTAGGCCGTTGAATCGGTGACGATCGCGACATGGCGGGACATGAGCTGGAGGTTACCTGGCGTAGCGCCCGGGCGGCAGTCCGACCCCGCTCACCTGGGAATGCCTTGACCGATCAGCGCGTGCGAAACGGGGCTCAAGTCGTGCTCTCGGGACGGGGTTTCTTCTGCCACGGGTACGTCGGGCGCGGGGCTGCCGGGCTGATGGCGGGCCGGGTCGGCTCCTCGGCCCGCTGCGACTGAGGTGTGTCCGGCCAGGTCTGCTCGGCTGTCGCGGCGGCCTCGGCGGCCGGGGCCTCCGGCCACGGGGGCGGCGTGGACGACGGACGCTCCGGCGGCGTCGACGAGGAGGAAGGAGAAGAGGACGAGGAAGAGGACTCCGTCGTCTGCCAGTGCCGCAGGGCGCCGGCCTCCAGGTCGATCTGCGCGCTGAGGGTGTCCAGGTCGTCGGCGGCGAAGCGGCGGGCCCGGTCGCGGGCGGCCCAGCGCAGCGCGTCCGCCGACTTGACGACGCGCTCAGTGCGCTCGCGCAGGTCAGGGAGCCGCTGGGCGAGGGTCGCGCGGTCCGGCTCGGACTCCAGACGCCGCATCTCGGCGTCCAGTTCGTGCCCGTGTGCGCTGAGACGTTGGAAGAGGCCGAGGGACTCCTGGAGAGACTCGTCCTCGGTCACGCCCGCGTGCAGCGCGTCCTGGGTGGCCCGCATCGAGGTGCGCAGCTTCAGCCGCAGCTGGGCGAGCTCGCCGACCGCGCCCGGCTGGGCGAAGGACTTGGCCCGCAGGGTGCCGTCCTCGACCGTACGCCGGGCATGGGTGATGGTCTCGTCCACGCGGCGCTTGGCGGCCCCGACCACCTTCACCGTGGCGTACGCGCCGAGCACGACGAAGAGCACGAAAAGCAGGGCGACGACTGCGATCACTGCTTCCACGAGCTCCTCCTCGACCGGTCGCGGCACACGCCGCGTCACTCTTCAACGGTAAACGCAACAGGCAGGCCCGGAGTTCCAGAAGAACCCCGAACCTGCCCGTAGGGGATCACCCCGAGCCCACATCAGACCCGGCCGAACCGCCGAATCACCGCGCCAATGCCGGGGCGCCTACGCCTACGCCTACGCCTACGCCGGAACGATATTCACCAGCTTCGGCGCCCGCACGATCACCTTGCGGATCCCGGACCCGTCCAGCGCCGCCACGACCTTCCCGTCGGACAGCGCGACCTTCTCCAGCTCCTCGTCGGAGATCGCCGGCGAGACCTCCAGGCGGGCCTTGACCTTGCCCTTGATCTGCACGACGCAGGTCACGGTCTCGTCGACGACGTACGCCGGGTCGGCGACCGGGAAGTCCCGGTGCACCACCGAGTCGGTGTGCCCCAGCTTGCGCCACAGCTCCTCGGCGATGTGCGGGGCCAGCGGCGCGGCCATCAGCACCAGCGACTCGGCCACCGGGCGCGGTACCGCGCCGCCCGTCTTCGTCAGGTGGTTGTTCAGCTCCGTGACCTTGGCAATGGCGGTGTTGAACCGCATGCCCTCCAGGTCCCCGCGCACCCCGTCGATCGCCTTGTGCAGCGCACGCAGCGTGTCCTCGTCGGGCTCGGCGTCCGCCACCGTCACGGCACCGGTCGTCTCGTCGACGACGTTGCGCCACAGCCGCTGCAGCAGCCGGAACTGGCCGACCACCGCGCGCGTGTCCCAAGGCCGGGACACGTCCAGCGGGCCCATCGCCATCTCGTACAGACGCAGCGTGTCGGCGCCGTACTCGGCACAGATCTCGTCCGGAGTGACCGCGTTCTTCAGGGACTTGCCCATCTTGCCCAGCAGCCGGGAGACCTTCTCGCCCTGGTAGTAGTAGGCGCCGTCGCGCTCCTCCACCTCGGCGGCCGGCACCGCGATGCCGCGGCTGTCGCGGTACACGTAGGCCTGGATCATGCCCTGGTTGAACAGCTTGTGGAACGGCTCCACGGAGGAGACGTGTCCCAGGTCGAACAGGACCTTGGACCAGAATCGCGCGTACAGCAGGTGCAGCACGGCGTGCTCGGCGCCGCCGACGTACAGGTCGACGCCGCCGTGCGGCTGACCCTCGCGCGGACCCATCCAGTACTGCTCGATCTCGGGGTCGACCAGCTTCTCGCTGTTGTGCGGGTCCAGGTAGCGCAGCTCGTACCAGCAGGAACCGGCCCAGTTGGGCATGGTGTTGGTCTCACGCCGGTAGCGCTTCGGACCGTCGCCCAGGTCCAGCGTGACGTTGACCCAGTCCTCGTTGCGCGACAGCGGCGTCTCGGGCTGGGTGTCGGCGTCGTCCGGGTCGAAGGTGCGCGGCGAGTAGTCCTCGACCTCGGGCAGCTCCAGCGGCAGCATCGACTCGGGCAGCGCGTGGGCGATGCCGTCCTCGTCGTAGACGATCGGGAAGGGCTCGCCCCAGTAGCGCTGGCGGCTGAACAGCCAGTCACGCAGCCGGAAGTTGACGGTGCCCTCGCCGACGCCGGACCGCTCCAGCCACTCGGTGATGCGCGCCTTGGCCTCGGCGACGTCCAGGCCCTCCAGGGAGACGTCGTCGTTGGAGGAGTTGATGATCTTCGCGTCGTACGACCCGAAGGCGTCCTCCCAGGTCGAGGTGTCCGTGCCCCGCCCGTCGGTCGGCTCGACGATGCAGACGATCGGCAGCTCGAAGGCGCGCGCGAACTCGAAGTCGCGCTGGTCACCCGCCGGAACGGCCATGATCGCGCCGGTGCCGTAGCCCATCAGGACGTAGTCGGCGATGAAGACGGGGACCTGCTCGCCGTTGACCGGGTTGGTCGCGTACGAGCCGATGAAGACGCCGGTCTTGTCCTTGGCCTCGGCCTGGCGCTCGACGTCGGACTTGGAGGCGGCCTGCGCGCGGTAGGCGGCGACGGCCTCGGCCGGGGTCGCGTGGCCGCCGGTCCAGACGTCGTGGGTGCCCTCGGGCCAGGCGTCCGGGGTGAACTTCTCGACCAGCGGGTGCTCGGGCGCCAGCACCATGTAGCTCGCGCCGAACAGGGTGTCGGGGCGCGTGGTGAAGACCGTGATGCGCTCGCCGTCCACGGGGAAGTCGACGCGGGCGCCTTCGGAGCGGCCGATCCAGTTGCGCTGCTGCAGCTTGATGGCCTCGGGCCAGTCCAGCTCGTCCAGGTCGTCCAGCAGCCGGTCGGCGTAGGCGGTGATCCGCATGTTCCACTGGCGCAGCTTGGCCTTGAAGACTGGGAAGTTGCCGCGCTCGGAGCGACCGTCGGCGGTGACCTCCTCGTTGGCCAGCACGGTGCCCAGGCCGGGGCACCAGTTGACCGGCGCGTCGGAGGCGTAGGCCAGGCGGTACTCGCCCAGGACGTCCGCGCGCTCGGCGACGCTCAGCTCGCTCCACACGCGCGTGCCGCCGTCAGCGCCCGGTACGGCACGCTCGCCCGACTCGAACAGGGCGATCAGCTCGGAGATCGGACGGGCCTTCTTCGCCTCGTCGTCGTACCAGGAGTTGAAGATCTGCAGGAAGATCCACTGGGTCCACTTGTAGTAGTCCGGGTCGATCGTGGCGAACGACCGGCGCTTGTCGTGGCCCAGACCCAGCCGGCGCAGCTGGCTCTGCATGTTCTTGATGTTGGCCTCGGTGGACACACGCGGGTGCGTGCCGGTCTGCACGGCGTACTGCTCGGCGGGCAGGCCGAAGGCGTCGAAGCCCAGGGTGTGCAGGACGTTGTGGCCGGTCATGCGCTGGAAGCGTGCGAAGACGTCGGTGGCGATGTAGCCCAGCGGGTGACCGACGTGCAGGCCCGCTCCGGAGGGGTAGGGGAACATGTCCATGATGAACTTCTTGGGCTTGGCGACCAGCTCGGGGTCGCCCGCCAGGTCACCCTTGGGGTTCGGCGCCGCGTACGTGCCCTCGACGTCCCAGAAGTCCTGCCAGCGTGCCTCGATCTCGGCCGCCATGGCGGCCGTGTAGCGGTGCGGCGCGGCCACCTCGGCGGTGGCAGCGGGGTTCGTCTCGCTCATGATCCTCAAAGCTCCATCGATCGTCTCTGCAAGCGGCTGCGGTTCTCCGGAAACGAAAAATCCCCTCGCACAGGAGGGGACGCCGCGCCGATTCCGACCATCCGATTCGCCCGGTGGTCGGGACTGATCAGCGCGGCCCGCTAAGCAGAAGGCGTACGGCACGCATGGCGTCAGGGTACCGCAGCGCCCGAGCGGGTCGCGACGGACTTCCGGCGGGGGCGCGAAGGGCTTCTCATAGGGCGCGCGCATGAACATCGGCGCCCCGGGTTCCGTACCTGAGAGTTGTGAAGACCTCGAGAAGTTGAACAATGCTCAACTGTTACCTGGCGTAACAGTCGCTAAGGGACAACACAAGCCTCTCTCAGCCCGTAGATAACAGCGCAATAACTCAAACCCCGTACCCCCCGGTATGGAGCCGCTTAGAGTGCGGCAGCGGGACCGCTTTCCCGAACCGTTCGGAGTCGCCCCCATGAACCCTCGCCCTCACAGCACCTCGCCCCCCAGGCCGGCTCTCCCGGCTCGGGGGGCGTCGGTCGGTGCCTCTCGGTCGTCCATACCCCTCATCGCGATATCGGGAGGTATGTCGTGACGACGGATCCGAACGACAGCGTGATGGACGACGCGTTCCTGGAATTCCTCAACTTCGGAGCCGGCGTCCTGTCGCTCGTCTGCCTCACCTGCTCGGTGATCTGGGGACTCATCGCTCAGGACCGGATGATCCTCAACACCCGGCAGCGGATCATCGCTCAGGGCATCCACCGGGTGACCGCCGTGGCCTCGATCGCGTTCCTCCTGGTGCACATCGGCGTCAAGCTGGCCCTCGGCCACGCCACCCTGCTCGCCGCGCTGATCCCCTTCAGCCTCACGTTCGCCGGCGGCACCGAGATCCCGGGCAGCGCCTTCCTGGTCGGCCTGGGTTCCCTGGCCGCCCTCCTCATGATCTTCGTGGCCGTCACCGGCGCGCTGCGCAACCGCTTCGCGTCCCCGGCGCCCGTCGCGGCGCGCTGGCGGATGATGCACATGCTGGCCTACCCGGCGTGGTGCGCGTCCCTGATCCACGGACTGTTCGCCGGCCGCCCGGCGGCGACGTTCTTCATGGTGTGTTACGAGCTGTGCGTGGTCGCCGTCGCCGGGGCACTGGCCCTGCGCGCTGCACCGCGTCCCTTCAAGCGCAAGGTCGCCGACCGGCTCGCCCAGATCATCGGCAACGACCCCGCGGGCCGCGAGAACCTGGAGGAGAGCCGCGCCAGGGCCGCGTCCGGCTCCTCGCGGCCGGGCTACGACAACCAGCGCCCGTCGCGACGGGCGCGCGACGAACGCTCCGGCTCCCTGCCCGGCATGCCCTCCCAGCCCCCCTCGGCCGCGGAGACCACGGGCGGTTTCGCCGCCGCCTACCGCGCCGTCTCGCCCCGCTCCCGGGGGCAACAGCAGCCCTATGCGCCCGACCAGACCTCACGCATGGACCTGCCCCTGGACATGCAGCCGACGGAGGCGATCCCGCTCGTCGACGGCGGCGGCAGCACCTCGGGCAGCTGGCCGATCCCGTCCCCACCGCCGGTCGGCGAGGCGCCCCCGTCGGCCTACGACCCGCTCAACGACACCGGATACAACATCCCCGTCTACGGCAATTCGGGCACCCCCGGCTACGACTCCGGGGCGTCGGGCTACGGTTCGAGTGATGTGTACGACACCGCTGAGACAAACGCCGCCTTCGGTACGTACAACCAGAACGACACGTACAACAACAGCGGTCCCGCCACTGAAACTTTCCCCGGTGCCTCCTACGACTTCGACGCACCGGGTTCGGGCGAACCTTGGAACACGCCTTCCGGAGGCTTTAAGTGAACGAGGCCCTGCCCGACGTACCAGAAGTCCGCGTAGTCGGTCTTCCGCAGCTCACGTCGGGCTTCGACCTTGTCGAAAGACTTGATCTGCCCATGCACCTGAAGGTGCACGGGCCGCTCGAACCGATGGGCGGCGAGCAACTAGCGAAGCTCGCCGAGAACATCAACCTGAAGGGCCGCGGCGGCGCGGGCTTCCCCTTCCACAAGAAGCTGCGCGCGGTCGCCGAGTCCGCGATCAAGCGCGGGGTACGGCCGGTCGTCGTGGTCAACGGCAGTGAGGACGAACCGGCCTGCCGCAAGGACACGGTGATGATCAACCGTGCCCCCCATCTCATCCTGGACGGGGCGCTGCTGTGCGCCGAGGCCCTGGGTGCCCGCACGCTCGTGATCGCGGTCACCCGGGAGTCCACCCAGCGCTCCATGGAGGCGGCGCTCGCCGAACGCGGACTGAGCAACAGCCGTCGGTCCGCGCTACGCGCGTTCGTCCAGCGCAACCCCGTGCGCATGGTCACCGGCGCCGCCGCCTCCGTGATCCGCTCCATCGACGGCGGCCCGGCGATCCCGGCCGGCCGCAAAGTCAGCGCCTCACAGAACGGTGTCGGCGGCGCCCCCACCCTGCTGTCCAACGCCGAGACGTTCGCGCAGCTGGCCATCGCCGCCCGCATCGGCCCGGAGCGCTACGGCAACACCGGCCTGTACGACGAGCCGGGCACCGTCATGCTCACGGTCTCCGGCGCGGTCGCCCGCCCGATGGTCATCGAGGTCCCCACAGGCGTGCCGCTGCGCTACGTCCTCCAGCTCGCCGGCGCCCCGCCCGTCCCGCAGGGCGTGCTGACCGGCGGCTACCACGGCAAATGGATCGACGCGGCGACGGTCAACGAGACGATCGTCTCGCGCAACTCCCTGGACGCGGTGGGCGGCGCACTCGGCGCCGGCGCGATCCTGCCGATCACTCAGGAGACCTGCCCGCTGGGCGAGTCGCTGCGCGTGGCGCAATGGCTGGCCGAGGAGAGCGCGGGCCAGTGCGGCCCCTGCTACCTCGGTCTGCCGGCCGCCGCACGCGGCCTGGAGGACATCCTCAACGGCGGTGGTCCGGCCGCCCTGGAGGCGCTCAAGCAGGTCGCCAAGAACGTGAAGCGGCGCGGCGCGTGCTCGCACCCCGACGGCTCCGCAATGTTCCTGGAGTCGACCATCAAGGCGTTCACCGACGACCTCGCGGCGCATGTCCTCGGCAACGGCTGCGGACGACCCGTGGAGGGCGTTCTGCCGCTCTTCGAGGGCGGCCGGGCTCCGTCGGGCATTCCGGGCGGAGCCGAGTCCGAGGAGAACGGCCCCAGCCGCCAGAAGATCTACGTCGACTGGACGCTGTGCCGCGGCCACGGCCTGTGCGCGGACATCCTCCCCGAGGTCTTCCAACTGGGCGCCGACGGCTTCCCCACCGTTGCCCAGGCGAGGGTGCCTCGCTACGCCGAGGCCAAGGCCCTGCGCGCGGTGCGCCGTTGCCCGGCCCTCGCCCTGCGCCTGGAGGAGGACACCCGCGCGCAGGAGTCGTCCCGCAACCTGCCGGTCCTCTCCCAGGGCCGCGGGAGGCGGGCGCTGGGCCGCTGACGCAGGGCACGCACGCGTAGAGGGGCCGTCCACACCGGACGGCCCCTCGTTCGCACAGCCCGGAGCACACAAAAAAGATCCCGCCGGATCGAACCGATCCGGCGGGATCTGCTGTGGAGCTAAGGAGAATTGAACTCCTGACCTCCTGCATGCCATGCAGGCGCTCTACCAACTGAGCTATAGCCCCTTGCGGCCACCCGGCAGAGCCGCATCTTGACTGCGGCGCCCGTTTCCCCGGCGGCGACGCCAACATTACCGGTCGACCTCGCGCAGCACCAAATCGTTTCCGACCCAGCCCAGTACGGCCACTAATGTCGTACTTCGTGACCGCGATCACACCCTGGGCATTCCGCCGCCGAACGCCGGTCGCCGTGGGCGTCTGCCTGGTCTCCTTCGCCGCGTTCTGGGTGGCCCAGCGGGCCGCGCACGTCTCGATGATCGACCTGCTGGTGTACCGGGCCCAGGGGGCGACCGTACACGCGGGAGGCGACCTGTATGCGCTGCGGGCGACGGCCGCCCGACTGCCCGCCACCTACCCGCCGTTCGCGGCCCTGCTGTTCACCCCGCTGACACTCCTCGACACGGGGACGCTGCGCACCCTGGCCACGGCCGGGAACCTCGCACTGCTCGTGGTGTTCGTACGGCTGTCCCTGCGTCTGGTCGGGCACGCGCGCGTGGAGAGTGTCTGGTGGGTCGCGGCGGTGGCCGTGTGGTGCGAGCCGGTGTGGACGACGCTGCGGTACGGGCAGATCAACCTGCTGCTCGCCGTCCTGGTCCTGTGGGATCTGTCACGCCGGCCGGAGAGCCGCTGGACCGGCGTCGGGCTCGGGCTCGCGGCGGCCGTGAAGCTGACACCGGCTCTGTTCGCGGTGTTCCTGCTCGCCACCGGTGTCGTGGCCCGGCGCCGGCACGGCTGCGGCGGCCCCTGGCTGCGGCACGCGCGTGTGGCGGCCGCCTCGTTCGCCGGGGCGACCCTGCTGGCCGCGGCTGTACTGCCGTACGACTCCTGGCGTTTCTGGACCCGCGTCGTCTTCGCGACCGGGCGCGTGGGGCACGCCGAGGACACGGCGAATCAGGCCCTGCGCGGCGATCTCGCGCGTCTGCTGCACACTCCGGACCCTGGGGCCGCCTGGGTGCTCACGGCGGCCGTGGTGGGCGCGACAGGGCTCGGCGTGGCGGTGGCGGCGGAGTTGCGCGGTGGGCGGGCCTGGGCGGTGACCGCGTGCGGGGTGACGGCACTGCTCGTCAGTCCGGTGTCCTGGTCGCACCACTGGGTGTGGTGCGTGCCGGTGGTGCTGCTCCTGGGCACGCACGCGTACCGGCTCGCCACCCTCGGCACGCTGCTGGTCTTCTCGTCGTATGCGTTGTGGTGGGTGCCACACGGCCCGGGGCGGCACGAACTGCGCCAAAACGGCATCGAGTTGATGATGTCTTCCCAATACGGGACGTTCGGGTGTCTCTTCCTCGCGATCGCCGGGGTCGCCCTCAGGACGCTCAGGGGCCCCGGCCGCGGTCCGGCCGTGACGGCCGGTCAAGCCGTGACGAAGGAATAGAAGCGCTTGAGCGTGCAGTGCTCTTCGAGGAGGCGGCCGTAGATCGGTTCGCCCTCGAGTTCACGGTAGGTCTCGATCGGGTCGCCTTTTATGATCAGCGCCCGCGCGCATTCCTCGCACCAGTACTGGTAGTCGGGGTTCACCGGTTCCATGTCACGGACGATCGGCGTTCCGCTGCCGCACCAGTCGCACTTTCGCCTGTGTGCACCCATCGATCAGCTCCAGCTGTGGCCGCAGGCCGTGCACACGTAGGAAATTCCGCCGTTGTCCCCAAGGAGCTGGGCGACGTGGACGGAGCCGCAGGAAGGGCAGCTGAGGCGGGTGATCGTATCCCGTGCCAACGCTGCTCCGGAGAAGCCACCGGCCTCTCCGAAGATGCTCGCAGGCATCGCAACTCCCTCCCGTCGGGCCGCGCCCCCTTCCGGCCGTTTGATTCTGCCACGGCCGGACCAATACGGTCAGCGACGCCTCAGTACCAGTCCGGACACGGCAGCCCCCGTGGCCCGACGAAGCGTGCGAACACGCACCCCAAAGCGCCTCTTGAGAGGTATACGCCTGCGAGGCCCAAGTGACTCAAGCCGGACCCGAACAGTTCGGATACCAGAAGATCCCGCCGATCGAAGCGATCGGCGGGATCTTGTTGTCTCACTGTGGAGCTAAGGAGAATTGAACTCCTGACCTCCTGCATGCCATGCAGGCGCTCTACCAACTGAGCTATAGCCCCTTGTGCCACGCGGACGAACCGCAGTGGTCTTTCGCCCCGCTCGGCGGGGCGAACAAGAAGAACTTTAGCCTGCGACCTGCCGGAAAGTGAAATCCGGCTCCCGGGCCCGTCGCGGCCGGGACCACCCGCGTCAGTCGCCCTCGGCGTCAGTCGTCGTCGCCGAGCACCGGCTCCGGCAGGGTGCCGGCGTTGTGCTCCAGCAGACGCCAGCCGCGGGCGCCCTCACCCAGGACGGACCAGCAGCAGTTGGTGAGGCCGCCGAGGCTCTCCCAGTGCCTGGGCTCCAGGCCGAGGAGGCGGCCGATGGTCGTACGGATCGTGCCGCCGTGGCTGACCACGACGAGCGTGCCGTCCTCCGGGAGCTTCTCGGCGTGCCGGAGCACCACGGGCGCGGCGCGGTCGGCGACCTCGGTCTCCAGCTCGCCGCCGCCGCGGCGCACCGGCTCACCGCGCTTCCACGCCGCGTACTCCTCGCCGTACCGGGCGATGATCTCGTCGTGCGTCAGTCCCTGCCAGACGCCCGCGTAGGTCTCCCGCAGGGCCTCGTCGTGCATCACCTCGAGGCCGGTGAGCGTGGCCAGCTCGGCGGCGGTGTGCGCGGCGCGCTGGAGGTCGGAGGCGATGATCGCGTCGGGCTTGAGGCCCGCGAGCAGCCGGGCGGCGCGGCGGGCCTGGGAGATGCCGGCCTCGGTGAGGGGGACGTCCGTGGAGCCCTGGAAGCGGCGCTCCACGTTCCAGGAGGTCTGGCCGTGCCGCCACAGGATGACGCGGCGGCCCTTGCCGGGCCTGCCCGCGGCCACCTCACCGGTGGCACTCATCGCCAATCACCGCCCAGCTCGGCCGCCTCCTCGGCGGCCTGGTGCTTCGCGTGCTCCGCGGCCTTGCCGCGGGTGGCCTTGGCGTCCTCGGGCAGCTCCAGCTCGGGGCAGTCCTTCCACAGCCGCTCCAGAGCGTAGAAGACGCGCTCCTCGCTGTGTTGGACGTGGACGACGATGTCGACGTAGTCGAGCAGCACCCAGCGGGCCTCACGGTCGCCCTCGCGGCGCACCGGCTTGACGCCGAGCTCCTTCTGGAGCCGCTCCTCGATCTCGTCGACGATCGACTTGACCTGGCGGTCGTTGGGCGCGGAGGCCAGCAGGAAGGCGTCCGTGATCGACAGGACGTCGCTGACGTCGTAGGCGATGATGTCGTGCGCGAGCTTGTCGGCGGCTGCCTGGGCGGCGGTGTTGACGAGCTCGAGGGAACGGTCGGTAGCGGTCACTACAAGGCTTTCGATCGGCGGACACTTGACATCAAGGGTCTCACGGACCGCGGACAGCACCCCACGTGATTATCGGCTCACGTGGGGTGCCCCGGGTGTCGTGCCCGCTACGAGGACGACGGCTTGTAGTCCTGGCCGAGGACCACGGAGACGTCCGCGTTCCCGGACACCTCACCCTTGCTGACCGCTCCGGAGGACAGCCCCAGGGTCTTGGCGACCTCGGTGGCGTCGTCCTTGTCGGCGGCGTCGGCGTAGACCACCTCGGAGGTGGCGGCGGCGGATTCGGTGCCGCCCTCCAGGAAGGTGAAGCCGCCGTTCAGCAGCACCACGCGGGCCGCGTTGGTGTTGTCCTTGACGCCGCTGGCGTTGCGGACGGACACGCGGACCGCGGCGTCCTTGCCGGGGCTCTTGGCGGTGCCGCCGAGGACGTCCTTGACGACGCTCGCGCTCGCCTGTGCGCTCAGCGTGCCGTTGGTCTGGACGGGCAGCATGGCCGTCTTGTAGTCGCCGCCCTTGGCGAGGTCGGCGAGCTTGGCGAGGAAGGCGCCGAGGTCCTTGTCGGTCAGCGGCGGCTCGATGATCATCCCGAGCGTCTGCACGGTGGTGGTCGCGCCCTGCGTGTCCGAGGTCAGCTTGCGCAGCACGGCCTGCATGACCTGCCCGAACCGCTCCAGCTGGGCGTTCTGCGCCTCGCCGGAGCCCTGGTAGGTGGCGTAGGCGACGGCCGTCTTGCCGCTGAGGGTCTGCCCCTTGCCCTTGCGGACGAGGGGTGCGGCGCCCTTGGACTTGGCGTCCGGGTCGGGCACGTCGGCGTTGGTGTCGACCTCGATGTTGCCGACCAGGTCGACGAGGTTCTGCAGATACGGGGTGTCCAGCCGCCAGGTGCCCTGGATCTCGGTGCCGAGGACGGTGTCGATGGCGTCGCGCGTCCCGGAGGAGCCGTCGTCGTCAACCGACTTCGCCAGGGTGGTCGTGCTGCCGTCGTCGCCGGTCAGGGCGAGCGAGTTGGGCATCAGGACGGTGGTGCCCTGCTGGGTGGTGGCGTTGTCGACGAGCAGCGCCGTGGAGGTGCCGCCGCTCTTGGTGTTGTGCAGATGGACGACGATCACGTCACGCTTCTGGGCGCCCACGGGCGTCGCGGTGTCCGTCTTGTCGTCCGACGCCGTGAGGCCGGGCAGCTTCCCGGCGTACCAGAGGTAGCCGACGCCGCCGGCCGCGGCGATGGCGAGCACGACCACGAGGGCGATGACACGCGCGCGTGCCCGTCGCCGGGCCTCCTCGCGGCGCTCGGTGCGGTTCTCGGTGAACTTCAGCCAGTCGATGACGTCCTCGGAGTCCTGGTCGGGCTCCTCGACGAAAGCGAACTGTTCGGTGTGGTAGTCCGCGTCACCGCGGCCCTGGGCCACCGGTTCCTCGACCGGCCCGGCCTGCTGCGGGATGTAGGCGGTCTGCTCGGCGACCCGCTGCTGCTGACCGCTGGTCGCGGTACGGCCGTACGGGTCGTACGGCGCCGACTGCGCGCCGCCGTGGTGCTGCTGCTGGTGCGTGCCGGTGCCGTACGGGTCGTAGCCGGCCGTGGGCGGCTGCTGACCGGTGTCGCCGGACCCGTAGGGGTCGTACGGCGGCGCCGGCTGCTGCCGGCCGGTCGCGTACGGGTCGTAGCCGTATCCCTGCTGTGCGTAAGGGTCGTACTGCTGCGGCTGCTGTTGCTGCGGCGGGAGCTGTCGGTACACCGGCTGCCCGTACTCGTCGTAGCCGACCAGTTCGTACTGGTCGGCCTCGTATCCCGCGGCCCCCGCGTCGTATCGGTCGTTCACCGGTAGCCCCTCTCGGCTCACTGCCTCACTCGCCGCGGTACAGCTCGCGCTTGTCGATGTAGCGCACAACTCCGTCCGGCACCAGATACCAGATGGGGTCTCCCTTTGCGACTCTCGCGCGGCAATCGGTGGACGAGATGGCCAGCGCGGGAACCTCGACCAACGAGACACCGCCTTCCGGGAGCCCCGGATCGTTGAGGTGATGGCCGGGCCGGGTGACCCCGATGAAGTGCGAGAGGGAGAACAGCTCCTCCGAGTCCCGCCACGTCAGAATCCGGTCGAGGGCGTCGGCGCCGGTGATGAAGAACAGGTCCGTGTCGGGGTTGAGCGCACGCAGGTCGCGCAGGGTGTCCACGGTGTACGTCGGGCCGCCGCGGTCGATGTCGATGCGGCTGACGGAGAACTGCGGGTTCTCGGCCGTGGCGATGACCGTCATCAGATAGCGGTCCTCGGCCGGGGAGACGTGCCGGTGGCTCTTCTGCCACGGCTGGCCGGTGGGCACGAACACGACCTCGTCGAGGTGGAACTGCGCGGCGACCTCACTGGCCGCGACGAGGTGGCCGTGGTGGATCGGGTCAAACGTTCCACCCATGACGCCGAGGCGGCGCTTGGCGCGGTTCGACGGGCCGTTTCCGGGGCCGGTAGGCATGTCCTGCTCTCCCATGCGTGCAGACCCTACCGGCCCCGCCTGAGGGCTCCGGCCGGGCAGCTGTCGACCGGACCGGGAAGGACCTGGCCGGGACTCAGCGGTCGCGGTTGAAGCGGGTGGTGATCCACAGCAGGAGCAGCAGGATGACGAAGGCGCCACCCCCGGTGAGCCACGGGCTGATGCTGTTGTGGTTGCCACCGTGCTCCTCGCCCTCGGCGGCGAGGGTGACCAACTGGGCAGCGGCGCTGTGGAAGCTCATCTTCGGCGTGACCTATCGCGTGTGGGCGGGATAAAGATGTCGGCCCATCGTAAGCGGGCGCCATGACGGCGATCACGCCGACTCCACCGTTGGGGCGCCTTCGACGGTCCGCGGGGAACCTTCCCGGCGGCTCAGTCGTCATTCCGCCTGTAGCCCCGCAACAGGAACCACGCGGTCAGCACACAGCCCACGACCATCACGATCAGTACGACCCGGAGCAGATTTCCCGCCCCCTGCTGCTCGGCCGCGCTCGCGGCCTCGGTGAGCCAGGTGGCCGGAGGATTGTGCTCCATGACGCGGAACTCCTTCGCTGTAGTGCCCGTCCACGGTAACTCCGCCTAGGCTGGGCTCTGCTTCGGGGGCGCAAAGGGCGGAACAAGGCTCCGCAAAGAGCCGCACAGAGCCATCCAGACGCACATGGGGGAAGACATGTCCGAAGGCCACGAGCACACCGGGCACGAGAACGTACCGAGCAGGCAGCGCAGGCGTTTCCCGGGGATCTCCTCGCGTGCGTACGAACACCCGGCGGACCGCTCGGCCCTGGTGGCGCTGCGCAAGCTCAGCGGCTTCGACACGGTCTTCAAGGCCCTGAGCGGCCTGCTCCCGGAGCGCAGTCTGCGGCTGCTCTTCCTGTCCGACTCGGTGCGGGTGTCGGACCAGCAGTTCGCGCACCTCAACGACATGCTGCGCGACGCCTGTTACATCCTGGACCTGGAGAAGGTCCCGCCGATGTACGTCAACCAGGACCCGGTACCGAACGCGATGTGCATCGGCCTGGACGAGCCGATCATCGTGGTCACGACAGGCCTGGTCGAGCTGCTCGACGAAGAGGAGATGCGGGCGGTCGTCGGCCACGAGGTGGGCCACGCCCTCTCGGGCCACTCGGTCTACCGCACGATCCTCCTGTTCCTCACCAGCCTGGCGGTCCGGGTCGCCTGGATCCCGCTGGGCAACATCGCGATCATGGCCATCGTGACGGCGCTGCGCGAGTGGTTCCGCAAGTCGGAGCTCTCCGCCGACCGCGCCGGCCTGCTGGTCGGCCAGGACCTCCAGTCCTCCATGCGCGGCCTGATGAAGCTCGCGGGCGGCCACCATCTGCACGAGATGAACGTGGACGCGTTCCTGAAGCAGGCCGAGGAGTACGAGGCGGGCGGCGACCTGCGCGACTCGGTCCTCAAGATCCTGAACGTCCTGCCCCGCTCCCACCCCTTCACCACGGTCCGCGCGGCCGAGCTGAAGAAGTGGGCCGAGTCCCGCGACTACCAGCGCATCATGGACGGCCACTACCCGCGCCGCGACGAGGACAAGGACGCCTCGGTCACCGACTCCTTCCGCGAGTCCGCCTCCCACTACGCCACCCACGTGAAGTCCTCCAAGGACCCCCTGATGAAGCTGGTCACGGACATAGCGGGTGGCGCCGGCGACCTCGGCGGCCGCGTACGCCGAGGCTTCGGCGGCTTCACAAGCGCACCCCCGAGCGACGAGCCGAGGCGCGACGACACGGGCGGGGACGGCACGCCCACGAGCTGACGGCCTGCGTCCGCTTCTCGACGCCGGTCCAGGCATTCCATCCGGTTCGGCGTCAGAGGGCAGGCCCGGGCAATCCAGCCCGTCCGGCGTTTTGAGGACGAGGCCGTTCAGGCCGACAGCGGGGGTCTGGGGGCGGCAGCCCCCAGGGACCGGGGTCGAAGGGGCAGAGCCCCTGGAGGACGGGAAGGGTAGGGGCGGCGGGGGCGAGAAAACCCCCGGCGCTCAAACCTTCGGCTGGGACCCCGTAGCCAGCGACCCGCACAGCGCCGTCGCCCCACCCGTGGCGTAGGGGTCGGTCCCCGCAGGACCCCCCTCCTTCGCCGTCTGCCCGGCCAGCAGCGGATGCAGCCGGTTCGTGGAGTCCTCGGCGCACGACAGCGGCCCCGCCTGCACATAGGACACGACCAGCTGGGCCTGATGCAGCCGCAGGTCCTCCCGGTCGAACCGGAAGTGCAGCTCCCGCCGCACGGTGAACAGCGAGGCCTCGGCCGCCTTCTCCCCGGCCCCGGCCCCCGCCCGCACCGCCCGCAGCGCGTACACAAACGTGTGATCGGCCGTGACCTCGAGCGTGGACGAGTCCGTCTCCGCCGCCTGCAGCGTCCCCTGCACCCGGATCTTGCGGTCCGCCAGCTCCGCCTGGGAGGGGTCGAAGCGCACCAGCCACCCGGTCGGCGCATGCCGCCCGTCCGCGGCAGGCCGGCGGAAGCTCTGGTCGAATTGGTCCAGCTGGTCGGGATCGAGCAGCACCCGCACCGGACGGACCTGCTCACCGGTGAGCACCTCGGGATACAGCGAGGAGCGCACGATGTAGTCCTTGGCGATGCTCAGCGCATTCGTCACCTGGCTGTCCGAGAAGTGCGCGGTGCGGCGGGCGGCCGGCAGCGGTATGCCCTCCGCACCGAGCCGGAACTGAGCGGCGGGACTGCGCGCGTACAGGTTCTCCGTGTCGCTCGCCCCGGGCACCTTGCCCTCCGGAGCGAGCGGGATGACGGTCATGCGCAGCGGCTCGGCGGGCGGCCCGGAGTTAGCCGGGGTCTGGTAGGGGTGCCGTACACCCATGTAGATCGCCGTACCGAAGGCCACGGCGATCAGCAGAACCAGGATCAGCGCCTGCCGGGACAGGCCGCGCCGCAGTGGGGCACGGCGGCGCACGGCGGGGGCGTGGTCGGTGATGCGCTCCTGCGCGGAGAATTCCTGGAGGCGGGCAGCACGGACGAACGACTCGTCGAAGACGACGGATCGGTACTCGTCCTCGCCACCTCCGGGGCCGCCCTCGGGTGCCCCCTCGGGTGGGTCTGCTGGCCCTCCCATATCTTCAGGGTAGGTCGCCGGGAGCTCAGGTAAACGCCCTGCCGCACGACAAGTTCTGACAGGTTCTCACCAGGATCGTCAGACGGCTCTCAGTGGCGTTCAGGCCATCGATCGGGTCCCTCGATCGGGTCCGATCAGGGTGTGCGCGGGGTCGCCGATATGGCCGGTTGGGAGTGGTCGGCGGAGGCGGAGGGAGCCGCTCCGGTGCCCTGCTCCAGTCCGGTCGACGCGGGCGCCGGGACCTGCTCCCGGCCGCTGGAGGAGGCGCCGCGGTAGACCGCCGTGAAGGCCAGCGCGACCATGCCGATGCCCATCACCAGGGCGAGCATCCAGGCCACGGGACGGTGCCAGCGGACCTGTTTGCCGTACGTCCCGGGGGCGCCGTAGCGGCCTTCCAGGATGTCCGTGTCGTCCAGATCGTCCAGCTCGGGATCATGGCCGAAAGAGGGGCGGTCGTCGGGGCCGTACCCGTCGTCGTACCGCTCGCCCCGGCCGTGTGCCCGGCGGGCCTCCGCCTCGGAGGCCTCCGCTCTCGCCTGGGCGGCGGCCAGGAGGCGCTCGACGGCGGTCGGCTCGTGCACCGCGGCCGCCCGTACGAAGGCCTCGTCGAAGACCACGGAGGCGAACTCTTCGTCCGACACCCCGCGGTCGTGGTCGTCGTCGGGCTCCCAGCCGTCAGGGAACGGCGTGCCCCCCACGTCCTCCGGCACGGCTCCAGAGTAGACCTGGGGGGTCAATTTGGGCAGACGGTATGGAAATTCATCTGCCTGGTGAGACACCTGTCGTGCGGCACGGAGGCTGTCCGGGGGCGCGTGTCTGACGCATATGCCCTGGCCGCGCGCCCCTACGCCGTACGGGTCAGCGCCGTACGTGCCCGTCGCCGGTGACGATGTACTTCGTGCTGGTCAGCTCGGGCAGCCCCATCGGCCCGCGGGCGTGCAGCTTCTGCGTGGAGATGCCGATCTCGGCGCCGAAGCCGAACTGGCCGCCGTCCGTGAAGCGGGTGGACGCGTTCACCGCGACCGTCGTGGAATCGACCAGCTGGGTGAAGCGGCGGGCGGCCTGCTGCGAGGTGGTGACGATGGCCTCGGTGTGGCCGGAGGTCCACAGGCGGATGTGCTCGACGGCCTTGTCCAGCGAGTCGACGACCGCGGCGGCGATGTCGTACGACAGGTACTCGGTCTCCCAGTCCTCGGCGGTCGCCTCGACGACGGTCGCCTTGGAGTCCTTGCCGTACGCCATGATCCTCTCGTCGGCGTGCACGGTCACCCCGGCCTCCGCGAGGGCGTCCAGGGCACGCGGCAGGAACTCGGGGGCGATGTCCTGGTGGACCAGGAGGGTCTCGGCGGAGTTGCAGACGCTGACGCGCTGGGCCTTGGAGTTGATCAGGATCTCGATCGCCATGTCGAGGTCGGCGTGGGCGTCGACGTAGACGTGGCAGTTGCCCGTGCCGGTCTCGATCACCGGGACGATGGACTCGGTGACCACCGTCTGGATCAGCGAGGCGCCGCCGCGCGGGATCAGCACGTCGACTAGCCCGCGGGCCCGCATCAGCTCGCGTACGCTCTCGCGGCTCTCCCCGGGCACCAGCTGCACGGCGTCGGCGGGCAGCCCGGCCCCGCCCACGGCGTCGCGGATCACCCGGACGAGTGCGCTGTTCGACTCGTACGCCGAGGCCGAGCCGCGCAGCAGCACGGCGTTGCCGGACTTCAGGCAGAGGGCGGCGGCGTCGACGGTGACGTTCGGGCGGGCCTCGTAGATGATCCCGACGACACCCAGCGGGACGCGGACCTGGCGCAGGTCGATGCCGTTGGGGAGGGTCGAGCCGCGCACGACCTCACCGACCGGGTCGGGCAGCGCGACGACGTCCCGCACGTCGGAGGCGATGGCCCGCACGCGCTCCGGCGTCAGCGTCAGCCGGTCGATGATCGCCTCGCTGGTGCCGGCCTCGCGGGCCTTGGCGATGTCCTTGGCGTTGGCCTCGACGATTTCGCTCGTCCGGACCTCCAGGGCGTCCGCGATGGCGAGCAGCGCGTCGTCCTTCTCGGCCCGCGGTAGCGGAGCGAGGTCGGCGGCGGCGGCCTTGGCGCGGTAGGCGGCCCTGTTGACCGGGGACATGGAGTCGTACGGCGAAAGCGTGGTCATGAAAGAAGGGTAGTGCGCCCGCGAGGGCGGTCCATCGTATGTTCCGAACCGCGAGACGGAACCGAAACGCGGGCCCTCGCCCTCTTTTGCCCGCCCTCCCCCGCTGCCACGCCCTAGAACGGGTGGACACCCACCGGAGTCGCCGGCGGTGGTCCGAAGCCTTCCGCGAGCCTCAGGTGGTAGGTCTCGCGGTCGATCACCTCCAGGCCGACGATCTCCCAGGGCGGCAGCCCCGCGCTCTGCCGGTGCTCGCCCCACAGACGCAGGGCGACCGCGGCGGCGTCGTGCAGGTCGCGGGCCTCTTCCCAGTAGCGGATCTCGGCGTGGTCGCCCGCGTACCGGCTGGTCAGCAGAAAGGGGTGGTCGTGGGCGAGCTGTTCGAGGGCGCGCCGGACCTCCTTCAGCGGGGCCTCCTGACCGGAAACGCTGAGGGTGACGTGCCACAGGCGGGGCAGGTCCTTGGGCTCCTCATAGCGGTCGCCGGCCGCGACGCTCGTCAAGGCGCGCTCCTCACCGGCCGCACGGGACGAGGCCCCACCGGCACTGCGGGACGCCGTTCCAGGGCGCACTCGTCTCACGACGGCCTCCTTTACGCAGTGACCGACTCGGTGGTCGTGCGGAATGTGTCCCGTAGACAAAGTTGAGCAGGCCGCAAGGGCTCGCGGGGCGGTTTTGCGGAACGTCCACCTCAGGGCGACGTGGGCAACGGGGCGTTCCCCCTGTTTTCGGCCGGGGGTCCGGGGTTGGCCCCCGGGGCGATACAGCGCGGAACGTCCACTTCAGGGCGACGTCGACAGCGGGGCGTCCCCCTGTTTTCGCCACACCTCAGCAACGGAGCGCGTTCAGAACTCCGGGATCACCCGCCTCTACGGCGCCAGGATCACCAGGTCGTCCCGATGCACGACCTCCCGCTCGTACTCCGCCCCCAGCTCCCGTGCCAGCTCCCGCGTCGAGCGCCCGAGCAGTTGCGGCATCTCCTTGGCATCGAAGTTGACGAGCCCGCGTGCGACCGCGTGCCCCGCGCTGTCGCGCAGCTCGACCGGGTCGCCCGCGCTGAACTCGCCCTCGACGGCGGCGATCCCGGCCGGCAGCAGGGACATCCGGCGTTCGACGACCGCCCGTACCGCGCCGTCGTCCAGGGTCAGCGAGCCCTGCGGGGTGGAGGCGTGCTGGAGCCACAGCAGGCGGTCGGCGGAGCGCTTGCCGGTGGCGTGGAAGTAGGTGCCGGTGTCGCCGCCGTGCAGCGCCTCGGCGGCGTGGACCGCGCTGGTGAGGACGACCGGGATGCCCGCGGCGGCCGCGATCCGGGCGGCCTCGACCTTGGTGACCATGCCACCGGTGCCGACCCCGGCCCGGCCCGTGTGGCCGATCTCCACCTCCGCCAGATCCTCCGGACCGTGCACCTCCGCTATCCGCGAGGTGCCCGGCTTGCTGGGGTCGCCGTCGTACACGCCGTCCACGTCGGACAGCAGCACCAGCAGGTCGGCCCGCACCAGATGGGCCACGAGCGCCGCGAGCCGGTCGTTGTCGCCGAAGCGGATCTCGTCCGTGGCAACGGTGTCGTTCTCGTTGACGATCGGGAACGCGCCCATCGCGAGGAGCTTGTCGAGGGTGCGGGAGGCGTTGCGGTGGTGAGCGCGGCGGCTCATGTCGTCGCTGGTCAGCAGGACCTGGCCGACGCGGACGCCGTGGCGGGCGAAGGAGGCGGTGTAGCGGGCGACGAGAAGGCCCTGGCCGACGCTGGCGGCGGCCTGCTGGCGGGCCAGGTCCTTGGGGCGGCGACGCAGGCCCAGTGGGGCGAGACCGGCGGCGATGGCACCGGAGGAGACGAGGACGACCTCTCTCTCCCCACCGCTGCGGCTCTTCGCGAGGACGTCGACGAGCGCGTCGACGCGGTCGGCGTCCAGGCCGCCGGACGCGGTGGTCAGCGACGAGGACCCCACCTTGACGACGATCCTGCGGGCCTCGCGAACACCCTGCCTTGCCCCTGCCACCTGTGTTCTTTCCCCTCGCGTACGTCCGGTTCCCTGACCGGCAATCTACGCGAAGAGGATCGTGCGGCGCTCGGCGATTCCAGCCCCCGGACAGCCGGGTGGTAACGGCCTGCTCACGCTTTGCATACGGCAAAAAGGTTGCACTGGTTGCCTATAGAAGTAAAAGGCGGCGCAAACTTATGTTGAACGCTGTGCCACACGATGCTCTCCACGTTCACCGCGCGAAGCGGCTTCTCCTCCGTTCGGGCAAGAGCCCCTACGACGTCGTCTCCGTCGAGGAGGCGCTCCATCGGGACGTCATTGCCACCAACGCCGGCAACCTGATCTTCAGCGACGCCACCCACAAGATCCTTGAGACCCCGCACACCGAGGTCGTCTCGAACGGCATCCGCACCGATGTCTCGGCGGCGGGCCGGATCAACGAGGAGTACGACGCCTTCGTCGTCCCGCTCGCGAACGCGTTCCGGCCTTCGTTCGAGGGGCAGCTGAAGCGGCTGACGCGGCTGATCACCAAGCTGCGGATTCCGGTGGTCGTGGTGGGGGTCGGCGCGCAGGCCGGGCTCGGCTACAACGCGGCACGGCTGAAGGGCATCGAGCCCGCGGTGCGCGAGTTCGTCTCCGCCGTGCTCGACCGCAGCGCCTCGATCGGGGTGCGCGGCGAGTTCACCGAGAAGTACCTCAAGGACCTGGGGTTCCGGGACGTCGAGGTCATCGGCTGCCCGTCGCTGTTCCTGTACGGCAAGGAGCTCACCGTCACCAAGCGGGAGCCCGTCCTCGGCGCCGGCTCCCGGATCGCGGTCAACGGCTCGCACAGCGCGGTGAAGTCGCAGGGCCTGGACCGGGTCATCACCCGCGCCCACGCCCGCTACCCGTACCTGCGCTTCATCGGCCAGAACCTCAGTGACGCTCGGCAGCTGCACTGGCGGGACCTGTCCGACCCGAACGGCACGGTGACCGCGATGCCGACGCACCCCGACCACCCGATGTACCGGGAGGACAAGGTCCGCGTCTACGTCGACCCGGTCACCTGGATCGACGATCTGCGCGCGTTCGACTTCTCCTTCGGCTCCCGCATCCACGGCAACATCGCCGCGCTGCTGGCGGGCACCCCGGCGACCGTGCTGTGCGGCGACTCGCGCACGCTCGAACTGTGCCGCTACTTCGACATCCCGCACCGCCGGATCGACAAGCTGACCGAGGACGTGGACCCAGCGGCGCTGTACGAGGAGGCGGACTTCGGCTCCCTGATGAGCGGCCACCAGGAGCGGTTCGAGCGGTTCACGGCGTTCCTGGACAGAAACGGCCTGGAGAACACGTTCACGCACGGCGACGGCGGCGCCGCCTTCGACGCACGCATGAGGTCGCTGTCCTTCCCGGCGGGCATCCGCCCCTGGAACGACGCCGATCTGACCTCGCTCACCAGCAGGTTCGGCTGGCTGCAGAGCCGTATCACCGAACTCGCCACGGACAACGACCGGTTGCGGCGCGACCTGGCCCGCTCCGCCAAGGGCGGCGCGGCGGTGGCGACGCCGTCCGTCTACCGCCGGGCCCGCCGCGTGGTCGGCGGCCCCATCCGCAGGGCACTGCAATCGGGACGGTAGGGCGCCGGGGTCCCCGGCCGCCACGGCGAGGGCCGGGGCGCCCGGCAGCCCCGGTCACTCCAGGCCCCCAGGACACATGCGTGTCGTCCGCAGGCCGCCGCGCGTTAACCCGGGCGTACCACGACCCGTAACCCTACGCCCGCGTCCCGCGCCGATCTTGGAGTGACCGCAGTTGCCCGCACCCCTGTCCCGCATCCCGGTGAGAGCGCTCGTCACTGCTCTCCTGGCCGCCGCCTTCTGCGCCCAGGCCGTGGGGGCGCTGCGCCCCGACGTCCCGCTGCTGCTCGCCGCGACGGCCCTGTCCCTGGCCGTCGAGGGCGTGCTGCTGCGCTGGCAGCGCGGCATGCTGTCGGTGTTCGCCAAGTCGCACGCGGACATCACCGTGCGGCACGTGCTGCGGGACCTGCTGCTCGTGGTGGGCCTGCTGCGGCTGGGCGAGCAGCACCAGGAGCCGGTGTACACCCCGCTGATCGCGGGTCTGCTCGCCTTCTACGTCCTGCACTGCGCGATCCAGGCGGTGTCGGTGCTGGTCCGCCGCACCCGCACGCTGCCGGTGGTCACCCGCAACATCGACGCCGCCGCCCTGCGCCTGTCCCCCGCCCCGCCGATCCTGTCGCGCCGCCCGGGGCCCCGCCTGCTGATCTTCGGCCTCCCGGCCACGGCCGGCCTGCTGGCCACGGCGGCCACCGACGACCCCCGCTGCGCGGCTGTGGGCATCGCACTCTCCCTGGGCCTGTCCCTGGTGGGTCTGTGCGACCTTCTCGTACGGCTGCTGCCGAGCCGTCGCCCGGCGGGTGAGCGGGAGACTCTGGAGTGGCTCGACGCCTGGCTGGCGGAGTACCGGCCGACCGTCGGGCTCTACTTCTCCGGCGGCGCGTCCTCGGCGTACCAGGCGAACATGTGGCTGGAGCCGCTCGCGAAGCTGGAGGGACGGCCGCTGATCGTGCTGCGCGAGCGGTTCATGGTGCAGAAGATCGGGCCGACCGACGTGCCGGTCCTCTGCCTGCCGAAGGTCTCCACGCTGATGCGCCTGGAGGAGTCCTCGCTCCAGGTCCTCATCCACCCCTCGAACTCCGGCAAGACCTCCCAGGTCCTGCGCATCCCCACCCTCAAGCACACCTTCGTCAACCACGGGGAGAGCGACAAGCTGTCGTCCTGCAACCCGTACGCGAAGGCCTACGACGAGGTGTGGGTGGCCGGTCCGGCGGCGCGCGAGCGGTACGCGTACGCCGAGGTCGGCGTCGAGGACAAGGACGTCGTGGAGATCGGCCGCCCGCAGCTGGACGACGTCCGGCCGTACGCGGGCCCGCCCGGCGGGGCGTTCACGACGGTGCTGTACGCGCCGACCTGGGAGGGCTGGGACGGCAACCCCGGCAACACCTCGGTGATCGAGGCCGGCGAGAACCTCGTACGGGCGCTGCTCGCGGATGCGGGCGTACGACTGCTGTACAAGCCGCATCCGCTGACGGGGTCGGTGGATCCGCGGGCGGGGGCTGCCGATCTGCGCATCCGCGAGCTGATCACGGCGGCGAACCGGGAACGGACCGGCGAGCGCCCGCGTGACACCGGTGAGCTCGCCCTTCGTACCGAGGAGTTGGACCGGCTCACCACGACCGACGTGCGGGCGTCCGCCGATCAGCTCGAGCGGATGCTGCTGCAGTCGGCGCCGGAACCGGGGCGGGCGGAGGCGGTGACACGGGCGACAGCGGCCTGGGAGGAGGCGTACTGGGCCTCGCTGCCGGCGTGGGAGCACCAGGTCGTCACGGCCGCCCGGCCGACGCTGTACGCCTGCTTCAACGAGGCGGACCTGCTCATCAGCGATGTGTCCAGCGTGATCAGCGACTTCCTGGCGAGCGGGAAGCCGTACGCCGTGGCGAACACCAGCGGCCTCGCGGAGGACGTGTTCCGCAAGGCGTTCCCGACCGTGCGCGCGGGGACGGTGCTGACGCCGGACGCGGCCGGGGTGCCGGAGCTGCTGGACGCGGTGCGGCACCCCGAGAAGGATCAACTGGGCGAGGCACGCCTGGAGTTGAAGCGGCACCTGCTGGGGCCGGACGAGCCGTCGTCACAGGTGCGCTTCAACGAGGCCGTGCAGTCGCTGTGTTCACAGGCCGGGGAGCACCGCGCCCGGATGGCGGAGCGGCTGGCGGCGGAGACCCCCGAGATCCCCGATCAGCGACGGTCCTTCACGCCGCAGCGGCCCGCCCACCCGGCGTAGCCCCGCCCGAGGACCTCAGCGTCCGGCGCGCCTTGCGCACCGCCCGCCGCAGGAACGAGTCCACGCCGCCCTCCCGGTATCCGGGGAAGGCACGGGCCTCGCGCGGTTCGGCGAGGTACACGGACTCCGGTATCCCGGCCGCGGCGTCCCGGAAGTGCGGGTAGGCGAGGTAGACCCGGCGGCCCTTCTTCTCCAGGAGGGCCGCCGCCTGCTTCTTGGCCTTCACGAACTCCACCACGTCCAGCAGGAGTTCGGGGCGCCGCTCGGCGACCAGGTGCAGCCGCAGCCGCTCGTGGACCTTGAGCCGGCCGGCGATGCCGGGGGTCCAGTAGGCGTCCATGAGGGGCCCCGCGAGTTCGAGCTTGCGCTTCCGGACCTTCTCGCTGTCCTTGGCGTACTGGGGTCCGAACTGCGGCAGCAGCGTGATGAGGAAGGGACGGAGCATCAGCTGGTCGCGCCGCGGGCCCGCCGGGACGTGCTCGGCGATCAGGTTCATCAGGGCGCGCGCGGAGTCGAAGCGCAGGGCGTAGCCGCCGCTCTTGGTCACGTGCTTGCCGTCGTCGCGGCCGACCAGGTAGTAGCAGGTGTGGTCGGCGACCACGGAGACGCCGTCCGCCCGCAGGTAGGCCTCCATCGTGAACAGCGCGTCCTCGCCGGTCCACAGGGACTCGTCGAACCGCATGTTGTGCCGGGTCAGCAGGTCGCGGCGGAACAGCTTCTGCGCGCTCAGCGTGAACTTGATGTTCGAGGAGAAGACGTCGGTACGGTCCAGCGTCTTGCCCCACATCGACTTGGGCGCGGTGCGGTTGACCCCCTCGATGCGGCCGAGCACCACGTCCGTGCCGTTCCTGTCGGCCATCGCGACCATGCGCTCCAGGGCCTCGGGGCCCAGCCGGTCGTCGGCGTCCAGGAAGAAGACGAAACGCCCGGCGGCCTTCCCCAGACCGACGTTGCGCGGGCCGCTGGGGCCACCCGAGTTCTCCTGCCGGATCACGGTGACCGGCATCGCCGCGCGGGCGGCGAACTCCTCCAGGCACTCCCCCGTGCCGTCCGTCGAACCGTCGTCGACGGCGATGACCTCGATGCGCCCCGGGCCGATGGTCTGCGCCTCGACGGAAGCCAGGCACTCGACCAGGTACGGCATCGCTTCGTACGCCCCGATGATCACAGTCACATCAGGCTGCGTGACGGTCACGTTTCCCCCTTGTCAACGGGATATTTCCCCCGTATCGCCTCATTCGCTACTTGATAGACGGCTGGGTGTTGCAAGCGGTTGCCTCAGGCCGACGATTTGGTGGTCCAGATCACATCGCGAACTGACATGGGCTCACATGATTCGGGAAGTGGAAGGGATCCCTCAGAAACGACGAAGCGGCCCCCGAGGATCGCTCCTCGGGGGCCGCTTCGTCGGGTCCGTGGGTCAGGCGGTCAAGTCGTCCTCGGCCGCCGACACCCGCGGCACCGGCACGGTCGCCGGCACAGGGTCGGGCTCGGGCTCGGGGTCCATGTCGGCTCCGGTCGCCGACCTCGAGTCCTGGCCGACGTTGCGCGTCTCTGCCTTGATCGCGAGGTTCGCCACCGCGGTGTTGAACTGGTCGATGGACGTGGGCTCGTCCGGGCCGAGCAGGTACCGCTTGAGCTCCCCGCGGTCCTCGGCCAGCGCATCGGCGGCCGGATCCCGTACGGCGTCCAGCAGTTCGCCCAGCTCGGCCGCGCTGGTGGACAGGATCGTCGCGGCACGCACCGCGGTGTTCGCCCGCTTGAACTCCTCCACGCCCAGCTCGGCGGAGTCCGTGACGGCGTACGGCTTGCCGCTGGCGATGAAGTCGGAGACCACGCTGGAGATGTCGGAGACCATCGCGTCGGAGACGTTGAAGCAGTCGTACAGGCGCGGTTCGGCGCCCGTGATGACACGGTGCTCGTGGCCGGGGAAGGAGCGCCAGTACGCGGCGTTCCATTCGGCGCGCAGCCGGGCGACCTCCTCGTGCTTGGCGATGTCGACGAGCCCGTCGCGGGTGGCCTCGGCCTCGTCGCCCTTGCCGTTGCCCTTTCCGTTGCCCTTGCCGGACAGCTCGGCGAGGCGGGCCTCGATGCGGGCCAGCTCGGCCTTGGCGGCGGTCAGCGTGGCGGTGTCGGCCGTGAAGCGCGCGTCGGTGACCCGCTCGGCGGCGGCCTGCTCGACCAGGGCGATGATCCGCCGGTGCGCGGCGCCGGCCTCCTTGCTGACGGTGCCGGTGAAGGGGTGCGGCTTGTACAGGACGCGGACCGGCGGGTCGGCCGACACCAGCTTCTTCACGATGCTCTCGCCGGCCAGCACGATCGAGGTGTTGCCGGGGTTGCCGTCCCAGCCCTCCCAGGTCGGGGCGTAGAGAACCGTCGGGATCCGCCCCGCGGGGACACCGCTCCAGCCCTGGATCGGCGCCAGCTGCGGGCGGCCGACCTCGACGATGTCGGCGTCGCGGACACCGACGTCGGCGATGGCATAGCGGTCGCGGCCCGCGCGCCCGGCGGTCCACACCTCGTCGTAGACCTTGCTGTACGGGTTGACGCTGGCCAGCTTGTCGCTGTCGCCGTGGCCGATGAAGACGTGCTTCATGGTCGGCACACGCAGCAGGTGGATGTTCTTGCCGACGTTCGCCGCGTACAACGCGACGCGCACGTTCGACAGGTCCAGGTTCATCAGGTGCACGCCGCCGGGCACGCAGATGACGGGGACCGTGGTGGGCGCGAGGTTGTTCAGGATGACGCGCTCACGCAGGATGATCAGCGGCTGGGAGTCCAGCTGCTCCATGGTCTCCAGCCACATGTTGACCTGGTACGCGGAGTCCTTGGAGCCGGAGAAGTACAGCACCGTCTCGGGCCGGTACTCGCCCAGCCAGTCGTCGACGGCGGCCAGCACGGTGTCGGCGTTCGGCGGGATCTTGGCGCCGCGGACGTACGGCACGAGCGCCAGCACGTAAAGGCAGCCCACGCCCACCGTGACGCCGATGCCGATGAAGCCGACGACGGCCGACTCCAGGGACGCGGAGACGAGGATGCCGGCGACGGCCGCGAGGTCGAGGTGCAGCATCTTCTCGGCGGAGCGGTGCAGCAGCCTGCGCGGCGGGGCGTCCGGGATGCGGATGCGCGAGGCGAGATCGACGTTGCGGGTGGCGACCGGCATACGGCGGCGGTTGCGGATCAGGGTGACCAGCGCGCCGTGCGGGGCCTGAAGGCCGTAGAAGGCGATGAAGCAGGCGATCGCACCGTAGTAGATCAGGTCGTCCGCGAGGCCGAGCCGGGCCAGCAGCAGGATCAGCAGCAGCTGCCTGATCAGGAAGCGGATCGACAGACCTGCCCGCACCTTGCTCAGGCGGTTGACCAGATAGCTGCCCTTGCGGTGCAGATAGTGGTCCGCCAGGTACGTCACGGCGGCCGCGGCCGCGAAGGCGGGAACGCTCGGTACGAGCGCGGCCAGCATGAGTGCCGGGAAGCCCAGCATCATGAGGGCCGCCGCGGCCAGCTCGGCCGCGCTGCCCACCCGGGCGACGCGAATAGCGGTGGATATCACGGAGAACCTGCTCAGGGAGAGGGGCCGGTCTGACGGGGGAAGGACTCAGGCCCCTGTGAATTCTTCGCGAACGAAGAATCGCAGAGGCCTGAATTCCATAAGGCTATTAACTGATGATTATGCCATGCCGTCCTGGCGGTCCAGGACACTGGCCAGCGCCTGCTCGAAGCCGGACGCCTTGCCGGCGGCCGCCGTCGGGTCCTGCTGGCGGACGTCGATCACATGGCCGGTCAGCTCGGAGAGCAGCACGTCGAGGGACGTGCGGGCGACGGCCTCGGAGGAGAGCAGGCTGCCCGAGGGCTCCTGGCCGAAGGCCTTGGTGCGCATCGGGGTGGCGGTGCGCTCCGGGTTGATGCAGTTGACGCGGATGCCGTCGCCGGCCCACTCGTCGGACAGCGCCTGGGTGAGGTTCACCATGGCGGCCTTGGTCGAGGAGTACAGGCTGTACTCGGCGCGACCGCGGGTGTAGCTGCTGGAGGTGTACAGCAGCAGCTGGCCCTTGGTCTCGGCCAGGTACTTGTACGAGGACCGCGCGATCTGCACCGGGGCGAGGTAGTTGACCTTCAGCGCCTCTTCGATGGTGGCGTTGTCGGTCTCGGCGAGCTTGCCGATGCGCAGGACGCCGGCGGTGTTGACGACGTAGTCGATGCGCCCGGTCTCGGCGTACGCCTTGGACAGCGCGTCGTCGACCTCCTCCGGGTTCTCCACGTGGGTGCCGGTGGTGGAGCGGCCCAGCGCGTACACCTGGGCTCCGTAGGACTCGGCGAGTTCGGCGATGTCCTTGCCGATGCCGTAGGAACCACCGAAGACGACGACGGTCTTGCCCGTCAGCAGCTCGCGGTAGGCCTCTTCGCTGACCTGCTCGGGCGTGGCGGTGGAGGCCAGCTGGAAGAGCTTGTCGGCGATGAAGACGTCGACGGGCTGGGTGACCTTCATGTTGTACTCGTCACCCGCGACGACGTGGATCGGCACGTCCGGCAGGTACTTGAGCACGACGGAGCAGTCGTCCGTGGCCTGGAAGTTGGGGTCACCGGCGGCGACCTCGTAGGCCCGCTTGATCGTGGACAGCTTGAACGCCTGCGGCGTCTGGCCGCGGCGCAGCCGGGAGCGGTCCGGGATCTCGGTGATGAACTCGCCGTCCTCGCCGTGCGTGCGGGTCACGATGATGGTGTCCGCGGACGGGATGGCGACGTCGACGGCCTGGAAACGCTCCAACGCCACGACACAGTCGTCGATGACACGCTGCGACAGCAGGGGGCGCACGGCGTCGTGGAAGAGGACGTTCAGGTCCTCGCCCTCGGCCAGGCCCTCGCCGAGGGCGTCGATGGCGCGCTCGGTCGTCTCATTCCGGGTGGAACCACCCTCGATGATCTTCTTGACCTTCTTGAACCCGGCCTTGGCGACGATCTTCTCGATGTCCGGCACATAACCGGGCGCCATCAGAACGATGATGTCGTCGATCGAGTCGGCCTTCTCGAAGGTGGTCAACGTGTGCTCGATGACTGCCTTGCCGGCGATCTTCAGCAGCTGCTTGGGGATCGACAGACCCACGCGCTGGCCGGTACCACCCGCAAGGATCACTGCGGTGGTACGGGGCTTGGCTATGTGCTGGGACACAGGTGACCTACCTTGTGGCGACTGGGAACTTGGAAATGGTCCCACTTGGGGTTACCGCAGTGCAAGGTGACCGTCCCCGTCTGCATATGTGCGCGCAACCTGTCATTCACCTTGTACGCATGGTCATTGCGATGAAGCCCGCCGGAAGTTCCCGGCAGTTGCCGTGAGTAACGACACAGGTTCACCGAAGCCTCAGCCGCTTGAGGCAACGGTGACCGAGTACCCGCACCAGCTGCCGGGACGACGTCTGGTGAACGGTGCGCGACTTGGCGGGCGCGGCATGCCGCACGGGAGCGCCCGCCGCCGCGGCAAGAGCCCCGTACAGCGCATGCGCCGCCGCCTCGGGAGCGATGCGCGCCGCGGCATCGGCCCTGGCCGCCGGCTGCTGTACGGCGGCCGGCTGCACGGCGGACAAAAGGCTCATGTCGCCGATAATCCGCACTCCTGCCGACTCGATCCGGTCCGCCATTTCGGCACCGATCCCGGCGGCGGCCTCGACGGCCCACTGCGGGGTGCAGATCTTCACGTCACCGGGACCGGGAGCGCACGTGTTCTTCATATGCATCACGGCGCCGTTCCGGACGAGCTGTGAATAGAGCTCCGCGGGCAGTTCATTGGCGCGGAATTCCTTATTAAGATTCCGCAGCATTTCGGTCTCGGCGAGGGTGAGCGAGCGATTGGCCGCGTCCGGAATCGGCCGCAGAAGGTGCGCGCGCAGCCCGAGCAGCGCCTCGAAGGTGCGCATCAGGCCCTCTCGGTCCCGGTCGTCGACCACGACGACGGTGACCCGGTCCGCGCCGACCACCCGCGCCCAGCGCTCGACGAGCCGGTCATGCCGGTGCCGGCGCCAGAAACTGGGGGTGGGCCCGTCGTACGGCGGCTTCCTGAGCAGGTGCTCCAGCCAGTCCTCGTAGCCCATGCGCAGGCCGTTCTGCACGTACTGCTGCCACTGCGAGGGCATGATCCGTGCGAGCGGGCGCAGCGTGACCAGGACGTGCACGCGCTCGCCGCCGAGCTGCTCGACGATCCGCGCGACGGTGTCGTCGTCGGGGGCGTCGGCGAAGAACTCGCTGCTGATCACCGACGTACGCCGCCCGGTGCCGCGCACCTGCTCCAGCAGCCGCTCCCAGTGCCGCTCGGTGGGCGCGGGGTCGCCCATCATGCCGGTGCGGGCGCAGGCGGCCAGGACCGCCTCCATGGGGTGCCGGGTGGCGGCCGGCCACTCGACGCCGTGCCGGGCCATCTCGGCCCTCGCCTCGAACAGGGCGCCCTGGATCGAGGTGGTGCCCGTCTTGTGCGGGCCGATGTGCAGCAGGCGGGTCCCGGTCGCGAGCGGGGTGATCACGTCGCCGTCGGCCGGGAGTTCATCTCTCGTACAGTCCGTCTCCATGGTCAGAGGACGGTAAGAGGGCTTGCTGAGAGAGCGCTGAGAGTGACCTGGGACACGGATGAGTCCCAGGCCCTTCAGCAGCCGCTACGGAAGTGACAGAGGTTGCGGGAGTTACACGACCTCGACGCCCGGCCGGCCCGCGTCGACCCGCAGCCGGGCCAGCGTGCTCGGCGTGGCCGTCTGCGCACGCACCGTGTCCACGATCCGCACCTGCGCGTCGATGCCGTCGCGGCGGATGTCGAAGAGGTGGTAGCCGCGATGGGCGTCGAGGAGCTTCCAGTGCGGGTTGTCCGGCACGCGCGGGTCCCACTCCCTGTGGAAGGCGTCCTGGTCCTGGTCGCCGTTGCTGGAGATGGACGTACCGACGAACTCCGCGCCCACGACGTCCGAACCCGGGTCGGCGTAGTCCTCCTTGAGGTCGCTGATCATCGTCAGATGGCGGTCGCCGGTGAACACGACCGGGTTGCGGACCTGCTTCAACTCCTGCATCAGGGCGTTGCGTTCGACCTGGTAGCCGTCCCAGGCGTCGTAGTACCAGAGCTTGCCCTCGCCGACCTTGAGGTCGGTCTCGGCCATCATGATCTGCGAGCCGATCATGTTCCAGCGGGCCGGCGAGTGGCGCAGCCCGTCGACCAGCCACTGCTTCTGCTCGGCGCCGAGCATGGTGAGCGTGGGGTCCTGGGCGCCTTCCTGGCTCTTGGCCTGGTCGCTGCGGTACTGCCGGGTGTCCAGCACGCTGAGCCGGGCCAGACGGCCGAACTCGAGGCGGCGGTACATCTGGATGTGCGGGCCGTTCGGGATGGCGCTCGCACGGACCGGCATGTGCTCGTAGAACGCCTGGTAGCCCGCGGTCAGCCGCGCCACGAACGCGTCGTGCGGCTGCTTGTCCGGGTCCTGCGGGATCTCACCGGCGAAGTCGTTGTCGATCTCGTGGTCGTCGAAGGTGACCACCCAGGGCGCGTTCGCGTGCATCGCGGCGAGGCCCGGGTCGGTGCGGTACTGGGCGTACCGGTTGCGGTACTGGACCAGGCTGTACGGCTCACCCGTGCCCTCGTGGCGGCGCACTCCCGTCGCCGAAGGCGTGGACTCGTAGATGTAGTCCCCGACGAACAGGACGAAGTCGGGGTCCTGGTCGAGCATGTCGGCGTACGGCGTGAAGTAGCCGTGCTGCCAGTTCTGGCAGGAGGCCAGCGCCATGCGCAGCCGGCCGCCCGAGCTCGTCGGATGGGGCGCGGTGCGGGTGCGGCCGGTGGGCGAGAGCTGGCCGCCGGTGCGGAAGCGGTACCAGTACGTACGGCCCGGGCGCAGCCGTCGTACGTCGACGTGAACGCTGTGCCCCAGCTCAGGCCGGGCCTGGGCGACCCCGCGGCGCACCGGTTTGCGGAACCGCTCGTCCTCGGCGATCTCCCACTCGACGGACACCAGGCGATCGGGCATGCCGCCGCCGTTCAGCGGGTCCGGGGCGAGGCGCGTCCACAGCACGATGCCGTCGGGCAGCGGGTCACCGGAGGCGACGCCGAGGCTGAACACGCCGTCGGGCAACGGGGTTTCGGCGGCCCGGGCGGCGGTCGGCAGCCACAGCTGGGCGGAGGCCGCGGCGCCGAGCACCGCGGCACCCGCCGTCAGAAAGCGGCGTCGGTCGGGCGATACGGATCCGGAAACACCGGTCATCGGCGAACTCCCCTGCCTCGCTGGCCTCTTGGACACTTCGGATGCTCACGCCCGAGGGCGGTCCGGCTGCTGAACTGCGAGCTTCGCGTGCATGACAACTAGGGAGACAACGGAAGACCCGCTGCGGCACGGCAACGTGCCCTTGCCACAACGGGTCTGCCGGTCGATCAGTGAGTGAATCCGGCTGGATCAGTAGTTGAACCCGGAGCCCAGCCTCGCGTTCGTCGCGACCGTGCCGAGGGTCCCCGCCCCGAAGGTGAACGAGCCGGTCGGGGTGATGCCGGACGAGGTGGACCTGAACACCCACACCGACCCGGCGTTCGCGTTCTCCCCCGGTGCGCCGACGACGAGTTCCGCGCGGCCGTCGTGGTCGGCGTCCACCAGGTGGGTGGCACCGCCGAAGGCGTCGTTGGTCTCCGCCGCGCCCGGCACATCCACGGTGGCCTGGTTGACCCCGGTGGCACCGGCGCCGGTCAGACCGTTCGCGCCACCGCGCAGCACGACGGCACCGCCGGCGTTGCTCAGCCCGTCGAAGTCCTCGCCGGGTACGCCCGTGGAGACGTCGGCGTACCCGTCGCCGTTGACGTCGGCGACCGAGACGTCGGAGCCGAAGCCGTCGCCGCGCTCGGCGGCGCCGGGGACTCCGGCGCTGTCCTGGTTGACGTACATCGCCTTCGTGCCGACGGGCCCGTTCGCCGAGCCCGGTATGAAGGCGACGCGGCCGCCCGTGGGGATCGGGGTGTCGAGGTCGCTGTCGTAGCCGTCGACGGAACGGCCCACCACGATGTCCTCGTACCCGTCACCGTTCACGTCACCGAGGTCGAGGGACTCGCCGCCCTGCAGCCACCAGTCCCTGCTGTCTTCGAGCACGACCTCCTCGGCGAGCCCGTCCCGCGTGCCCTGCCAGTACGTGATCCGGCGGGCGTCGTACTCGTCGCCGTCGTTCATGGTGGCGACGACGTCGCCGATGCCGTCACCGTTCACGTCGCCCGCCGCGAGGTCCAGGACCCGGCGGTCGAAGTCGTCCGGGACGATCTCCTCGCCGCCCCCGGCGGCGCCGTCGCGGCCGAACGGCCCCTTGATGATGCGCAGTTCGGCCCTCCTGGCGACGACGACCAGGTCGGCCGCACCGTCCCCGTTCACATCGCCGACGGTCAGCTTCCCCTTGGCGCTGAGCCGGTCGTAGGTCTCGCGCCCGTACGCCAGCGCCACCCCGCCGGACAACCCGTTCGCCCCGCCCCAGACGACCTGGACGAGCCCGGTCTCGGCACCGCCCTCGACGGAGTCCTCACCGCTCACGCCGACGATCAGGTCCGCGTACCCGTCCCGGTCGAGGTCGGCGGTGCTCACCGCGCTGCCGAACAGGTCCTCCGTCTCGGCGGAGTCGGTGACGCCGGCCGTGTTCTGGCTGACGACCTGCTTGGAGGCGGTCCTCAGCCCACTCGCCGACCCGTACACCACGGCGACGTACCCGGCCTTCGCCTTCCCGTCGACGGTCGCCTCGGGCGCCGCGACCACGAGGTCGGAGTAGCCGTCACCGTTGAAGTCGTCGTGCAGCCCGTTCGCGCCGGGCGCGGCGGGAGCGGCCCCGGTGGCCGCGTCGGCGCCGGGGACGGTCAGCAGACCGGCGGCGAGAGCAACGCCGGTGGCGAGACCGAGGCGGCTCCGACGGGAGAGGAAGGTGCGGCGCTGGGAAGGTGAAGGCACGTCATCTCCGTGAATTTTGCGGGCAGTTGAGGAGTGGAGAGGCCTTCAAGCTTCAAGATCTCGTCCACGCCGCCCAGTAGGACTCACCGGAGGGAGAGGGGGTTGCCCTGGGATACGCCGTGAATTTCCCCGGAGTTAACCAATTTGGCCAGCCGCGTGCCGACGTGCGCTGGCTGCCGGGCTGGGCATTTCAGCCCGTTCGGCTGTTTGAGGACGCGGGAGCAAACCATCCGCGGCACCCGCGGGCCTCCAGACGCCGGCCCAGGCATTTCAGCCCGTCCGGCGCTTGAGCACGAGGCTGTTCAGGCCGAAGCGGGGGCCTGGGGGCGGCAGCCCCCAGGCGACGGCACCGACAGCGCCGCCTGCACCCTCAGCCTCAGAACGGCTCGAAGTCGTCGAACTCCCGGAGGGCGTCGTCCCGTTCGGCCTCCTTGTCGCGCCGCCGCTGCGCAGCGGGCCGCGGCGCCTCGAAGCGGTGGTCCTCGCCACGCCGGCCGAGCATCTCCGCGCCGGACATGAGCGTCGGCTCCCAGTCGAAGACGACGGCGTTCTCCTCGGGCCCGATGGCCACACCGTCACCGGACCGGGCGCCCGCCTTCATCAACTCGTCCTCGACGCCGAGCCGGTTGAGCCGGTCGGCGAGATAGCCCACGGCCTCGTCGTTGTTGAAGTCGGTCTGCCGCACCCAGCGCTCGGGCTTCTCACCACGCACCCGGAACAGCGGCTCGCCGCTGGAGTCATCGCGCGTCACGGTGAAGCCGGCGTCATCGACTGCCTTCGGCCGGATCACGATCCGGGTCGCCTCTTCCGTCGGCTTCGCGGCCCGCGCCCTGCCCACCAGATCGGCCAGCGCGAACGACAGCTCCTTGAGCCCGAGATGTGCCACCGCGGACACCTCGAAGACCCGGTAGCCACGGGCTTCCAGATCCGGCCGCACCATCTCGGCGAGGTCCTTGCCGTCCGGTACGTCGATCTTGTTCAGGACGACGATCCGCGGCCGGTTGTCGAGCCCGCCGTACTCCTGCAGTTCCGCCTCGATGATGTCCAGGTCGGAGACTGGGTCCCGGTCGGACTCCAGCGTCGCGGTGTCCAGGACGTGCACGAGCACACTGCACCGCTCGACGTGCCGCAGGAACTCCAGACCGAGGCCCTTGCCCTGACTGGCGCCCGGGATCAGACCCGGGACGTCGGCGATGGTGTAGACGGTCGAGCCCGCCGTCACCACGCCCAGGTTCGGCACCAGCGTCGTGAACGGGTAGTCCGCGATCTTCGGCTTCGCGGCGCTCAGCACCGAGATCAGCGAGGACTTGCCGGCACTCGGATACCCGACCAGCGCCACGTCGGCGACGGTCTTCAGCTCCAGGACGATGTCCTGCAGGTCCCCCGGCTCACCGAGCAGCGCGAACCCGGGCGCCTTGCGCCGTGCCGACGCCAGCGCGGCATTGCCGAGCCCGCCCCGGCCGCCCTGCGCGGCGACGTACGACGTGCCCTGCCCGACCAGGTCGGCGAGAACGTTGCCCGCCTTGTCGAGCACGACGGTGCCGTCCGGCACGGTGAGGACCAGGTCCTGCCCGTCCTTGCCGGAGCGGTTGCCGCCCTCACCGGGCTTGCCGCTGGTGGCCTTGCGGTGCGGGGAGTGGTGGTAGTCGAGCAGCGTGGTGATCGACTGGTCGACGGTGAGGATCACGTCCCCGCCGCGCCCGCCGTTGCCGCCGTCGGGCCCGCCGAGCGGCTTGAACTTCTCACGGTGGACGGAGGCACAGCCGTGGCCTCCGCTACCCGCGGCGACATGCAGCTCGACGCGGTCCACGAAGGTGGTCATGGGATGTGCCTCCAGTTACGTACAGGTGTTGTTCTCTGAGAACTAACACGCGAAAGGCGGACCCGCTTCCCGTGAGGGAAGTGAGGTCCGCCTCGCGAAAGTTTCCGATCAGGCGACCGGAACGATGTTCACGACCTTGCGGCCACGGTGGGTGCCGAACTGCACCGAACCGGCCTCCAGGGCGAACAGCGTGTCGTCGCCGCCACGGCCGACGCCCGCGCCCGGGTGGAAGTGGGTGCCGCGCTGACGGACCAGGATCTCGCCCGCGTTGACGACCTGACCACCGAAGCGCTTCACGCCGAGGCGCTGAGCGTTGGAGTCACGACCGTTACGGGTGGACGATGCGCCCTTCTTGTGTGCCATCTCTCCTCAGTCCCTTACTTCGCAGCCGCGGGGATCTCAGTGACCTTGATCGCCGTGTACTGCTGGCGGTGGCCCTGACGACGGCGGTAGCCGGTCTTGTTCTTGTAGCGAAGGATGTCGATCTTGACGCCCTTGTGGTGGTCCACGACCTCGGCCTGAACCTTGATGCCTGCCAGCACCCACGGGTCACTGGTCACAGCGTCGCCGTCGACAACGAGCAGGGTCGAGAGCTCGACCGTGTCGCCAACCTTGGCAGTGGAAATCTTGTCAACCTCAACGATGTCGCCGACAGCAACCTTGTGCTGGCGACCACCGCTGCGCACGATGGCGTACACGCGGATCTCACTCTCTCGCTCGGGAACGGCACCCCCGCAGTCCAGCCGCCCGGCGTGCGGGCAGCCTCTCCGGAACACGCTGCGCTCCGGAGGGATGAGGTTTACGGGGATGTGGCGTGCCTATATCCACGGACACGCCGACGGTCAAGGTTACGGGGCCGCGGCCAAGGGGGTCAAACCGGGCCGGGTTCCAACGCAGTGCGGCCGGTCACATGGACCGGCCGCACCACGCATCAGTTGTTGCCCATCAGTGGCGCATCACTCGTCGGTGGCGGCCGAGACCGTGGTCTTCTTCGCCGTCGACTTGGCCGCGGCCGTCTTGGTGGTCTTCGCCGCCTTCTTGGCCGTCACCTTCTTCGCGGCCGTCTTCTTGGCCGCGGTCTTCTTGGTGGCGGCCTTCTTCGCCGTGGCCTTCTTGGCCGTCTTACGGGCCGTCTTCTTGGCCGGAGCCGCCTCCTCGACGTCCTCCTCGGCGGCCGGGGCCTCCGCGGCGATGCCGGACTCCGCCTCAGCGGCCGGGACGACCACGACGGCCGTCTCCTCGGACGCGGTCGGCGCGGTGGCCTTGCGCACGGCACGGCGCCGGGCCCGGGCCGGAGCGGCACTCTCGGCCGCCTCGACCGCAGCCGGCTCGGCCTGCTCCGAGGGAGCCTCGGCCGAGACCTGCTCGGACGCGGTGGACACGGCCTCGCCGACCGTCACGACGGTCGCCTCGGACCCGGCCGGCGACCCGGCGGGCGCGGACACCTTGCGGGTCGCACGACGGCGCGTACGTCCCTTGGGCGCGGCCTCCTCGGTGGCCGGAGCCTCGACGACCGCGTCCTCCACGGCCATCGGCTCGGCCTTCGCCGCGGCGGCCGACTCCGGCTGCACCGGACGCTCGACCTCCTGCTCGACGGTCACGTCCTGAGCGGTGGGAACCGCCTCGGACTTCCTCGGCGCACCCGCCGGAGCGGACGCCCGCCGACCGCCGCGGCGCCGCGAACGACCGCCGCGCCCGGCCGCGGCCTCAGCCTCGGCGACGCTGCTGTACAGCTCCTCGTCGGGCGCGAAGGCAGGCTCCGGAAGTGCGGCGGGCTGCGCGGCCTCGGCAGCGACCTCGGCCTCGGACTCCGCCTCTTCCTCGGCCGTCTCGGCCGGCTCGACGGCGACAGCGGCCTCGTGGACATGGTCCGGACCGGCACCGGCCCGCGCACGCTTCTTGCGCTTGCCGCCGCCTCCGGCGGAGGTCGGCTGCTCCATGTGCACGATGACACCGCGGCCGTTGCAGTGGACGCAGGTCTCGGAGAAGGACTCCAGCAGACCCTGGCCGACCCGCTTGCGGGTCATCTGCACGAGCCCCAGCGAGGTCACCTCGGCGACCTGGTGCTTCGTACGGTCCCGGCCCAGGCACTCCAGCAGGCGCCGCAGCACCAGGTCCCGGTTGGACTCCAGCACCATGTCGATGAAGTCGATGACGATGATGCCGCCGAGGTCGCGCAGCCGCAGCTGACGGACGATCTCCTCGGCCGCCTCCAGGTTGTTCCTGGTGACGGTCTCCTCGAGGTTGCCGCCCTGGCCGGTGAACTTGCCGGTGTTGACGTCGACGACGACCATCGCCTCGGTCCGGTCGATCACCAGCGAACCGCCGCTCGGCAGCCAGACCTTGCGGTCCAGTGCCTTGGCGAGCTGCTCGTCGATCCGGTAAGTGGCGAAGACGTCGACCTCGGAGGTCCACTTCGACAGCCGGTCGGCCAGATCGGGCGCGACGTGCGAGACGTATCCGTGGATGGTCTCCCAGGCCTCGTCGCCGCTGACGACGACCTTGGAGAAGTCCTCGTTGAAGATGTCCCGGACGACCCGGACGGTCATGTCCGGCTCGCCGTACAGCAGCGTCGGCGCGTTGCCGTTCTTGGACTTCTTCTGGATGTCTTCCCACTGCGCCTGGAGCCGCTCGACATCGCGGCGCAGCTCGTCCTCGCTCGCGCCCTCGGCGGCGGTGCGCACGATGACGCCCGCGTCCTCGGGGACGATCTTCTTGAGGATGGTCTTCAGCCGCGCCCGCTCGGTGTCGGGCAGCTTGCGGCTGATGCCGGTCATGGAGCCCTCGGGCACGTACACGAGGTAACGGCCCGGCAGGGAGACCTGGCTGGTCAGACGCGCGCCCTTGTGCCCGATCGGGTCCTTGGTGACCTGGACGAGCACGGACTGGCCGGACTTGAGGGCGGACTCGATGCGGCGCGGCCCGTTGGCCATGCCGAGCGCCTCGAAGTTGACCTCACCGGCGTACAGGACGGCGTTGCGGCCCTTGCCGATGTCGATGAAGGCGGCCTCCATCGACGGCAGCACGTTCTGGACCTTGCCCAGGTAGACGTTGCCGACGTACGAGGTCGACTGCTCCTTGTTGACGTAGTGCTCGACGAGCACGTTGTCCTCGAGAACGCCGATCTGCGTACGGTCGCCGTGCTGGCGGACGACCATCACGCGCTCGACGGCCTCACGGCGGGCCAGGAACTCGGCCTCGGTGATGATCGGCACACGGCGACGGCCCTGCTCACGGCCTTCCCGGCGGCGCTGCTTCTTGGCCTCCAGGCGCGTGGAGCCCTTGATGGACTGCACCTCATCGGACGGCTCGGCCTTCGGGCGGGGCTCACGGACCTTGACGACGGTTCGCTCGGGGTCACCCTCGCCGGGCTCACTGTCCGAGGAGGAGTCACCGGCCCGACGACGACGGCGCCGACGACGACGGCTGCTGGAGCTGGAACCGCCGTCCTCGCCTCGGGCGTCCTCGGCGTCCTCTTCGTCCTGCTCGGCGGTGTCCTCGGCATCCTGCGCGGCCTGCGCCGCGGCGACCTCGTCGCCCTCGGCGTCCCCGCCCTCGGACTCGGAGTCGGCGGACTCACCCCGACGACGACGCCGGCCACCACGCCTGCGGCGCCGACGCGACCCGGTCTCCTCGGAGTCGTCACCGTCTGCGGCGTCCTCGGTCTCCGCGTCCTCGGCTTCCTCGGTCTCGTCCTCGGCGGCGGCCTCGACGCTCTGGGTGGCCTCGGCCTCGTCGCCGTACCCGGCGCCCCGGCGCCGGCGACGACGCCTCGACGCGGCGGGCTGCTCCTCCGCGAACTCCTCGACGTCCTCGACGTCCTCGGTCTCCGCCTCCGCGGCGGCCTCTGCGGCGGCGCGCTGAGGCGTCTGGAACTGCGGCTCGGTGAACACGGGCGCCTGGAACACGGCCACGCTGGGCCGCGCGGGGCGCGGCGCCTCGTCGCCCTCGGAGGCGGCGGACTGAGCCGGCGCCGCGAAGCCGGTGGCGGCCCGCTGGACGACACGGCGACGGCGGCGGGGGCCGCCCTTCTCCTCGGCTTCGGCGGCGGGTTCCTCGGCGGGCTCGCCGACACCGGCCACCGCGGCGGTCACGGTGTCGATGCCGGAGGTCACGGGCGTCACCGCCGTCACCGGCGTCTCGGCGGGGGTCTCGGCGACAACGGCCTCGGAGGTCTCGTCGGCAGCAGCGGCCGCACGCCGCGTGGCGCGCCGGCGGGTACGACGCGGGGCGGCCTCGGCGGCCTCCTCGGCGTCGGTGGAGGTCTCGGCGGAGGCCTCGTCGCTCACGGGTGCCTCGGCGCTCTCCTCGGCCACCGCGGAGGCAGCTGCCTCGTCGGGAGCACCAGCGGGAACGGACACCCGACGCGTGGCACGCCGGCGCGTACGACGCGGGGCAGCGTCCTCGGCAGCCTCGGCGTCCTCGGCCGGGGCGGCGGCAGGCACTTCAGCGGGCGTACCGGACGCATCGGAGACCACGGTCTCGGCGGCCTCCGTCGGCACGGGAGCACCGGCGGGCGCGGACGCCCGACGCACGGCACGGCGACGCGAACGGGGCGGCGCCGACTCCTCGGCCACAGCGCTCCCGGCCGCAGGTTCTTCGGCGGGGCTCGCCTGGTCGGCGGCGGGTGCGGCGGCAGCCACCGGCACCACGGTCTCGGATGCCTCGGCAGCCGTCGGCGATCCGGCCGGCGCGGACGCGCGACGCACCGCGCGCCGACGCGTACGACCGGCAGGGGCGGCCTCCGCCGTCCCCTCCGCCTCTTCGGCGTCCTGGGTCTCTTCGGCGTCCACGTCCTCGGAAGTCGCCTCGGCAACGGCGGCCACAACGGCGTCGATGCTCTCCTGGCGCTTCTCGGCCGTCTCGGCGTCTTCGGTCAGGGCCGCCACATCGGAGGCATCGGCGACCGGTATGGCCGGCTCGACCACCTCTGTGGGCTGCGCCTCGGCGGCAGCCGTCGGCGGGCCCGCCGGGCGGGACGCGGCACGGCGCCGCCTGCGCGGCGGCAGGGTGTCGCTAGGAGTGTTCAGTTCGGAACCCTCAGTGGGTTCGGTCGGTTCGAGCATGCGGGCGTTTCTCCCGTCAGGCTCCCGGGCGCCGCGCCTGGTCCGGCGGTATGCCGGTGACGTCCGCGGCTCGCGCATTGCGCGACTACCGCCGTCCGGGGCGCGGGCGCCGCACGGGAGCTCTCTGTGTCCTGTCTCGCCGGTTCCGTACGCCGAATGCGTACGGCCTGGCGAAAGTCTTCTGGTCGGTGCGCTGCCCGACCCAGGTGGCTCCCGAGTACGAGGGCGACGCTTCGACGACCGTCCCTACGCGGAACCTTCCTTACGCCGGCGCCGTCGCGGCGGCAGCGGTCTCGGCCTCGGTTGGGGCCGTCGCTGCCTCGCGGTCGGGCGCGAGCGGGTCGGTCACCGTGCTGGTCTCTTCATCGAACAGCCCCTGCGCCAGCCTGGTCACCGCTGCGGGGACCGGCGGCGCCAGGTCGGCCACGGCGCGGAGACCGGACAGGACGTCGTCGGGTCGTACGGCAGGCGTCACGTGCCGAACAACCAGCCGCAGTATCGCACAGGGCTGGTCGGTCGGCCTATCAGCCGTTTCACTCTGTGTTTCAAGTTGTACGACCGCGGGGCGGGCGTCGAAGGTGCGGACGCCGTTCTTGGTCATCCGCTGGACCTCGACCGCCTCGGCGGCGTTGAAGGCCGCCACGGCTCGCTCGGCCTCGGCCGACTCCACGCCGTCCAGCCGCACCTCCCACACGGAAGCGGTGAGCCGGTCGGCGAGCCCCGAGGTCCGGGCCTCGACCGCGTCGACGATGTCGAGGCCGGTGGGCATCGACTCGTCGAGGAGAACCCGCAGCTTCTCGGGATCCCGCACTGTGGTGAGCGCGATCTCCAGATACTCCGCCTCACTGCCCGTGCCGGTGGGTGCGGCATTGGCGTACGACACCTTCGGATGCGGCGTGAACCCTGCCGAGTACGCCATCGGCACCTCGGCACGGCGCAGCGCACGCTCGAAGGCGCGCTGGAAGTCACGGTGGCTGGTGAACCGGAGGCGGCCGCGCTTGGTGTAGCGCAGTCGGATGCGCTGCACCGCGGGTGCGGGCGGCGGGCCTTCGGGCTGTCGCTTGCCCAGTGTCGTTCAGTCCTTCGTGAGAGCGGTCGTACTGCTACCAAGAGTACGTGTCTCGCGGCCCGGAGGTTCCCGTCGGGCCACGGCTTCCCGCTTCTTCGGCTCCCCGAGCAGCATCCGCCGGAAGTCGGCCCGCGCCTGCCGTACGGACTCCCGGACGTCGGCGAGGGCCTGCCGGGTGGCTCGCCCCACGCTGCGCGCGGCCTCTGCGGCGGGCCGCAGCACGGTGTCCCGGACGACGTGCCCGACCGGGGTGAGCACGGTCCGGTACACCCATCGCACCGGCTCCACGAAGATCCACCGGAACAGGCTCGCGAGGAATCGCCCGACGGCGAGCGAGATCCGCCCGGCGACCCGCCACGCGTGCCCGAGCGCCTCCCAGATCTCCCTGCCGATGACGGCGAGCACACGGCCGACGGGCGCGAGGACCCACCGGTACACCCCCAGCGCCGGCAGCACGAACAGCACGCGCCCGATCCAGTACAGGCCGATCCCGATCCCGGTGACGATCGTGCTCACGACCCACAGCAAACCCCTCGCGCACCAGGCGATCGCCCGCCCGAGGGGTGCGAGGACCCACTCGTACACCCACACGGCCGGGACGACGAGGAGGTACCGCACCAGCCACGCCACGACGGCGAACGCGCCGAGCCCGAACGCGGCGAGCATCGCGCCGAGCCCCCTGAGGACCCACATCGCCGCATGCCCGATCGGTGCGAGCCCGCGCGCGTACAGCCATCCCAGCCCGGCCCCGAGCCCTCGCGCCAGCCACGCGCACGCGTGCCCGAGGGGAGTGAGCACGTACCGGTACAGCCACACCAGCGGAACGACCACGAGTACGTTCCCCAGCCAGGCGAGCCCCTGCGCGACGGGCACGACGACGTACCGCCACAGCCCCACGAACGGCCACACGAACAACGCCCGCCCGACCCACAGCAGCGCCCGCCCCAACGGCCTCAGCATCGTGTCGTTCAGGAAGCGCCCGGCGACGACGAGCGCGTCCCACACCATCCGCACCGGCACGACCAGCACGAGCACGATGATGCGCACCGGCACTCGGATCGCGATGGCAAGGCACCCTTCCGGCGCCGGGTGCTGCGAGGGTCGAGCCGGTGGCTTCTCAAGGTCCATATCCGTGTAGACGCCACAGCCGCGTGTCCGGATCCCGACGCTCGCCACCATCACGCGACAACACCACGCCCGGCACCGGGCGTTCGCATTGCGGGATGCGCGGAGCAGGTGAACAGTGGATTCATAGGCCCGGGTAGGCAAACGGATGACGTCGGTACAGCGCACAGTTCATCTGGAACCAACATGGCCAGAACCACCAGGCGGTACACCTTCCACAGGGTCCACGCATCTCTCCTGGTCGCAGCACTCGCGGTGCCGACAGGGGTGACGATCTCGGTGGCAGCGGAGCAGAGGCCGAGCGCGAGCAGACCCCACGCGCCCGCGCAGACGACACCACCACCACCGTCACCGGACTCGCCGCCCTCTGAGCCCGCATCCCCACCACCTGTGGAGCCGGAACCACAACCAGTGGTCCCGGATACCTCCACTCCTTCGTCGGTCGAGCCCAAACCGGTCGAGCCCAAACCGCCGGATGTGACAACTCCGAGCGAGGAGTCGCCCGCTGATCCACCGTCAGGGTCCACTTCCAGCGGCGAAGACGGCGAAGACGAAACCAAGACCGCACCCCCGCCGGAGCAGAAGCAGGCCCTTGCAGAAGTGACGGCCACTCTGAACGAGGAGCGCGCGGAGGTCCCCGAGGAGCTCACGGCAACCGTCGACACACTGATCGTCACGCTCGTGTCAGTCGAGGACCCGGCCACCTCGCCCCAGGACAGAGAAGCGCTCACCGACAGCGCGAAGGAGCTGGGCGCCACGCTGGCGGTGATCAGCGACAACGGCACACCCGGCAAGCTGCGGAAACAGCTGGCCAGGATCGTGAAGCAGATGGCCGCCACGCTGAAGGCGGGGCTGAAGCCGGACGTTTCGCCCGAGGATCGGTCGAGGCTCTTCTTGGTGGTGGAGCGGACAACAGTCGTCCTGGCCGCGATCGCCGATCCCAGGACGCCCCAGAAGCCGCGGCAGCAGCTGACGGCGATCGTCGAAGACACGAACTACGCCCTGGAGCAGTGCAACGGCAAGGGAGAGACGGGCGCCGCTGCGCTGCTGGTGAGCTCGTCGGTGGAATTTCTCGCCGAATCGATCACACCTCAGCAGATCCCAGGCTCGAACAGACCGGACGAGCGGCAGCCGGAGTCCACCGGAGACAACCGGCTCATGGATGAGTCACAGCGGGTCAGTGGACAGATGAGGCGGGCGAACGACCCCAAGGCCTCACCGGAGGACCGGGCCGAAGCAGGGCAGGAGATGAGGGACCGGTCCTCCCAGTTGGAGCAAGAGCAGGACAAAGCCGCCGCGAGGCAGGGTCGGCCGGATGTCTCCCTCGGGAAGGCAGCCGAAGTATGTACCAGCGCCATTTTCAAGGCCGTATCGGATCGGAAGCTCTCGAAAGGGCTGCGGGATATGACGCCCCCGAGCTGGAACAGCACAGGAGTCAAGGACTTCTGGAAGGCCATCGACGAGGGAACGGACATACTCGACGTCAGCGCCCAACTGGAGAACGACGAGCACACCAACGCCCCGTTCAAGGTGGCGCCCCTCATCAGCGGACTCGCCGAAATCCTGCACGGGAGCGAACTGAACGGGAGAGTCGGGATAAAGCAGGCTTCCCATTGCAGGCAGACGGCTGCCTACCTGGAGCAGGAGGGCGTCACAGTAGGGAGCTGGCTCACGAGCGGCGAAGGGTAGGAATGCGAGCGTCGCCGTCACGAGCCTGCGGATCCCAGCAGTTCCGCGACCGACACCTCCGTATCCGCCCGGACAGTCGCAGCTCCGTACCTGTCCAACTCCCTCCTTTCTTCCCCCAGGAACTCCTCCTTCTCCCAGTAGCGAAATGATGAAATGGAGGTGCCGGGCGAGCGATCCGGCGACCAGGTCACCGTCACAAATCGAGGCCTGCGCGTCACATTGATGAGGTTGTTGTTGTGCCGGACGCGCCCGCTGTAGACGAGCTCCTGCCCGCACCATGCGCAGTAGTACCGCTCGTCGGCACCCCGCCACGTGTAGTGAACCTTGCGAAACTCATCTACATCCAGCTTCCCTCGGTCCTTCCTCATGTAGGTGATCTGCACGTTGACGCCGACCGTTCCGAATCTCGGCTTCCTGGGGATTTGGAACACGCGTTCAACGGCATACTCCTGCCCGACTTCGAGCCATCTGCCGGGCCCATAGACGTGGTTGCTGCTGATGATGGTTTTTCTGAACTGACCCACATAGAGATCAGCCTCCCCCGCAGGAGTCCCTGGCCCTCCCACGCTGTCCTTCCACTCACTCAGCAAGTCCAAGGTCTCGGGAATCCTGTAGTACGTGGCGCGCGTTCCTCGGACCGTGTAGATGTCATTGACGATGTAGACGGGAATCCCGCCCGTGTTCTTCATCCGAAGCGAAAGCGGGACATGGACAAACGGCAGCGTTCGATCCGCCCGCGCCGCCCCGAACTCCGCCTTCAAGGTGAGGTGCATCGGAGCTGCCGTGGGTTGGTACATCGTCGAGTACGCCAGACTGACCCCGGTCAGAAGCGCCGTGGCCACCACTCCGGCCGCAAACCTCTTGGGCCACGGGACGCCCTCCCAGCATTTGCCCCGCACAAGGACAACGAACGCCCAGAGTGACCAGCACCAAAGAGGCAGAAACACCAGCAGATAGGGCGTGTACTCCCTCTCTTCCAGCCACATGAAGAGCAGGAGACTACTCGTGGCCAGCGCGATGAGCACCCCGAGCAGGACGACTGCCCCGGACAACGTGAACTGCTGCCTGCCCCAGTAGTCGAGGACCGCAACCGCGGCCAAGCCCTGCACCAGACCAGTCAGCACGAAAACAACCCCGGTCATCCGTTGCGCAAAGGTGAGCGCCCCGGATGCGTCCGGCCATCCCACAACCGCGCTGAGCACCATCGCGGCCAGCAGGCCGACCATCATCAGCACGAGGACCACGCGCCTGGGCCACGGACGGTCCGGCCACGTACCGCTGTCACCTCCGCGCCAGCAGATGAATGCTGTGTCGTCCAGGTCCACGTCGTCCGGGAAATCCAGACGGCGAAGAATTCGCAGCAGCTCACCCGGCGACCATGCGCTGCCCACCGCCTCACCGTTCATGGTCACCTGGCGAAGACCACGACCGTCCGGCGCCTCGACGACAACCCATGGACGCAGACTCATGCCCCCAGCCTCGAACGCACCCCGCCCCTGCGCACCCGGGGCTCCCCCGTTCGGCCCTCAAGAGCACTCAAGTCAACGGGGCCCGCGGTCTCAAGATCCCACTAGCCGGCAGTCCGGTTGAAGCTGGTGATGTTGAGTTTGACGCCGTTCGCGCTATCGAGCGTCGTGCGGGAATCACCCCGGGCCGTCTGCCCGGGTCGGATGGCGGTCTCCCATTCAGTGCCGTTCGCCAGTCGGGTGCCTCCGGCGTCGACCGCTTCCCATTCCCATGAGTAGTCGGACTTCTCGCTGCTGCTGTTCTTGATCGTCCAAACGGCCCAGATATCGGTGAGGCCTGCTGCCGAGCGATCATCCAGCTGGAATCTGACCAGGTCCGCCCGCTCACCCTGCGGTTTCTTCTCCCCCTGTGGCGCGTTCTCGGTCGCCGCGTCGGTGGGAGCGGACGTGGTGCTGTCGTCATTCGCCGCCGAGACCACCAGCACAACCACGACGATGACAGCCACCACAGCCACAGCCAGGGCACCGGCGCACCCTCAAAGGCACGCAGGCCCCCGCCCCTTCTGCTGCGGCGGCCCGGCGGGAGCCGCCCACTGCCCGGTAGGAGGAGGACCTGCGCCAGGTCTCTCCCACTGTGGCCCGTCCGCACGCGGATCGTTCGCCGGCATGTTCGCCTCCTCCGTGGCGGATATCGCCACGGTAGGTAGCCGGGGCAGACCCCGCGAGCTGGAAGCAGCCGGCCAGGCGAGCCGTCAGGTCCGCCGACGACAGCCGGTCACCTGGCGCGCAGGACCGAGGCGGCTCGGCCGGCCATGGTGAGGCCGAAGCGGGCGGCGGTACGGAGGAGTTGCGGGACACCCTCCTGGGTGAACGACCCCGCGTGCTCGGCGGCGAAACTCTCGATGGTCCGCGGGGGCCGTCCGGTCAAGTCGCGCACGGTGGTGCTGACCGTCGCGCCGGCACCGGCACGGAACAGTTCCGCCATTTCGACGAGATGCTCGACGTACCAGTCGGGCTTTCCCTGGCGCCGGAGCACGTTCGCGGCGAGTCCGGGGGGTGTGTTGACGTATCGGACCGGCTGTCCGGTCGCGTCGGTGAGGACCGCGGCCAGGTCCTCGTAGCCGAACGCGCGCGGCCCGGTGACGTCGTACACCCTGTCGTGGTGACTGTCGCTGGTCAGCACCGCGGCCGCGACGTCGGCGACGTCGCGTGCGTCTACCATCGCGATCGGTGCGCGGCCCATCGGTGCCGCGAGCAGACCGAATTTGGAGACCATCGGCGCTGCCGTCTCGAGGAGGTTCTGCATGAAGAAGCCGGGGCGCAGGAAAGTGAACGGCACGCCTGACTCTTCGATTCGGTGCTCGGTCTGCCAGTGCTGACGGCCGATTTCCGCCGGACCGCCGGGTGAGACCGAGGGTGCGATGCCGGACACCTTGACGATGTGGCCGACCGTTGCGCGGAGTGCGGCGTCGACGGCGTTGCCCTGCAGTTCGGCCTGTCGGAGGTCCTGGGCCGAGACGAGGAACATGCGGTCGACGCCCTGCATCGCCTTGTCGAGTGAGGTGGCGTCACCCAGGTCACCGGTTGCCAGTTCGACGCCTTGGCGGGCGAGGGTGTGGGCGGCTGCCTTCGAGGGGTCGCGGACCAGTGCTCGTACCGGTGTTCCTGTCACGACGAGCAGGCGGGCGACCTCACCGCCGATTTTCCCGGTGGCCCCAATGACGAGAATCACGCGCGGCCGACCTCCTTCTGATGCTGTGGGCTTTCTGGGCTTTCTGGGCTTCAGGGAGTGAACGGACTGCGCGCCGGGCGGCGGGCGTGCCCGCGCACCAACGACCTGTACAGGTCGGCCACGCGGTCGAGGCCGCGGATGTCCGGCATCGCGAACACGATGCGGTCCGGTCGCACGATCGCGAAGTCACCGCCGTGCCGGTCGAAGAAGTCGAGCGCGTAGCCGTCGAGATCCTCGACCGCGACGGTGCCGGCCTCGCAGGGTGGCCGGAGGTGGCCGGGACGGCTGATGGAGAGGTAGGTGGCGCCGAGCGACGTCCACAGCTCGCAGTTCTCCGCACGCAGGTGGACCTGCGGATCGAGATCGCGGCCGAGGAGGGCCCAGCCGCTGCCGATCAGATCGTCGAGGGGCCGTAGTTGTCCCTCCGATGTGCGGACCGTGGGCTGGGGGAACGCATGTCCTGCACCGGCGCGGCGTCCGGAACCGTCGAACGCTCCGCAGGAGTACCGCAGGTCGGGCTTGAACCGCCCTTCGGTGAAGTAGGGCAGGTGTGCCGCCCTCTTCAGAAGCGCGTCCCGAATCGTGGCGACGCGACGGCGGCGGGTCTGGACCATGGCCCCGGAGAAGCGGGTCAGCCGGGTCATGCGTGTGACGTGCGGGCGTCGCTCGCTCTCGTAGCTGTCGAGCAACGACGGGTCGGCACCGTCTGCCACGACGGCTGCGAGCTTCCAGGCGAGGTTGTGTGCGTCGCGCAGCCCCGAACTGAGCCCCTGCCCCGCGAAGGGCGGCATCAGGTGGGCCGCGTCACCGGCGAGAAGTACCCGACCTGAGCGCCACTGTGTCGCGGCCCGGGCGTGGAAGGTGTAGACGATGTGCCGGAGGATGGTGATCCGGTCGGGGTCGACCCACGGGGAGACGAGTCGCCGGGCGTTCTCCTCAGTGGCGAGTTCGGCGTGGTCCTCGCCCGGGAGAACCATGAACTCCCAGCGGTGGTGCGTCCCGGGCAGCGGCAGTGTCACGCCCGGACGGTCCGGGTTCCCGATGAACTGGAAGGACGTGACGTCGGTCAACGGAGCCTCGAGCTTGGCGTCGACGACGAGCCACGGCTGCGCGTAGGTGGAGCCGGCGAACCCGATGGAGCGAAGGCCGCGGACGGTGCTGCGCCCGCCGTCACAGGCCACGACGTAGCGCGCGCGGGTCGCGGTCTGTCGGCCTCGGTCGCCTTCTCGGGCCCACACGGTCACACCGTCGCCGTCCTCGTGGAGCCCCTCGACGCGGACGCCCATCCTGACGGTGACGTGTGGGTACCGCGCGACGCCCTCGTGGAGCACCCGCTCGAGGTCGGGCTGGTAGAAGAACGCGAGCTGCGGGAACCCGTTGCGGCCCCCGCTGGGACGCATCGTCACCAGGCGGTCGCCGCGCACCGAGAGGAACTGCGTGCTCTGCCCCAGGTCGAGAACCGGGAGGAGCTGATCGACCAGGCCCGCCGCCTGAAAGACCCGGAGCACTTCGTCGTCGGTGGCGCCCGCGCGCGGCATGGTGAGCGGCTTGGCGTCGCGCTCGAGCACGATCGTCCTGACCCCGGCCTGGCCGAGGAGGTTCGCGACCATGGCGCCGACCGGTCCGTAGCCGACGATCACCACATCGGCGTCCTCGGGGTCGTCGTCGGTGACGGCGCCCACGTTCGACTCGATCTGAGCTTCCATCCGCATGGACTGTTCTCCCTGTAGCGGGCCAGCCGACATCAGACTGAAGATTTCCTCAACATCGAGGATATCTTCAGTTTACAAAGCGTCAAGAGGTCGCGGGTCGCACACGCCATCAACGGAACGGCTCTGCAGTAAGTGATCACGACTTGCGGGAGAACGGCAGCTGCCTCAAAAACTCATCCCAAGGTGCCCTGTTCGCACACACGGCGGGCGACCTCGCGAAGCTTGATGTTGCTCTCCTGCGAGGAGCGGCGCAGCACGTCGAAGGCTTCCTCTTCGGTGAGTTCGTGGGCGCCCATGAGGATGCCCATGGCCTCGCCGATGATGTGGCGGGTGGCGACGGCCCGTTCCATCTGGGCGTGGGTGCGGGCGCTGGAGAAGGCGACCGCGGCATGGGAGGCGAGCAGCAAACCGGCCGTTTCGCTGTCTTCGGTGAAGGCGCCGGGCTTGCGGGAGTAGAAGTTCAGCGCGCCGAATTCCTCGTCCTCGGTGAACAACAGAAAGCCCATCATGCTGCCCACGCCGAGCGCATGGGCCTGAGGCGCGAAGGCAGGCCAGCGCTGGTGCAGCGCGGTGAGATCAGAGATGCGGAAGACCTGCTCGCCCTGCGAGCCGTTAGCGGCGGCATCGAAGCACGGCCCCTCGCCGAGCCGCTGCTGCAGCAGGTCGCTGTCGGTGACCAGCTCGTGGGTGGGGGCGAGGGTCTCGACCTTGGAGTCGAAAGACGAGGATGCCCGCCGCGTCACAGCCGCGGACCAGTTCGGTGGCCGATGCGGTGATCCTCTCCAGCGTGGCGTCGACCGAGTTCTGTGCCAGGAGGTCCCGAGCCATCGACGCCATCTGCTGCGCAAATCGAGCCCAGTCCACTTCGCCCTCCGCTGCTCCTCAGGCCTGGACCACCCTCACACTCAGCTTTCCACAAGAACCTGGGCTCGACTGTGCCGTGCCGTCTCTGTCCGGCACCGGGCCTCACGCCTCTCACGCCTCCTGCGTGGCGTCGATCTCGGCGATCAGGGCCTCGATGCGCCTGCGGATCTCGTCGCGGATGGGCCGGACGGCATCGACGCCCTTGCCCGCCGGGTCTTCCAGGGCCCAGTCCAGGTACTTCTTGCCGGGGAAGATCGGGCAGGCGTCGCCGCAGCCCATGGTGATGACGTAGTCGGACGCCTGGACGGCCTCGGTGGTGAGGACCTTCGGCTCGGCCGCGGAGATGTCGATGCCGACCTCGTCCATGGCCTCGACGGCGGCCGGGTTGACCTGGTCGCCGGGGATGGAGCCGGCGGAGCGGACCTCGATCCGGTCGCCCGCGAGGTGGCTGAGGAATCCTGCGGCCATCTGGGAGCGCCCGGCGTTGTGGACGCAGACGAACAGCACGGAGGCGAGCGGGCTGGAGGGCATCGGTTCTTCCTTCGTAAGAGGAGTAAAAGGGGTTGTGCAGGGGGGCGATCGGGACGCCCTCGGGGTTGGCGACCCAAGGATCAGCCCATGCTGGCATCAGCCTGGAGTGATGTGAAATTATCAGCCCATGCTGACGTCAGTCGACACTGATCTGTTGCGGGTTCTCGCCGACCCGCTCCGCCTCCGGATCGTCACCCTGCTCGCCAAGGAGACGCTCTGCACCACCCACCTGATCGAGGAGACGGGGGCCAGACAGACCAACCTCTCCAACCATCTGAAGGTGCTGCGCGAGGCCGGGGTCGTGGAGACCGAGCCGTGCGGCCGGTTCACGTACTACCGGCTCAAGCCCGACGTCATCGGCTCCCTCGCGGGCCGGTTCGCCGACCTGGCGGAGACCGCGCGCACCACCGCCGAGAACAACGTCAAGCGGTCCTGCCCCTGATCCCCGCCCCTGCGGCGACCCGCACCGAGGAGTCCAGTTGACCGCCACCGAGGCCGCCGAATACGACCGAGCCGAGGAATCCCCGACAGCCCCCGACGCGCTCGGGACCGACCCGCAGCCCGCCCCGGGCGCCACCCCGCCTCAGACGCCGCCGCTGCTCGCCAGGGCCGCGGCCGAACTGGTCGGCACCGCGGCACTCGTGACGGTGGTGGTCGGCTCCGGCATCCAGGCCACCGAACTCACCGAGGACGTCGGCCTGCAACTCCTCGCGAACTCCACGGCCACCGTCTTCGGCCTCGGTGTTCTGATCCTGCTGCTCGGCCCGGTTTCCGGCGCGCACTTCAACCCCGCCGTCACCCTCGCCGAGTGGTGGACCGCCCGCCGCGGCGGCCCCGGCGTGACGTTGCGGGAGGCCGCTGTCTACGTCCCCACGCAGATCGTCGGCGCCATCGCGGGCGCGATCCTGGCCGACGCGATGTTCGGCGAACCGCTGGTGAAGTGGTCCACCCACGACCGCTCGGCCGGGAACCTGCTCCTGGGCGAGGTCGTCGCGACGGCCGGGCTGATCCTGCTGATTTTCGGCCTGGCCCGCACCGACCGTCTCCGCTTCGCCCCTGTCGCGGTCGCCTCCTATATCGGCGCCGCGTACTGGTTCACCTCGTCAACGTCCTTCGCCAATCCCGCCGTGACCATCGGCCGCGCCTTCACCGACACGTTCGCCGGCATCGCCCCGGGCTCGGTCGTGGGCTTCGTCGGCATGCAACTCATCGGCGTCGTGGTCGGCTTGGCGCTGGTGGCCCTAATTTTCCTTCCCGGCAGGACAGCCGCCGAGTGACGCGTACGTCGTAGCGGCCCCTAGCAGCGGACCCTTAACAATCGCGAGGAGGTGACGACATGGACTCGGGTCTGATCGTGCCGGTCGTCTTCGCCGCCGCCCTGGTCATCGGCATCGCAGTCACAGAACTGCGGTCTCCCGGCTCCGCCCGCGTCACATGGGGCATCGTCCGCGACCGGACGGCGGTCGCCGCGGGTGCAATAGTCATGGTGGTCGTCACTGTGACGGGCGGGAATTGGTCGGGCCTGGCCTGGGGCGTGCTGGCCGGGACGCTGACCGGGCACCTCGTCCATCGGGCACGCCGCCACGATCAGTAGCCTGGGCCATGCGGTCGCCTTCGGATGGCTGCACGGCAGTGCGGCCCGCTGTCCCGAACAGCAACCACCACGGGCTTGGCGGTGCCGATGCACGCATCGCGCGGCAATCGGGCCACCCCGACACGGCGAGCCTGGCGGCCCACGGCTACGGCGATCAGGCCGCGGTCGGCTCGGCCTGATCAGCAGTTGCCCCATCGCCGCGAGGATCGGCAGCTCGACTCGGTAGTAGACCCAGGTGCCGCGCCGCTCGGAGGTGAGCAGCCGGGCGGTTTGAGCTCAGTCCCCTGCGCGGCTTGGCCGACGACACTCGAAGGGAACCTGACGGGCACTCAATAGCGCTGAGAGCGCGTCTCGCAGGCACGAACGCGATCTTCGACTGCGTTGAGCCCCCTCTCTGGATCGAGAGGGGTTCAACAACGCCGAACAGGGCCGCCGCAGCAGGTCCCTCGAGGAAAAACCGCCGCACGGCCGGCGTGCCCGCGAGCTTTCCGCCTGCCAGTCCCAGTAGCAGGCTAGGAGATTTGGGCCGGGCCATACTCGGTCGCATGAACGACACAACGCACGGCAAGTCCCTCCTCGGTGAGTTCTTGTCCACGCGTCGGGCCCAGCTGAAGCCGGCGGACGTGGGGTTGCCGGACTACGGCGACCGGCGGCGGGTGCCGGGTCTGCGCCGCGAGGAGTTGGCCCAGCTGGCCGGTGTCAGCGTGGCTTACTACATCCGGCTGGAACAGGGGCTGTCGCTCAACGCCTCGCCGCAGGTCCTCGACGCGCTGGCCACGGCTCTGCGGCTGGATGACGCGGAACGACGCCACCTGCACGACTTGTCCGGTGAGGTCAGGCAGCGCCGCCGTCGGCTCCCCGCCGAGCGTCTCACCCCGGCGGTGCGCCAACTGGTCGATGCCTTCGGGGACTCACCCGTGGTCGTCGTCGGTCGCCGCTCCGACGTACTCGCGTGGAACCGCACCGGGCATGCGTTGTTCGCCGGGCACTTGGCCCCGGACAGCCCGGATCAGGCGGCCACGCGACCCAACACCGCCCGGCTGGTGTTCCTGGACGCCCATACGCGGGACCTGTACGTGGACTGGCCCAGGAAGGCACGGGATGTGGTGGGCAAGCTGCGGCAGGCGGTTGGCGAATACCCGGATGACCGGCATCTGGCGTCCCTCATCGGCGAACTGACCATGCACAGCCCGCAGTTCGCGGCGCTGTGGGCCGAGCACCGGGTACGCGCCTGGGACGTGGCCGAGTACCGGATGCGTCATCCGATGGTTGGGGAGCTGGACGTTCTGCAGCACTCGCTCCCGGTGCCACGAGGGCGGGGTATCCGGCTGGTGGTGACGACGGCGCCCGGCTCCGCCTCTCAAGCGGCACTGCAGTTGCTCACCCAGACCCTTCAGCCCGCCGCAGACATGCCGGCAACCGCCCACCCCGCCGTCGGCACCCCCGCACGCCTCGTTCCTCCCGTGCACTTCTGATCCGGCCGTCCGGCCGCCGCAGTACCGCAGGCCGCTCAGAGCGTCACGCCTGCCACACCTGCCACACCTGCCACACCTGAGCATCACCATCACCCGGCAGCCCCCGGCCCCCAGGCCGGCAGGGAGTGCCCTGGGGGCCTCGTCACGCGCGTGTTCCTGCCGCCGACGCTGCCCGCCCCCCTAGCCCGCTGTTTCCGCGCCCGTCGGCATCACTCATCCGGTGCTCGCACATGACGGGCGAATGCACGCATTCCTCTTTCCACCCCAACTGGAGGCTCCGCATGTCCACCACACCCGTCATGCCCGTCACACCCGTTACACCCGATACACCCGTCAGGGCTTTTATCGAGGTCGTCGACACCGTCGCCTACCTGGTCGAGGCCGTCGAGGAGGAGCAGTGGAGCGCGCCCACGCCCTGCACCGACTGGAATGTCCAGCAGTTGGTCGACCACCTGGTGACGGGACAGCGCACGTTCGCCGAAGTAATGGGGGCGCAGTCGACCCTGCCGGAACTCGATTCCGACCCCGCTCCGCAAGCGCTCAAGGGGACGTTCCGGATGTCCGCCGCCGCCCTGGTGGCCGCCTTCGAGCGTCCGGGAGCGCTGGAGCGCACGGTGCAGGCCCCGATCGGCGAAGTGCCCGGCGCCGTGGCACTGCATCTGCAGACCATCGAGCACTTGGTGCACGGCTGGGATCTGGCCCAAGCCATCGGCCAGAAAGCCCTGTTCGGCGACTCCGCGGTCGAGCGGGAGATCGAGTTCACCCGCGGCCTCGTAGCACAACTGCCGTCCGGGCCGGGCGCCCCGTTCGCGCCGTCCCGGACCGCTTCTGAAGACGCCCCCGCGATCGACCGCCTGGCCGCCCTGCTCGGACGCGACCTCACCAGGTGACCCTCACGCCGTCCGATCGCCACGGCTTGCGTCAACTCACCGCAGTGCACGCCTGCTTCACCGCAGACGCACGAACCATCAGCCCCAGCCTTCCTGAGGAGCAAGGACGATGAAGAAGAAGATGAATCTGAGGATCACCATCACGGGCGCGGCTCTTGTCGCCGCTGTGGCCACCGGGACGGCTTTCGCCGTGAACGGCTCCATTTCCGGACCCGGCTCTGAGCGGCCCCGGGTCGAGCAGAGCAAGCAGACGACGCCCGGCGTCATCGACGCCAAGGGCCCGGACGTGTTCCCTCACTCCCTGGACTTCGACGCACGGTCGAAGACGTTCTTCACCGGCTCGCTGAAGCACGGCACGATCTCCACCGTCGGCCTGGACGGAAAGGTGCGCACCCACATCGACGACCCGGAACTGGTGTCGGCGCAGGCCGTCCTCGTCGACCGCAAGCGAGACCGCATCCTGGTGAGCAATGTGGACTACGGCACTGCCGACCGTTCCGACAAGGACAACCCCTTCCGCGTCGCCGGTGTGGGCAGCTACGACCTGAGGAGCGGCAAGCAGGACTGGTGCGTCGACCTGACCGCGGTCACCCTCGACGGCAAGCGGCACCTGATCTCCGACGTGACGCTGGCGCCCGACGGCACCGCTTACGCCGTCGACGAGCTCACCCCGACGGTGTTCCGCATCGACCGCCAGGGCCGCGCCTCGGTCTTCCTGCAGAGCGACCTGCTCAAGGGCACGCTGGACATACCCAACTTCCTGAACGACGTGGGCATGTCGGCGGTGGAGTGGGTACCGGGAAACCGGCTGATCATCGCCATGGCCGACGGCTCCCTGATACGGGTGCCCGTCCACCGTCCCGAAGAGGCGCAGAAGGTGAAGCTCGACAAGCCGCTGGGGGCGCCCACGGCCGGCATGCGGCTCCTGAAGGACGGCTCGATCGCAGCGGTCAGCAGCGGTCTGCTGTCCGGCAAGCCCGCCAAGATCCAGCGGGTGGAGCCCCGCGACGGCTGGAACGAGACCACGGTGAGTGTCACCGACACCGTCAAGGATCCCATCACCAGCGACGTGACCGCCGGACCGGGCGGGACGGCGTACGCGCTCAGCGGCGGGCTGGCCGACCTCCTCGCAGGCAAGCCCAACAGCGGATTCGCCCTGACCCCCGTCAAGACCGGCTGAGCCGGAAGCCGTTCCCCCCCCGGACGATCTGCCGGCACCACGCCCGCGACCTGTCCCCGAGCCGACACCGTGCGGTAGCCCCCCCCCCCCGGCGGGCGGGCTACCGCACTCTATTTGTGCGGGACGGAGCACGCGGAGGACGGCGAGGAACTGGTGCTGTAAGTGCCGTACCGCTGGGCCCACCCTCGGACCTGGATCTGACCACGGGGCCGTGAGGGTCGCTGTGTTCATGCCACCGGCCCCTGCTACATTGCGCCCTCAAGATCAGATAAACGGGGGCCGGACATGACCGTGCAAGGGCACGCCGGGGGCTATCAAGTCCGGGCGAGCGCATTGAACAGCGAGGCGCAGACACTCGACACGGCGGGTGACGACGTCGGTGCCATCGCCAGGGCGGTCAAGGACACCGCCTGCTACCCCTCGGACGTCCTCGGTGGCTCCGATGCAGGTCCCGCGTACAACAACTTCGCCGGTGACTGGCAGGCAGAGGCCAAGGTCCTGGAGAGCGCCCTGCACGAACTGGCCGACAAGGTGCGGGTGTCCAAGGCGAACTACCAGGGCGCCGAACACGCCTCCATCCGGGGCATGAGCGCGGCGGGCGGTGAGGGCGTGACGACGATGCCCGCCCCCGCTGGGGGTGCTCCCGCGCCGGGCTATCGCACCATGCCCGCGCCCGGCACGCCGCCGCGCGGCCTGTCCGACTTCGACTGAGCGACCTTCGTACCGCATCGAACCGCACTCCTGCCCTCACCACGACAGAAGGCCGCACCGTCATGCCCGACGCAGGCGAATCCACCACCGACCGCCGCCAGAAGCTCGCCGAGTACCACGGCTCCATCTCCTCGGCCGACAGCAAGAACGATCTCATCGGGGCCATCAACAACGCCCTGGGCGTCTCGGCACCGGTAGGTGACCCCGGGGTCATCGAGGGTCTCGCCAAGACCTACCGCAAACAGATCGACGACGTCGCCGACGTGCACCGGCGGGTGCAGAAGGTCGCCAACGAGGGCTTGCCCGACGCGTGGGTGGGCAGCACCGGGGCGCGGGCGTCCGAGGTGGTGATGGCGGCGGCACGCTCCGCCGAGCAGATGGAGCAGGCGTTCAACGGCGCGGCCGGCGCCCTGTTCCGACTGGCCGACGCGCTGACCAACGCCAAGGCCCAGGACAAGGGTGGCCGCGAGCAGTTGCGCGAGGCGCTCGGCATGCTCGGCGGTGAGGACGGCTTCTTCGACGACATCGTGGAGAAGGACGCCGAGGAGGCGGAGCGTCTGCGGGCCCGCAACATCGCGGCAACGGGCGCCAAGACCATGCACTCCGCCGCCGAGGTGGCCGACGACGCGGCGCGGGCCGCGGCGCGCGACCTCAACAAGCTGGCGTCCGAGGCCCGGGCGGGCCAGATGCAGACCGACAACATCTCCGCCGCCGACCGCCTCGTACTCGCCGACATCGCGGGCCCCGGCGGCCCGGCGGAGATGAACGAGCTGCTGACCGCGAACGACCTGGAGCGCTCGGGCCGCGCGATGGAGCGCCTCGACGCCCGTGAGGAAGCCGAGTTCGAGCGGATGCTCGCCGAGGCGAAGACCCCGCAGGAACGGGCGTACCTCGTGAAGGCACTGGCCGCCGGGTACGACGTCAAGGAGGTCGGCGAGTTCCGCGACAAGATCCACGGCAAGGACCCGGACTGGCTGCAGCGGCACTTGACGCCGGTCACCACGGCCGGGGACAGCATGAACGACGAGGGGATCAACACCAGCGGCCCCAAGGAGGGCGCCAACAAGAACACGGACCAGCAGACGTTCAACGGCGAGAGGTGGTCGCAGGAAGGCAACACCTGCGTGCCGTCGACCGTCCTCACCGGGCGCGCCATGGTCGATCCGGTGTACGCCCTCGAACTCACCGGCGGCCCGTCCGGGCAGGAGGACGACCCCGGCGCCTTCCGGGAGCGGCTGCGCGACGAGCAGCTGCGGATGCACGACGAGGGCGACGGCAGCGACGCGTACGACTTCCCCTTCGGCTCGACACCCGACGGCATGGACAACGACGGCAAGACCGAGATCTCCAACAAGGAGATCAGCCCGCACACGGGCGGCGAGTACGAGTTCCAGGAGGTCAGGAGCGCGGACGACCGCCGGGACGCGCTCCCCGACATCCAGCGGGCCGTCGCCGAGGGCAGACCGGTGCCGATCGGCGTCGAGGGCGAGGACGAGGACGGCGACCGGGTCGGCCACTCCATGATGATCGTCGGTCAGGAGGGCGACATGCTGCAGGTCTACAACCCCTGGGGAACGACCACATGGGTCAGCGAGGACGACTTCGTCAACGGCAACATGGGCAAGGCCTCCGACAAGGACCTGCCCGACGCCTACGGCGTCCACCTGCCCGCCCAGTGAACGGAAGGCCGATCCCCGTGAAGCCCAGCAACCGCCTGTCCGCCGCCCTGGCCTTGCCGCTGACGGCGGTGATGCTGTCCGGGTGCGGCCTCTTCGGCCCCGAGACGTTCGAGGCCGACGAGCAGTCCATCGAAGTGGACGCGGGCGACACATTCGAGCTGATGCTCCCGGCCAACCCCTCGATGGGCCAGGACTGGAGCATCGTGGACCCCGGTCCAGACCGTGCCACGGTGCGCCAGGACGGCGGCCGGGAGGAGGACTTCGGGGGCGACAGCGGTGTCGACGGGGGTGGTGACGGTACGCAGACCTTCACCTTCGAGGCCGTTGCCGCGGGCACCACGAAGATCAAAATGAGCTACTGCGTGCTGGGCGAGTGCCCCGACGGCGACGACCGCACCGCGACGGGCAGCCCCGGCAACGACCCGGCGTACTTCATCTACACGGTCACCGTGCGATGACCGGAACGGACGTACCGATGAACCCCAGCAAGACCGACGAAGAGTCGGCGCAGGCCGACGTCGCCATGCTCCTGCGCTACGGCATCGGCGCCCCGGGCCCGCGTCGCAGCGCCCTGTTCGGCGACGGAGCCGTGGGCGCCGCGGTCACGCTCGACCGCCTCGGGGTCCAGCCCCGCTCGGTGGCGTTCCTCGGCAGGACCGTCCGCAGCGGCGGCACCGGCTACACCGCCCGGCTGCCGGAGCTGCTGCCCGAGCCGGCGGCCTCGGACCTGATGCGCGGCTGGCTGGATGCGGCCGCGTCGGTGGCCCGGCCCGTGGAGGGCGACGAGGTCGTGGCCCGTTGGCTGGAGGCGGTCGCCGAACTCATCGGGCTGCGCCGCACCACCCGGGAGCGCGCCGCCCGCTGACCTCAGCCCCTGCGGCCGCGCGGGGACTACGTCCACATCGGTTGTCAGACGCGACCCGACTGTCGCTCCTGTGCCTGGACCAGGAGGCGCCGAAACTCCTGGCCCCCTCCTCCCTTTCCCTGGGGTCCGGTCGGTCCTGACGAGGTGATCCAGTACGGCCTGCCGGATCGCCTGCTGCTCAACCCCGTCGAGAACCTGGTGCTCGCCGACCGGCGCCGACGGAGCGTTCTTCACCGTCAGCGGCGGCAGCTCAGGCTTGTCGACGTGAGAGCGACAGTCGGCGTCGCTCTCGGTCAATGTTCGTGGCGACAACCGTTAGCTGATCGCCGATCTGTACGACATCCTCTGGCGCCTCCACGGGCACCGAGCTCAGCTCGGACAGATGCACGAGCCCCTCAATGCCATCGGCGACCTGCACGAAGACGCCGAACGGGACCAGCTTGGTCACCCGCCCGCTCAGCCTTTGGCCCACCACGATGCCTTCGGCGAATTCCAGGAAGGGGTCCGGCCGGGTAGCCCGCAGGGACAGCCGAGCCTCCCCGTTCCATGTGTCGAACTGCAAGAACTCGCACGACACCCGCTGCCCGACCTCAACAACATCGGACGCCGCCTCGAAACGACGCCACGACAGTTCGGGATACGTGATGAAGCCGACGCCGGGATGGACCGGATGGCCGGGACCCTCGTCCAGCGCCACGAACACGCCGAACGGCTCGATCGCCGCCACCGTGCCGGCCAGGATCTCACCACGGCGAAGCCGCTTGAGGAACGCCCAGAGCTCCGGGTTCTCAGTGGCCGCCATCGACAACCTCATCCGGCCCGCGTCCAGATCCACAGCAATCACCTCGCCGGTGATCCTCTGTCCGACCACGGCAAGGTCGGCGAAACGCCGCCGCCAGGAACCGTCCAACGTCCCCACCGTCCCGAGCGGTTGGTCGGGGAAGCCGTCCAGGGTCACCGACATTTCAGACCGGGAAACCGCGGTGATCGTCCCGTGGCAGACGTCACCGACTCGGAACGCCGCCAGAAACCTTCGGACGGCCTGTCCAGCCGACGCATCCCCCATACAGCAAAGGCTCTCACGGAGAGATCGCAAGACCCACTCCACCTCGGATTGAAGGGCTGCGCTGCTCCCCAGCACGGGCAAAGGCGTACGGAAGGAGACCGTCGGCACTGGCGGACGCAGACGCGGAGCACCCGTCGCGGCCATCTCCTACTCGCGTGCCCCCGTCAACACCTCAATCACACTGCTTCCACTTCCCAGACGAATGTCCGGACTCACAGACGAGCGCAGCCCAGGAGCAAACCACGCGGCGATCCCATCGTGCTCCCAGGGGCACTGGCCGCATCCAGGCACCGGCGGTCAGTCTCTCCCTCTCTCGGATGGCAGGCCGGCAGCACCGAGTTCTTCTACCCGTGTGAGCGGTTCAACCAGCACCGATGACGATCTCCAGCCCTGGAGACAACCGTTCCGCTCCAACAACCCTCGTTCCGGCGGGTAACTGAAGAGTGCGGAGGGAAAAGACTTGCCGTAACGAAGCTACATCGATGTCGGGTAGGGAAGTCTCCAATGTCAACTGCGTAAGACGGGGAAAGTCACTGAGCCACTCCCAAGAACAACGCAGATCCGCCGCAATGCACAGCCCAACGAGGCGATCAGCCACACAATAGCGTTTCATCTCATCAGGGCTGATAGGAGACACTATCTTCAATAGTGATCTCCCGCCGAATCTGCGCAGGGCCTGAAGTTCTCGACTGCTTGAAACTACGAAATAGAAATCGTCCTCCTGTAAATGGGCGATGACTTCTTCAGCATAGCGGTCAGTGTCGAATCGACTCCACGCTAGGGCTAGTTCAGCACGCACCCGCAAGTCATCTACCGCCCGGAAACGATTCAACACGGAAATAGCGGCATCGGTCCCGACCCGAACAGCCGCCAGGACGGTGAAGTAGGCTTCGTCCGAAGTAAGACCTTCCGGACCTTGCAGCAGTTCGAGTACAACCGGGCCGACATCTGCGAGCCCGCGAGCTTGGGCGATAGAACGAGGAGGAATGAGCTTCTCCGCACGCCGCTGAACTTCTGTTCGTACGGAAGGATCAAGCTCTGTGGCGTCGTCCAAGCACGCAGCAGCCAGCAGATGGAGGCGGTGGCGAATATCTGCGGAAGAGTCGCCGCGTTCGACCAGATTGGTGAGCAATCGGGTACGTTCTGCCGGGCGCGCGTGAGCCACGGCCATTCGGACGACGTCCTCCCACTGGTCAAGGTGGGCGTTACCACCTAGGAAGTCGAAATCGAGGCTCTCTACGGCCGCTCTCGCTCCGAGGTAGTCTTGAAATGTTCTGTGAATGAACTGCATAGTGCCTTCAATGGGCTCTATAAGCAGGCCACTTCGAACTAGAAGATGTTGGTAGATCTGCTTCACCGTTCCCTGCTCCGCGACACGTGGAATCGCCGTCAGCGCTTGGGACAGCAAGTCCAGCACATCACGTTTATCCATCTCCGAACGACCGTTGCGGATCAACCAATACGCCAGCTTCTGGATCAGCTGCACCTGGTGGGTTTCGCCGATACGCATGTCGCCCACTTTGTAGACTCCGCGCTCCCGGTCCCGCCTGGACAGCAGCATGGACAGAGCCGCGTCATAGAGTTCTTTGCGTCCATCGGGAAGGTACCCCCTACGGTCACGGTGCAGCGCACAAATCAGTGCACACATGAGTGGGTTGGTGGCAAGCCGGGCAAGTTCCTGCTTAGCCCGTATTGCGTAGAGCAATTCCTTACCGTACGCATCTGCACTTCCGGCCGCTTTGTGCCAACGTTTGATGAACGCGGCGACATCGTCGCGACTCATGGGCGACAGATCCAGTTCCGAGAACCCCTCGTCTGCTAGCCAGCATTCCCGCACCGCCGAGGGACGTGAAGTCACAAGCCAATGATTCTTGGGGTATGAACCGATGAGATCCTTCAGCCAGTTGCGGGCTTCCTCGCGTTCCCCTTCGGGTATCTCGTCGATTCCGTCGACCAACATCAACCCACGCCCCGCAGTTAGAACACGGTCGTACCAGCCTGTGGGCTGGGCATGGGCAATCGGGCATCCTACGGCAGCAAGGAACTCGTCCGGGGCGGGCAGCCTCGCCCCGGCACGGGTCAGTGACCGCAGAGGCAGTACGAACGGCACCAAGCCATGCAGATACAGGAGCCGCTCATCAAGGTCGTTGCGAACGGCACTGACCGCCAACCACTGCACCAGCGTGGTTTTTCCAGAACCTGCCACTCCTCGCAACAGCACCCGATCACGCCCTGCAAGGACTTTTTCGGCGGGGAGCGCAAGCGGAACCTCACCAACCGCAGTCTCGGTCGCTTCTAAGCTCAAATAAGCCGCGTCGAGAGGCCAGGAAGCCGAAGATTCGGACAGATCAAGACCGAAAATGGTTAACTTGCCATGTTTTTTGGAGATGTAGCGCGCATACCGTTCCTCAAAACCGCCGTCTGCAGGGGAAGGGCTCCGCAGAATAAGCACATCGATCTTTGAAGAGAGTTCTTCGATCCTGCGACTTTGCTCAACTAATGTGCGCGGCACGAACGTAGATCTCGTAGTGAAGAAGTGCAGGATGTGCAAGCAGGCAGTATCTACGACGTTTGCATGCAGTAGCACTGCATCGCTTGAGAGACCAAGTGTGGCTGCCTGATTACTCGACCGCAGGAGTCGAGAAAGTTCCAGATAGCCGAGCCGGACGGCTTGGACATCGTCCATTTCGATATGTCCCAGGGAGCTGAGTGAGTGTGCGACCGCGTTCACCACTGCACGTTGCTCGTAACCAGCAAGGCGCTCCGACACTCCGGTCGACTGCGCTGCGCGATCCACCAACTCTTCTGCGACCTTGCGGAAATCATGCTCCGAGAGAGTCCGCTTCTCTCCACGGAACGAAACTAGTTGAGATACGCGCACAGGGCGGTCTACCAACCCCGCACCGGACCCGTCCACCACAAACAGCTTCTTCACCAACGGGACAACGACGCTCGATGCGAGTCGAGCCCCAATGCTCACCGGTTCCATGATGCTTCAGCATAGAACTCCGAGGCCGGCCATGGCCGTTGAATGCACTACTGGGGCCAAAGTGAAAGGATCTCTCCCCAGGGGTAGAGGTTCACCGTTTCCGAGGCCGTCGGAGATCATGATTCACATGACGATGCCGGTCGCACCGGCAAGCCCGGACGGGCAGCCCCGACCGCAGCCAGCACGACCGACATCTCATCGTCCTTACTCGCCCCCGCTAAGGCCTCCATTACCCGATCGAGTGCCTCGCCCGCCTCAGTGATAGTGACCGCTCGGAGCCGGCACCACTCAGAGCAACTCAGGGCGTGGTGGTGCTACTCCACGTCGATGCCATAGTCCTGGAGGAGCTGTTCCAGACCTCGTGGGTAGCCCTTTCCGCCGAGGACGAAGTCCCAGTCACCGTTCGGCCGGTGTCGGAAGGAGCCCAGTACCAAAGCTGTTTCCCCGGAGCGGCCATCCGAGACTTCAAGCTGGCCGACCTCCGCCCTTGCCGGGTCCAGCAGCCGGATACAAGCGTCGGTGAAGCCTGACAGGTCCGCGTTCGGGTTCACCTCTGGGTCAACTGCAGCCACCAGCACCAACCGGTCGGCCCCCTGCGGGAGTTCGTCGAAGGAAACACGAATCGCTGCCTTGTCCGGCGCCTGCGCCGGCACTGCTCGTACCGAACCATCCGGAGTCTGCGGGTTGTTGAAGAACACAAAGTGCTCTTCGCTCAGGACCCGGCTGCCGCGACATACGAGTGCGCACACGTCCAAAGCGACGTTCCCCGACCACATCATGCCCAACACGTTGTAGTCGTCAGTCGGCGTTGCAGGCCTGGACGGCGTCGGCTGTGCTGGGGCCGCTCGCCCTCCCTCCCCCAGACGACCACGAAGACCATGCCTGTGCAGCAGATCGACAAGCTCACTGCCCGAGATGAGCTCCAAAGGCTTGCCCCGGGCAAAGGTGTGCGAGCCGGGCCCGAAAGCCGAGGTGGTCACCAGAACGCCCTTGTTGGCACCGCGGTCCTGGACCGTGCCGTACAGGTCACGCACAGCGGTGGGAGGCACCGTGTTCCGGTAGCGCTTCACCTGTACGACGATCTTGCCGCCTCGGATGGGAGTCGGGTCCCGCGCGTCGACATCAACGCCCCCGTCGTTCGAGCGCTCAGTCGTCACCGCCTGCATCCCCATCGCACGGAACAGCTCCGCAACCAGAGACTCGAAGGCAATCGGGTCCATGTCGAACAGATCCGGCTCCTCATCCCCGCCATGCGTCACGACGTGGTTACCGACGTCCTGAGGCTGACGGCTCGGCCGCACCGAGGTGAGCTGATCCGGGCGAGTGGCGAGCTGTCCGCGCAAAGCGTCGGTCAGACAGCTGACGGGGTCCACCTGCTCCAGATGCAGCTCGGTGAAGCCCGACCGTCCGGCCATCACGGTCGCCAGAAAGGTGTGCGACTGCCTTCCCGTCGCCGGGTCGGGCGCGTCCGCGAAGCCGTTCAAGGCGACCGAGTCGAGGATGCCGCACTCATCCGCGGCGAACAGCTGATGCAGCACCAGCAACGTGCTCTGTGCCAGCACCTCTCGGTACAGCGCCCGACGCTGGGCCACAGGACGAGCGGTCTCCTTGTCCTGGTCCTGCGACGGGACATACCTCACCGACTTCGCCCCAGGCACGATGTCGTACGTAGGCATCTCCCAGTCCAGGACGAGTTGTCGGGCCGCTGGGTCAAAAGCTGCGGCGACCTGCCGCGGGAACCCTTCGGGCCAAGCGGTCGACGAGTACAGCGCGGCCGAGAAGTACTCGATCACGGAGTCCGGCTCGCCTCGCCTCGCCCCCGCGGTCACCTCGACGATGCCGGCGTTGTGCCGACGTATTTCCGACCGCTGAGCCTCCGCCCCTCGCTCATACTCCCGCTGTGCGGCCGCTAACTGCTGCTGCCGCTGCGCTTCGGCAGCCTGCGCCGCGTGCCAGTCACGTTCGAAATGAGCCCGCGCCTCGGCCTGAGCCTGTGCACGCCGACTCGCGGTCCAGCCTCCCTGCGCCTGGTACTGGCTCTGATCCGGCATACGCACAGGCCACGCAAGCGGCCCTGGATCGAACGGGGCGATCTCTTCCGGGCGCATCAACGACGACGCTCTGAAGACCGGCGCCTGGCAACCAGTGGCCAGCAGCCTTTGTAAGGAAGCGACCTGGGCTTCGATCTCCTCCGTACGCCGCCTGGCCTCCGCCTGCCGGAACTCCCGATGCCCCTGAGCAGCGAGCCGCTGGTAAGCCCGCGCCTGCCGAGCTTCCTCCCTGCGTTGTCTCGCCTCGGCTTCCATCTGGCGCTGTTGCTGGCGCTGCATCTCAGCCCAGACGCCGACCAAACCAGCAGAGCGACGACTCATGCGCTACCTGCCCTCCCCAGGGACGTCGGCACCGCCGACCAAACCTGGTTGCCCCCGCAACCAGTAGTAACAATCCGACTTTATCCAGTAATCACCATCCTGGATATCAACTTGCCGAAGGCAAGCTGAGCCGACCGTTCAGGCAGCTCACCGGTGTAGGACAGCATTGAGCCCCCTCTGCATCGAGAGGGGGCTCAACATCGCCGTACGGGGCCTCACCAAGGTCTGGGCAACTCAGACCCACTCGACCTCCGAGCGGATGCCCGAGGGCCCTGCGGGGCCTGGCAGAGGTGTTGGGTCTGGCAGAGGTGTCACAGGCCCCCGCCGCGGCACTGACGACCGTCGAAGGCCAGAAGCCCCGACAGCAGCCAGCGCAGCGGCCACTTCCTCGCTCGCCTCAGCCGGGGCAGCAATCACCCGATCGAGCGCCTCGCCCACTTCAGTGCGAGTGCCCGCTCCGCGCAGGAGTCGGCGCCGCGTTCTTGACCGTCAGCGGCAGCAGTTTCTTGCCCGTCGGGCCGATCTGGATGTGGGTGTCCATCTGCGGGCACACCCCGCAGTCGAAGCACGGTGTCCACCGGCAGTCCTCCACCTCGGTCTCGTCGAGGGCGTCCTGCCAGTCCTCCCAGAGCCAGTCCTTGTCGAGGCCGGAGTCGAGGTGGTCCCAGGGGAGGACCTCCTCGTAGGTGCGCTCGCGGGTGGTGTACCAGTCGACGTCGACGCCGAACGGGACCAGCGCCTTGTCGGCGCACTGCATCCAGCGGTCGTAGGAGAAGTGCTCGCGCCAGCCGTCGAAGCGGCCGCCGTCGTCGTAGACCGCGCGGATGACCGCGCCGATGCGGCGGTCGCCGCGGGAGAGGAGGCCCTCGACGATGCCCGGCTTGCCGTCGTGGTAGCGGAAGCCGATCGAGCGGCCGTACTTCTTGTCGCCGCGGATCTTGTCGCGGAGCTTCTCGAGACGGGCGTCCGTCTCCTCGGCCGACAGCTGCGGGGCCCACTGGAAGGGCGTGTGGGGCTTCGGGACGAAGCCGCCGATCGAGACCGTGCAGCGGATGTCGTTCGAGCGGGAGACCTCGCGGCCCTTGGCGATGACCTTCGTCGCCATGTCGGCGATCTGCAGGACGTCGTCGTCGGTCTCGGTCGGCAGGCCGCACATGAAGTACAGCTTCACCTGGCGCCAGCCGTTGCCGTAGGCGGTGGAGACGGTCCGGATCAGGTCGTCTTCCGAGACCATCTTGTTGATGACCTTGCGGATGCGCTCCGAGCCGCCCTCCGGGGCGAAGGTCAGCCCGGAACGGCGGCCGTTGCGCGTCAGCTCGTTCGCCAGGTCGATGTTGAAGGCGTCGACGCGGGTGGACGGGAGTGAGAGGCCGATCTTGTCTTCCTCGTAGCGGTCGGCCAGGCCCTTCGCCACGTCGCCGATCTCGCTGTGGTCCGCCGAGGAGAGGGAGAGCAGGCCGACCTCCTCGAAGCCCGTCGCCTTCAGGCCCTTGTCGACCATGTCGCCGATGCCGGTGATGGAGCGCTCACGCACCGGGCGCGTGATCATGCCGGCCTGGCAGAAGCGGCAGCCCCGGGTGCAGCCGCGGAAGATCTCGACCGACATGCGCTCGTGGACCGTCTCGGCGAGCGGCACGAGCGGCTGCTTGGGGTACGGCCACTCGTCCAGGTCCATGACCGTGTGCTTGGACACGCGCCACGGGACACCGCTCTTGTTCGGTACGACACGGGCGATACGGCCGTCCGGGAGGTACTCGACGTCGTAGAACGCCGGGATGTACACCGAACCCGTCCTCGCCAGGCGGAAGAGGACCTCTTCGCGCCCGCCGGGGCAGCCCTCGGCCTTCCACGCGCGGATGATCGCCGTCATGTCCAGCACGGCCTGCTCACCGTCGCCGATGATCGCCGCGTCGATGAAGTCGGCGATCGGCTCGGGGTTGAAGGCCGCGTGGCCGCCCGCCAGGACGATCGGGTCGTCGATGGTCCGGTCCTTGGACTCCAGCGGGATGCCCGCCAGGTCGAGGGCCGTGAGCATGTTCGTGTAGCCGAGCTCGGTCGAGAAGGACAGGCCGAACACGTCGAAGGCCTTCACCGGCCGGTGGCTGTCCACCGTGAACTGCGGGACGGCGTGCTCCCGCATCAGGGCCTCCAGGTCCGGCCACACGCTGTACGTGCGCTCGGCGAGGACGCCCTGCTGCTCGTTGAGGACCTCGTAGAGGATCATGACGCCCTGGTTGGGCAGCCCGACCTCGTAGGCGTCGGGGTACATGAGCGCCCAGCGGACGTCACAGGAGTCCCACGGCTTGACCGTGGAATTGAGCTCTCCGCCGACGTACTGGATCGGCTTCTGCACATGCGGGAGCAGAGCTTCGAGCTGCGGGAACACCGACGCAGCGACTTCGGCAGGCATCTCGCGAACCTTCGTGAGCGGGACAGAACTGACAGGGGTGACCATCTAGCCTAACGCGAACGCGGACACCCCCAGCACGTCCCAGGGCTCAGAGGACGTCCGCCCCGTCCTTGATCCCGTCCCAGACTCCGGGCAGCTGGTCCTCCACGGCCGCCGCCCGCTGCTCCTCGCGCCCGTACAGCAGCCCGTAGGTGAAGGCGCTCTCTCCTGCCCCGTGCGCGACCGCGGACAGCTCGCACAGGGTCTGGCGGGCCATGACGCTGTCCTGGTGCTCGCCGAGCAGGTTCTGCAGTGACTTCATGGTCTTGACCAGGCCCTTGGCCGGCTTGCCGAGCGCCGGAACGGCCGCCTCCGCCGCGTAGCGGGTGCGCTTGGTCTTCTTGCGGGCCTCGTGGATGGCGACGTCACGATCGCTGCCGGGCTCCACCTCCAGAGCCCGCTCGACAAGCGCGGACACCTTGCCGAAGTCCTTCCGCACGGCCGTCGGCAGCGCGTTCCCGGGCGCCTTCCCGGCCGCCTTCAGCAGCGGCGGGTCGGCGAGCAGGCCGTCCATGGTGTCGAGCAGGGCCAGGTAGCGATGGGAGTCGAGGACTCCGATCAGCCGGCTGCTCGCCCCGCCGGGCCTGTCCCCCGCCCAGTGACTCAGCCGCTCGGCGACGGGACCGTAGACCAGGCCCTGGGGGACCTCGTCGAGGGCCAGCGACAGACGTTCGTTCAGCACCTCGCGGTCCCGGTCCACGCCCAGCTCGCCGGCGAGCCACTTCAGCTCGTCGCCGATCGGGTCGGTGACCGCCCGGTCCAGGACCTTGCCGAAGGATTTGAAGGTGCTGCGCATCCGGCGGGTGGCGACGCGCATGCTGTGCACGGAGTCCTCGACGTCCTGGCGCACGGCGGGGTCGAGCTCGACGATCGCGTCGCGCTGGGCGCGGACGTACGCGAGCACGTGGTCGCCGGCGGTCACGGGGTCCTCGACGGATACGGGGGCGAGCTTCTGCGGGGCGGTCTCGGCCAGGGCGCGCGCGAGCTTCGACGCCGACTTCGACGGCCGAACCCCGGCCTTGCGCAGTCGCTTCTCCACCTTGTCGAGCAGCACCGGGTCCACGCCGTCGGCCAACTCCACCTCGATCTCGGTCCACTGCGCGGTACCGCTGCCACCTTCGAGGCGGTCGGCCTGCACGGCGTCCACACTGACCTCCGCAAGCAGCCCGCCGTCGGCGTCCACGAGATGCCGCACATCACGCTCGGAGCGCAGCCGGACCATGGGCACCAGGTCGGTTCCCCGCACCCGGGAGCGGACGAGCCCGGCAAGGGTGTCGGGCAGCGTGTCGGACAGCGGCGACTGGACCTCGTCCCGCACGCCGGGGGCCACGGGGAACTTCAGATGCCAGCCCGCGTCGGCCCCGCCCGTCCGGCGTCGCAGAGTGATCGAGGACGTGGCGAGGCGCTCGTCCGCGGTGTCGTAATAGGTGGCGTCCAAGTGCGCTACGCCCTTGTCGATCACGGCATCGACCCCGGCGACCCCGGTCAGGTCGGGCAGGCCGCTCTCGTCGGATTCATACTTCCGCTCGATTTCGCGCTTCGTGTCCGCCATGCCCTGAATCTAATCGCAGTCACGACGCGATGACAGGGCTTACCAGTCATGAACGCCAGGACAACGGGGGGCGGCGGCTGGGAAACGGGCTGATGGACTCCAATGCTGCGGCTGGAAACCGGGCGGCCGACTGGGGCACCGCCGCGCCCCGGCGACGGGCGAGGGCACTGCCGCGCCGGCCATGGCGACGGCACGGCGCCCATTCGGCCGACCACCGCAGCCCGATACGACACCGCACCGGGCCCCATCAGTCCGCCCCGGCCCGCATCGGCCCAGCCCAATGCTCACGCCGACAAAGGACGTTGCACCCGGATCGACTGCAGCAACCCCACCGCCACCCAGACCGCGAACATCGACGACCCTCCGTACGACACGAACGGCAGCGGCAGACCGGTCACCGGCATGATTCCCAGCGTCATCCCGACGTTCTCGAACGCCTGGAAGGCGAACCACGCCACGATCCCCGCAGCGACGATCGTCCCGTACAGCTCGGTGGTCTCGCGGGCGATACGGCAGGCCCGCCACAGGATCACGCCGAGGAGGACGATGATCAGCCCGCCGCCGAGGAAGCCCAGCTCCTCCCCCGCCACGGTGAACACGAAGTCGGTCTGCTGCTCCGGCACGAACTGGCCGGTCGTCTGCGAGCCGTGGAACAGCCCGGCGCCCATGAGCCCGCCGGAACCGATCGCGATGCGCGCCTGATTGGTGTTGTAGCCGACGCCCGCCGGGTCGAGCTCCGGGTTGGCGAAGGCCGCGAAGCGGGCGATCTGGTAGTCGTCCAGGACGCCCAGCTGCCAGACCGCGATCGCTCCCATGGTGCCCGCACCGATCAGCCCGAAGACCCAGCGGTTGGAGGCACCGGACGCGAGCAGCACGCCCAGCACGATCACCACCATCACCATGACCGAGCCGAGGTCGGGCATGAGCAGCACGATCAGCATCGGCACGGCGGCCAGGCCGAGCGCCTGCACGACCGTGCGGTGGTCCGGGTACTGCTTGTCCCCCGCGTCCACTCTTGTCGCCAGCAGCATCGCCATGCCCAGGATGATCGTGACCTTCACGAACTCCGAGGGCTGGAGCGAGAAGCCGCCGGGGAGCTTGATCCAGGAGTGGGCGCCGTTGATCGTGGAGCCGAGCGGGGTGAGCACCAGCAGGATCAGGAACACCGAGACGCCGTAGAGGATCGGCACGGCCGTGCGCAGGGTGCGGTGCCCCAGCCACACGGTGCCGATCATCAGCGCGATCCCGATCCCGGTGTTCAGGATGTGCCGGATCAGGAAGTAGTACTGGTCGCCCTGGTTGAGCTCGGTGCGGTTGCGTGTCGCCGAGAAGACGAGGATCGAGCCGATCAGCGACAGGGCGATCGCGGCCAGCAGTATCGGCCAGTCCAGCCGGCGGGCGAGCGAGTCGCGCGCGAACAGGCGGGTCCAGCCTGCCCGCTCGGGCCCGTACCCGGAGACCTGGAAACTGTTGGCGCCGGTCATGTGAGCATCCTCCGGCTTCCGCGCCCGCGGCCCCTGCGTCGTCTGCGCCGGGTGTCCCGGTTCTCGGTCGTCGGCGGCGCGACCGTCCCGGCGAGTTGCTGCTCGTCCTGCTCGGCCTCGCCCTTCTGACCGGCCCGCTGCTCCTTCGCCGGGTCCTTGGAGACCTTCGGCGAGGCGATGGTGCCGTCGGTGCGGACCTTCGGCAGGTTCTTCTCCGGGGCGGGCAGCAGCGCGTTCTTCTTGTTGATCGCGCCGTCGTCGGCGACGCCGTACAGCGCGTCGTAGATGTTGCGCACGGCCGGACCCGAGGCGCCGGAACCCGTACCACCCTGGGAGATCGTCATGACGACCGAGTAGTCCTTGGTGTACGTCGCGAACCACGAGGTCGTCTGCTTGCCGTAGACCTCGGCGGTACCGGTCTTGGCGTGCATCGGGATCTTGTCCTGTGGCCAGCCGACGTCCGCGAACCGCCAGGCGGCGGTACCACGGGTGGCGACGCCGGCGAGGGCGTCGTCCATCGCGGCCAGCGTCTGCTTGCTTATGGGCAGCTTGCCGTGTGACTTGGGCTTGATCTCCTCGACGGTCTTGCCGTCGGGGCTGACGACGGCCTTGCCGACCGTGGGGTCGTAGAGGGTGCCGCCGTTGGAGATGGCGGAGTAGATGGTCGCCATCTGGATGGGGGTGACGAGGGTGTCGCCCTGTCCGATGGAGTAGTTGACGGAGTCACCGGCGCGCAGCCGGTTGCCTTCGAGGCAGTTCTCGTAGGCGATCTTCTCGGCGTAGCTGCCATCCCTCTTGCCGTACTTGCACCAGGCGTCCTTGTTGGCCTTCCAGTAGTCCTGCTTCCACTGGCGGTCCGGGATGCGGCCGGTGACCTCGTTGGGGAGGTCGATGCCGGTCTCCGCGCCGAGGCCGAACTGGTGGGCGGTCTTGTAGAACCAGTCGCCCGCGTTCTTCTTCGGCTTGGTGCCGCCGTCCCGCTTCCACTCCTCGTGGGAGAGGCGGTAGAAGACGGTGTCGCAGGAGACCTCCAGGGCGCGGCCGAGGCTGATCGGGCCGTACCCCTTGGACTCGAAGTTCTTGAAGACCTGGCCGCCGATCGCGTACGAGCTGGAGCATTGGTACGGGCCGTTGAAGGAGTAGCCCGCGTTGACCGCGGCGGCCGTCGGGACGACCTTGAAGATGGAGCCGGGGGCCGACTGGCCCTGGATCGCCCGGTTGAGCAGCGGGTAGTTGGAGGCCTTGCCCGTCAGCGTCTTGTAGTCCTTGGCCGAGATGCCGCCGACCCAGGCGTTCGGGTCGTACGACGGGTTGGACGCCATGGCGACGACGCGGCCGGTCTTGGCCTCCATCACCACGACCGCGCCCGAGTCGGCCTTGTACTGCTCGTTGGTGTTGCGGTCCCACTCCTTGCGGGCTTGCTTCATCGCCTCGTTCAGCTCGTACTCGGCGACCCGCTGCACGCGGGCGTCGATGCTGGTGACGAGGTTGGCCCCGGGCTCGGCGGCGTCCGCCTTGGCCTGGCCGATGACCCGGCCGAGGTTGTCGACCTCGTAGCGGGTGACGCCGGCCTTGCCGCGCAGCTGCTTGTCGTACTCCCGCTCCAGGCCGGAGCGGCCGACCTGGTCGGAACGCAGGTACGGCGAGTCGGTGTCCTGGGCCTGCTGGAGCTCCTCGTCGGTGACCGGGGAGAGATAGCCGAGGACCTGGGCGGTGTTGGAGTTGCCGGGGCTCGGGTAGCGGCGCAGGGCCTGCGGCTCGGCGGTGATGCCGGGGAAGTCCTCGGCGCGCTCACGGATCTGCAGGGCCTGCTTGGGCGTGGCCTCGTCGGTGATGGGGATCGGCTGGTACGGCGAGCCGTTCCAGCAGGGCTGCGGGGTCTCGGCGTCGCACAGCCGGACCTTGCCCATCACGTCCTCGGTCTTCATGCCGAGCACTTTGGCCAGCTTGGTGAGGACGCCCTTGCCGTCGTCCTTCATCTTCAGCAGATCGGTGCGGGAGGCGGAGACCACCAGCCGCGTCTCGTTGTCCGCGAGAGGCACTCCGCGCGCGTCCAGGATGGAGCCGCGCACGGCGGGCTGCACGACCTGCTGGACGTGGTTGCCGGACGCCTCCTTGGCGTACGCGTCGCCCTCGCGGATCTGCAGGTACCACAGGCGGCCGCCGAGGGTGCCCAGGAGGGAGAGGACGAGGATCTGGATGACTACGAGCCGGATCTGGACGCGTGGCGTGCGGCCGGTCTCGGGGATGTTGCTCACTGCGGCTGCCTCCCCCTCTCAGTACGAGAACCAGTGCGGATACGACTGTGTGTCTACGACTCTGTGCACGACGCCGCCTACGACTGCGGGTACGAGTGATGAACGTCCGGCCCGCGGGGCCCGGTTCCTCCTGGACTCACCCGTCCGGGTGAACTCCCCTGCCCTCACAGCCGCTTGACCCCCTTGATGCGCCCGGCGCGTGCCGTCCGCGCCCGCACCGCCTTCACCTTCAGCCCGCCCTTGAGTCCGCCCTTCAGGCCCCCCATCCCGCCGCGCTGGCCGCCGATGCGCAGGCCGGTGCCGCCGGAGAGCCAGCCGGTGGAGATGTCGGCCTTCTTCGCCTGGGACTTGGTGTCGGCGAGCGGATCGTTCTCCGCGCGCCTGGCCAGCGCCATGATCCCCGGGACGACGAAGGGGGCGAGCAGCAGGTCGTAGAGCGCGGCCGTGAACAGCAGACTGCCGAGGCCGACATGGCGGGCGGCGGTGTCTCCGACGAGGGCGCCGACACCGGCGTACAGCAGTGTCGAGCCGACCGCGGCGACGACCACGACGACCATCGGCCCGGTGGCCGATTTGAGCCGGCCGTGGTCCGGCTTGATGAGCCCGGCGAGATAGCCGATGACGCACAGCACCAGCGCATAGCGGCCGGCGGCATGGTCGGCGGGCGGAACGAGGTCGGCGAGCAGACCGGCGCCGAAGCCGACGAGGGCGCCGCCGACATGGCCGTACACCATGGCGAGGCCCAGGACGGTGAGCAGCAGCAGATCGGGGACGGCGCCCGGGAGGTGAAGGCGGGCCAGGACGCTGACCTGGATCACCAGGGCGACGACGACCAGGGAGGAGGAGAGCAGGACTCGGTTGACGCGCATCTGGCTTCAGCTCCTACTGCTCTTGCTCGTACACGTCTTGCTCGTACTGGTTCCGGCCGTCGGCCCCAGGTTGATTCTGGCCGTCGGCCTGCGGCTGGTCCTGACCATCCGCCTGCGGCTGGTTCTGTCCGTCGGCCGGGTCCTCGGCGCCCGGCGTGACGGTGACCGTCACGGTCGGCGTGGGGGTCGGCTCGGGCTTGTCGGGGAGCACCGTGTCGCGCGGGTCCTTCGCGGGGGCCTGGACGACGACGCCGACGATGTCGAGCTTGCTGAAGCCGACGTACGGCGTGACATACAGGGTGCGGGTCAGGTTTCCCCCGGACGGGTCGACGCGGGAGACCACGCCGACGGGGACGCCGGGCACGAACGGCTTGTCGGCCTGCGAGCCGAAGGTCACGAGCCGGTCGCCCTTCTTCACCTCGGCCTTGCCGTTGAGGAGTTCGACGCGCAGCGGACGGTCGCCCTGTCCGGAGGCGAAGCCGAGCTCGTCGCTGGACTCCATGCGGGTGCCGACGGTGAAGTCGGGGTCGTTGGCGAGGAGCACGGTCGCGGTGTTCGGGCCGACGGTCGTGACCCGCCCGACCAGCCCGTCCCCGTTCAGGACGGTCATGTCGCGCTGGATGCCGTCGTTCACGCCGACGTCGATGGTGATCGTCCAGGAGAAGCCCTGGGCCGCTCCTATCGCGATGACCTCCGCGCCCTTGATGCCGTACTGGCCTGCGCCCGCGACCTTCAGCACCTTGTCCAGCTGCTTCAGACGGCTGCGGTTGCGGTCGTCGCTGCCGAGCTTGGCCTTGAGAGCGGCGTTCTCCTGCTCCAGCCGGGCGAGCCGGTCGTGGCGCTCGCCGGAGTCGCGGATCGCGGCGACCGCGTTGCCGACCGGGTTCACCGCGGCTGACACGCCGTCCTCGATCGGGCCGAAGACCGTGGCGGCGGCATGGCGGGCACCGTCGACCGGCGAATCCTCACCGCCGCGGATGTCCACCGTGATCAGCGCGAACGCGATGGCGATCAGCAGCACCAGGAGCAGCCGGCTCTCTCGTGTGTCCCTCACGTGCGGCGGCCGTGCCCTTCCTCAGTAGGAATTCGGGAAACCCCCGGCAAACCCGAGGGGCTCCCTATGCGGAGTTTGGCTACGAACTTGTAAGCGGAGCTTGTATGTGGGGCTTGTATGCGGAGGTTCCCAGCGAAGTGCCGTAGTACCGAAGTCCGAAGGTTCGAAGTTTCGAGGCTCTTCAGGGAGCTTATGCCTCTATATCAACGATCCGCCGTACGAGAGGAGATCATCCCGTACGGCGGAATCGAAGAGTTACGTCATCTGCGCGGCTGGGCGTCCAGCACCTGCTGCAACGCCTCGAACTCCTCGACGCACTTGCCGGAGCCGAGCGCCACGCTGTCCAGCGGGTCCTCGGCGATGTGGATCGGCATACCGGTCTCGCGGCGCAGCCGCTCGTCCAGGCCACGCAGCAGGGCGCCGCCGCCGGTCAGAACGATTCCTCGGTCCATGATGTCGCCGGACAGCTCCGGCGGGCACTTGTCGAGGGTCGTCTTCACGGCGTCCACGATCGCGTTGACCGGTTCCTCGATGGCCTTGCGCACTTCGGCCGCTGAGATGACGACGGTCTTCGGCAGCCCGGAGACGAGATCCCGGCCGCGGATTTCGGTGTGTTCGTCAGCATCGAGGTCGTACGCCGAACCGATCGTGATCTTGATCTGCTCGGCCGTCCGCTCACCCAGCAGAAGGGAGTACTCCTTCTTGATGTGCTGGATGATGGCGTTGTCCAGTTCGTCGCCCGCGACGCGGATGGACTGGGCGGTGACGATGCCGCCGAGGGAGATGACCGCGACCTCCGTGGTGCCGCCGCCGATGTCGACCACCATGTTGCCCGTGGCCTCGTGGACCGGCAGGCCGGAGCCGATGGCCGCGGCCATGGGCTCCTCGATGATGTGCACCTGGCGGGCGCCGGCCTGGGACGACGCCTCGATGACGGCACGGCGCTCGACACCCGTGATGCCGGAGGGCACACAGACGACGACCCGCGGACGAGCCAGATACCGCCGCTTGTGGATCTTCAGGATGAAGTAGCGGAGCATCCGCTCGGTGATCTCGAAGTCGGCGATGACGCCGTCCTTCAGCGGACGTACGGCAACGATGTTGCCGGGCGTGCGCCCGATCATCTTCTTCGCTTCGGCGCCGACCGCGAGAATGCCACCGGTGTTGGTGTTGATCGCGACGACGGACGGCTCGTTGAGTACGATCCCGCGACCCCTGACGTACACCAGCGTGTTGGCGGTCCCGAGGTCGACAGCCATGTCACGGCCGATGAACGACATTGAGTTCCCCATCAGGATTCGTCTGGCCTTCCTGGGAGCTTTTGATGGCTTTTCAGGTCGGCGAAGTGGGTGCTGTGACGTGAAGGCTTCTATCGTAGACGCGCCTTCGCGAACACTGCGGGAGGGTCTTCGCCATTGTCAGCAGATGGCGAGTCGCCTCGCTTGTGGAGACGGGCCATCGGGGGCACTCGTTCCCTCGATCGCCACGCATATGCCACTGGGCGGCCGGGTTTCTTCGACCGCCCCAGTTCGGGCCGGTTGTGGGGGTCAGGCGCGGCCCGGGAAGAAGATCTTCACCTCGCGCTCCGCGGACTCCTCGGAGTCCGAGGCGTGGATGAGGTTCTCGCGGACGATCACGCCGAAGTCACCGCGGATGGAGCCGGGCGCCGCGGCGATCGGGTCGGTCGGACCGGCCAGCGCGCGCAGCCCCTCGATGACCCGCTCACCCTCGACGATCAGGGCAACGACCGGGCCGGAAGCCATGAACTCCACCAACGGCTCATAGAAGGGCTTGCCCTTGTGCTCGCCGTAGTGCTGCTCCAGGGTCTCCTGGTCCAGGGTGCGCAGCTCCAGCGCGGTGATCTGCCAGCCGGCCTTGCGCTCGATCCGGCCGATGATCTCGCCGGTCAGGCCACGGCGGACTGCGTCGGGCTTGAGCAGGACGAGGGTGCGCTGGGTCACGACGAGCTCCTTATTACCTACAGGTGTGCGGTGGGACGAGGTTACAGGGCTGAGCTGGGCGCTAGTCACGGAGTGTCAGCCTGTGCAGGTCGCCGGCCCCGAGGGCTGTCCCCCAGGGCCTGGATCGACCTCGCCGGCCTCGTCCTCAGGCTCCGGAAGGGCTGGTTTTGTCCCCTTGCGCCGCAAAGCGCGCCTTCGCCTCGTCGACCTTTCTGCCGTAGTGCACCGAAGCCCACCACAGCGCCGCGAACACCGCGCCCAGGAAGAACATCGTCGGGACGATGAAGCCGGACGCGATGAGGGCGATCTGCAGGGCCCAGCCGAGGGCGACACCGCCGGGCCGGGTCACCAGGCCGCACAGCAGCAGGCACAGGAACATCGCGATCCCGCTGACCGTCCACACCGTCGACATGGACAGGTCGGGATCCTTCATGGCGACCAGACCGGCGAAGCCGATGACGAAGAACTCGCCGATCAGGGTCGAGGAACAGAGCGTACGCATCTTCGGACTCAGCCCTTCCCCAGCAGCAGCCGGGCTTCGCCGACCGTGATGACGGACCCGGTGACGAGCACACCGCCGCCGGCGAACTCGCCCTCCTCCTCGGCCAGCGTGATCGCGGCCTCCAGGGCGTCCGGCAGCCGCGGTTCGACCTGCACGCGGTCGTCGCCGAACACCTCGACGGCGAGGCCGGCCAGTTCGTCGGCGTCCATGGCGCGGTGGGAGGAGTTCTGCGTGACGACGATCTCGGCGAAGATCGGCTCGAAGGCCTCCAGCAGCTCCCGCACGTTCTTGTCGGCGCTCGCGCCGACGACCCCGATCAGCCGGCTGAAGTCGAAGGCCTCCCCGATCGCCTCGGCGGTCGCCCGCGCGCCGGCCGGGTTGTGGGCGGCATCGAGCACGACGGTCGGCGAGCGCCGTACGACCTCCATACGGCCCGGGGAGGAGACGGCCGCGAACGCCTTGCGGACCGTGTCGATGTCCAGCGGCTCGGCCCGCGCGGCGCCGACGCCGAAGAAGGCCTCCACGGCGGCGAGGGCGACGGCGGCGTTGTGCGCCTGGTGCGCGCCGTGCAGCGGCAGATACACCTCGGGGTACTCACCGCCCAGACCGCGCAGGGTCGCCAACTGCCCGCCGACGGCGACCTGACGCGACACGACCCCGAACTCCAGGCCCTCGCGTGCGACGGTGGCGTCGACCTCCACGGCCTTCTTCAGCAGCACCTGCGCCGCGTCCACCGGCTGCTGGGCCATGATCACGGTGGCGTCCTGCTTGATGATCCCGGCCTTCTCACCGGCGATCTCGCCCGGAGTGCCGCCGAGCCGGTCGGTGTGGTCGAGGTCTATGGGGGTCACGACGGCGACATCACCGTCGATGACGTTCGTGGCGTCCCAGGAGCCGCCCATCCCCACTTCCACGACCGCCACATCGACGGGCGCGTCGGCGAAGGCGGCGTACGCCATCCCGGTCAGCACCTCGAAGAAGGACAGCCGGTACTCCTGCTGCGAGTCGACCATCTCGATGTACGGCCGGATGTCCTGGTACGTCTCGATGAACCGCTCGGCCGAGATCGGTGCACCGTCGAGGCTGATCCGCTCGGTGATCGACTGGACGTGCGGAGAGGTGTAGCGGCCGGTGCGCAGCTCGAAGGCGCCGAGGAGGGCCTCGATCATGCGGGCCGTCGACGTCTTGCCGTTGGTGCCGGTGATGTGGATGGAGGGGTACGCCCGCTGCGGCTCGCCCAGCACGTCCATGAGCGCGGCGATCCGGGTGACGGACGGCTCCAGCTTGGTCTCGCCCCAGCGGGTGGCGAGCTCCGCCTCGACCTCGCGCAGCGCCTTGTCGACCTCGGGGTCCTCGGGGCGTGCGGGCACGTCGGCGCTGGGCGGGCCGCCCTGGGTGCGCAGGGTGCGGCTGCCGGCCTCGATCACCGCGAGATCCGGGTCGCGGTCGGTCTCGGCCGCGATGATCTCTTCGAAGGGGTCGAGGGGGTCGGGCTCGTTCTGGTCGCTCACGGGGCCAGTCTACGGAGGGCGACTGACAGTGCGCCCATGGAGTGGGGTGTCCTGGGTTGCCGGGCGGCTACCGGTCCGTTGTGGCCGGTCGCGCCCACGCGGCGGAGCCGCATATCGATACGGCCCCGCGCTCCTGAGGTACGCGCAGGCCCCCGGCGCCAGCACAGCACCGGGGGCATCATGGCCGTGGAACCGCCTATGCCTGCGGCAGGCGGTCCAGCTGGGCGGCAATCCGCGCGATGTCCTCGTCCGCCTTCGCGAGGCGGCCGCGGATCTTCTCCACGACGTTGTCCGGGGCCTTCGCGAGGAACGCCTCGTTGCCGAGTTTGGCGTTCGCCTGGGCCTTCTCCTTCTCGGCCGCCGCGAGGTCCTTCGCGAGGCGCTTGCGCTCGGCCGCGACGTCGATCACGCCGGAGAGGTCGAGCGCGACCTCGGCGCCCGCCACCGGCAGGGTCGCCGTGGCCGTGAAGGACTCGCCCTCCGGCTGCAGGCGCAGCAGCTGGCGGATGGCCGGCTCGTGCGGGGCGAGGGCCGTGCCGTCGAGGGTCAGGCGGGCCGGGACGCGCTGGCCCGGCTGGAGGCCCTGGTCGGCGCGGAAGCGGCGGACCTCGGTGGTGACCTGCTGGAGAACGGCGATCTCCTGCTCGGCTCCGGCGTCACGGAAGCCGCTGTCCTTCGGCCACTCGGCGATCACGATCGACTCGCCGCCCGTCAGCGTGGTCCACAGCGTCTCCGTGACGAACGGGACCACCGGGTGCAGCAGCTTGAGGGTGACGTCGAGGACCTCGCCGAGGACGCGCTTGGAGACCTCGGCCGGCTCGCCGCCCGCCTGGAACGTCGTCTTGGACAGCTCGACGTACCAGTCGAAGACCTCGTCCCACGCGAAGTGGAAGAGCGCGTCGGAGAGCTTCGCGAACTGGAAGTCCTCGTAGTACGCGTCGACTTCGGCGACGACGGAGTTCAGGCGGGACAGGATCCAGCGGTCCGTCGACGACATCGCCGAGGGCTCCGGAAGCGGGCCGTCGACAGTGGCGCCGTTCATCAGCGCGAAGCGGGTGGCGTTCCAGATCTTGTTGGCGAAGTTCCGGGAACCCTGGACCCAGTCCTCGCCGATCGGGACGTCGACGCCCGGGTTGGCGCCGCGGGCCAGGGTGAAGCGGAGCGCGTCGCTGCCGTACTTGTCCATCCAGTCCAGCGGGTTGACCGCGTTGCCGAAGGACTTCGACATCTTCTTGCCGAACTGGTCGCGGACCATGCCGTGCAGGGCGATGGTGTGGAACGGCGGGGTGCCGTCCATCGCGTACAGGCCGAACATCATCATCCGGGCGACCCAGAAGAAGAGGATGTCGTAGCCGGTGACCAGGACGGAGTTCGGGTAGAACTTCGCGAGCGAGTCGGTCTGTTCGGGCCAGCCGAGGGTGGAGAAGGGCCACAGGCCGGAGGAGAACCAGGTGTCGAGGACGTCGGTGTCCTGGTGCCAGCCCTCGCCGGTGGGGACCTCGTCGTCGGGGCCGACGCAGAGGACTTCACCCTCCGGGCCGTACCAGACCGGGATGCGGTGCCCCCACCACAACTGCCGCGAGATGCACCAGTCGTGGAGGTTGTCGACCCAGTCGAAGTACCGCTTCTCCATCTCCTGCGGATGGATCTTGACCTTGCCATCGCGGACGGCGTCACCGGCCGCCTTGGCGAGCGGGCCGACCTTGACCCACCACTGCATGGACAGACGCGGCTCGATGGTGGTCTTGCAGCGCGAGCAGTGGCCGACGGAGTGGACGTAAGGCCGCTTCTCGGCGACGATCCGGCCCTCGGCGCGCAGCGCGGCGACGATGGCAGAGCGGGCCTCGAGGCGGTCCAGGCCCTGGAAGGGGCCGTGGGCCGTGATGACGGCGTGCTCGTCCATCACCGTGAGGGACGGCAGGTCGTGACGCCGGCCGATCTCGAAGTCGTTCGGATCGTGGGCCGGGGTGACCTTGACGGCGCCGGTGCCGAACTCGGGGTCGACGTACTCGTCGGCGACGACGGGGATACGGCGGCCGGTGAGCGGCAGCTCGATGTCGCGGCCGACGAGGTGGCGGTACCGCTCGTCGTCGGGGTGGACGGCGACCGCGGTGTCGCCGAGCATCGTCTCGGCACGGGTCGTCGCCACGACGATGGCTTCGTCGCCCTCGCCGTACCGGATGGAGACGAGCTCGCCGTCGTCGTCCTGGTACTCGACCTCGATGTCCGAGATGGCCGTCAGACAGCGCGGGCACCAGTTGATGATGCGCTCGGCGCGGTAGATCAGCTCGTCGTCGTAGAGGCGCTTGAAGATGGTCTGGACGGCCTTGGACAGGCCCTCGTCCATGGTGAACCGCTCGCGGGACCAGGCGACGCCGTCGCCGAGGCGGCGCATCTGGCCGCTGATCTGCCCGCCGGACTCGCCCTTCCACTGCCAGACGCGCTCGACGAAGGCCTCACGCCCGAGGTCGTGCCGGGACTTGCCTTCCTTCCCCAGCTCGCGCTCGACGACGTTCTGCGTGGCGATGCCGGCGTGGTCCATGCCGGGCTGCCACAGCGTCTCGTGACCCTGCATGCGCTTACGACGCGTCAGGGCGTCGATGAGGGTGTGCTCGAAGGCGTGCCCGAGGTGCAGGCTGCCGGTGACGTTCGGCGGCGGGATGACGACGGTGTACGGCGGCTTGTCGCTCTTCGCGTCCGCCTCGAAGTAACCCCGCTCCACCCAGCGCTCGTACAGCGGCCCCTCTACGTCGGCCGGCGCGTACTGGGTCGGCAGTTCGGTGTCGGGCGCGGGTGGCTGCTGCTGAGCGTTCTCGGTCACCCGCTCAGTTTAGGGGTGTCGCGGGCGTGTCCCGAAACGCCTTTGTTCTGTAACGGTGGGCACCCCGATGCCGTGCGTTGCCTGAGTCTGGGCCAGGATGTCAGGAACACATAAGCATCTGGAGGGGAACCCAGAAATGAGCTACAACCAGCCGGGCCCGTACGGCGGGCAGCCCCAGCAGCCCGGTCCGTACGGCGGGCAGCCTCAGCAGCCCGGTCCCTACGGCCAGCAGCCGCAGGCACCCCAGCCCGGCTACGGCTACCCCCAGCAGGCCCCGCCGGCCCAGCCCCAGCCCGGTTACGGCTACCCGCAGCAGCCCCCGGGCGTCCCGCCCCAGCAGCCGAACCCCTACGGCCAGCAGCCCCAGTACGGTCAGCAGCCCCAGTACGGCATGCCGCAGCCGCCGGCCCCGGGCGGCGGTGGTAAGAAGGCGGGCCTGATCATCGGCGCGGTGGCCGTCGTGGTCGCGATCGGCGTGGGGGCGTACTTCGTGCTGGGCGGCAGCAGCGGCGGCGCGGGCGGCCTCGAGGACGACGGGGCGCACAAGCTGGCTACGCCGGAGAAACTGCTCGGCGAGTACACGCGCGCCTCCAAGGCCGGACAGGAAGTCGGTGGGGCCAATAGCACCGCCGAGGACCTGGAGAAGAGCGGCGTCAAGGACGGTGAGAGCGTGGTCGGCGTCTACTCGACTGCGGACCTGAGCGGCTACGACCCCAAGGACCCCAGCTCTACGCCCGACCTGTCAGAGCTCGCGACGGCGAAGGGCATCACGTACTTCGGCGCCTACGGCGAGATCGCTGACCCCGAGGCGGCGCTCGACAAGTTCTTCACCGACTTCAAGAAGTCGTCCCAGGAGTCCTCCTCCAGCGCGGGCAAGACCGAACTGATCGGTGAGGCCGAGGCTGTTGACCTCGACGGCGCGGTCATGAAGTGCCAGGCGGCCAAGGGTCAGGATCTGATGACCAAGAAGGAGAAGACCGACTGGTTCTGTGCTTGGGCCGACTACAGCACGATCGCCATGGTGTCGCCGGGTGACGCCACCCAGGGCATCAGCAAGGACGTCGCCGTGGACATCACCACGAAGGTCCGCCAGACGATCCGTGTCGCGAACTAACACAGCCGCAAAGAGGGAGTCCTCCGCAAACCCTGCTAGGGCTCCCTGCCTGTGCCAGCCCCCGAACGCTATGGAACGTTCTATCGATCACATATAGGTTGTCATGCCCATGATCTTGCATGATGATCGAAAGGATTCTGCGTGCTCAAGCGAGCATTAACCATAGCCGGGCTTGTGATTGCGGGGACGGTCACCCCATTGGCAACGGCGGCGCCCGCGTCCGCCACCCCTCAGCAATGCATAGCCGTCTTGAACCACTATGGGTACGAGGTAGGACCCAAGGCGTCTGAGGCCTGCGGCTGGCCTCACAAGGTTATCTGGGGCCAGATCGTGCCCGACCCGAAGTGCATCAGCGGTCTCCGTGCCCTTCGCGTGAAGGACAGCCACACTCAAAAAGCTTGCGGGTACGCGTAAGAGGTCCCGCTCACACCTGAAGATAGGGAGGCCGCCCGTGGCACAGTCAGCCGGGGCGGCCTCCCGCTTGCATCAACCGTAAGAATGGCGCGGCCACCGGCTCAGAGCCTCACCGATCCCACGACGTCCAGGGATTGCCTACGCCGTCTTCTGCTCCCCCGACCCACGCCCCCGCGCATCCCGCGGAATCAGCGTCGGGTTCACGTTCGACTGGACGACCTCGGCCGTGATGACCACCCGGGCGACGTCCTTGCGGGACGGCACCTCGTACATCACCGACATCAGGACCTCCTCCATGATGGCGCGCAGGCCGCGCGCGCCGGTCTGGCGGAGGATGGCCTGGTCGGCGATGGCCTCCAGGGCCTCACGCTCGAAGTCCAGCTCCACGCCGTCGAGTTCGAAGAGGCGCTGGTACTGCTTGACGAGGGCGTTGCGCGGCTCGACCAGGATCTGGAGCAGGGCCTCGCGGTCCAGGTTGTGGACCGAGGTGATGACGGGGAGGCGGCCGATGAACTCGGGGATCATGCCGAACTTGACCAGGTCCTCCGGCATGACGTCCTCGAACTGGTCCTTGGCCTCCAGCTCGCGCTTGGAGCGGATCGTCGCGCCGAAGCCGATGCCCTTGGCGCCGGCCCGGGACTCGATGATCTTCTCCAGGCCCGCGAACGCGCCGCCCACGATGAACAGGACGTTCGTCGTGTCGATCTGGATGAACTCCTGGTGCGGGTGCTTACGGCCGCCCTGCGGCGGGACCGAGGCCGTGGTGCCCTCCAGGATCTTCAGCAGGGCCTGCTGGACGCCCTCGCCGCTCACGTCCCGGGTGATCGACGGATTTTCACTCTTCCGCGCGACCTTGTCGATCTCATCGATGTAGATGATCCCGGTCTCGGCCTTCTTGACGTCGTAGTCGGCCGCCTGGATCAGCTTCAGCAGGATGTTCTCGACGTCCTCGCCGACATAGCCGGCCTCCGTCAGCGCCGTCGCGTCCGCGATGGCGAAGGGGACGTTCAGCATGCGGGCCAAGGTCTGGGCGAGCAGCGTCTTGCCGGAGCCCGTGGGGCCCAGCAGCAGGATGTTGGACTTCGCCAACTCGATGGCGTCCTCGCGGCTTTGACCGCCGCCGTTCTCGCCGGCCTGCACGCGCTTGTAGTGGTTGTAGACGGCGACGGAGAGCGCCTTCTTGGCTGCTTCCTGGCCGACCACATAGCCCTCGAGGAACTCGTAGATCTCGCGCGGCTTGGGCAGTTCCTCCCAGCGGACCTCACTGGTCTCCGCGAGCTCTTCCTCGATGATCTCGTTGCAGAGATCGATGCACTCGTCGCAGATGTACACACCAGGGCCTGCGATGAGCTTCTTGACCTGCTTCTGGCTCTTGCCGCAGAACGAGCACTTGAGCAGATCGCCGCCGTCACCGATGCGTGCCACGGTGTGCTTCCCCTTCGCCTGGGAGACGACTGGACGTTTTCGAATCCAGCGGCTCCTGGTGCTGCCTTATGTCGACGGTACCTTGCCTGGCCCCCCGTTCGGGCCCCCCTTGGCGCGGTTCACTTTGACGTGCACCGTCCCAAACCGTGCCAAGGGGCAGCAGACACTACCGGGTCCGCGTCAGCGAACGTCGGCGTTGTTCATCTTCCGGGTGGAGATGATCTGGTCGATCAGCCCGTACGACAGCGCGTCCTCGGCCGTGAGGATCTTGTCGCGCTCGATGTCCTCGCGAATCTTCTCGATCGGCGTGGTGGAGTGCTTGGCCAGCATCTCCTCCAGCTGCGAGCGCATCCGCAGGATCTCGTTCGCGGCGATCTCCAGGTCGGAGACCTGACCGCGGCCGGTCTCGCTGTACGGCTGGTGGATCAGCACACGGGCGTTCGGCAGCGCCATGCGCTTGCCGGGCGTGCCGGCGGCCAGCAGCACGGCCGCGGCGGAGGCCGCCTGGCCCATGCAGACCGTCTGGACGTCCGGCTTCACGAACTGCATCGTGTCGTAGATGGCCGTGAGCGCGGTGAAGGAGCCGCCCGGGCTGTTGATGTAGACCGAGATGTCCCGGTCGGGGTCCATCGACTCCAGGCACAGCAGCTGCGCCATGACGTCATTGGCGGAGGCGTCGTCGATCTGCACGCCGAGGAAGATCACGCGCTCCTCGAAGAGCTTCGCGTACGGGTCGTACTCGCGGATGCCCTGCGAGGTGCGCTCCACGAACCGCGGGATGACGTAGCGGGACTCGGCGGCGGGACCCGTGTACTCGGCGCGCGTGCGGTCGTACAGGCCGCTGCCGGGGAAGTCGTTCACTGTCTGTCTCCTAGGGGCTTGGGCGGTCGGCTGGGGGCGCTGCGGGGGTGTGTGTGCCCCGCGGTGGGGCTCAGGCCCCGGTGCCGCCGCCGCCCGGCATACCGGCGGCCGTGGGCATCACGTCGTCGATGAGGCCGTACTCCTTGGCCTCGAAGGCGTCGAACCAGCGGTCACGGTCCGAGTCGCGGGTGATCTGCTCGATCGACTGGCCCGTGTGCTGGGACGTGAGCTCGGCCATGCGCTTCTTCGTGTGCAGCAGCCGCTCGGCGTGGATCTTGATGTCGGAGGCCGAGCCGGCCAGGCCCGCGGAGGGCTGGTGGATCAGGATCTCGGCGTTCGGCAGCGCGAAGCGCTTGCCCGGGGTACCCGCGCTGAGCAGGAACTGTCCCATCGAGGCGGCGAGGCCCATGGCGATGGTCACCACGTCGTTCTTGATGTACTGCATGGTGTCGTAGATCGCCATGCCGGCCGTGATCGAACCGCCGGGGCTGTTGATGTACAGGAAGATGTCCTTGTCCGGTTCGGCGGCAAGGAGCAGCAGCTGCGCAGTGATCTTGTTGGCGATGTCGTCGTCGACCGGCTGGCCGAGGAAGATGATCCGCTCGCCGAGCAGCCGGTTGTAGACCTGGTCGCCGAGGCCACCGCCGATGGAGGGCTCGCCGGCGGCGGAGGGCATCAGATTCGTCACGTATCCACCTGCTCGTCTTACGACGGCGCCGGGCCGTCTTACGTGTTCTGCGGGCAACGGGGGCTTCCCTGCCCTCATACTCATGGACCCTAACGCGGTGGCCCTGTGCTGCAATCCCGGTTCAGCGGGTGTTCGCTGTGAGCGCATGTGCTCCGCCGGTGGGCCGTTCCTGCTCGCCGCAGGTCCACCGGGTAAGCAAACGGGCCCCGGGTCATCCAGTGACCCGGGGCCCGTCCGTACGGCTTACAAGGTGCCGTGGGCTCAGCCCTCGGACTTCTCCTCGGCGGCCTCGTCGGCGGTGCCCTCGGCGGCCTCCACCGTCTCGGTGGCCTGCTCGGTCTCGTCCTCGTCGTCCAGGTCGATGACCTCGCCGTTGGTGTCCTTGACCACGGCCTTCTCGACCACGACGGCCAGGGCCTTGCCGCGGGCGACCTCGCCGACCAGGAGCGGAACCTGGCCGCCCTCGACGACCGCCTGGGCGAACTGGTCGGGGGACATGCCGGAGGAGGCGGCGCGACGCATGAGGTGCTCGGTGAGCTCCTCCTGGTTGACGTTCAGCTTCTCCTGCTTGACGAGCTCGTCGAGGACGAACTGCGTCTTGATGCCCTTGACCGCGGCTTCCTTGGTCTCGGCGTCGAACTCCTCGACCGTCTTGCCCTGGATCTCGAGGTACTTCTCGAGGTCGAGGCCCATCTGGCCGAGCTGGTGGTGCTCGAGGTTGTGCTTACGGGTGTTGACCTCGTCCTCGAGCAGCTTCTCGGGGACGGGCACCTCGACGAGCTCCAGCAGCTTCTCCAGGACGCGCTCCTGGGCCTGCGTGGCCTGGTCGTACTGCTTCATGTTCTCGAGGCGCTTGCGGCTGTCGGCCTTGAGCTCGTCCAGCGTGTCGAACTCGGAGGCGAGCTGCGCGAACTCGTCGTCCAGCTCGGGCAGTTCGCGGGCGGCGACCTGGGTGACCTTGACGGTGACCTCGGCCTCCTTGCCGGCCGCCGAGCCGCCCTTGAGCTCGGAGGCGAAGGTGGCCTCGCCACCGGCCTCGAGGCCCTTCACGGCGTCGTCGATGCCTTCCAGCAGCTCGCCGGAGCCGATGGTGTAGGAGACACCCTCGGCGACGCCGTCCTCCAGGACCTCGTCGTCGACCTTGGCCTGCAGGTCGATGGTGACGACGTCGCCGTCCTCGGCGGCACGCTCGACCGGGGAGGTGGAGGCGAAGCGCTCGCGCAGCTGCTCGACCGACTTCTCGACGTCCTCGTCGGTGACCTCGACCGCGTCGACCTCGACCTCGATGCCGGAGTAGTCCGGGATCTCGATGGTCGGGCGGATGTCGACCTCGGCGGTGAAGTTCAGCGTCTCGCCGTCCTTCAGCTCGGTGATGTCGACCTCGGGCTGGCCCAGGACGTTGAGGTCGGCCTCGTTGACCGCCTCGGTGTAGAACTTCGGCAGCGCGTCGTTGACGGCCTCCTCCAGCACGGCGCCACGGCCGAACCGCTGGTCGATGACGCGGGCCGGGATCTTGCCCTTGCGGAAGCCCTTCACCGTGACCTGCTGGTTGATCTTCTTGTACGCCGCGTCGAGGCTGTCCTTGAGCTCCTCGAAGGGCACCTCGACAGTGAGCCGAACCCGAGTCGGGTTCAGGGTCTCCACGGCGCTCTTCACGGTTCGGTCTCCTTGTGGCTGACTTCTTGGGTTCTGCCGGGACCAGACTGGCCCGGCGGATTTCGCCGCCCGGGAGGACTTCATCAGATGGAGAGACACACGGGCGTGCAGCTTGCATAGTAACGGCAGCGGCGACACGCCCCAAAGGCGATCACTGGACGCGATCACACGAGGTCGTCACGCATGTGGCCGGTCTTGACCGGTCCTGGTCGGGGTGGCGGGATTTGAACCCACGGCCTTCCGCTCCCAAAGCGGACGCGCTACCAAGCTGCGCCACACCCCGTGCTGGTGCGACACGTAGGGTACATGCCCACAGGCAGCGCGGCCGCCGCATTAACGGGGTGTGCAGTGAGGGGTGCCGACCCGCTACGATGCCTTCTGTGCCGCGGTCACCTGACCTGCGGCGCGTCCTGTGCGGGCGTAGCTCAATGGTAGAGCCCTAGTCTTCCAAACTAGCTACGCGGGTTCGATTCCCGTCGCCCGCTCCATACGACTCAGGGCCAGGTCAGAGGGTTAGCCCCCGACCTGGCCCTGATCGTTTTCGTGGCCGTCGCCGTGTCGCCTCCGGGCCGTCCGGGAGCTAATCGCGTCGTTTCGATTTTGCGCGCTCATGGCCGATGTACACCAGGAGCGCGGTCACCAGACCGGAGGAGGCGGCTCCCAGCCCGAGGCTTCGCGCCCCCACCAGTACGACAGGGGAGCGCAGGCAGCGCACGAAAAGGCCCACGCACCGACAAGCCTCGACGTGGGGATCCCGATCCTCGGGTCAGAGATCGGCCACGTCCACGCTGTAGACCGAACGGATGCCGTACGGGACGTAGAGGGCGTCGCCGACGAGGACCGGTGGGGCGGAGATGCCGGGGAAGTCGACCGTGCCGCCGTCGTCGCGGCCCGGCAGCGTGGCCTTCAGGGCGCCGGTGCGGACGTCGAGGGCGGCCAGGCGGCCGTTGGGGGACGCCAGGTAGAGGTGGGTGGCGGAGGCGGTCGGGGGGCCGAATGCTCCACGGTGGAGTTGCTCTCCCAGAGCTGTCTGCCGGTCCGCGGGGCGACCGCGCGGACGCCGCCGCCGGGGAGCGTGAAGTAGAGGGTGCCGCGCAGGAGGACCGGGGTGGAGCCCTCGGGCTGGGCCTTGGACAGCCGTACGGTCGTCAGGACGGCCGACGACGCGTTGAGCAAGTTCATCGTGCGGTGCGTGCCGCCCGTACCGAGCAGTATCAGGCGCCCCTCGGTCTGTCCGACGATGTCCTGCTCCGCCTTGACCTGAACGGTCCAGCGGGCGCGGCCGGTGGTGGGGTCGAGGCGGGTCACGCTCGTGCCGGTGATGTCGTCGCCGGCGAGCTTCTGGCAGACCACGTATCCCGCTCCGGCGGCGCTGCGGAGCAGGCACATCTGATCGCTCGGATCGGGGTGCGTGCGCTTCCAGCGGACCTTGCCGTCGGCGGCGGCGAGCAGAGCGTACTGCTCCCCTCGCTTGCCGTAGGTGGCGATGACCCCCTCGGTGACGGCGATGGAGTCGCCCTGGTCGCTGCTGGGCTCCGTGGCCTCTTCGCTGTCGCCGGTGGCCGTCGTCCAGATGGCCTTGCCGGTTTCGGCGTCCAGGGACCGGATGTGTAGCGGGTCGGCGTCGTCATGCCGTCGGCGAGGGTCCGGTCGTCGGAGCCGTAGACGTACACACGGTCTGCGTGGGCGCCGATGATCGTGCTTCCGTTGGAGCTGCCGATGTCGTCGGGGGTGGCGTCGACGGGGCGGGCCCAGGTGTTGCTGCCGTCGGCCAGGGCCCCGGGTCGCCATGACCTCGTCGCCCGCGCACACCAGCGACGCGCCTGAGGCGACACAGCGGTTGAAGGGACCGCCGGGGCCGATCGGCTCCTTGTCGACGCTCGGGCCCTTCGACTTCTTATGCCAGGCCGGCCGGCCGGCAGGTCGGCCGGAGCGGAGTCGTCGTCCGTCACGGCGACGGTGGTGGCGGTGACGGCGGTGAGGAGCGCGGCGCCCAGCGCGACGGCCGACCACAGGTGTCTGCGGCGCCTCGGCGGTCGTACGGGTGAGGTCTCCTTGTCCGCCTTCGTGGGCTCCGGCGGCCTCGGCTCCGGGATGCGGCCGTCGCGCAGCAACCCAACTCGTCCGGTGTCGGGCGGGACTTGAGGTGCTTTTCCAGGCAGAAGTGGATGAAGGGGAGCAAATCGGGCGGCACATTGTCGAGTTCCGAGGTGCCGTCGACGACACGTACGGCCGTCTCGTAGGGGCCCGGACTGCCGAAGGGGCCGTGGCCGGTGGCGGCGTAGGCGACGACCGAGCCGAGGGAGAAGATGTCCGCGGCCGGGCCCACGTCCTGCGGGGAGGAGAAATGTTCCGGTCTGGGTGAGGACGTCCGAGGCGCCGAACTCGGTGGCGCGGGAGATGCCGAAGTCGATGACGCGGGGGCCGTCCTCGGCGAGCATCACATTGGCCGGTTTCAGGTCCCGGTGGACCATCCCCGCGCGATGGATGTCGCGCAGCACTTCGGCGAGGCCGGCGGCGAGTTCGCGCAACTTCGGCAGCGGCAGGGGGCCGTGGCGGCGGACGTGGGTGCCGAGGTCCTCGCCCGGGATGTAGAGCGTGGCCATCCAGGGGCGCGGCGCGTCGGCGTCCGCGTCCACGACGGGAGCGGTGAAGGCACCGCTGACCTGGCGGGCGGCGGCCACCTCGCGGCGATGGGGGTCCCCCCGCTCGAGCGAAGCCGAGGGTGGGGGAGGGTGCGGAACTCGTCATCGTCGGCGTACTGCGCGTGCACGGCCTTGAGGGCGAGGCGACGGCCGGAGGCGGAGCGGGCCAGGTAGACCACCCCCATGCCGCCGGAACCGAGACGGTCCTCGATCCGGTAGCCACCCACCTCCGCCGGGTCCGTCTCGCGCAGCGCCATCCCGTACGTTCCCCCCGTTCCGTACCGTTCGACGATCTCGAACGAGGGTATCCGTACTCTTCCGGGCCGCCCCACGGGCCCCGCAAGCCGCCTGACGGACCCTAGAACTGGATCGAGTTGATGGTCTCCGCTATCGAGTTGAGGAACCGCTGGATGTCGTCGGCCATGCCTGTCGAGGCCAGGAAGAAGCCGAACAGCACGGCGACGACGGCGGGGCCGGCCTTCAGGGATCCGCCACGGATCAGCACCACCAAGATGATCGCCAACAGCAACACCACTGACAGCGAAATGGCCACAACAGATCACACCCTCGGTCGGTCCGCTCTCCCGGCCCGGGGATGCGACCCCGCGCACCCCCGCCAGAACCATCGTGCCACCAACCGGGCCTCGCTATGCGGCACGTGACGTTTCGTTCGCCACACCTGTGCCGGATCTGTGCGGGCGCGTCGGACGCGGTCACCTCTCGCGTTGAGTCCGTACAGCAATTCGAGGGAACGCCGGGGGAGAGAATTCGACGGGTTCGTTTCCATCGGCACACAACGTGTTCGCCGGCAATTCGAATTGTGGGTGAGTTGATCATTCCATCGGAGTCGGCTCCTGACCATATGCACCTTTTAGTCGGGATGAATCCGGACAAGGCGGATGTCCAACAGGTGTCTGCCAGGTGCATGTTCGTTGTACACGCGAGTTCGAACGCAATAACCGGGAACGACCTCGCAGGTTTTACGAAATCCCATAGGCAACGCTAGGGTGCCTCAGATGTTCCATGCTGCCTCGTCCCCCGCATGCGCAGCGAGGGCCTGGATCGACTCCCCCGGCTTCCGGTGGGAGGGTCTGTGAACAACTCGCTGCGACCGCACGGCCACAACAGAGCGCCACTCCCCCCGGCAGAGTCGTCGGCGGACGGAGTGCCGAGTCCGCGCTCGCCGCAGAACAAGAAGGCTCAGGCGAACACCAGACCCGCGTCCGGCGGTGCCAAGCAGCGCGACGCGTTCTTCGACAACGCCAAGTACCTGGCGATCGTGCTCGTCGCCATAGGCCACGCCTGGGAGCCGATCAAGGGCGACAGCCGCATCCTGGAGGCCGTGTACACCGTCGTGTACACCTTCCACATGCCGGCGTTCATCATCATCTCCGGCTTCTTCTCGCGCAGTTTCGACGCGAGCCCCAACCGGCTGAAGCGGCTGATCACCGGTGTCGCCGTGCCGTACATCGTCTTCGAGACGGCGTACCCGCTCTTCAAGCGCTGGATCGACGACGACCCCGGCCAGGACATCAGCCTGCTGGACCCGTGGTACCTGACGTGGTTCCTGTGTGCGCTGTTCATCTGGCGGATGACCACCCCCATCTGGAAGATGGTGCGCTGGCCGCTGCCGATCGCGCTCGCCCTTGCCATGGCGGGGACCGTCACCCCGGAGATCGGTGACGACCTGGATCTGCAGCGGGTTCTGCAGTTCCTGCCGTACTTCGTGCTGGGCCTGATCATGAAGCCCGAGCACTTCCACATGGTGCGCACGCGCACGGTGCGGATGCTGTCCGTGCCGGTGTTCGCGGTGGCGCTCGGCTTCGGCTGGTGGGCGGTGCCGCGGATGAACACCGCGTGGTTCTACCACCGGGACGCCGCGCAGGAGCTGGCCGCGCCGTGGTGGAGCGGGCCCGTGATGGTGCTGGCGATGTTCGGCTGCTCGCTGGTACTGACGGCCTGCTTCTTCGCGTGGGTGCCGCGCCGGCACATGTGGTTCACGGCGCTCGGCGCGGGCACGCTGTACGGCTATCTGCTGCACGGCTTCGTGGTGAAGGCCGGTGACTACCAGGGCTGGTTCGAGCACGCCTGGCTGCAGCGGCCGCTCGGCGAGATCTTCGTCACCGTGCTCGCGGCCGTCGGCGTGACGCTGTTGTGCACCGCGCCCGTGCAGCGGATGTTCCGGTTCACGATGGAGCCGAAGATGGAGTGGGCCTTCAAGCGGGATGCCGCGGAGTTGGCCCGGGAGCGGGAGAAGCGGGAAGGGTCCGCCTCGCGCGAGAAGGTCAACGCCTGACGGGACCCTTCGGGGTTTCGCCCGTGCGACTTGTGGGACATCAGTCGGCTTTCAGACCGAGAAGTGCGCGCATCCGTGCGTACTTCTCGGTCAGTCGTTTGCGGGTCGGTTCGTCGAGGGCGGCGAGGCGGTTCGGGTCGGCGTTGTGGGCCAGGTCTGCCTGCTTCACGAGCAGGGCGCCCGGGGTTTCGAGGATGCGGGCGGCGTAGGTCTCGGGGGGTTCGCCGGGGCGCTTGGTGAGCGCGAGCACGATGGCCTTGGTACGGGGGCTCAGGGGGGCCTGTGCCAGCCACTGGTCGGACAGGGCGTCGTCCTCCACGGCGTCGTGCAGCCAGGCTGCGGCGATCTGGTCCTCGTCGCCGCCGTGAGTGCGGACGCCTTCGGCCACGGCTGCGAGGTGCTCGGTGTAGGGGCGGCCGGCCTTGTCGGTCTGGGACGCGTGGGCGGTCCGGGCGATGTCCTCGACGGCGGTCAGGGACAGGGGGGTTCGGGAGATCTCTGTCACGCGTCCAGTGTCTCGCCCCCGCCGCCCCCTTCGACCCCGGTCCCTGGGGGCTGCCGCCCCCAGACCCCCGCTGTCGGCCTGAACGGCCTCGTCCTCAAACGCCGGACGGGCTGGAATGCCGGGACCGGCGCAAGAAGCACCATCGGGCGCGCGTGCTGGGCTAGGGACGGCGCCCCTCGTCCTCGAACGCTGGACGGGCTGGGATGGCTGGGCCGGTGCGGCATGAGCCGCGAGGGAAGGGTCGGGACGGTGCGGCCGGCCTTGGCGGGCCGTTGGTCAGCGGGGTGCTGTTTGGGACGTTGGGCCCTCTCGGCAGATCAGTAGGAGGGCTCGGTCGTCGTTGACGTCCTTCGCCACCGCTTCGATCAGGTGCCAGGCCGCGCCGTGGAAGCCGCCGGCCACGTAGCGGTCGGCTTCGCCGGTGAGGCGGTCGATGCCCTCGACGATGTCGCGGTCGGATGTTTCGACGAGGCCGTCCGTGAAGAGCATCAGTACGTCTCCGGGGCGCAGGGAGCCCTTCACGGGGTCGAACTGGGCGCCGTCGTACACGCCGAGGAGGGGGCCCTCGGCGGCCTTCTCCTCCCAGCGGCCGCTGCCCGCGCTGAGCTGGAGGCCCGGGGGATGGCCCGCGGAGTAGAGCTCGTAGTCGCCCGAGTCCAGGTCGAGGACCAGGTGGATGGAGGTGGCGAAGCCCTCGTCCCAGTCCTGGCGGAGCAGGTAGCCGTTGGCCGCCGGGAGGAACGCGTGCGGGGGCAGGCTGCCGAGCAGGCCGCCGAAGGCTCCTGAGAGGAGGAGGGCTCGGGAGGCCGCGTCCATTCCTTTGCCCGAGACGTCCGTCAGAACGACCTCCAGGGTGCGGCCGCCGTTCGTGCGGGCCGCGACCACGAAGTCGCCCGAGAAGGACTGGCCGCCCGCCGGGCGCAGGGCCATCTCGCGATGCCAACCGTGCGGGAGCTGCGGCAGCTTGCTCTGGACGCGGATGCGTTCGCGCAGGTCGAAGAGCATCGTGCCGCCGCGCCGCCAGGGCACGCCCACGCGGCTGCGGAACTGCGCGATGAGCAGACCGAAGAACCCGCACGCCGCCACGACCAGGACCACGCCCGGGGTGACGCGGGACGGGCCCTCCGTGTACGGGCCCAGCTGCACCGACTCGACGATGAGGGCGGTGGCCGCCGCCGCGTACAGGCCCAGCAGGCTCGCCGGGCGCAGCAGCAGGCCGCCCGCGACGATGGGGAGCACCAGCGCGGCCGGCGAGAACCACACCGGGTTGGCCATCGTCACGGCACAGATCAGCGGGACCGTGAGCAGCAGGCCGGCCAGCGCGATCCAGTCGGAGCCGTCGCCGCGGAAGTAGTCCACGGCGCTTCTGCGCACGCCGACGCGGGCCCGGTGCCACTGCATCTTCAACCGGGCCGTGAACGTCTCGGCCACCGTGCGCCGCTCTCGTCCTGCTGTCATTAGTTCGGGACCCTATCCATCGGACCAGCCCCTTGGCACGGGAGGTCCCACTTGTCCCCCGTCCGAGGTTCGACTTCACAGTGAACTTCACGGAAAGCCGCCTTGCCGCCGGCACCGAGAAATTCCCTCGCTCGTCCCGCAATGCCCTGGTAGGCATGTTTCATGGCGAAAGACAGTGCGAGCGACAGCGGCCGTCCGGACCCGACCGGCCCCGAGCTGCGGGTGCTACAGAAGCACGAATGGGGCATCTGGTACGACACCCTGATCCGCGCCTTCAGCGGAGTCCCGGAGTCAGCCGAGGAACGGGAGTTGTGGGACGCCCTCACCGAGCTCGACCGTTCCCTCGGCGTCTGGGACGGGGACGTGTGCGTGGGGACGGCCGGCGCGTTCAGCTTCCGGCTCACGGTGCCCGGCGGAGCCGCCGTGCCCGCCGCCGGGGTCACGATGGTCAGCGTCGCCGCCACGCACCGCAGGCGCGGCGTGCTTACGTCGATGATGCGGCGGCAGTTGGACGATGTGCGTGAGTGGGGTTGGCCGGTGGCGGTGCTGACCGCCTCCGAGCCGGAGATCTACGGCCGGTTCGGCTACGGCATCGGCACCTACCAGGTGAGCGCCGAGATCGACACCGCGCGCGTAAGGCTGTCCGTGCCGCCCGGCACCGACGACGTACGGCTGCGCTACGCCGTACCGGCCGACGTCCTCGACGCGTGCGAGGCGGTGTACGCGCGCAAGGTGTCCGGCCGGCCCGGGATGCTCGCGCGGCTGCCCGGCTGGGAGCGGCTCGGGCTGCTCGACCCCGAGAGCGACCGGGAGGGCGCGTCGCCGCTGCAGTGCGTGCTGGCGGAGCAGGACGGCGAGGTCGTCGGGTACGCGCGTTTCCGCGTCAAGCCGGAGTGGGACGGCAACGGCCCCTGTGGCGACGTGCAGTTGCGGGATGTTCAGGCCCTGACCCCGGCGGCGGAGGCCGCGCTGTGGCGGTTCCTGTTCGGCATCGACCTGACGTCCAAGCTGACGGTGCGGTCACGTCCGACGGACGAGGCGTGGCAGCACCAGGTCTCCGACCTGCGTCGGTGCGTGGTACGGGTGAAGGACGCCCTGCACGTACGGCTGGTCGATGTCGGGGCCGCGCTGGCGGCCAGGACGTACCAGGCGCCGGTGGACGTCGTGTTCGAGGTCGAGGACGCCTTCTGCCCCTGGAACGCGGGGCGTTGGCGGCTGGTGGGCGATGCCAAGGGCGCGTCGTGCGAGCGTACGACGGACGCCGTCGATCTCTCCCTGTCCGTACGGGAGTTGGGGGCGGCCTATCTCGGCGGCGTGAGCCTGGGGGCGCTGGGTGCCGCCGGGCGCGTGCGGGAGGTGCGGCAGGGTGCGTTGGCGGAGGCGTCCGTGGGGTTCGCTTCCACGGTTGCTCCGTGGTTGCCGCACGGATTCTGACGTCGGGTCAGCCGACTACGGGCTTGGTTACGGTGTCTGGCAGTTCGGGCACCAGAAGAGGTTGCGGGCGGCCAGGTCGGCGGTGCGGATCTCGCTGCCGCAGATGTGACAGGGCAGGTTGGCCCGGCGGTAGACGTAGACCTCGCCTCCGTGGTCGTCGACGCGGGGCGGGCGGCCCATCGCCTCCGGGGTGTGCTCGGGGCGGACGGTGTCGATGCGGTTGTTGCGGACGCCCTCCCGCATGAGGTCGACGAGGTCCGTCCAGATGGCGTCCCACTGTGCGGGGGTGATGTCCTTGCCCGTGCGGTACGGGTCGATGCGGTGCCGGAAGAGGACCTCGGCGCGGTAGACGTTGCCGACTCCCGCGATGACCTTCTGGTCCATGAGCAGGGCGGCGACGGTCGTACGGCTGCGGGAGATCCTGCTGTACGCGGTGTGCGGGTTCGCGTCGGCGCGGAGGGGGTCCGGGCCCAGGCGGTCGTGTATCGCCTGCTTCTCCGTGTGCGTGATCAGGGCGCAGGTGGTGGGGCCACGGAGGTCGACGTACGCGGTGGTGTTCGCGAGGCGGAGGCGGACGGTGTCCGTGGGTGGGGGTGCGGGGGCGGCGCCGAAGTTGACCTTGCCGAAGAGGCCGAGGTGGATGTGGATCCAGTCGGTGTCGCGGAAGGCGAGGAAGAGGTGTTTGCCGTGGGCCTCGGTGTCGGTGAGTTCTGCGCGGTCGAGGAGGGCTGCGGCGTCTGAGAACTTGCCCTGGGGGCTGGTGACGTGGGGGGTGGTGCCGAGGAATGCGGTGGCGTAGTCCTGGGCCAGACGGTGGATGGTGTGGCCCTCGGGCACGGTGGCTCCTTGTCTGTGTGCGGGTGCCTGCCGGGGGTGCGGCGGGGTTTTTCGCCCCCGCCGCCCCTACCCTTCCCGTCCTCCAGGGGCTGCTGCCCCTTCGACCCCGGCCCCTGGGGGCTGCCGCCCCCAGACCCCTGCTGTCGGCCTGAACGGCCTCGTCCTCAAACTCCCCCAGAGGGGGCACCCCCAGACGGGCTGAAATGGCTGGACCCGCGCCGCAAGGGCGGGGTCCTGTGGCCCTACTGCTGCGGGTGGTGCGGCGGGATCGGGGGGAGGTCGCCTGTCGTTTCGTAGGCGGAGAGCATTTCGATGCGGCGGGTGTGGCGGTCCTCGCCGGAGTACGGGGTGTTGAGGAAGGTCTCGACGAACTTGGTCGCCTCGTCCTGGGTGTGCATGCGGGCACCCACGGCGACGACGTTGGCGTTGTTGTGCTGGCGGCCGAGGGAGGCCGTCCCCTCGCTCCAGGCCAGTGCCGCGCGGACGCCCTTGACCTTGTTCGCGGCGATCTGCTCGCCGTTGCCCGAGCCGCCGATCACGATGCCGAGGGCGTCGGGGTCCGCGGCCGTCTGCTCCGCCGCGCGGAGGCAGAAGGGCGGGTAGTCGTCCTGGGCGTCGTAGATGTGGGGGCCGCAGTCCACCGGGTCGTGGCCGGCCGCCTTGAGCCAGTCGACGAGGTGGTTCTTGAGTTCGAAGCCCGCATGGTCGGAGCCGAGATACACGCGCATGGAACGAGTGTGACACGGCTGATACAGGGCAGCAGCGCCGGGTGCCGATCGTGTCAATTGTGACGCAAACCATGGAAGCTCAAGGAAACCTCAAGTAACAATCCCGAATCAAAGGTTCCCGAATCCGTTCTCCTCCGATTCACTGGTCCGACTCGTACGCCTCATGCACCCCGCTAGTACGAGAACCGCTCACCACGGCGCAAAGGAAATCCGTTCCATGACTTCGCAGCCGACTCAGAAAACGGCCGGACCGGCCGAACCGGCCGCAGGCGGTCACGGCCTACAGGCCGGGCTCAAGAACCGCCATCTGTCCATGATCGCCATCGGCGGTGTCATCGGCGCCGGACTCTTCGTCGGGTCCAGCTCCGGTATCGCCACCGCAGGCCCCGGCATCCTTCTCTCGTACGCCCTCGTCGGCACGCTCGTGGTGCTGGTGATGCGGATGCTCGGGGAGATGTCCGCGGCGAACCCGACCTCCGGATCGTTCTCCGCCCACGCCGACCGCGCGCTCGGCAGCTGGGCCGGCTTCTCCATCGGCTGGCTGTACTGGTTCTTCTGGGTGGTCGTGCTGGCGGTCGAGGCGACCGCCGGTGCGGTGATCCTGGAGGGCTGGATCCCGTCCGTACCGCAGTGGGCCTGGGCCCTGATCGTGATGCTGGTGCTGACCGCCACGAACCTGGTCTCCGTCGGGTCGTACGGCGAGTTCGAGTTCTGGTTCGCCGGGATCAAGGTCGTCGCCATCGCCGCGTTCATCATCATCGGCGGGCTGGCCGTGTTCGGGCTGCTGCCCGGCGTCGACAGCGAGCAAGCCGGGCTGAGCAACCTCACCGAGCACGGCGGATTCCTGCCGAACGGGCCCGGTGCCATCCTCACCGGTGTGCTGCTCGTCGTCTTCTCCTTCATGGGCAGCGAGATCGCCACCCTCGCCGCCGGTGAGTCCGAGAACCCGCAGCAGGCCGTCACCAAGGCCACCAACAGCATCATCTGGCGTGTCGCCGTCTTCTACCTCGGCTCGATCTTCGTCGTCGTGGCCCTGCTGCCCTGGGACAGCAAGTCCATCGCCGACGACGGCTCGTACGTCGCCGCGCTCAACTCCCTCGGCATCCCGCACGCCGGTCAGATCATGAACTTCATCGTGCTGACCTCGGTGCTGTCCTGCCTCAACTCCGGCCTCTACACCGCCTCCCGCATGGCCTTCTCCCTCGGCCAGCGCGGGGACGCGCCGAAGGCCTTCGCCCGCACCACCGGCAACGGTGTGCCGCGTACGGCGATCCTCGCGTCCGTCGCGTTCGGGTTCGTGGCCGTATTCTTCAACTACAAGTTCCCGGACTCCGTCTTCCTCTTCCTGGTCAACTCCTCCGGTGCGGTCGCCCTGTTCGTCTGGCTGGCCATCTGCTTCTCGCAGCTGCGCATGCGGAAGATCATCAAGGCCGAGGCGCCGGAGAAGCTGGTCGTGAAGATGTGGCTGTACCCGTACCTGACCTGGGCCACGGCCGCGCTGATCGTGTTCATCCTCGGCTACATGCTCACCGACACCGAGCACGACGGTCGCAAGACCGTGCTGCTGTCGCTGCTCGTGGCCGCTCTCGTGCTGGCTGTCGCCTTCATCAAGCAGAAGGTCCGCGGCGGAGACCGCCCGGCGGCGGGTGTCGAGGCCGCAGCCTCGTCGGATGCGCCGCGCGACGAGGTCAAGACCGGCTGATCCTTGCCCACCGCTCGGCCTGAGGCTGAGTACTGGGCTGAGAACGAGGTCGAGGGGCCCTTGGGACGCTTGCGCGTTTCGAGGGCCCCTCGGCTTTTGTGCTCACAGCACGGTGAAGCTGTCCCTCACCTTCTCGTAGGTCTTCAGGGCCTGCTCTTCCATGTCCGGCTGGTACCACGTGTTGATCTGGTACGACTTCCCCTCGACCGTGAAGCCCAGCAGGCGGGCGTGCCAAGGGAGATCGTCGAGCGTGAAGGTGTACTCCCAGATCACCGCCGGGTGTCCGCGGAACGTCGTCCGCTCCAGGCGGATCTTGTTGTAGTCCCGGCCCTGTTGGGCGTTCTGCTCCGACTTCTGCCAGGAGTCCATCAGGTCGTCGCGGGCCAGGGACGACTTGGCGGCGAGTTCCTGTCTGGCGTCCGGTGACGTGTAGTGCACCTCCGACCCGGTCTTGACGTCCCGCTGCCAGCCCTCGGGCGGCACCCACGCGAACCCGCCCGCCTCACGGCGCGAGCCGGGCGGCAGGCTCTGCGGCCTGGACGTGCCCTCCACCGTGGACGAGGGGCCGGCGCCCGGGGACGACGCGGCAGAGGCGAGCGGCGACGGGGAGGAGCTTGCCTTGTCGTCCTCGGGCGAACCGGAGTTGGCCACCAGGACGACCGCTACGACGGCGCCGGCGGCGACGCTTGCGAGGGCGGCGACGAGAGTCGTACGGCGATGCCGCCCGCGTCGGCGTTCGGCCGGGACGGCGGGGCCGGGGAGTTCACCGGGCGGCATGGAGGGAGGGGTGGGAGGCCTGGCGCTGCGTGGGCCCGTACCGCCGGGCGCGGGCTCCGGCGCCGGCCGCCTCTCGGTCACCGCTTCGGAGCGCACCAGTGAGACACCGTTGCGGCGGGGCGCGACGCTGCCGGAATCACCGGCCGGGGTGGGTGAGCGCACCTCTGAACTTCCCTGGGAGGCGAGCTCGGTGGAGGCGTTGGGGGCGCGAGGAGGCTCCGTCGCCGGGGGCGGGGTGACGGTGGAGGGGGCAGAGGGGGCCGCTTCGGGTGCGGGCACCCGGGTGGGGTTCGGTGGTGGCGGGATGGCGTCGCGTACGTCGTCCGGCCGGCGGGGATCGGGCGGGGCCGGGACGCGGGGGGCCTCCAGGTAGGCGGGGGTGGGCGATTCCCCTGGGGGCTTCGGGTTCCAGGGGAGGCGGGGAGTCACCGATGCCGATGCGGGGTGCCGCGGGGTGGCTGCCGCGGGGTCCGGGGCCGCTCCCCGTTCGGGCTCGGGTTGAGACTCGGGGCGGGCAGGTCCAGGGTGCGGGCCGGGTATGGGTTCGGGGCCGCTGTGCTGCTCGGGGGCGGGGCTTCGTGCAGGGGCAGTACCTCGCGCGGAGTCGGCGCCGTGGACGGCCTCGGAGACCCGTGCGGGATCAGGGACGCGTGCGGCGTCAGAGGGCCGTGCGGGGTCGGAGACCCGTGCGGGGTCGGCGTCGTGGACGGCCTCGGAGACCCGTGCGGGATCAGAGCCGCGGACGGAACCAGAGCCACGTGCGGAGTCGGAACCGCGTACAGGATCAGAGCCTCGTACGGAATCTGGGCCACCTTCAGGGGCAGGGTCCCGTACGGAATCAGAGCCGCGTGCGGAGTCAGGGCCCCGTACGAGGCCAGGGCCACGTACTGCTCCAGGCCCATGCGCTGCGTCCCGCTCGGGACGAGACACCGGTTCGGGCCCTTTGCCGACCGCCGGGCCGGCTTCCGGCACGGACGTGCTCGGCGGGGCCGGTTCGGGTGCCGCACCGGGCGTGGGCCCCGTGGGCCCCTCGCCCCACACTGCAGAGCCGGCGGCAGCCCCCGTGCCCAACGCGCCAGGATCGGCCGTGCTCTCCGCGTCCAACCGCCCGGCATCGGCGGCAGCGCCCATCTCCAACCCGCCAGGGCCAGAAGCAGCCTCCGCGCTCGATTGCCCGGGGCCGGAGGCAGTCTCCGCGTCCGAACGCCCGGCATCGGCGGCAGCCCCCATCTCCAACCCGCCAGGGCCAGGAGCAGCCCCCGCACGCGATCGCGCCGGGCCAGAAGCAGCCTCCGCGCTCGATTGCCCGGGGCCGGAGGCAGTCTCCGCGTCCGAACGCCCGGCATCGGCGGCAGCCCCCGCGTCCAACCCCCCGGGGCCGGCAGCAGCCCCCGCGCTCGATCGCCCAGGGCCGGAGGCAGTCTCCGCGTCCGAACGCCCGGCGTCAGCGGCAGCCCCCGCGTCCAACCCCCCGCGGCCGGCAGCCCCCGCGTCCGACCGCCCAGGCCCACCGGCGGTTCCCGCCTCAGACCGCCCGGCCCCGGCGGCAGCCCCCGTCTCCAGCCCCCCGGGCCCACCAGCAGTCTCCGCGCTCGATCGCCCAGGGCCCGCCAGGGTCTCGGGCTCCCCTCCCCCCGGCGCACCCGTGACCGGTGCGGGCCCCATCACCGGCATCGTCGGTGTGGGCGCAGGGAACGCGACCGGCTCCAGGGCCGTTTCCAGGGTGTCCAGGCCGGGGCGGAGGGTCGGGTCCTTGTCCAGGAGGGCGGCGAGGACGTTGCGCAAGGGGCCTGCCGTGGGCGGGAGTTCGGGCTCCTCGTACAGGACCGCGTGCAGGGTCGCGAGGGTCGTGTCGCGGGAGAAGGGGGAGCGGCCGGCGAGGGCGGCGCACAGGGTGGCGCCCAGGGACCAGATGTCGGACGGTGGGCCCTGGGGGCGGCCGGAGATGCGCTCGGGGGCCATGTAGTCGGGCGAGCCGACCAGCATGCCGACCATGGTGAGCGCCTTCGCGTCCTGGATCGCCGCGATGCCGAAGTCGGTCAGGACCACCCGGCCCCGCCCGCGCGCCACCTCCGTCTCCACCAGGACGTTGCCCGGCTTGATGTCCCGGTGCAGCACCCCGCGGTCATGGACCTGGCGCAGAGCCGCGAGCAGGCCGATGCCGATCCGGGCCGTCTCGCACGGGCCCAGCGGGCCCTCCTCCGCCATGATGCGTTCCAGGGAGCGGCCGGCCACCAACTCCATGACGATCCACAGGCGTTCGCCCTCGTCGACCACGTCGTAGACCCGTACGACGTTGGGGTGGTCGATCCTTGCCGTCGCCCTCGCCTCACGCAGGGTGCGTTCACGGCGTGTGCGTGTGTCCTCCGGGTCGAGGCCGTCGATGCGCATTTCCTTGACGGCGACCAGACGATCGAGTATTTCGTCGACCGCTCGCCACACGCGCCCCATTCCCCCCTGACCGATGCTCTCGACCAGTCGATAGCGCCCCGTCACCAGTAAACCTGGAACCCCACCGCTCCTCGTATTTCCCATATTCCCCGGCAATCCACTGCACCCCCCTCGATGCCGCATCAGACATCCGCCATTGAAACACAATGGTCACACTTCAGGCCGTACCAGCATAGTGCGGAGAAATCTTGTGGTAGCTCTTCAAGTACTGCGAATTCAGGCGCAGGCAAGGGGGACGAACATGAGTTCTCGTCGCACGACGGCCATCGCGGGATCGCTGGTCGCGACATCTTTCTCGGCAGTGATGATCCTTTCCTTCACTGCCAGTGCGGACGACCAGGGACCCGGGAGCAGCAAGGGGGGAAAGGTCATCGACGAGGCACCGGCGGGAGTGAAGCTCACCACCGAACTGCCCGAGAAAATCTCGGTGAACAACAGTTCGCAGGAAACCGAGATCACTGCCACCGTCAAGAACGAAGGGACCAAGGACAGCGGAAAGATCCAGCTTCTGGTCGTCGGGTTCGACGGCCTGACGGTCAAGAATGTCGAGGGCTGCTCGGCAATCGAGAAGAACAATCTTCCGGAGGGCTCGAACAGCGGTTTCGCCTGCCCCGTCGACAATCTCCCCGCCGGTGAGTCGAAGTCGTATGCCGTGGACGCGACGTACGACCTGGGCCAGGAGGGCAATATCTGCCTCCCCGTCCAGACCGGTGACGGCAAGAAGACGTACTGGCAGCAGGGCCCGGTGCCGTTCGGTACGACGAACCCGTCACCGGACGCTCCGGCCACCCCCCTGCTGCTCGGTACCGACAACAAGCCGGTCGCACCGGGTGCCGACGAGCTGCCAAAGACCGGCCTCGGCCGGGACGTCCTGCCGCTGGGCGCGGCCGGCGCGACGCTGATCGCGGCGGGCGCGGCCGGGCTGTGGTGGTCTCAACTGCGCCGCCCGCGGCGGTCGCAGGAGGGCTGAGCCGGCGGGCCCTGTCCGACGCGGGAACGGGCCCTGTCCGACGCAGAAGCACGCAGAAACACGCAGGAACATGAAGAGGCTCGCCGGGTGCGGTACTTACCCGGCGAGCCTCTTCCGCTTCCGCGAGGACCGCGGCGTCAGCGGTTGGCGAACTTCCAGGCGGTGGGCAGCGCGCCCATCGCGAGGGCCGCCTTGAGGGCGTCGCCGATCAGGAACGGGGTGAGGCCGGCCGCGATCGCGGCGGTCGCCGACATGCCGGTGGCGAGGGCCAGGTAGGGGACGCCGACGGCGTAGATGATCGCCTCGCCCAGCAGCATGGCGCCCGCGGTGCGCAGGGCGGTGCGGTCGGCGCCGCGGCGGGCCAGGGCGCCGACGACGGTGGACGCGAGGATCATGCCGAGGATGTAGCCGAAGGACGGGGCCGCGGCGCCGGAGGTGCCCTCCGCGAACCACGGCACGCCCGCGATGCCCGCCAGCGCGTACAGCGCGAGGGAGAGGAAGCCGCGACCGGCACCGAGGGCCGTGCCGACCAGCAGCACCGCGAGGGTCTGGCCGGTCACCGGCACCGGGGAACCGGGCACGGGCACGGCGATCTGGGCCGCGAGGCCGGTGAGCGCGGCACCGCCGACGACGAGCGCGATGTCGCGGACGCGGGAGGCCGGGAGCAGGTCGGCGAGGACCTGTCCGGTGCGGGCGGGGGCGGCGGCAGCGGTGCTCATGGGGACTCCGCGAGGTGAGGGTGGTACGGGACGCTGTGACGCTATCCCAGCGTGTGCATGCCCATCACCGTCAGTGGTCGACAAAGGGCGGATCACGGGGTTGGTGGGCTCCGGACAAAGGATGGGGGTTACACCGGGTACGAGGTGATGCCGGTCACTGAGTCGAGGACGCCCAGCTCACAGGCCGGTCGGCCGTCTCGCCCGTCGGTCGCCGTCTGGGCAGCGGTGGGCCGTTTTGCTAGCTTCGAGCGCATGGTCGCCCAGTCCCGGAACTTCTCGTCGCGTCGCCACGTCGACCTGCGACGCGTGGGCGCGGCCGCCTGTCGCCGTACGGGGTGAGTCGGCCGTCGGTTCGACTCGCCCGCATCAGACGGCGCAGTGTCGGACCGGCTCCCGAGGAAGTTCCCCATGCCCCGTATCGCGGCCCCCACCCTTTCGACTCCAAGCTCGACTTCGACTTCGACCTCGACCTCGAATTCGTCTCCGATCCCCCGTGTCTCCGACAGTGACCGGCGCCGTACCAGCGCCAGCGTCATCCTCCGGTCCATCCTCGAGCACGGGCCGGTGGCACGCAGCACCATCGCCCGGCTGACCGGCCTGTCACCGGCCTCGGTGACCGACCACTGCGCCCGCCTCACCGAGCTCGGGTTCGTCCGGGAGGCCGCCGCGCCCCGGCGGTCCAAGGGCGTCGGCCGGCCGCACGTACCCATCGACCTGGACCACTCGCGGTTCGTGGTGGGCGGGGTGCATGTGGCGGTGCCGTACACCACCGTGGCGCTGCTCGATCTGCGTGGACGGGTCGTCGTCGAACGGGAGTTGAAGCACTCGGGGGCCACGGATCCGTACGCCGTCCTGGCCCGCGCCGCCGACGGGCTCGCCGCGCTGCTGGACGCGGCGCCGGGCAGCCTGCCGCTCGGCGTCGGCTTCGCCGCGGGCGGCTGGGTGGACCGGGACTCCGGGACCGTCGTCGAGCACCCGATGCTGGGCTGGCGCGAGGTGCCGGTGCGGGAGGTCCTCGGCGCGCACACCGGGCTCCCGGTCCATGTGGACGGGCACGCACGGGCGTTGGTGAACGCGGAGCGCCTCTTCGGGCGGGCGCGCGGCAGCCGGAGCGTGCTGCATCTGTTCGTCGGCAATGTGGTCGACGCGGCCTTCGCCACCAACGACGAGGTGCACCACGGTCCCCGCTCCCAGGCCGGCGCCATCGCCCATCTGCCGGTGCCGGGCGGCACGGAGACCTGCGACTGCGGGCGGGTCGGCTGCCTCCAGGTCGAGCTGAGCGAGCGGACGTTGTGCCGGCGGGCGCGAGCCGCGGGCGTCACCGACGGGGCGAACCCGATGCATGTCGTGCACGCGGCGGCGGACGGGGACCCGGTGGCGGTACGGCTGTTGACCGACCGGGCGCGGATGACCGGCCGGGCGGTGGGGCTGCTGCAGGACGTGCTCAACCCGGAGACCGTCGTCGTCACCGAGATCGGCGTCCTGAGCCGGGAGGACTGTCTCGGCGCGCTGCGCAAAGCGGCCGGGACGGAGCGGGCGGCCGCGGTCCTGCCGACAAGTTTCGCGGATTCCGTCCTTGCCGTGGCGGGCGGATCGGTGGCGCTGGACGTGCTCTACCGGGATCCGTTGGCCGCGTCACCTGAGGCTATTTAATTCAGAAACTCGGAATATTGACAGGGACCACCGATGACCAGGAACATCCTGCTCATGAGCCCGTTCGTGAGCTGTCGCACCCACTGTTGCTGACACGTTGCCGCGTGTGAAGCGCTCATTTCCTCCTGCGTGAATTCCCTTTCTCCGGCTTCTCCTGCCCGGAATTCCGCATGCCTTCTTGCCCTTTTTTCTCACTCACGGAGTCCTCCCATGTCTTCTTCTCCTGTGCCGGGTGTCGACCGACGGCTCTTCCTCACCTCCCTGCTCGGCGCCGCGGCCGGCGTCGCCGGACTCAGCGGCTGCGCGGACGGCAGCGCGGCCGCCGCCGGCGAGGGCGCCTCGACCGCTCCGCTGGCCAAGAACGTGCCCGCCGGTACGAGCCTGAAGATCGCCTCGTACCAGAACACCCAGCAACTCCAGTTCAGACTGGCCAAGTTGGGTGATCCGCCCTTCAAGGTCAGCAACTGGCTGAACATCGGTGCCGGGCCCGATGTCATCAACGCCTTCCGCGCCAAGTCCCTGGATCTCGCCAACAATGCGGGCATCCCGCCGATCCAGGCGTACTACCAGGGCTTCGACGCGAAGATCGTGGCGATCAACATCACCCGTAGGCCCAACTACCTCTTCGCCACCAAGCCCGGCAGCGACATCCGGTCGGTCGACGACTTCAAGGGCAAGCGGCTCGCCTTCTCACAGGGCCAGGCCCAGGGCGTCGTCCTGCTGCGCGCGCTGAAGAAGGCCGGGCTGAAGTACGACGACGTGGAGCTGGTCCCGCTGACCAGCAACCAGTTCCTCACGGCCCTGCAGTCCGGGCAGGTCGACATCGCCCCGCTCGGCAACACCCAGGCGCCCGCCTACCTGGCGCAGTACGAGGCCAAGGGCGCCCGCATCATCAGCACCGACGTCGTCGACCTGCTCAACCTGCTGTGGGCGCCGGTCTCGGTGCTGAACGACCCCGCGAAGGCCGCGGCGATCGCCGCGTACATCCCGTACTGGGCCAAGGGCCAGGTGTGGGCGTACGAGCACCCCGACGCCTGGAACCGGGAGTTCTACGTCAAGACGCAGAACCTGACCCTCCCCCAGGCCGAGGCCATCACCGAGCTCGCCAACAAGCCCTTGTACCCGCCGAGCTGGGACGAGGCCATCAACTGGGAGCAGGAGACCGCGGATCTGCTCGCCGAGGGCGGGTTCGTGAAGAAGTTCGACGTCAGCGAGCTCTTCGACCACCGCTTCGAGGGCATCGCCGCGAAGTCCGTACCGGCCGAGTACCGGAAGTGACCGCCATGACCACGACCACCTTGCACAAGGCCGCCGACGTCGTCGTCGCCGACGAACGGCCCCGCAAACGCCGCCGCGGGCTCGCCCCCGGCAAACGCCTTCCCGCCGCCCGGCTCACCGGGCCCCTGCTGGTGCTCGTCCTGTGGGCCGTCGCGTCCGCAGCCGAGGCGCTCGACCCCGCCGCGATTCCCGCACCCTGGACGGTGGTGGAGACCGGCGCCCAGCTGTGGAGCGACGGGACCCTGATCACCGACATCCTCACCTCGTTGCAGCGGGCCGCGTCCGGCTTCGCGATCGGTCTGACCGCCGGCGTCGTGCTGGCCCTGGCCTCCGGGCTCACCCGCACCGGAGAGGCGCTGATCGACGGCACGGTCAACCTCAACCGGGCCATCCCGACCCTCGGTCTGATCCCGCTGTTCATCCTCTGGCTGGGCATCGGCGAGACCTTCAAGATCGCGATCATCGCCATCGTCGTCTACATCCCGATCTACCTCAACACGCATGCCGCCCTGTCCGGCATCGACAACCGGTTCGTCGAGCTCGCCGAGGTGCAGGGCCTGTCGAAGCTGCGCTTCATCCGGGAGATCGTCATCCCCGGCGCGCTGCCCGGGTTCTTCGTGGGACTCCGGCTCGGCGTGACCGGCTCCTGGCTGGGCCTGGTGGTCCTGGAGCAGATCAACGCCACCAGCGGCCTCGGCTACATGATGTTCCAGGCCACGAACTACGGCCAGTCGGACGTCATCCTCGTCGGCCTGGTCGTCTACGGCATCTTCGGCCTCGCCTCGGACAGCACGGTCCGCCTCATCGAACGGAGGGTGCTGTCGTGGCGCCGCACACTGAGCAGCTGACCCGTCCCGCCGTCCAACTCCGGTCGCTGACCCGCTCGTTCGACGAGCGTGTCGTCCTCGACGGCATCGACCTGGACATCCCCGCCGGCCAGTTCGTGGCCCTGCTGGGGCACAGCGGCTCCGGCAAGAGCACCCTGCTGCGGGCGGTCGCCGGTCTCGACCACGAGGTCACCGGCAGCGGACAGCTCACCGCCCCGGACCGGGTGTCGGTCGTCTTCCAGGACTCCCGGCTGCTGCCCTGGCGGCGCATCCTCGCCAACGTCCTCCTCGGGCTCGACGGCCGGGAGGCGGAGCAGAAGGGCCGCGAGGCCCTCGCCGAGGTCGGGCTGGAAGGCCGGGAGGGCGCCTGGCCCAACGAGCTGTCCGGCGGCGAGCAGCAGCGCGCGGCACTGGCCCGCTCACTCGTCCGCGAGCCCGAACTCCTGCTGGCCGACGAGCCGTTCGGGGCGTTGGACGCGCTGACCCGGATCAAGATGCATGCCCTGCTCAGGGAGCTGTGGGAGCGGCATCGGCCCTCGGTGCTGTTGGTCACGCATGACGTGGCCGAGGCGATCGTGCTCGCGGACCGGGTGCTGGTGCTGGAGCGGGGGCGTATCGGGCTCGACCTCGCGATCGACCGGCCGCATCCGCGGTCGTACCGGGATCCGTTGCTCGGGGAGTACCGGGAGCGCTTGTTGGTCGCGCTCGGCGTGACGGAGGACCACTGACGTGACCGTCGGCTGCCCGTGACCGCCTTCCGGGGGCTGCCGCCCCCGGACCCCCGCTTCGGCCCTGAACGGGCCTCGTCCTCAAACGCCGGACGGGCTGGATTGCCTGGACCGGCGCTCGTAAGGCAATCCCCGACTGTCCAGAACGAAGGACACTGCATGCCCCGGCAACTCCACCTCAACGCCTTCCTCATGAACACCGGCCACCACGAGGCCTCCTGGCGGCTCCCCGAGAGCGACCCGTACGCGCACGTGGATCTGGCCCACTACGTCACCCTGGCCCGTGTCGCCGAACGCGGCACCTTCGACTCCCTGTTCCTCGCCGACGGCCCCCAGCTGTGGAACAACCTCGCCCAGCGCCCCGCCGGCGCCCTGGAACCGCTCACGCTGCTCACCGCGCTGGCGACGGCCACCGAGCACATCGGGCTGATCGCCACCGCCTCCACCTCCTACAACTCCCCCTACAACCTGGCCCGCAAGTTCGCCTCGCTCGACATCATCAGCGGCGGCCGGGCGGGCTGGAACATCGTCACCACGGCGGGAGCGGAGGCCGCCCGTAACTTCGGGCTGGACGCGGAGCCCGCGCACGCTGAGCGGTACGGCCGCGCCGCCGAGTTCCTGGACGTCGCCCTGAAGCTCTGGGACAGCTGGGAGGACGACGCGATCGTCGCCGACAAGGCGGCCGGCGTGTGGGGCGACGACGCCAAGATCCATCCGCCCCGGCACCAGGGGACGTACTTCAGCGTCGAGGGCGCCCTCAACGTCCCGCGCAGCCCGCAGGGCTATCCGCTGCTCGTGCAGGCCGGTTCGAGCGAGGACGGCAAGGGCTTCGCCGCCCGGTACGCGGAGGCCGTGTTCACCGCGCAGCAGACGTTCGAGGACGCGCGGGTCTTCTACGCCGACCTCAAGGCACGTACGGCGGCGGCCGGCCGCGACCCCGAGCACATCAAGGTGCTGCCCGGCATCGTCCCGGTGATCGGCTCGACGGAGGCCGAGGCTCGGGCGGCCGAGCAGGTCCTGGAGGACCACATCGTGTACGCGCACGGGGTGGGCCGGCTGGAGAGCCTGCTGCAACTGCCGTCCGGTGTCCTGGAGCTGGACTCCGAACTCCCCGCCGATCTGCCGCCCGAGGACGCCATCGAGGGCGCCAAGAGCCGCTACACGCTCGTCGTCGAGCTGGCCCGGCGCGAGCGGCTCACCGTGCGCCAGCTGATCGGGCGCCTCGGCGGCGGCCGTGGGCACCTGACGTTCGCCGGTACGCCCGAGCAGGTCGCCGACGCCATCGAGACCTGGTTCACGCAGGGCGCCGCCGACGGCTTCAACATCATGCCGCCGGTCCTGCCCTCCGGCCTCGACACCTTCGTCGACCACGTCGTCCCGATCCTCCGCGCCCGCGGTCTGCTCCGCACGGAGTACGGCCCGCGCCGCACCCTGCGCGAGCGCTACGGCCTCCCGCGCCCCGCCAACCAGTACGTCAGTGCCCCCGCAACCGGCACCCCCGCCCTCGTCTGAAAGGACCGCACATGTCCATCGAGATCCAGAAGGTCACCGCCAACATCGGCGCCCGCGTCTTTGGCGTGGACATCTCCCGGCCCCTCGGCCAGGAGACGGTCGCCGCCCTGCGCGAGGCCCTCACCGCCCACAAGGCACTCGTCTTCGACGACGTGAACCTCGACGACGAGACCCACCAGTCCTTCGTCCGTCACTTCGGCGACGTCACCACCGCCCACCCGACGGTCTCCTCCGTCGCCGGCACCCCGAACGTGCTGCCCGTCGACAGCGAGCGCGGCCGTGCCGCCAACCACTGGCACACCGACGTCACCTTCGTCCTCAACCCGCCGCAGGCCACCACCCTGCGCAGCATCACGATCCCGCCGTACGGCGGCGAGACCCTGATCGCCAGCTCGGCGGCCGCCTACCGGCAGCTGCCCGAGCCACTGCGGAAGCTGGCCGACTCCCTGTGGGCGGAGCACACCAACGACTACGACTACGCCGTGCCGGACGAGGACGTCGACGAGCAGCAGGCCGCCAACCGCGCCGAGTTCACGTCGATCAAGTACCGCACGGTCCACCCGGTCGTCCGCGTCCATCCGCTGTCGGGTGAGCGCGGCCTGTTCATCGGCGGGTTCGCGCAGCGGATCGTGGGCCTCTCGCCGGGCGAGTCCCGCAGGATCCTCGACCTGCTCCAGGCGTACGTCACCCGGCCGGAGAACATCCTTCGCCACCGCTGGTCCGAGAACCAGCTGGTCGTCTTCGACAACCGCATCACCCAGCACTACGCCGTCGCCAACTACGACGGGCTGCCGCGCCGCCTGCACCGGGTGACCGTCGCCGGTGACGTGCCCGCAGGCATCGAGGGCAAGGAGAGCTACTCGATCGAGGGGGACGCGTCGCACTACACACCCGTCGCTGCGTAGCCGGGGCGTCACAGTAGGTGCGGTAAGTGTCCGCATAGTGGGCAGTCTCTCCTCCTGAACGGAGAGGCTGCCCAGACTGTGGGCGTTTTTGCCCTCCTTCTGCATTGGACGAGCCGCGCCCATGCCCAACAGCACCACGGAGACGCCCCCGCAGGCGGACGACGTCTCCCCCGGACTGAATCACGGCCTCAAGCAGCGCCACCTGTCGATGATCGCCCTCGGCGGTGTCATCGGCGCGGGCCTGTTCGTCGGGTCCGGCGCCGGTATCGCCGCCGCCGGCCCCTCGATCGTCATCGCGTACGTCCTCTCCGGCCTCCTCGTGATGCTGGTGATGCGGATGCTCGGCGAGATGTCGGCCGCGTATCCCTCCTCCGGCTCGTTCTCCGCGCACGCCGAGCGGGCGATCGGCCCGTGGGCCGGCTTCACGGCCGGCTGGTCGTTCTGGGTGCTGCTCTGCACGGCCGTCGGCCTGGAGGGCATCGGCGCCGCGAAGATCGTCACGACCTGGCTTCCGCACACTCCGGAGTGGGCCTGGGTGGCCCTCTTCATGGTCGTCTTCTGCGGTGCGAACCTCGCCGCCGTGAAGAACTTCGGCGAGTTCGAGTTCTGGTTCGCGGCCCTGAAGGTCGGCGCGATCGCGCTGTTCCTGGTGCTGGGCGGGCTGGCGATCGCGGGCGTCCTGCCGGGCACGGACGCGCCGGGCACCGCGCACCTCACCGGTGAGGGCGGATTCCTCCCGAACGGTACCGAGGGCTTGATCATCGGCCTATTGGCATCAGTCTTCGCCTACGGCGGCATGGAGACGGTCACCATCGCCGCGGCGGAGTCGGAGAACCCGGTCAGCGGCGTCGCGAGCGCGGTCCGCACGGCGATGTGGCGGATCGCCCTCTTCTACATCGGCTCCATGGCGGTCGTCGTGACCCTCGTCCCCTGGGACTCAAAGGAGGTCGTCGAGAAGGGCCCGTACGTCGCCACCCTCGACCACCTCGGCATCCCCGGCGCCGGTCAGCTGATGAACGTCGTGGTCCTGGTCGCCCTGCTGAGCGCCATGAACGCCAACATCTATGGCTCCTCGCGCATCGCGTACTCGCTCGTCCAGCGCGGCCAGGGACCCAAGACCCTGGGCCGGGTGTCGGGCGGCGTCCCGCGCGTCGCGGTCCTCGCGTCCTCGGTGTTCGGCTTCGTGTGCGTGGTGCTGAGCTACTGGCGGCCGGACGACGTCTTCCCCTGGCTGCTGAACATGATCGGCGCGGTCATCCTGGTCGTCTGGATCTTCATCGCCGTCTCCCAGCTGCGGCTGCGCCGCCGGCTCGAGCGCGAAACGCCGGAGAAGCTGGTCGTGCGGATGTGGGCGTTCCCGGTCCTGACCTGGGTCGCGCTGGCCGGCATGGCGGCCATCTTCGTCCTCATGGCCCGGGAGCCGGACACACGCGTGCAGCTGTACTCGACGGGCGGCATGACGCTGTTGCTGGCGGTCGTCGGGTTCGCCTGGCAGAAGGCCCGCGCCAAGAGCTGACGCATCCCGGACGGCAGTCCGACGGCATCAAGGCCCCCGTGTCATCCACACGGGGGCTTTTTGCTGTTAGCTTGTTGTTGCAAGCTACTTGCAACAAGGCGCCCTGCCTCGTGATCGTCTTCTCACCCTTCACGATGCAGGCGGAATGAAGGAAGCCCCCGCGAGGACCTGACTCGCGGGGGCTTTCCCGTGCCGCCGGAGGGCGTCAGGGCTTGCGGCCCAGTCCGCCGTGCTGGCCGATCGGCTGCGGCTCCTCGTCGGACGGGTCCGGGTGCCAGAGCGGGACGGAGACGATGCCGGGCTCAACCAGGTCCAAGCCCTCGAAGTACGCGGTGATCTGGTCGACCGGGCGCAGGAAGTACGGGACGGCGCCGGTCTCGTTGTAGGCGTCCTGGGCCTGCTCGTAGGCCGGGTCGGTGCCCCGGGAGCCCTCGTTGAGGGAGAGGTAGCTGCCGGAGGGCAGCCCCGCCAGGAGGCCGCGGACGATGCCGCGGGCCTGCTCGTAGTCGGTGACGTGGCCGAGGATGCCGCTGAGGATCAGGGCCGTGGGGCGGGAGAGGTCGAGGGTGCGGGACGCCGCCTCGAGGATCTTCTCCGGCTCGTACAGGCTCAGGTCCTCGTACGCCGTCACGCCCTCGGGCGTCGAGGTGAGCAGGGCGCGGGCGTGGGCCAGAACCAGCGGGTCGTTGTCGACGTAGACGATCTTCGACTCGGGGGCGAGGCTCTGGGCGACCTCGTGGGTGTTGTCGACGGTGGGCAGGCCCGTGCCGACGTCGAGGAACTGGCGTACCCCCGCCTCCGTGACCAGGTACCGGATGCTGCGGCCCAGGAAGGCGCGGCTGCTGCGGGCGATGGTGACGATGCCGGGGTACACGGCGGTGTAGGCGTCGCCGGCCGCCTCGTCCACGGGGTAGTTGTCCTTGCCGCCCAGCCAGTAGTTCCAGATCCTGGCCGAGTGCGGTACCGAGGTGTCGATCTCCGTCATGGGCACATGGTCCTACGACACGTCAGGCTCGCACGGCACATTGAGGGAGAGAAGTGCCGCAGAACCGTCGGTTTTCATGTGGAGTTCGCTGATCGCCACGTTGCGCAACTTCGGGAACACTCTGCGGTACTCCCCGGCCGGGATGGACAGCAGCGTGCACAGCGCCAGTCGGAAGAGGGTGTTGTGGGCGACGACGAGGACGCGTCCGCCGGGGTGGGCGGCGGCGATGCGGCGCAGGGCGGCGGCACCGCGCTCGGCGGCGGCGACGGGGTTCTCGGCGTCCGGGAAGGGGTGGGCCACCGGGTCGGTGCGGAAGGCCTCCGCCGCCTCGGGATCCTCGGCCGCGAACTGCGCGAGCGTACGGCCCTCCAGCACGCCGAAGTCGCATTCACGCAGGCCGGGTTCGCGGTGCGGGGTGATGCCGAGGGCCCGGCAGGCGGGGTCGGCGGTGACCACGGCGCGGGACAGGGGCGAGGTCCAGATCGCGTCGACCGGGTGGGCGGCGGCCCAGCGGCCGAGGGCCGCGGCCTGGGCGCGCCCCGTGTCGGTGAGGGGCACGTCGCTGATCCCGGCGTAGCGGTTCTCGGCATGCCAGATCGTCTGTCCGTGCCGGACCAGCAACAGCGTCGTACTCATGACCGGCTCCACACCCATGCCCGTTCCCTTGCCTCTGTCCTTGCCTGCGCCCGTGTCCGTGCCCGTGCTCATGAGGCCGAAGTATCCGCGTCCAGGCGCGCGAGTGCGTGCGCCTGGACCGGGGGCGGGAGCCAGCCCCGGGCGGTCAGTTCGTCGATCAGGCGCGCGTACGGCGCGGCGAAGCGGGCGGCGCGGCCGGGGCGGGGTTCGACGGTCGTGCCGATGCGGACCATGCCCTCCGCGGCCTCCGCCAGACCGGGCGCCGCGCCCGCTCCGTACGCCGCCAGCGCCGCCATCCCCAGGGCCGGTTCCGTCTGCTGCGGTACGCAGGCCGGGCGGCCCAGGATGTCGGCGCGCAGCTGGTTCCAGTACGGGCTGCGGGCGGCGCCGCCCGTGAAGGTGAGGGGGCCGTCGAGGGGTGCGCCGAGGTGGTGCAGATAGTCCAGGCACAGGCGTTCCGTGAAGGCGATGCCCTGCAGGAGCCCGGCCCACAGGTCGGCGTCCGACTCGGGTTCGCCCAGGACGATCGCGACGGCCTTCGGGGCCAGGAACGGGAACCGCTCGCCGGGTGACACGAGGGGGTAGGTGATCGCGCCGGACGGCTCGTAGGAGGCGGCCAGCGTGTCCATGGCCGCCGGGTCGGCGCCCGCGAACGCCGCCGTGAGCACGCCCGCGCCCACGCTGGAGGCGCCGCCGGGCAGCCAACTGCCGTCCGGGGCACGGTGGTTGTAGACCACGCCGGTGGGGTCCCGGACCAGGGTCGGGGACGCGCCCTTGAGGACCAGCGTGGTGCCGAGCACCGAGTTCCAGGAGCCGGGGCGCAGGGCGGCGGAGGCGATCTGGGCCGCGCAGCCGTCGGTCATCCCCGCGATGACGGGGGTGCCGGCGGGGATGCCGGTGGCCTCGGATGCGGTCGGGGAGACCTCGCCGAGGAGGGTGCCGGGGCGTACGACGTCCGGGATCACCGCGTCGGGCAGGCCCAGCCGGGCCAGCATGGCCGGCCAGGCGTCCCGCTCCAGGTCGTAGCCCGTCTTCAGGGCGTGGCTGGAGTCGGCCGGCGGCAGTTCGCCGGTGAGCAGGGAGACCATGAGGTCCGGCTGATGGGTGACCCGCCCCTGGCCGTACGTCTCGGTCAGCCACAGCGCCTTCGGCAGCGCCCAGGTGTCCTGCACCTGGAGCCCCGTCATCCGCGCCCGCGCCGCCTGAACCGTCGCCCGTCCGTCGTCGTACATCAGCGCGGGGCTCTTCGGCCGCCCCGCCCCGTCCGTCAGGAGCACGGTGCCGGACGTCCCGCACACCGCGAGCCCGCCGATCCGTACCCCCCGCAGGGCACCGAGCGCGGCCCGAGACGCCGTACACACCGCGTCCCACCACTCCCCCGGATCCTGCTCATGCCGCACCCCCTCCCGCCGCCCGCCGAGGGGCGCCGAGCCGCTGCCGAGCACGGTGCCGTCCCCGGTGACCAGCAGGACCCTCACGCTCTGGGTGCCGAGGTCGATCCCGAGCCATGCGTCGTCCTGATCATGCGTCATACGGGGCTGTTCGTGTGCCATACCGGACCTCCCGCACATCTCGATCCGTGAACTTCACACTCTGCCCTGAGATTTTCCCTTGCGCGAGGGATTGACGCCCAACTTCCGCCGTTCCACCCTCTGTTAACGAGTCGACTCGCCGTGTTAACCCCTGCACCCGGATGGCCCAACCCCACGTGGAGGTCACGGATGGACATGCACGTGCACGACCGCCGGCGCTTCCTCGCCCTGACCGCCGCGGCCGCAGCGACCCCGCTGCTCGCGGCCTGCGGGGCCGGGTTCGGCGGTGACGACAACAAGAGCGACGGCTCGGCGGCGGAGGACGTCACCGGCTCCTTCGACTGGAAGCGGGAGAAGGGCACGACCGTCAAGGCGCTGCTCAACAAGCACCCGTACACGGACGCGCTCATCGCCGACCTGAAGTCCTTCACGGCGAAGACCGGCATCAAGGTCGAGTACGACGTCTTCCCCGAGGACAACTACTTCGACAAGCTCACCGTCGACCTGTCCAGCGGCCGGGCCTCGTACGACGTCTTCATGCTCGGCGCGTACATGGTGTGGCAGTACGGGCCGCCCGGCTGGCTGGAGGACCTCGGCCCCTGGATGCGCAACTCCTCGGCGACCGGCGCCGAATGGGACCAGGCCGACTTCTTCCCGAACCTCCTCCAGGCCGACCAGTGGTCCCTGAAGGCGGGCGCGCCGCTCGGGCAGGGCGGACAGTACGCGCTGCCGTGGGGCTGGGAGACCAACGTCGTCGCCTACAACACGGACGTCTTCAAGAAGCTCGGCCTCAAGCCCGCCGAAACCTTCGACGAACTGCGCGACATCGCCGGGGCCATCAAGCAGAAGGCGCCGGGCGCGGGCTTCGACGGCATGTACGGCATCGCCGTCCGCGGGTCCCGGAGCTGGGCCACCATCCACCCGGGCTTCATGACGATGTACGCCCGCAACGGGCTCAAGGACTTCACAGTCCAGGGCGGGAAGCTCACACCGGCCATGAACACCCCGCAGGCCGTCGCGTTCACCGAGGACTGGGCCGGCATGGTCAAGCAGGGCGGGCCGCCGTCCTGGACGTCGTACACCTGGTACCAGTGCTCCAGCGACCTCGGTGCGAAGAAGGCCGGGATGCTGTTCGACGCGGACACGGCCGCCTACTTCCAGGCGGTCGAGGGGGCGAGCCCGGCCTCCGGGAAGATCGCCTTCCACCCCGGCCCGAAGGGACCGGACGGGTCGCTGGCCACCAACATGTGGATCTGGTCGCTCGGCATGAACGCCAAGAGCAAGAAGAAGAGCGCCAGTTGGCTGTTCCTGCAGTGGGCGACCGGCAAGGAGCACCTGCACAAGAGCGCGATCACGCACAACCACATCGACCCGGTGCGCAAGTCGATCGCCGACGACAGCGCCTACAAGGACAAGATGCGGCACCTGCCGGGCTTCATCGAGACCTTCGAGACCGTCGTCGACCAGACGAAGATCCAGTTCACCCCGCAGGCGCAGTTCTTCGACGCGACCACCAGCTGGGCCGCCGCGCTCCAGGAGATCTACGGCGGCGGCGGTGCCAAGTCGGTGCTCGACGGGCTGGCGGGCGACCTCGCCGACAAGGTGGGCTAGCCGATGGGATGGCGGCTCGCCCTGCGCCCGTACCTCCTGATCGTCCCCGCCCTGCTGCTGACCTGCGGAATCCTCTACCCCTTCGGGCTCGGCCTCTACTACACCCTGTTCGACTTCTCGGCGAGCAAGCCCCAGCCGGACATGGTGCGGTTCGAGAACTACGAGACCGTCTTCACGCAGGAGGCCTTCTGGAACTCGGCGTGGGTGACGGTGCTGTACGCGGTGGGGGCAGCCGCCGTCGAGACGGTCCTCGGGGTCGCCGTCGCCCTGCTGCTGCACCGGTCGTCGCTGGTCGGACGGGTGCTGGAGAAGATCCTCATCCTGCCGCTGATGATCGCGCCGGTGATCGCGGCAATCATCTGGAAGCTGATGCTCCAGCCTTCGGTGGGAGTGATCAACTACCTGCTGAGACCCTTCGGGCTCGGCGGCGTCCAGTGGACGGACACGCCGACCGGCGCGCTGCTGTCGTCGATCGCCGTGGACGTCTGGGTCTACACCCCGTTCGTGGCGATCCTCGCCCTGGCCGGCCTGCGTTCGCTGCCGACCTCTCCCTTCGAGGCCGCGGCCGTCGACGGGGCGGGCTGGTGGTACACCTTCCGGCGGCTGACACTGCCGATGCTGTGGCCGTACGTCCTGGTGGCGGTGATCTTCCGGTTCATGGACTCGCTGAAGGTGTTCGACATCATCTACGCCCTCACGGAGGGCGGGCCGGGCGACTCGACCGTCGTGCTCCAGATCCGGGCCTACCTGGAGGCGATCCGCTTCCAGCGGTACTCGTTCGGGATCAGCTACACGATCGTGCTGTGGGCCGTGGTGTATCTCGCCGCGATGGTGCTGGTGAAGCACCTGGGGAAGATCCAGCGGAAGGCCGCGGAGGTGAAATGACCGTCAAGAAACGCCTGTTGGGGTGGCTGGCCGACACCGCCCTCATCCTCTACTTCGTCTTCGCACTGTTCCCGATCGCCTGGATGGTGATCCTGTCGCTGAAGCCCACGAACCAGCTCTTCTCCACCTACTTCTCGTTCTCCCCCACCCTCGACGGCTACCGCACGGTCCTCGGCGACAGCGAGGGCATCCCGTTCGTGCGGTTCTTCGTCAACAGCCTGGTGGTGTCGGTGGGAGCGGTCGCGCTGTCGCTCCTGGTCGGGCTGCCGGCCGCGTACGCCTCGGCGCGCTGGCGTTTCAAGGGCTCGGAGAACCTGATGTTCACGCTGCTGTCGTTCCGGTTCGCACCCGAACTCACCGTGATCATCCCGCTGTTCGTGCTGTACCAGAAGCTCGGGCTGTTCGACACGTACGTCGGCATGGTGTGGGTACTTCAACTGGTCACGCTGCCGCTGATCGTGTGGATCATGCGGTCGTACTTCGCCGACCTCACGCCCGAACTGGAGCAGGCGGCGCTGCTGGACGGCTACACACGCAAGCAGGCGTTCGTGAAGGTGGCCCTTCCGCTGGTGAAGCCGGGAGTGGCCGCCGTGTCCCTGCTCGCCTTCATCTTCGCGTGGAACAACTTCGTCTTCCCGCTGATCCTGACCTCCAACGAGGCGCAGACCGTGACCGTGGGCGCGCTGTCGTTCCTGGGCGGGGACCGGCCCAAGTACAACCTCACGGCCGCCGCCGCGCTCGTGTCCGTCATACCGCCGCTGCTGCTGGCCCTCACCATCCAGCGGTACCTGGTGCGGGGGCTGTCGTTCGGGGCGGTGAAGTCATGATCCGCCTGCGGGAGATCCGCAAGACGTTCGGCAAGGTCACAGCGCTGGACGGGCTGGAACTGGACGTGTCCGAGGGCGAGTTCTTCTGCCTGCTCGGCCCGTCCGGCGCCGGCAAGACCACGACCCTGAAGACCGTCGCCGGGCTGGAGACGCCCGACGCCGGCACGGTCGAACTCGACGGCAAGGACATGCGCGGCATCGAGCCCTACGACCGTGGCGTGGCGATGTGCTTCGAGAGCTACGCCCTCTACCCGCACAAGTCGGCCTACGACAATCTCGCCTCGCCGCTCCGCTCCCCCCGGCACCGCCTCCCCGCTGCGCAGGCCCGGGAACGGATCGGCGAGGTGGCCGAACTCCTGGGCATTTCGGCCCTGTTGGACCGCCCGGTCGGCCGGCTCTCCAACGGCCAGCGGCAGCGCGTCGCCCTCGGCCGTGTCCTGGTCCGCCCGGCCCGGGCCTTCCTCCTGGACGAGCCGCTGTCCCACCTCGACGCCAAGCTGCGCCAGCAGATGCGGGCCGAGCTGAAGGCGATCGGGGCGGTGCGGCGCACGACCACCCTCTACGTCACCCACGACTCCGTCGAGGCGCTGGCGCTCGGCGACCGGATCGGGGTCATCCGGGGCGGGCGGATCGTGCAGACGGGGACGCGGGAGGAGATCTGGTACCGGCCCCACGACACGGAGGTCGCCCGCGCCTTCGGGCGGCCCCGCATCAACCTGCTGCCGGGAGCCCTCGCGCCCGACGGGAGCTTCCGCTCGGCGGACGGCAAGGTCGAGCTGCCGATGCGGGCCGACGCCGCCCCCGGCACCGAGGTACTGGTCGGCGTGCGTCCACGGGACATCGAGCTGAACGGCCGGGGACACGAGCTCACCGGCACCGTCTACGTCACCGAGGTGCTCGGCCGGTCCGTCGAGGTCACCGTCCGGCTCGGCGAGCAGCACGTGTCGCTGGTCGCCCCGCGCGGCGACGCGGCCGGCCTTCGACCCGACGATCCGGTCCGGCTGTCGGTCCGGCCTGAGAACCTGTTGCTGTTCGAGGCCGACCGGCCGGAGCGTCCAGGACGACGGATCGAGACACGTTGAGCAGCAACCACAGCAGCGGTCCGCAGGGCCCCGCCGCCCGCCAGGCCGCCATGGCCGAGCAAGTCCTCGCGGACGGCTCGGCGACGGCCGCCGAGCTGGCCGAGCGGTTCGGCGTGAGCCTGATGACGATCCACCGGGACCTCGACGAGCTCGAACGGCAGGGAATCGTACGGAAGTCGAGGGGTGGGGTGACCGCGCAGCCGTCCGGTGTCTTCGAGTCCAACGTCCAGTACCGGCTGAAGACCATGCGCGCGCAGAAGGCCGCCGTGGCCGACCGTGCGCTGAAGCTGATCGAGCCCGGCATGGCGATCATGCTGGACGACTCCACCTCCACCCTGGAGATAGCCCGCAGGCTGCGGCTCGGGGAGGTGACCCCGCTGACGGTCGTCACCAACTTCCTGGAGGCCATCAACCTCCTCTCCGACCAGCGCGGCATCCACCTCATGGCCCTGGGCGGCGACTACGACCCGCTGCACTCGTCCTTCCTCGGCGTGTCCTGCGTCGAGGCGATCGAGCAGCTGCGCGTGGACGTCTGCTTCGCGTCGACGTCGGCCGTGCGCGGGGGTTACGCCTACCACCAGGAGCAGCACATCGTGTCGGTGAAGCGGGCCATGCTCGACGCGGCCGCCCGCAACATCCTGCTGATCGACCACACCAAGCTCGCCCGCGTCGCCCTGCACCGGGTGGTCCCCCTCTCCCGCTTCGACCTGCTCCTCGTGGACGACGGGGCGTCGGCGGAGGCGCTGCGGGACCTGGACGAGCACAAGGTCCGTTACGAGGTATGCGCGACGAAGGGCAGCGATGACCGAGCTGGAGCTACGTGACCTGCGCAAGACCTACCGCGCACGGGGCCGCCCCGCGGTGGACGCCGTGCGCGGCATCGACCTCGCCCTGCGTTCCGGGGAACTGCTCGGCCTCCTGGGCCCGTCGGGCTGCGGCAAGTCCACCACCCTGCGCATGATCGCCGGGCTGGAGACGGTGACCGGCGGGGACATCCTGGTCGGCGGGGCGTCCGTGACCGCGCGGCCGGCCCAGCAGCGCAACATCGGGGTCGCGTTCGAGAACTACGCCCTCTACCCGCCGCTGACGGTGGCGCAGAACCTCGCGTTCGGCCTCAGGGCACGCAGACGGGCGGACCGGGCCGACGTCGACCGCAAGGTCAAGGAGATCGCCGAACGCGTCGACCTCACCGCCATCCTCGACGCCCACCCCGCCGGCCTCTCCAGCGGCCAGAAGCAACGCGTGTCCCTGGCCCGGGCCCTGATCCGCGAACCCGACGTCCTGCTCCTCGACGAGCCCCTGTCCCACCTCGACGCCGCCCAGCGCGACACGACCCGCCGCGAACTCAAGCGCATCCAGCGCGACCTGGGCCATACGACCATCCTGGTCACCCACGACCAGGAAGAGGCCCTGTCCCTCGCCGACCGGATCGCCGTGATGAAGGACGGCGTCATCCAGCAGCTCGGCACCCCGTACGAGATCTACGACAGCCCCGCCAACGTCTTCGTTGCGGACTTCGTCGGGGAACCCGCGATCAACCTCCTCCCCGGCACCGCGGACACCGACGCCCACGCCCGCCTCTCCGAAACGGTACGGATCGCGCTGCCGGTGCCGGTGGCCGAGGGCCGGGAGGTGACGGTCGGCATCCGCCCCGAGGACCTGACCCTGACCGGCGAGGACGACGGCCTGCCCGCCCGCGTCGTGGCCCACGAACCGCTCCTGGAGTCGGGCATCGCGACGCTCACCCTCGACGGCGTCGACAACCCCCTGGTCGTCCTCACCGACCCCGAGGTCCGCCTCGCCCACGACGACCGCGTCCACGTCGCCGCCGACCCTCACCTCACCCATGTCTTCGACGCCGAGACAGGAGACTCCCTGCGATGACCAACGGGAACAGCGTGCGCGTGGTGGCCGCGGGCGACCACTTCATCCTGCCGTCGTTGATCAGAGCGGCGCTGGACCCTGAACTCAGCTGCGAAGTGGCCGAACTGACCCTCGGCTGGCCGCTGGAGCCCTTCGGCCCGGTGGCGGAGGTGACGGAGGCGAGCGACGCCGAGGACGCGCTGATCGAGGCGCTCGCCGGGGCGCAGGTGCTGGTCACCCAGATGGGGCCGGTCACGGAACGCGTCCTCGACGCCTGCCCCGGCCTGCGTCTGGTCGTCGTCTGCCGGGGCGGCCCGGTGAACGTGAACCTGGACGCGGCCAAGCGGCACGACGTCCGGGTCTGCTACGCGCCCGGCCGCAACGCCGCCGCCACCGCCGAGTTCACGGTCGGCCTGATGCTGGCGGCCCTGCGCCGCATCCCGCAGGCCCACGACCTCCTTGCCCGGCAGGGCAGTTGGGAGGGGGCGACCTACTACACCTACGAGCACAGCGGCCTGGAGCTGGAGGACCTGCCGGTCGGCCTGGTCGGCTACGGGGCGGTGGGCAGCCGGGTGGCACGCGTGCTGGGCGCGTTCGGTGCGCGGGTCATGGTCCACGACCCCTACGTCCACGGCGAGATCCACGGCCTGCGCGTCGCCTCCCTGGACGAACTCCTGCGGACCTCACAGGTGATCAGCCTGCACGCCCGCCTCACGGCCGAGACGCGCGGCCTGATCGGCGCCCGCGAACTCGCCCTGCTGCCGCAGGGCGCGGTGGTCGTGAACGCGGCACGGGGGCCGTTGCTGGACGAGGACGCGCTGTGCGACGCCCTGGAGAGCGGGCGCCTGTCCACGGCGGCCCTCGACACCTACGAGCGGGAGCCGCTCCCCTCGGACTCCCGCCTGCACGCCCTCGCCGACCGCGTCGTCCTGACCCCCCACCTGGGCGGCGCGTCCCGCGCGGTCGCGGAGAAGGCGGCCCGTATCGCCGCCGGGGAAGTGGGCCGCTGGGCACGCGGGGAGCCACTCGCGCACTGCCTGACTTGAGGTGGGGTGCGCCGGGAGCCCCGGCTCCGGGTGCGGGCCCACCAACCTCACTGGTCCGACGACACCGGCCGTGAGGCGCCCCGAAGGCGACCGAACCAACCATTCGGCACGCCAGCTGCACAAAGGCACTGCACGGCCGACCGAGCCAAAGAGGTGGGTTGGAATGTACGTCGGTATCGATGTGGGCACGTCCACGGTGAAGGCTGCCGCGTTCGACTCGGCGGGCCGTGAACTGGCCGTCGCCACCCGCCCGGTGGACCTCGCCCTGCGGGGCGGGTTCGTCGAGCAGGACATGGAGGAGGTGTACGGGGCGGTCGTGGCCGTCCTCGGCGAGGTCACCGAACAGGTGCCGGAGGAGATCGAGCTGGCCGGGCTGACCGGCCAGGGCGACGGCGTATGGCTGGTGGACGCGGACGGACACCCCGTGCGGCCCGCCGCCTCGTGGATGGACGGCCGGGCGCACGAACTGGTCGACCGCTGGCTGGCGGACGGGACGTTCGAGACGGTGTTCCGGCGCACGGGGGGCGCGATGTTCCCGGGGTCTCCGGGGCCGCTGCTGGCCTGGCTGGACAGTCACGAGCCGAAGGCTCTGGATGCCGCGGCCGTCGCCCTGTACTGCAAGGACATGGTGTTCCAGCGACTGACGGGGGCGGGGCCGACGACTGATGTGTCGGACGCCTCGATGCCGTTCCTGGACCCGCGGACACGGACGTACGACAACCGGGTCGTCGAACTCCTCGGCCTGACCCACCGCCGCGGCCTCCTCGCCCCCGTCAGCGATCCGGTCGCGACCGCACGGACGCGCGGCGAGGGCCTCCCGGCCGGGACCCGGATCGCGAACGGCCCTTACGACCTGCCCGCCTGCGCGCTCGGCGCGGGCGTGACGTCCCCCGGCGACGGTCTCCTCATCGTCGGCACCTGTCTGGCCAGCCTGGTCGCCAGCACCGACCTGGACCTGACCGGTGAGCCGGCCGGCCTGTTCATCAACACCGACCGCCCGGGCCACTGGCTGCGCGCGATGCCCGCGATGGTCGGTACGGCCGCGCTGGACTGGGTGCTGTCGACGACGGGCGTCCGGCACGAGGAGGTCGACGGGCTGCTGGCCGAGACCCCGCCGGGGGCGCACGGAGTGCGGGTGCTGCCGTACTTCGCGCCCTCGGGCGAACGCGCGCCCTTCGTCGAACCACGTCTGCGCGCCGAACTGACCGGCGTCTCCCTGGAGTCGACCCGCGCCGACCTCGTCCGGGCGACCTGCGAGGGCATCGGCTACGCGGCCCGGCACTGTCTGCAGGCGGCGGGCCTCACGGGGACGCTGGCCGTGTGCGGCGGCGGTACGCGCAGCCCGGCCTGGATGCGGCTGCTCGCCGACGTCCTCGGGCGCCCGCTGCGGGTCGTCGAGGGCGAGGTGGGCGCGCGGGGTGCCGTGCTGGCGGCGGCCGAGCGGTACGGGGTGGCGCTGGACGCGGAGGCGTGGACGCGGCCGACGGCGGTCGTCGAGCCAGACGGAGAGCGGGCGGCGTACTACGCGAGGGCGTACGAGGACCATCTGGCCCGGCTGACCGAGGCGCGCGACCGGGCACGACGTACCTGAAGAGCCGTACGACGAAAGGGAGTTGCATGCATCCGAGACGTAGATCCCTGCTGCTCGCGGCCGCCGGCACCACGGCGGCCGTGGCCGTACCCGCACCGGCGGCCGCCGGCCCCCGCCCTTCGACGCGGCCGGTCGTCATCGGCCATCGCGGCGCGGCCGGCTGGCGCCCCGAACACACGGCGGCCTCCTACACGTACGCCGTGCAGACCGGCGCCGACTGGATCGAACCGGACCTCGTGCCGACGAAGGACCACGTCCTGGTCGTCCGGCACGAGAACGAGATCTCGCAGACGACGGACGTGGCGTCGCACCCGGAGTTCACGGACCGCCGTACGACGAGGACAGTGGACGGGCGGTCGGTGACCGGCTGGTTCACGGAGGACTTCACGCTGGCGGAGCTGAAGAGGCTGCGGGCGGTGGAGCGGCTGCCGCTGGTCCGCAACCGCAACACCGTGTTCGACGGCCGGGAGGAGGTCCTCACCTTCCAGGAGGTGGTGGATCTGGCGCGCAGGCTGTCGAGGGCCTACGGCCGTACGATCGCCGTCTTCCCGGAGACCAAGCATCCGACGTACTTCCGCTCCATCGGCCTGCCGCTGGAGCCGAAGCTCGCGTACGTGATCCGTCGCAACCGGCTCGGCCCGCGCGAGTGCGTGGTGCAGTCCTTCGAGCCGACGAGTCTGAAGCGGATCGCGGCGGAGCGGCTGCGGGTGCCGCTGTGGCAGGCGCTGGGGACCACGGGTGGGCCGTACGACCTGGTCTCGGCCGGTGATCCGACGACGTACAAGGACATGATGAGCGCGGCGGGGCTGGCGCGGATCGCCGAGTACGCGCAGTGGATCGGGCCGGACAAGTCGTCGGTCGCCGGTACGTCGCTCGTCTCGGACGCGCATGCGGCGGGGCTGCGGATCGGGCCGTACACCTTCCGCGCGGAGAATCAGTTCTTGCCGGCGCACTTCCGGCGCGGTGGCGGACCGAACGATTTCGGGGACGCGTTCGCCGAGTACGCGCTGTACTACGGGCTGGGGGTCGACGCGGTCGTGACCGACTTCCCCGATCTGGCGGTGATGGCTAGGAGGGGCTGATGTTTTTCCGGGACAAGAACTGCCGTACCTGTCGCAGCATGCAGGTGTTCAGGAAGCTCGACGACCGGGAGCGGGCGGCGATCAAGGAGAAGCACGGCTTCACCGCCGACCTGTGGCGCTGCACGGCCGAGGGCTGCCGTTGGTACCAGCCCTGGCACAGGCAGAGCGACGGCGGCCTGCTCCCGGAGGAACTGAAGATCCAGGCCGCCGTCACGGAACCGGGGTGAGCCGGGGTGAGCCTTACAGGTTGCTGAAGTCCGGCCCCTTCGTCCGCGTCCGCTTGATCTCGTAGAAGCCCGGCACGGAGGCCACGGCGAGGGTGCCGTCCCAGAGCCTGGCGGCGTCCTCGCCCTTGGGGGCGGGGGTGACGACGGGGCCGAAGAAGGCGATCTGCTCGCCGTCGGCGCCGGGAACGGCGATGACGGGGGTGCCGACCTCCTGGCCGACCTTGTCGATGCCCTCCTTGTGGGAGGCGCGCAGCTGCGGCTCGTAGGGGGTGCCGTCCCAGTGCTCCAGGAGGGACTCGGGCAGGCCGACGTCCTTCAGGGCGGCGGCCACGGTCTCCTTGCCGGGGCCCTCCTCCTGGTTGTGGATGCGGGTGCCGAGCGCGGTGTAGAGGTCGCCGAGCACCTCGGCGCCGTGCTCCTCCTGCGCGGCGATGACGACCCGGACGGGACCCCACGCCTTGGTCTCCAGCAGCTCGCGGTACTGCTCGGGCAGGTCGTCCAGCTTGTTCTCGTTGAGAACGGCCAGGCTCATCACATGCCAGCGGACCTCGATGTCACGGACCTTCTCCACCTCCAGCACCCAACGCGAGGTCATCCAGGCCCAGGGGCACAGCGGGTCGAACCAGAAGTCGACGGGGGTCTTCTCCGACATGTCTCTCCTCATGAGGCAAGCAGGTCTCAGCCGAACCTCTCGGGCAACACCGCTGCTCGCCCCGCCATTCCCCGGTGCCGTGGATCAGGGGCGCATGGCAGGATCAGGCTGTCCGCATACTGAACACCACGTGAGGGAGTGCCGCTCGTGCCCGGTGAGAATCTGTCCCGCGACGAGGCCCGGGAGCGGGCCGCCCTGCTGGCCGTCGACGGGTACGACGTGTCCCTCGACGTGCGTTCGGCCCTCGACGAGGGGGACCCCGACGGCGGGGCGCCGCGCACCTTCCGCTCGGTCACCACGATCCGCTTCCGGTGCGCCGAGCCAGGCGCCACCAGCTTCGCGGACCTGATCGCGCCGAGCGTGACGGCCGTCTCCCTCAACGGCAGGGACCTGGACCCGAGCGAGGTCTTCGACGGCTCGCGGATCGTCCTGGAGGACCTCGCCGCGGACAACGAGCTCGTCGTCGACGCACAGTGCGCCTACTCCCGCACCGGTGAGGGCATGCACCGCTTCGTCGACCCGGAGGACGGCGAGGTCTACCTCTACACGCAGTACGAGCCGGCCGACTCCCGCCGCGTGTTCGCGAACTTCGAGCAGCCCGACCTCAAGGCGCCGTTCCGCTTCGAGGTGCGGGCGCCCGAGGGGTGGACGGTGTGGAGCAACGGGGCCGGTGAACTCACCGACGGCACCTGGCGGTTCGCGGAGACCAAGCCGATCTCGACGTACATCACCTGTGTGGTGGCCGGCCCGTACCACTACGTCACGGACTCGTACTCCCGCACGTTCGCCGACGGCACGACGCTCCGGATCCCGCTCGGCGCGATGTGCCGCAAGGGCCTCGCCCCGTACTTCGACGCCGACGACGTCTTCCTGGTCACCAAGCAGGGCCTGGACTTCTTCCACGACCACTTCGACTACCCGTACCCCTTCGGGAAGTACGACCAGGCGTTCGTGCCCGAGTACAACCTCGGCGCGATGGAGAACCCGGGGATGGTGACCTTCCGGGAGGAGTTCATCTTCCGCGGCAAGGTGACGCGGGCGTCGTACGAGGGCCGGGCGAACGTCGTCCTGCACGAGATGGCGCACATGTGGTTCGGCGACCTGGTCACCATGGAGTGGTGGGACGACCTGTGGCTCAAGGAGTCCTTCGCGGACTTCATGGGCACGTTCGCGAACGTCGGCGCGACCCGCTTCAAGGACGCCTGGATCACCTTCGCCAACCGCCGCAAGGCGTGGGCGTACCGCGCCGACCAGCTGCCGTCCACGCACCCGATCACCGCGGACATCCGCGACCTGCAGGACGCGAAGCTCAACTTCGACGGCATCACGTACGCGAAGGGGGCCTCGGTCCTGAAGCAACTCGTCGCGTACGTCGGCCAGGACGCGTTCCTGGAGGGTGCGCGGCGCTACTTCAAGCGGCATGCGTACGGCAACACGCGGCTCGGTGATCTGCTGTCGGTGCTGGAGGAGACCAGCGGCCGGGACATGGGCGTCTGGGCGCGCTCCTGGCTGCAGACGGCGGGCGTGAACTCGCTGACCCCGCAGGTGCTGCTGGACGCCGCGGGCCGGGTCGACGAGCTGGCGGTGGTGCAGGAGGCGGCCGAGTCGCACCCCGAACTGCGCCCGCACCGGGTGGCGGTGGGCCTGTACCGGCGGGGCTCGGACGGGGCGCTGGAGCGGTACGCGCAGGCCGAGGTGGACGTCTACGGTCCGCGCACGGTCGTGGCGGAGCTCGCGGGTGCGGAGGCGCCGGAGCTGGTGCTGGTCAACGACGACGACCTGACGTACTGCAAGACCCGCTTCGACGAGACGTCCCTGGCCACCCTGCGGGAGCACCTGGGTGCGTTGACCGACCCGCTCGCCCGTGCCCTGTGCTGGTCGGCGTTGTGGAACATGACGCGGGACGCGCTGTTGCCGGCGCGGGACTTCGTGGCGCTGGTGCTGCGGTTCGCGGGGCGCGAGTCCGACATCGGCGTGCTGCAGATGCTGCATGCGTGGGCGAACTCGTCGCTGGTGAACTACGGGGCGCCCGAGTGGCGCGGGACCGGTGAACGGCTGCTGGCCGAGGGCGCGTTGCGGGAGCTGCGGGCCGCCGCGCCGGGCAGCGAGCAGCAGTTGGCGTGGGCGCGGTTCCTCGCGTCGGTGGCGTCGGGGCCGGAGGACCTGGGGTTGCTGCGGGGTCTGCTGGAGGGCACGGAGAAGATCGACGGGCTGGATGTCGACCAGGAGCTGCGCTGGGCGTTCCTGGAGCCGCTGGCCGCACATGGGGCGGCGGACGAGTCGGTGCTGGCTGCCGAACTGGCCCGCGACGACACGGCGTCCGGCAGGCGCCACCAGGTCCGCTGTCTCGCCGCCCGGCCGTCGGAGGCGGTGAAGGCGCAGGCGTGGGCGCAGGTCGTCGAGTCGGACGCGCTGTCCAACGCCCTGGTCGAGGCGACCATCTCCGGCTTCGCCCAGCCGTCCCAGCGGGAGCTGCTCGCGCCGTACGCCGGGAAGTACTTCGCGGCGATCGAGCGGGTGTGGACGGAGCGGTCCATCCAGATCGGCATGGACGTGGTCCGGGGCCTGTTCCCGGCGCTCCAGCAGTCGCGGGCCACGCTGGACGCGACCGACGCGTGGCTCGCGGCCCACGAGGACGCGGCGCCGGCGCTGCGGCGGCTGGTGCTGGAGGCGCGGGACGATCTGGCGCGGGGGCTGCGGGGCCAGGCGTGTGACGCGGCGGCCGCCGGCGCGTCAACCGCCGGATGACCTTTGGCCAACGATCACGGCCGTCCGTGACCGTTACGGAATTCAGGCAATAGCAGCCGTAACCCCTGGTCCCACCCGAACGGACCAGGGGTTTTCCGTGCCTACTCGGCATCCGAACACGCGTCCTTTAGTGCCATGTTGTCCGTATTTGTCGACGGGCGTGTAACAGCGGTTAAAGCGCTGATCCGACGCGGGAACCTCCGGGTCATGAACAACACCCCGGTCCCCCCGCTCTCCCCCCGCCCCCTTCGTCACCTCTCCGACGTACACCGCCGTGTCATGACGGCCGCACAGCTGAAGTCGCACGGCGTCGCGAACGCCGAGATGAACGAGCAGTGCCGCCCGGGCGGCCCCTGGCGGCAGATCCTCCCCGGCGTCTTCCTGCTCCACCCCGGCCGGCCGACCAGCGAGGAGCGCCTGCACGCGGTGCTGATGTACGCGGCACGGGAGCGGACCCCGGGTGTGCCGTCCCAGCCGAACGCGGGCGAGGAGCACACCGCCCCCGGCCACCCCGAGGCGGTGATCACGGGCCTCGCGGCGCTGACCCTGCACGGCTTCTCCGCCACGCCGCCGCTCACCGCGCTGGACACGATCGACGTCCTGGTCCCGCGGATGCGCCGACTGCGCTCCACCGGCTGCGCCCGCATCCTGCGCACCCCCGCGCTCCCCACGCCCCAGCAGGTGACGGGCCTCCCGGTCGCCCCGGTGCCGCGCGCCCTGGCCGACGCGGTGGCCGAACTGACGGACGCGGGCGCCGTACGCCGGCTGCTGACCGAAGCCGTCCGGGGCGGCCACTGCGAACCGGCCTCGGTGGTCCGGGAGCTGAACCAGGCGAAGCTGCTGTCACGCCCGCACGTCGTGGACGCGGTGGACTCCCTGCTCGCCGAGGGCCGCGCGATCGCGGAGGACCGCCTGTACGAGATGGTCCGCGACCACGCCCTCCCCGACCCCGTCTGGAACGTCGACCTGCGCCTGCCGGGCGGCCCCCACCTCGGCGGCCTCGACGCGTACTGGCCGGAGCACTCGGTGGCGGTCGAACTCGACACCCGGGCCCCGCGCCAGGGCGACCGGCAGGACGACGACGCCCTCTGGTCCGAGTACGCCCGCAAGCGCGAGCATCTGGAGCGCCTCGGCATCACGGTCGTCCACATCACCCCGAAGAAGCTGCGGGAGTCGATGGAACAGCAGGCGGCGGTGATCCGTACGGCACTGATGGCCGCGGTCGACCGTGAGCCGGCCGCGTATGTCGTGGTGCTGCCCCGGTAGTGACGGACCGGGAAGGCAGCACCAGGAGGGGAGAGGAGGGGCCGCGGGGCCGGGGAGCCCGGCGGCCCCTCCTCATGTCGTCAGCTGAGGTCGGGGCCGCGCGTCCCGGTACGCCCGGCCGCCGTGCCCTCTCCCTCCTCCTTGCCCTTTCCGCAGAACTCGGCCTCGACCACCGCCGCTGTGTCCCCCGACCAGTCGCCGTTGAAGTTGAAGGCGAGGGCGTGGCGGCCGTCGCGGGTCGTGACCCCCTCGGATATCGAGCCATGGATGCCGCCGCCGTGGCCCCAGACCGTGACGCCGCAGGTCAGCTTGGTCTTCATCAGGCCGAGGCCGTAGCCGTTGGCCTCGTCGACGGGGATCGTCGTGGTCATCTCGGCCAGCTGCTCGCGCGGCAGGAGCTTGCCGCGCAGGAGGGCCGAGTAGAAGCGGTTGAGGTCGGCCGAGTTGGAGATCATCTCGCCGGCCGCGTGGGCGAGCGACGGGTTGATCTTCGTGACGTCGTACGTCGGGCCCGTCGCCGTCTCCGCCAGCTTGGAGTAGGCGCGGCTACTGGGCCCCGGGACGCTCACCCGGGTGCCGGGGACGGACGTGGCGGTCAGGTGCAGGGGCTTGATGATGCGGTCGCGGACCTCCGCGCCGTAGGGGCGGCCCGTGGCCTTCTCGATCACCATGCCGGCGAGTACGAAGTTGGTGTTGGAGTAGTTCCAGGACGTCCCCGGCTCGAAGTCCGGCTTGTGGGTCATGGCGAGCGCGACCAGTTCCGCGGGCTTCTTGGTGTCGTAGCGGTGCTCGAAGAAGCCGTCCTTGAGGAAGTACGCACGGCCGAAGTCCTCGTCCGCCGTGTAGTTGTAGATGCCGCTGGTGTGGTTGAGGAGCTGGCGCAGGGTGACCCGGCTGCCGTCATGGCCGTTGCCCCGCACGACGCCCGGCAGCCACTCCTCCACGGTGTCGTCCAGCGACAGCGTGCCCTCCGCCTCCAGCTGGAGCAGCACCGTGGCGACGAAGGTCTTGGTGATGCTGCCGACCCGGTAGCGGTCGTCCGCCGAACGCGGCTTGCCCGTCTTGAGGTTGCCGACGCCCGCCGTGGCCGACCAGGTGCCGCGGCCGTCCTTCGCGGTCACCGTCACGCCGGGCACACCGGCGTCGACGGCGGCCTGCACGGCCTTGCGGGTCGGGCCGTGCCCCTCTCCGGCGGGCGCGGCCGCCACCGCGGGGACCGCCAGGGCCACGGACAGCGTCACCGCCGTCGCCGCCACGAGGGCCATGCGGGTCGTACGTACGCTCATGTCTCTCCCCCATCTGTCCGCTCACTGCGAGCGTGGTCGGGGGGAGAGACCGGGCGGGTGCGGCGAAGGTTGAGGACGGGGCGGCAGTTGAGCGCCTTTCGGCCGTTGTGCGGCTCAGGCCTTCCTCGGAACCGGTTCAGGCCTTCTTCAGGACCAGTTCCGTGTTGCGGTCCCCGCGCTCACCCGCCAGCGTCGAGCGCGCGCCGGGGGCGTTGAGGGACAGCTCGCGATAGAGGGCGGCCAGGCCCGTCTGGGAGAGTTCCGTGAAGTCGGTGGCGTGCGGGGCCGAGGACTCGATCAGGGTGGTGAACAGCGAGATCGTGCCGTCCTTGTTGTCCACCACCTCTATGATCCGGGCGAGTTGGGGGAAGTCGACGTGCGAGGCGGTGGAGATCTCCCAGAAGGAGCGGCCGCCGGAGGCCGGGTGCGGGGTGATGACGTTCTTGTGGATGTGGCCGTTCACCCAGGCCAGGACATTGCGGTGACCGCCCAGCACCTGGACCAGCTCGGCGCCGCCCACGCGCCGCTCGTTCGGGCGGGCCGGGTCGCGGCGGAGGTTGCCCATCGTCTTGCTGGTGTGGTGGCTGAAGATGATCGCGTACGAGTCCTTGTTCTCCCGCAGCGTCCGGTCCAGCCAGTTGGACTGGGCCGCCCCGATGGACCCTTCGTAGTGGCCGCCCGGGTCGGTGGTGTCGAGGCTGATGCCGATGACGTCGTCGGCGATGCGGAAGCTGTAGTACTGGGTGCCCGCGTCCAGGTTGGCCGTGGAGTAGCCGTGGCCGACGGGGCCGAGGCCGCGGAAGGCCGGGTCCAGGTGGGCCCGCACATAGTCCTTCGGCGTGAACGGCGCCCGCTTCTCGTCCGGCGTGACCGAGCGCATCGAGCGGGCGTGCGCCTTGAGGAAGTCCTTGAAGACGGTGCCCCGCGGGTCCTTGTCCTGCTTGAGGGAGTCCTGGAGCTTCTTGGCGTCCGCGGCGGAGACGTTCATCAGCTTCTTGCCGCCGACGGCCAGGTCGGTCAGGTAGGAGTCGCTGTGCGAGGCGTACGTGCCGAGCGGCATCGCGTCGTGGTTGCCGACCGTCGAGTACCAGGGGATGTTCAGGCCGGGGCTGCGCGTCTCGCGGATCGCGGCGGCGAGGAAGCCCTCGATGTGCGGGAAGCCGACCTGCTTGTCGGCGTCGCGGACGCTGTCGTCGGCCTGCCAGTACAGCTTGAGGCCGCTGTTCTGGACGCCCTCGTACTGCCGCGGGTCACCGGTGTTCGGGGTGACGCGGCCGCCGCTCATCACCGTGAGGAACCACTCCAGCTCGGACCTGCAGTTGTTGTCCGTGTTGTCGCCGGTGGTCATCGCGAAGTGGAGCGGGGCGCCGGTGACGGGGGCGCCCCGCAGGGCGTTGAGCCGCTCGACCAGCGCCACCGCGCCGGGCACGGTCAGTGCCTCCTGCGGCCGCCAGGCGTGCACGTCCGTCGAGCGCAGGTACTCCAGCCGCAGCGGGTGCTGGGCGTCGATCAGGTGCAGGTCGGTGAGCTGCACGAAGGCGGCGAGCGCCGTACGCCGCTTCGCGCGGTCCGCCTTGGGCGCGGCCAGGTCGTCACGGACGACGCGGCGCCAGCCGGGGCCGTCACCGAGCCGGCGGTACCCGGAGGTGCCGCGCGGGGTGGCGACGTTCGCAAGGGTGGTGCCTCGCGTGTACGGCGCGAGCGCGACCGGCAGCTTGCGGGAGGCGCCGACCGGGGCCTCGGCCGCGGCGTTGCCCGCACCGGCGCCCTGCGCGCTCGCGGGGCCGGCGGTGGTGGCGGCCTGGCTGTCGGTGGGCCGCAGGGTGTAACCGACCCCCGCGGAGAGGGTCACCGCACCGGTGGCGGCGAGCAGAGTACGGCGGTGGACCCCCAGCGCGGAGCTGGCGACAGAGCGTATGCGCGACATGGCGCGATCTCCCCGAGTGCGAACGCGTCGGCAGTGGTCGCGGGGCACTCGCCGAAGCGAACATCCCGCTCACTGTGGATCGTTGGCACCGGGAATGACCTGCGCATGAACAGGGCGGCAACGCGCAGCGCCGATCACCGTACGTGGATCTTGGGGCACCCTCCGCGTTCACGGCCGCTCCTCGAACGGCCGGGACGCGGTCACTCCGTGTTCATCTTTCGGGGTAGTGAAGCTATTTGCCCGCGGCCCGGATGCGTCCCGCCGCCGGTGACGCGGGCCTCGTGGACGAGGCGGACGCCGTGGTGGTCGACGCTGCGGCCGAAGCGGGCCGGGAAGACGCGGTGGGAGGAGTCGAGGCCGAGCAGGCCGGTCGGCTCGACGAGGTAGCCGGTCTCCTCCTCCACCTCCCGCACGACCGTGTCGTAGGGATCCTCGCCGTGTTCCATGCCACCGCCGGGCAGCACCCATTCGAAGCCGCCGCCGGGGACCGGGCGAGGAGGAGTTGTCCGTCACGCACGCAAATGGCGTAGGCCGCCACCCTCAACTTCTCCGGCACGTAGGGACATTAGAGGGCCGGGGGCCCGGATCGGCAGGCGATTATTCGGCTTGTGGGCGACTTGCACCTTGCAGGCGACTTGCCCCCTTAAGCCCCTCTCGCCTCGAATGAACAGCGGGTTTCCCCCATACCTCCATTTCGATTGGGTCAACTCTTCCCAAACATCCTTCCCTTGCGTAAGGCTGTGCGGTCGTCCGGGTTCACATACCGGACGACCCATGCTCCTTATCTGCAAGGGATGCCGATGACCCTCACCCCCCAGCGCGAACCGAAGCCGGGCGCGAGACGTGCGGCCCGCATAGCCGTGGCCGCAGGTCTCGTCGCCGCGCTGTCCGCAGCAGGGCCGATACCCATGGCCGTCGCCGCGGACCCCGCGCCCGCCGCGGACCCGAGTGTCAAGTCCGCGCACGACAAGCTCGGTTCGGACGACGCCGACCTGCTCGCCGAGGCGAAGTCCGACGGCGACAAGAACGTCACGATGATGATCGCGACCGCGCCCGGTCAGACCGAGAAGGTCGCCGAGCAGCTGGACGCGGTCGGCTCTGTGGGCCGCACCTACGACAAGCTCGGGTACGTCCGGGCCACCGTCCCCACCGGCAAGGCCGACTCGGCCATCGCCGCCGCGACGAAGCTCTCCTCGGTGCACGGCATCGACCTGCGCGAGGAGATACCCCTGGACGACCCCGCCGTCGACACGAAGAAGTCGACGGCCGGCAGTACCTCGTACGCCGCTCCCTCCAAGAGCACCCCGGCCGAGAACCCGTACAACCCGTCCTTCGAGACGGGCTCCGTCGACTTCGTGAAGAAGAACCCGAAGGCGGACGGCCGCGGCATCACGATCGGCATCCTCGACAGCGGTGTGGACCTCGCCCACCCGGCGCTGCAGAAGACCACCACCGGCGAGCGCAAGATCGTCGACTGGGTCACCGCCACCGACCCGCTGGTCGACAACGACCGCACCTGGCGCCCGATGGTGACCTCCGTCTCCGGGCCCACGTTCAGCTACGGCGGCAAGACCTGGACCGCGCCTGCCGGTTCCTACCAGGTCAGCACCTTCCTGGAGTCGTACACCACCGGCGGCGACGCGGCGGGCGACGCCAACCGTGACGGCGACAAGACCGACTCGTGGGGCGTGCTCTACGACGCCGCGAACGGCACGGTCCGGGTCGACCTGAACAACAACAACGACTTCGGTGACGACACCCCGATGAAGCCGTACAAGGACGGCTTCCAGATCGGGTACTTCGGCACCGACAACCCGGCCACCGATGTCGCCGAGCGGCAGCCGTTCGTCGTGCAGATCCGCAAGGACGTGCCGATGGACCCGCTGGGCGGCGACTGGGTCGGCCAGAAGCGCGACTTCGTCAACATCGGCGTCATCGAGTCCGAGCACGGCACCCACGTCGCCGGCATCACCGCCGCGAACGGCCTGTTCGGCGGGAAGATGAACGGCCAGGCGCCCGGCGCCAAGCTCGTCGCGTCCCGTGCCTGCACCTGGACCGGCGGCTGCACCAACGTCGCGCTCACCGAGGGCATGATCGACCTCGTCGTCAACCGTGGCGTCGACATCGTCAACATGTCCATCGGCGGTCTGCCGGCGCTGAACGACGGCAACAACGCCCGCGCCGAGCTGTACACGCGCCTGATCGACACCTACGGCGTCCAGCTCGTGATCTCGGCCGGCAACTCCGGCCCCGGCGCGAACACCATCGGTGACCCGGCCCTGGCCGCCAAGGTCATCTCGGTCGGCGCGACCGTCTCCAGGGAGACCTGGGCCGCCAACTACGGCTCGGTCGTGGAGAAGGAGTACGCGATGATGCCGTTCTCCTCGCGCGGTCCGCGTGAGGACGGCGGCTTCACCCCGACGCTGTCGGCGCCGGGTGCCGCGATCAACACCATCCAGACGTGGCTGCCGGGCGCCCCGGTCGCCGAGGCGGGCTACACCCTCCCGGCCGGCTACGGCATGCTCCAGGGCACCTCGATGGCGTCCCCGCAGGCCGCGGGCGCGTCCGCGCTGCTGCTGAGCGCCGCCAAGCAGAAGGGCATCGATCTGACGCCCGCGAAGCTTCGCACCGCGCTCACCTCGACCGCCGACCACATCAAGAGTGTTCAGGCGTACGAGGAGGGGGCCGGCCTCATCAACGTCCCGGACGCCTGGGACTCCATCCGTGACGGCGCGACCGCCCACGAGTACACGGTGAAGGCGCCGGTCGACACCGCGATCGACCAGTTCCTGAAGACCCCGGGCTTCGGCACGGGCGTCTACGACCGTGAGGGCGGCCTCAAGGCCGGGCAGAAGAAGACGTACGACGTCACGATCACCCGTACGTCCGGCGCGGACAAGGCGATCCGGCACGAGCTGCACTTCGAGAACAACGCCGGAGGCACCTTCAAGATCGTCGGCTCCGACGAGATCAGCCTCGGCCTGAACAAGCCGGTCACCGTCAAGGTCTCCGCGAAGCCCTCCTCGGCGGGCATCAAGAGTGCGATCCTGGAGGTCGACGACCCGCGCACCGAGGGCATCGACAAGCTGGTCCTCAACACGGTCGTGGTCTCGGCGCCGCTGAAGTACACGTACTCCGCGTCCGGTACGACCCAGCGCAACAGCAACAAGTCGTACTTCGTGACCGTCCCCGAGGGCGCGAAGTCGCTGGAGGTCGCGATCGGCGGGCTCAAGGACAAGAGCCAGACCCGGTTCATCGCCATCCACCCGTACGGCGTCCCGTCGGACACCACCGGCACCCCGTACTGCTACAACAACTACCTCGACGGCAACGGCTGCAAGCCGGACGTGCGTTCCTACGCCGACCCGCAGCCCGGCGTCTGGGAGATCGAGGTCGAGTCGCGCCGTACGTCGCCGCTGCTCGACAACCCGTTCAAGCTGGACGTCACCGTCCTCGGCGCGGCCTTCGACCCGGAGACCGTGACCGTGCCCGAGGCCAAGGTCGGCACCCCGGCCGCCGCCTCCTGGAAGGTGACCAACAACTACGCCGCGATCGACGGCAAGCTGGCCGGCGGCCCGCTCGGCTCGTCGAAGGCGGCCCGTCCGACCATCGCCGAGGGTGCCACGCAGACCACCACGGTCGAGGTGCCCGAGGGCGCGACCTCGCTCGACGTCTCCATCGGCAACGTCTCCGACGCCGCCGCCGACCTCGACCTGGCCGTCTACGACGCGGCCGGCACCGAGGTCGGCAGCTCCGCCGACGGCGACTCGGAGGAGGCGGTCTCGATCGCGAAGCCGGCCGCCGGGAAGTACAGCATCGAGGTCATCGGCTACTCGGTGCCGGCGGGCTCGACGGCGTACGACTACCTGGACGTGTTCTTCTCCCCCGCGCTCGGCACCGTCACGGTGGACGACTCGCCGGTGAAGCTCGGTACGGGTGCCACGGCCACGGTCGCCGGCAGCGTCACGGCGCTGGCGCCCGCGCCGGAGGGCCGTGAGTTCTTCGGCCAGGTGCAGCTGCTCAACGCCCGTGGCACGGTCGCGGGCCTGGGCAACGTGAAGATCGAGAAGGTCACGCCGTAGTGGCGTAGTACGGCTGCCGTACGGCGGTGAGGGCGGGCGTCCGGTTACGGGCGCCCGCCCTTCGCCGTCAGCAGGTGAGCCCCCGCGACTCGGCCAGCGAGCCGGTGATCCAGGCCCGTTCGGGGGCGATGTTCTTCTCGCCCACGGCCCAGAAGTCGGGTTGGCGGGCGCCCTGCGGGATGCCGATGAGCACCTGGTCGCCCTCGCGCAGGCCCGGGACGAGGTTCTCGTCGACCACGAAGGCCAGCTCCTGCTCGCCCTTGTCCGGCTTGTAGTAGCGGGTCATGTGCAGGGTGACGCGGATCGAGCCGGTACCGGCGAGCTGTTCGACGGAGGTGGCCCTCCCCTCGGCCACCAGGCGGGAACAGGCGAGGTAGCGGGGGCTGCCGAAGGCGAGGTCGGCGGCAGCGGAGGCGTCTTCCTTCGCGGCGCTGCCGGAGTCCGCCCCCGAAGACATGCTGTCGCCGCCGCCGGCCTGTGTCAGCAGCCAGCCCATGCCGACCAGCACGGACGCGGCGGCCGCCACGGCGAGGCTGCCGAGGGCGACGGTGAACATGCGGCGCCGGGTGCGGGAGGGCTGTCGTACGGGGGCGGGTTCCGGGGCCGGCTCGGGCGCCGGTGACGCGGGCATCGGCTCGCTGAGCGCGTGCCCGATGATCCCCAGCTGCTCGCGCAGCAGCGCCACATCGGCCGCCGCGGTCCGGTGCTCCGCCATGAAGGCGGCGTCCGCGCGGGCCTCGTCGGTGAGCGGCTCGCCGGTGATCGCGGCCATCAGCGCGTCGACGCCGCCGCGCCCGTCGTCGTAGCCGTCGCGGCCGGTACGGTCTTCGTTCTCGGCGGTCACGTCACACCACCTCGTCCTCGTGCAGGCGGGCGCGCAGAGCCCGTACCGCCGTGTGCAGCCTGCTCTTGACCGTGCCCTCCGGGATGCCGAGCTCCTCGGCGATGTCGCGGACCGGAAGGTCGCCGTAGAACCGCAGGACCAGGACCTGGCGCTGGTTGTCGGGCAGTTCGTCCAGGCCCCGGGCGACGGCGAGGGAGAGCAGGCTGGTGTCCTCGCCGGAGGGGTGTTCGAGCTGGCGCAGGGAGGCGAGCCGCTCCCCGAGCCGCTCCTGGCGCTTCTTGGCCCGGTGCCAGTCCATGGCGAGGTTGGAGGCGACGACCGCCGCCCACGCCGACACGTCCCGCGGCGCCTCGCGGCCACTGGCGGCCCGCTCCAGCAGCCGCAGACGGACCTGCTGCACCCCGTCCGGCAGGTCCGTCTGCGGCACTCCGCCCAGGGCGAGCACTGCCCGCACCCGGCGCTCCTGGGCCGCGTCCAGCGGATCGTCCGGTACGTCCCGGACGGCACCGCCCCCCTGGTCGCGGCGGGCCCTTCTGCGCAGCACAGCCACCCCTCCCCTCCCCGTGTGGTGACTGTGACGCCGTGGTGCGGCAAAACGTTCGGCCGGATGCCCGGCAATTTTTCGGCGCCGGACGGAGTTGTACGTCACACCGCCGCGTAGCCCGGTCGCCGGTGGGCAGGCGAGCTTGCGGCGCCGGGCGGCCGTAGGGCGAATTTCTCCAGCTCAGCATGGGTGTGAGCCGTAGAAGCGGTGCCGCACCCGGTGCCCGTCGCGTCCCATTGGCCGGTCATCCATGCCAAACAATTGGACAGGCGGACCGAGGCTGACCGCATGATGGAAACGCCTCGGCCATGCAGCAGTCACAGACAAGCCACGTAGAAGGAGTCGCCGTGAGGGTCGGAATCGTCGGAGCCACCGGTCAGGTCGGCACGGTCATGCGCAGGATCCTCAAGGAGCGCGACTTCCCGGTCACCGAGCTGCGCCTGTTCGCCTCGGCCCGCTCGGCCGGCTCGCAGCTCGACGGCGTGACCGTGGAGGACGCGTCGACGGCCGACTACACCGGCCTGGACATCGTCCTGTTCTCGGCGGGCGGCTCGACCTCGAAGGCCCTCGCCCCGAAGGTCGCCTCGCAGGGCGCCGTCGTGATCGACAACTCCTCGGCCTGGCGCCGCGACCCCGAGGTCCCGCTGGTCGTCTCCGAGGTGAACCCGCACGCGATCACCGACCGCCCCAAGGGCATCATCGCCAACCCGAACTGCACGACGATGGCCGCGATGCCGGTGCTGAAGCCGCTGCACGCCGAGGCCGGCCTGGAGGCGCTGGTCGTCGCCACGTACCAGGCGGTGTCGGGCTCGGGTCTCGCCGGCGTCGACGAGCTGTTCGAGCAGGTCAAGAAGGTCGGGGACGACGCGCCCAAGCTGACCCACGACGGCTCCGCGGCGGAGTTCCCCGAGCCGCACAAGTACGTCGCGCCGATCGCGTACAACGTCCTGCCGATGGCCGGCTCGATCGTCGACGACGGTCTGCACGAGACCGACGAGGAGCAGAAGCTCCGTCACGAGTCCCGCAAGATCCTCGAGGTCCCGGAGCTGAAGGTCTCCGGCACCTGCGTGCGCGTCCCGGTCTTCTCCGGCCACTCCCTCCAGGTCAACGCACGCTTCGCCCGCCCGATCAGCGTGGAGCGCGCCAAGGAGCTGCTGGCCGGCGCCCCCGGCGTGGCCCTCTCCGACGTCCCGAACCCGCTGCAGGCGGCCGGCCAGGACCCGTCGTACGTCGGCCGCATCCGTGCCGACGAGACGGTCGAGCACGGCCTCGCCCTCTTCCTCTCCAACGACAACCTCCGCAAGGGCGCCGCGCTGAACGCGGTGCAGATCGCGGAGCTGGTGGCGGCGGAGCTGAAGGGCTGACGCCCGGACCCACGTCGAGAGGGGCGCCCGCCGGTGGACGGTGGGCGCCCCTCTCGTTGTGCTGATTCCGGTATCTATCCCCTGCGCACCTCGTAGAGGAAGCACCCGTACTCCACGGCCCGCACATGGACGAACGCCACACCCGGGTCGGCGAACGCCTCCGCGAACGCCCTCTCGAAGTCTCCCGGCTCCACCAGCCGCCCCCCGAGGATCCGCCCGTCCCCCGAGTAGCGGCGGACGGTCCGGTGGGCGCCTGCGAAGGGCAGCGCGTCCCCGTCCGGGCCCCCGCACTCCTCGGCGTGGATGAACACCGGCCCCTGCTCGTCGTAGGCCCCGGGATCGACCCCGGTCTCGGCCGCCCGGCGCCGCTGCGGGGCGTACGAGACGAGGGCGATGCGCTCGCCGGGGGCGCTGCGGCGCAGGCAGCAGCGCAGGGGCGCCCCGCCCTCCTCATCGGTCACGGGAACCGTCCGGCGTCCCGCGTCGTCAGCAGAGCGAAGCTCCTTCAGGGCCGTCGGATCGATGGGGTGTGCCAGATGGGTCGTCATGCCTCCAGCGTCACGCGCGTACGTCCCGCCCACCGGCGGTAAACGGACATCGCGCTCCGTGCAGGTCCCATGGAAGGATGACCGAACCCACACATATCGAGGAGATGACCGCGTGCCTGGCACAAACCTGACTCGCGAAGAGGCGCAGCAGCGGGCGAAGCTGCTGACCGTTGACTCGTACGAGATCGATCTCGACCTCTCCGGCGCGCAGGAGGGCGGTACCTACAGGTCCGTGACCACGGTGCGCTTCGATGTCGCGGAGAACGGCGCCGACTCCTTCATCGACCTCGTGGCCCCGGCCGTCCACGAGGTGACCCTCAACGGCGACGCGCTCGACGCGAGCGAGGTCTTCGAGGACTCCCGCATCGCGCTGCCCGGCCTGCTGGCGGGCCGCAACGTCCTGCGGGTCGTCGCCGACTGCGCGTACACCAACACCGGCGAGGGCCTGCACCGGTTCGTCGACCCGGTCGACCAGCAGGCGTACCTGTACACCCAGTTCGAGGTCCCGGACGCCCGCCGCGTCTTCGCGTCCTTCGAGCAGCCCGACCTGAAGGCCACCTTCCAGTTCACCGTGAAGGCCCCCGAGGGCTGGACGGTGATCTCCAACTCGCCCACTCCGGAGCCCCAGGACAGCGTCTGGTCCTTCGAGCCGACGCCGCGTATCTCGACCTACATCACGGCGCTCATCGTCGGCCCGTACCACTCCGTGCACAGCGTCTACGAGAAGGACGGCCAGTCCGTCCCGCTCGGCATCTACTGCCGGCCCTCGCTCGCCGAGTACCTCGATTCGGACGCGATCTTCGAGGTGACCCGGCAGGGCTTCGACTGGTTCCAGGAGAAGTTCGACTACGCGTACCCGTTCGAGAAGTACGACCAGCTCTTCGTGCCGGAGTTCAACGCGGGCGCGATGGAGAACGCGGGCGCGGTGACCATCCGCGACCAGTACGTCTTCCGGTCCAAGGTGACGGGCGCGGCGTACGAGGGGCGTGCGGAGACCATCCTGCACGAGCTGGCCCACATGTGGTTCGGCGACCTGGTCACCATGGAGTGGTGGAACGACCTGTGGCTGAACGAGTCGTTCGCCACCTACACCTCCATCGCCTGCCAGGCGCACCACACCGAGTCGCGCTGGCCGCAGGCGTGGACGACGTTCGCGAACCAGATGAAGACGTGGGCGTACCGCCAGGACCAGCTGCCGTCGACGCACCCGATCATGGCGGAGATCCGCGACCTGGACGACGTGCTCGTCAACTTCGACGGCATCACCTACGCCAAGGGCGCCTCGGTCCTCAAGCAGCTCGTGGCGTATGTCGGCCAGGACGAGTTCTTCCGCGGCGTGCAGGCGTACTTCAAGCGGCACGCGTTCGGCAACACGCGTCTGTCCGACCTGCTGGGCGCCCTGGAGGAGACCTCCGGCCGTGACCTGAAGACCTGGTCGAAGCAGTGGCTGCAGACGGCGGGCATCAACGTCCTGCGGCCCGAGATCGAGACGGACGCCGACGGTGTGATCACGTCCTTCGCGATCCGCCAGGAGGCCCCGGCGCTGCCGGCCGGCGCCAAGGGCGAGCCGACCCTGCGCCCGCACCGCATCGCGGTGGGCCTGTACAACCTGGATGCCGGCACCGGCAAGCTGGTGCGCGACGAGCGCCTCGAGCTGGACGTGGACGGCGAACTCACCGCCGTACCGCAGCTGTCGGGCACGCGCCGCCCGGATGTCGTCCTCCTCAACGACGACGACCTGTCGTACGCGAAGGTCCGCCTGGACGAGGAGTCCCTCGCGTTCGTGACGGACCACCTCGGCGACTTCGACGCCTCCCTCCCCCGGGCTCTGTGCTGGGCGTCCTCCTGGGACATGACGCGCGACGCCGAGCTCGCCACCCGCGACTACCTCTCGCTGGTCCTGTCGGGCATCGGCAAGGAGTCCGACATCGGTGTCGTGCAGTCGCTGCAGCGCCAGGTGAAGCTGGCGATCGAGCTGTACGCCGCCCCGGGCACCCGCGAGGCCCTGCTGACCCGCTGGACGGACGCCACGCTGGCCCATCTGCGCGCCGCCGAGGCGGGCAGCGACCACCAGCTGGCGTGGGCACGGGCGTTCGCGGCGACGGCCCGTACGCCGGAGCAGCTCGACCTGCTGGAGGGCCTGCTGGACGGTTCCCAGACGATCGAGGGGCTGGCCGTCGACACGGAGCTGCGCTGGGCGTTCGTCCAGCGTCTGGCGGCCGTGGGCCGCTTCGACGAGGCGGAGATCGCGGGCGAGTACGAGCGGGACAAGACGGCCGCAGGCGAGCGCCACGCCGTCACGGCCCGCGCCGCCCGGCCGACCGCGGAGGCCAAGGCCGAGGCCTGGTCGTCGGTCATCGACTCCGACAAGCTGCCGAACTCCCTGCAGGAAGCGGTCATCGTCGGCTTCGTCCAGACCGACCAGCGCGAGCTGCTGGCTCCCTACGGGGACACGTTCTTCGAGGTGGTCAAGGACATCTGGGACGCCCGCTCCCACGAGATGGCCCAGCAGATCGCCGTCGGCCTCTACCCGACGATCCAGGTCTCCGAGGACACCCTTCGCAAGACGGACGCCTGGCTGACCTCGGCCGAGCCGAACGCGGCCCTGCGACGCCTGATCTCCGAGTCCCGGTCGGGTGTTGAGCGCGCGCTGAAGGCGCAGGCTGCGGACGCGGCGGCGGAGCTGTAACCGACGTCGTACGACCGTTCTTAGGGGGCGCCCGGTACACCACCGGGCGCCCCCGGTCGTCCCGCCCTCAGCCGAGCCCCGCGGCAGCGGCCTCCAGAGCTGACAGCACCCTCCCCACCGCGGCCCCCGCCTCGCTCCCCCTGCGCACCGCGGCCACCACGTGCCGCACCGGCCGCTGCTCCCCCACCTCCCGCATCACGACCCCGCCCCTGGCCACCGCGGCCATCCGCGGCACCAGCGCCACCCCCATTCCCGCCTCGACCATCGCCAGGATCGCCGTCCACCCGGCGGCCGAGTGCCCCTGCCGGGCGCTGAACCCGGCGGCCTCGCACGCCCCGCGCGTGATGTCCGACCACGGCCCGCTGCCGCCGAAGATCCACTCCTCCGCGGCGAGATCGGCGAGCCGCACCTGCTCGGCCTGCGCCAGCCGGTGGCCCGGGGGCAGGGCGACGTCCAGTGGGTCCACGAGCAGCGTCACCCGGGTGAAGCGCGGGTCGCCCACCGTCGGTGCCTGCGCCGCGAGGGACAGGGCGAGGTCCACCTCCCCGCCGGCCAGCAGCTCGTACGCCTCCTGCGCCTCGGCCTCGCGCACTCGTACGGTCACTCCGGGATGCGTCTGACGCAACGCCCGCACCGCCGGTACGACCAGTGCCGGCACGGCCGTGGAGAAGGCGCCCACCCGCACCTCCCCGACCTCACCGTGCACATACGCCGCCAACTCGGCGTCCGCCCGCTCCAATTGCTCGAACACGGCCTCGGCGTGCCGCAGCACCAGCCGGGCCGCGTCCGTCAGCCGCACCCGCCGCCCCTGCGCCTCCAGCAACGGCACCCCGACCTGCCGGGCGAGATTCGTCAGCTGCTGCGACACCGCCGACGGCGTCATCCGCAGCGCCTCGGCGGTCGCCGTCACTGTGCCCCGCTCCCGAAGCGTCCGCAGGATCTGCAGCTTGCGGATGTCCCACTCGACCATGGCGGCAACCTATGTCACCGCCGCGACGCCGCCCCCAGGACGACTCCGCCGAGGATCAGCCCCATGCACACCATCTGCGTCCAGCCGGTCGCCTCGCCGAGGACCACCCAGGACAGCAGGGCCACGCACACCGGCTGGAGGTAGTAGACGACCCCGGCACGGCTCGGGCCGACGAGCGCGATCGCCCGGTTCCAGGCGAAGAAGGCGACGGCGGAGGAGGCGACCCCCACGTAGAGGATCGGCAGGACCGTCCCGGCGGTGGGCTCGAACCCGCCCTGCACCGCCAGGCTCACCCCCTGCGCGGGCACCAGCAGGACCGTACCCACCAGGAACGTCGTGAACAGGAAGGCCGCACCGCCCAGTTCGGCCGGCCGCCGCCGCAACAGGCCGCTGTACGACCCGAAGCAGCAGGCCGCCGCCACCATCCACAGATCCCCGGCCGCGAACCCTGTCCCGCCCGCACCACTGCCGATCAGCAGCAGGACGCCCGCGCAGGCCACCAGCAGCCCGACCACCCGGCGCGCGCCCAGCCGTACCCCCGCGGCCCGTTCGAACAGCGCCATCAGCACCGGCGAGGCGGCCATGATCATGCCCATGTTGGCGGCGGGAGTGGTCACGCCGGCCTGGTTGACCAGAGTGTTGTAGGTGGTGACGCCGAGCAGCGAGGCGAGGAGCACGAAGCCGAGGTGCCTGCGGATCAGCTCCCGCTGCCGCCAGGCCTGCCGGGCACCGAACGGAGCCACCGCGACCAGCGCCACCAGCCACCGCCAGAACGCGTGCTGCACCGGCGGCACGCTGTCGTGCAGCGCCCGTGAGGTGACGAAGCTGCCGGACCAGACGACCGTGGCGAGAGCGGCGAGAGCGACCCCGAGGGCGGCGGCCGTCCTCGGGGTCGGGGCGATGGAGGGGGATGTCGTACGGGCGGTCCGGTTCAGGACGGCGGGCACAGAGGTCCTTTCGATGGGCGGCGACGGTGACGGGTCCACCGTCGCAGCGCACCATCTGTCGCGTCCATCGAAACTTTTCGAGCATTCCTTTCAGGAGAACTGAAAGGTTCCGGGAGGGATTTCGCTCACCCGACGTGCTCGGCGACCGCCACCTCGACCGCCCGCGCGTCGGTGGCGTCCGCCGCCCACGCCACGTATCCGTCGGGCCGCACGAGCATGGCCGTACGGCGGTCGCTCGCCCAACGCTCCACGGCGAGCCGGTCCTTGCGGCCGCTCTGCACCTCGGGCGCCTCCCCGGCCGACGGGAGGACCAGCACGAACCGCCCGCCCCGCAGAGCCTCGTACAGGCGGCCACTTCCCAGAGCCGCATCCGGGACGCGGGTGCCGACCAGGCGGTGGGAGCCGCGCGCGGCGGCGTACTTGTACCCGATGCCCGAGATCTGGGCCAGGGCCTTCACCTGGGCAGGCCGGGCGGCGTTGACGAAGGCGGAGAACACGGCGCGGACGGCGCGCAGGGCCGGGCTCTGCGCCCGAGCCAGCCGGACCAGCCCGCCACTGCTGCGCAGTACCGCCTTGCCGACGGGGTGACGTTCGGCCTGGTAGGTGTCCAGCAGGGTCGCGGGCTGTCGGCCGCTGACGACCGCGGCGAGCTTCCACCCGAGGTTGGCCGCGTCCTGCAGGCCGGTGTTCATGCCCTGACCGCCGGCCGGTGAGTGGACGTGCGCGGCGTCGCCGGCGAGGAAGACCCGCCCGAGCCGGTACTGCGGCGCCTGCCGTTCGTCACTGTGGAAGCGGGAGAGCCAGCGCGCGTCGTGCATGCCGTAGTCGGTGCCGAGGGCACGGCGGGTGACCTCCTTGACCTCGGCGAGCTCGAGCGGGGCGTCGTCGGGGACCTCATGGCGGCGGTTCCAGCCCATGACGCGGTACCAGCCGTCGCCGAAGGACGCGATCATCGCGAAGGAGTCACCCGCGCCGTCGACGGTGAGCACGCTCGCGGGCTGCTCGGCGAGCCGGACGTCCGCCAGGAACAGGGACTTGATGACCGAGACGCCGGGGAAGGGCAGGCCGATCGCCTGACGTACGGCGCTGCGGTGGCCGTCCGCGCCGACGACGTAGGCCGCGCGGTGCGTGACGACCGCCCCGTCCGGACCGCGCACATCGAGGTCGACCCCGTCGTCGTCCTGTCGCAGCCCCACGACCTCGCTCTCGAAGAGGAACTCGACCCCGAGCTCGCGCGCCCGCCGCTCCAGCAGCCGCTCCACCTCGTACTGCGGGGTGATGAGCAGGAACGGGAAGCGCGACGGCAGCGTGCCCAGGTCGAGCGAGAGGCGACGGAACAGTCGCAGCTCGGTGATGGTGCTGCCGGTGGCGATCAGCTCGTCGGCGAGGCCGCGGGCGTCGAGCTGCTCCAGGGTGCGGGCGTGCACACCGAAGGCGCGGGAGAGGTTGCTGATCCTGTGCGGGCGCCGCTCGACGAGGGTGACGCGGACCCCGGCGGCGGCGAGGTCTCCCGCGAGGAGGAGACCGGTGGGGCCGGAGCCGACGACGAGGACGGGGTGAGTGGAGCCGGTGCCGGTGCCGTTCTTGGCGGTCATGGGAGCCTCCCGATGCCAACGTTTGTTGGCCAACGCATGTTGGTCAACGCTTGTTGGCAACCGTAGAACCGCCCTCCGACCCTGTCAACACTTGTTGGCCTACAGGCGTTGGCATACGATTGTTGGCATGACGCAGAGCAGCAGCCCCGGAGGCACCACCCCTCGCCGCTCCGACGCCACGCGCACGGCGATCCTCGACGCGGCCCGCGAGCGCTTCGCGGCGGACGGCTACGAGCGCGCCACCATCCGCGCGATCGCCAAGCACGCGAACATCGACCCGTCGATGGTGATGCGCTATTACGGCAACAAGGAGGGGCTCTTCGCGGCGGCCGTGGCCATCGATCTGAAGCTGCCGGAACCGGCGTCGCTGTCCCGCGACGACGTCGGCCGGGCCCTCGTGAGCCACTTCCTGGCCATGTGGGAGGAGAACGAGGTGCTCACGGCCCTGCTCCGGGTCGGCGCGACCAACGAGGCCGGGGCGCAGCGCATGCAGGGCATCTTCGCGGACCAGCTGCTGCCGGTGGCCCGTCGGGTGTGCCCCGATCCCGAGCAGGCCCCGGCGCGGGCCGCGCTGGCGTCGTCGCAGTTGCTCGGGCTGGCGCTCACGCGCTACGTCCTGCGGTTCCCGCCCGCCGTGGCGCTGGCCCCCGAGGAGATCGTGGCCTGGCTCGCGCCCACGGTGCAGCGGTATCTGACCGCGCCGTACCCGGCGTGAGAGTCACCCGCCACGGGCCGCCCGGAGAGCACCGCAGAACACACCGAGGGCGCCGGCCTCGTCCACGTACGGCGGATGCGCGTACGTACGACGGGGCCGGCGCCCTCGACGGAAGCGGGGGGCGGTCGGGACCGCGCGGATCAGGCCTTCGCCTTGGCCTTCGCCTTCGGCTGACGGTCCGTGGAGCGGTCCAGGACCATCACGAGTCCCGCGATGACCGCGAACAGCACGATCGGGGCAAGGACGAACTGGCCCAGCGTCTCCATGACGCTCAGGCCCTGACCGGGGTCGTCGCCGTCGTCACGCGTGAGCGCGAGCGCGGGGGACGACATGAGCAGCATCATCAGCGTCGTACCGGCAGCCAGGGCGCCGGCGCGCAGGGCGTTCTTCTTGTCCACGGGGCCAAAAGTACCGAACGCCGCCGGGGCCCGCGCGTCCGGGGGGTGCCGTAAGGAGCACCCGGCCCCGCGGACGCCGCCCGCCGCAGGGCCCGAGCGCGCCGGTCAGCCGTGCCGGCGGGCGTCTCCCCGCAGCACCTCCAGCAACGCCCGCATCCTCGGCGACGCCGCCAGTTCCTCCAGCGTCATCGCCTTTCCCTGCGCGTCCGCGACCGGCAGCCGCCAGTTCGGGTACTGGTCCCACGTGCCCGGCAGGTTCTGCGGGCGGCGGTCGCCCACGCCGTCGGGGAGCCAGATGCCGACCATGCGGGCCGGGGTGCGCAGCAGGAAGCGATGGACGGCCTGGATCTCGGCCTCCTCCTCCGACGCGCAGTGCCCGCCGTGCGTGCCGCGCATCAGCCCGAGCCGGGACAGCAGCTCCAGCCACTCGCCGGTGTCGGCGGCGGCCTCCGCGCGCTCCTGCTCCACGGGGCGGGTCAACAGGCCGAGGCTGTCGCGGAGTTCGACGTGTTCGCCGGTGAGGCGGGCCGCGGTGGACGGCAGGTCGTGCGTGGTGGCGGTGGCGAGGCAGTCGGAGCGCCAGGACTCCGGCGGCAGGGGGCGGCCGTCGCCGCCCCAGTCCCGCTCGAACCACAGCACCGAGGTGCCGAGCACACCCCGCGAACGCAGCGCCTCCCGCACACCGGGCTCGACCGTGCCGAGGTCCTCCCCGATCACCACCGCTCCGGCCCGGGAGGCCTCCAGCACCAGGATCGCGAGCATGGCCTCGGCGTCGTGGCGGACGTACGTCCCTGCCGTCGGCGCATGCCCCTGCGGCACCCACCAGAGCCGGAACAGCCCCATGACGTGGTCGATCCGCAACGCGCCCGCGTAGCGGAAGAGCGCTCTGAGCAGCCGGCGGTACGGCTCGTACCCCGACTCGGCCAGCCGGTCCGGCCGCCAGGGCGGCAGCCCCCAGTCCTGGCCGCGGGCGTTGAAGGCGTCCGGCGGGGCGCCCACCGACATCCCGGCCGCGAAGTACTCCTGCTGCGCCCAGGCGTCCGCGCCCTCGGGATGCACCCCGACCGCGAGGTCGTGCACGACCCCGACCGGCATGCCCGCCTCCCGCGCGATCCGCTGGGTGGCGGTCAGCTGGGTGTCGGTGAGCCAGGCGAGCCGGCAGTGGAAGTCGACCCGGTCCATCAACTCGCCCCGCGCGCGGGCGGTGTCGGGCGAGCGCGGATCCCGCAGTCCCGCCGGCCACCGCCGCCAGTCCGAGCCGTGCACCTCGGCCAGTGCGCACCACGTGGCGTGGTCCTCCAGCGCCTGTCCCTCCTGTGCGAGGAAGTCGACGTAGGCGGCCTGCCGCCCGGGCCCGAGCGGCACCTCACGCACCAGTTCCAGCGCCTCCCGCTTCGCCTCCCACACGGCGTCCCGGTCGATCAACTCCCCCTTCTCCAGCACCGCTTCCCGCAGCCGCGCGGCCCGCTCCAGCAGGGCCCGCACACGCTCGCGGTCCTCGACATGGGCGAACTCGGGCACGTCCTCGACCCGCAGATGCACCGGGTCGGGAAAGCGGCGGGAGGACGGGCGGTAGGGCGAAGGGTCGGTCGGGGCTCCGGGTACGGCCGCGTGCAACGGGTTGACCTGCACGAATCCGGCGCCGAGCGCCCGGCCGGCCCAGGCGGCCAGCTCGCCGAGGTCACCGAGGTCGCCCATGCCCCAGGAGTGACGGGACAGGAGGGAGTAGAGCTGGACGAGAAAACCGTACGACCGTGCGGTGGGCGTGGGCAGCCGGGACGGGGCCACGACCAGGTGGCTCGTCGCCGTACGGCCGTCAGGAGTGGTCACGGTCAATCGGTGGACGCCGGGCGGGAGTTGACCGGCGGGCGGCAGCCGGTCGACTGCGGCGCGGGTGTCGCCCTGTTCGGTCTCGATGTGCAGCCGGGTGCCGGACGGCAGCGCGCCCGGCGCCAGGGGCTCGGCGCCGGGCCGGCACACCACCGTCGGCGGCAGCAGCCGCTCGCGCAGCTCACGCTCCCGCGCGGCCAGTGCGGCACCGACGGACGTGGGCGTGCTCGCGTCGACGTCGAGGGCGGCCAGGGCGAGAGTGAGTGCGGTGGCGGAGGCCGTGACCGTGCGGTCGGCGGACGGCTGGTAGGAGGTGGCGACGCCGTGCAGCTCGGCGAGCCGCGACAGGTCGTCGGAGGGGAGGTCCTCAGGGCCCTCGGCCGGGGCTTCGGCCGACCGCTGTCCTGTCATCTACGGCCTCGTGGAGTACATGTCCATGTCCATACCGATGTCCATACCCATGTCCCAGGTCGCCGCCTCACTCGTCAGCGGTGCAGCGTCCGCGAGCGGCGGTTCGCTGGTGAGGGGCTCGGCGTCGGGCAGGGGTGGTTCGCTGGTGAGCGGGGTCTCGGTGCAGGCGCCCTCGGAGCTGAAGACACAGGCGTACATCTCGGGTTCGGTGAAGACGCCTTCGTACATCTCGGTCTCGCTGGGCGCCTCGGGTTTGGAAAGGGCCGATGCTGTGGCCACGGGGGCCTCCTCTTCGAGTACGGCGTGCGGGTTACCGCCGTCCCTACCCAGCGGGCGCGGTGACAGACGTACACAGAGGAACAACGTGCCTCTCATCACATTCTGTTCCGCACATCCTGTTCCGCTCCTGCGGTTTTCCGGGCTTTCTTGCTGATCACTATTCACTCAGTACATGTACTCAGTACATAATGATGCGCATGAGCACCCGCCACATCCTGCTGGGGCTGCTCGCCACGGGGCCGAGCCATGGCTACGACCTCAAGCGACGCCACGACGAACGTTTCCCGCAGGCCCGCCCGCTGGCCTACGGGCAGGTCTACACGACCTTGCAGCGGCTGGTCCGCGATGGACTCGCCGAGGTCGACGGCACCGACTCGGACGGCGGCCCGGAGCGCACCATGTACCGCGCGACGGACGACGGCGCGCTCGAACTGGCCCAGTGGGCCGGGGAGATCGCGCCGCCCGCGCCGTTCGTGACGAACGAGATCTTCGCCAAGGTCGTCGTGTCGATCCTGTCCGGCGGCGACCCCGAGGCCTATCTGCGCGCCCAGCGTGCCGCCCACATGGAGCGGATGCGGCAGCTCACGGCGGTCAAGACCGCGCCGGGCACCGATCTCGCGACCGTGCTCTCGGCGGACTACGCCCTCAACCACCTCGACGCCGACCTCCGTTGGATGACGACCACGGCGGCCCGGCTCACCACTCTGACCGCGGAGGTCGACGCAGTATGAGCAACCCAGGGGGAAGCCCGGTGCCGCTTCTTGCGGCCCGTGACCTCGTCAAGGCGCACGGCAGGACGCAGGCCCTGCGCGGTGCGTCCGTCGAGCTGCGGGCCGGCGAGATCCTCGCCGTCACCGGCGCCAGCGGCAGTGGAAAGTCGACGCTCCTGCACTGCCTGTCCGGCATCGTCCGCCCGGACACCGGCTCGGTGACGTACGACGGGGAGCGGCTGGACCGGTTGTCCGAGCAGCGGCTGAGCGAGCTGCGGCGTACGGAGTTCGGCGTGGTCTTCCAGTTCGGACAGCTGATCCCCGAGCTGACGGCCCTGGACAATGTCGCGCTGCCGCTGCTGCTCGCGGGTGCCCGTCGGCAGGAGGCGCAGGCGACGGCCGGTGAGTGGCTGGAGCGGTTCGGGGTGCGCGGGCAGGAGGAGCTGCGGCCCGGCGAGATGAGCGGCGGCCAGGCCCAGCGGGCGTCCCTGGCGCGGGCCCTGGTCACCGGCCCGAGGTTCGTCTTCGCGGACGAGCCGACCGGGGCGCTGGACTCGCTTGCGAGCGAGCAGGTGATGACGGCCCTGACCCACACGGCCCGCGAGTCGGGCACGGCGGTGCTGCTGATCACGCACGACGCCCAGGTGGCGGCGTACGCGGACCGCGAGGTGCGGCTGGCCGACGGCACCGTGACACCGCTGGAGGTGGCGGCATGAGAACCCGCCTGAGCGCCGACCTCCGGCTGGCCTGGCTGCTCACCCGGGGGTCCGACCGGCGGGAGTGGTGGCGGGTCATGCTGACGGCGGTGGGGTCGGGAGGTGCGACCGGGATCGGGCTGGCGGTCGCCACGCTCACCGCGATGGACGGGCAGTACTCGGTGTCCTTCGGATCCGGGCTCCTCGATCACCCCAGCGACCGGCAGGGCGTGATCGTCGCGCTGCTGATGCTGCTGGTGCCGGTGCTCGGGTTCCTCGGGCAGTGCGCCCGCGTGGGTGCGGTGCACCGCGACCGACGCCTGGCCGCGCTGCGGCTCGCGGGGGCCACGCCCGCCCAGGTGCGGCGGATCGCGGCGCTGGAGGCGGGGCTGGCCTGTCTGGCCGGCTCGGCCGTGGCCACGGTCTTCTGCGTCCTGCTCCTGCTGCGCCTGTGGCAGGCCCCCGAGCCCTTGGCGTGGCTCGGCATCGCCCCGGTCGCCGTGACCGTCCCGCTGCTGGGCGCCGCCGTGAGCGCGCTGTCGCTACGGCGTGTGGCGGCCTCGCCGCTGGGCCGGGTGCGGCGGGTGCGGCCGGCGCGGGGTCCGGGGCGGACCTTCCTGGTACTGACCGGGTTGCTGGCGGCGACGGCCCTGCTCACGGGCCTGGCCACGGTCTACGGCAACACCCTCGACCACGCTCTCGTCCCGCTGACGGTGTTCGCCGTGAGCCTGCTGACCGGCGTCTCGGCCGTGTGGCTGGCGGGCTGGTCGTCCCGGCGGCTGGGCGCCGCGCTCGCCGCCCGCGCCCAGCGCCCGGCGCTGCTGATCGCGGCGGAGCGGCTGCGTGACGACCCGTGGGCGGCGGCCCGTACCCATGCGGCGGTGCTGCTGGTGACGGTCGTCGGCACGGCCTTCGCCGGCATCCGCGAGGTGCTGATCCAGCTGGTGAACAGCAGCGACGACCTCGCCGAGAACGGCTCCTACTACACCACCGGCCTCGACCTCTCCGGCGCCGCGATCCTCGTCGCGCTGGTACTGACCCTGTCGGGCCTGGCCGTGGGCACCGCCGAGTCGCTGGCCACCCGGCGCCGGGGACTGGCCGCGCAGGCCGCGGCGGGCGTACCGCAGAGCGTGCTCGGCCGGGCGCTGCTCCTGGAGACCGCGCTGCCGCTGGCACCGGCGATGCTGCTCGCGGGCGCGGGCGGCACGGCGATCCACCTGGGCTGGGCCGGGATGCTCGACGAGGCCGCCGGGGGCGTACCGCTGGTGCCCGTCCTGGTGCCGGTCGCCGTCTATGCCGCCTGCCTGCTGGCCGCGGCCACGTCCCTGCCGTTGTTGCGGCGCACGGTGCGGCCGGCGGAGCTGCGGTACGTGTGAGAACGGCCGTACGGCCGCGTGAACGGACGGCCCCGGGGGCACGGGGGACCCTCGGGGCCGGACGCCTGCCGCCGCACGCCAGGTATGCGAAGGCCCGGGTCGTCAGGCGGAGATGCCGTCGATCCGGGCCATGGCGTCCTCGGCGCCGTACGGTTGCAAGTACGGCAGCCAGCGCGGGTCCCTATGCCCGGTGCCGATGATGCGCCAGGCGAGACCGGTGGGTGGAGCGGGTTTGTGGCGCAGCCGCCAGCCGATCTCGAACAGATGTCGGTCGGCTTTCACGTGGTTGCAGCGGCGGCAGGACGCCACCACGTTGTCCCAGACGTGCTTGCCCCCGCGGCTGCGCGGAATGACATGGTCGACGCTGGTTGCGACGCCACCGCAGTACATGCACCGGCCCCCGTCGCGCGCGAAGAGCGCCCTGCGGGTAAGAGGAACGGGCCCCCGATAGGGAACCCGGACGAATCGCTTGAGCCGGACCACGCTGGGTGCGGGGACTGTGACGGTTGCGCTGTGCATGAAGGCGCCGGACTCCTCGAGGCATACGGCCTTGTTCTCGAGGACGAGGACGAGCGCGCGGCGGAGCGGTACGACGCCGAGCGGCTCGTACGACGCGTTGAGGACCAGGACATGCGGCACGGATGCCTCCTTGGGCGTCGGCGGCGCGTGGCTCGCGCCGGGACGATCTGTAGTCAGTCTCCCCTCTCGCCTGGTGAAAGCGCCACCATGTCCCGGTAACGGGCTGAGAGTGTTTTCGACCACATCTGATTCATCCCCTGGGCGATGAACGGTTCATCCCACCAGTTCATCCCCACGTGGGCACGATTCCTCCCTCGAACATGGCGACGATCCACACACGATGCCCCGTTAGTGTGGTGGGTCTGCCCCGCCGGTGACCCTTTCGTGACCTTGACCATCTACCGACGGGGCGGGCCGCTGCACTGGAGGTACCTGCCGTGTCCCTGTCCGCCGTCCTACTGGCCGCCGGTCCTACGCCGTCGCCAACGCCCTCGGGGACGACCACCCCGGCGGTTCCCACGATCAAGGACGCTCACGAGAGTGCGACCCAGGCCGCGACCTGGGTCGAGCAGAACTGGTCGACCTGGCTCGCGATAGGCCTCAGGGTCCTGCTGATCCTGGCCATCGCGGCGGTGCTGAGAGTGGTGATCCGGAGGGCGATCACCAAGCTCATCGACCGGATGAACCGCACCGCCCAGGCGGTGGACGGCACGGCCCTCGGCGGGCTGCTCGTCAATGTCGAGCGCCGCCGTCAGCGCTCGCAGGCGATCGGCTCGGTGCTGCGTTCGGTGGCCAGCTTTGTGATCATGGGCACGGCCGCCCTGATGGTCCTGTCCGCCTTCGAGATCAATCTCGCCCCGCTGCTGGCCTCCGCCGGTGTCGCGGGCGTCGCGATCGGTTTCGGTGCCCGCAACCTGGTCACCGACTTCCTCTCCGGCGTCTTCATGATCCTGGAGGACCAGTACGGCGTCGGCGACACGATCGACGCGGGCGTCGCCGCCGGCGAGGTCATCGAGGTCGGCCTGCGCGTGACCAAGCTGCGCGGCGACAACGGCGAGATCTGGTACGTCCGCAACGGCGAGGTCAAGCGCATCGGCAACCTGTCCCAGGGCTGGTCGACGGCCGGCGTGGACGTCACCGTCCGCTCCTCCGAGGACCTGGACAAGGTCAGGGCCACCATCGACGAGGTCGCCGAGCGGATGAGCAAGGAGGAGCCCTGGAACGAGCTCCTCTGGGGCCCGATCGAGGTCCTCGGCCTGGACAGCGTCCTGCTGGACTCGATGGTCGTACGCGTCTCGGCGAAGACGATGCCGGGCAAGGCCCTGACCGTCGAACGCGAACTGCGCTGGCGCATCAAGCGCGCCTTCGACGCCGCCGACATCCCGATCGTCGGCCGGGCTCCCCTGGCCCTGGAGGAGGAGACCGCGGCCGACCCCACGGCGGGCATGTCGGCCCCCTCGGCCTACGCCAGCACCACCTCCCCGCAGTCCGTGGCGGCCACTCCGCTGACGCCGCCGAGCGTGACGAAGTAGGGCCGAGACCGCGGGACCGGTTCAGCACACTCGTTCGAGTGAACGGTCGGGGCATCCGGCGCGGACAGCACGCGCTGGGTGCCCCATCGTTCAGCCGGGGCACCCGGCGCGGGCTTTGCCTGGCATCAGCACCAGGACTGAACGGCCCCGAACAGACCGCCACCGGCCTGGAGTAGGGTCCGGACGGTGACGGGCGGGCGGGGGCTGGGGCGGGCGTTCGGCTGGCTGTGGGCGGCCTACGCGGTCAGCGCCTTCGGGACACGCCTGGCCTTCGACGCCTTCGCGTTGATCGCGGTCGTCGTGCTGCACGCCGGGGCGAGTGAGGTCGCGCTGCTGGCGGCTTCGGGCCTCGCGGTGGGGGCCGTGGTCGCGGTGCCGCTCGGGGCGTGGGTGGAGTTCCGCCGGAAGCGGCCGGTGATGATCGCGGCGGACCTGATCCGGTGCGCGGCGCTGCTGAGCATCCCCGCCGCGTTCGCGCTCGACGGACTCTCCCTCGGCCAGCTGCTGGTGGTGTCGGTCGTGGTCGCCACGGCGGACATCACGTTCGGCGCGGCGAGCGGTTCATATCTGAAGTCCCTGGTGCCGCCGGAGGACCTGCTCGCGGCGAACGGTCGCTTCGAGGCCACGACCTGGACGACCACCGCACTCGGCCCACCGCTCGGCGGGGTCGCGGTCGGTGTGTTCGGCCCGATGACGACGGTGCTGGTGGACGCGGTCAGCTATCTGCTGTCGGCACTGGGAATCCGGGCGATCGGCGGTAAGGAAGGACAACAGAGCGGCAGACAGCCGTCGGGACGGCACCAGCCGCCTCCGGGCACCCCCTCAGGCCTGCGGATGAGCGACCTCCCGGCCGGCTGGCGGCACATCCTCGGCCACCCCACCCTGCGCCCGCTGTTCCTCAACACGGTCCTGGTCAACGCCCTGATCATGGCGCCGGCCCCGCTGCTCGCCGTCCTCATGCTCGGCCAACTCGGCTTCCCCCCTTGGCAGTACGGCCTCGCCTTCGCCGTACCGTGCCTGGGCGGCCTGCTGGGCTCGCGCCTGTCCCGGCGCCTGGTCGCCCGGCACGGCCGGCGCCGGGTCCTGCTGACCGCGGGCACCCTGCGCGCCGTCTGGCCCGTAGGCCTGGCCTTCATCGGGCCGGGCACGCCGGGCCTCCTCCTCGTCATGGCCGTCGAGTTCGGCCTGATCACCTGCATCGGCGTCTTCAACCCGGTGCTCGCCACCGCCCGCCTCGACCAGACCCCGCCGGACCGCACGACCCGCACCCTGACGGCCTGGTCGATCACCGGCAAGACGGCGACCGCGGCGGCGACGGCACTGTGGGGCCTGCTGGCCGCGCTGACCGGGACGCGCGCTGCGATCGCCCTCGCCGGGGTCCTGCTGCTGGCGACCCCGCTCCTGCTCCCACGGCACGAGTTCGCGGCCGACCGCAGCGCCCTCAAGTAACGACTCTGCTGTCTGCCGGACCAGCTCTCTTGACGCCGCCTTCCTGCCGGGCTTACTTTCCTCGACAGCAGATAGGAAACTTTCCTAACAGTGATCCTGGATGGACTTCCCTCGTAGATCGCTGAGAAACTGGTCAGCCGAAAGGCAGGTGTCGATCCCATGGCAGGAACCGCCGGCACGCCGGGCACCCCGCGCGTCCTGCGCGCCATGAACGACCGTGCCGCCCTGGACCTCCTCCTGGAACACGGGCCGCTGTCCCGCACGCGAATCGGCAAGCTCACCGGCCTGTCCAAGCCGACCGCCTCCCAGCTGCTCGCCCGCCTGGAGGCCGCCGGCCTCGTCCTGGCGACCGGCACCACGGAGGGCCGACCGGGCCCGGGCGCCCAGCTGTACGAGGTCAACCCGGCCGCCGCGTACGCCGCGGGGCTCGACGTCACCCCCGAACGCATCCTCGCCGCCGTTGCCGACGTCACGGGCCGCACGGTCGGGTCGTACGAACTGCCCACCCCCGGCAGGCGCCCGGCCCAGCCCGTCGTCCGGCAGGTGACCGACGCCCTGGACGGCGCGGTGAAGGCGGCGGGCCTCGCCCGCGACGACGTCCACCGGCTCGTCATCGGCACCCCCGGCGCCTTCGACCCCAACACGGGCCGGCTGCGCTACGCCTCCCACCTCCCCGGCTGGCACACCCCCGCACTCCTGGACGAACTCGCCGCGGCCCTGCCGATGCCGGTCGAGTACGAGAACGACGTCAACCTCGCGGCGGTGGCCGAGCAGCGGCTCGGCGCGGCCCGCGGCCACGAGGACTTCGTCCTGCTGTGGAACGAGGGGGGCCTCGGCGCCGCCCTGATCCTCGGCGGCCGGCTGCACCGCGGCTGGACCGGCGGCGCGGGCGAGGTGGGTTTCCTGCCGGTCCCCGGAACACCCCTGGTCCGGCAGGTCGCCAAGGCCAACAGTGGCGGCTACCAGGAGCTGGCCGGTTCGCAGGCGATCCCCCGGCTGGCCCGCGAACTCGGCATCGGCGACATCCCGTCGACGCCGTACGCCGAGGCCGCCGCCACCCTCGTCGAACGGGCCGCCGCCGAGGACAGCGACCTGCACCGGCTGCTCCTCCAGACCTACGCGACCCGGCTGGCCACCGGTCTCGCCTCCCTGGTCTCCGTCCTCGACCCCGAACTCATCGTCCTCAGCGGCGCCTCCCTCACCTCCGGCGGTGAGGTGCTGCGCGCCCTCGTCCAGTCCGAGCTGGAGGAACTGGCCGCGGCCCGCCCCAGGCTGGTCGTCGGCGACGTACGTGAACACCCGGTGCTGCGGGGCGCGTTGGAGAGCGCGCTCGCGACCACACGCGACGAGGTCTTCGACACCGCCCGCTGACGGCCCCGCTCCACCGGCTCACCTCCCCCTCCGCACCCCCTGACTCACCCCCCGCCTTCCCTCACCCACCCCGTTCCCGCCCTTGGGAGACCTCGCCATGCCCGGAAAGTCCTGGAACGTCATACCCTCACCCACCCGCAAGGCAGCAGCCGCCCTCGCCGCCACCGCCTCCCTGGCCCTCCTCGCCACGGCCTGTACCGGCCAGTCGGAGTCCGCCGCCACCGACGACCCCAACGCCAGGACGACGATCACCTTCTGGCACGGCTGGAGCGCGCCCGCCGAGGTCAAGGCGATCCAGGAGAACGTCGACGCGTTCGAGAAGGCCCACCCGAACATCACGGTGAAGGTCGTCGGCAACATCAACGACGACAAGCTCAACCAGGCCCTGCGCGCGGGCGGTTCGAGCGGCCCCGACGTGGTGTCGTCGTTCACGACCTCCAACATCGGCAAGTTCTGCTCCTCGGGCGCCTTCCTCGACCTGAAGCCCTTCATCGAGAAGTCGAAGCTCGACCTCGACAAGCTCATCCCGAAGCCGATGCTCGACTACACCCAGTTCGAGGGCACCCGCTGCGCCCTGCCCCTGCTGGGCGACGCCTACGGCCTCTACTACAACAAGGACGCCTTCGAGAAGGCGGGCATCAAGTCCCCGCCGAAGACCTGGTCGGAGTTCGCCACGGTCGCCAAGAAGCTGACCGAGGCCAAGGGCGACAGCTACGAGCAGCTCGGCTTCATGCCGACCTACCACGGCTACGAGACGGTCGTGGACCACTACATGTCCCAGTGGGACCACACCTACTTCGACAAGGACGGCAAGTCCAACATCGCCAAGGACCCGGCCTTCGCCGAGATGTTCACGTACCAGAAGAAGCTCATCGACGACCTCGGCGGCTTCGCGAAGCTGGAGAAGTACCGCAACACCTTCGGTGACGAGTGGGGCGCCAAGCATCCGTTCCAGACCGGCCAAGTGGCCATGCAGCTCGACGGCGAGTGGCGCCTGGGCATGACCCAGCAGGCCGGCGTCGACTTCGAGGTCGGCACCGCGCCGATGCCCGTCGCCGACGACGAGGCCGCCGAGTACGGCAAGGGCTTCCTCTCCGGCACGATCATCGGCATCGCCCCGCAGAGCAAGAAGCAGAACGCGGCCTGGGAGCTGGTGAAGTACCTGACGACCGACACCGAGGCCGTCGTCTCCTTCGCCAACGCCATCCACAACGTGCCCTCCACGTTCGCCGCCCTGAAGTCGCCCGACCTGAAGGTGGACCCCGGCTTCAAGACGTTCCTGGACATCGCCCAGAACGAGCACTCGAACACCCCGCCGGCCTCCGTCAACGGCTCGACGTACCAGACGACCCTTCAGGACTTCGGCTACCAGTACGAGTCCGGCAAGGTGAAGGACCTGAAGGCCGGCCTGGAGAAGACCGCCAAGCAGATCGACACCGACATCGAGCAGGCGAAGTAGCTCCGTCGATGTCCACGCACACTCTCCGCGCGAAGCGCCGCAGGTCGGCGCTTCGAACGGTGGCCTTCCTGTCACCGTGGCTCATCGGTTTCGGCGTCTTCTTCGCCTACCCGCTGGTGTCCACCGTCTACTTCTCGCTGATGAAGTACGACGGGTTCGGCACACCGGTCTTCCGCGGCCTGGGCAACTGGGCCTACGTCTTCAACGACTACCCGCTGTTCTGGCCGGCGCTGCGCAACACGCTCTGGCTGGTGCTGGTGATGGTGACCTGCCGGGTGGCGTTCGGCCTCGGCATCGGTCTGCTCATCACCAAGATCAAGACCGGCGCGGGCGTCTTCCGCACCCTGTTCTACCTGCCGTACCTGGCTCCCCCGGTCGCCGCGACGCTGGCCTTCGTCTTCCTCCTCAACCCCGGCACAGGCCCGGTCAACTCGGTCCTCGACGGCCTGGGCCTGCCGACCCCCGGCTGGTTCACGGACCCCGCCTGGTCCAAGCCGGCCCTCACCGCGCTGGCGCTGTGGGGCGTGGGCGACCTCATGGTCATCTTCATGGCCGCGCTGCTCGACGTACCGAAGGAGCAGTACGAGGCGGCGGAGCTGGACGGCACATCCGCCTGGCAGCGGTTCCGCTACGTCACGCTGCCGAACATCTCGCCGATCGTGATGTTCGCCGTGGTCACGGGCGTGATCCAGACGATGCAGTACTACACGCAGCCGCTGGTCGCCGGAAAGGTCGCCTCCGGCATCATCGGCGGCTCCGGCCAGCAGTTCGAACCGGGCTACCCCGACAAGTCGACCCTGACCCTCCCCCAACTCGTCTACAACCTCGGCTTCCAGCGCTTCGACTACGGCTCGGCCTGCGTGGTCGCCCTCGTGCTGTTCGCCCTCGCCATGGCCTTCACCGCGCTGCTGATGCGGCGCCGGGGCGGACTGATCCAGGCAGGTGACTGACCATGACCCAAGTACTGGACAAGCCGGTGCAGTTGGAGGCCCCGACCACCGCCGAGCGCACGGCCCGCCGCAGGGCCCTCCTGGAATGGATCGCGATCCACTCCCTCGGCGTCGCGGCCGCGCTCTTCTTCACCCTGCCCTTCGTGTTCGTCGTCCTGACCTCGCTGATGAGCGACCAGCAGGCGCTCACCCGCGACCTGGTCCCGGACACCTGGGAGTGGGGCAACTACACCAAGGTCTTCGACACCCCCGGCTTCCTGACCTGGTGGAAGAACACCCTGATCTACGCCGGCCTGGGCACGCTCCTCACCGTCGTCTCGTCGATCCCGGTGGCGTACGCGCTCGCCAAGTTCCGCTTCCGCGGCCGGAATCTGTCCCTGATGCTGGTCATCTCGATGATGATGCTGCCGCCCCAGGTGATCATCATCCCGATGTACCTGTTCTGGGCGAAGCAGCTCGACCTGTCGGGAACCCTGTGGCCCCTGATCATCCCGATGGCGTTCGGCGACGCGTTCTCGATCTTCCTCCTGCGCCAGTTCCTGATGACGATCCCGAACGAGTACCTGGACGCGGCCCGGGTGGACGGCTGCGGTGAACTCCGCACACTCCTGCGCGTCGTACTCCCCATGGCGAAACCGGGCATCGCCGCGGTGGCCCTCTTCCAGTTCTTCTACGCCTGGAACGACTACTTCGGCCCCCAGATCTACGCGTCCGAGAACCCGGGCGCCTGGACCCTCTCCTACGGCCTGGAGTCGTTCAAGGGCGCCCACCACACCGACTGGAACCTCACCATGGCCGCCACGGTCCTGGTCATGGCCCCCGTGATCCTCGTGTTCTTCTTCGCCCAGAAGGCGTTCGTCGAGGGCGTCACGCTCACCGGAGTAAAGGGTTGAACCACACATGCAGCATCTCCCCGGGGGACAACCCCCGGACCCCCGGCCGATGATCACCGTCCCCCGCACCGGGAAGCGAGGCACCTCGCAGTGAAACTCACCGTGGTCGGCGGAGGCTCGACCTATACCCCCGAACTCATCGACGGCTTCGCCCGCCTCCGGGACACCCTCCCCATCGAGGAACTGGTCCTGATGGACCCGGCGAAGGACCGCCTGGAACTGGTGGGCGGCCTGGCCCGCCGCATCTTCACCCGCCAGGCCCACAACGGCAGGATCACCACCACGACCGACCTGGACGCGGCGGTGGACGGCGCCGACGCCGTCCTCCTCCAGCTCCGCGTCGGCGGTCAGGCGGCCCGCGAGCAGGACGAGACCTGGCCCCTTGAGTGCGGCTGCGTCGGCCAGGAGACAACCGGCGCCGGCGGTCTGGCCAAGGCCCTGCGCACGGTCCCGATCGTCCTGGACATCGCGGACCGCGTCCGCCGCACCAACCCCACCGCCTGGATCATCGACTTCACCAACCCGGTCGGCATCGTCACCCGGGCCCTGCTCCAGGAGGGCCACAGGGCGGTCGGCCTGTGCAACGTGGCGATCGGCTTCCAGCGGAAGTTCGCGGCCATGCTCGACGTCCCCGCCTCCGAGATCCACCTCGACCACGTGGGCCTCAACCACCTCACCTGGGAGACGGGCGTACGCCTGGGCGGCCCCGAGGGCGAGAACGTCCTGCCGAAGCTCCTGACCGACCACGGCGACACGATCGCCGCCGACCTGCACCTCCCCCGCCCCCTCCTGAACCGCCTGACCGCGGTCCCGTCGTACTACCTGCGCTACTACTACGCGCACGACGAGGTCGTACGGGAGCTGCGCACCAAGCCGTCCAGGGCAGCGGAAGTGGCGGACATGGAAAGCCAGTTGCTCGCGCTGTACGCCGACCCGTCCCTGGACGAGAAGCCGGAGCTCCTCGCCAAGCGGGGCGGGGCCTACTACTCCGAGGCGGCAGTCGACCTGGCGGCAGCCCTGCTCGGCGGGTCGGGCAGCCCGTACCAGGTGGTCAACACCCTCAACAACGGCACGCTCCCCTTCCTCCCCGACGACGCCGTGATCGAAGTACAGGCAGCGGTGGGCGCGAAGGGCCCGGCCCCCCTCGCCGTACCGACCGTGGATCCGCTGTACGCGGGCCTGATGGCCCAGGTGACGGCGTACGAGCACCTGGCCCTGGAAGCGGCCCTGCACGGCGGCCGCGACCGGGTCTTCAAGGCCCTCCTGTCGCACCCCCTGATCGGCCAGTACGAGTACGCCGAAGCCCTCACCGACCAACTGATCGCACACAACCGGGAGCATCTCGCGTGGGCCTGACCGCACGTGTCCTCGCCGTAGACGCGGGCAACAGCAAGACCGACGTGGCAGTGGTGGCCGCCGACGGAACCGTGCTGGCCACGGCCCGCGGCGGCGGCTTCCGCCCACCCGCGGTCGGCGTGGAGCCGGCGATGGACACCCTGGCCGCAGCAGTCGACCAGGCCTTCACCGCGGCCGGCGTGACGTCCGCCGACCATGTCTCGGCATGCCTGGCCAACGCCGACCTCCCGGTGGAGGAGGAGCAACTGACCGCGGCTCTGCAGGCACGCGCGTGGGGCACGACCGTCGAGGTCCGCAACGACACCTTCGCGATCCTCAGGTCGGGCGTGCCGGAACCCCGCGGCGTGGCCGTCGTCTGCGGCGCCGGCATCAACTGCGTGGGCATGCGCCCCGACGGCCGTACCGCCCGCTTCCCCGCGCTGGGCCGCATCTCCGGCGACTGGGGAGGCGGCTGGGGCCTGGCGGAGGAAGCCCTGTGGCACGCGGCACGGGCGGAGGACGGCCGAGGAGCGCCCACGACGCTGACGCACACGCTGCCCGCCCACTTCGGCCTGCCCACCATGTACGCCCTGGTCGAGGCCCTGCACCTCGAACACATCGCCCCCGCCCGCCGCCACGAACTGGCCCCGGTCCTCTTCACCACCGCGGCGGCCGGCGACCCGATCGCCCGCGATCTCGTGGACCGCCTCGCCGACGAAGTGGTCACGATGGCGACGGTCGCCCTGACCCGACTGGACCTCCTGGAGGAGTCGACTCCGGTGCTCCTGGGCGGAGGCGTACTGGCTGCCCGCCACCCCCAACTGATCGACACCATCCACGACTTGCTCACCACCCGCGCCCCGAAGGCCGTCCCGACCGTGGTCACGGCAAGCCCGGTCCTGGGCGCGGCCCTGCTGGGCCTGGACGCGGTCGGGGCACTCCCGGAGGTACACGTCCGACTCCGCCAACACTTCGAGCCGTAGGCACCCACCAAGGTTCCTCGCCCCCGCCGCCCCTACCCGTCCCGTCCCCAGGGGCTACGCCCCCTGGACCCCCATCGGCCTGAACGGCCTCGTCCTCAAACTCCCCCAGAGGGGGCACCCCCAGACGGGCTGAGATGCCTGGACCGGCACTGGAAGGTGACCGGAGGAGTGGCCGTGGTGGTGGCGCAGCCCGCGCGGCGCGGCACCCGCGTACGGCCCCGACCCACCACACCCCCGCAGGCGCCACGCGAACCCCCACCCAACCGCCACAGGCCGCCGCAGGCATCGACGCGTAGCCCCTCGAACCTGGAACCGAACAGATTCCCCCGGCGTATTCATGGGCAGGGGGCTCGTGCACAGCGGTTTCGGTATGCCGGAATTTTGGGATCCGCGCTGCGATCCGATCAAGATCCAGCGAAGGCCGGTGCGGATGTCAGTCCCGGCAGCGATACTTGCGGCACGGATGGCCACGGGGGAGGTCAACAGTGACACAGACGCCGAAGAACAGCACGGCACCACCACCACCGGGAAACGACCCGGCACAAGGCGCACCCACCATGCCGTCCGTGCCACCACAGCCCGCACCCCCGGCATCCCCGACTCCCCCCACCGCCAACGGCCGCCCCGTCCCCCCGGCAACACCACCCCGCCGCACCGCCTTCGCCGAGGGCCTGGACCAACTCCGCGCGGCCGCCACCACCGAACCCGGCCGCCTCCGCATCATCGGCGCCCTCCTCGCCGCCCTCGTCATCGCCTTCGGCGCAGTAGCCGCCTGGCAGATGACCGACCGCGCAACGGCCGCCGACGACGTCCTCAACCGCAGCCAGCCCCTCAGCTCGGACGCGGCCGACATCTACCGCTCCCTGGCGGACGCCAACACCGCAGCGGCCAGCGGCTATCTCGCAGGCCTGCAGGAAAAGCCCGCCATGCGCGAGGGCTACGAAAAGGACATCCGCACGGCCGCAGCGAAGCTCGTCACGGCCGCAGCCAACTCCGAACCGGGCTCCCCGTCCGCGAAGACCATCGCGGAACTCAGCAGACTCCTCCCGGAGTACAAGGGTCTCGTGGAAACAGCCAGGGCCAACAACCGCCAGGGCTACCCCGTCGGCGGCGCATACCTGCGCGCCGCGAACGAGATGATGCAGCAGAACATGCTGCCCAGGGCCGAAAAGCTGTACAAGACGGAGAACCAGCGCCTGAACGAGGACTACGCGGACGCGAAGTCCTTCCCGTGGGCCGCCGCAGGCCTCGGCATCGTCGCCCTCGCCGCCCTCGCCTGGGCCCAGCGCCGCAACTACCAGCGCACGAACAGGGTCCTGAACCACGGCCTCGTCACGGCCACGGCCGCCGCCACGGTGGTCCTGCTGTGGCTCGCCGTCAGCCACACGATCGCCCGGGCAGGCCTGAACGACTCCTACGACCACGGCGTCCGCTCCCTGACCGTGCTGCACGAGGCCCGCATCGCCTCACTCACGGCCCGCAGCGACGAGAACCTGACCCTGGTCCGCCGCGGCGCGGACACGAGGACACTCGACGACGACACGGTCGTGGACGCGTACGAGTGGGGCTACGACCAGCAGATCGATCAACTGGGCAAGGCTCTCAACCGTGCCGAGGACCTCGCGGACGACTCGACCGGCAAGAAGCCCGTACAGGACGCGAACGGCTTCATGAAGGTCTGGAAGGACCGCCACGACATCGCCCGCGACGACAACAACAGCGGCAACTACCAGGCCGCCCGCGACCGCGTCATCGGCGCCGCGAAGGAGCCGACGAGCGTGTGCTTCGACAACGTCGACAAGGCCCTCGAGGCAGCGCTCGCGCACGAACAGACCGAGTTCAAGCAGGCCGCGAGCGACGGCCGTGACTCGCTGACCGGCCTCCCGACCGGCGCCGCGGTCCTCGCGGTCCTGGGCGCGGCCGGCGCGGTCCTCGGCATCGGCCGCAGGCTGTCGGAGTACAGGTGAGAGGGGGCACGACGATGAACGCAAGCGATGACTCGGGTCACCTCCGGGGCACAGGCATCCGCACAGGCACCCCCACGAGGGCCCGCACAGGCACCCGCACAGGCAACCTCTGGCGGAGCCTGCGCTCCGGCCTGCGCGGCTGGGGCGGCGTGGGCGCGATGGCGCTGATCGTCGCCCTGACGGTGACCTTCGCCCTGCTGCTGCCCCTGTCCCAGCACCGCGAGGACGACGCGGCCACCGGGAGCCAGGGCCTCGCCCGGGTCAGCCAGGCGAAGGCGGAGGACTGCGAGAACCCGCAGGACCAGAGCCTCTCCCCCTCCGGCGGGAACGGCGGTACGCCGACCGTCGACGCCATCAAGGCACGCAAGGACCGCCGCCTGATCGTCGGCGTCGACACCAACAGCTACCGCTGGGGCTACCTCGACCCGAACAACCCCTCCGGCGAGCTGGAGGGCTTCGACATCGACCTGGTCCACCGGATCGCCGAGGACATCCTCGGCGACCGCGACGCGGTGCAGTTCAAGGCCATCCCGACCAGCCGCCGTGTCGAGGCGATCCAGAAGGGCGAGGTCGACATGGTGGTCCGCACCATGACGATCAACTGCGACCGCATCGGGCAAGTCGCCTTCTCCGCACCGTACTTCGTCACCGGCCAGCAGGTCCTGGCCCCCAAGACCTCGAAGATCACCGGCTTCGACAAGACCCTGGCCGACAGGAAGGTGTGTTCGGCGCAGGGCTCCACGGCGTACGACAACCTGGAGGCGGGCCGGAAGTCCGGCGACCTCCCCGACTCCACCGACATCACGACCACCGTCCCCAACCAGCTCGACTGCCTGGTGAAGTTGCAGCTCGGCAAGGTCGACGCGGTCGTCACGGACGGCGCGCTCGCGGCCAGCCAGGCCGCGCAGGACCCGACGGTGGAACTCAAGGGCGGCCTGTTCACGGACGAGTACTACGGCGTGGCGATGAAACTGGGCTCCGACGATCTGGTACGCCAGGTCAACCGGACCCTGGAGAACTACGTCGAGGACGGCGGCTGGGAGGCGTCGTACGAGAAGTGGCTGCGTCCGACCATGGATCAGGGCGAAAAGAAGTCGGCGTCGGCGACCCCTCCCGACGCCAAGTACAAGTGACCGACCATCAACTGACGCACGATTGACCGGAAAAGACGGAGCAGACGGAACACGACAGCAGCAGGAACAGACCGAACCGACGGAACACGACAGCAGCGAGAGGTGATCGATGGGCGTCACGGACCCCGCCGGGCCGGTAATGGACCGGGACGAGGTGGACCGTGCGCTGGCGCGGCTCGGCGCGGAACACGAGGCGATCGAGACCTCGCTCCTCGCGCTGCAGGACCACGCGGGCCGCAGACTTCTCGAGGGCGCCGAACTCACCGGCGTCACCAAGGAGCGGTGGACGACCGCGGAGGCGTCGATAACGCTGCTGTGGGCGTATTTCGACGCGTACACGGACGCGTTGCGCTCCGCCCGCGAGATCCGTTCCCGGCGCCGCTGGTCCAGCCGCGACGACCTGGTGGAGCTGACGGAACTGCTGCGCGGCGAGTCGGTGACCCTGGCGGGCTCGGCGACCGCCACGGCCAACGCGCCGACCCTGCACGGCGGTTCTGGCAAGCTCACCGAACAGTTCACGCTCGTCACGCTCGTGGACCGGATGAACGAGCTGTACGCGACGTCGCTGGACATGGTCGTGGCCGCCGACGCGGTGTGGTCGGCTCTGCCAGCCCGTATCGATTTACTGGCCGCGGAGCTCCAGCGCACCCGTCGGCTCGCGCACTCCGTCGGCGTACGCCCCGGCGAGCACCCGGCGGGCGACGACCTGGAGCGCATCACGCGCACGCTCACCAAGCTGCGCTCGGAGGTGGTGTCCGACCCACTCGCGTACTGGATTCCCACGCAGGGGAGTTCGGCGCCGGGCGGCGGCAAGCCGGACACCACGGTCTACGACCGCGAGGCGCGTGCCCTGGAGGACGTACGCCGTGAGATCGACGCGGTGTTGACGGTCCGTCAGGATGCCGAGCAGCGGCTGGTCCGGTTGCGTGACGTGCTGTCGCGCGCGGACCGTACGCTCGCCGAGGCCCGCACCGCGCGCGGCGAGGTGCTGGCGAAGATCGCCGCCACGGAGGTGCCGGTCGTCAGCGGCCCGCCGACGGTGCTGCAGGAGCAGCTGGCGACGGCCGCCGAGTACCGCAGACACGCCCAGTGGCACCGCCTGTCACCGCTCCTGGAGTCCCTGGAGCAGAAGGCGGAGGACGAACTGCTGCGCGCCCGCGAGTCGTTGACCGCGGTCACCGCACCCCTGGCGGTCCGCGCCGAGCTGCGCGGCCGCCTCGACGCGTACAAGGCGAAGGTGGCCCGGCACGGCCTGGCGGAGGACCCGTTCCTCATCGAGCGGTACGACGCGGCCCGCCGCATGCTGTGGAGCGCGCCCTGCGACCTGCGCGTCGCCGGGCAGGCCGTCCTGCGCTACCAGCAGGCGGCCGCCGAACTGCTCGGCAGCGGGCGGGTGCCGGGGCCGCGCGCGCCCGAGGACCGGAGGGGGCCGGGATCATGAGGGTCAGGGGGGTGTCGTCGTCATGAGTCAGCCACAGCAGAGCTGTCAGCGACCGGACTGCGGCGGGACGTACGAGGACGTGGGCGGCGGCGAGCTGTACTGCGACACCTGCGGTCTCGCCCCGGTCGTCTCGGCGACCGGCATGGTCGGCTCGCCGCCCACCGGGGTGACGGCCGGCGGCAAGGCGTCGCGCGGGTCGGCGGGCAGCGGCAGCTCCAGCAGCCGCTCCAGCTCCCGTTCGTCGTCCCGTACGTCGTCCCAGTCGTCGAAGTCCCGGCGTTCGGTGTCGGGACGGCTGTCGCGTTCGCTGTCGGGCCGTTCCACGGGCCGCTCGGTGTCGGTGCGCAGCTCCGGCTCCACGGCCGGCTCCAGCGGCCGCGGGCGGCTCGGCGTCGGCCTGGTCCAGGTCCCGGACGTGCCGCGCCCCGACCCGCGCGCGATGGTGCTGGAGAACCCGGAGGTGCCCGAGCGCAAGCGGTTCTGCTCCCGCTCGGACTGCGGCGCGCCCGTCGGCCGGGCCCGCGGCGACCGGCCGGGCCGTACGGAGGGCTTCTGCACGAAGTGCGGCCACCCGTACTCCTTCGTCCCGAAGCTCAAGTCCGGCGACATCGTGCACGGCCAGTACGAGGTCGCGGGCTGTCTGGCGCACGGCGGCCTCGGCTGGGTCTACCTCGCCGTGGACCGCGCGGTCTCCGACCGCTGGGTGGTGCTCAAGGGCCTGCTCGACACCGGCGACCAGGACGCGATGGCGGCGGCGATCTCCGAGCGGCGCTTCCTCGCCGAGATCGAGCACGCCAACATCGTGCGGATCTACAACTTCGTCGAGCACCTCGACCAGCGCACGGGCTCGCTCGACGGCTACATCGTGATGGAGTACGTCGGCGGCAAGTCACTGAAGGAGATCGCCAATTCACGCCGTACGGGGACGGGCAAGCGGGACCCGCTGCCGGTGGAGCAGGCCTGCGCGTACGGCATCGAGGCGCTGGAAGCCCTCGGCCACCTGCACAGCCGCAACCTCCTGTACTGCGACTTCAAGGTCGACAACGCCATCCAGACCGAGGGCCAGCTCAAGCTGATCGACATGGGCGCGGTGCGCAGGATGGACGACGACGAGTCGGCCATCTACGGCACGGTGGGCTACCAGGCGCCCGAGGTCGCGGACGTCGGCCCGTCGGTGGCCTCGGACCTGTACACCGTCGCCCGCACACTCGCCGTCCTGACCTTCGACTTCCAGGGCTACACGAACGTCTACGCCGACTCGCTGCCCGACCCCGACAACATCGAGGTCTTCCACCGGTACGAGTCCTTCTACCGCCTCCTGGTCCGCGCCACCGACCCCGACCCGGCCCGCCGGTTCGCCTCCGCCCAGGAGATGACGGAGCAGCTCACGGGCGTCCTGCGCGAGGTCGTCTCCCTGCAGACGGGCCGCGCGAGGCCGTCCCTGTCGACGCTGTTCGGCCCCGAAGTGCGGGTCACGGACACCGAGTTGTTCCCCAAGCTGGACGGGGAGGTCTCGCGGCTGGGTGCGCGGGTGGCACCGGCAGGGAAGGGGGCCGCCGCCTTCGCCAACGTCCCTGCGAACGCCCTGGCCGCCGGTGCCGCAGCGGGCGCCGGCATCGTCAAGGTCGTCGACGCCCCCGTCGCCGCCCTCGCGCTGCCGGTCCCCCACGTCGACCCCGCCGACCCCAACGCCGGTTTCCTCGCCGGTCTGATGACCACCGCGCCGGCCGAGCTGCTCGGCGCCCTCGCCGCCGCGCCGGCGCCGTCGACCGAGACACGGCTGCGGCAGGTGCGGGCCTGGCTGGAGAACGGCGACACCCGCACCGCGCACGAGCAGCTGCTGGAGCTGGAGGACGAGCGGCCCGACGACTGGCGGGTCGTCTGGTACCGCGGCGTGGCGGCCCTCGGCACCGGCGACCACGAGGGCGCCGCGCTCGCCTTCGACGCGATCTACGACGCCTTCCCCGGCGAACCCGCACCCAAGCTGGCCCTGGGCCTGTGCGCGGAGGTGCTGGGCCAATTGGACAACGCCGCCGAGTACTACCGCCTGGTGTGGTCCACCGACCCCAGCTTTGTGAGCGCGGCCTTCGGTCTCGCCCGCGTCCAGCTCGCGACCGGCGACCGCCGCGGCGCCGTGGGGACCCTGGAGTCGGTTCCGGAGAGCTCCATTCACTACACGGCCGCACGCGTGGCGGCCGTCCGCGCCCGGCTGCGTCAACGCACGGCGGCCGCCGCCGACGTACCGTTCCTGGACGACCTGACCGCCGCCGCGGGCCAGGTCGAGGCGCTGGACGCGTATGGTCTGGACCCGGCGCGCCGGGAGCAGTTGTCGGCGGAAGTCCTCGGTTGCGCGCTGGACTGGATACTCTCCGGTGGCCAGGGTTCCGCCCCGTCTGCCGCCGGAGGACGGACGCTGCTCGGCAGCGGCCTGGACGAGCGGGGACTGCGTTTCGGCCTGGAACGTTCGTACCGCACGCTGGCCCGGCTCGCGCGGGGCGGCGAGGAGAGGATCGACCTGGTGGAACGTGCCAACCGTTACCGCCCCCGGACGTGGGTGTAGTTGATGTCGCAGATGCCCCAGTTGTCCGCCTGCCCGAGCTGCGAATGGCCGCTCGAGTCGGGTGACCGTTTCTGCGGTGCGTGCGGATATGACCTGTCCGCCGTGCCCGTACGGCCGGACGACCATCCGACCATCGCCATGAACGGCTCGGTGCCGCCCCCTGCCACGGGCGCGCGCGGCGCGGACTGGCCCGTCGCCGCGCCGGACGGCTCCGCCTCCGAGGCCGCCCATCTGCCGACGGACCTCCCCGGCACCGACTCCGGCGGCCGCGACCTGCCCCCGGGCACGCCCCCGCCTCCGCAGGCGCCGCCGCCCGCCCCGCAGGCGCCGCCGGCGGCGACCGCTCCCGACGCCGCGCACGGCACACCGGGCGTCCCGGCGCCGGGCAACCACGGCGCCTCGGGCACCCTTCCTGCCCCCGGCCACCACGCACCACCCGGCCACCCCACCGTCCCGGCCCCGGGCGGCCCCACCGCGCCCAGCGGCCCGCAGACGCCCCCCGCCCCCGACGGCCCTCCGCCCCCGACGGGCTCCCCCGACTCCCCGGCCTCCGGCGTCCGTTTCGACCGCCCCCCGCAGCCCGACGAGTACGCCCGTCCGGAACCGGACGAGTACGCGCTGCAGGCTCCCGACCCGCGTGTGTCCCCCGCCGCGCCGACCCCGCCCGAGGGCACCAAGGTGTGCGTGGCGTGCCGCGCGGGCCGTGTCGACCACGACGGGTACTGCGAGAACTGCGGGCACGCCCAGCCGCGCGAGCGCGACCACATGGAGCAGGACGCCGGCCCCGTCGCCGCGGTCAGCGACCGCGGCCTGCGCCACCACCGCAACGAGGACGCGTTCGCCGTCGCCTGCACCGCGCTGCCCGACGGCCGGCCCGCGGTCCTGGCGATCGTCTGCGACGGCGTGTCCTCGGCGACCCGCCCCGACGACGCCTCCATGGCCGCCTCCCGGGCCGCGAGCGAGTCACTGCTGGCCGCCCTGCCGCGCGGCGCACACCCGCAGCAGGCCATGCACGACGCGATCATCGCCGCCTCCAACGCGGTCAACGCGCTCGCCAACGAGCCGGCCACGGCCCGCGAGCAAGCCCCGCACCAGAACGCGCCGGCCTGCACCTACGTCGGCGCCATCGTCACCGCGGGCCTGCTGGTCGTCGGCTGGGTCGGCGACAGCCGCGCCTACTGGGTCCCGGTGGACCGCAGCACTCCCCCGGCCCGGCTCACCGAGGACGACTCCTGGGCCGCGCAGATGGTGGCCGCGGGCCTGATGAACGAGGCCGAGGCGTACGCCGACGAGCGCGCCCACGCCATCACGGGCTGGCTCGGCGCGGATGCCTACGAACTGGAGCCGCACACCGCTTCCTTCAAGCCGGACCGGCCGGGTGTCGTGGTGGTGTGCACGGACGGGCTGTGGAACTACGCGGAGGCGGCCGACGACATGGCCGACATCGTGCCCCTCGACGCCGCCGCGCGCCCCCTGCACAGCGCCCAGGTCCTCGTCGGACACGCGCTCGACGGCGGGGGCCACGACAACGTAACAGTGGCCGTCCTGCCGTTCCCGGCGCCGCCGATGGGGGCAGGATCGGCCTGAGGCCAACTGCGGGGACGGCCTCATCGGACCGGAGGGGACCGGTCCGTCGACAGCCATAGCCCCACCACGGGGTTCTTTAGGGGGATTTGAGAACGTATGGCCAACTTCTCGAAATCAAATGTGCCGCAGTTCTCCGTGGACGTGTACCAGAACGAGTACCTCCCGGAGAGCGGTCGCGAGGTCAACGCGATCGTCACGGTGACCGCGACCGGCGGCGGCACGGTCGGGAGCGCGGTCGCCGCGCCCCAGCTCTACTCGCCGGGTCAGGGCCCGTCCGCGGGCGTGGCGATCATGGTCGACTGCTCGGGCTCGATGGACTACCCGCCGACCAAGATGCGCAACGCCCGCGACGCCACGGCCGCCGCGATCGACACCCTGCGCGACGGCGTGCACTTCGCGGTGATCGACGGCACGCACGTGGCCAAGGAGGTGTACCCGGGCGGCGGCCGTCTGGCGATCGCCGACGCCGCCACCCGCGATCAGGCCAAGCAGGCGCTGCGCAGGCTCAGCGCGGGCGGCGGTACGGCCATCGGCACCTGGCTGCGGCTCGCCGACCGTCTGCTGTCCTCGGCCGACGTCGCTATCCGGCACGGCATCCTGCTCACCGACGGCCGCAACGAGCACGAGTCTGCTCAGGACCTCACATCCGCCCTCGACGCCTGCGCCGGACGCTTCACCTGTGACGCCCGGGGCGTGGGCACCGACTGGGAAGTGAAAGAAGTCACAGCCATCGCCTCCGCGCTGCTCGGCAGCTCCGACATCGTCGCCGATCCGGCCGGTCTCGCCGCCGACTTCACGCAGATGATGGAGACCGCGATGGGCAAGGAGGTCGCGGACGTCGCCCTGCGGGTGTGGACTCCGGTGGGCACGACCATCAAGTTCGTCAAGCAAGTCGCGCCGACGGTCGAGGACTTGACCGACCGCCGCACCGAGGCCGGCCCGCGCGCCGGTGACTACCCCACGGGCTCCTGGGGCGACGAGTCCCGTGACTACCACGTATGCGTCGAGGTGCCCGCCGCCGGCCTGGGCCAGGAGATGCTCGCCGCCCGGGTCTCCCTGGTCATCCCGCAGTCCGACGGCACCGCGCAGAACCTGGGCGCGCAGGGCCTCGTACGGGCCGTATGGACCGACGACATGGTCGCCTCGACGTCGATCAACCCTCAGGTCGCCCACTACACCGGCCAGGCCGAACTGGCGCAAGTCATCCAACAAGGCCTCGATCTTCGCAAGTCGGGCGATATCGATGGAGCAACGGCCAAACTGGGCCGCGCCGTTCAGCTCGCCGGCGCCTCCGGAAATGCCGATACGGCGAAACTCCTTGCGAAGGTGGTGGACGTGGTCGACGCCGCGGCGGGTACTGTGCGACTGAAGGCGAAGGTCGCGGAGGCCGACGAGATGACTCTCGAGACACGGTCCACAAAGACTGTTCGTGTAAAGAAGTGACCTAGCAGGACCCAGCAGGACCCTGAAAAGGATCGAGCCTGACCCCTTGGGGTTGGAGAAATCCGGTCGTGAGCGGCCGGAAAAGGAGAGGGGGAAGCGCCGACATGCCGACCTGCCCGAACGGACACCAGTCGGGTTCCGACGACTGGTGCGAGGTCTGCGGTCACCGCATGGCCGGTGCCGTACCTCCGCCCCCTCCGCCACCGCCCCCGCCCGGTGGCGGCTACGGCTTCCCGCCGCCCGGCGGCCCCGGTCCCGGTGGCCCTGCTCCCGGTGGCCCGTTCGGCGGCCCGAACGCCGGTCAGCCCGGCGGCCCCCCGCATCCTTCCGCCGTACCGGAGCCGGAGCTCTGCCCGCAGTGCCGCACGCCCCGTGAGGGCGGTGCGCCGTTCTGCGAGGAGTGCCGGTGGAACTTCCTGACCAACACGGCGACGTCGTACACCCCCGCAGCCCCGCGCCCCCCGGCGCCCGGCGGCCCGGGTCTGCCCTCGCACTTCCAGCAGCAGTCGGGGCCCCCGCCGTCGTTCGGCGGCGGTGACTCGTACGACTACCAGGGCTCGCGCCCGTCCCAGATGAACCGCCCCGCAGAGCCGATCCCGCCGTTCGGCGCGGAGCCTCCGGGACCGGGCGGACCTGGCGCTCCGGGTGGCCAGGGTGGTCCCGGCGGTCCCGGTCACGGCGGCCAGGGCGGCCCGGGTGGTCCCGTTCCCGGTGGCCCCGGCCCTGGTCAGGGCTTCGGCGGCCCCGGCGGCGCCCCGGGCGGCTTCGGTCCGGGCCCCGGCGGCCCGGGTTCCACCAACCCCGGTGCCCCTGGCGGTCACGGTGGCCCTGGAGGCCCCGGTGGCGGCCCCTCCGTCTTCGGCGACCCCTTCGGCGACCCCTCGCGGCAGGTTCCGCCGCCGCCCGGGCCCACGCCGCCCGGCGGTCCGGGCGCGACCAGCGGTGGTCCGCAGGCCTTCCAGCAGGCGAGCCCGTCCGCTCCGCCGGCCCCGCACGGATTCCCGCAGGAGACGAACCGCCCGCCGCAGGGCGGCCCGTCCTTCGGCGGCGGTGACGACGACTGGGTGATCTCACCGCCGTCGTCCGGCCCCGGCGCACCGGGCGCTCCCGGTGGCCCCGCCCAGGGCGGCTACGGCTATCCGCAGCCCGGCGCCACCCAGGCACCGCCGCCCGGTCAGGGCTACCCGCAGCAGCCGACGACCTGGCTGGCGACGATCGGTCCGGACCGTGAGTACTTCATGGCGATGATGCATCGCTCCGGCCCCGAGGCCGCGGGCCTGAACCTGCCCGCGTACTCGCCCGAGCAGCAGCGCACGCTCACCGGCAACCAGGTCACCATCGGCCGCCGCCGCCACTCCACCGGTGACACCCCCGACATCGACCTGTCGGTGCCGCCGGAGGACCCGGGCGTCTCGCACCAGCACGCGGTCCTGGTCCAGCAGCCGGACGGCACCTGGGCGGTCGTCGACCAGAACTCGACGAACGGCACCACGGTGAACGGCTCCGAGGAGCCGATCCAGCCCTTCGTGCCGGTGCCGCTGCAGGACGGCGACCGGGTGCATGTGGGGGCGTGGACGACGATCACGATCCGGCGCGGCTAGGTCCGAGGACGACCGGCCGGCTCCGGACGCGGCTCGAATGTGAGACCGGGAGGGGGTGGTCGTACGGCGAAAGTGCCGTACGACCACCCCCTCCCGGCGTTTCAGCCGGGCAGCGGCCAGGCGTACGGCCCCTCCGGTTCGTCCAGCCAGGCCCACTCGTGCTCGCCACGCACCGTGATCCCGTACCGCTCCCGCTGCGGCTGCCCCTCGCGCTCCCACAGTGCGTACGCCTCCTGCGGATCGAGGCTGCCGCGGGTCAGGGCCAGCAGGAAGCGGAACAGCTCGTGCTCCCGGGCCCGGCGCGGCAGCCCGGCCACGGGCGAGGACTCCGGCTCGGTCCGGATCCCGCCGCGCAGTGGCACGAAGTAGGCGGGCGTGTGCAGGAAGCGCCCTTCGGCGTGCTCGGCGTCCTGGACGGTGAGGGCGAGCAGGCCGGTGGCGAGCGGTGTGAGGAGGCGGGCACCGGGGCGGCACTGGGCGAGCCAGGCGCGCGGGATCGACGGCAGAGCGCACGTGGCGATGATGCGATCGAACGGGGCGCGCTCGGGCACGCCGCGCGCCCCGTCGCCCGTGACGACGACGGGGTGGTATCCGGCCGCCGTCAGATGCCGCCGGGCCGACTCGGTGATCTCCGGTTCCAGGTCGATGCTGGTGACGAGGTCGTCGTCGCCGAGCCGGCGGGCAAGCAGGGCGGCGTTGTAGCCCGTGCCCGCGCCGATCTCCAGGACGCGGTTGCCGTCCGTCACCTCCAGCGCGACCAGCATCATCGCCATCAGGGACGGCTGGCTGCTGGAGGAGAGCAGCTCGCCGTCGCGCAGCCGGGTGGCGAGGGGGGTGTCGGCGTACGCGCCGCGTATCCACCGCTCACGCGCGGCCGGGTCGGGGCTCTGGCCCCAGCGGCGCTCGTAGCCGCCGGCGACGCCGACGTAGTAGTACGGCACGAACAGATGCCGTGGCACGGCGGCGAAGACGTCCCGCCACCGCGGGTCCGCGCTCCATACCCCGTCGGCGTCGATCGCGCGCACCAGCGCGGCCTGCGCCGAGGCGGCGAGGTCGTCCAGGTCATGGTCGAGAGCGTGCGCGCTCATACGTCCACTGTCCTGCGCCGGACGCCGCGAGGCGAGCACTCCGCCGGACGATCCGGAACGCGTCACTTGGGCCGGCGGGCCCTTCACGACCGCTGGTCCTAGGCCTCAGGTCCTCCGTCTGCGCGTCTGAGACCATGGACGGGTGAATGAGATTCGGCGCGGCACGCTTCAGGAGCAGACCTTTTACGAGCAGGTCGGCGGGGAGGAGACCTTCCGCCGCCTCGTCCACCGTTTCTACCAGGGTGTGGCCGAGGACCCACTGCTGAAGCCCATGTACCCCGAGGAGGACCTGGGCCCGGCCGAGGAGCGTCTCACGCTGTTCCTGATCCAGTACTGGGGCGGCCCGACGACGTACAGCGAGAACCGCGGCCACCCCCGCCTGCGGATGCGCCACGCCCCGTTCACCGTCGACCGCGCGGCCCACGACGCCTGGCTGAAGCACATGCGGGACGCCGTCGACGAGCTCGGCCTCTCCGAGGAGCACGAGCGGACGCTGTGGAACTACCTGACGTACGCGGCGGCGTCGATGGTGAACACCGCGGGCTGAGCCGACTGTCAGCGGACGCTGACATCCAGGGTGCCGAGTCCCGCACGCCGTACGGCGATCGACCCGTACGGCGTGCGCAGCCGTAGCCACGCACCGGACGAGAACAGGGCAAGCTCCCTGGTGGCGCGCAGGAATCCCAGCGACTGGGCCGCGTGCACGGCCCGCACCGGCAGATGGGTGTCCCCGACGGTCCGGGACCAGATCTCCCGCCCGACCCGGTCGAGTTCGGCCCGGGTGCGCTGCTCGGCCGCCAGCTCCTGGGTACGCGACCGGAACTCCGCGACACCCGCACCGATCATCGCCCGCAGGGCATCGGGCGCGGGCAGCCCCGGCACCGGCCGCCATCCGCCGCGCGGCGGGAGCACCCCTGCCCAGGGCGGCCCGGTCACGGCCTCCGGCACGACCGCGGTGGCCGCCGACTCATCGACGGACTCCAGGAGTTCACCGGCGGAGACGGTCACGTCCAGCGTGACGTCGAGCCCGTTCTCGTACGGCTTCGCCAGCCGTACCGCGCGGATCGCCAGCACCTCGAAGGACGGCGGCCGCCCGAAGACGGCGAGCGCGGTGCCGGCCGCCTGCAGGCGCACCGCGGCTCCACGGTCGTAGTGGAGCAGCCGGGAGAGGAAGGCGGCGAGATCCGCTGCCTCCCCCTCGTCGGCGAGGTGGAGCACCGTCATGCGGCGACGGCCTCCTCCTCGGCATCCGCATCTTCCGCGTCGTCCGCGTACTCGCGGAGGAACTCCTTCTCCTCCGCAGTGAGCCGGCGCGGCCGTTCCGCCTCGAAGTCGAACGGCACGACCACCGTCGACGCCCGGACGTAGACCAGGTCGTCGTCCTTCACCTCGTACGTGATGGTGAAGGACGCGGCCCTGATCTCACTGACCCACAGCTCGATGCCCACCGGGTGGTGCCGGTGGACGAGCTGCCGCTTGTAGTCGATCTCGTGGCGCGCCACCACCGACCCCTGCTTGAAGTCCTTCTCAGGACGGAACAGGAAGTCGATGCGGGCTTCCTCCAGGTAGCGGACGAAGACCGCGTTGTTGACGTGTCCGTACGCGTCCATGTCGGACCAGCGCAGGGGGCAGCGGTATATGTGGCGCAAGATCGATCAGCCCCGGGTCAGCTTCTTGTAGGTGGCGCGGTGCGGACGGGTGGCGTCCGCGCCGAGCCGCTCGACCTTGTTCTTCTCGTACGACTCGAAGTTGCCCTCGAACCAGAACCACTTGGACTCGCCCTCGTAGGCGAGGATGTGCGTGGCGACCCGGTCGAGGAACCAGCGGTCGTGGGAGACGACCACGGCCGCGCCCGGGAACTCCAGCAGCGCGTTCTCGAGGCTCGACAGCGTCTCGACGTCCAGGTCGTTCGTCGGCTCGTCGAGGAGCAGCAGGTTGCCGCCCTGCTTGAGGGTGAGCGCGAGGTTGAGGCGGTTGCGCTCACCACCGGAGAGGACGCCGGCCGCCTTCTGCTGGTCGGGGCCCTTGAAGCCGAAGGCCGAGACGTACGCCCGCGAGGGCATCTCGACCTGGCCGACGTTGATGTAGTCGAGCTCGTCGGAGACCACGGCCCACAGGCTCTTCTTCGGGTCGATGTTCTCGCGGCTCTGGTCGACGTACGAGATCTTGACGGTGTCGCCGACCTTGATGCTGCCGGAGTCGGGCGTCTCCAGACCCTGGATCATCTTGAAGAGGGTGGTCTTGCCGGCGCCGTTGGGGCCGATGACACCGACGATCCCGTTACGCGGAAGCGTGAACGAAAGATCGTCGATGAGAACCTTCTCGCCGAAGGCCTTGCTGAGGTTGTTGACCTCCACGACGATGCTGCCCAGACGCGGGCCCGGCGGGATCTGGATCTCCTCGAAGTCCAGCTTCCGCATCTTGTCGGCCTCGGCGGCCATCTCCTCGTAGCGAGCGAGGCGCGCCTTGGACTTGGCCTGACGCCCCTTGGCGTTGGACCGCACCCACTCCAGCTCTTCCTTGAGCCGCTTGGCGCGCTTGGCGTCCTTCTGGCCCTCGACCTTGAGACGGGTCTGCTTGGTCTCCAGGTACTTGGAGTAGTTGCCCTCGTAGCCGTGGAGCCGGCCGCGGTCGACCTCGCAGATCCAGCCGGCCACGTTGTCGAGGAAGTACCGGTCGTGGGTCACGGCCACGATGGTGCCCTCGTACTTGGCGAGGTGCTGCTCCAGCCAGTTCACGGACTCGGCGTCGAGGTGGTTGGTGGGCTCGTCGAGCAGCAGCAGGTCAGGGGCTTCCAGCAGCAGCTTGCACAGCGCGACGCGGCGCTTCTCACCACCGGAGAGGTTGACGACGGGCCAGTCGCCGGCCGGGCACCCGAGCGCGTCCATGGCCTGCTCGAGCTGGGCGTCGAGGTCCCACGCGTTGGCGTGGTCGAGGTCCTCCTGGAGCTTGCCCATCTCTTCGAGAAGCGCGTCGGAGTAGTCGGTGGCCATCAGCTCGGCGATCTCGTTGAACCGGTCGAGCTTGCCCTTGACCTCGGCGACACCCTCCTGGACGTTCTCCAGGACGGTCTTCGCCTCGTTCAGCTTGGGCTCCTGCATCAGGATGCCGACGGTGTACCCCGGCGACAGGAACGCCTCACCGTTCGAGGGCTGCTCCAGCCCCGCCATGATCTTCAGGATCGTCGACTTACCGGCGCCGTTCGGGCCGACGACGCCGATCTTCGCTCCGGGGAGGAAGTTCAGGGTGACGTCGTCGAGGATCACCTTGTCGCCGTGCGCTTTGCGCGCCTTGCGCATGGTGTAAATGAACTCAGCCAAGAGAAACCGTCCGGCAGCTTGAAATCAGGCAGTGGGCAGATACACCCCATCTTGCCGGATCGCCACCCCTGGGGGGAAACCCGTATCGCCGACGGGCCCTGACCTGGAGTTCCGCCGCCGAAGGCCCGGCGGGCCCGGCGCCGACCTTCCCGGCCGGGCTGACCGGAGCTCAGCGGGAGGTGCCGGTGGCGCAGTTGCCGAGACGTGGCGGGTTCGGGCGTCCGCCTGGGCGCACCCCGGTACTGATTCCGGCGTGCCGTCGGGACATATAGGAATTCTTCACATTAACCTCCCGTAACTGTACGAAGTCGATCTCTCACGGATCGCACCCACCACACTCCATCGGAGATGACATGCACAACCTTCGCAAGGCTGCCGTCATGGCCGTCGCCATCGGCACCGTCGGACTCCTGGGCGCCGGCACCGCCACCGCCGACGGCCACGGCCACGGCGGCAAGGGCGGGGACAAGGTCAGCGTCCTGCAGAGCTCGAACTGCAAGTCGCACGACCTGAACCTCGACGTCCTCGGCCAGGTCGGCATTCTCAACGGCGCGCTGGGCAACGCGCTCAACGGCGAGGGCGACACGGGCGCGCAGGCGACCCACATCGGCTCGACCATGGGCTGCGACAACAGCGCCTGGTAGACCCCGTTCCGAGACGGGGCTTCTCGCCACGTCTCGTGCCGTAACTCTGGCGGGTGCGCATCGGCGCCCAGGGCGAGACCTACCGGTGGAGTACGGGCCGCGACCGACGGCCCATGGGTTGTTCCGCCGACGGCAGCGCACCCCCAGGCACCCCGTGAACCAGTCAGGGGCTTGATCCAGCAAAGTGGATCAAGCCCCTGGTCTGGTGTTCTGCCGGCGCGCACGCAGGCGTCGGCCAGTCGGTCTGCCCGCCGGCCTCAGTCCTGTGTCGGCAGCTGCTTCTTCCGTACGACGATCAGCGCCGCGCCGCCGATGACGACGAGGCCGATGGCGATACCCGTGATCACGGGGGTCAGCGCGGAGCCGCCGGTCGCGGCGAGGTTGGTGTCGTCGGCAGCCGTACCGACCGTGGCGGGGCTCGGCTCGGCGAGGGTCTGGGTCAAGGCGCCCGCCGCCTCGGCCTCGCCCATCTGCGTCATGCAGTCCAGCACTCCGGTGAACCGCTTCTCGAAGCCGCCCGGACCCTGGATCGTGAAGTCGTACGCCTGGTCCTCCTGGAGCGGGACCGTCACTGTCCGTGACTCGCCCGCCGGAATGCTGTGCTCGACCCCGAGCAGCTCGAAGGTGAACGCCTCGGTGCCCTCGTTGGCAGCGGTGATGTCGACGCCGCCCTTGTCGCAGTTCTCCGCGGCGGACAGCGCGGGTATCGCACCGGTCTTCGCCCAGCTGGCGCTCGCCGTCGCCGAGACGGTCGACTCGCTGGAGCCGGCCAGGATCTGCGTCTGGCTGCGGCTCTCGGCGGCGAAGGCCCGCCCCACCGGCACGGTGGTCGAGGCCTGTACGGTCAGCTCGGCCTGCCCGGCCGCGGCGTTCTCGGGAACCTCGAAGAACACCTGCCCGCCGTCGACCGCGGACGTCACGGCCCTGCCGTCCTTGTCCACGATCCGCACCCCGCTGGTGGCGGCGTCCGCCGGGGGCGTCAGCGTCACGCCGTCCGCGTCGGTGTGCACCGTCACCGGACCGAGCCGCTCACCGGGGTGGCCGGAGACCGCGGGCGGGTCGAGCCGCAGGGACGCCTCGGGCTCCGCCACGCCCCGCGCGCTCTTCTCCAGGTAGTCCGCGAGCTGCTCGGCCTGCGGGTCGACGGCGTCGACGTCCGCACCGTCCGAGTAGCGCCAGATGGCCACCTGCGTACCGGCCGCCGCGTCCTGCTCGGTGAGGCCGCCCTTGACGCCCGCCTTGCCCGCGAGGGCGGCGAGATCGTTCACCTGCGGGTAGGAGTTCTGCAGGATCCAGCGGATCTTGCCCGCGTCCCTGTTGGCGCCCAGGGAGGTGCCGCTCCAGGGCGTCTCGTGATACCTGGCGTCACGCTGCGTGGGGTTGTGGATGTCGACGCAGTACGTCTGCAGCATGCCGCCGCCGTCGACGGACATCTCGAACAGGCCGGCCGAGATCTCCTGGTCACCGGTGTCGGCGTGGACGACAGCGCCGCCGTAGGTCTTGAGGCCACCTATCGTCGCGGTCGCCCCGCCCTGGCTCCAGGCTGCCCCGTCGGCCGCGGCCGTGCCGGCACCGGCCACCACCGAGGCGGCGACAAGCCCGGACACCAGGGTCGAGGCGGCCAGTCGAGCCGCCCCGCGCCCGCGCACCGACAGCGCAGAGAACGCAGCAAACACAGAATTCCCCTTCGAGCAGGACCCGTTGGCGTGGGGGGCACGGTCCCACCAGCAGAAGCTTCAAGCCCCAAGAGCTATGTCCGGCATCCTAGGTACGTGGCGCACCACGCTTCCCTGGGATCCCGTCGGAGGGCCGATCCGACTCGGAATCGTTATCGCCAAGATCCCTTGCGAGCAGGGCTTATCGACAAATCCACCGGGGTCGTTCGGAGCGCATTCGCCGATAAGCCGCACTTCGGTCACCCTCTACAGGTGACTGACGTCACGTCACCGCCACCGGTTCCTGGGCCTGTTGGACGTCGGCTTCGGCGTCGGCGTCGGCGTCGGCGGGTGGTGTCTCCCACTCGGGCTCGGGCGGCGCGGAGGCGGAGGCGGAGGAAGCGGCTGAGGCCGTGGCTCCCGCCTCCGGCCTGAGGGTGCGCCGGAAGGCCGACGTGCCGCGCGCGAGGTCGTGGCCGATGGCCGTCGCGTCGATGTCGGCCGAGGTCCAGCTCTGTCCCTCGCGCACGTCCGAGCGCACCTTCAGCCGGCCCTGCACCACCACGGGATCGCCCACGTTCAGCGACCCGGCGGCGTTCGTCGCGAGCTGGCGGTTGGCCCACACCGTGAAGAAGTTGGTGTGCCCGTCGGTCCACTCGTTCTTCCCGCGGTCCAGGTAGCGCGAGGTCACCGCCAGCCGGAAGCGCGCGGACGGTCCCGTCGTCAGCTCCCGGTACACCGGCTGTGTCGCCACGTTGCCCACCGCGCAGATGGTCGTCTCGTTCATCTCGGTCCCTCCCCTCGCCCGGCCTCTCCCGCCGGGCGGATACGCGTACGGGCCCGTCCCGTACGGCTGCGTCCGACCGTCCTCGCGATCGCCGCGAAGCCAGACTGCCGCCGCCGGGACGAGCCCGCTGAGCCCTGTGGATCACCGCCCGCCTGTGGATAACCGCGCCACCCGAACGGGTGACCACCGCACCCAAGGGGCCTGTGGGCCCACGGGTCCGTCGAGAACGCCTCCCGCCCCGACCACAGTCGTCGCCGCTCAGGTCACCTCCCGGCGGACCCCACCCCCATGACCCGCCCGTACTGCTCACGGACCTCCCGGTACCGCAGCAGCTCCGAGGCCACCGGATCCAGCACCCGGGCCCGACCACACCCGGCCGCCGCCTCCCGCAACCGCCGTTCCGCCTCCAGGCCGTACCGCCGTGCCGGACCTCGAGCAGCCATCCGGCAGCCCCACTCGACGAGCGGGCCGCCGACGATGCCGGCCATCATCAGCAGCACCGGTACGCCCAGGTTGGGCGCCATCACCCCGACGATCTGCCCCACCAGCCAGAGGCCGCCCATGACCTGAAGGATCGTCATGGACGCCTGCACCAGAACGGCCGCCGGCCACCAACCCGGCCGCGGCGGCCGCCCTGGCGGCAGTCCGGCCCGCGCGGCCAGCTCGTCGAGCGCCTCGGGCAGCCCCTGAGCGCCCCGTACGGCCGACTCGCGCACCGCCTGCGCCCACGGCGTGGGCAGCCCGGCCGACGCCCGGTCGGCGACCGTACGCACCGCCTGCTCGACGCGCTGCCGCGCGGTGGCCTCCTCGTCCGCCTGGGTCCGCACGGACAGGCGTCCCGTCGGGGGCTCGCCCCGGTCCTGGTACCAGCGCCACAGCCGCAGCCAGGGCGTCCCGCACGCGCGGTTGGCGTTGCGCAGCCATGCCCGCTCGGCGGCCTCGCCCGCGGCGGTGGCGCCGATCGCGTCGGCGAGCCGCGCGGAGAACTCGTCCCGGGCCTCCTCGCTGAGCCCGGTCCGCCGCCGCGCCGCGTACACGGGCCGCAGCCGCCATCCGGCGGCGTCCACGTCGGCCGAGATCCGGCGCGCGGCCGACCCGCGTTCCGCCACGAACTGGCCGAGCGCCTCGCGCAGTTCGCCGACGCCCTCTCCCGTGAGAGCGGACAGCGCGAGCACGACGGCACCCGGTTCGCCGTGCTCGCCCAGCGCGATGCCGTCCTCGTCGAGCAGCCGCCGCAGGTCGTCGAGGACCTGGTCGGTGGCCTCCCCAGGCAGCCGGTCGACCTGGTTGAGGACGACGAACATGATCTCGGCGTGTCCCGCCATCGGCCGCAGATAGCGCTCGTGCAGGACCGCGTCGGCGTACTTCTCGGGGTCGACCACCCAGATGACCGCGTCGACGAGCGCCAGGACGCGGTCGACCTGCTCGCGGTGCTGCACGGCGGCCGAGTCGTGGTCGGGCAGGTCGACCAGGACGAGGCCGCGCAGCTGCCCGTCCGCGGCCGCGTTCTGCGCGGGACGCCGCCGCAGCCGCGGTGGGATGCCGAGCCGCTCGATGAGACCGACCGCGCCGTCGCTCCAGCTGCAGGCCAGAGGCGAGGCGGTCGTGGGCCGTCGTACGCCCGTCTCCGAGATGGTCACCCCGGCGAGCGCGTTGAACAGCTGCGACTTGCCGCTGCCCGTGGCGCCCGCGATGGCGACGACGGTGTGCTGCCCGGAGAGTCTGCGCCGCGCCGCCGCCTCGTCGAGCACGCGGCCCGCCTCGGAGAGCGTCTTGTTGTCGAGCCGGGGGCGCGAGAGCCCGACCAGTTCACGCAGCGCGTCGAGCCGGGACCGCAACGCCCCGTCGTACGCGAGCGGCGTCACGACCTGCGCCCCGGACGCGCGGGGCTCCACGACGGGGGGTTGTTCCGGACCAGCGTTCTCATTCACACGCCTTGCGATCAGCCCGTCGTCCCAGGGGGTCGCGGAGTCCGTACCGGAGGAGGAGTCCGCGCGTGCGGCGTCCGACCGCGCGGAGGAGTCCACCCGAGAGGCGGAATCCGTACGAGGGGCGGGGTTCGTACGCGCGGAGGAATCCGTCCGGGACGGGGGCTCCGTGCGGGACGGGGGCTCCGAGCGGGACGGGGGCTCCGAGCGGGACTGGGGCTCTGTACGTGCGGAGGAATCCTTGCGTACGGAGGGACCGCCGCCCTTACGGCCGTCCGGGTCGGAGGCACCGCCACGCGCGGGCGTGTCACCGTCCCTGCGGCCGCCGGCGTCACGGCCACCCTCGCGCGCGGGCGCCTCGCCGCCCTCACGGCCGCCGGAGGCGGGGGCATCCTCACGCGCGGGCGTGCCGCTCTCCTTGCGGCCGCCGGAATCGGGGGCGCTCCCACGCACGGGCGCGTCAACGTCCTTACGTCCCCCGGGCTCGGGGACACTCACCCGCATCTGTGCCTCACCATCCTCACGGCCTCCGGAGTCGAGGGCCCCCTCGCGCGCGGGCGTGTCACTGTCCGTCAGGTCCTCCACGCGCGCGTGGCCGTCGTCCGCCCGGCCATCCCACTTAGCGAGCTTCCTCCAGAGCATGCTTCGGTTCTCCGGCTCCTCGACGGCTGCGGAACCCTCGCCCTCGCCGGGCGCTCCCGCCACGTGATCGCCCTCCATCGGGGCCTTCCCCGGGGCGTTGTTCTCGCGCACGGCGTTCCTCGTGGCGCCGTCCCCCTGCTGATCGGCGTGTTCCGTGTGGTCCTGGTCAGTGACGGCAGTCACCGGTCACCTCTCCTTCTGCAGTACGGACAGCGCGGCGATGAGTTCGGCCTGGGGTTCCGGATGGACCTCCAGGGCGTCGAGCGGGGCGAGCCGTCGCTCGCGTTCGTTGTGCATGACCCGGTCCAGGTGCTCGGTGAGGAGCCGCCCGGCCCGGTCGCGCAGCCGCAGCGCGCCGTGCGCGCCGATCCGCTCGGCGAGCCCCTCCCCCGCCGACCGCGCCCGGCGTCCGCCCAGCAGCGCGGTGGCGACGAGGGCGGTGACGACTTCGGAATCGGGGGCGACGCTGCGGTCGAGGACGCTCACTTCGTCCTCCGCGTACTCCTCGAGTTCCCTGCGCCAGCGCCGTACGGCCATGCCGATGCGGTGTTCGACGCTCGCCGGGCGCGGGTCGCGGTCCGTCAGTTCCGGGGCCGCGGCGGCCGGTTCGCGCCGCCAGACGTCGTCGACGCGCTCGTCGGCGGCGGTGACGGCGCACAGCAGGAGGGTGCTCAGGCTCTCCACCAGCGACTCGAGCAGCTCGCCGGCGGAGCAGTCGAGCGGGAAGGCGCGCCAGCGCTTCAGCGCGTCGCCGGCGAGCACGGCACCGGCCTGGAGTCGGCTCCGTACGCGCGCGTACTCGCTGTCGTACGCGCTGTCCACGGCGCTGGTGAGCCGTAGCGCTGCCGCGTACTGGGCGGCGGCGGCGTTCGCCAGCTCGGGCATGCGGACCTTGAGCGAGTCGAGCAGACCGTTGGCCGTCCGGATGATGGCGTGTTCCCGTGCCCCCGGGTCCTGGGCCTGCTGGCTGAGCCAGGTGCGCAGCGGCGCCACCGCCGTGGCCGGCAGCAGCCCGCCGCCCCAGGCCGACTCGGGCAGTTCGGGCACGGTGAAGCGGGGGACGTGGCCGAGGCCGGCCTTGGTGAGGAGCGCGCCGTACTGCCGGGACACCTCGGAGACGACCTGATGCGGAACCCTGTCCAGAACGGTCACCAGGGTGGCGTCGTACTCCTTGGCGGTGCGCAGCAGATGCCAGGGGACGGCGTCGGCGTACCGGGCGGCCGTCGTGACCATCACCCAGATGTCGGCCGCGCAGATCAGTTGGGCCGCGAGGACACGGTTGTCCGCGATCAGGGAGTCGATGTCGGGCGCGTCGAGGAGGGCGAGCCCGGGCGGCAGCGTGTCGGCGGTCTCGAGCCGCAGCACACGCGCGGAATCGTCGCCCGGCGCCATCAGTTCCTCCGCCGGATCCTGGTCGGGCATCCACACGCGCGTGAGGTCGGGCAGCACCCTCACCCCGCTGAACCAGTGATGGTCGTCCGGATGACAGACCAGCACGGGATTTCGCGTGGTCGGGCGCAGCACTCCCGCCTCGGTCACGCGCCGGCCCACGATCGAGTTGACGAGCGTCGACTTGCCGGCACCGGTGGATCCGCCCACCACGGCAAGCAACGGCGCTTCGGGCTCTCTCAAGCGGGGCACCAAATAGTCGTCTAGCTGTGCGAGCAGTTCGTCGCGGTTGGCACGCGCGCGTGGCGCCCCCGCCAGGGGCAGCGGAAAGCGTGCGGCCGCGACACGGTCGCGCAGGGCGGAAAGTGCGTCGAGCAGCTGAGGCCGTACGTCCAAGGTCACCACATGCGAAGAATGCCCAATTTTAGGGGAATTCTGAAGCATATGAGCACGTCTGCGCGCCGACGGGACACAAGGGATGGAAGGGACGACTGGGACACAGGCATAGTCCAGGCATAACGAGTGCACAACACCCGGTGCGCGGGAGGCCAAAAGCGGTGCACGATTCGTACCTGCCTGCGATTATCAGGACCGCTTCACCGAACCTCCACATCGAGCCACGGAGGCGAAGCAACAGGGACACGGACGCGGGAGCCCTATCCTTGTCCCCGGCAACGTCACGGATCAGCCCACACCCGGGCGCACCACGACCGAGGCCACCACAACCGGCCCCCGTAGCTCAGTGGATAGAGCAGGCGCCTTCTAAGCGCTTGGCCGCAGGTTCGAGTCCTGCCGGGGGCGCCCAGTCTCCGCCCTCCTTCGGGAGGGCGTTTTTGCTGTTCAGGGTGCATGCCAGCTGTCACGACGAAGCCCCGGACGCCCTCTTTGTGATCAAGGGCAGACTCTGTTCACAGCCCAGTCGGCCACCTGGGCGGGCGCGATCCCGTCGTTCAGCCACTTCGTCAGGCGCGTGTTCCGGTTGTCGTAGACGCGCCGCCCGGTGGGCGACTCGACGATGCGAGGGGGGCAGTACGGCCTTACGCGCCCTGCGCCACGCCCTACGGATGACGGATCCGGCGAGGACACCGCCCGACTCGCCTCAGCAGCTCACACCACTGGCCCTCGGCATCGGGCCCGGGCAGGACCACGTCCTCCACCCGCATGGCTACGGCCTCCTCGGGCCGGGGCCGCAGTAGTGCAGCGTGGCGAAGAAGGCGTGGAGCCGCGGGCCACCGCGCGGTCGGTGCCGTATCCAGTCGAGGATCGCCGCCGCCTGCTTGCCATCGAGGCGCGTGTCGACGACGTGCAAGACCTGATCGACCTTCTCCGGGTCCTCCCAGGCCGAGACGAGCAGGGAGCTCCGCGCGACCCGCTTCTGAACAGTACGAACCAGCAGATTCACAGGCGTTGACTGGCCATCAGTTCCGCGGCGGTATCGTCAGGCTCAATCAGACATGGTCGGGTAGTCCGAGGAATCCGCGCTTCCCCGCTGTCGACCCCGCGCAGCTACCGAAAGAACCGCGATGCTTCACCGGCCTGCCTCTGCAGCCTCGGCCTCCACCCCTGTCCTCACCCGGCCGCCGGCCACACGTGGGCATTCCCGGGGTGGGTTGTGGGCCGTCATCGTGCTCTGGTGCCTTACGCGCCTGTGGCTTGTCCCCACTGCGTTGGGGGTCAACGCGTTCACGGGCCATGGCCGCCTCGACCCGTCCGTCGACAAGGTGTACCGCGGCTGGTACGAGGTTCTGAGCAACGGGTCCTTCCCTCTGCACGACGTCACCTGGCAGTACCCGCCGGGTGCGGCTCTGCCCGTCCTTGCCCCCGCGCTGGTCCCGGGTCTCGATTACGGACGCGCCTTCATCGCGCTGACCGCTCTCTGCGACATCCTCATCTTTGTCATGCTGCTCTGCGCGGCACGAGTGGCCGGACGCGGTCTCGCCGGTGCCTGGCTTTGGACCGTGGGGCTGGCAGCGCTCAGCACCATGCCCTGGAATCGTTTCGATCTGCTCGTCACTGGGTTGGCCATGGCCGCGCTCGTGGTGGCGTCCAACCAACGCGCTTGGTCCGACCGGGCATTCGGCGTGCTTGTTGCGCTGGGCTCGATGGTCAAGATCTGGCCGGTACTGCTCCTGATCGGCACTCGCAAGGGCCGCTGCACGCGAAGAGTCTGGGTTGCCGCCGCGCTCACCACGCTGGCGGTCACCGCTTCCCTCGCGTTCACCATGCCGAACGCCTTCTCCTTCCTCTCCGGCCAGAAGTCCCGCGGCATCCAGATCGAGTCCGTCGGAGCCTTGCCCTTTCATCTCGCCCGCCATCTCGGCTGGAGCGGAACCTGGGCGGCCAAGGATGGCTCGCACGAGTTCGTCGGACCGTACGTCGAGGGCGTCAGCCTCATCATGCAGGCACTGACCGTCCTGGCCTTTGGCTGGCTCTTGTACTGGCGCCAGCGCTCGGACCTCGGCATGTCCTACGCCCTGCCCGACGCCGCCCTGACGGCCACCCTCCTCTTCGTCGTCACAAGCCGCGTGATCAGCCCGCAATACATGGTGTGGCTGATCGGGCTGGCCGCCGTCTGCCTGCTGCGCCCCGACACCACCCAGCGCCCCGTCGCCTGCCTCCTGCTCGCGGCCTGTCTGCTCACGACCTTGGACTTCCCACTGCTCTACCGCGAACTCCGCGACGATGGTGCCCCTTTGGCCATCGCCAACCTGTACGCCCGCAACCTGCTGCTGGTCGCGGCGGCAGTGCTGTCGGGACTACGGCTGTGGCGCGCGACCGCGCTCCGGCCACCTTGGGGGATCGGATACACAGGTGCCGAAGGCCAACATCACAACGGGTGGCGGCGTGCGCCCGCCACGCCGGTGAAGGGTGGTGAATGACGCCTCCTTCTCAGCCCACTTGCTCGGCCAGGCCGACGATGATGCCCTCCGGGCCGCGGAGGTAGCAGAGCAGATAGCTGTCCTCGAACCGGGCGATCTCGCCGACGAGTTCGGCGCCGTGCGGGCGCAGGCGGGCAACGGTGTCCTCGATGTCGTCGACGGCGAACATGACACGGTGCGTGCCCAGCACGTTGTGCGGCCGATTGCGCGGCCCGTCGCTGATCACCGCGGGGCTGCGGTACTTCGCCAGCTCGAGCCGGCTGTGGCCGTCCGGGGTCCGGACCATCGCGATGTCGCAGCGGACGCCGTCGAGTCCGGTGCACTGGTCGGCGACGAGGCCCTCGACCTGCGCCCTGCCCTCCAGCTCCATACCGAGTTCCACGAAGAACGCGATGGCGGCATCCAAGTCCTCGACGACGATGCCTACGTTGTCCATCCGCTGGATCGCCATGATGGTTTCTCCTTCTTCCTCGTGCAGCCGGTGGTGGCCGCTGATGTCCCTGGGACGGAGCCGGTGGCACGTTCTCGACATCCGCAGACCGCCGAACTCAGGAACATCTGGATCGCGCCTCAGGCGCGATCCACCCGACTGTCCGCGACGGCCACGGTCGACGACCGGCAAGTCACCCAGCGCCTCCCCAAGGCCGAGCTCGGTGGCGCCGCGGGACTGAAGGTCCTGTTTGAAGAGCTCAGCCGTACGCTGCGTCGCCTTCTCGCCCCGGACGAGCTGCTGGAACAGGGCCGCGTCCGCGCGCACTTCGGCGGGAGTGGGCAGGCTGATGGCGTTGATGGCCGACTTGGCTGCGATCAGGGCGTCGCGGGGGAAACCGCCGATCCGCGCGGCGACGCCTGCCACGAAGTCGTCGAGTTCGGCGTCGGGGACCGCACGGTTGACCCATCCGTAGCGTTCGGCGAGGTCGGCGTCGAAGTCCGAGGAGGTCAGTACGGCTTCGAGCGCTCGGCCCCGGCCCAGCAAACGGGTGAGGTGCTGGATCGCGCCCGCGCCGGGAGGTGTTCCGATTCCCACCTCCGGCTGGCTGAGGATGGCGTTCTCCCGCGCGGCGAAGCGCATGTCGCAAGCCAGGAGGAACTCGCTGCCCGCTCCCCGGGCGCGGCCGCGCAGCTTGCCGATGGTGACGGCGGGGAGCAGGCTCAGCTTGCGGAACAGCATTCCCAGGGACGCGTCGCCCGGGCCTCCGGCCTTGGCTGCCTCCGCGGTGTACTCGGCGACTTTCGTCAGGTCGACGTGCGGGAAGAAGAAGTCGGCGTCCGCGCTGTCGAAGACCACCACGCGTGGGGCGGCCGGGTGGGACAGTTCGTCGAGCAGTGCGACCAGGTCCCGCACGACCTCGGGACCGATGAGGTTCATCGGCGGTGCGTCGAACGTGGCGGACAGGACGTTGCCGTCCAGCCTGGTGCCGATGGTTTCGTACGACGCGGTCATTCCGGCTTCCCCGGCCGTCCTCGCTCATCCTGCTCCGGTGGTCCACAGCAGACAACAACATATCGGGGCATTGCGGTCAGCACCGGTCACAGATCCGTGCCGCCGCTGACGTCGAGGTACTGGCCGGTGATCCAGCGAGCGGCGTCGGAGGCGAGGAACGCCACCACGTCCGCCACGTCGGCGGGCCGGCCGATCCGGTCGAAGACGGACCGTGCGGCCAGGGCGGCCCGCGCCTCGGGCGTCGTCCTGCGGCGGGCGTTCATGTCCGTCTCGATGAAACCGGGCCCGACCGTGTTGACGGTGATCCCGCGGCCACCGAGCTCCTTGGCCAGGCCCAGGGTCATCGTGTCCAGCGCGCCTTTGGACATGGCGTAGGCGAGGGATTCGGGGAAGGCGCGCTGTGAGGCGAGCGAGGAGACGTTGATGATGCGGCCGCCGTCCCGCATCCGCGGCAGCGCCTTCTGCACGAGGAAGAACGGCGCCTTGGCGTTGACGGCGATCATGCGGTCGAAGGTCTCGGGAGTGGCCTGACTCACCGGCCCCGAACCGCTCGTGCCCGCGTTGTTCACCAGGATGTCGAGCGAGCCTCCGGCGGCCGGCGCCGATGCATTTTCCTCCCTCTCGCCCTCCTCCCCCTCGTCCTCCTCCCACGCGCCGTACGCCCCGTACGCCTCCCGCTCCTTCCGCAACCCCGCGTCGAACGCCTCGAAGACGGCCCTGGCGTCCCCCGGCACCCCCAGCTCGACCCCGAGCGTGAAGGCGCGCCCGCCGTTGTGCCGTATCTCCTCCACGAGTTCCAGGGCGGCGGCCTCACTGCGGCCGTAGTGGACGCCGACCAGCGCCCCGTCCTGGGCGAGCCGCCCGGCGATGGCTCTGCCGATGCCCCGGCCGGCACCGGTGACCAGTGCGACCTTGCCTGTCAATGCGCATTCGATGTCCACGAAGTCCCTGCCCTTACCCGTCAGCGGTCCAGGAACCGCCGGTACCACGACGCGTGTTCCGCCATGCCCTGCGCGAAACCCACCCCGGGTTCCACCCCTGCGCCCGCCCAGAAACCGTCGTCCGCGAACCAGTGGTCCACGGCGAGCATGTCGAGGTGGTGCAGTGCGCGCGGCTGCCCGTCGAGGCGGGCCCGCGCCTCGTCGATGTCGACCGGTGCGCCCGGCAGATGCGGGGCGAGGCGGTCGGCCACCGTGCCCAGCAGTTCCGAACAGGCCACCGGCTCAGGGTGGTTGACGTGATGCACGCCGGCCAGGTCCCGGCCCGACAGGCCGGCGGCGACCACCGCGCGCCCCAACGCCCGTACGTCGACGACCGAGTGCCGGGCGGCGCCTCCCTTCAGCGCCGCCGACAGCAGCCCCATCAGGCCGACCAGGCCGGGCACCACCCATCGGTCACCGGCGCCGAGCACGAGGTGCGGGCGCAGTACGACACCACCCGCGTCCAGCACATACCGTTCGGCGGCGGCCCGGGCACGGCTGGTCGGCGAGGCCGGTGCGCGCGTCAACTCGCCCGGATGCGCGCCGGTGAAGGGCCCTCGGCCGTACACGGCGGCCGTACTGACGTAGACGACGCGGGAGACACCGGCGCGGGTCGCCTCCTCGACGAGGGCGCGGGTGCCGTGGTCGTTGACGGCCTCGGTGAGCCGTATGTCGTCGCCGATGTGGGAGGCGCAGTGCAGTACGACGTCGACGCCGTCGCAGGCACCCCGCAGCGATGTCGGATCGGCCAGGTCGGCCCGTACTACGTCCGTCGCGAGGTCGCCACACGGTGGCAGGCTCCCCGGGTCGCGCAGCAGGAGCCGGACCGGGGCCGATGTGTCGTGCTGCGACTCCCGGAGGGCGGTGACGACATGACCTCCGATGAAGCCGCTGCCTCCGGTGACGAGGATGCGTGGTGACAAGGTGGACCCCTCCCGTGTGGACACGACCGCGGACAACGGGTCCGCGCGCATGATCGCGTGCGTGATCAACGGTCGGTGACGGACCCACTGCCGGTCAATCCGCCCTCGCGCCACCCGTCGTAGAGTCGGTCCGTCGGTGCCCCGGCCATGGAGAGGAACCACCGTGCGGCTGCGCTGTGCTGTGCTCGACGACTTCCAGAACGTCGCGACCGAAGTCGCCGACTGGTCGCCGCTCGCGGACGACGTGGAGGTCGTCCAGTTCACGCGTCACTTCCCCGGCGAGGACGCCCTGGCCGAGGCTCTCGCCGGCTTCGACATCGTGGTCACCCTGCGCGAACGCGTCCCCTTCCCCGCGTCCCTGATCGCCCGGCTCCCCCGGTTGAAGCTGCTGATCGCCTCCGGCATGCGCAACACGGTCATCGACTACGCCGCCGCCGAGGCGCAGGGCGTCACCGTCTGCGGTACGGCGAGCTCCTCGACGCCGCCCGTCGAGCTCACCTGGGCCCTGCTGCTGGGCCTCGCCCGCGGCCTCGTCCAGGAGAGCAACGCCCTGCGCTCGGGCGGCCCCTGGCAGAACAGCGTCGGCGCCGACCTGCACGGCCGCCGGCTCGGCGTGCTCGGCCTGGGGAAGATCGGCAGCCGGGTGGCCCAGGTCGGCCTCGCCTTCGGGATGCACGTCAGCGCGTGGAGCCAGAACCTCACCAAGGAGTACGCGGACGAGGTGGGCGTCCACCTGGCCCCCTCCAAGGAGGCCCTGCTCGCCGACAGTGACTTCGTCTCCGTCCACCTCGCCCTGAGCGACCGCACCCGCGGCCTGGTCGGCCCCGCCGAGATCGCCCTGCTCAAGCGCACGGCGTATCTGATCAACACCTCACGTGCGGCGATCGTCGACCAGGACGCCCTGCTCGGCGCCCTGCACGAGGGCCGTATCGCGGGCGCCGGCGTCGACGTCTTCGACACCGAGCCCCTCCCTGCCGACCACCCGATGCGCACCGCGCCGCGCCTGCTCGCCACACCCCACCTGGGCTACGTCTCGCAGGCCAACTACGCGACGTACTACGGCCAGGCGGTCGAGGACATCCAGGCGTACCTGGCGGGTTCACCGGTACGACGGCTGCCCTGACGGCCGCGGTCAGGCGATGCCGGCCGCCGGGGTCCGCCCGGCCTCGGCCGGGCGCCGGTAGATTCCCTCGCTCCGGCACAGATGATGCAGGTCGACCAGGTAGCGCCGGAGCGTCACATGGTCGATGTCGTCGCTGTCCTCGCACCAGGCGCGCAGCTTGTCGTTGACGGTCCGCTCCGGGTACTCGACGCCCGGCTCGAAGGTCTGCTCGGCGATGTGCCGCAGCACGAGCTTCTTGCGGGTCCACCGCGCCGGCAGCCGGACCAGCCGCCCGTCCCGGACGAAGGTCCGCAGGACCATGTCGGTGGACCCGTCGCCGGAGGCCGGGCCCGTGGCGGCCCCGTTGCCGTTCTCCCGCCGCGCCGCCGCCCGCGCGTACTCCTTGAACAGGCCGTACGCCACGCCCAGTTCCCCGGCATCCCCGGCCGTCACCACGCCCTGCTCCCGCAGCCGTCGCAGCGACACGGCCGTCTCCTTCGCGGACAGCCCCGCCGCCAGGGCGACCTGCTCGGCGTCCGCCGCGCCCAGCGCCACGGCGGCGAAGGCCCGTACCCGGGTCTCTTCGGCGAACAGTCGGACCAGTTGTTCCGTCGGATCGGTTGCCATGCCCGGAGGCTAGTGGACACGGGCCGCGGGGCAGAGCGATTTTCGGCGGGCCAGGATGTCAGGCATACCTGTAGATCTCAGACACGTCCTCCAGCTCGTCCGGGGTCACGTCCCAGGGCGGCAGCCGTTCGTCCCGGGCGACGATCCGGCGGTACTGCACGCTGTCCCGGCCGGGCGGCTTCGCCGGCAGATAGCGGTGCTTGCGGTGGCGGCGCTGCCAGCGCTGCCACTGCATGTCCACGAAGGCGTGGTGCAGCCAGAAGACGGGGTCGTTGACGGACGCGCCGCCGAGCATCGCGCCCCCGACCCAGCGGTGCACCCGGTTGTGGTTGCGCCAGGAGTCCCTGCCGCTGCCCCACCCCTCCAGCTTGTTGCGGAAGCCCTTGGTGACCGTCGAGTCCCAGGGGGCGACGTCGTAGACCGGGTCGTCGAGGGCCTGCTTCAGGTCGGCCTTGGTGGGCAGGGCCATCGGGCTGCGGGAGCGGCCCAGGTCCCGGGTGAGGAAGTCGCCGTCGGTGACGCTCGCCCGGATGGTCCAGTTCCCGGTCCGGTAGGCGAACGGCCCGGTCATCACCTGCCGGTCGCCGGGCCGCCCGTTGCCGCCGAGCAGTTCGACGGTCCACGGCGGCGAGGTGGTCCTGCGGTCCCGGGTCCAGTCCCAGTACGGCACGGTCACCGAGGAGTCGACACGCCGCAATGCGTTCTCCAGGTCCAGCACGAACCTGCGGTGCCAGGGCAGGAAGGAGGGCGCCATGTGAGCGGCGCGCAGACCCCGGTGGCCGTCCCCGACGAAGTGCGCGATGTGCAGCCGTACGAACTCGTCGTACTCGCCGCGCCGTTTGATCTCAAGCAACGCCTCGACGAACCGCCGCCGCTCGGTCCGCGTCAGCTTGGTGACGTTCTTACGCACGTACGCCATGCTGCGCCTCCCTGTGCGGATGCCCGCCGCCGAACGGCCCGGGAGCCAGGTCACGCAGTCGCCCGCCGGACCCGAGTTCGTCGACGGCCGCGCGGGTTGCCTCCAGCGGGGTCCGGTACCAGCCGTAGTGGTCGACCATGCTCAGCCAGGTGCCGTCGGCACGGCGCATCAGGTGCAGCGGCCGGCCGTCCACGGTGACGTCCCAGGCGACGTCGAGGGCGGTGAGACCGCCGAGCGACATGGGGGCGCCCTTGATACGGCGGCCGCGGTAGGTCTCGTCGAAGGCGGTGTCGGTGTCCGGAGGTCGCTCCGCGGACCGGGAGGGCCGGGAGGCGGTGACGACCGGGGTGAGCGCCACCGCGGCGGAGGCGAACAGCAGCCGCCCCAACTCCCGCCGTGTCCGCCGCTCCGGCCCGCTGCTCACCGCGGTGCCCGCCCCCTGTACCGCACCCACCGAGACCCCGTCTGCGCTGACGGCCATCGCTCACTCCTCGTACGGTTCGGCTGTTCGTACGAGTAACCGCGCAGGTCGCTCCGCGGTCACCACCGAAGCGCCCGTACGGTGCAATGGTCAGCTCGTCCAGAAGTCCCACCAGCGGGTCAGGATCAGCATTCCGACGATGCCGATGTGCAGCACCGGAAGCACCCAGGTGAACTCGGCGAAGAAGACCTTCACCGGGCCCGGCGCGGGCAGGAAGCCGTTGCGCACGGTGAAGGACATGACGTACCAGAACAGCGGGATCGTCGCGAGCCAGGCCAGACAGCACCACAGGCACAGGGCGTTGATCCGGTACAGGGACTCGAACTGCAGCCAGGAGACGAACCCGATCCCGAAGAGACAGCCGGCCGCGAAGGTCAGCCAGTACCAACGCGGGAACGCCGCCCCGGCCAGCAAACTGACGCCGACGCAGATCACGACGGCGTAGGCCGCCAGGCCCAGCATCGGGTTGGGGAACCCGAAGGCCTCGGCCTGGTCGCTCTCCATCACGCTGCCGCAGGACAGGACGGGGTTCAGGCTGCAGCCCGGCGTGAAGTTCGGGTCCTCCAGCAGCTTGAACTTGTCGAGGGTGATGACCCAGGAGGCCAGCAGCCCGGCCGCCCCGGTGAGCACCATCAGCAGGGCGAACGCCCGGCTGCCGCCGGCGGTCCGGCGCATCGGCCGCGCAGAGGCGCTTGAGTCAGGGGCCACCGCGTGACCTTATCGACGGCCCGCGCGGCGTTCCGGCGCACGCTCACCCGACCGGCCGACACCGCGGGGGGGGCGTCCGCCCGAACGAGGGACGGGGACCGCTTCTCGATGTCGTAAGCGGTGGGCGGTGATCAGCGGTAGACGCGGAGGTAGTCGACGTCGAAGGTGATCGGGGCCGGGTCACAGGGGGCCGTGTGGTACTGGCCGGCGCACAGGGACAGGTTGAGGATCGGATACGCCGACCAGCCGGGGCCGACGCCGGTGCCGTCGGCGAAGACGCGGACGCCGTTGACGTACCACTCGACGCAGGTCGCGCCGAGGGCGGTGCCGATGGTCACCCACCGGCCGGGGCCGATCGCGTCGGCGTCGGTGTGGTACGTCGCGGCGTGGTGGACGTGGTTGGACAGCTCCAGCAGGTGCGGGTTGTCCGAGTGGTACTCGAAGCAGTCGACCTCGTTCTCGCCGTCCTTCCAGGTCCACAGCGCCGGCCAGGCGCCGGTTCCGCGGGGCAGTCTGACGCGGGTCTCCATGTAGTCCCCGGCCCGCACCCGGAACTCCTCGGCGGAGTACTCGGTGGTGAGCAGGCCGGTGTGCCAGGCCTGTCGGCCGTTTTCCAGGGTGCGGCGGGCCGGTGTGGCGGTGAAGGTGGCCACGCCGTTCGAGACGGTCACGGCGCTGGGGGTGAGCCAGTCGAGCTTGTTGTCGTCGGGGTTGTGATCGCAGTAGCGGTAGGCGCTCGATCTGTCGCCGGTCCATCTGGCGCCCCAGGCGACCGGAGCAGTGAATTCCTCCGCCCAGATGAGCGACCTGCCCAGGGCCGCGGCCGGCGTGAAAACGTGGCTGTCGGTGGTCATGGCGGCGAGGGTAGGCCGCGGGACGTCGCGGACCGGACCGGCTCGACGAAGGTTCCGTTCGACAATTCCGAACTTCATCTTTCTGATCGCGCAGGCGGCCCAACCTGGCCGTACTCACCATACGATGAATTGATTCGCCGACCAGATGTCAATCCATCAGAATCCCGTTGCTCATTCCATTCTTCACTTCACCGACTTTCATGCGTATGGAGTAACGCGTCGCTTTTGAAGTGCTGTTGGACTGCTATGTTCTCCAACCGTCGGATCAGAGGTACTTTCAAGCGAGGTGAATGATGAAGAAGGCAGTTTTCACCACTGCGGCTTTGGCCATCGGTGCGGGTCTTGTGGGTGGCTCGGCCGCCGCGGCGGTGGCCGCCGGAGGATCGGGAAGCCCTGCCGGGCCACTCGGTCTCATGTCCCCGACCAAGGTGACGCCGGCAGTGGTGCCCGCGGCCGACGCCGTGGCGCGACTGGCCAGTGACGGCGGGATCGCCAAGGGCAGCGCGTTCGACAAGAAGAAGTCGGGGGCCATGTCCGGCGTTTACCTCGACGGTATGGACCCGGACGCCGCCAAGCGGCCCACGATTCCGGTGAAGAACCCGGCCGGTAGCGGTACCGTCCAGGTCCGCCCGCTGCAGGCCCCGACCGCCTCCGGGCTCGGCACCTTGCTCCCCAAAAAGTGACGACCCGGCAACCTTACGAGTCGCCCGTACCGGCGAAAGCCGGCCCCGGAATTCTGAGACTCTGATCCGGTTCTCGACAGCCGGAGGCCTTCCGCAGCCCGGACGCTCAGTCCGGACCGCAGCTCCCTCTCCGCACCCGGCGGGCCCGCAAGCCCCCTGGCACACGCGAACCAAGCGTCCCGGCCCACCGGCCCACACCCTGCCGGTGGGCCGGACGCATGTCGGCACCCCGTTCCGGACGGCGCCATTCGGCAAACGATCCGGGGCATTTCATGGAAGACCTCACGGATTCCCACTCGACTCCCGGCCGGCACTCGACATTGCGCCATCCGATGGAATCTAGCCGCGTTTGAATGTTCCCACCGTGACTTAGGCGTGCATATACGGGTTTCCTTTTCGTAAGCGTGCGCAACCGTGAATTCAGGAAGGAACCAAGTGCCCAAGAAGTTCGCGGTCATCACGGCCCTCGCCCTCAGCACCGTCGTCGGCAGCGCCGGCATTGCCTCGGCCGGCGGCTACCCGAGCAGCAACGGCGACACCACCACCGTCAAGGGCGGTAGCGGTTTCTCGTCGTCCCCGGTCGTCGTGAACGAGCCCCAGCAAGGCGTTCTCATCGCCAACGGCACCGTCGTCGACCTTCGCTGCGCCGTGCCGTGGTCCAACGGAGCCGTCCTCGCCGCCACGATCGCGCCGAACTCGAAGTACGTCGGCTGCAACACCGGCAAGATCGAGCAGGCCCGCAACTCCGTCCACAAGGGCGGCCTGCTGTTCTGACCCCTGCTCCGAGCAATTCGCAGCAGGTAAACACCAAGCGCAGCCCGGAAAGGCTCAGCTCATGCTTAACAAGGTTACGGCCATTTCCGCCCTCGCCGCGGGCATCGCCCTCGCGACCGGCGGCACCGCCGCGGCCGACAGCAACACCACCACGGTCAAGGGCGGCACCGGTTTCTCGTCGTCCCCGGTCGTCGTCAACGCGCCGCAGCAGGGTGTGCTCATCGTCAATGGCACCCTCGTCGACGCTCGCTGCGCCGTGCCGTGGTCCAACGGAGCCGTCCTCGCCGCCACGATCGCGCCGAACTCGAAGTACGTCGGCTGCAACACCGGCGAGATCCAGCAGGGCCGCTACGAGATTCACAACGGCGGCCTGCTGTTCTGACCCCTGCCGCGAACCATTCGCAGCAGGTAATCCTCAACGCAGCCCGGAAAGGCTCAATCATGCGTAACAAGGTTACGGCCATTTCCGCCATCGCCGCGGGCATCGTCCTCGCGACCGGCGGCACTGCGGCGGCCGACACTGACACCACCACCGTCAAGGGCGGTAGCGGCTTCTCGTCGTCCCCGGTCGTCGTCAACGACCCGCAGCAGGGTCTTGCCATCGTCAACGGCACCCTGATCGACGGTCGCTGCATCGCCCCGTGGTCGAACGGCGCCGTCCTCGCCGCGACGATCGCGCCGAACTCGAAGTACGTCGGCTGCAACACCGGCAAGGTCGAGCAGGCCCGCAACTCCGCGCACGTCGGCGGCTTCCTGTTCTGATCAGTGCTTCATCCATGGCGGTCCGCCGGTGAACCGGCGGGCCGCCATCGGCTTGCCCGCACCCTTTCCGGTCCGAAAAACTTCCGGTCCAAGACCGTGGGCCCTGTCTGCTTCAGCGTGCAGACAGGGCCCACGGTCAAGGAGCGCCGGCAAGGAGGAAAGAGCGCCCATTCAATGGGTCCAACGGAGTTGCTCCGCCTCCGGTCACCCTGAATCGTCCGTTCGGCCCAATGGGCAATTGCATTCCCGGTGTACACGCCGAAGGGCCGGCTCCGAGTGCGGAGCCGGCCCTTCGGCGTAAAGGAACGAATGGTCTACCTTATGCCTACCGGAGCGGAAGTCCACCGAGCAGCTGTCCGTCGACGGGGTTGGGCAGGGCGCCGCCGATGACGGGGGTCTTCACGACGCCCTGCGACTTCATGCCCTTCTTGACCTTGTCCGCCGTGCGCTTCACGTTGTTCCCGACGTAGCCCGTCGGCACCTTGGCGGCCGAGGGGAGGCTGCGGGCGACCGTCTTCCCGTTGTCGACGAGGCCCTGCGCCGGCATGTTCACCGCGGAGGCGGCGGGCACCGTGGCACCGGCGATGGCGAGGGAGCCGACGACGACGGCAGCAGCCTTCAGGTTCTTCATCATGTTCCTTTCCAGGAAAATCATCTTCGCTAACTCGCGTTCTCCTCGGCTAACGATGGCTACGCCGCTCTGGAAACTCTGCCGCCGCCAAGTTCCGGGAACTCATACGAGAAGACCGATCGGTGGCCGTCACGCAACCGCAGCGGGTCCGAATGGGTGATCCCCTGCGAGAAACAACTCCGAAAACGTCATCATTCCAACACACTTGACCGCTTCTCAGATAAGTATGGATAAGTGGCTGGTGTTGCTCGTCTCTTTGGTCCAGTAAGCCACACGTCGTGTCGCTGGTTCGGACTCTTTTCCTCGGAAGGGCAGCCTCGGTCATGCGCATTACGCCGCACATCCTGCATGTGGCCCAGCCCGTCGAGGGCGGTGTCGCGCGGGTCGTGACGGACCTGGTGGCGGCTCAACTGGCCGCGGGGCTGCGGGTGACCGTGGCCTGTCCGCCGGGCGGCACCCTGACCGACGCCCTGCGCACGCTGGGCTGCACGGTGCTCCGCTGGGACGCGACGCGCTCGCCGGGGCACCGACTCCCGGCCGAGGTACGGCAGTTGGCCCGGCTGTGCCGCGACGTGCGGCCCGACCTGGTGCACGCGCACAGCGCGAAGGCAGGGCTCGCGGCCCGGCTCGCGGTGCGCGGCGCTCTGCCGACCGTATTCCAGCCGCACGCCTGGTCGTTCGAGGCCGCGGAGGGACTCGTCGCGCGGGTGGCGCTGGACTGGGAGCGGTTCGGGGCGCGTTGGGCGGCACGTGTGCTGTGCGTGAGCGAGGCCGAGCGGCTCACCGGAGTGCGGGCCGGCATCACCGCCCCGTGGCGGGTGGTCCCCAACGGGGTCGACACCCACAGGTTCCGGCCGGAGGGAGACAGCGCACGGTCCGGGGCCGGCCCGCTGGTCGTGTGCGTGGGCCGGCTGTGCCGTCAGAAAGGGCAGGACGTGCTCCTGGCGGCCTGGCCCGAGGTGGTACGCCAAGTGGCCGGCGCGCGGCTGGTGCTGGTCGGCGACGGCCCGGACGCGGACCGGCTGCGTGCCGGTGCGCCCGCGTCGGTGGAGTTCGCCGGCACGACGACCGACACCGCGCAGTGGTACCGGGCCGCCGACGTCGTGGTCCTGCCGTCGCGCTGGGAGGGCATGGCGCTCGCTCCGCTGGAGGCCATGGCGTGTGCCCGGCCGGTCGTCGTCACGGACGTGGACGGAGCGGGCGAGAGCCTTCCGCCCGGCCATCTGCCGTCCTGCCTGGTGCCGCCGGACGACCCGGCCGCACTGGCACGGGCGCTCACCGCGCTGCTGCTCGACGAGCCGCTGCGCGCGGCTCTGGGCGCCCAGGGCCGCGCGCATGTGCTCGCCGGCCACGATCTGCGGCACGCCACGGACGCCGTGAGCGACGTCTACCGCGAGCTGCTCGACCTCGTCACCGCGCAGGTCGTCGGACCCAACGAGGGCAGGAAGTGCATCACCACATGACCGCGGACAGCACCGTTGCCTCACCGGGGCAGCAGCGGGCGCCCGAGGGCGCCGTCACCGTCCTTGCCCCGCGCGGCTTTTCCGCCGGACGCCGGGGGCCCGCCGGACGGGAAGCCCGGAGTCCGCGCCGGACCTCCCGGGTGTCCCTGGGGTTCGCCGACGGCGGGGGCGTCCTGCTGGGGGCGCTGGTCCTGCCCGTATCCCACAGGTACCCGCTGGTCATCGCTCTGCTCGCCCTCGGTGTGGTCGTGCTGAACCGGCGGGCCGCGCTGTACGACGCCCTCGTCGTCCCCGGCGCGCTCGACGAACTGCCCGCCGTCTGCGGCCGGATCGCCGTCGGCTGGGCGGCCGTCGTCGCGCTCTCCCCGCTGCGCTCGCTCGCGCCGGCCGTGCTGGTCACCGCCGTCGTCGTGCACTGCGCGGCAGCCTGTGCGGGCCGGGCGGCGGTGCACGCGTTCCGGCGCCGGGCACTGGTGCGCCGGCCCTCCCCCGCTCTGGTGGTCGGCCCCGTCGCGACGGCCCGGCGGGTCTCCGCCGCGCTGCTGCGCCAACCCGGCTGCGGAGTACGGCCGGTGGGTCTCGTCGCCGACGACCCGGAGTTCCTCGACGAGACCGACGGCGAGCCCGGGCTGCCGGTGCTCACCACTGCCCTGGAGGCGCGCCGGGCGGCGATCCAGAACGGGGTGGAGGAGGTGCTCGTGGTGGGCGCCGGCACCCGGGAGGAGAAGGCCGCCGCGCTGCGGGCGCTGGCCGCGTACGGATGCGTGCTGTGGGAGCTCGACACGGACCCGGCGTCGTACGGACTGGGCGGACACCGCCCGGGGGCCAGGCAGTTGGCCGGGTTCTCGCGCAGGTTGCTGGGCCCGGGGCACGGGCCGCGGCGCGGGAGCGTGGGCAAGCGACTGCTCGACCTGGTGCTGTCGGGGGCGCTGCTAGTGCTGGCCGGACCGGTTCTGCTGGTGTGCGCGGTCGTGCTGCGGGTGATGGACGGTCCCGGCGTGGTGTTCCGGCAGGAGCGGATCGGCAAGGACGGACGGCCCTTCACGATGCTGAAGCTGCGCACCCACCGGCCCGCGAGCGACCACGAGGCGGCGACGCGCTGGAGCGTGGCGAACGAGCAGGACATGAGCACGTTCTGTCACTTCCTGCGCCGCACCTCGCTGGACGAGCTGCTGCAGCTGTGGAACGTGTTCCGCGGGGACATGAGCCTGGTCGGGCCCAGACCCGAACGGCCTTTCTTCGTGGCCAAGTTCAGCCAGGCCCATCCGGGCTATCCGGCCCGCCACCGGATGCGGACCGGCATCACCGGGCTCGCGCAGATCCACGGGCTGCGCGGGGACACCTCGATCGAGGACCGGTGCCGCTACGACAACGCCTACATCGACAACTGGTCGCTGTGGCAGGACGTCTGCATCCTGCTGCGCACGGCGGCTCAGTTCGTCCGGCCGACGGGGAGCTGAGCACCGGTGACCACTTCCGCGGCAACCTCGCCCGCGTTCGCGCTGCCTTGGCCGGCGCTCAGCCGGGTCCGGTCCGTCCTGCCCGTGCTGCCGGTCGTGGCGGTCGTCGTCCTGCTGGGGCTTCCCGTGACGCCGGGCGGGGCCGCGACGCCCGCCGACGCCGCCTCCGCACTGGCCGTGCTGTGTGCCGTCGTCCACGCCGTACGACAGGCACGGGCGCCGCTGACACGGACGGCCGCGGTGGTGTTCGGGCTGCCCGTGGTGGGCATCGCGGTCGCCGCGGCGGGGGCGGTGACCACCGGTGACGCGGTCGCCGGACTGGCGCGCTATCTGCAGGTGTTCGTGCTGGTCCCGCTCGCCGTGATGCTGCTGGTGCGCGACCGGCAGGGCGCCCGGCTGGTGCTGTGGTCGCTGCTCGGGCTCGCGCTGTGGCAGGGCGGGATCGGCGTGCGCCAGTACCTCACCGGGACCGGGGCGTCGTATCAGGGAGCCGACATCCGGGCGGTGGGCACGTTCGGGCCGTCCGACGTGATGGGGATGGCGACCGTCGTGTCGCTCGGGGTGGTGGCCGCGGTCGGGCTCGCCCTCGGGACGAAGGCGCGGCGGCAGCAGGTCCTGGCGACCGGGTGCGCGCTGGCGCTCCTTCTCCCGCTCGCGCTGTCCTTCAGCCGGGGAGCCTGGATCTCGACGGCGCTCACCTGCGGGGCGCTGCTGTTGCTGGCCGGGGTGCGGCGGGCGGCGAAGGTGTACGCGGCGGTGGCCGCGGTCTGCGTGGTGCTGGTGGGCGGGCTCGGTCTGGGCGCGTCGGCGCTGCAGGAGCGGCTGACCAGCATCACTCAGGTCGCCGACGCGCCGGACCAGTCGGTCGTCGACCGCTACACCATGTGGGCGGCGGCGGGCGACATGTGGAGCGGGCACCCGTTGACGGGCGTGGGGCTGAAGGCCTTTCCCGCGCACCGGGACGGCCACGCCTCGCTCGCGCTGTCGTCCGGCAGCGAGACAGGAGGCGCGGGCCAGGCCTACCGACGCCAGCCGCTGCTCTCCCCGCACAACATGTACCTGCTGATCCTCAGCGAACAGGGGCTGCTCGGCCTGCTCACGGTCGCGGGCAGCTGGCTGGCCCTGCTGCTGTACGCGCTGCGCCGCCTGCGCCGCACCCTTCGCGCCCGCGACTGCGCACTCCCGGCCTGCGGCCTGCTGCTCTGGCAGCTCGTCAACTTCCTGTACGCCGACATCGGCGGCCCCGCGACCATCCTGACGGGGGTCTGCCTGGGCCTCGCGGCGTGGTGGGCCCTGGCACGGGACGGGGCGCCGACAGCGGAAGCGGGCCCGCGATGACCGTCCACCCGACGACGACCGGGGGCGCGCCCGACCGCGCGCCCGACGCCGAGGGCGCGCTTGCTTCGGACGGCCGCCTCGCCGACTCCACCGGCATCAGCGATCCTCCACCCGCACTGACCGCGCCCGCCACCGACCCCGGGGTCAGTGCTCCCTCGGGGCGGTTTCTCGCCGGGGCGACCTTGTTGTCGGCCGGGCTGGCGATGGCCGCGGCGCTTCTGGGGCTCGGGCGGGATCAGGCGCTTGCGCATCTGTTCGGTGCCGGGGCGGAGACCGACGCGTTTCTGGTGGCGTGGACGCTGCCGGAGATGGCGTCGACGCTGCTGATCGAGGACGGCATGGCGTTCGTGCTGGTGCCGGCGTTCAGCATGGCGCTGGCGCGGCGGGCGCACGGGATCGGTGAGCCCGACCCCGTGCGGGCCCTGATCGCCGCCTCGTTGCCGCGGCTGTGCCTCGTCCTCGCGGGTACGGCCGCCGCGCTCGCGGCCGGGGCGCCGCTGCTGGTCTCCGTCCTCGCGCCCGGCCTGCCCGACCCGACCCTGGCCGTGTCCTGCACCCGGCTGACCGCGACCTGCGTCCTGAGCTTCGGGCTCGCCGGGTACTGCAGTGCGGCGCTGCGGGCCCACCGCAACTACCTCGCGCCGGGCGCGATCTACATCGCCTACAACATCGCGATCATCACCACGATGCTCGTCATCGGCGAGAGCTGGGGGGTACGGTCCGCCGCGCTCGGTGTCGCGATCGGCGGGTGCCTCATGGCCGTCGTACAGGCGCCGTCCCTGTGGCGGCGGGTCGCCGGGCGGGACGAGCGTTCCGCGACCGTGTCCGGGGCCGAGTACGGCGAGGAGCGTGGCCGGTCGATCGTGCCGGCCCTCGTCTGTGCCGTCCTGCTCTTCGCGCTGTGCCGGCAGTCGCAGGTGCTCATCGAGCGGTACTTCGCCTCCGGGCTGCCCGCCGGTGCCATCTCGCACCTCAACTACGCCCAGAAGATCGCCCAGTTGCCGATGTCGCTGTCGATGATGGTGTGCGTCGTCACCTTCCCGGTGGTGGCGCGGGCCATCGCCGAGGGCGACACGCGGCGGGCCGGTGACCGGGTCGAGCGGGACCTGGCGCTGATGGCCTGCATCGTGCTGCTCGGCGCCGCCGTGGTCGTGGCCTGCGCGCCGCAGATCGTCCAACTGCTGTTCCAGCGCGGCGCGTTCACGGCGCAGGACACCGCCGCGACCGCCGCCGTCATGCGGGTGTACGCGATCGGACTGCTCGGGCACACGCTGGTGGGGGCGCTGGTGCGGTCGTACTTCTCGACCGGCCGGATCACCTGGTTCCCGCTGGCCGCGATGGGCGCGGGCGCGCTGGTCACCGCCGTCCTCGGCGCCTGGGCCGTGGACCCGTGGGGTGCGCGCGGCATCGCGGCGGCCAACGCCGCCGGCATCAGCCTCACCGCGCTGCTCCTGCTGCACGGGCTGGGGCCCCGCGCCGTGCCGGTGCACGTGCGACGGGTCGTCGCCGAACTGGCCCGGCTGGTGTACGCGGCCGTGTGCGCGGGCGGGGCGGGACTGCTCTGCGCGGAGCTGTTCGACTCGCCCGCGGCGGCCGTCGCCGTCTGCTGCATGTGCGTGACCGTCGTGTTCCTGCTGCTGGCCCGGCTCCTCGACGCGGCCGGCGTCCGGTCCCTCCTGCTTCCCGTCACGCACATCGTCCGTAGCTCCGTCACACGAAAGCCTCGCCATGGTCGCTGACATCTCCGCCGCGCCCCGCCCGGACGCACCCGACACCGAAACAGCCGTGGGGGGACGCCCGAGACGGCGTGCCGCCGCCTGGGTGGCCATGTACCACTCGGTCTCGGACTGCCCGGACGACCCGTACAACATCACCGTCACACCGGAGCGACTGGACAGACAGCTCGCCTGGCTGGCCGGCCGCGGCCTGCGCGGGGTGAGCGTGCGTGAGCTGCTCGCGGCGCGCGCCCGGGGCACGGAGCGCGGTCTGGTGGGGCTCACTTTCGACGACGGGTACACCGACTTCGTCACCACCGCCATGCCGTTGCTGCGCCGCAGGGGCTTCACCGCCACCGTGTTCGTGCTGTCCGGGCTGCTCGGCGGCGAGAACAGCTGGGAGCGCACCGGTCCTCGCAAGCCGCTGCTCGACGTGGACGACATCCAACACGCCGCCGCAGCCGGCATGGAGATCGCCTCGCACGGCCTGACCCACGTCGATCTGACCATGGCGACGGACCAGGTGCTGCACACCGAGGTCAACGACAGCAGGCACCGGCTCGCCGCCATCACCGGCGGGGACGTAGAGGGCTTCTGCTACCCGTACGGCTTCCTCGACCAGCGTGCCGCCGACGCCGTGCGCCGGGCCGGCTACCGCTACGCCTGCGCCATCGCCCCCGGCCCGGCCGGCTCCGGCGACTTCGCGCTGCCCCGCATCCACATGGGGCAGGCGGACACCCCGGTGCGGCTGGAGCTGAAGCGACGGCTGGCCCGGATCCACGGCCGTGCTCTGGGGGCCGTGTGAGGGCCCTGCACGTCATCACCGGCCTCGGCGTGGGCGGAGCGGAGCAGCAGCTGCGTCTGCTGCTGCGGCATCTCCCCGCGCAGTGCGACGTGGTGGCACTGACCAACCCCGGGCCGGTCGCCGCCGGTCTGGCCGCCGACGGGGTCCGCGTCACCCACCTCGGGATGGACGGCAACCGCGACCTCGGCGCGCTGCCGCGCCTCGCCCGGCTGATCCGCGCCGGGCGCTACGACCTGGTGCACACCCACCTGTACCGGGCCTGTCTGTACGGCCGGATCGCGGCGCGGCTCGCGGGAGTCGGGACCGTCGTGGCCACCGAGCACTCGATCGGCGACACCCGCCTGGAGGGCCGCCCGCTGACCACCGGCGTCCGCGCGCTGTACCTGGCGGGCGAGCGCCTCGGCCACACCACCGTGGCCGTCTCGCCGACGGTGGCCGAACGACTGCGGGACTGGGGCGTGCCCGGGCCGCGCATCCGGGTCATCCCGAACGGCATCGACGCGCCCCGGTTCCGCTACGACGAGGTGCGCCGCAAGGAGGCCCGGGCGTTCCACGGGCTGCCGCCGGACGCGTACGTCGTCGGCGGGGTGGGGCGCCTGACGCCGGGCAAGCGCTTCGATCTGCTCGTGCAGGCGCTGCCCCAACTGCCCGGGGACGTAAGACTGTTGCTGGTCGGTGGCGGCCCCGAGGAGGCGGCGCTGCTGCGTACCGCGCGGGCGCTGGGCGTCGTGGACCGGGTGGTGCTGGCGGGCGAGCGGCCGTATCTGCCCGGCCCCGGCGACGAGGCGCCCGGACTGGTCGCCCTGCTGTCCGCCATGGATGTGCTCGCCTCGCCGTCGCCGCAGGAGTCGTTCGGCCTGGCCGTGGTGGAGGCGCTGGCGGCCGGACTGACCGTGCTGTACGCGAGCTGCCCCGCCGTCGAGGACCTGCCGCCGGACGCGGCACCCGGTGCCCGGCGCGTCCGGGGCGGTGCCGACGCGTACGCGCGGGAACTGCTGCGGCTGCGGTCGGCGGGAACGCCCGAGCGGACCGTCCCGGACGTGGTCCACCGCTACGACATCGAGCGCACCGCACGCCAACTGATGGATCTGTACACGGACGCTCTGTCCGGCTCGAACCTGGAAGTGAGTTCCTCATGACTGACAACCCCGAAGAGGGTGCCCGGCCCTTCGACCGCACGCGCGCACGCGTGACACGGCTGTCCTCGTGGTGGTGGCTGCCGGCCGCCGCGCTGCTCGGTGCCGCGGCAGGTGGCGCCTACGGCCAGCTCAGGCCGCCGCAGTACACGGCCACGAGCTCCGTCGTCGCCGTGCCGAACGGCACCACCGAGGCCGACTGCACCGACGCGCTCGGCTTCGCGCAGGCGTACGGCCGCGTGGCCACCCAGCTCGCGGTGCTCTCGGACGCGCAGATGTGGGCGGGCGTACCCGTCTCGACGCTGCGCGAGAACGTGGAGGTGGCGACCTCGCCGGACGCGCCGATGGTCGCGATCTCGGCGACCTCGTCGAAGCCCGGTCAGGCCGTCGACATCGCCAACGCCGTGTCCCGCGCACTGATCACCGAGGCGGACCACACCAAGGCCCGCACCGGCATCCGGCTGGAGCGCCTCTCCCGTGCGCTGAAGCCCACCGATCCGTCGTCCGCGTCACCGGCGCTGACGTCCCTCGTGGGCGCGAGCGCCGGAGGCCTGCTGGGCGGCCTCGCCCTGCTGGCCCGGCCGCGGCGGACGCCGGACGGCGACGACGACGACCGCAGCCGTGCCTCCGTCCCCGGCCCGGCCGGTGCCGCCGACGCGCGCGGGACGCTTGGGTGAGCGGGCACGGGCGCGCGCTGTCGGTGGACGTCTGCACCGACGAGCGCGCCTTCGGAGAGCTGGCCAAGGACTGGGAACGACTGCGCGAGGCATGCCCGTCCGCGACGGCGTTCCAGAGCCACGCCTGGCTGCACTCGTGGTGGCTGTCGTACGGCAGACCGGGCCGGCTGCGGGTCGTCCTCGTCCGCCGGCACGGTGAACTGGTCGCGGCGGCCCCGCTGATGCGGGTGCACCGCCCGCTGCCGGCGCTGGTGCCGATCGGCGGCACCATCACCGACTTCTGCGATGTGCTCATCGACGAGGAGGAGGCCGCATGGGGCGCCGGGGCACTGGCCGACGCCCTGGCCGGTCCGGCGCGCACCGCCCTGATCGACTTCGGTGAGGTGCGGCCGGGCGGAGCGATGGAGCGGGTCTACCTGTGCTGGCGCGGCCCGCGGCACCGGATGAGCGACTCCGTGTGCCTGGACCTGCCCGCCGTCCCCATGACCGAGCTGATCGGGCGGCTGCCGACGGGGCGTGCGCGGCGGATCCGCAGCAAGGTGAACCAGTTCACCCGGCTCGGCATCGAATGGCGCGTCGCGCGCCACGACGAGACCGAGGCCGCGCTGCGCCGGCTCCTCGAACTGCACCGCAAGCAATGGCAGGGCAGACAGGTGACGTCGGAGCACCTGCGGCCGAGGTTCCTGGAGCACCTGGTCCGGGCGGCGGTCCCGATGGCCCGGTCCGGTGCCGCCGTGGCGACGGAGTTCCTGCTGGAGGGCACGGTCGTGGCGGTCAACCTGACGCTGCTCTCGGGCCGTCTGACGGGCATGTACATGTACGGCTTCGACCCGATGCTGCGGGAGCGCAGGGTGGACGTGGCGACGATGCTGCTGCACGCGTCCACCCGGGATCTGGAGCCGGGCGGGCAGGTCGCGTCCGACTCCGCGCGCACCCTGAGCCTGCTGCGCGGGGAGGAGCCGTACAAGTACCGCTGGTGTCCCGAGACGGTCGTCAACCAGCGGTTCCTGCTGGCCCGGCGCCGCACGGCCCCGCTGCTGGCGGCGGCCGTGGCCGAGGCGGCGACGCGGCGCCGGGCCAAGCGGCTCCTGCGGCGCGACGCCGCTCCGGCGGAGGCGGGTGGCGCCGCGGCCGGTTGAGGCGCGGGGCGGCTCGTGCCGCTCAGTTTCCGTACAGCGCCTCGATCTCGGCCGCGTACGCCGTCGTCACCGCGTGCCGTTTGACCTTCAGGGACGGGGTGAGCATGCCGTTGTCCTCGTTGAACTCGCCCTCGATCAGGGCGAAGGCGCGGATCGACTCGGCGCGGGAGACGGCCTCGTTGGCGTAGTCGACGGCCTTCTGGACGTCGGCGCGCATCCGGGGGTCCTGGATGACCTCGGACATCGGGGTGCCGGCGGGCATCTTGCGTACGGCGAGCCAGTGGCTCACCGCGTCCGGGTCGAGGGTGATCAGGGCGCCGATGAAGGGGCGGTTGTCGCCGACGACCAGGCACTGGCCGATCGGGGCGCGGCTGCGCAGGCGGTCCTCCAGGACGGCCGGGGAGACGTTCTTGCCGCCGGAGGTGACGAGGATGTCCTTCTTGCGGCCGGTGATCGTGAGGTAGCCGTCCTCGTCGAGGGCGCCGAGGTCACCGGTGGCGAACCAGTCGTCCTGGAGTACGGCGTCGGTGGCGGCCGGGTTGTTCCAGTACGAGCCGAAGACGATGCCGCCCTTGATGAGCACCTCGCCGTCGTCGGCGATGCGGACGGCGGTGCCGGGGACGGGTCGGCCGACCGTGCCGGGGCGGGGCCTCAGGGGCGGGACGATGGTGGCGGCGGCGGTCGTCTCCGTCAGGCCGTAGCCCTCGTAGACGAGGATTCCGGCGGCGTAGAAGAACAGGTTGAGGTTGCGGTCGAGGGGGGAGCCGCCGCTGATGGCGTAGCGCATGCGGCCGCCGAGTTCCTTGCGGACCCTGCGGTAGACCAGGAGGTCGTACAGCGCCCAGGCGGCGTAGAGGCCGGGGCCGGGGCCCTTGCCCGTGCCGAGGAACTTGTGCAGGTAGGCCTCGCCGAAGCGGACGGCTGTGCGGTCGGCGCGGTCGAAGGAGGCGGCGCGGCCCATCTTCTCCGCCGTCGCGCGGCCGGTGTCGTGGATCTTCTCGAAGAGGTACGGGACTCCTACGAGGAACGTGGGGCGGAACTGCCTGAGTGCCGGGCGGAGTTCGTCGGGCTTGATGCTCGGGCAGTGGCCGATCTCGATGCGGGCCATCAGGCAGGCGATCTGGAGGGTGCGGCCGAGGATGTGGGCGAGGGGGAGGAAGAGGAGGGTCGAGGCGGTCTGGCGGGTGACCTCCCTGAAGATGGGGTGCAGCAGTTCGACCGTGTTGGCGGCTTCTGCGTGCAGGTTGGCGTGGGTGAGGACGCAGCCCTTCGGTTTGCCTGTGGTGCCGGACGTGTAGCAGACGGTGGCGATGGTGTCCGGGGTCAGGGCCGTACGGCGCTTGGTGACCTCCTCGTCGGGGACGTCGCGGCCGAGCGTGATGAGGTCGGCGAGCGCGTCCGCGTCCAACTGCCAGGTGTGCGGGGGGTGGGGGTGGGCGGCCGTGCCTGTTGTCACGGTGGTGGTGTTCTCGGCGGTCTCGGTGACGATGTGGCGGGCGCCGGAGTCGCGGACGATCCACTCCACCTGGTCGGCGGAGGAGGTGGCGTAGATGGGGACGGTTTGCGCGCCGGCGGCCCAGATGGCGAAGTCCAGGACGGTCCACTCGTAGCGGGTGCGGGACATCACGGCTACGCGGTCGGCTTGTTCCACGCCCGCGGCTATCAGGCCCTTGGCGACGGCGGTGACTTCGCGGGCGAAGGCGGTGGCGGTGATGGGGTGCCAGGTGCCGTCGGGCTGGGGGCGGCGGAGGACTGTCGCGTCCGGGTCCTCGGCTGCGTTGGTGAAAGGGACGTCGGCGATGCTGCCGGATTGTGCCTGCGGCGCGAGGGGCGGCGTGCTCGCCTCGCGGACCACGCCGTCGGCGTCCTTGACGACCTCGACCGTGGTGCGGTCCATCAGGTCGGTGCGCTGCTTCGCCCGCTTCAGGTCCTTGCGTACGCCCATGTCGGCTCCCGGTGCCAGGGGGACTTACTGGGGGGTCAACTTACTCGTGCGTAATGGGACGTCAATGCCTTTGGCCTCCGGCGGTTGGGCGGGGGATGCCTGCGGCGGCCTGTTGCTGATTGGTGGGGGTTCGCGTGGCGCCTGCGGGTGTGTGGTGGGTCGGGGCCGTGCCGGGGGGTGTCCGTCCTCGGACCGGCGGTCAGGGTGGTGCCGTTTCTTGACGCCGGCCACTGCGGGCGGACACCCCCCGGCACGTCCCCTTGCCGCCGTACGCGGGTGCTGCGCCGCGAGGGTGCGCGCCCTCTCAGGCGGGCACTGCCAGTGGTCACTCTCAAACGCCGGTCCAGGTATTTCAGCCCGTCTGGGGGTGCCCCCTCTGGGGGAGTTTGAGGACGAGGCCGTTCAGGCCGAAGCGGGGGTCTGGGGGCGGCAGCCCCCAGGGACGGGACGGGTAGGGGCGGCGGGGGCGAGGAAAGCTGGGCGGTCAGGTCAGGTTGGTGGCCTGGTGGATGGCTGTCGCGAGGTGGCGGACTGCCGTGTCCTCCGTTGTCGTGGCCAACTCGTCCGCCCGGTCGGCCAGTTCGTTCAGGCCGGTGGCACCGGGCAGCGTGGGCCCGCGGTCGTCGCCGAGGCGGAGGGCGTCGGCGAAGTAGGCCGCCGTGGCCGTGACCTGGAAGCGGGGGCTCGCGTTCCAGACGGAGTCCTCGAGGGAGCCGGTCTCCAGTTGGCCCGACTCCTCGTGCGGGGCACGGGACTTGGGGTCGAGCCAGCGGACGCTCGCCGTGGCGAGGTGCCCCTCCGTGCCGGGCTTGGTGCGGACCGCGTAGAGGGCGGTGACCGTGTGCCCGGGACCGACCTCGCCGCCGTCGACGCTGTCGTCGCGGAAGTCCTCGTCGGCGACCTGACGGTTGTCGTAGCCGACGAGCCGGAACTCCCGGACCGTCTCGGGGTCGAAGGCGACCTGGGCCTTGGCGTCGCGGGCGGTGAGGTCGATGTTCCGCGGGAGTTGGCGGCTGAAGACCTCGTGGGCGTCGTCCTCGTCCGAGACGTACACCGTGTGGCCGTCTCCCTTGTCGGCGAGGCGTTCCATCAGGGCGTCGCCGTAGTCGCTGCCGACGCCGACGCCGAAGAGGGTGATGCCGTGCTCGCGGCGCTCGGTGGAGATGCGTTCGAGGATGGTGTCCGCGTCGGTGTCGCCGGTGTTGGCCAGGGCGTCGGAGACGAGCACCACGCGGTTGGTGGCGCCCCTGCGGAGGCCTTCGACGGCCGTTTCGTAGCCCGTCTCCATGCCCGCGCCCAGGTTGGTGGAGTCCGTGGGTTCCAGGGTGTCGATGGCTTCGTGGATCTCGGCACGGTTGTCGTTCACACGGGTCATCGGCAGTACCGTCTCGGCCTCGTCGCTGAAGGTGACGATGGCGACCGAGTCGTCGTCGCGCAGCCGGTTCGTCATGACGCCGAGGGAGTCCTTGGCGAGGTCCAGGCGGCCCGGTTCGGCCATGGAGCCGGAGATGTCGATGACGAAGGTGAGGGCGGCGGGCGGGCGTTCGCCGGGGTCGGAGGCGGGGCGGGTGGCCAGGCCCACGCGGACCAGGGACCAGTCCTCGCGGTCGGTGCGGGCGCCGTCGACCGTGACCGAGAAACCGTTGCCGTCGGGGCGGTCGTAGTCCTGGCGGAAGCTGTTGACGAACTCCTCGGGGCGGACCGTCGACGGGTCGGGCAGACGGCCCTCGGCGAGGGTGCGACGGGCGTAGCCGTAGGAGGCGGTGTCGACGTCGAGGGCGAAGGTGGAGAGGAGGTCGGGCTCGGGCGCGAAGTCGCGGGAGGTGTCGTCCTGGTCTTCGTCGTGCCTGTCGTTCCCGTTGTACTCGGGGGCGGGGAAGCCGTTCCGGCTGTTGCCGCCTCCCTTGCTTGCGTCGTCCGCCGAGTGACTCCCGCTGTCGCTGCCGCCACATCCGGTGAGCAGCAGGGCGCCCGCCGTGGTGAGCGCCAGCAGGGTGACGTTCAGCCTGCGTGTTCGGTACCGCTTCATCGTCCGTGCCCCCTTGGTCCGTTGACGTCGACTTCTGCGACTGTGACGGGCCAAGGGGCCGGAACGTGCGCTACGGAGCGTTGCGGATGAGTCTCGAAGAGGGCACGGGGACGGCCCTTCGAGACCGGTGGGTGATCTTCCGGTGACCTACGACACCACGTCCTTGCGGGCGAAACCGCGGAAGGCCAGGGCGAACAGGATGAGGGCGTACGTTACGGAAATCGCCGTGCCCTGGATCATGCCGGACCACTCGGCGCGGGGCTGGACGGCGTCCGCCCAGGCGAACTGCCAGTGCGCGGGCAGGAAATGGCGCCAGTCGCCGAGGGCGGTCACGGCGTCGAGGACGTTGCCGACGATGGTCAGGCCGACCGCGCCGCCGACCGCGCCGAGCGGGGCGTCCGTCTTGGTCGACAGCCAGAACGCCAGGCCCGCCGTCACCAGTTGGGACACGAAGATGTACGCCACCACCACCAGCAGGCGCTGCGCCGCCGTGGCCGTGTCCAGCGAGCCGCCGGTCGGGATCTGCAGCGGGCCCCAGCCGTACGCCGCCGTGCCGACGGCCAGTGCGACCAGCGGCAGCAGCACCATCGCGGCCAGGCTCAGGCCGAGGGCGACCACGAGCTTGGACCACAGCAGGCGGGCCCGGGGCACGGGGGCCGCGAGCAGGTAGCGCAGGGAGGACCAGCTGGCCTCGGAGGCCACCGTGTCCCCGCAGAACAGCGCGACGGGGATGACCAGCAGGAAGCCCGCGGAGACGAACAGGTTCACGGCGGCGAAGTTGGCGCCGGACGCCGTGGCCGTGTCCATCAGGGTGATGCGGTTGCCGCCGCCGTCCGGTTCGCCGCCGATCGCGAACGCGGCCACCAGCACGAACGGCAGCACGGCCAGGATGCCGAACATCACCAGCGTGCGGCGCCGCTTGAGCTGGCGGACCAGTTCGACCCGGAGGGGCAGCGTACGGCCCGCCCGGTAGCCGGAGGCGACCTCGGTGCGCTCGGTGAGCGTGCTCATGCGGAGCCTCCGATCAGGGTGAGGAAGGCGTCTTCCAGGCGGCGGTGCGGGCCCACCGACTGGACGGGCAGCTCGAGGCGGACCAGTTCGGTGACCAGGCGCTGTGCGCTGCCGTCCGCGTCGAGCCGGACCAGGATCCCGTCGTCGGTGCGCACGGCCGAGGCCACGCCCGGGAGGGCGGCGACCTTCTCGACGACCGGCTCCTCCACCGCCGTGGCGGTGCCCACGAGCAACGTGTCGCCGGAGCCGACGATCTCGGCGACCGGGCCCGCCTGCACGAGGCGGCCGCGGTCCATCACCACGAGGTGGGTGCAGGACTGTTCGACCTCCGCCAGCAGGTGGCTGGAGACGATCACCGTGCGGCCCGCGGCCGCGTAGCGGATCATCACCTGGCGCATCTCGCGGATCTGTGGCGGGTCGAGGCCGTTGGTCGGTTCGTCGAGGATCAGGAGGTCCGGGAGGCCGAGCATTGCCTGGGCGATGGCCAGGCGCTGGCGCATGCCCTGGGAGTACGTGCGCACCGCGCGGGCCAGCGCGTCGCCGAGGCCGGCGATCTCCAGGGCCTCGTCGAGGTGGGCGTCCTGCGACGGGCGGCCGGTGGCCTGCCAGTACAGCTCCAGGTTCTCCCGGCCCGAGAGGTGCGGGAGGAAGCCGGCGCCCTCGACGAAGGCGCCGACGCGGGAGAGGACGGGCGCGCCGGGGCGGATGGCGTGGCCGAAGACGCGGATCTCGCCGGCGTCCGGCTTGATCAGGCCCATCAGCATGCGCAGCGTCGTCGTCTTGCCCGCGCCGTTCGGGCCGAGGAGGCCGAGGACCTGGCCCTTCTCGACACGGAAGGACAGGTCCCGTACCGCGAAACGGTCCTGCGAGCCCGCGTAGCGCTTGCTCAAGTCGGTGATCTGGAGCGGGACTTCGGCCAGCTCCGGGTCGGGCGCGGGGGTGGCGGTGCGGCGGCGGGCCGTCAGCAGCAGGGCCAGGGCGATGACCGCGGCGGTCGGCGGCAGCCACCACACCCAGGCCGGCAGCGGGGCCTCGGCGGTGCTCACGCCGGGCGCGGTCGGCACGGACAGGTCGCCCTTCAGGGAGACCGTGTACGTCGCCGGGGAGGCCGGGGAGGCGTAGCCGAGGTCCGTGGAGGACAGGACCAGGCGCAGGCGGTGGCCCTTCTCGATGTCGTGGTCGATGGCGGGGAGCGTGACCGTCACGTCCTTGCCGGACTTGGCGCCCTCGACGCGCAGGGGCGTGACCAGCTGGGACGGCAGCACCTGCTGGGTGCCGTCGGGGCCGACGTCGTAGACCTTGCCGAAGAGCACCGCGTCCTCGCTGGTCGACCTGACGTGGACGGTCGCCGTCGGGGAGCCGGTGATGTGCAGGTTGTCGGCGACCGGCGCCGACTCGAACGCGGCGAACTGGCCCGGGAAGTCCAGCGACACCCCGACGCCGAGCGAGGACAGCTGGGCGAGGCCGCCGGAGCCGCCGAGGCCGGGCAGGGCGGAGACGGCGGGCGGGTTGGCGCCGGCCGGGTTGGCGAAGCTCTGCTCGCGGCCGGTGAGGGCGATGGACTTCAGCCCGCTCTCCAGGCCGGGGTAGGTGTCCGCGCTCGCGCCCCGCAGCAGGGCCTGGCCGTCGGTGGAGTCGACGCCTCCGGTGCGGGTGACGCGGAAGGCCGGGCCGGTGTCGGCGCTCTTGTCGTCCTTGAGGTAGCGGTCGAACCAGGACTGCACGCGTCCCTGGATACGGCTCGTCTCCATGTCGCCGCCGTCATGGCCGCCGGAGATCCAGTCGACGTCGACGGGGGCGCCGTTGGCGCGGATCGCCTTCGCCGCCCGGTCGGCCTGGCCGAGCGTGAAGAGGGAGTCGGACTGGCCCTGCATGAGCAGGGTCGGCACGTCGATGCGGTCGCCGACCGCGGACGGTGAGCGCTCCTCCAGCATGGTGCGGGCCGGTGCGTCCGGGGTGCCGGACTCGGCGACCCGTTCGTACATCTCGCAGATCTGCGTCTCGAACTTGTCGCAGCCGCCTGCCGTGTTGACGAAGATGCCCGCCCAGAGCTTCTTGAAGACGCCGTTCGGGAACAGGGCGTCCGCGAGGTTCCAGTACGTGATCGCCGGGGCGATGGCGTCCACCCGGTCGTCGTGGCCGGCGGCCAGCAGCGAGATGGCGCCGCCGTAGGAGCCGCCCGCCATGCCCACGCGCGGGTCGCCGGCCTTGTCGAGCTCGACCTGGGGCTGCTTCGCCAGCCAGTCGAGCAGTCGGGAGACGTCGGCGACCTCGCCCTTCGGGTCGTTCAGGCCGACCTTGCCGGTCGACTTCCCGAAGCCGCGGGCCGACCACGTCAGGACCGCGTATCCGTCCCGGGCGAGGTCCTCGGCCTGCTGCCGTACATCGTCCTTGCTGCCGCCGAAGCCGTGCGCGAGGAGGACGGCGGGGCGGCGGCCGCTGTCGGCGGCCGTGAAGTACGAGGTGTCGATGCGCACCCCGTCGCCCATGTCCATGATCCGGTCGGCGCGCCGTACCGCCGGGGCGTCGTCGTCGGCGACGGCCGTCCATGTCCCGGCACCGGCGAGGACGACAACGGCGGCCGCGGCGGCCAGCAGCCGCCGCGGCTTCCGCAGCCCTCGCAGCGCGGGCAGTCGAAGATCCATGCTCCAACGGTACGGGGCGAACCTGTCGGCAAGTTATCGACCGAGGGCTGAATCACGGGACCTCCCGTGGGGGTACGGCGGGGCTTTTGTCTACCGCGTCCGTGGTACGGCGGCGCCTTCCCCGCGCCCCTTCAGGTCTGTTGGTCTTCCGGAATCGTCACGAGCCACCGTGTCTCCCTGCGGGGGCGCAGGTACAGCGCCCAGTACAGGGTGGCCGCCGCCGTGATGCCGCCCGTCCAGAGCAGGTGACTCGTCTCCTGCCGGCTGAGGATGTACACGAGGACCACGATCAGCAGGACCGGCATCACCGGCCACAGCGGCATCCGCCATGCCGGTGTGCGCTTGTGCGGGGTGCGGCGGGCCGCCAGCGCGGCGACCGCGACGAGGAGGTACATGCCGGTCACCGAGACGCCCGTCACGCCGTACAGGGTGTCGAGGTTGACGAAGCACAGCGCGGCGCCGGGCACTCCGACGGCGAGGGTGGCGACCCACGGGGAGCCGAAGCGGCCGAGCCTCGCGAGGACGTTGTTGACCGGCTCGGGCCAGGCCTTGTCGCGGGCGGAGGCGAACAGCACGCGGGAGTTCTGGATGACCATGACGATGCCCGCGTTGATGATCGCCAGGGCCACGCAGAGGCTGACGAAGGTGCCGACCGCGGAGTTGGACCAGGCGGTGACCATGGCGCCGATGTCGCCGCCGGTCAGTTCCCCGATGTCCGAGGCGCCCAGGGTGATGGCGGCGACCGGGACCAGGATGATCACGGCGGAGATGGCGAGGGTGGCGAGAACCGTGCGGGCGACGTTGCGGCGCGGGTTCTCCAGTTCCTCGGAGAGGTAGACGGCGGTCGAGAAGCCCTGGGTGACGAAGAGGGCGATCGCGAGCCCGGAGACGACGAGCAGGCCCGTGACGGTGTCCGTACGGCCGTCCGCTCCGGCCACCTCCATCGAGACCAGGCTCGCGGGGCCGCGCTCGGCGTGCGCGAAGCCCAGTACCGCCACCACGGCCGCGGCGATGACCTCCAGGACCAGGAAGACGCCGGTGATCCAGGCGTTGGCGCGCAGGTCGAGCAGGCCGGCGAGGGTGGCGAGCAGCATGACGGCGGCGCCGGCCATCGACGGGTCGAGGTCGACGATCGGGGCGAGGTAGTCGGCCGTGCCCATCGCGATCACCGGCGGGACGACCATGACGACCAGCAGCGACAGCACGAAGACCAGCCAGCCCGCCAGCCGTCCGGCCAGCGTGGACACCATCGCGTACTCGCCGCCCGCGCTGGGGATGAGGGTGCCCAGCTCCGAGTAGCAGAACGCCACGGCGATGCAGAGCAGGGAGCCGATGGCGATCGTCAGGGCGGTGGCGGTGCCGAGCGAGCCGAACAGGTCGGGGACGACGACGAAGAGGGTGGAGGCCGGGGTCACGCAGGAGAGCGTGAGGAGCGTGCCGCCGACGACGCCGATCGAGCGCTTGAGCTTCTTGGGGCTGTCGGACGCCTCGACGACGGCGCCCTCGACAGGGGTGAGGGTGTCGGTCACGAGGGGGATGCAACATCGACGGAAACCGTCACGTCAATGGCTGTTCACCTACGGAATCCGTGGCCATGCAGGGCCATTTCACGCGTTAACGTTGCGTCAAGGCCGTGCACAGCACGACTTCCGGGCGTGCGGGAACCGCAGCGCGGGTCGGCAAAAAAATGGGGCCGTCCGCGATGCGGACGGCCCCGGACGCTCGGCGTCAGTGGTTGCGCGGGAACCCGAGGTCGACGCCGGAGGGGGCGTCGGCCGGGTCGGGCCAGCGGGTGGTGACGACCTTGCCGCGGGTGTAGAAGTGCGTGCCGTCGTTGCCGTAGATGTGGTGGTCGCCGAAGAGCGAGTCCTTCCAGCCGCCGAAGCTGTGGTAGCCGACGGGGACCGGGATCGGGACGTTCACGCCGACCATGCCGGCCTCGATCTCCAGCTGGAAGCGGCGGGCGGCGCCGCCGTCCCGGGTGAAGATCGCGGTGCCGTTGCCGAAGGGCGAGGCGTTGATCAGCGCCACGCCGTCCTCGTACGTCTCGGCGCGCAGCACGCACAGGACGGGGCCGAAGATCTCGTCCTGGTACGCCTTCGCGGTGGTCGGCACCTTGTCGAGCAGAGAGATGCCGATCCAGTGGCCGTCCTCGAAGCCCTCGACCGTGTAGTCGGTGCCGTCGAGCACGACCTCGCAGCCCTCGGCCGCCGCGCCCTCGACATAGGACGCCACCTTGTCGCGGTGCACGGCGGTGATGAGCGGGCCCATCTCGGAGGTCGGGTCGTTGCCGGGGCCGATCTTGATCTTCTCGGCGCGCTCGCGGATCTTCTCCACCAGCTCGTCGCCGATGGAGCCGACGGCGACGACGGCGGAGATGGCCATGCAACGCTCGCCCGCGGAGCCGTAAGCGGCGGAGACGGCGGCGTCGGCGGCGGCGTCGAGGTCGGCGTCCGGGAGGACCAGCATGTGGTTCTTGGCGCCGCCCAGGGCCTGGACGCGCTTGTGGTTGGCGGCGGCGGTGGTGTGGATGTAGCGGGCGATCGGGGTCGAGCCGACGAAGGACACGGCCTTGACGTCCGGGTGCTCGAGCAGCCGGTCCACGGCCACCTTGTCGCCGTGCACGACGTTGAAGACGCCGTCGGGGAGACCGGCCTCGGCCAGCAGCTCAGCGATCTTGATCGCCGCCGACGGGTCCTTCTCGGACGGCTTCAGCACGAAGGTGTTGCCGCACGCGATGGCCATCGGGAACATCCACATCGGGACCATCGCCGGGAAGTTGAACGGCGTGATGCCCGCGACGACACCGAGCGGCTGCCGGATCGACGAGACGTCCACGCGGCTGGCGACCTCCGTCGACAGCTCGCCCTTCAGCTGCACGTTGATGCCGCAGGCGAGGTCGACGATCTCCAGGCCGCGCGCCACCTCACCGAGCGCGTCGGAGTGCACCTTGCCGTGCTCGGCGGTGATCAGCTCGGCGATCGCGTCCCGGTTGGCGTCCAGCAGCGCCCGGAACTTGAACAGGATCGAGGTGCGCTGCGCCAGCGAGGACTGGCCCCAGGTCGCGTAGGCCTCCTTGGCGGACGCGACCGCGGCGTCCACCTCGTCGACCGAGGCGAACGCGACCTTCGTGGTGACCGCGCCGGTCGCCGGGTCGGTGACCGGCCCGAACGTGCCCGACGCGCCTTCGGCGGTCTTGCCGCCGATCCAGTGGTTGACGATCTTCGTCATGCCCAGTAACTCCTTCACAGATGGCGGCGTCGGGTCGAGACGTGCCGTTCGTACAGCTCCCGTGCCTTGACCGCCGACGGTCGGGTCGCGGTCTCGGCCACAGGAACATCCCACCAGGCATGCGCGGGCGGCGCGCCCGACACAGTGTCTGCCGTTTGGGTCTCGACGTAGACACATGTGGGCGTGTCCGCCGCGCGGGCCTCGGCGAGCGCCTCGCGCAGGTCACGTACGGTCTTCGCGCGCAGCACCCGCATGCCCAGGCTGGCCGCGTTGGCGGCCAGGTCGACGGGGAGCGGGGCGCCCGTGAAGGTGCCGTCGGCCGCGCGGTGGCGGTAGGCGGTGCCGAAGCGCTCGGCACCCGTCTCCTCCGACAGGCCGCCGATGGACGCGTACCCGTGGTTCTGCACGAGCAACACCTTGATCGCGACGCCCTCCTGCACGGCGGTCACGATCTCGGTCGGCATCATCAGATAGGTGCCGTCGCCGACGAGCGCCCAGACGTCGCGCTCGGGCGCGGCCATCTTCACGCCGATCGCGGCCGGGATCTCGTAGCCCATGCAGGAGTAGCCGTACTCCACGTGGTACTGGTCCCGGGAGCGGGCCCGCCACAGTTTGTGCAGGTCGCCGGGGAGGGAGCCGGCGGCGTTGATGATCACGTCCGACTCGTCGACGATCGCGTCCAGAGCGCCGAGGACCTGCGGCTGCGTCGGCCGTACGTCCGGCTCGTCGGCCTCGTAGCAGGCGTCGACGCGCTGCTCCCAGCGCTCCTTGTCCTCGGTGTACTCGGTGACGTAGGAGTCGGCGACCCGGTGGTCGTGGATCTCCAGTGCCTGGGTCAGCTCCGCCAGACCGCTGCGCGCGTCCGCGATGAGCGGCAGGCCGGCGAGCTTGTGGCCGTCGTAGGGCGCGATGTTGAGGTTGAGGAAGCGCACGCCCTCGCCGGTGAAGAGGGTGCCGGAGGCGGTGGTGAAGTCGGTGTGGCGGGTGCCGACGCCGATCACCAGGTCGGCGGTGCGGGCGAGTTCGTCAGCGGTGGCGGTGCCGGTGTGGCCCACTCCCCCGACGTCCTGGGGGTGGTCGTGGCGCAGGGAGCCCTTGCCGGCCTGTGTGGAGGCGACCGGGATGCGGGTGAACTCCGCGAACTCGGCGAGGGCCTCCTCGGCGCGGCTGTGGTGGACGCCGCCGCCGGCGATGACGAGCGGGCGCCGGGCGTCTCGGATCATCCGTACGGCCTCGGCGAGTTCGGTCGGATCGGCGCCCGGACGCCGTACGGCCCAGACACGCTCGGCGAAGAAATCGTCCGGCCAGTCGTACGCCTCGGCCTGGACGTCCTGCGGCAGCGCGAGGGTGACCGCGCCCGTCTCGACCGGGTCCGTGAGCACCCGCATGGCGTGGAGGGCCGACGGGATCAGGGCCTCGGGCCGGGTGATCCGGTCGAAGTACTTCGAGACCGGTCGCAGACAGTCATTCACCGACATATCGCCCGCGTACGGCACTTCGAGCTGCTGGAGGACCGGGTCGGCGGGGCGGGTGGCGAAGATGTCGCCGGGCAGGAGCAGGACCGGGAGGTGGTTGATGGTCGCGAGGGCGGCGCCGGTGACGAGGTTGGTCGCGCCGGGGCCGATGGACGTGGTCACGGCGTGTGTGGAGAGGCGGTTCGACTGGCGGGCGTAACCGACGGCCGCGTGCACCATCGCCTGTTCGTTGCGGCCCTGGTGGTACGGCATGACCTCGCCGTACTCGACGAGCGCCTGGCCGATCCCGGCGACGTTGCCGTGGCCGAAGATGCCCCAGGTGGCGCCGATCAGACGCTGCCGTACGCCGTCACGCTCCGTGTACTGGACGGACAGGAAGCGGACGAGCGCCTGCGCGACCGTGAGCCTCGTCGTTGAGGTCATCGGTAACCCCCTGTGCCTTCTGCGTGGTCCGGATGGAAGCAGATCCGCCACCCACGCGTCTCGCCCGGACCGGCCATCACATTCAGGTAGTACATGTCGTGACCGGGCTGGGCGATGGACGGGCCGTGCCATCCGTCGGGGACGAGCACGACGTCACCGGAGCGGACCTCCGCGAGGACGTCGGATCCGCCCTCACGCGAGGGGAATACGCGCTGATGGCCGAATCCGTTCGGGCCGTCGATCTCGAAGTAGTAGATCTCCTCCAGCTCGGACTCCTGGCCGGGCCGGGATTCGTCGTGCTTGTGCGGCGGATACGAGGACCAGTTGCCGCCGGGGGTGATCACCTCGACGGCGATGAGCCTGTCGCAGTCGAAGGCGTCGGCGGAGGCGAAGTTGCGGACGTGGCGCGTGCAGGAGCCGCTGCCGCGCTCTTCGACCAAGACCTCCGGCGCGGGGCCGTAGCGGGCGGGGAGTCTTCGCTCGCACTTCGCTCCTGCCAAAGCAAAGCGGCCACCCGCGCCGGAGGCGATCTGTGCCCGGGCGTCACGGGGCACGTAGGCGAAGTCGGTGACTCCACTGAATACGCTGTCCCGGCCCAGGAGTTGGTACTTCTCGTTCTCGATGTCCACGGTGCATCCGCCGTTCAGCGGAAGCACGATCCATTCACTGTCCCCGGTGGTGAACATGTGCGTGCCACCGGGCTCCAACTCGACGATCCGCAGGCTGCTGTGGGTCCACCCGGCCCGTTTGGGGTCGATGTCGAGCACGTAGTTCGCGTCGGCGGTGGTGCCCGTCGGAACGTACAGCCCGTTGCCCGTCCCGGCGTACGGCCCGTTGTGCGTCCCGATGTGCGGCTCGCGGTTCGTCATAAGGCCCTCACAGCAGTCCTACGGCGGTGTCGACGGCGCCGGCCACGTCCCCGTCCGCCGGGTAGAGCAGCGAGCGTCCGACCACCAGGCCTTGCACGGTGGGCAGTTGGAGTGCGCCGCGCCACTTCTCGTATGCCCCGTCCTGGTCGTCGCCGACCTCGCCGCCGAGCAGAACGGCCGGCAGCGTGGAGGTCTGCATGACCTCGGCCATGTCGTCGGGGTTCTCGGTCACCGGGAGCTTCAGCCAGGTGTAGGCGGAGGTGCCGCCGAGACCCGAGGCGATGGCGATGGACTTGGTGACGGCCTCGGCCGACAGGTCGTTGGCGATCTTGCCCTGGGGGGTGCGGTGACTGATGAACGGTTCGACGAAGACCGGGAGTTCGCGCGCCGCCATCTCGTCGATGGCACGGGCGGTGGACTCCAGGGTGGTGAGGGAACCCGGGTCGTCGTAGTCGATACGCAGGAGCAGCTTGCCGGCGTCGAATCCGAGGCGCCGGATGTCCTCGGGGCGGTGGCCGGTGAAGCGGTCGTCGAGTTCGAAGCTCGCGCCCTGCAGGCCGCCGCGGTTCATGGACCCCATGACGACCTTGCCGTCGAGGGCGCCGAGCAGCAGCAGGTCGTCCAGGATGTCGGCGGTCGCGAGGACACCGTCGACGCCGGGGCGGCCAAGCGCAAGGCAGAGACGTTCCAGCAGGTCGGCGCGGTTGGCCATGGCGAGTCTGCGGTCGCCGACGCCGAGGGCGCCCCGGGCCGGGTGGTCGGCGGCGACGATCATCAGCCGGCCGGAGTCGCCGAGCAGCGGGCGGCGGGGGCGGCGGGCCGCCGCCTCGGCGATCGCCTCGGGGCGCTGGGTGCGCAGGCGGACGAGTTCTCCGATGTCGACGGTCACTTGACGGCCCCCGCGGCGATCGCGGCTTCGATCTCGTCCGGCGTCGGCATCGCGGAGGAGCACTCCAGACGGGAGGCGACGATGGCGCCGGCCGCGTTGGCGTGCCGCATGATCGTCTCCAGGTCCCAGCCTTCGAGCAGGCCGTGGCAGAGCGAACCGCCGAAGGCGTCACCGGCGCCGAGCCCGTTGAGCACGTTCACGGGCAGCGGCGGCACCTCGGCGTGGTCGCCCTTGCTGTTGACGGCGAGGACGCCCTTGGGGCCCTGCTTGACGACCGCGACCTCGACACCGGCGTCCAGCAGCGCGCGGGCCGCGGCATGCGGTTCGCGCACGCCGGTCGCGACCTCCACCTCGTCGAGATTGCCGACGGCGACGGTGGTGTGCTTCAGGGCCTCGGCGTAGAAGGGGCGGGCAGCGTCGGGGCCGCTCCCGGCTGTGTCTTTCCAGAACATGGGGCGCCAGTCGAGGTCGAAGACCGTCGTACCGGCCTTGGCGCGATGGGCGAGCGCCGCCAGCGTCGCCGTACGGCTGGGCTCCTCACTCAGGCCGGTGCCGGTGACCCAGAAGATACGGGCGTCACGGATGGCGTCGAGGTCCAGTTCGTGGGCGTCGATCTCCAGGTCCGGGGCCTTGGGCTGCCGGTAGAAGTACAGCGGGAAGTCGTCCGGCGGGAAGACCTCGCAGAAGGTGACCGGGGTGGGCAGGCCGGGGACCGGGGTGACCCAGCGGTCGTCGACGCCGAAGCCCTTCAGTGCCTCGTGGAGGTAGGTGCCGAAGGGGTCGTCGCCGGTGCGGGTGATCACCGCGGTACGGCGCCCCAGGCGGGCCGCGGCGACCGCTACGTTGCTCGCCGAGCCGCCGAGGAACTTGCCGAAGGACGTGACCTGCGGCAGCGGGACACCGGTCTGCAGGGGGTAGAGGTCCACTCCGATCCGCCCCATGGTGATCAAGTCGTACGCCATCGGTTTCCCTCGGTCTCCCTTGTGGCGGCGCTTCCGTCAGCGTTGCGCTTCGGCTCTCTTCGGTTTTCTAGCCTGACCGGGGAGGGCTGTCAATATTTTGTCCGGACATTCGAACGAGGTCCTGCCGGGGAAGCCGGGCGCCTGGGCGTCCGCCGGGTGCGGTGGCGGGGCATGTGCGGGTGTGGGGGCGGGGCGTGTGCGGGTTGTGGGGAGCTTGTCGCGCCCACGCGGCGGAGCCGCAAGTCGACACAGCCCCGCGCCCCCTGGGGCGACTTAGCGGGGGGTGGCTGTCAATGTGCCGCGCCCTGCGCGACTCCGGTGCGTTTGCAGCACTCGTGTCACAAAGGCACCTTCCGTGTCACACATGTCGCATGTACGCAGGTCTTGCGTCACACCCGGTGCACAGGCACTGTCCCCTTCTCACGGTGCGTCGTTGACCGGGCGCAGGCTTTGTGATCGCCAGCGCAGCGCACGGTACCCCCGACGACCGCCCCCGGTCGCCGCCGCGGCGCGCGCAGGGAGGTGCAACCGATGACCGACCGAAGGCTCTGGTCCTACAAGGAGATCGCGGCTCACATCAAGGTGCAGCCGGACACCGTGCGGTCCTACCGCAAGCACGGGTTGCTGCCGCCGCCCGACCATGTGGAGGGCGGCAAGCCCTTCTGGTACCCCGACACCGTCCGGGCCTGGGTCGCGTCCCGCCCGGGCAACCGAGGGCGCAGATCGGATTGACCTCCCGGAAAATCGGCTGTGCCCCCACCGCCCCGTGGGGCACAGTCGCCCCATGAGCTTCTCCGTCAAACCCACCCTGACCGGCGACAGAACCGAGCTCCGCCCGTTCACCGAGGCTGACGCCGCAGGCATGTGGGAGATCATCGGCGACCCGGAGGTCCAGCGCTTCACCGGGGATTCGCCCGACGAGCTCACCCCTCGACGACTGCGCTCCTGGTACGGCACCCGCTCCGACCAGCCGGACCGCCTCGACCTCGCCGTCATCGACCGCGCCACCGGCGAACTCGTCGGTGAGGTCGTGCTGTACGAGTGGGATCCCGACGCCCGCAGCTGCACCTTCCGCACCCTGATCGGACCACGCGGCCGTGGCCGGGGCCTGGGCACCGAGGCCACCCGGCTCATCATCGGCCACGGCTTCGAACAACTAGGTCTGCACCGGATCCAGTTGGAGGCGTACGCCTACAACCTCCGCGCCCTGCACGTCTACGAGAAGGTCGGATTCGCGGTCGAGGGGATCCGCCGGGAGATCGAGCTGAGGGACGGCGAATGGGTCGACGAGGTGCTGATGGCCCTCCTCGACCACGAGTGGGCCGCGCTCAACTCCACGGCTCGATGACCGTCACCCCCGCCCCCGGCGCCGTCCCGAGCGCCGTCAGCGCCGACGGCACCGCGTCCAGCGTGATCGTCGACGTCACCAGCAGATCCGGCCGCAACGCACCCGCCCGCACCAGCTCCAGCATCGGCGGGTAGGTGTGCGCGGCCATGCCGTGGCTGCCCAGCAGTTCGAGTTCGAGGGCGATCGCGCGGGCCATGGGGACGGGGGTCGTGCCGGACTCCGAGGGCAGCAGGCCCACCTGGATGTGCCGGCCCCGGCGGCGCAGGCTGTTGACGGAGGCGGCGCAGGTGGTGGGTGAGCCGAGGGCGTCCAGGGAGAGGTGGGCCCCGCCGCCGGTCAGGGCGTGGATCGCGGCCGCGGTGTCCGGTGTGCTCAACGCGTCCACGCACTGTGCTGCCCCGAACTTCCGCGCCAGGTCCAGGGCCTGCGGTGAGACGTCCACCGCGACGACCCTCGCGCCCGACGCCGCCGCGATCATCACCGCCGACAGGCCGACCCCGCCGCAGCCGTGCACGGCGACCCACTCCCCCGCGGCCACCCGGCCCTGCTGCACGACCGCCCGGAACGCCGTGGCGAACCGGCAGCCCAGCGAGGCCGCCGTCGCGAACGACATCTCCTCGGGCACGGCGACGAGGTTCACGTCGGCGTGATCCAGCGCCACGTACTGGGCGAAGGAGCCCCAGTGGGTGAAGCCGGGCTGGGTCTGACGCTCGCAGACCTGCTGGTCGCCGGCTGCACACGCCGCGCAGCTGCCGCAGGCGCACACGAAGGGCACGGTGACCCGGTCGCCGGGGCGCCAGGCGGTCACCCGGTCGCCCACCGCCTCGACCACGCCGGCGAGTTCATGGCCCGGCACATGCGGCAGCCGGATGCCGGGGTCGTGGCCCTGCCAGCCGTGCCAGTCACTGCGGCACAGCCCCGTCGCCTCGACCCGCACCGTCACTCCGTGGAGGGCTGGGTGCGGGTCGGGCACCTCGCGCACCTCGGCCGCTTCGCCGTACCGCTCGAACACCACTGCCCGCATGCCGGTCTCCTTTCGGCCGCGCCCCTTGCACGGAGATCGTGAGGAACGCTAGACGCTCCACCGGGTGTGCGGTACGGCACCCGCACCCCCTCGCAGGTCAGCGGTGCGCGCTCACCTTGTCCCGCTCCTGACTGGGCTCGGTCGCCGGGGCCGGCGTCGGCTCGTCGCCCGACTCGCTGACTCCGAACCGCTCGTGGAAGCGCCGCAGCGGTCCCGGGGCCCACCAGGTCGCCCGGCCCGTGAGGCGCATGACCGCCGGGACCAGGAGGCTGCGGACGATCATCGCGTCCATCAGCACGGCCAGGGCGATGCCGAGGCCGAGCATCTTGGTGTTGGTCACCCGTGAGGTGCCTATCGCGACCATCACCACCGCGAGGATCACGGCCGCCGCGGTGATCAGTCCTCCGGTGCGCTGCAGACCGTGGCGGACCGCCTGGTCGTGGTCGCCCGTCGTGTCGTACTCCTCCTTGATGCGGGACAGCAGGAACACGCCGTAGTCCATCGACAGGCCGAAGGCGACGCAGAACATCAGCACCGGGAGGGTCGTCTCGATCGAGCCGGGGGTGGTGAAGCCGAGCAGGCCGGACAGATGGCCGTCCTGGAAGATCCAGACCACGGCGCCGAACATCGCCGTCAGGCTCAGCGCGTTGAGCACCACCGCCTGGATCGGGATCAGCACGCTGCCGGTCAGCAGGAACACCAGCAGCAGGGTGACGATCGCGATGAAGGCGGCCGCCAGGGGCAGGCGCTCGGCTATCGCGTCCTTGGAGTCGACCAGGACCGCGGCCGCGCCGGTCACCTTGGTGTCGAACGGCGCCTGTGTGGCGCGCAGTTCGTCCACCAGGCGCTGGGCCGGGTCGTCCACCGCCTCGCCCTTCGGGAGCACCGTGAAGTACGCCGAGTCACCCTGCACCAGCGGCCCGTCCACGCGGAGCACTTCCGGGAGGGCGGCGATCCGCTCCTTGTAGTCGGCGTACTGCGCCTCAGTCGCGCGTCCCTCGGCGAGCACCTCCAGGCCGCCGCCGGGGCTGCCCGGGAAGCCGTCGCGGATGTGCTGCTGCACGACATGGGACTCGGCGCTCGACGGCAGCTGGCGGTCGTCCGCGGTGCCGAACTTCACGCCCAGGAAGGGCAGTCCGAGCAGGACCAGGACGGCGGTGGTGCCCAGGGCGAAGAAGGGGGCGCGGCGCATGACGAGGTTCGCCGTGCGGGCCCAGGCCTTGCCTTCCGAGGCGCTGGACGGGCCGGCCGCGCCTGAGGGGCCGGACGTAGCGGATGTGCTGGGCTCCTGAGCGGACGCCTTCGGGTCCTGCGGCCCGCTCGCGCGCCGGCCGCGCCGGAACAGGCGGCGCAGGTCCAGGGAGTTGACCCGGTGGCCGAGCAGGACCAGTGCCGCCGGGAGGAGGATCAGCGCGGCCGCCGCGGCCAGCAGCACCACCGCGATACCGGCGTAGGCGAAGGACCGCAGGAAGTACTGGGGGAAGAGCAGCATCGCCGCGAGGGACACCGCGACCGTGAGGGCCGAGAAGAGCACGGTGCGGCCGGCTGTGCGCAGGGTTGTGCCGACCGCGGTCAACGGTTCGGCGCCGGTGGCGAGTTCCTCACGGAAGCGCCGGACGATGAAGAGGGCGTAGTCGACGGCCAGGCCCAGGCCCAGGGCCGTGGTGAGGTTCATCGCGAAGACCGAGACGTCGGTGACCTCGGTGAGGCCGCGCAGCACCGCGTTCGTGCCGAGGATGGCGACGATGCCGATCCCGAGCGGCAGCAGGGCCGCGACCGCGCTGCCGAAGACCATCACCAGCAGCACCAGCGTGACCGGCAGGGCGATCACCTCGGCCCGGATCAGGTCCTCCTGGATGATCGTCTGCATCTCGTGGCGCACCGCGACCGGGCCGCCGACGCTGACCTCCACCGGGCCGTGCGCACCCCGGAACTCGGGCGCGATGCGGTCCAGGGTCTCCCCCGCCTCCTTCTCCTGGCCGGTGATGCGGGCGGCGATCAGGGCCTCATGGCCGTCCTCGGCGCGCAGGGCAGCGGCCGCCGAGGGGTCCGCCTGCCAGTAGGAGCCGACCCCCGTGATCCCCTTCTCGCCGGCCAGACGCGTGGCTATCCGCCGGGCTTCCGCGGCGACCGCGGGGTCGTCCACCGAGGCGTCGCCCGCGTCCACGAGGAGCAGGAGGTTGGGCTGGGAGGCGGGGAACTCGCGCTCCAGCGCCTTGGTCGCATAGGTCGACTCGGCGTTCGGGTCCTCCCAGCCGCCGCTGCCCAGCCGGTCGGCGACGCCGCTGCCCGCGAACACGGCGAGCGCGGTGATCACCAGAGCCGCGAGCAGCGACAACCGGGGGCGGGCCGTCACGAAACGGGTCCAGCCTCCGACACGGGGCGGCCTGTTGACTTCGGTCATTGTGCGGTGTCCCCTTCACCCTGATCCATGCTGAGCGCAGCCCGGGCTGCATGAAGCCGTCACTGCCATAGACTGGCAAACACGAGAGATCGCTCGCGTTTCTCCAGAATGCGAGCGACCACTCGCGTTTGTCAATCGCGTTCGGAGAACTGGGGATAACGCGTGTCCGCCAACCGGGAGAAGGACGACCAGGTCCACCAGGACAAGGAACAGCCGCGCCGCCGCCAGGCCCGCGGCGAGCGCCGCATCGCCCAGCTGCTCGAAGCCGCGGCCACCGTCTTCACCACCACCGGCTACACGGCCGCCAGCACCAACGCCATCGCCCGCGAGGCAGGCGTGTCACCGGGCACGCTGTACCAGTTCTTCCCGAACAAGGAAGCGATCGCGATCGAGCTGGGCGACCGCCTCATGCACGAGATGCGCGAGACGTACGGCGAGGCACTCGCCCCGGTCGACCCCGCGACACCCCTGGACGAGGCAGTCGGCTCGGCCGTCGACCGGTTCATCGCCTTCAACTGCGAGCACCCGGTGTTCTTCGCGCTGATGCACGGCCCCGACATCCCCGGCCGCATCACCGAGGAACACGACGCCCTGCACGCGACCCTGCTGTCCCGGATCCAGGGCCTGCTCTCCTCGTTCCTGCCCGACGCCGACCCGGCCGACCTCACCCGGACCGCCCATATGTGCCTGGGCATGTACAAGGCGGGTCTGGAGCTGGCTCTCGGCCACGAGGGCGCCGAGCGCGACGCCTACGTACAGGAACTGAAGAACGCCCTGATCCGCTACCTCGACCCGCTGGTGGGCGACCTCCCCGGCCACCCCGACCCGGCCCGAACGGCGACGTGACGCAGCGCTGCTGCAAGGTGCGCATAGATCAGCTCCGGAGTACGAAAGATCCCCCGCCTCGACCCACTCTCCGTCGCCCGGCGCCGCCCCGCATCCCGGGCGAAGACGCCGGAGGCACTCATGTTCGGCCGCACCTCGTGCGGTTCGTACCGCACCCTCGGACGTCGCGCGCCGTACCGTCAGGCGCCGACCCCCCTTGGGGAAATACCCCGCAGGGGTATACCTTGGAGATGAAGGGACCCCTGGGTCCCGTCAGCCCCACATGCCTCGACGAGGAGAACCACATGACCGCCCACACCGACACCCCGGGTTCCGTCACCGCCGTCTACAAGGTGAGCGGCATGAGCTGCGGACACTGCGAGGGCGCCGTCTCCGGCGAGCTCTCCGACCTCCCCGGTGTCAGCTCGGTGAAGGCCGTCGCGTCCACCGGCGAGGTCACGGTCGTCTCCGCGGCCCCGCTGGACGAGGAGGCCGTACGCGCGGCCGTCGACGAGGCGGGCTTCGAACTGGTCGGAAAGGCCTGAGCCTGGTCATGACCCGCGCCACCGACCAACCTCCGATAGCCGAGGCACCGGGCGCGCCCGCGACGGCCGCCCCCTCCGAGGTCGAGCTGCTCATCGGCGGGATGACCTGCGCCTCCTGCGCGGCCCGCGTCGAGAAGAAGCTCAACCGCATGGACGGCGTGACCGCCACGGTGAACTACGCGACGGAGAAGGCGAAGGTCAGCTTCCCCGCGGGCATCCAGGTCGCCGACCTGATCGCCACCGTGCACAGGACGGGGTACACGGCCGAGGAGCCGGCTCCCCCGGAACCCGCGCCCGAGGATTCCCCCGAAGACCCCGAACTGACCGGCTACCGCCGGCGTCTGACCGTCTCCGCCCTGCTCGCCGTACCCGTCATCCTGCTGTCGATGGTCCCGGCCCTGCAGTTCGACAACTGGCAGTGGCTCGCGCTCACCCTCGCCTCGCCGGTCGTCGTCTGGGGCGGGCTGCCCTTCCACCGGGCCGCGTTCACGAACGCCCGGCACGGCGCGGCGACCATGGACACGCTGATCTCGATGGGCACCCTGGCGGCGTACGGCTGGTCGCTGTGGGCGCTGTTCCTCGGCGACGCGGGCATGCCCGGCATGCACGACACCTTCGAGTTCACCGTCTCCCGTACGGACGGCGCCTCGCAGATCTACCTCGAAGTGGCCTCCGGGGTCGTCACCTTCATCCTCCTCGGCCGCTATCTGGAGGCCCGCTCCAAGCGCCGCGCGGGAGCGGCGCTGCGCGCCCTGATGGAGCTCGGCGCGAAGGACGTCGCCGTACTGCGCGACGGAAGTGAGGTCCGCGTCCCGGTCGGCCGGCTGGCGGTCGGCGACCGGTTCGTCGTCCGGCCCGGCGAGAAGATCGCCACCGACGGCACCGTCGTCGAGGGCGCCTCCGCGGTGGACGCGTCCATGCTGACCGGCGAGTCCGTCCCGGTCGACGTGACGGTCGGGGACGCGGTCACCGGCGCGACGGTCAACGCGGGCGGGCGGCTGGTCGTCGAGGCGACCCGGATCGGCGGCGACACGCAGCTCGCGCGGATGGCGAAGCTGGTGGAGGACGCACAGAACGGCAAGGCCGAGGTGCAGCGGCTCGCCGACCGGATCTCCGCGGTGTTCGTACCGGCGGTCATCCTCCTCGCGGTCGCCACCTTCGGCGCCTGGCTCGGTCTCACCGCCGACACGGTCGCCGCCTTCACCGCGGCCGTCGCCGTGCTGATCATCGCCTGCCCGTGCGCCCTGGGCCTGGCCACGCCGACGGCCCTCATGGTCGGCACGGGACGCGGCGCGCAGCTCGGCATCCTGATCAAGGGCCCCGAGGTGCTGGAGTCCACCCGCCGGGTCGACACCGTCGTGCTGGACAAGACCGGCACGGTCACCACCGGCCGCATGACCCTCCAGAAGGTGTACGCCGGCGAGGGCGCCGACGAGGACGAGGTGCTGCGGCTCGCGGGCGCCGTGGAGCACGCCTCCGAGCACCCCGTCGCCCGGGCGGTCGCCGTGGGCGCGGAACAGCGCCTCGGGCGGTTGCCGCAGGTCGAGGGGTTCGAGAACGTGCCCGGGCGAGGCGTACGCGGGCGCGTGGAGGGCCGTGACGTGGTCGTGGGACGCCTCTACGACGTACTGCCCATCGGGCTGGCACGCGCCAAGGAAGAGGCCGAGAGGGACGGTCGTACGGCCGTCGTGGTCGGGTGGGACGGGACCGCCCGCGGTGTCGTCGCCGTCGCGGACGCGGTGAAGGAGACCAGCGCCGAGGCGGTGCGCGAGCTGCGCGCGCTGGGGCTCAGGCCCGTGCTGCTGACCGGGGACAACCGGGCGGTCGCCGAGGCGGTGGCGGACGCGGTCGGCATCGGTACCGATGAGGTGATCGCGGAGGTCCCGCCCGAGGACAAGGTCGAGGCCGTACGGCGACTGCGGCGCGAGGGGCGCTGTGTGGCCATGGTGGGCGACGGCGTCAACGACGCGGCCGCGCTTGCCACCGCGGATCTGGGTCTTGCCATGGGGACGGGGACGGACGCGGCGATCGAGGCGAGCGATCTGACGCTGGTGCGCGGTGATCTGCGGGTGGCGGCGGACGCCATCCGGCTGTCACGGCGGACGCTCGCCACGATCAAGGGCAACCTCGTGTGGGCCTTCGGGTACAACGTCGCCGCGTTGCCGCTGGCCGCGGCGGGGTTGCTGAATCCGATGATCGCGGGGGCGGCGATGGCCTTTTCGTCGGTTTTCGTGGTGTCGAACAGCCTGCGACTTCGGACTTTTCGGTGAAGGCTACGGACTTTTCGGCGAAGTCCGAGTAAGAACCCCTCTGGAGTCCGGCGCCAGGCTCACATAAGCTCTTCACAAGACTCGCGCATCGTCCTTACGCTTGAGTCCCGATCGCCATATCGGGGCTCTTGCGTACCTAACGGACATACGCAAGAGACGCAGATCACAGTGATGTGAACGTAACCATCGAAGGGGTTCGAAGGTCTAAGTTGACGATGTCAGGCAGCGTCTTGGGGGGCGTTGGTTGGCATCTGAGGATGTCTTGGGGGACTTCCTCAGAGTTGCGTTGCCGGGGCACGTACGTCGGGAAGCTTTGAGCGGCCCTCCCGACCGTGCGCTGTCCCGGCAGACCGCACACAGCAGTAGTACGGCGAGTTCTGCTCGTTTTGCTCAACTGCACGGCAGTAACACAGCGATTCAGGCGCTGTTCTCTCAGACGCCCGGCCGGATCCCGTGGGGGGAATCCGCACCGGGACATGGGAAGGCGCCCTGGACGTCGGCCCGTGGGGGGACCGCCGCCAGGGCGCCTTCTACTATCCGCACCCGCCCGGCACGAGTCGCGCTCCACGACGCCCGCGACCGCGCGGGCACAGCGGCCGGCCCAGCCGCCCCATGACCCGGCCGACACTGCGGAACCCCGGTGCACACCACCGGCGAGACACCGAAGAGGTTCGCCTCCCACCGGCACGCCCCGCGAGCACCGGCTCCCGTACGCGCCACCTGCCATGAGGCGCCCCACGCCCGAGGCGCGGCACCGGGAAGCACCCCGCACGCGCGAGCCCCACACCCGACCGAAGCCGCGCGCAGGGCTCTGCATACGAGACCCGAGCGACCGGGCGCCGAGAAGCGCCGCGCCCCTCGCCCGCAGATGCCGACACCTCCCGGCCGGCAACGCAGCCACGCCGCCCTGGCCGCAGCCGACCGCGCCTACGCCACCACCCGTCGACCAGGCACCAGAGGACGGGCTCCCGCACTCGCAGGCGACAAGCAACCCGAACGCCCAAGCCCCGACCAGGGGCGGCGGCACCTGGCGGTACACCGGGAAGGACACCGCCAGAGGCCCTCCGCCGCCGCGCACCCAAGAGCCCACCGGCCCAAGCCGTGTGCAGGGCTCCGCATGCGCCATCCGGACGACCGGGCGCCGAGAAGCGCCGCGCCACTCCACCGACAGCCGCCGGCCCTCCGCGCCCTCGACCCAGCCCTAGCCGCAACCGACCGTGACGACGACGACGCCTGCCAGGCAGAGGACCGGCTCGCGCCCCACCCGAGACGCCCTGCACCCCGACCCGGGACACCGAGAACCACCCCGCACGCACAAGAGCCCCACGCCCGACCGAAGTCGTGCGCAGGGCTCTGCATACGAGATCCGTGTGACGGCGCCACGTGTCGCGGCGCCCCACCGGCAGGTGTCAGCGCTCCTCGACCGGAACGAAGTCGCGCTCGACCACGCCCGTGTAGATCTGGCGCGGGCGGCCGATGCGGGAACCCGGCTCCTTGATCATCTCGTGCCACTGGGCGATCCAGCCCGGGAGGCGGCCGAGGGCGAACAGGACCGTGAACATCTCGGTCGGGAAGCCCATGGCCCGGTAGATCAGGCCGGTGTAGAAGTCGACGTTCGGGTAGAGGTTGCGCGAGACGAAGTACTCGTCGGAGAGCGCGTGCTCCTCCAGCTTCAGGGCGATGTCCAGCAGCTCGTCGGACTTGCCGAGAGCGGAGAGGACGTCGTGCGCCGCCGCCTTGATGATCTTCGCGCGCGGATCGAAGGACTTGTACACCCGGTGGCCGAAGCCCATCAGGCGGACGCCGTCCTCCTTGTTCTTCACCTTGCGGATGAAGGAGTCGACATCGCCGCCGTTGGCCTGGATGCCCTCGAGCATCTCCAGGACGGACTGGTTGGCACCGCCGTGCAGCGGGCCCCAGAGGGCGGAGATGCCGGCCGAGATCGACGCGAACATGTTCGCCTGCGACGAGCCCACCAGGCGGACCGTCGACGTGGAGCAGTTCTGCTCGTGGTCGGCGTGCAGGATGAGGAGCTTGTCGAGGGCGGAGACCACGACCGGGTCCAGCTCGAACTCCTGGGCCGGGACCGAGAAGGTCATGCGCAGGAAGTTCTCGACGTAACCGAGGTCGTTGCGCGGGTACACGAACGGGTGGCCGATCGACTTCTTGTACGCATACGCCGCGATCGTCGGAAGCTTGGCGAGCAGACGGATCGTCGAGAGGTTGCGCTGCCGCTCGTCGAACGGGTTGTGGCTGTCCTGGTAGAACGTGGACAGCGCCGAGACCACCGACGACAGCATGGCCATCGGGTGGGCGTCGCGCGGGAAGCCCTTGTAGAAGTTCTTGACGTCCTCGTGCAGCAGCGTGTGCTGCGTGATCTCGTTCTTGAACGTCGAGAGCTCGTCGACGGTGGGCAGCTCACCGTTGATCAGCAGGTAGGCCACCTCCAGGAAGGTGGAGCGCTCGGCCAGCTGCTCGATCGGGTAGCCGCGGTACCGGAGGATCCCCTGCTCGCCGTCGAGGTAGGTGATGGCGGATTTATAGGCGGCAGTGTTGCCATATCCGCTGTCCAGCGTCACCAGACCGGTCTGGGCGCGGAGTTTGCCGATGTCAAAGCCCTTGTCGCCGACGGTGCTGTCAATCACCGGGTAGGTGTACTCGCCGTCGCCGTACCGCAGTACTACAGAGTTGTCGCTCACGTCTTCCCTCACCGACGTTGTGCCTCATCTTCGAGGTTGCCCTGACTGTCTCTACCCTCCCCCATTCGGCTCAGGAGAGTGCACTCGGGGTCGACCATTGGGCCTATTGGCGGCACTGAGTGCCGCCAACCTGTCATCCTGCCCGCTGTTTTCCCCATCTGGAAGTGCTCTGTGACCTTCACGACTCGTTTGATCGATCATTTTTTGAGGCGTCTCACGAATCGCCAGGTCAGAAGGGTGTCCGACGGCGGCCCGAAAACAGGTTTCAGGAGCCCGCGAGCCGGAAGTCGAGCGCCGTGCAGCGCCGCCCCGCCGACACCGTGCGCACCGCCTGGCCGATCGCCTTGCGTGAACCGACGAGCACGACCAGCTGCTTGGCCCGGGTCACCGCCGTGTACAGCAGATTCCGCTGGAGCATCATCCATGCTCCCGTGGTGACGGGGATCACCACTGCGGGATATTCACTTCCCTGTGAACGGTGGATGGTCACCGCGTACGCATGCGCCAGCTCGTCCAGTTCGTCGAATTCGTACGGAACCTCCTCGTCCTCGTCCGTCAGCACCGTGAGGCGCTGGTCGACCTGGTCGAGCGAGGTGACCACGCCCACGGTGCCGTTGAAGACGCCGTTCTTCCCTTTCTCGTAATTGTTGCGAATCTGGGTGACCTTGTCGCCGACGCGGAAGACCCGGCCGCCGAACCGCTTCTCCGCGAGATCGGGGCGCCCGGGGGTGATGGCCTGCTGGAGCAGGCCGTTCAGCGTGCCCGCGCCTGCCGGGCCCCGGTGCATGGGGGCCAGGACCTGGACGTCCCGGCGTGGATCGAGGCCGAACTTGGCCGGAACGCGACGGGCCGCCACGTCCACCGTGAGCCGTCCGGCCTCCTCCGTGTCGTCCTCGACGAAGAGGAAGAAGTCCTTCATGCCGTCGGTGACGGGGTGCTGCCCGGCGTTGATCCGGTGCGCGTTGGTCACCACGCCGGACTGCTGGGCCTGCCGGAACACACGGGTGAGGCGCACGGCGGGGATCGGGCTGCCGTCGGCGAGGAGGTCTCTGAGCACCTCACCCGCGCCGACGCTCGGCAACTGGTCGACGTCCCCGACGAACAGCAGGTGCGCGCCCGGCGGCACCGCCTTCACCAGCTTGTTGGCGAGCAACAGATCCAGCATGGACGCCTCGTCGACGACCACCAGGTCGGCCTGCAGCGGGCGGTCCTTGTCGTACGCCGCGTCGCCGCCGGGCTTGAGCTCCAGGAGGCGATGGACGGTGGAGGCCTCGGCGCCGGTCAGCTCGGCCAGGCGCTTGGCGGCCCGGCCGGTGGGGGCGGCCAGCACGACCCTGGCCTTCTTCGCGCGTGCCAGCTCCACGATCGAGCGGACCGTGAAGGACTTGCCGCAGCCGGGGCCGCCGGTGAGGACGGCGACCTTCTTCGTCAGCGCCAGCTTGACGGCGGCCTCCTGCTCGGGGGCGAGGTCCGCGCCCGTACGGCCCTTCAGCCAGCCGAGCGCCTTGTCCCAGGCCACGTCGTGGAAGCCCGGCATCCGGTCCTCGTCGGTGCGCAGCAGGCGCAACAGCTGGGCGGAGAGGGCGAGTTCGGCCCGGTGGAAGGGGACGAGGTAGACGGCTGTCACGGGTTCGGCGTGGCCGTCGGGACCGGGCACCTTTTCCCGTACGACACCGGGGTCGCCGCCGTCCTCCGGGACCTGGGCGAGGTCGGCCAGGCACTCGATGACGAGCCCCGTGTCGACCTGGAGCAGCTTCACCGCGTCGGCGATCAGGCGCTCCTCGGGGAGGTAGCAGTTGCCCTGGTCGGTGGCCTGCGACAGCGCGTACTGCAGGCCCGCCTTGACCCGCTCCGGGCTGTCGTGCGGGATGCCGACGGACTGGGCGATCTTGTCGGCGGTGAGGAAGCCGATGCCCCAGACGTCGGCGGCGAGCCGGTACGGCTGGTTCTTCACGACCGAGATCGAGGCGTCGCCGTACTTCTTGTAGATCCGCACGGCGATGGAGGTGGACACCTCGACGGTCTGGAGGAAGAGCATGACCTCCTTGATCGCCTTCTGTTCCTCCCAGGCGTCGGCGATCTTCTTGGTCCGCTTGGGTCCGAGGCCGGGGACCTCGATGAGCCGCTTCGGCTCCTCCTCGATGATCGTCAGGGTGTCCAGGCCGAAGTGCTGGGTGATGCGGTCGGCGAAGACCGGGCCGATGCCCTTGACCAGGCCGGAGCCGAGATAGCGGCGGATGCCCTGGACGGTGGCCGGGAGGACGGTCGTGTAGTTCTCGACGGTGAACTGCTTGCCGTACTGGGGGTGGGAGCCCCAACGGCCCTCCATCCGCAGGGACTCGCCGACCTGGGCGCCGAGCAGCGCGCCGACGACGGTGAGCAGATCGCCGCCGCCTCTGCCGGTGTCGACCCGCGCGACCGTGTAGCCGTTCTCCTCGTTGGCGTACGTGATCCGCTCCAGGACGCCTTCGAGCACCGCCAGTCGCCGCTCGCCCGTGGAACTCCCCGCCTGATTGGACATGATCCGACGCTACCGGTCGGGTACGACAACGCGGGACGGCTGTGGACACGGCGGCGGGCAGCAGTCAGCCCGCCTGTGACCTCACGTGGTCGATGACCCGCTGGAAGTCCTCGTCCGGCGAGAACTCCACGAACTCGCAGTCCTCCAGGGCCACGGGGACATGGCCGGGCCCCCAGTAGTACGCCTGGCCCGCCTCGTAGTACTCCTCGCCCTCGGGCGTCAGCACCCGCAGCCGGCCCTTGAGCAGGTAGCCCCAGTGCGGGCACGGGCAGGCGTCGCCTTCGAGGCCCTTGAGGGCGGGGCCCATGTCCGTGCCCTCCGGCAAGGTGATGTAGCCGACGGACATGCCGCCGCCGATCGTCATGGCGCGCACGTCCACGCCGTCGCCGCCGAGGACGACGGGCACGTCGTCGCGAGTCGCTGCCGTCATGATCCCTCCGCTCCGGCCCGCACGGGGCCTGGGGAAACGCCCCCGCTCTTCCAGCCTGAGCCGCCCCGGAGCCGGCCGCGACACCACAGGGCCGACATCACGATCCGGTTTCGGGATGTGGTTGAGGGGTTGATTAACGGCCGTGTAATCGATTCCAATCCTCCGTACACGTCGATGTAATCGATTCCACGGCCATCGACGACGAACGATCCACAAGGAGGTGGAGCGGCGATGGCGAGCATCAAGGACGTCGCTGCCGAGGCGGGCGTGTCCGTCGCCACGGTCTCGCGCGTCCTGAACGACCATCCGTCGGTCAGCGCCGAGGCACGCGCACGCGTGCTGGCGGCCGTCGAGACCCTGGGCTACCGCCCGAACGCCGTCGCCCGCTCCCTGCGCACGGACCAGACCCACACCCTCGGCCTGGTCATCAGCGACGTGATGAACCCCTACTTCACCGAACTGGCCCGCTCCGTCGAGGAGGAGGCCCGCGCGCTCGGCTACAGCGTCATCATCGGCAACGCCGACGAGCGGCCCGACCTTCAGGACCATCACGTACGGAACCTGCTGGACCGGCGCATCGACGGACTCCTCGTCTCCCCCACCGACGGCGGCTCGCCGCTGATGCTGGACGCCGCCCGCGCGGGGACGCCGATGGTGTTCGTGGACCGGTGGATCCCGGGCGTGGACGTGCCGGTGGTGCGGTCGGACGGGCGCGCTGCCGTCCGGGACCTCGTGGCGCATCTGCACGGGCTCGGGCACCGGCGGCTGGCGATCATCGCCGGCCCGGCGGCGACCACGACCGGCCGGGAGCGCGTGGAGGCCTTCCGCGAGGCGCTCGGCGCGTACGGCCTCGAACTCCCCGACGCCTACATAGGCCAGGGCGACTTCCAGGCCGAGAGCGGGCGGCGGGTCACCGAGGGCTTCCTCGACCTGCCCGAGCCGCCCGAGGTCGTCTTCGCGGCGGACAACCTGATGGCGCTCGGCGCGCTGGACGCCGTACGCGCGCGTGGGCTGCACGTGCCCGACGACCTCGCGCTGGCCGCCTTCGACGACATCCGGTGGTTCGTGCACACCGATCCGCCGATCACCGCGATCGCCCAGCCGACGGGCGAGCTGGGCCGGGCCGCCGTACGGGCCCTGGTCGACCGCGTCGAGGGACGGCCCGGCGAGTCCGTGACCCTCCCCGCCCGTCTCGTCGTACGCCGCTCGTGCGGCGAGCAACCGGCTTCCCCGGAACCGTCCCCCGTAACGAACAGGAGCCAGTCGTGAGCAACGCGGACGAGTTGCTGCGCATCGAGGGCATACGGAAGACCTTCCCGGGCGTGGTCGCCCTGGACGGCGTCGACTTCGACCTGCGCCGCGGCGAGGTGCATGTGCTGCTCGGTGAGAACGGCGCGGGCAAGAGCACCCTCATCAAGATGCTTTCCGGCGCCTACACGCCCGACGCCGGGCGGATCCTGGTCGGCGGCGAGGAGACGCGCATCCACGGTGCGCAGGACTCCGAGCGCCTCGGGATCGCCACCATCTACCAGGAGTTCAACCTCGTCCCCGATCTGACGGTCGCCGAGAACATCTTCCTGGGGAGGCAGCCGCGCCGCTTCGGGATGATCGACCGCAAGCGGATGGAGGCCGACGCCGAGGTCCTGCTGAAGCGCGTCGGTGTCAACGTGTCCCCGCGCGCGCGTGTGCGTGAACTCGGCATCGCACGGCTGCAGATGGTCGAGATCGCGAAGGCGCTCAGCCTGGACGCACGCGTGCTCATCATGGACGAGCCGACGGCCGTGCTGACCTCCGAGGAGGTCGAGAAGCTCTTCTCGATCGTGCGCCGGCTGCGCGAGGACGGCGTCGGGATCGTCTTCATCACGCATCACCTGGAGGAGATCTCTGCCCTGGGCGACCGGGTGACGGTCATCCGGGACGGCAGGAGCGTCGGGCAGGTCCCGGCCGCCACGCCCGAGGACGAGCTCGTACGGCTCATGGTGGGCCGCTCGATCGAGCAGCAGTACCCGCGTGAACGCGCCGACCAGGGCGCCGCGTTGCTCACCGTCGAGGGGCTGACCAGCGACGGCGTCTTCCACGACGTCAGCTTCGAGGTGCACGCCGGTGAGGTGGTCGGCATCGCGGGGCTGGTCGGCGCCGGACGTACCGAGGTCGTGCGGGCGGTGTTCGGGGCGGACCCGTACGACAAGGGGGCCGTGAAGGTCGCCGGGTCCTCCGTCCCGAAGTACGACGTCAACGCGGCGATGACCGCGGGCATCGGACTCATCCCCGAGGACCGCAAGGGCCAGGGTCTGGTGCTGGACGCCTCCGTCGAGGAGAACCTCGGCCTGGTGACGCTGCGGTCCGCCACGCGCGCGGGTCTCGTCGACCTGAAGGGCCAGCGCGAGGCGGCCGCGCGGATCGCGGGGCAGCTCGGCGTGCGGATGGCGGGTCTCGGGCAGCACGTGCGCACGCTCTCCGGCGGCAATCAGCAGAAGGTCGTCATCGGCAAGTGGCTGCTCGCCGACACCAAGGTGCTGATCCTCGACGAGCCCACGCGCGGGATCGACGTCGGCGCCAAGGTCGAGATCTACCAGCTCATCAACGAACTGACCGCGGCCGGCGCCGCCGTCCTCATGATCTCCAGCGATCTGCCGGAGGTCCTCGGCATGAGCGACCGGGTCCTGGTGATGGCCCAGGGCCGGATCGCCGGCGAACTCACGGCCGACGAGGCCACCCAGGACTCCGTGATGGCACTCGCCGTCAGCAACCCCACCACCGACAAGACCGGAACGGAGGCCCCCCGTGGCCACTGAGACGCTCAAGAGCACGCCGGGCGCGAGTGGCGCCTCGGGGCTTCGCCGAATCCTGCTCGACAACGGCGCGCTGACCGCACTGATCGTCCTCGTCATCGCCATGTCGGCGCTGTCCGGCGACTTCCTGACCACCGACAACCTCCTCAACGTCGGCGTCCAGGCGGCCGTGACCGCCATCCTCGCCTTCGGCGTCACGTTCGTGATCGTCTCGGCGGGCATCGACCTGTCGGTCGGTTCGGTGGCGGCCCTGTCGGCCACCGTGCTGGCGTGGACAGCGACCTCGCACGGGGTGCCGGTCTTCATAGCGGTCCTGCTGGCCGTCGCGACCGGCATCGCGGCCGGTCTCGTCAACGGCTTCCTCATCGCGTACGGCAAACTCCCGCCGTTCATCGCGACGCTCGCGATGCTCTCGGTGGCCCGCGGTCTGTCGCTGGTGATCTCCGAGGGCTCGCCGATCGCCCTCCCCGACTCCGTCTCGCACCTCGGTGACACGCTCGGCGGCTGGCTGCCGGTGCCGGTGCTCGTGATGATCGTGATGGGTCTGATCGCCGCCTTCGTGCTCGGCCGGACCTACATCGGCCGCTCGATGTACGCGATCGGCGGCAACGAGGAGGCCGCGCGCCTGTCGGGGCTGCGCGTGAAGAAGCAGAAGCTCGCCATCTACGCCCTGTCCGGCGTCTTCGCCGCCGTCGCGGGCGTCGTGCTCGCCGCCCGGCTGTCCTCCGCGCAGCCGCAGGCCGCCGACGGCTACGAGCTGGACGCGATCGCCGCGGTCGTCATCGGCGGCGCCTCGCTCGCGGGCGGCACCGGCAAGGCGTCCGGCACCCTGATCGGCGCGCTGATCCTGGCGGTGCTGCGCAACGGCCTGAACCTGCTGAACGTGTCCGCCTTCTGGCAGCAGGTCGTCATCGGCGTCGTGATCGCGCTGGCGGTCCTCTTCGACACGCTGCGCCGCAAGGCCGGGGCCACCCCCGTGGCGGCCGGCACCGGCGGCGGCAAGGGCAAGCAGGCGGGAACGTACGCGCTCGCGGCGGTCGTCACCGTGGCGATCGTGGGGGCGACCTCCTTCCTGCACAACGGCTCGTCCTCGTCGTCGAACCCGAAGATGGGGCTGTCCCTGTCCACCCTCAACAACCCCTTCTTCGTGCAGATCCGGGCGGGCGCCCAGGCCGAGGCGAAGAAGCTCGGCATCGACCTGACCGTCACGGACGCCCAGAACGACGCCTCCCAGCAGGCCAACCAGCTGCAGAACTTCACCAGTTCGAGCGTCGGCGCGATCATCGTCAACCCGGTGGACTCCGACGCGGCCAGCAACTCCGTGAAGGCCGCCGACAAGGCGAAGATCCCGGTCATCGCCGTCGACCGGGGCGTCAACAACGCGCGGACCGAGGCCCTGGTCGCCTCCGACAACGTCGCCGGCGGTGAACTCGCCGCCAAGACGGTCGCCGAGAAGCTCGGCGGCAAGGGGAAGATCGTGATCCTCCAGGGCCAGGCGGGCACCTCCGCGGCCCGTGAGCGCGCGCAGGGCTTCGCGAACGGCCTCAAGGCCTACCCGGGCATCCAGGTCGTCGCGCAGCAGCCGGCCGACTTCGACCGCACCAAGGGACTCGACGTGATGTCGAACCTGCTCCAGGCCCACCCGGACGTCCAGGGCGTCATCGCCGCCAACGACGAGATGGCGCTGGGCGCGATCAAGGCCCTGGGTTCCAAGGCCGGCAAGTCGGTCTCCGTGGTCGGCTTCGACGGCACCCCCGACGGCCTGAACGCGGTCAAGGGCGGCTCGCTGTACGCGTCCGTGGCACAGCAGCCGACCCAGCTCGGCAAGATCGCCGTGGACAACGCGCTCAAGGCATTTCAGGGCAAGAAGGTCGAGCAGATGGTGAAGGTGCCGGTGAAGGTGGTCACGAAGGAGAACGTGGCCGGCTTCGGCGGCTGACGTCCGGCCGACATCCGGCCGACATCGGGGAACGGCGAACGGGCGGGCGGTCGTTGCAGGAGCATTGGACCTGGTGACGGCCGCCCGCCGCACGTCACCACGGGGACCTATCAGGGGAGCAACCTCATGTACGACTACGACCTCCTGGTCGTAGGGTCGGCCAACGCCGACCTGGTGATCGGCGTCGAGCGTCGGCCGGGGGCCGGCGAGACCGTGCTCGGCTCCGATCTGGCCGTCCACCCGGGCGGCAAGGGCGCGAACCAGGCCGTCGCGGCCGCCCGGCTCGGGGCCCGTACGGCCCTGCTGGCCCGGGTCGGCGACGACGCGCACGGCCGGCTGCTGCTCGACTCGCAGCGGGAGTCCGGCGTCGACACGGTGGGCGTCCTGGTCGGCGGCGCGCCGACCGGCGTCGCGCTGATCACGGTGGACCCGTCCGGGGACAACAGCATCGTCGTCTCGCCGGGAGCCAACGGCAGGCTCACCCCGCAGGACGTACGGGCCGCCGCGAGCCTCTTCCAGGCGTCGCGGGTGGTGTCGGTCCAGCTGGAGATCCCGCTGGAGACGGTCGTCGAGGTGGTCCGCAGCCTGGCGGACGGCAGCCGTTTCGTGCTGAACCCCTCGCCGCCGCGCCCGCTGCCGGCCGAGGTGCTGGCGGCGTGCGACCCGCTGATCGTGAACGAGCACGAGGCGAAGGTGATCCTCGGCGACTCCGCGGTGGGCGACACCCCCGAGGACTGGGCGCGGATCCTGCTCGCGAAGGGGCCCCGCTCGGTGGTCGTGACCCTGGGCGCCGAGGGCGCTCTGGTGGCCTCCGCCAAGGGTGTGACGCGGGTTCCGTCCGTGAAGGTGGACGCGGTGGACACGACGGGGGCGGGCGACGCCTTCACGGCCGCGCTGGCGAGGCGGCTCGGCACGGGCGCGTCCCTTGCCGAGGCGGCGGCGTACGCGGCCCGGGTCGGCGCGGTGGCCGTGACGCGGGAGGGCGCACAGGTGTCCTTCCCGACGGCGGCGGAGGTCGAAGCACTGGGCCGTGCCGATTTGGGCGACGCCCCCCGGACCCCCGGCAGGGAGTCGGACGGCGCGTCCGGCGCGTCCTCGCAGGGTGAGTCCTGATGAAGCGTGCCGGAATCCTGAACCGCCACCTCTCCGGCGCCCTCGCCGAGCTTGGCCACGGCGACGGCGTGCTGGTGTGCGACGCGGGCATGCCGATACCCGACGGCCCGCGGGTCGTGGACCTGGCTTTCCGTGCCGGGGTGCCGTCGTTCGCCGAGGTCCTGGACGGCCTGCTGGCCGAGCTGGTGGTGGAGGGCGCGACGGCGGCGCAGGAGATCCGCGAGGCGAACCCCGCGGCGGCCACGCTGCTGGACGGGGAGTTTCCCGAACTGCGGCTGGTCACGCACGAGCGGCTCAAGGAGCTGTCGGCCGGGGCGCGGCTGGTCGTACGGACCGGCGAGGCGCGGCCGTACGCAAATGTGCTGCTGCGCTGCGGGGTCTTTTTCTAGGACGCTTCGAGTTCCGGAGAGCTCCAAAGTTCCCAGGAACGTTTCGAGGGGCCCGGTCCGTCGACCGGGCCCCTCGGGTTTCCCTCCCCATCAGAACCCCCGCGATCCCCCCAGATCCCCCTCCAAGAGTCCTGATGCCAAGTACGACCGGCGAGGTGCGGGAAGGGTTGCACGGTCTCCGCGGAATTTTTTTCGGACTGTCTTCAGCGCGCCAGGGAACCGGGACAGTCGTAGCGTTTCAGACATGTCAGAGGTAGATGCAAACCCCCTCACGTCCCTCCAGGACGACGTGCTCGACGAGCTCGGCGACCGCCGGATCGGGGACATCGCAGGGCTGCTGGGCACGGACGAGGCGGGGGCCCGGCAGATGGTCGGTACGACGGTGGCGGCGCTGTCCGGCGAGGCGGAGGCCGTCGCGACGCCGCACGACGCCCCGCTCACCGGCGTGGCCACCGTGGGCGGCTTCGCGACCGGCGGCCTCATGGCCGGGCTGCTGGCCAAGGAGGCCGAGCCGGTCGCGGACGCGGTGGCGCGCAGGACGGGCCTGCCCCAGGACGCCGTGTCCCGGGTGGTGGAAATGCTGGTTCCGGTGGTGCCGGCGGTGCTCACGAAGCGGGCGGCCGGCAGGTAGGCGCGAGAAGTCGCGTGGGCTGTCCGCGACGCCGATGATTGAGGAGTCAGGGCGAGAAGGTGAATGATCACGAGCGATCGCGAGCCGCGCAAGGCACGTTCCTCCTCACGGCAGGCGCCCGACGGGGCGCGGATGTCCGCCGCCGATGCCATACGGTCCGCGATGGAACAGCTCAGTGAGCTGCTGGGGAGGGCTCCCGAGTCGGTTTCCTCGCTGAAGCCGACGGATCAGGGCTGGGAAGCCGACGTCGAGGTCGTGGAACTGGAACGCATTCCCGAGACGACCAGCGTGATGGCCAGCTACCAGGTGGTTCTGGACCGGGAGGGGCAGCTGGTGTCGTACAAGCGCGGGCGTCGTTACACGCGCTCGCAGGTGGACAGGCCGGATCACCGCTAGGCAATGACCCTTTCGCCAGGAATCTCTGATAAGCCGGTTTTATCGGAGATTCCCCGGGAAGTCGGATTTTGCTGATTTCACCGGAAGCCGAGCCGGAAGGGAAGACACCGTGACTGTGGTGCCACAGGGCAACGGCGGCGGCGGTGTCCCCGGCGCCGCCGGAGGCGGCTCGGGGAACCTCTACGACGTGCTGGAACTCGTCCTCGACAGGGGCCTGGTCATCGACGCGTTCGTGCGGGTGTCCCTGGTAGGCATCGAGATCCTGAAGATCGACGCGCGGGTGGTCGTGGCCAGTGTCGACACGTATCTGCGCTTCGCCGAGGCAACCAACCGGCTGGATCTGGAGTCGGGCAGCAAGTCGCCCGCGCAGCTGACCGACCTCGTCGGAGGCTCCGTCGAGAGCGGGGCACGCGGCAAGAGCAAAGGGGCGCTGTCGGGCGCGGTCGAGGCGATCACCGATTCCTTCAAGGGCGACGGTGACGAGGACGAAGCCGCGGACGAGGACACGGACGACGAGCGGGAGCGCAGGCCGGCGCGCGACAACCGGCGTGAGCGTTCCGAACGCCGTTCGGAACGCCGCGCCGCACGGGACCGGGAGGAGTGAGCGAGCCGATGTCCGTGTATGTGTACGCGATCACCAAGGACTCGCACCCCCTCGACCTGAGCGACGTCAAGGGCGTGGGCGAGCCGCCCGGTGAGGTGCGCGTGGTGCGCGGCGACTCCCTGTGTGCCGTCGTCAGCGAGGCCCCGGACGACCTCTCGGTCGACCGCCGGGACCTGCAGGCGCACAACGACGTCCAGGAGCGGTTGTGGGCCGACGGCGCCACGCTGCCGCTCAGCTTCGGGTTCGTCGCCGCGGACGAGGAGGCCGTACGCGGCGTCCTGGAGGAGCGGGCGCAGTTGTTCGCGCAGCGGCTGGACGAGCTCGCCGGGCAGGCGGAGTTCAATGTCAAGGGCGTCCTCGACGAGGACACCTCGTTGCGTGCCGTCCTGGAGCAGAGCCCGCAGGCCCGTGAGCTGAACGAGCGGACCCGCGAGGGCGGCGGGACCTACGAGGACCGGCTGGCGCTCGGCCAGGTGGTGGCCCAGGAGGTGCAGGGCCGCGAGAACGCCTTCGCCGAGGACATTCTCGCCGCACTGCGGCCGCTCGCCTCGGCCGAGCAGATCGCACCGGCGTCGAAGCAGTACTTCGTGAGCGCGTCGTTCCTCGTGGCGGACGAGCAGTTCGAGGAGTTCGGCCGGACCTGCCGGGAACTGGCCGAACGCTACGGCGAAGGCGTGGAGTTGCGGCTGCGGGGCCCCCTGCCGCCGTACAGCTTCGTCTGACGTGAGGCCCGAGGAGGTGCCGTGGGACTGGTCACCGGGATTCTGACGCTGCCGTTCGCTCCCGTCCGGGGCGTCGGCTGGGTGCTCGACAAGGTGGTCAAGACCGCCGAGGACGAGTACTACGACCCGACCCCCGTGCAGGAGGCGCTCGTGAATCTCGAGCGGGCGCTCGACGAGGGCAGTATCGACGACGAGGAGTTCGCCCGGCAGGAGGAGGCACTGCTGAATCGCTTGGAGGAGATCAGGGCCTACCGGCTGCGACAGGGCGGACAGTCTCCTGGGCCGTGACGCGTGGGTCGCGGGTCGCTCGAGTGAGGAAAAGAGGCAAGGCCATGAACAACGCCAAGATCGGCACGGCCCTGCTGGGCGGCTATCTGCTGGGGCGGTCCAAGAAGGCGAAGCTCGCCCTCGGTCTCGGCGCGCTGCTCGCGGGCTCGCGGATGAACCCCGGGCAGGTCGGCAAGGCCCTCCAGGAGTCCCCGTTCGTGCACACCCTCACCAACCAGGTGCGCTCCGAACTGACCGGCGCGGGGAAGGCGGCCGCGACCACCCTCCTGAGCGCGAAGGCCGACAACCTGGCCGACGCCGTGCACCGACGCACGTCCGGGCTGCAGGAGAGGGCGCACGCACAGGACGAGGAACCGGACGAGGAACCGGACGAAGAGCAGGACGAGGAGCAGGACGAGGAGAACGGCGAGGAGCCCCGGGCGAAGTCCCCGGAGAAGTCGCGGCAGTCCCGGCAGAAGGCCCGGTCGGAGACGTCCCGAAGCTCGGGGCGCGGCAAGACGCAGGGCGGCGGCAGCGGCAAGTCCGGGAAGCAGGACGCGGAACAGCCCCGCAAGCGGAAGACCTCCACGTCACAGAGCCGCTCGGGCAGCAGCAGCGGCGGCGCGCGGTCGAGGAGGCAGGACGATGGCTGAGGGCAGGGCGACGGGACGCGGCTCGGGCGGTACGGGGACCAAGGCGAAGCCCGACGAGCAGGTGTCGGGCACGAACCGGCTGAAGGACGAGCTGGAGCACTACATCGAGGCCCGCCTCCAGATGCTGCTGGAGGGTATGGGCGACCGGCTCGGCGCGGGCGCGCGCCGACTGGGTGAGGCCCACGTCAGCCCGCGCGGGCTGACGCACGCAGTTGCCCGGGGCGGCAAGAAGCTCGGTGCGCATCTGCCGTCGGGCGTGGGCGCGTTGACCTCGACCGCCTCCCACGCGAAGGAGACGGCCTCGCACGCCAAGGACACGGTGGTGGGCAAGGCCAAGGAGGCCACCGGGCATGGGTCCGGGCAGAGCGACGACGCGGACACCGACTCCGGCCAGGACAAGGGCCCGGGGAACGACCCGCAGAGCATGGGCAAGGGGCTCACCATCATCGAGGACATCGACGTGGGCGTGCCCGTGCGCGAGGCCTACGACCAGTGGACGCAGTTCCAGGAGTTCGACCGGTTCGCCAAGGGCGTGGTGAGCGTCGAGCAGCAGGACGACACCACGACCAGGTGGCACATGAAGGTCGGCAAGTCCAAACGGCAGCTGCGCGGCATGATCACGGAACAGGTGCCCGACGAGCGCATCGCCTGGACGTCCAGCGGGGAGCGCGGCACCACACAGGGCGTCGTCACCTTCCACCCGATCACGGAGAACCTCACCAAAGTGCTGCTCGTCCTGCGGTACTTCCCGCAGGGGCCGGTGGAGAAGGTCGGGAGCTGGGTGCGGTCCCAGGGCCGCCGCGCCCGGCTCGACCTGAAGCTCTACCGCACCTTCGTGATGATGCGCGGGGAGGCCACCGGCAGCTGGCGCGGTGAGATCCGCGAGGGCGAGGTGGTCCGCGAGCCGGAGGAGGTCGAGGCGGCGGAGGACGAAGGCGAGGAGTCCGAGGAAGGCCGGGCCGATCAGAAGGAGGAGCCCGAGGACGAGTACGACGAGGAGGAGGAAGAGGACGAGGAGTTCGACGAGGACGAGCAGCCCGAGGACCGGTACGACGACGAGGAAGAGGACGACGACGAACGCGCCGAGGACGACTGGGAGGAAGGCCAGGAAGAGGACGAGGGCGAGGAAGAGGACGAAGACCGAGAGCCTGACGCCCGCAACGACGACACCGACGAGCAACCCCGCCCCAAGCGCCGCCGCCGTGTCTGACCGTGGCCGAGCGCGCGGCCGGGAGTGACCGTGGGTGCTTCCGGGAAACGAGGTCGAGTACGCCGTGACCGAGCCCGTCCCCAGCCGCTCCACATCCCCGGCGCTGTCTCCGTACGGCGGCCAGGGATCCAGCGCGAACCTCGCCGACATCCTTGAACGCGTGCTCGACAAGGGCATCGTCATCGTCGGCGACATCAAGATCAACCTGCTCGACATCGAGTTGCTCACCATCAAGCTCCGTCTCCTGGTGGCCTCGGTCGACAAGGCCAAGGAGATCGGCATCGACTGGTGGGAGCACGACCCCGCGCTGTCCTCCCGGGCCGACCAGCGGCACAGCTTGAAGGAGCAGAACGAGCGCCTGCGTGAGGAGGTGGAGGAGCTGCGCCGCAAGGTGGAGAAGGCCGAACAGGCCGAAAACGTCGAGAAGGCGGAGTCCGCGGGCGAGTTGCCCGAACGCGGCTCGGGCGATCGCCGCCGGTCGCGTGCCGCGGAACGCGAGCCCACCGCCGAACCCCGACGCACCCGGCGCAGGAAGGACGACTCCGAGGACCGGGAGTCATGACCGGACAGCAGCTGAGCTACACGTACGCCGTGGTCCGCTCGCCCGGCGCGGCGGCCGAGGCGACGGAGGCGCACCTGGCCGGCCTCCGCGGGGTGGCGGGCGCTCCCGTCACCCTGGTCCGCTCGGGCGCGCTGGCGGCCGCGGTCAGCGAGGTTCCCGGGGAGGAGTTCTCGGAGTCGGCCCTGAAGTCGCGCCTGGAGGACCTCGACTGGCTGGAGTCGACGGCCCGCGCCCACCACCTCGTCATCGAGACGCTGGCCGCCCGGGTGACCGTCCTCCCGCTGCGGCTGGCCACGGTGTACCTCGACGAGAGCCGGGTCGAGCAGATGCTGAGTGAGCGTCAGGAGGCCTTCGCCGAACTGCTCGACCGCTTCGACGCCCACGTGGAGTGGGGCGTGAAGGTGTACGCCGAGGTGCCGCCCGCCTCCGAGTCGGCGGCCCCGTCCGCGGCACCGGGCTCGTCCACCGCCGACGCGGCTCCGGGACGCGCGTATCTGCGCACCCGCCGACAGCACCGCCAGGCGCACGAGGACACCCGGCGCGCCGCCGAGGAGGCCGTGCGCCGCACCGAGGAACGGGCGCGTGGTCTCGCTGTTGAGCGCTCCCGGCACCGCCCGCAGCAGGGGACCCTGGCCGACGCCCGCGGCGAGAACCTGGCCAACGACGCCTACCTGGTACCGCGCCACCTGGCCGCGGAGTTCCGCGAGCGGATGCTGCATGCCGCGGACGACCTGCCCGGGGTACGGGTGGAGGTCACCGGCCCGTGGGCGCCGTACTCCTTCGCAACTCCCGCCGAAGGGGCGCGACGACGGTGACCGAGTACTACGACGACGACCGCCCGCTGGCCGGACGCCAGGTCGCGCTGATCGACCTGCTCGACCGCTTGCTGAGCGGCGGAGTGGTGCTCACCGGCGATGTCGTGCTGTCCATCGCGGACATCGACCTGGTACGGATCTCGCTGCGCGCGGTGGTGATCGCCATCCGCGAGCAGATGGAGGAGCAGTGGACGCCCGTCCTGCAGGACCGGACGCCCACGGAGTACGGCGGCCCCGGTGACGAGCCCGGCTGACCGCCCGTCCCCCGACCGGCTGCGCGAGGTCGCGCAGGCCGCTCACCGGGCGTTCTCGCTGCTGCCCGCGAGCCCGGACGACATGGCATCACCGCCCGCGGGACGGTCCGCGGCCCGCCGCCTCCACGCCGACCCCGACACCGTGGAGCGCGACCTGGTCAAGCTGGTCCTGACCATCGTCGAACTCCTGCGCCAGCTGATGGAGCGCCAGGCCCTGCACCGCGTCGACGAGGGCAACCTGACCGAGGACCAGGAGGAACGCCTCGGCCTCACCCTGATGCTCCTCCACGACCGCATGACCGAACTCTGCGACCGCTACGACCTCACCCTGGAGGACCTCAACCTCGACCTGGGACCCCTGGGCACCCTGCTCCCTCCGCCGTGAGCTGCCCCGTCACCGCTTGGCCGGCGTGAGGTCGGGAGCGTCGAGGACCACTCCCAGGTGTCGTCGTCCCCGATGCGGACGGTGAGTTCCTGGGTTCGGCGGGGCGCCGACGGCCCGAAAGCCGTCGGCGCCCCGCCGAACCCCGCGCTACCCCACGTGCGCCACGAACCGCGCCGCCGTCTCCGCCAGCACCTCGCGGCCGTCGCGCGCCCACAGGGCGTCGTTGAACAGCTCGACCTCGATGGCGCCGGTGTAGCCCGCCGCCTCCACGTAACCGAGCCACTCCCGCATGTCGATCGCCCCGTCCCCGATCTGACCACGCCCGTTGAGCACGCCCTGTGGCAACGGGGTCGTCCAGTCGGCGAGTTGGAAGGTGTGGATACGGCCGCCCGCACCTGCCCGGGCGATCTGTGCGGGCGCGTTGTCGTCCCACCAGATCTGGTACGTGTCGACCGTGACGCCGACCTGGTGGGCCGGGAAGCGTTCCGCGAGGTCCAGGGCCTGGGCCAGCGTCGAGACCACGCAGCGGTCCGAGGCGTACATCGGGTGCAGCGGCTCGAGCGCCAGCTTCACGCCGTGGTCCTCGGCGTACGGGCCGAGCGCCGCCAGCGCGTCCGCGATCCGCTCCCGGGCGCCGTGCAGGTCCTTGGAGCCGGCCGGCAGGCCGCCGGACACCAGGACCAGTACGTCCGTGCCGAGCGTCGCCGCCTCGTCGACGGCGCGGCGGTTGTCGTCCAGGGCCGCCGCACGCTCCGCCGGGTCGATCGCCGTGAAGAAGCCGCCGCGGCACAGGGTGGTGACGGTCAGGCCGGCGTCCCGGACCAGCTTGGCCGTCGCCTCCAGGCCGTACGCCTGGACGGGCTCCCGCCACAGGCCGACATTGACGACGCCCAACTCGCGGCAGGTGCCGACCAGTTCCGGCATCGACAGCTGCTTGACCGTCATCTGGTTGATGGAGAAACGCGCGAGCTCGGTCACCGGTCCACCCCGTACAGGGACAGCAGGTTCTTCATCCGTTCCTCCGCGAGCTTCGGGTCGGGGAACAGGCCCAGTCCGTCGGCGAGTTCGTAGGCGTGGGCGAAGTGCGGCAGGGAGCGGGCCGACTGGAGGCCGCCGACCATGGTGAAGTGGGACTGGTGGCCGGCCAGCCAGGCCAGGAAGACCACGCCCGTCTTGTAGAAGCGGGTCGGCGTCCGGAAGAGGTGGCGGGACAACTCGACCGTGGGGTCCAGGAGTTCGCGGAAGCCCTCGGTGTTGCCCGTGTCCAGGACCCGGACCGCCTGGGCCGCCAGCGGCCCCAGCGGGTCGAAGATGCCGAGCAGGGCGTGGCTGAAGCCCTGCTCGTCGCCCGCGATCAGCTCGGGGTAGTTGAAGTCGTCCCCGGTGTAGCAGCGGACGCCCTGCGGGAGACGGCGCCGCAGATCGATCTCGCGCTGGGCGTCCAGCAGGGAGACCTTGATGCCGTCGACCTTGTCGGGGTGGGCCGAGATCACCTCCAGGAAGGTGCCGGTGGCCGCGTCCAGGTCGGACGAGCCCCAGTAGCCCTCCAGGGCCGGGTCGAACATCGGGCCCAGCCAGTGCAGGATCACCGGCTCGGCGCACTGCCGGAGCAGGTGGCCGTAGACCTCCAGATAGTCCTCGGGACCCTTCGCCGCGGCGGCCAGCGCGCGCGAGGCCATCAGGATCGCCTGCGCGCCCGACTCCTCCACGACCGCGAGCTGCTCCTCGTACGCCGCCCGGACCTCCTCGAGAGTCCCCGCGGCGATCTGGTCGGTGCCCACACCGCAGGCGATACGGCCGCCCACGGCACGGGCCTCCGCGGCCGACCGGCGGATCAGCTCGGCCGCGCCCGCCCAGTCCAGGCCCATCCCGCGCTGGGCGGTGTCCATGGCCTCGGCGACGCCGAGCCCGTGGGACCACAGGTGGCGGCGGAAGGCGAGGGTGGCGTCCCAGTCGACGGCGGCGGGCGAGTCGGGCGACACGTCGGCGTACGGGTCGGCGACGACGTGCGCCGCGGAGAAGACCGTACGGGAGGTGAAGGGGGTGCCGGGGGTCACCACCAGGGGTTCCGGGCGGGGCTCGTACGCCCGCAACCCGCCCTTGAAGTCGGGCAGTCGGATCGTCACGGCTGGATCTCCGGTACGTCGATACGGCGGCCCTCGGCCGAGGACCTCAGGCCCAGCTCGGCGAGCTGCACGCCGCGGGCGCCGGCGAGGAGGTCCCAGTGGTAGGGGGCGTCGGCGTAGACGTGCTTGAGGAACAGCTCCCACTGGGCCTTGAAGCCGTTGTCGAACTCGGTGTTGTCCGGGACCTCCTGCCACTGGTCGCGGAAGGAGTAGGTGGCCGGGATGTCCGGGTTCCAGACCGGCTTCGGGGTGAGGGAGCGGTGCTGGACGCGGCAGTTGCGCAGGCCCGCGACCGCGGAGCCCTCCGTGCCGTCGACCTGGAACTCGACCAGTTCGTCGCGGTTGACGCGTACGGCCCAGGAGGAGTTGATCTGGGCGATGGCGCCGCCGTCGAGCTCGAAGATGCCGTAGGCGGCGTCGTCGGCCGTGGCGTCGTACGGCTTGTCGTTCTCGTCCCAGCGCTGCGGGATGTGGGTGGTGGCGATGGCCTGCACGGACTTCACGCGCCCGAAGAGCTCGTGCAGCACGTACTCCCAGTGCGGGAACATGTCGACGACGATGCCGCCGCCGTCCTCCGCGCGGTAGTTCCAGGACGGGCGCTGCGCGGCCTGCCAGTCGCCCTCGAAGACCCAGTAGCCGAACTCGCCGCGGATGGAGAGGATCCGCCCGAAGAAGCCCCCGTCGATGAGGCGCTTGAGCTTCAGCAGGCCCGGGAGGAAGAGCTTGTCCTGGACGACGCCGTGCTTGATGCCGGCCTCGCCCGCGAGACGGGCCAGTTCCAGGGCACCTTCCAGACCGGTGGCGGTGGGCTTCTCGGTGTAGATGTGCTTGCCGGCGGCGATCGCCTTCCTGATCGCCTCCTCGCGGGCCGAGGTGACCTGGGCGTCGAAGTAGATCTCGACCGCCGGGTCGGCGAGCACCGCGTCGACGTCCGTCGAGACGTTGTCCGCGTCCAGGCCGTGCCGCTCGGCGAGCGCCTTCAGGGCGTACTCACGGCGGCCGACCAGGACCGGCTCCGGCCACAGCACGGTGCCGTCGCCGAGGTCGAGCCCGCCCTGCTCACGGATGGCCAGGATGGAGCGGACCAGGTGCTGGCGGTAGCCCATGCGCCCTGTCACGCCGTTCATAGCGATACGCACCGTCTTGCGTGTCACGTCGTTCCCTTCGTACGCGGGGTCTGCGCCGCGTACGCCCTCGCCTTTCACTGGTGAGCGTCGCAGCAAGCGCTTTCTACATAAGGAGAAGCTAGCCTCTGAGCAGCGCTCCGGACAAGACCGTGACCGGGTTGAGTTGTTCGAGGGGACGAACAACTCGGGTTTCTGGCCGTAAGGTCTGCTCGACATACACGGAACCGTGACCGCGGATGACCTGTCTACGAGGAGGCAGGCCTGTCTGTGAGCACGTACGAGGTGGTACGACGAGATGCGCGACCGGAGGACGACGAGATGACGGTGACCCTGGCGGACGTGGCGGCCCGCGCCCAGGTCTCCCCCGCGACGGTGTCGCGCGTGCTGAACGGCAACTACCCCGTGGCCGCGTCCACCCGGGAGCGGGTGCTGCGGGCGGTGGACGAGCTGGACTACGTGCTGAACGGTCCCGCGAGCGCGCTGGCCGCCGCCACCTCCGACCTGGTCGGCATCCTGGTCAACGACATCGCCGACCCCTTCTTCGGGATCATGGCGAGCGCGATCCAGTCCGAGATCGGGGGGCCGGGCGGCCGGGCCGGCGGTGAGCGGCTGGCGGTCGTCTGCAACACGGGGGGTTCACCGGAGCGCGAACTCACGTACCTGACACTGCTGCAGCGGCAGCGGGCCGCGGCTGTCGTCCTGACCGGCGGTGCCGTCGAGGACGCGCCGCACGCGGCCGCGGTCGCGGCGAAACTGCGGAAGCTGACGGACGCCGGGACGCGGGTCGTGCTCTGCGGCCGGCCGCCGGCGCCGGACACCGGCGCGATCGCGCTGACCTTCGACAACCGCGGCGGCGGGCGTGAACTGACCGAGCACCTGATCGGGCTGGGGCACCGGCGGCTCGGGTACATCGCGGGGCCGGAGGAGCGGACGACGACCCGGCACCGGCTGGAGGGTCACCGGGCGGCACTGGAGGCGCACGGCATACAGGAGGACCCCCGGTGGACGGTGCACGGCCGCTATGACCGGCAGTCGGGATACGAGGCGACGCTGGAACTGCTGCGCCGGGACCCCTCACTGACCGCCGTGGTCGCGGCGAACGACTCCGTCGCCCTGGGCGCCTGCGCGGCACTGCGCGACTCCGGGCTGCGGATCCCGGAGGACGTCTCGGTGGCCGGGTTCGACGACCTGCCGTTCAGCCTCGACACGGTGCCTTCCCTCACGACCGTGCGGCTGCCGCTGTCGGAGGCGGGGGCGCGGGCCGGGCGGATCGCGATGGGGCGGGAGGAGCCGCCGCTCGGGGAGATCGCCACGATCCGGGGGGAGTTGATGGTTCGGGGGTCCTCCGGGGGGCCTCGGGGGGCCTGAGACGGCCGTGCGAGCGCCTGGGCGGCACCGGGAATCGGGTGCCGGGGGAACCGCTCAGCGTGCGGGCACCGCAGCCGGCGCCGTGACGCCGTCGGCCGCCTGGTCGTGGTCGTCGTAGTCAACGGTGCCGCTGACGACATGGCCGGCCAGGCCGAGCAGCAGGAAGAGCACGACGAGGACCGTGGCCGCGGTGTCCAGGAGCAGCGGCCGGGTGCCGGAGCGGACCTCGTCCTGCGGGGTCGGTTCGTCGCCGAACAACCGCTTGGGATAGGCGGGGGTCAGCATCGTGACGTACGCGGTGAAACGCATCTGGTAGCGGGCGACGGCGGCCGTGGCGGCGAAGACCGGCGCGGGCAGTCGTCCCAGCACGATGCCGATGAGCCAGAACACCCAGCCCACCGTGAACCAGCCTGCCTGCACGAGGTTGTTGATGATGGCCGCCGGGATCATCAGGATCAGCCGGAAGAACACCGCGAGCCGATTCAGCGGCGTGGCGCGCAGTTCGATCTGCACGGGGTATCCGGGAGCCGAGAACGAGAACGGCGGGTAACGGTCGACCAGCAGCATCGCGCTCGCGCCGACCCGGGTCCGGTAGGCGAGGACCGAGCCGAGGAAGCGGAAGATCCCGTCGGGCAGCCGTCCCGTGAACAGGGCGGCGAACCATCCGACGATGGTCACGAAGAACGCCGCGATGGAGAGCAGCCAGACCACCACGAACTGCGGCAGGAGCAGCAGCCAGCGCAGCAGGACGGTCCAGCGCCGCTGCCGTGCGACAGCGGGGATGTCGAGGACGGGCAGCCATTCACCGCGCTCGTCACCGTGAGCGGCCTGCGGATCCCAGCCCGTCGCCATGAAGACTCCCAGTCGTGCCGATGATGCCGCCTGACACGACCATGCTGCGGCGGCTCAGCAGCTCCCGCGCCCTGCACGGGCCCAAACGGAGGTAACCCGCCCACGACCCCTGCCGAATGCCCGGTTCCGCGTCTTGACTCGACCCACCGATGATTTCCGGGCCCCACTCCGGTCTTCCCTGCCGTAATCACCGGCTCACCCGAGCGGACAACAGGAGCGAATCCCATGCGCATCGCCATCACCGAGTTCATCAGCCTCGACGGCGTCGTCCAGGCCCCCGGCGGTCCCCAGGAGGACACCGACGGCGGGTTCGCGCACGGTGGCTGGTCGCATCCGTACTTCGACGCCGAGGTCCTCGGCGGGGCCTTCGACGCGGGGATGCAGAAGGCCGAGGCCCTGCTCTTCGGGCGCCGCACCTGGCAGACCATGGCCGCGGCGTGGCCGGAGCGGGCCGGGGACCCCTTCGCCGACCGGATGAACTCGATCAAGAAGTACGTCGTCTCCGGCACCCTCACCGATGCCGACCTGACCTGGAACAACACCACCCTCATCCCCGGCGCCGAGGTCGTCGCCCGGGTGCGGGAGCTGCGCGAGGCGGAGGGCGGCGACCTGGCGATGATGGGCAGCCCGACCCTCGTACGGACCCTCATCCAGGAGGGGCTGGTCGACGAGCTGCAGCTCATCGTGATGCCGGTGCTGCTCGGTGGCGGGAAGTCGATCTTTCCGCGGGACGGGGGGAAGCGGCCGCTGGAACTCGTCTCCACCACCGCCGCCAAGACCGGCGCGCAGGTGTGCGTCTTCCGGCCCGCCACCGAGGGTTAAGGCCCGTCCGGAGGATCAGGCCGGCTGCAAGGAACGGCACCTCGTCAACGCAGGTGAGCGGAGCCCGGTGCGTGCCGCTGCAAGGCGCGGCGACCGACGACAACGCGGCAGAGGGGCGTGCCGGGCCCCGCGACGCCCGCATGATCCGACGGACAGGCCCTGGCGACGAGGGCGCGGACGTCCTAGGCTCGACTCAGCGAAAACCTCTGACTGAGTCAAACATCCGGAACCAGGGGCCCGGCGGCCCCGCTGGGAGCCTTCGGGATCGACCATGACCGTGCATGACATCCGCGCCTTCAACCGCTTCTACACCAACGTCATCGGTGCCCTCGACTACAGCCGGCACCTGTACGCCCCGTACACCCTCACCGAATCCCGCGTCCTGTACGAGCTCGCGCACTCCCCGCGTACGGACGCGGCCGACCTGCGAGCCGAACTCTCCCTGGACGCGGGGTATCTGAGCCGGATCCTGAACAAGTTCGAGCAGGACGGGCTCATCGAGCGCACCCCCTCCCGGGAGGACCCGCGGCGCCGGCGCGTCACACTCACCGCGCGCGGCCGGGAGACCGGCAAGCTGCTGGAGGAACGGGCCACCGAATCGGTCGGCTCGCTGCTGGCGACCGTGTCGGCCGCCGAACGGCCGCGCCTCGCCGAGGCGATGACGACGGTCCGTACGATTCTGTCCGACGGCCGCCCTCCTCGCCGTGAGGACGTCCTGCTGCGCGAGCCCGGCCCGGGCGACCTCGGCTGGATCGTCCAGCGCAACGCCGCGCTGTATGCCGCCGAGTACGGCTGGAACGCCGACTACGAGGGGCTGGTCGCGAGGATCGTCGCGGACTTCGCGGAGGATCACGATCCGCATCTGGAGCGGGTGTGGATCGCCGAGCTGGACGGCCGGCCGGTCGGCTGCGTGATGTGCGTACGCGACGAGGCGCCCGCCACGGCCCGGCTGCGGCTGCTGCTGGTCGAGCCCGCCGCGCGCGGCCTCGGCATCGGCGACCGGCTCATCTCGGCCGTCGTCGACTTCGCGCGCGGCGTCGGCTATCGCGACCTCGTCCTGTGGACCAACGACGTCCTGGCCGCCGCGCGCCGCCTCTACCAGCGCCACGGCTTCGTCCTGTCCGCCGAGAAACCCCACCGCTCCTTCGGCAAGGACCTGACCGGGCAGGACTGGCGCCTGGATCTCCACGGCACGCAGGAGTGAGGTCCCGTACGGCGGGCAGGAGGTGACAGATCCGGAGCGTCCCCCGGCCCGCCTGCCGGATGGGCGCACCCTCTTTTCCCTGGCAAGGTGGGATGCATGAAACTGGCGTTCTCCACCCTCGGCGTCCCCGGTCTCCCCGTCCCCGACGTGCTGCGGCTCGCGGCCGCGCACGGTTATCACGGCGTCGAGTTGCGTACGCACGCCGAGGAGCCGGTGCATACGGGGCTCGGCCCCGCCGAACGGGCCGACGTGGCCGCCGAGTTCAAGGCCGCCGGCGTCGAGCTCCTGGGCCTGGCCGGGTACGTCCGGGTCGCCGCGCCCGGTGACGACGGGCCCGTGATCGAGGAGATCCGCACCCTCGTCGATCTCGCCCACGACCTCGGCGCTCCGTACGTCCGCGTCTTCCCCGGCGCCGACCCCGAGCAGAGCCCGCAGTCGGCGGACGCGATCGCCGCGCGACGGCTGGGTACGGCCGCGCAGCACGCCGCCGACATGGGCGTACGGATCCTGCTGGAGACCCACGACTCGCACCGCACCGCCGCCGACTCGATCCGCGTCCTCGGCCTGGTCGGCCACCGCCACGTCGGCTCGCTGTGGGACGTCATGCACACCTGGCTGGGCGGCGAGCAGCCCTCGGAGAGCTACGCGGCCCTCTCCCCGTACCTCGGCTACGTCCAGGTCAAGGACATCGCCTCCGCCGAGGACACCACCCCGCTGCCGCTGGGCACCGGGGTGCTGCCGCTTGCCGAGTGCGTGGAGGTCCTCTCCCGGCACGGCTGGGACGGCTGGCTGTGCTGGGAGTACGAGAAGCGGTGGTACGAGGAGGCCGCGCCGCTTCCCGAACTGCTCGGCACGGGACGGGACCATCTGGCGCGGCTGCTCAACGAGTCGGCGTAGCAGCCGGCGCCCGCGCTACTCCGGACGGGCCATGATCGGCGCCGTGGGGTCGAGGCACCAGCCCAGCACGGCGGGCCACGGCCCGTACCCGGCGTCCAGGTCGAGGTGGGCGGCGCCCGGGAGGATGTCGGTCGGGACGGCGAGGGGGCTGCCGTAGAGAGTGTCGGCGCCTTCCTCGCAGTACGGGTCGTCGTCGCCGGCGACCAGGCGGGTCGGGCCGGGGAGGGTGAACTCCAGGGACGGCAGGGCGAATCGGGCGACCTCCGGGTGCCGGGCGAGCACGGCGCCGGACGGCGGGGCGACGAGCAGCGCCCGGTCCACGTCGAGCCCCGGCATCCCGCGCGCGGCAGCGTGCAGCCACAGCACCGCGGACAGACTGTGCGCGACCACGACCCGCTCCGCCCCGCCGTCGAGCCCATCGAGATGCCGCCCCAGCTCCCCCAACCAGACCTCCAAGTCGGGGTCGTCCGGCTCGGGAAGCTGCGGATAGACGACCCGGTGCCCGAACTCACCGAGCCGGTCGGCGAGCCAGTGCTGCCAGTGGTCCTTGGGGCGGTGGTTCTGCCAGCCGTGGAGGATGAGGTAGGCGGTCATGAGGCCGATGGTTTCCGATCACCGCCCTGACGGTCCAGTACCGGCGTCCGCCGGGGGGAGGGACGGCGACGCCCAGCTCTCCGACAGGAAGAACGCCGGCGCTACGGCAAGAACCCGGCGACTCTCGCCTCCAACCGCCCCCGGCACTCCGGCCACTCCCCCGCCGTGACGGAGAAGATCGCGGAGTCCCGCAACCGCCCCTCCTCCCCCGGCGCCCAGGAGCGCGACCAGTTCCGCAGCACGCCCTCGAAGCGGGCGCCCACGCTCTCGATCGCCGCACGCGAGCGCTCGTTGCGGGCGTCCGTCTTCAGGTCCACGCGGGACACGCCCCACTCCTCGAAGGCATGCCGGAAGAGCAGCAGCTTGGCCTCGGCGTTGATGCCGGTGCCCTGGGCCGAGCGGGCGAGCCAGGTGAACCCGACCTCGACGGCGTCGAGACGATCGTCGGAGCGCCAGCAGCGGGGCTCCCAGTACGAGGTGGCGCCGACGGCCCGCCCCGAGGCGACGGACACCTGCGCGTACGGCGCCAGCCGCCCCGTCGCGGCACGGGCGAGCTGCGCGTCGATGTAGTCCCCGACCTCATGGGCCCTTGGCACCCATGTGAACGAGTAGCTTCCGCGGCCCTCCTCGACCGCGACCGCCAGATCGGCCGCGTGCCGGTGCTCCAGCGGCTCCAGCCGCACCAGAGCGCCCTCGAGGACCGGCCCCTCCAGCTGGAAACTCACCCGGCGACCCCCGTCACAACCTCGCGCTCAACGCCCCGAACTCCTCATGGAAGCCCGGGAAAGTCTTCCGTACGCACCCGGGGTCGTCGAACGAAATACCCGGCACCCGAAGCCCGGTCACCGCGAAGGACATGACGATGCGGTGGTCGCCGTAGGACTTGATCTCCGTCCCCGCGAGATCCGAGGCGGCGGCGCCGGGCAGGATCTCGATCCAGTCCGGGCCCGTCGTCACCTCCGCCCCCAGCCTCCGCAGGCTCTCCGCGCAGGCCTCCAGCCGGTCGCACTCCTTCACCCGGGTGTTCGCCACGTCCTCGATCCGCACCGGGCCGGAGGCGAACGGGGCGATGGCCGCGAGGGTGGGCATGGTGTCGGAGATGTCCCGCATGTTGACGGTGACGCCCCGCAGTGCGCCGGTCCCGCGGACCGTCGTCGACTGCGCGCCCACCTCCACCTGCGCGCCCATGCGCCGCAGTACGTCGACGAAGCCGAGGTCGCCCTGGAGCGCCCCCTCGCCCAGACCCGGGACCGTCACCTCGCCGCCCGTGACGGCCGCCGCCGCGAAGAAGTAGCTCGCGGTCGAGGCGTCCGGCTCCACCGCGTACGTCGTGGCGCGGTAGCCGCCGGGCGGGACCAGGAAGGCGTTGCCCTCCCGGCCCACCTCCACACCGAAGGCCCGCATCATCGCGATCGTGATCTCGACGTACGGCACCGAGACCAGGTCGGTGACCGTGATGCGCAGGCCCTTGCGGGTCAGCGGCCCGAGCAGCAGCAGCGCCGTCAGGTACTGCGAGGACTGGCCCGCGTCCAGCGTCACCTCCCCGCCCTCGACGCCGGCCGCCGTCACGGTCAGCGGGTGGTGGCCCTCCCTGTTCTCGTGCCGCAGGTCCACGCCCAGGTCACGCAGGGCCCGGGTCAACGGCAGCAGGGGCCGGCGGCGCATCTGGGGCGAGGCGTCGAAGCGGTACGTGCCGGTTCCGGTGGCGGCCAGCGTCGGCAGGAAGCGGGCCGTCGTCGCGCCGTCCCGGCACTGGACGTCGGCCTCGGTGACCGCGGGGCCTTGCGGCCGGCCGTCGACCTGCCAGGTGTCCGGAGTCCGCCCGACCCGATAGCCCAGCCGCCCCAACCCCTCGGCGAAGCCCTCCGTGTCGTCCGAACGGAGCGGGCGCACGAGGGTGGTGACACCGTCGGCGGCGGCCGCGAGGAAGAGGGCGCGGGCGGTTACGGACTTGGAACCGGGGATGTCGACTACGGGCATCCCCACATGATCGCCTGCCCGGCGGCTTCGACGCGGGGACGTCCATGGGGTGGACCTGCGTGGACCTGCCGGCGGGGCTTGCCTGTGGGCCGTGGGCCGTGGGTCCTGGGACGTGGCTCGTGGGCCCTTGTCCGTGGGCCGTGCGCCGTGCGCCGCGGCCCGCGGCCGCCACGGTCCCTCACTCGTCCGCCGCCACCGACACGCTCCCTCGCTCCGCCCGCCCTCGCCTCTACCCGTCCTGCCGTGGCCCGTTCGGCCGCCCGCCCGTCGGCCACAGCCCCTCACCCGGCCACCATCCACCACCCGCCCAAGCCCCCGCCCCTCACCCGCCGGCCACCGTCCGCCCCCGCCCAGGCGGCCTCTCACCTGCCGCCTGCCGCACCCGCGCCCCCCTTGCCCTCAGTCCCTCCCCCTCCCCACCCGCCCCACCACCCCCCACCTCACCAACTTCCCGTTTTCCGGCCATACCGGGAACCCAGCCCCACCCCCGCTCGTCCAACACGCAAGCTGCCGGAGAGTCACCGTGGTGCGGTGTCGGCCCTCGCTGCTGGCTGCGATCGCTGACCAACCCTCTCCGCCGTGCCGCGGCCGGCAGCACGCCGTCATCGGCGCGCCCCCCTCCAACTGCGCCGATGGCGGCCCCTTCTTGATTACCGGTTACCGTGCACTCCCTTGACTGGCAGAAACTTCCCGGTTATTGGTGACTTCTCGGAAGTTTCCTTCAGCGCACCACCTCCGGAAGGAGCGCACGTGCCCGACACCAGCACGGGAAGCATGGGAAACACGTCGGTCCCCTCCAGACGTACCGTCCTCGCCGCCACCGCCGGCATGACCTCCGCCCTGGCCCTCGGCGGCACCGCCCACGCCGGCCCCGACGGCAAGCACGACGACAGGAAACTGCGGGCCCTCATCGCCCGGATGACCCTGCCGGAGAAGGTCGGCCAGCTCTTCGTCATGCGGGTCTACGGCCACTCCGCCACCGCCCCCGACCAGGCCGACATCGACGCCAACCTCAAGGAGATCGGCGTCCGCACGGCGGCCGAGCTGATCGCCAGGTACCGCGTGGGCGGCATCATCTACTTCACCTGGGCGCACAACACCCGCGACCCGCACCAGATCGCCGACCTGTCCAACGGCATCCAGCGGGCGTCCCTCACCCAGCCCCGCGGGCTACCCGTCCTCGTCTCCACCGACCAGGAGCACGGCATCGTCTGCCGCGTCGGCGAGCCCGCCACCCTCTTCCCCGGAGCCATGGCCGTCGGGGCCGGCGGCTCCCGCGCCGACGCCCGCACCCTCGGCCGTATCGCCGGACAGGAACTGCGGGCGCTCGGCATCCGGCAGAACTACTCCCCCGTCGCCGACGTGAACGTCAACCCGGCCAACCCCGTGATCGGCGTCCGCTCCTTCGGCGCCGAACCGGCCGCGGTGGCCGGCATGGTCGCCGCCGAGGTGGCCGGATACCAGCACTCCCGGCAACTCGCGGCCACCGCCAAGCACTTCCCCGGCCACGGCGACACCGCCGTCGACAGCCACTACGGCTTCCCGGTCATCACCCACACCCGCGAGCAGTGGAACCAGCTCGACGCCCCGCCCTTCCGGGCCGCCATCCGGGCCGGCATCGACTCGATCATGACCGCGCACATCATGGTCCCGGCCCTCGACGACTCCGGCGACCCGGCCACCCTCTCCCGCCCCATCCTGACCGGCATCCTGCGCAAGGAGCTCGGCTACGACGGGCTCGTGGTGACCGACTCGCTCGGCATGGAGGGCGTACGGACGAAGTACGGCGACGACCGCGTCCCCGTCCTCGCGCTCAAGGCAGGCGTGGACCAGCTCCTCAACCCGCCCTCCCTCGACATCGCGTGGAACGCGGTGCTGAAGGCCGTCCAGGACGGCGAGCTGACCGAGGCGCGGCTCGACGAATCGATCCTGCGGATCCTGCGGCTGAAGGCGAAGCTGCGGCTGTTCGACGCACCGTACGTCAGCCAGAGCGGGGTCGACCGGAACGTCGGCACCGCGTCCCACCTCAGGACGGCCGACCGGATCGCCGAGCGGACGACGACCCTGCTCGTCAACGAGGGCTCGCTCCTTCCGCTGTCCCGGCGCAGCCACCCCAAGGTCCTCGTCGTCGGCGCCGACCCGGCCTCCCCGTCCGGCACGACGGGACCGCCGACCGGCGTGCTCGCCGCCGCGCTCACCGAGCTGGGCTTCACGGCCACCGCCCTGTCGACGGGTACGGCGCCCTCCTCCGTCGCCATCGCCAAGGCCGTCGAGGCGGCTCGGGCGGCGGACGCGGTGGTGGTCGGGACGTACAACGTCACGGCGAGCAGTACGCAGAAGGCGCTGGTCGAGCAGCTTCTCGCGACGGGAAGGCCGGTGGTGGCGGTCGCGGTCCGCAACCCGTACGACGTGGCCCATCTGCCCGGTGTGCGGGCCTGCTTGGCGTCCTACTCCTGGACCGACGTCGAGCTGCGGGCCGCCGCGCGGGTGATCGTCGGGCGGGTGGCACCGCGCGGGAAGCTGCCGGTGCCGGTGCAGCGGGCGGACGATCCGACGCGGGTGCTGTATCCGATCGGCCACGGACTGTCGTACGGGCGCGGTTAGCGCCGTGTAGCACTTTGGACGTAGCGCCCGTACGCCACACAACGGGCGCACTCACCCCCAACCGACCCAAAGGACCCCACACGTCTGGCGTGCGCCCGCTCCCGCGGGTCACGCTGGTCGGGGGTACCGGGGGGAGTGCGATGCGTGGGAGAAGTGCTGTAGGGGTGGCCTGTGCGTTGCTTGCGCTGCTCGGCGCGTTGTTGACGGGGTGCCAGAGTCCGTCGGGGGCGACGGAGCAGAACGGGCGGCTCGGCGAGAGCGAGGGCGCGAGCCGGAGCCGGAGCGAGGGCTCCGGGGCCGGGGCCGGCAAGCAACTGGTGACACCGCCGACGCGGCCCGCCGGCTACGGCGCGGTGTTCCTCGGCGTCGACGAGTGCAGCTCCTTCGGGACGACGAGCTTCACCGAGGTGTCCTGCACGGGCGAGCGGGCGGCGGCGCGGGTCGTGGCGCGGCACGACGGCAAGGTCGGCGACGGTCCGCTGTGCCCGGGGACCACCGACTTCGTCCTGCACATCAGCGAGCAGAGCCGGACGTCCGACGAGGACGGCGACGGCGCGATCCCGCAGGGCTACGCCTGCATGCGCAACCTGGCCCCGCCCCACCCCGGCGACCCGGGCAGCGGAGGCGGCCCCCGCACGATCGTCGGCGACTGCGTCTACAGCTCCGGCGACGGACAGGTGCGCGAGACGGCGTGCGACGGCAAGGGTCAGCAGAAGCCGCAGTACAAGGTGACCAAGTCCGTGGACAAACGCGCGAAGTGCCCCCTGTCGACGGCCCTGTACGTCCAACTGGGCGGCGAGAAACCGGTGGGCTGCGCGCGCCCGGTGTAAGGCATACGGCCTCCCCGACGATGACGCAGACCCCGCGTGCCCCACGACCTGACCCGACCCGACGGCGGGCCACCCGCACCCGCCGTCGGTCACCGGCCGACGGGCATCACGGTCGCAACGCGAACTCCCGTTCCACGTCACGCGCATCGAGCTTCGCGTCGTACGTAGCCAGCGGCCTCGGCTCGTCCGTCGGTGACGCGACGCCCGCCCAGTTCAGGATGCGGGCCGTGGCCAACTTGCGCTTGGTGGTCTCGAGGCCTGCCACGAGGGCCCCGTGGTTGGCTCCCGGTGCCGTGAAGACGTATGCGTCACGGGCGCCCTTGCCGACGCGGAAGCGTTCCGCGCTCCAGGGGTCGTTCTCGCCGTAGACGAAGATCATGTGCCGGGCGTTGTGGCGGACCCAGGTGTCCACGTCACGCATGGCCCTTGGCTGGAATCGCACCGGGATCTCGCGTGGGACGAATTCGCGTGGCGGGAGGTAGCCGTAGCGGATCAACTCGGGCTCCACGTGGGGGAACCCGATCATCGGCGCCCCCAGCTGCGTAGCCGCCTGGTAGTAGTACGGCGTGTACGGTTCCAGGCCCTGGTCCGTGTAGAAGGAGAAACCGCCGACCTTGTCGATGGAGTTCCAGATCGCCTCGTCGGTGGCGCTTGCCGCGTCCGCCGGGATCGTGTCGCAGTCGGAGAGCCGGCTGTACTGCCAGAAGCCCCAGACGTAGTCCAGGACGACCGCCTCGTACGCCTTGTCCAGGCCACCGAGCGTGTCGAAGCTGTAGCCGTTCTCGGCCGCGTACGCCGCGTACCGCTGCTTCAGCGGCTCCCGGCGCACCAGCGCCTCCCGCTGCACCGCGTTCAGCCGGTCCCGGCATGCCTTGGTGCCGACGTGGGCGAAGTGGCGGTCGTACGCCGAGTCCTCGTTGTCCACGACGTCGTTGGGGGCGACGTAGGCGACGACGCCGTCCATGTCACGGGGGTGGAAGCGCTCGTAGTACGTGGCGGTCATGCCGCCCTTCGAAACGCCGGTGGAGAGCCACTTCTTGTCGTAGATCGGCTTCAGCGCCGTGAAGATGCGGTGCTGGTCGGCCGCGGCCTGCCGGATGTCCAGCTTGGTCCAGTCGGCCGGTTCGGGCCGGGACGGCGTGAAGAAGCGGTACTCCATGGAGACCTGGTTGCCGTCGACGATCTGCGTCGGCTCGCGGCGGCTCGGTGTCGTGGAGACCTCGTAGCCGCTGGTGTAGAACACGGTCGGGCGGGAGACGTCCCGGTGCAGCACGGTGAGGCGCTGCTGGAAGGTGCCCGCGGACGGGTTGTGGTGGTCGACGGGCTGTGTGTACGCGAGGACGAGGAAGCGGTAGCCGGGGTACGGCTTCTCGTCGATGAAGCTCATGCCCGGTATGGACAGCAGACGTTGCTTGATGTCCGGCTCGGCGGCGGTGGCCGCCCCTGTCGAAGCCGTGCCGAGCGTGCCTATGAACAGCGCGAGCGTCAGCAGCCATCTGAGGGTCTTGCGCGCCATGCACCCTCCCCTGAGAAACAGATGTCCGGCGCAAGCTATCGGTCAACTCGGCGGGACAACAGGGGAGATGGAGACATCAGGGGAGGCAGGGCAAAAGGAGGCGTCCGGACAGGGAGGAGCGGCCGGCGTGGCGGCGGAGGGGGGTGCGGCCCGACCGGTCAGCACAGAATCCAGCCCTTGCTCACCGACCCCCGCCCCACCTTCCCCTTCACCCACACGCAGCGGTGCCCGGCGTGGACGGTGACCGGGCCGGCCCGGCGGCTGTACCGGCCCTCGTCGACGACCGGCCTGGCCCGGTAGGCCTGCACACTGACCATCATCTTCTGCCTGCGCCCGGGGTCCTTGGGCACAGTGATCGCGCAGATGTGGCCGCCCCGCTTGTAGACGTAAAGGGTGCCGGTGGCGAACGGGTACGTCCTGACCTTGCGTCCCTCGCAGCGCGAGGCGGCAGCCTGTGCCTCGGCCGGAACCGCGACCGCGAGCAGTCCGGACGCGGTCAGCAACGCCAGGCCGACGGCCAGTCGTCGGCGTATCGCACCTCTGTCCACTTGGTTGTCCTCCCCGTACACCGGCAATGAGCGTACTGGTGTACGGACGCACGACGTATGCCGGATGGTTGCACGGCCGTCACGGCCACACGCCCCGCGGCGCCTACCGCGCCACCCCGACCGGCTCCTCCGGCTCCGCCTGCCCGAGGAAGGTCCGCCACAGCTCGGCATACTGCCCGCCGCGTGCCAGCAGTTCCTCGTGCGTTCCGTCCTCGGCGACGCGCCCGTGGTCCATCACCACGACCCGGTCCGCGCGGGCGGCGGTCGTCAGGCGGTGGGCCACCACAAGGGTCGTACGGCGGCCGGCGAGGCGGTCCGTGGCGTGGTTGACCTGGGCCTCCGTGGCCAGGTCCAGCGCCGCCGTCGCCTCGTCGAGGAGCAGGATGTCGGGGTCGACCAGCTCGGCGCGGGCGAGTGCGATCAGCTGGCGCTGCCCGGCAGAGAGGTTGCGGCCGCGCTCGGCGACCTCGTGGAGGTAGCCGCCGTCGAGGGTGGCGATCATCTCGTGGGCGCCGACCGCGCGGGCTGCGGCCTCGACCTCGGCGTCCGTCGCGTCGGGGCGGCCGTAGGCGATGGCGTCGCGGACGGTGCCCTGGAAGAGGTACGCCTCCTGCGGGACGACGCCGAGCCGGTGGCGGTACGACGTGAGGTCCAGGGAGCGGAGGTCCGTGCCGTCGACCGTGACCCGGCCACCGGTCGGGTCGTAGAAGCGGGCCACCAGCTTCACGAGCGTCGACTTGCCCGCGCCGGTCTCACCGACGAACGCGACCGTCTGCCCGGCCGGAATCCGCAGGTCGACGTCGCTGAGCGCCGCCTCGTCGTCGCCGTACTTGAAGTGCACGTCCTGGAAGCGGACCTCGCCCCGCAGCGACAGCACCTCCAGCGGCTCCGCGGCCGCCTTCGTGGAGGTCGGCTCCCGCAGCAGTTCCTGGATGCGGCCGAGCGAGACCGTGGCCTGCTGGTAGCCGTCGAAGACCTGGGAGAGCTGCTGGACGGGCGCGAAGAACAGGTCGATGTAGAGCAGATACGCCACCAGCGCGCCGGTCGTCAGCGTCGCGTCGTCGATCCGGCCACCGCCCACGATCAGCACCGCCGCCACGGCCCCCGACGACAGGAACTGCACGAAGGGGAAGTAGATCGAGATCAGGAACTGGCCCCGGATCCGGGCCTGGCGGTAGCTGTCGCTGCGCTCGGCGAACCGTGCGCCGCCGTCCCGCTCGCGCCGGAAGGCCTGCACGATCCGCAGCCCGGACACCGACTCCTGCAGGTCGGCGTTCACCACCGACACCCGCTCACGGGCGAGTTCGTACGCCTTCACGCTCGCGCGGCGGAAGTAGTACGTCGCAACGATCAGCGGCGGCAGCGTCGCGAAGACGACGAGGGCGAGCTCGAGGTCGATCACCAGCAGGGCGACCATGATGCCGAAGAAGGTGACCACGGAGACGAAGGCGGTGACCAGGCCCGTCTGGAGGAAGGTCGACAGCGCGTCGACGTCCGTCGTCATCCGGGTCATGATCCGGCCGGTGAGCTCGCGCTCGTAGTAGTCGAGCCCGAGCCGCTGGAGCTGGGCGAAGATCTTCAGGCGCAGCGAGTACAGGACGCGCTCGCCGGTGCGTCCGGTCATCCGCGTCTCGCCGATCTGCGCCACCCACTGGACGGTCACGGCGAGCAGGGCGAGCAGGGATGCCGCCCAGACCGCGCCGAGGGCGACCTGCGTGACACCCGAGTCGATGCCGTGCCGGATCAGGACGGGGAGCAGCAGCCCCATGCCGGCGTCCATGGCGACGAGGCCGAGGCTGATCAGCAAGGGCGGCGCGAAGCCGCGCAGCAGCCGTTTCAGGCCGTACGACTCCTCCGGCCGGACCGCGTCGGCCTCGTCGATGTCGGGTCTGTCGACGGCCGGGGGCAGTGCCTCCACCTGGGCGAGGAGTTCGGGTGTGGCCGGGGACTCCGCGAGCGCCGGGTCCCGCCGCTCGCGGTCACCGGTCCACAGCCTCGGGGTCACCCCGCGCTCGGCGTCGAATTCGGCGTCCAGCTCGTCGCGTACGGAGGTGTCCTCCTGGGGGCAGGGGGGCTGGGCGTGGCCGGGTGAGACGCCGCCGAGTTCGTCGGGGTCGGTGAGGAGGCGGCGGTAGAGGGCGGAGCGTTCCTGGAGTTCCTCGTGGGTGCCGATGTCGGCGAGGCGGCCGGCGTCGAGGACGGCGATGCGGTCGGCGAGGCCGAGGGTGGAGCGGCGGTGCGCGATGAGGAGGGTGGTGCGGCCCTCCATGACGTGCCCCAGCGCCTCGTGGATCTCGTGCTCGACGCGGGCGTCCACCGCCGAGGTCGCGTCGTCGAGGACGAGGAGCCGCGGGTCGGTGAGGATCGCGCGGGCGAGCGCGACGCGCTGACGCTGGCCGCCGGAGAGGGTGAGGCCGTGCTCGCCGACCGTGGTCTCGTAGCCGTCGGGCAGCTCGGCGATGAAGCGGTCCGCCTGGGCGGCGCGTGCGGCGGCCTCGATCTGCTCGTCGGTCGCGTCGGGACGGCCGTAGGCGATGTTGTTGCGGACGGTGTCCGAGAACAGGAAGGAGTCCTCGGGGACCAGTCCGATCGCGGCCCGCAGCGAGTCGGAGGTCAGCTCGCGCACGTCGTGGCCGCCGACGAGGACGGCGCCGCGTGTGACGTCGTAGAAGCGCGGGAGGAGGAGCGAGACGGTGGACTTGCCGGAGCCGGAGGAGCCGACGACGGCGAGGGTCTCGCCGGGCCGGATCTCGAAGGAGAGCCCGTCCAGCACCGGCCGCTCGTCGTCGTAACCGAAGGACACGTCGTCGAACTCGACGGTCGCCGGGGCGTCGGCGGGCAGCGTCTTGGTGCCGTCCTTGATCGACGGCTCGGTGTCGATCAGCTCCAGCACGCGCTCGCTGCCTGCGCGGGCCTGCTGCCCGACCGTGAGGACCATGGCGAGCATCCGGACCGGGCCGACCAGCTGGGCGAGGTAGGTGGAGAACGCCACGAACGTCCCCAGCGTGATGTGCCCGCGCACCGCCAGCCAGCCGCCGACCGCGAGCATGGCGACCTGCCCGAGAGCGGGGACGGCCTGCAGTGCCGGGGTGTACTTGGAGTTGAACCGGATGGTGCGCAGCCGCCCCGCGAAGAGCCGCCGGCTGACCTCCCTGAGCTTCCCGGTCTCCTGCTCCTCCTGCCCGAACCCCTTCACGACGCGTACGCCGCTGACGGCCCCGTCGACCACGCCGGCGACCGCGGCGGCCTGGGCCTGGGCGTACCAGGTGGAGGGGTGCAGCTTGGTCCGGCTGCGCCTGGCGATCCACCACAGGGCCGGCGCCACGGCGAGCGCGACCAGGGTGAGCGGCAGCGACAGCCACGCCATGACGATCAGGGAGATCAGGAAGAGCGCGAAGTTCCCGATGGTCATCGGGAGCATGAAGAGCAGGCCCTGGATCAGCTGGAGGTCGCTGGTGGCCCGCCCGACCACCTGTCCGGTGGACAGCTCGTCCTGCCGTCGCCCGTCGAGCCGGGTGATCGTCCCGAACATGTCCGTCCGCAGATCGTGCTGGACGTCGAGGGCGAGGCGGCCGCCGTAGTAGCGGCGGATGTAGGTCAGGACGTAGACGACGAAGGCAGCGGCTATGAGCAGGCCGGCCCAGACGGCCATGCTGCGGGTGTGGTCGCCGATGACGTCGTCGATGATCACCTTCGTGATCAGCGGGACGACCGCCATGACGGCCATTCCGACGAGGGAGGAGCCGAGGGCGAGGATCACGTCCTTGCGGTAGCGCCAGGCATAGCCCCACAGCCGTCGTGCCCATCCCCGTTGCACTGCCACGCCGGTGCCCTCCGTTCGTCCTGATCTACCGGAAGGCACCAACGCCGACGAGCCTCGATTTCATCCCGCTGCAACAAAGCAGGAGGCGGTGCGCTCAGATACGTACGCGCAGGTGGTAGAAGCGAGTGGTCTGCACGGCGTTCTGGTTGTCGTCGCTCACCAGCAGCACCTTCAGGCGCCCCTTCGAGTACCCCGTGACCGCCATGCCCTCGATGTTGTCGAGGAGCGGGTTCGGCTGGGGCTGCTTGGCGGTCGCTCCCAGTGACGGGCAGTTCACGATGTCGGCGAGGAGCGTCTTCTCGATCAGGCGTACGCCGTCCTGGCCGGTGAGCTTCTCGACACCGCTGGTGTCCGTGGCCCGGCGCGGGTCGGCCAGGTAGAGGCGGACCGTGTTGCCGACGCCGGCGGTGAAGCCGCGCTCCAGGACGAGGAGGCGGCCGTCGGGGGTCGCCTGGACCTCGGGGACGCCGAGGCCGGTGTCGGTGCGGTAGGCGTACTGGCGGCCCGGCTCGAAGTGGCCGCCCTTGATCCGGTTCCAGGTCTGGAAGCGGACGATGTCCGCGCTGTCGCCGGTCAGGGCGTACTCCATCGACGCGAGCAGGGTGCGGCCGCCGGGGAGGAGGGTCAGGCCCTCGAAGGTGCCGTTGGAGACCGCGCGGCCGGCCGGGGCGACCTTCAGCGCGTCCGGCACGGGGAGGCGGTCGAGGATCCGGCCGTCGCGGGAGTGGCGGCGGATGGAGGGCTCGGTCTCGGAGGAGATCAGCCGGGTGCCGTCCCGGTCGATGACGAGGCCCTCGGAGTCGAGGGCGGCGCCGCTCTCGTCGGCGAGCGGGACGACCGTCTTCGGCGCGAGCGTCCTGCCGTTCAGGTTGAAGAGGGAGGAGCGGTCGGAGAGGGCCGCGAGGGAGCCGTCGCGGTCCACGGCGAGCGCGGAGAAGTTGCCGACGAAGGTGCCCTGGTACGTCGTCTTGTCGAGCGCGTCGGAGTAGCGGTCGATGGAGACGGAGGGCGAGCAGGCGTGGCGGCCCGGCGAGGTGGCGTGGGCGTTCGCGGGGCCGGCGGCGGTGAGGCAGGTTGTCGCCGCCAGGGCCGCGGTGGCGGTCGCGAGTACGGATCTCAGGCGCATGGAGGTCACCGTAGGACGGGTCGGTGACGGTGGGGAGACGGGCAGGCGTCAACTGCCGGACGCGGCCAGATTGTTGTGGATGGCCTTGTGGATGGCCTTGGCGACGCCCTGAATGGTCGTGATGCCGTCCTTCATCGTGCTGTTTCCATGGGTGAGCACCGTGATCACATAGTCGTGACCGGCGCCTTTGAAGGTGCCGACACTGTGCACCCGCCAGCCGTGGGTGGCCCGTGGCAGCCAGCCGTTCTTGACCGCCACGCTGCACCCGGACGGCACTCCGTACGTGGTGCCCCAGCGCTGTGCGGGGACGACCTGGCCCATCAGCTTCAGGATGTAGGCGCGGGCGTTGTCGCTGAGCACCGTGTTCCTGGCGGTGAGGAGCTTGAGCAGCTTCAGCTCGTCGGTGACGTTGATCCGGGTCAGGCCCCAGTGGCCCTGAGCGCCGGGCCTGGTCCGGGTCATGCCGGCGGCGGCGAGGAAGGCCTTGATCTTCCTCATGCCGAGCTGCTTCCAGAGCGTGCTGGTCGCGGCGTTGTCCGACTTGGTGATCACGGCTTTGGCGAGGGAGGCGTTGCGGGCGGAGAGGTAGCGGTTCTGCGCCTTCGCGTCCCACAGCAAGGCGGCGAGGACGGTGACCTTGACGACGCTGGCTGAGTCGAAGGCGGCGGCGGGCCGGAGCGTGCAGGTGGTGGCGGTGACACGGTCGTGGAGGCCGATCGCGATGGTGCCCTTGCGGTTGACGAGCGCGGTGGTGATGTCCTCCTGAAGCTCGGCGGCGAGGCCCGCCTGGGCGGACGTACAGCTGACGGTGTGCGTGGTCGCCACGGTGGCGGGGCCGGCGACGGCGACGGGCGCCAGGCCGACGACGGCGCTCAGCCCGGCCGCGACGACCGCTCTCGTCGCCCCGGCACGGCCAAAAACGCCACTTGGCTTCTCGATCGTTGTCCGATGAGTCATGTCCTGCTGACCAACGAGCACGCGAGCAAGTCGTACGCCTGATCCACACCGACGGAGTGACGCCGGCCTGCCCTCGTGCAGGGGACGCCGCGCCTTGCCCATTCACAGGCAGGATCAAGGTCGGGCACAGCCCGCACCCACCCCCGCCGCACACGATGCGCGGGTGACATCAGCCACCGATCCCCACCTCCACACGACCGTGACCCCCGACGTGCCGCCCCCGGCCCCGCCCGCGGCGCCCCCGGGCAGGGCACCTCGCTGGTCACTCCCGGCGCTGATCGCGATCCTGATCCTGGCGGCGGTGCTGTACTCCTGGAACCTGTCCGGCTCGAGCCTCAACAGCTTCTACAGCGCTGCCGTGCTGAGCGGCACGCAGAGCTGGAAGGCGTGGTTCTTCGGCTCGCTGGACGCGGGCAACTTCCTCACCGTCGACAAGCCGCCGTTCGCCCTGATGGTCATGGGCCTGTCGTGCCGCGTGTTCGGCTACGGCACCTGGCAGATGATGCTGCCGATGGTCCTGGTCGCGCTGGCGACGATCTGGATCGTGCACGCCTCGGTGAAGCGGGTGTGGGGCCACGGCGCGGCGACGGTGGCCGCGCTGGTCCTGGCCCTGACCCCGATCACGGTCGCCATCAACCGGGACAACAACCCCGACACGCTGCTGGTGTTCCTGATGGCGGGCGGCGCGGCGCTCGCCCTGCGGGCCGTCCACAACGGCAGGCTGCTGCCGCTGGTCGGCTCCGCGGTCTGCTTCGGCCTCGCCTTCAACACGAAGATGCTCCAGGGGTACATCGCGCTGCCCGCGGTCTTCGCGGTCTACCTGTACGCGGCGAAGCCGAAGCTCGTGAAGCGCGTCGTCAACCTCCTCGTCGCGGGCGTCGCTCTCGCCGTCTCCAGCTTCTGGTGGGCGGCGGCGGTCTCGCTCGTCCCGGCCGACGACCGCCCCTACATCGGCGGTTCGTCGGACGGCACGGCCTGGGACCTGATCATGGGCTACAACGGCCTGGGCCGGATCCTGGGCGGCGAGGGCAACGGCGGAGGCGGCGGTGGCGGAGGCGGAGGCTTCTCCGGTACCGCGGGGCTCGGCCGCCTCTTCAACGACATCCTCGGCCGCCAGATCTCCTGGCTGATCCCCTTCGCGGCCCTCGCCTGCATCGGCGGACTGGTGCTGTGCGGCCGCGCCCCGCGCACCGACCTCACCCGTGCCGCGCTGCTGCTGTGGGGCGGCTGGACGGCCCTGCACTACCTGACCTTCGCCATGGCCGAGGGCACGATGCACCCGTACTACACGACCGCGCTCGCCCCCGGCATCGCGGCCCTGTGCGGAGGCGGCGGCGTGATGCTGCTGCGCGCGTTCCGCGCCGACAAGCGGTGGGCGTGGGTGCTGCCGGCAGGGCTGGGCATCACGGCCGTCTGGGCTGTCGTACTCCTGCGGCGGGCCTCTGGCTGGAACACCTGGCTGTGGCCGGCGATCGCCGTCGTCATGCTGCTGGCGATCGTGGGACTGCTCGTCTTCCGGTCCGCGTCCGGGACTCGGGTACGGCTGCTGGCGGCATCCGTGGTGGCGGCGGTCGTCGCCGCCGTGGCGGGCCCGGCGGCGTACGCATGGTCGGTGCCGTCCGGTTCGGGCGGTGGCATGGGCGGTACGAACCCGACGGCCGGGCCCTCGACGGGGAGCGGCTTCGGCGGCGGTCCCGGTGGGGGCGGCGGCCGGGGTGGCTTCCCGGGTGGCGGGACCGGCGGGCCCGGGGGCGCGCAACAGGGCCGAGGCAGCCAGGCCGGCGGGCAGCAGGGCCAGAACGGCGGGTTGCCGGGCGGCAGGGGCGGCCAGTTGCCCGGCGGGCAGGGCGGGCAGGCCTCCGGCGGCAACGCCGGGACGGGCGGTACGCCACCGGGGGGCTCCGGCGGCACCGCGGGTACGGCCGGCGGCGGCACCGGAACCGGCAACGGCACGGGCGGCCGGCCCGGCGCCACGGCCGGCGGCGGCATGGGCGGCGGACCCGGCGGTATGGGCGGCGGCGCGAGCAGCGAGCTCGTCGCCTACCTCGAGAAGCACCAGGACGGCGCCAAGTGGCTGCTGGCGGTGTCGAGTTCGCAGAGCGCGGCTCAGCTGATCGTCAGCAGCGGTGAGCCCGTCATCTCCATGTGGGGCTGGTCCGGCAGCGACAAGGCGATGACCCTGGCCAGGCTCAAGGAGCTGGTGAAGAAGGGCGAGTTGCACTACATCCAGCTCGGTGGCGGCGGTATGGGGGGCGGCCCCGGCGGCGGCAGCGACGTCAGCTCCGAGGTCACTCAGTGGGTGCAGAAGAACGGGACGGCGGTGAAGGAGAGCGAGTACGGCTCGACGTCCACGTCCGGCTCCGGCGCTGACACCTCCTCACAGAGCAACCAGTCGACGATCTACCGTCTGGACCCGTCGGACGTCAGCTGACCCCGACCCGCTCCACACCCAACGGCCCCCGGCTCACCCGCCGGGGCCGTTCCGTCGTGTCAACTCGCGTGGACAAGCCCCGTTTTGCCGTTTCCCGTCACCCAATGGACACGTGCAAGCCCTCGACACCACCACATGTCCATGTCACTCTCCCGTTTGCCGCCTCCATTCAACCCGCGTAGATGGGACCCCCACATGTCGGCGACACACATAAGCCGCAGCCGCTGGAAGTCCGTGGCGCTCGCCACGGCCGCCGTTCTGGTCGGCCTCACCACCCCGGCGCTGACCGCGGCCCCGGCCGCCGCGACGACGACGGAGTACGACGACACGTACTACGCCGACGCGATCGGCAAGACCGGCCCGGCCCTGAAGGACTCGCTGCACGAGATCATCAGCGACCAGACGAGGATCTCGTACTCGGCCGTCTGGAACGCCCTGAAGGTCACCGACCAGGACCCGAACAACAGCAGCAACGTGATCCTGCTGTACAGCGGCATCTCCCGCAGCAAGTCCCTGAACGGCGGCAACACCGGCAACTGGAACCGGGAGCACGTGTGGGCCCAGTCCCACGGCGACTTCGGCACCTCGGCCGGCCCCGGCACCGACCTGCACCACCTGCGTCCCGAGGACGTGCAGGTCAACAGCATCCGCGGCAACAAGGACTTCGACAACGGCGGCAGCAGCTTCACCAACTCCGGCGGCAGCCTCACCGACTCCAACTCCTTCGAGCCGCGCGACGCCGTCAAGGGCGACGTGGCCCGCATGATCCTCTACATGGCCGTCCGCTACGAGGGTGACGACAGCTGGCCCGACCTGGAGGCCAACGACTCGATCAACGGCAGCGTCCCGTACCACGGCCGCCTCTCGGTCCTGAAGCAGTGGAACGACGAGGACCCGCCGAACGCCTTCGAGGAGCGCCGCAACGAGGTCATCTACGACAGCTACCAGGGCAACCGGAACCCGTTCATCGACCACCCGGAGTGGGTCGAGTCGATCTGGTAGGCCATCAGGCCCTGTTTCGGTCGCCGTAGCCGCGCCAGGGGCCCCGTCGGCCCCTGGCCGGCCCGGTCACCACCTGTGCAGCGGAGTGACCTGCGCCGATCCGATGCCGTTGACCCGGCCATGAAGAAGATCAGCGCGCTCGCCGCGCTCACCATGGCAGCCCTCGTACTCGCCGCCCCGGCCCACGCCGACGACGGCGACCGGGGCCGGATCACCATCGCCGGCTACTCAGGCGCCGGCCTCTGCAAGGAGGCACTCGCGTTCGTCCCATGGGCCCTGCCGCTGACCGGCCCCGCGGTGGACGACGCCTGCCACAACCGCGACCACGTCGACGACAGGCACGGGGACCGGGCCGCCGAGCCTGCCGTCACGCCGTGAGGTGCGTGGGCGCGAACATCCGAAGCACCGCCGGGAGTACGACCACCGACGGGCCAGGGGTCTGAAGCGCCTTCGCCAGATCCGCCTCCAGTGTCTCCGGGGTCGTCCGGACCCCGGGGACGCCGAAGGACTCGGCCAGGGCCACGTAGTCGGGGCGGGTCAGCTCCGTCGCCGTGGCCTCGCCGAAGGCGTCCGTCATGTACTCGCGCAGGATGCCGTAGCCGCCGTCGTCGACGATCAGCCAGGTGACCGGCAGGTCGTACTGCTTCGCCGTCGCCAGCTCGGCGATCGAGTACAGGGCTCCGCCGTCGCCGGACACCGCGAGCACCGGGCGGGTCGGGTCCGCGGCAGCCGCGCCGAGTGCCGCCGGGAAGCCGTAGCCGAGGCCGCCGGCGCCCTGGGCGGTGTGCATGTGGTTGGGGCCCTTGGCGTCGAAGGCCGACCAGGCCCAGTAGGCCAGGATCGTCATGTCCCAGAAGGACGGGGAGTCGGCGGGGAGCGCCTTGCGCACGGACGCCAGCACGTCCTGTTCCAGGGTGAGTTCCTGGGCGGCGATGCGGTCGGCGACCTTCGCGAGGACGGTCCGTACCCGCTCGGGCGCGGTGGGATCCGTGCGCTCCGTCACCGTCTCCAGCAGCGCCTGCAACGCGAGCCGCGCGTCCGCGTGGATTCCCAGTGCCGGGTGGTTGGACTCCAGCTTGCCGAGGTCCGCCTCGATCTGGATGACCCGGCCCCGCGGCTTGAACGTGTGGTAGTTCGAGGAGAGTTCGCCGAGCCCCGAGCCGACGACCAGGAGGACGTCGGCGTCCTCCAGGAAGTCCGTCGTGTGCCGGTCCTCGATCCAGGACCGGAGGGACAGCGGGTGCGTCCAGGGGAACGCGCCCTTGCCGCCGGGGGTCGCGACGACCGGCGCCCGCAGCGTCTCCGCCAGCTGCCTCAGCTTGCCCGAGGCGTCGGCCCGTACGACTCCCCCGCCCGCGATGATCGCCGGGCGCTCGGCGTGGGAGAGCAGGTGGGCGGCCACCGCCGTCAGTTCGGGGCGGGGCGGCAGCTCCTCGGGGAAGGCGTCGCCGCCCGTCACCACCGGGACCGACGTCTCGGCGAGCAGCACGTCCTGCGGGATCTCCACCCACACCGGGCCGTGCGGGGCCGTCAGCGCCGACTTCCAGGCCGCCTCGATGGCGGAGGGGATCTGGGACTGGGTGCGGACCGTGTGGACCGACTTCACCACGCCCCTGAACGAGGCCGCCTGGTCCGGGAGTTCGTGCAGGTAGCCGTGCCGGCCGCCGCCCAGCCCCGCCGTCGGGATCTGGCTGCTGATCGCCAGCACGGGCGCCGACGCCGCGGCCGCCTCCTGCAGCGCGGCCAGCGAGGTCAGCGCCCCCGGGCCCGTCGACAGCAGCAGCGGGGCCGCCTCGCCGGTCATACGGCCGTAGGCGTCCGCCGCGAAGCCCGCGTTGTTCTCCACGCGCAGGCCGATGTAGCGCAGATGGCTGCGGCGCAGGGCGTCGAACATGCCGAGGGCGTGCTGGCCGGGGAGGCCGAAGACCGTCGTCGTGCCGAGCGCCGCCAGCGTCTCCACGACCAGGTCCCCGCCGTTGCGCCCGGCGGGAGGATTCAGTGCAGCGTCGATCTGCGCCTGAGTCGGGCGGAGTACCAGGTCGTGGTCGTGAGTCACTTCGCTTCCGAGTCCTTCCGGGCCGCCGCGATCTGGCGGGACATGATCGTGGTGAGCTCGTACGCCGTGTGGGACGCGGCCACCGACGTGATCTCGGCGTGATCGTACGCGGGCGCCACCTCGACGACGTCCGCCGAGACCAGGTTGCAGGACGCGAGGCCCCGCAGGATCTCCAGCAGCTCGCGCGAGGTCATGCCGCCGGCCTCGGGGGTGCCGGTGCCGGGCGCGTGGGCCGGGTCGAGGCAGTCGATGTCGATGGAGATGTACAGGGGGCGGTCGCCGATGCGCTGGCGCAGCTGGTCGGCGACCTCGTCGGCGCCGCGGCGGTAGACGTCCGCCGAGGTGACGATGCCGAAGCCCATCTTCTCGTCGTCGGTCAGGTCCTGCTTGCCGTACAGCGGGCCGCGGATGCCGACGTGGGAGAGCGCCTCGGTGTCGAGGATGCCCTCCTCCACCGCGCGCCGGAACGGCGTGCCGTGGGTGTACTCGGCGCCGAAGTACGTGTCCCAGGTGTCGAGGTGGGCGTCGAAGTGGAGCAGGGCGACCGGGCCGTGCTTCTTGGCGACCGAGCGCAGCAGCGGCAGCGCGATGGTGTGGTCGCCGCCCAGGGTCATCAGGCGGGCGCCGGTGCCGAGCAGGTCGTCGGCGGCCGCCTCGACGGTCTCCACGGCCTCGTTGATGTTGAACGGGTTCACGGCGATGTCGCCGCCGTCCGCCACCTGCGCGAGGGCGAAGGGGGAGGCGTCCTGCGCCGGGTTGTACGGGCGCAGCAGCCGGGACGCCTCGCGGATCGCGTTGCCGCCGAAGCGGGCGCCCGGCCGGTACGAGACGCCCGAGTCGAACGGCACGCCGACCACGGCGACGTCGGCGCGGCCGACCTCGTCGAGGCGCGGGAGCCGGGCGAAGGTGGCGGGTCCGGCGTACCGCGGGATGCGGGAGGAGTCGACGGGGCCGCGGGGCGTCTCGTTGCTGCTCATGAGGAAATGCCTTCTTTCCTACGCTTCATCGCGTATGCGGGATATGTTCCTATGACTCTACTGGTGAGTCGGCACTGGCTCGGACACGAGTTCGGGAGCCCGCCCGGCAAGGCGCTCACGCCAGGCGTCGAGTACGGCCGCATCGGTCGGCCTTGTCATCAAGGAGACGGCGATGTACACGGCGAGGGAAGACAGCAGGCCGTAGTAGACGGGCTCGTTGGCGAGAATGCCGTAGGTCGCCATCAGGGCGATGACGGCGAGACCGCCGACCGCGACGGAGGCGAGCGCGCCCTGGGCCGTGCCCCGCTTCCACAGCAGTCCGCCGAGGATCGGGACGAGGAGTCCGCCGACGAGCAGGTTGTACGCCACCGTCAGCGCCTCGACGACGTTGTTGAGCGCGATGGCCGTACCGATCACGGCGAGGCCCATGATGAGGATGAAGGCGCGGTTGCCCTGCACCTCGTCCCGCTCACCGGTCGTGATTCTCCCCCGCAGCCGTGACCAGATGTCGTTGTTGGCGACGGTCGCGCAGGCGATGAGCGCGCCGGAGGAGGTGGACATCACGGCGGCGAGGGCGGCGGCCAGCACCAACCCGCGCACGCCGACCGGGAGTTCGTCCTTGACGATGGTCGCAAACGCGTCGTCCGGGCTGCCGAGCTTGGGGTACAGCACCTTGGCCGCCGTACCGATGACGGCGCCGGCGAGGGCGTAGGCGAGGCAGTAGGTGCCCGCGACGGTGCCGCCCCACTTGGCGGTCTTGTCGCTGCGGGCGGTGAACACGCGCTGCCAGATGTCCTGCCCGATCAGCATGCCGAAGGTGTAGATCAGGACGTAGGTGAAGATCGTCTCGCCGCCGATGCCCAGCGGGTCGAAGTACTCGGTGGGCAGCTGGGCCTTCATCTCGCTGAACCCGCCGGCCTTGACGACGGCGATGGGCAGGAGCAGCAGGAGCACGCCGACGGTCTTCACCACGAACTGCACCATGTCGGTGAGCGTGATCGACCACATGCCGCCGAGCGTGGAGTAGGCGACGACGATCGAGCCGCCCAGGATGATCGCGACGGTGCGGTTCATGTCGAACAGGACGTCGAAGATCGTGGCGTACGCGATGGTCGACGTGACCGCGAGCATGAGGGTGTACGCCCACATGACGAGACCGGATATGACGCCGGCCCGGCCGCCGTAGCGCAGGTCCAGCATCTCGGAGACGGTGTAGACCTTCAGGCGGGCGATGCGGGCCGAGAAGAACACGGAGAGCGCGAGGAGCCCGAGGCCGATGGTGAACACCATCCAGGCGCCGGAGAGGCCGTACTGGTAGCCGAGCCCGACACCGCCGATGGTGGACGCGCCGCCGAGGACGATCGCGGCCATGGTGCCGGAGTACATCGTCGGCCCGAGCCGGCGGCCGGCGACCAGGAACTCGCTCTTGGACTTGGCACGGCGCATGCCCCACCAGCCCATGGCCAGCATGCCGGCCAGATAGACGACGATGACTGCGTAGTCGACGGCCACAGGGACCTCCCTCAATCGGACACTCGAAATTCGGACACTCGAAGTCGCCGGCGGGTGACAGGGGTCGACACTAGGTGGCCGGAAAGCGACTGCGAAGTGTACGTTTCATCCATCTGCGGTTGCCCGACTGAAGGAAACATCCACATGCCGGAGCCGGCCGTTCCGCCCACCCCACCGGTGCCGCTCTCCGCGCTGCTGGCCAGAGAGGATCTGGCCCTGCGCCGGATCGCCGGACCGGCCGACGCGGACACGGTGATCCACTGGGCGCACACCTCGGAAATGGCCGATCCCTTTCCCTACCTCCTGGGCGGCGAGCTGCTGCTGACGGCCGGCGTCCACGTCCCGGAGGCGGCGGGCTCGGGCACGTACTTCGACGACTACGTGTCGAGGATCGTCGCGGCGGGCGGCGCGGTCCTCGGCTTCGGGCTCGCCCCGGTGCACGACACGGTGCCGCGCGCCCTGGTGGCGGCGTGCGACGCCCACGGCCTGCCGCTCCTCGAGGTCCCGCCCCAGACCACCTTCTCAGGCGTGGCCCGCGCGGTCTGGCAGCTCATGGCCCAGGCCCGCCACGCCGAACTGCGCCGCGTGACGGAGGCCCAGCAGAGCCTGGCGGCAGCGGCCTCCCGCCCGGACCCGGTACCCGCCGTCCTGCGGCAGCTGGCCCAGCGGGTGGGGGGCTGGGCGGTGCTGTACGGGCCGGAGGGAGCGGTGATCGGGGAGACCGGGCGGGCGGCGCCGACGGGTGCGGTGCGGGGGGCGTTGGCGGAGCTGGCGGGGGTGGTACGGCCGGTGGTGCCGGGCGCCGAGCCCGCACCGCAGCCGTCCGGCCCTCAGGCCACGCAAGCGCCGGCGCACCCGCAACCCACGCCCACGCCCACCGGCCCGGACTCCGCGCGACCGACCAGCGGCCCGCAAACCACCCGGCCGACCACCGGCTCTCAGCCCGCCCGAGCCACCGCCGGTCCGCAGCCCACCCGGCCGACCGGTGCCCCGGGCGCCGCACGAGCGGGCAGTCGTATCCCCGCAGGGCAGAGCGCCCGCGTCGAAGCCCCGCGCCCGGGTGCCGGGGCATCCGCCACCCCCTCCTCGGCCTCCGACACCATCGCCGGCACCCACCTCTCCGCCTACGCCCTCGGTACCGGCCAGGGCTTCGTCCTCGGGGTCGCCGCTCCGCGCCGGGACTCCGGCGACCACACCATCGCCTCCGTCGCCGCCGTGCTCCTCTCCCTCCTCACCGGGGAGCACCAGAGCGGCTCGGGGGCGGCCCGGTCGTCCGCGCTCGTGCGGCTGCTGCTGGGGGCCGAGCCGGAGGCGGTGGCTCCGCTGCTGGGCGCCGAGCGTTGGCTGGTGGTCCACGGCAACCCCGACACCCAGCCCTGCGACCCCATGGCCGCCTCCGCGCTGGGCGCGGCCCTGGGCTCGCCGCTGGTCGACCTGACGCAGGACGTCGTACGCGTCCTCGCCCCGGCGGACCGCGAACCGGCCCCGCAGCCGGGCTGGACCCTGGGCGTCAGCGCCCCGGCGACCGCGCGGGACTGGCCCGCGGCCGACGCCCAGGCGGCGCGAGCCCTGTCCAGGGCGAGGGCCACGCGCGCGCCCCTGTTCCGGCACGGCACCCAACGCCCGGCCCTCACCGACCTGCTCGCCCCGGACGAGGCGGAGGCCCACGCCCGCGACCTCCTCGCGCCGCTCACCGACCCGCTCACGGAGACCCTGCGCACCTGGCTCTCCCTGCACGGCAGTTGGGACCGCACGGCCGTCGCCCTGTCCGTCCACCGCAACACCGTCCGGCAGCGGATCGCCCGGTGCGCGGCGCTGCTCGAGACGGACCTGGACGACCCCGACGTACGGATGGAACTGTGGTTCGCCCTGCGCCGGATCGAGCCATGATCGGCAAGTGACCCGCGTCGCACGCGCCCCGGACGCGGCCGTTCCAGCAGTTGTCTGCCTCACAATGGGAACCATGCCGATACCCGGGACACCCAGCCGCACCGAGCTTGTCGACCACCTCGTCAGAACCCGTATCGCGGGCGACGTCGCCACTCCCCGCGAGAACAACCTCTCCCACTACCGCAAGCTGGCGAACGGCGACCGCCACTACTGGCTCGGCCTGCAGCTCGGCGACCGCTGGACCGACGAGCAGGACGTGCTCGCGGTGATGGCGGAGCGCGTCGGCGTGAACGACGACGCGGAGCACCGCCACGGCCAGGACACCATCGACCCCGAGCTGACGGTGGCCGCGCTGGAGCGCATGGCGGCCCGGCTGCGCAAGGCGGCGGACGGCGGTCAGCGGGTCCTGTTCGCGACCGGCCACCCGGGCGGCCTGCTGGACGTCCACCGCGCGACGGCGGACGCCCTGCGCACGGCGGGCTGCGAGATCGTCGTCATCCCGGACGGCCTGCAGACCGACGAGGGTTACGTCATGCAGTTCGCGGACGTCGCCGTCCTGGAACACGGCGCCACCCTCTGGCACACCCACTCCGGCGAGCCGATGCGGGCCATTCTGACGGGACTTGAGCGCGAGGGCCGTCCGCTGCCGGACCTGGTCGTCGCCGACCACGGCTGGGCGGGCTACGCCGGACAGCACGGGGTGGACTCCGTCGGCTACGCGGACTGCAACGACCCGGCGCTGTTCCTCGCCGAGGCGGAGGGGACGGTCCAGGTGGTGGTACCGCTGGACGACCACGTGGTGAGCCCGCGCCACTACGACCCGATGACGGCGTTCCTGCTGGCGGAGGCGGGGCTCGGCTAGAACGGGCAGGGAGCCCTGTGCTGTTGCGCAACGTCACACCGGACGACGTCGACGCCTACGTCCGTATGCGCTGCGATCCCGTCATGATGGCGGATCTCGGCGGACCTCTTCCGCGTGAGGGCATGCGGGACAAGGTCCTGCGGGACGCCCGGGAGGCGGCGGCGGACCTCGCCTGGATCAGGATGATCGTGCCGACGCCGGACGCGCCCGACGTGGTGGCGGGGAACGTGACCCTCTGGTCGCACGACACGGACGACGGGCCCGTCTCCGAGATCGGCTGGATGGTCCTGCCGGAGTTCCAGGGCCGGGGGCTGGGAAAGCGCGCCGCCCGGGCCCTGCTCGAACAGGCCCGGGACGAGGACCGCTGGGGTGTCGTGCACGCCTTCCCGGCCACGGGAAACGGAGCCTCGAACGGCATCTGCCGCGCGCTCGGCTTCCGGTTGCTCGGCGAACGCGAGGTGACGTTCGCCGACCGGATCCTGCGAAGCAACCACTGGACCGTCGACCCTCGCGTCGATCTGGCCTGACGTCAGGGCTGCCGGGCAGGGCGCGGGCGGGTCACCGCGGGATGCGGACCACACCCTCCTGGATCACCGACACCGCCAACTGCCCGTCCTGGGTGTAGATGCGGGCCTGCCCGAGGCCGCGTCCCCCGTGCGCCGACGGTGACTCCTGGTCGTACAGCAGCCACTCGTCCGCGCGGAAGGGGCGGTGGAACCACATCGCGTGGTCCAGCGAGGCGCCGACGACATCGCCGACCGCCCAGCCGCCGCGCCCGTGCGCGAGCAGCACGGAGTCGAGGAGGGTCATGTCGGAGACGTAGGTGGCGAGTACGACGTGCAGGAGGGGGTCGTCGGCCAGCTTGCCGTTGGTGCGGAACCACACCTGGGAGTGCGGTTCGCGGGGCTCGCCGAACCTGCCGTACGGCGGCTCGTCGACATAGCGAAGGTCGACCGCCTCGCGTGCCTCCAGGAACTTCTCCACGACCGCCGGATCGAGGTGGCCGTAGTCCCGCAGCCGCTCCTCGGAGGTGGGCAGCGTCGCCGGGTCGGGCGCGGGCGGCATGGGGGCCTGGTGGTCCATCCCCTCCTCGTGCAGCTGGAAGGAGGCCGACAGGGCGAAGATCGGCTTGCCGTGCTGCACCGCGACCACCCGGCGGGTGGTGAAGGAACGCCCGTCGCGCATGCGGTCGACGTTGTAGACGATGGGCGCGCCCGGGTCCCCGGCACGCAGGAAGTACGCGTGGAGCGAGTGGGCGTGGCGGTCCTCGGGGACCGTACGCCCGGCGGCGACCAGCGCCTGGGCCGCGACCTGTCCCCCGAACACGCGCGGGACGACGGCGGACCTGGACTGGCCACGGAATATGTCCTCCTCGATCTGCTCCAGGTCGAGCAGATCGAGGAGTCCCTGTAGTGCCTGGTTCATGGCACCTTTTCTACTGGCAGGTAATTGCGCGGACCTTACAGGCCCATGTCCTTCGCGATGATCGACTTCATGATCTCGCTGGTGCCGCCGTAGATCCGGTTGACGCGGTTGTCCGCGTACAGGCGGGCGATCGGGTACTCGTTCATGAAGCCGTAGCCGCCGTGCAGCTGGAGGCAGCGGTCGATCACACGGTGCGCGACCTCGGTGCAGAAGAGCTTCGCGGAGGCGGCCTCGGCGGGCGTCAGCTCGCCGGCGTCCAGGGCCTCCAGCGTGCGGTCGGCGACGGCCTCGGCGGCGTCGACCTCGGCCTGGCAGGCGGCCAGCTCGAACTTGGTGTTCTGGAAGGACGCGACGGTCTTGCCGAAGACGGTGCGCTCCTGCACGTACTGCTTGGCGAACCGCACGGCCGCCTTGGCCTGCGCGTAGGCGCCGAAAGCGATGCCCCAGCGCTCGGAGGCGAGGTTGTGGCCGAGGTAGTAGAAGCCCTTGTTCTCCTCGCCGAGCAGGTCCTCGACCGGGACCTTCACGTCGACGAACGCCAGCTCGGCGGTGTCGGAGGTCTTCAGGCCGAGCTTGTCGAGCTTGCGGCCGACGGAGTAGCCCTCGGCCTTGGTGTCGACGGCGAACAGGGAGATGCCGTGGCGGCGGTCCTCGGCGCTGGGCGCGTCGGTGCGGGCACAGACGATCACGCGGTCGGCGTGCACGCCGCCGGTGATGAAGGTCTTGGCGCCGTTGAGGACGTAGTGCGTGCCGTCCTCGCTCAGCTTGGCGGTGGTCTTCATGCCCGCGAGGTCGGAGCCGGTGCCCGGCTCGGTCATCGCCAGCGCCCACATCTCCTCACCGGAGACGAACTTCGGCAGGAACCGCTTCTTCTGCTCGTCGCTGGCGAGCATCTTGATGTACGGCAGGCCGAGCAGCACGTGCACGCCGGAGCCGCCGAACTGGACGCCCGCGCGGGACGTCTCCTCGTACATCACGGCCTCGAACTTGTACGAGTCGATGCCGGCGCCGCCGTACTCCTCGTCGACGCGGATGCCGAAGACGCCGAGCTCGGCGAGCTTGTAGTAGAAGTCGCGGGGCGCCTGGCCCGCCGCGAACCACTCGTCGTAGACCGGGACGACCTCGGCCTCGATGAAGGCGCGGATGGTCTCCCGGAACGCCTCGTGATCCTCGTTGAACACCGTACGGCGCACCGCCGCCACCCTTCTTTGCGCCTAAACCGGCGCCGCTCTCGCGTACCTGGTTGCTCGCCGCGGGGGTTGCTCGAATGAAGGCTGCGATCCCATGGCTAAGCGCTTGCTCACTCAACCGTACCGGCGGGTATCCACAGGCGTCCAGGGGTCAAGGTCCGTAACGCTCGTCACTCCAGGACCGCCTAGCGGCGCCTGTCGGAACCGGACCCGACCGGACGCCGCCGCTGCCCGCGTCCCGCCCGCAGCAGCCGTACGCCCACGAACGCCAGGGCCGCCACGACCACGATCACCAGGATCGCCTTGGAGTAGAGGCCGACGAGGTCGGTGACCTCGTGCCAGCGGGCGCCGAGGGCGTAGCCGGCGGCGATGAAGGCGGTGTTCCAGATGAGGCTGCCCGCCGTGGTGAGGGCGAGGAACACGGGGAGCCGCATGCGTTCGACTCCCGCCGGTATCGAGATCAGGCTGCGGAAGATGGGCACGAAGCGGCCGAAGAACACGGCCTTGGTGCCGTGCCGGAGGAACCAGGCCTCGGTCCGTTCCACGTCGGCGGCCTTCACCAGCGGCAACCGCGCCGCCACGGCGATCAGCCGGTCCCGGCCCAGGAGCGCGCCCAGCAGGTAGAGGGCCAGTGCGCCCACCACCGAACCGGCCGTCGTCCAGGCAACGGCCCCGACGACGTCCATCCGGCCCTGGCTGGCCGTGAACCCCGCCAGCGGCAGGATCACCTCGCTCGGCAGCGGCGGGAAGAGGTTCTCCAGGGCGATGGCCAGTCCGGCGCCGGGGCCGCCCAGCTTCTCCATCAGGTCGGCGGCCCAGCCGGCGACTCCACCGACGGGCGCCTCGGACGCAGCAGCAATGATCATGCGGGCCACTTTACGAAGTCTTGACCTAAGGGCGGTATGAGGAGGGCCTCATACCGGGCTGTGGGAACCCGCACAGGAAGAGTGCGGTTTTCCGCAGGGCGCCGCCCCGGCCGCCTTGGCTAGCCTGACCCGTCGTGATCGGATTCACCGAGCGCTGGCTCCGCCTCGCCGCCGGGCTGCTGCTGGGCGGGCTCACAGCGGTGGCCGAGCTCGTCTGCGTCCTGGGCGGCCGGCTGCGCAGGCTGACGACCCGGTGCCCCGCCTCCGTCCCCGCGGGCGCGCTGCGCCTCGCCGCCCTGGAGCGGCGCCGCCTCGCGGTCTTCCACGCCGCCGAGCTGGACCCGCCGCGCACCGGACAGGCCGCGTACGGGTACGTGGCGGCACGCTGGCCGCTCGGCCTGTTCGGGCTGCTGGTGCTGCTGACCTCGCTGATCGGGCTCGCCTACGCGTCCTTGCTGGTGTGGGCCTGGTTCGTACTGGATCCCGACCATCTCGGCACCGTCGCGCTGTCCGGGCTGGGCGGCGTCTTCCTCCTGTTCCTGTGCGCACAGGGCGGACGCGGGCTGGCCCAGCTGGACGAGCAGCTGGCCCGGCGGCATCTCGGCCCCAGCGAGACGGAGCTGCTGCGGCGCAGGGTAGGTGAACTGGCCGAGACCCGGGCCGGGGTGATGCAGGCCGTGCACGACGAACGGCGGCGCATCGAGCGCGACCTGCACGACGGCGTGCAGCAGCGCCTGGTCGCCCTGGGCATGCTGCTGGGCCGGGCCCTGCGCGCGACCGACCCCGCCAAGGCGGATGCGCTCCTGCGCCAGGCCCACGAGGAGTCCGCCCACGCGCTGACGGAGCTGCGCGAGACGGCCTGGCGGATCCATCCCGCCGCCCTGGACGAGCGCGGGCTCAGCGCGGCCCTGGAGGAACTCGCGGAGCGTTCGGTCCTGCCCGTCGCGGTGACGTACGACCTCGACGGCACCCCGCCCCCGGTCCCCGTGCAGACGGTCGCGTACTTCGTCGCCGCCGAGGCCGTCACCAACACCCTGAAACACTCGGGCGCCACCCGGGCCGCGATCCGAGTGACCCGGCAGCGCGACGGCATCGTCGTCCACATCGAGGACAACGGCACCGGCGGCGCCCCCCACCACCCCACCACCGGGGGCCTCCTCGGCCTCTCCCGCCGCATCGCCGCCCTCGACGGCCACCTGACCATCGACAGCCCACCCGGCGGCCCCACCCACATCACCGCGGAGCTCCCGTGCGCGTCATGATCGCCGAGGACTCGGCACTACTGAGAGAAGGCCTCGTACGGCTGCTCGCCGACGACGTCATCGTGATCCACGGCCGGGACAACACCACCGGCAGCCCCCCACACCACCCCACCACCGGCCACCTCCTCCGCCCCACCCGCCGCATAGCCGCCCTCGACGGCCACCTGACCATCGACAGCCCACCCGGCGGCCCCACCCACATCACCGCGGAGCTCCCGTGCGCGTCATGATCGCCGAGGACTC